>NZ_JBNAFY010000001.1:2500-931990 GCF_049800915.1 Amaricoccus macauensis
GGACAACCAAAGACAGTCTTTCCAAGTCTAAATACACTGACCGTGATTGCTTGTCTGATCCCTTTCGGGATCGTTCGAGCGATCCGAACCGTGGCGCTGTCTGTCGAGGGCGCGTCATGGGTCAAAGACTTCCGGCCAGGAGGCCAAGGGACGGGTTTGAGGTTTGAACCACCTCACGCAAAAGGGCCTGTCTTCTTCTGGATCGGATCAAGCGCGAGAAGGGCGTTTGGTGGATGCCTTGGCAGCAAGAGGCGATGAAGGACGTGGTACTCTGCGATAAGCCTGGGGGAGGTGAGAACAGCCTTTGATCCCGGGATCTCCGAATGGGGCAACCCACCTGACAGTTGATTATAATTGCCCTTGGGCAGCTTATAATCTTCTGAACCAGGTACTTAATACCTGAATACATAGGGTTTTAAGAGCGAACGCGGGGAACTGAAACATCTCAGTACCCGTAGGAAAGGAAATCAACAGATACTCCCCCAGTAGCGGCGAGCGAACGGGGACCAGCCGAGCCGTGAGAGTGAGCAGAACCAGTTGGGAAGCTGGGCGATATGGGTGACAGCCCCGTATGCGAAGCTTGATCGGACGTATCAAGTAGGGCGGAACACGTGAAATTCTGTCTGAAGATGGGGGGACCACCCTCCAAGGCTAAGTACTCCTTGCTGACCGATAGCGAACCAGTACCGTGAGGGAAAGGTGAAAAGCACCCCGACAAGGGGAGTGAAACAGTCCCTGAAACCGGACGCCTACAAACAGTCGGAGCTTCTTCGGAAGTGACGGCGTACCTTTTGTATAATGGGTCAACGACTTGGTCTCACGAGCAAGCTTAAGCCGTTAGGTGGAGGCGCAGCGAAAGCGAGTCTTAATAGGGCGCATGAGTTCGTGGGATCAGACCCGAAACCGAGTGATCTAGGCATGTCCAGGATGAAGGTGCGGTAACACGCACTGGAGGTCCGAACCCACACCTGTTGAAAAAGGTCGGGATGAGGTGTGCCTAGGGGTGAAAGGCCAATCAAACTCGGAGATAGCTGGTTCTCCGCGAAATCTATTTAGGTAGAGCGTCAGATGAATACCTTCGGGGGTAGAGCACTGGATGGGTAATGGGGACCCACAGTCTTACTGATCCTAACCAAACTCCGAATACCGAAGAGTACTATCTGGCAGACACACGGCGGGTGCTAACGTCCGTCGTGGAGAGGGAAACAACCCTGACCTGCAGCTAAGGCCCCTAATTCGTGGCTAAGTGGGAAAGCATGTGGGACTTCCAAAACAACCAGGAGGTTGGCTTAGAAGCAGCCATCCTTTAAAGATAGCGTAACAGCTCACTGGTCTAAACAAGAGGTCCTGCGGCGAAGATGTACCGGGGCTCAAGCCACGAGCCGAAGCTCAGGGTGTGCACTTTGTGCACGCGGTAGCGGAGCGTTCTGTCTATTAACTCCATGTCTCTTATGTTTTGTGCGAGGCCCGTTTGCGCTCAAGTAGCGAAGCGGTAGCGCAAACAAAACAACGGAGACACGGAGTTTGCGATGAAGCCGGCGCGTAAGCGATCCGGTGGAGCATTCAGAAGCGAGAATGTTGACATGAGTAGCGACAAGGAGTGTGAGAGACACTCCCGCCGAAAGTCCAAGGGTTCCTGCTTAAAGCTAATCTGAGCAGGGTGAGCCGACCCCTAAGGCGAGGCCGAAAGGCGTAGTCGATGGGAATCCGGTTAATATTCCGGAGCCAGGAGGATGTGACGGATCGCGGCTGTTGTCTGATCTTATCGGATTGATCAGGCTTCGAAGCGGTTCCAGGAAATAGCCCTCCATTAGATCGTACCCGAAACCGACACAGGTGGACTGGTAGAGCATACCAAGGCGCTTGAGAGAACTGCATTGAAGGAACTCGGCAAAATGCCTCCGTAACTTCGGGAGAAGGAGGCCCCGTTGGCGCGCAAGCGTTGGCGGGGGGCACAGACCAGGGGGTGGCGACTGTTTACTAAAAACACAGGGCTCTGCGAAGCCGCAAGGCGACGTATAGGGTCTGACGCCTGCCCGGTGCTGGAAGGTTAAAAGGAGAGGTGCAAGCCTTGAATTGAAGCCCCAGTAAACGGCGGCCGTAACTATAACGGTCCTAAGGTAGCGAAATTCCTTGTCGGGTAAGTTCCGACCTGCACGAATGGCGTAACGACTTCCCCGCTGTCTCCAATGCAGACTCAGCGAAATTGAATTCCCCGTGAAGATGCGGGGTTCCCGCGGTCAGACGGAAAGACCCCGTGCACCTTTACTACAGCTTCACACTGGCATCAGGTCAGAGATGTGCAGGATAGGTGGCAGGCTTTGAAGCGGGGACGCCAGTTCCCGTGGAGCTTCCCTTGAGATACCACCCTTCGCTCATCTGATGTCTAACCGCGGTCCGTCATCCGGATCCGGGACCCTGTGTGGCGGGTAGTTTGACTGGGGCGGTCGCCTCCCAAACAGTAACGGAGGCGCGCGATGGTGGGCTCAGACCGGTCGGAAATCGGTCGTCGAGTGCAATGGCATAAGCCCGCCTGACTGCGAGACTGACAAGTCGAGCAGAGACGAAAGTCGGCCATAGTGATCCGGTGGTCCCGCGTGGAAGGGCCATCGCTCAACGGATAAAAGGTACGCCGGGGATAACAGGCTGATACTGCCCAAGAGTCCATATCGACGGCAGTGTTTGGCACCTCGATGTCGGCTCATCACATCCTGGGGCTGGAGAAGGTCCCAAGGGTACGGCTGTTCGCCGTTTAAAGTGGTACGTGAGCTGGGTTTAGAACGTCGTGAGACAGTTCGGTCCCTATCTGCCGTGGGTGTAGGAGACTTGAGAGGAGTTGCCCCTAGTACGAGAGGACCGGGGTGAACGCACCACTGGTGGACCTGTTGTCGTGCCAACGGCAGTGCAGGGTAGCTATGTGCGGACAGGATAACCGCTGAAGGCATCTAAGCGGGAAGCCCCCCTCGAAACCAGGTCTCCCTTGAGGGCCGTGGTAGACCACCACGTCGATAGGTCGGAGATGTAAGCGCGGTAACGTGCTCAGTTGACCGATACTAATCGCCCGATTGGCTTGATCCGATCCAGTGGAAGCCAGGACCAGTCCTGGCCGACCGGAAACGGGAAGCCTTTGACCCAGAACAGTCAGAGAATGAGAAAGACAAGTCTCGTGTGTCCTGCCGACCCAGTCAAAGCGGGTGGGCAGGAGGATGCGTTTTCCAGGTTTGGTGGCAACAGCTGCGAGCGAAACACCCGATCCCATCCCGAACTCGGCCGTTAAGCGCCTCGGCGCCGATGGTACTGCGTCTCAAGACGTGGGAGAGTAGGTTACCGCCAAACCTGATAAACGCATCCCAAAGCTTCTCTTCACAAACGTCCCTCCCAAAAGGGACAACCCGATAACCGGCACGGCACGACCAAAAACAACCGTGCCAAAGCGCAGAAAGTCAACCAGACTTTCAAATGGCGCGGGGTGGAGCAGCCCGGTAGCTCGTCAGGCTCATAACCTGAAGGTCACAGGTTCAAATCCTGTCCCCGCAACCAAAATTACCCAAAAGATATCAAACACATAGGTCGCCCTCCGGGCGGCTTTTGCGTGTCGCAAACCCATCCCGAACACTCCCCAAAAATTCCAAAGGCTTACGAGCATCCTCGATTCCTCCGTGCAACACGGATGCGACACGGGACAGCGCCGATGTTCCGTTCATGTTCTTGACTCAAGGGCGCTCATCTACCAGAGTGCGGCTGTGCATGTGAGCAAAAGGCGGCGCCTGGCACCCCGAATACCGCTGCCGACAAGAACCCAGCGCTGGCGCAATGTCGGTTAGGCTGATGAATCCCGGAAACATCCTTGGAGGACGTGCGATGCACGACATGGATATGTTTGCGAGGGTGCCGGCATCGGGTTCGACTGCCGAGCACTCGCCAATAGAGGATCTGCTGGATGCGTTCGAGGATGAGCGCGAAACTCTGTTCAGGGACGAAACCTACCTCGTGCGGGACAACGGCGCCGTATTCAGGCGTGGACGTACAAATGCTCGGAAGAGGAAGCTCGACAACGTCTGGACCTTCGGAGCGCTGAACAAGCATTCCGGCTACCTCGTCGTGAGCGAGCATGTTGTACATCAGATCATCGCCACGGCTTACCATGGCCCGCGTCCGTCCAACGATCACGTTGTCGATCACATCGACACCAACCGCTTGAACAATCGTCCGGAAAACCTGCGGTGGGTCACACGACTCGAAAACCTGCTCTTGAATCCAATCACGCGACAACGGATCGAACAGGCGTTCGGCTCGCTCGAAGCGTTCTTTGCGAACCCCGGTGCAAGCGCAGTGCCCAATCTGGGGTGGATGCGCACCGTCACCAAGGAAGACGCATCGGAGAGCCGCAGGCGCTTGATGGCTTGGGCGGAAAAAGGACAGGGCGTGAAGGGCGGGTCGCTTGGCGAGTGGCTGTTCACAGGGCGCGCTACGCCCTCACCACAACCCGAGCCCGAACCCGAAGACACTCCTTCGCTGAGCCCGGCGGCCTTCCAACGGAGATGGCGCACACCAACCGAGTTTCCGCAATGCCCCGATCAAGTAAGCGCCGAAGCACTTGAGGAATACCTGGAGCGGCTGACTTTCGGCACTGTGTTCGCGCGCAATCGCTACGGCGAGAGCGTCGTCGTGGCTGCCGGGATGGGCAATGACAATACGGTGTCGGTCCTATGCAACACCCAGAACGGCATCAAGGACTGGACCTTGGCGAAGGTGTTCGTGGAAGGAAACGGCTTCTGTCACGAATCCGGCGGCATGTACTTCACCTTGCAGGGGGCGTTGAAGGCGCATTGCGAGGCTATCGGCGAAGAGTTCGGCGAGTCGATAGACGACTACGCGTGAAACGAGAGCCCTACAGCCGCCGGCCCCTTGGCCCAAAGTGGCCGATTACGCCGCCACCGTCGCCACGCCGTCGAGCCGCACCGCCACGCTGGTGACGCCGTTCCTGGCGGTCCACCACCGTCACGCCTATGGGAAAGCGCCTCGCGGCCGGGGTGGTCGCTTCCTTCGCCGTGTTGTCCCACGCCACGCGCGCCGACCGTCAGCTCGGCGGCGCTGGCTTTCGGCAGTTGGAACGAATTCGGGATCTCGATCGTAACCACCCGATTGGGGCCGCCTTCCTGAGATATTGCTGAGCCCTTAAACGACGTCGTTATTGACGTGGATAACGACGTCTTATGGTCGGAGGCGATATATGCGACATGAAGTCATAGTCGGAGTTGAGCGTCGCCGCCGGTGGTCGGACGATGAGAAACTCTCGATCCTCGAAGAGGTCGAGGCGGGATCCACGGTCGCGGATACGGCAAGGCGTCACGATCTGACCCGACAGCACATCTATCAATGGCGCCAGGCATTGCGTCGCAAGGGGCTCTGGCCTCGGTCGGGCAACGCGGTGTTTCTGCCGCTTGAAATGGCGGCATCAGAAGAGAGGGAGATACCGACGCCTGATGGCGGCGCCGGGCGCGGCGAACTCACCATCGTGTTTGCCAACGGCCGCCAGATCCGGTGCGGCGGCGAGATCGATGGTGCGGCTCTTGCGCGTCTGATCCGGATCGTCGAAACGGTATGATTGGACCTGGGACGGGCGTTCGGGTCTATCTCGCCTGTGGTGCCACCGACATGCGGAAGGGGATCGCCGGGCTTGCCGCTCTGGCCCAGGACGTTCTGCGGCAAAAGCCTGCCAGCGGCGCGGTCTTTGTGTTCCGTGGACGCAAGGGTGACAGGATCAAGCTCTTGTATTGGGATGGCCAAGGCTTCTGCCTCTACTACAAGGTTCTGGAACGAGGCCGGTTTCCCTGGCCATCGGCGGCGGATGGAACAGCCCGGCTGACCTCCGGGCAGATGGCCATGCTCTGGGAAGGGATCGACTGGCGCAGACCGGACTGGGGCGCGCCGCCCTCCCGCGTGGGATAGTTCATCCTTCTGATTCCCCTTGTTTTTATGGCCTTCCGCACGTGCGCATGTTAACCATTGGCATGTCGCACGCGTCCCTTGATCTGCCAGATGACCCAGCCGTCCTGAAGGCGATGATCGCTGCTCTGGAGGCGAAGAACGTCCAGATGTCGGCGACCTTGCAGGCCCATGACCAGCTGATCCAGACCTTGCGACTGCGGATCGCCAAACTCAAGAAACAGGTCTTCGGCAAATCCTCCGAAAAGATCGAGCGCGAGATCGAACAGCTCGAACTGGCACTCGAGGACCTGCAGGTGGCTGCGGCCGAAGGCAGTGACGCTTGCCATGACGAAAGCGACGATGTCGAGGACGGGCCCGCGGCTGAAAGCTCCTCATCAACCGCAAAGCCTCGCCGCCGTCCCCGCGTCTCCGAAAGCACGCCACGGGAGCGGCGCGAACTCGATCCCGGCGAGACCTGTCCCGATTGCGGCGGAGATCTACGCGTGGTGGGGGAGGATGTCAGCGAGTTGCTCGAAATGATCTCGGCCCAGCTCAAGGTGATCGAGATCGCTCGGGTAAAGAAGTCCTGCCGCCGCTGCGAGAGGATGGTGCAGAGCCCAGCCCCCAGCCGTCCGATCCCGGGCAGCATGGCGGGCCCCTCGCTTCTGGCCCATGTGCTGGTCTCGAAATTCGACGATCACATTCCTCTTTACCGGCAGAACGAGATCTTCGCCCGCATGGGGGCGGACATTCCCGACACCACCCTGGTGGACTGGTGCGGCCGGGCGATGAAGGTGCTCGAGCCCGTCATCGCGCGGATCGAGGCCGACATCATGGCAAGCGACCTACTCCATGCCGATGATACCCCGATCCGGGTGCTCGACCGGTCTCGTCGGTCTGCCGGTCTCGGCAAAGGGGTCAAGAAAGGCCGGATCTGGGCCTATATCCGCGATCAGAGACCCTGGGTCGGAACGGCTCCGCCCGGTGCTGTCTATTACTTTGCGCCAGACTGGAAAGAAGATCACGTCCGGCGTCATCTCAGGCACAGCAGCGGCATTCTCCAGGCCGATGGCTACAAGGGCTATACCAAGCTCTACGTCCCTGGACCTGATGGCGGTCCCCAATTCCGGGAAGCTGCGTGCTGGGCGCATCTGCGCCGGGATTTCCACGACGTCTGGATCTCGACAAAGTCCGAGATCGCCCGCGAGGCGCTCGATCGGATCGGCAAGCTCTACAACATCGAGCGCGAAATCTCCGGGCAATCTGCCAAAGCTCGCCGCAAGGCCCGCCAAGAGCACAGCAAACCAAAGGTCGAGGCTTTCAAGGCCTGGGCCGAACAACAACTGACGCGCCTCCCCGGCAAGGGCGATCTCGCGAAGGCATTCCGCTATGGGCTGAGCCGCTGGCCCGCATTCTGCCTGTTCCTGGACGACGGGCGCGTGGCGGTCGACAACAATTGCGCCGAGCGTGGCCTGAGGCCAATTGGGATCGGAAGAAAAAACTGGCTCTTCGCCGGAGCCGACACCGGCGCCGAGACCCTCGCCCGTACCATGACACTCATCGAGACCGCCAAGATGAACGGCCTCGATCCCCAAGCCTACTTGGCCGACATCCTCGACCGGATCCATGATCACAAGATCAACCGTCTTGACGAACTACTGCCCTGGAATTGGACCACGGGCATCGCGCCTCACCATGAGGCCGCATGAACCGAGGTGCCTACCGGGCGGTTACTCTCGATCAGCCGACAGGCGCTCGGAAACGAGCTGCGAGCGATGGGATTTCGCAAACTCGCGGCCCGTCCTCGCCACTATGCGCAGAATTCCGAAGCTATTGAGGAGTTTAAAAAAGTCTGCCGGCCAAACTGGAGGAGATCCGCAAGCGCCTCCCGCTTGGAACGCCTTTAGAATTGTGGTGGCAGGATGAATGTCGGGTCGGACAAAAGAACAAGATCACCCGACGATGGGCCCGCCGGGGAACCCGGCCCTCAGCGCCCAAAGATCAGCGCACGAAATCGGCCTACATTTTCGGCGCCATTTGCCCGGAGAGCGGCAAAGGCGCGGCGCTCGTCATGCCATATGCCGATACGCCCGCCATGCAAGCGCATCTCGAAGAGATCAGCACCCAGGTTGCCAAGGGCGCTCACGCCGTGCTCATTCTCGACCAGGCCGGCTGGCACATGTCCGCAAAACTGGTCGTCCCCGAGAACATTACCCTTCTGCCACTGCCGCCACGATCCCCGGAACCTTGCGTCGCTAAAAACAGTCCCCCGGACTGTTTTCTTCACGCTCCTCACCGGTCGAAAACGTCTGGCAATTCCTGCGCGACAATCATCTCTCGAACCGGATCTTCAAGAGCTACGAAGATATCGTCGATCACTGCTGCGATGCCTGGAAAACCCTCACGGACCAACCGTGGCGCATTCGCTCCATCGGCCTCCGCGAATGGGCGTATGAGTTCTGATCAGGTGGCTTTGGTATAACGCCGGCCGACAGTGGAACGCTGATCATCACGACCAACCTGTCGATGGGGCCGACAGCCTGCCATGCAAGTTCAGGTTATCTGGGGCGTGGGAGTCGGGGCGAACGTCTTTGTCCTGCTTCTGGCCGGCGGACTGGCATTACTCCAGACCGCATTGATCGCCGCAGCCCGCCCCCGATCTCACTAGTACTCATGGGCATGTGTCAGTCTCGTCACGCTGATGACGGGAAGATGCGGGACAGTCGCCTAGCGCCTGCCGCAGTGTCTGCCGGTCGAGGACCTGACGGGACCGTGGTTTTTCCTCAACAAGCCACATGACTGAAACGTGACTGCTATTGGGGGCGCGGATCGACCTTCTCTGCAACGACGGCCAAGCAGTCTCCGGATTTCACCAGTCCCGGGAAATGGCGGCCCACCAGAATGCCGGAGCGACGTGCGTGGTAGGTGGCCGCCGGCACGCCGCTGCGCCCCACGGGCCAGACCCGCGCGATCGGCGCGCCTTCCTCGACCTCCTCGCCGAGATCGACGATCGGCTCGATCAGCCCGTCATCCTCGGAGAAGACGAAGCATTCCGCATCCGGCATGTCGAGGCTCTCTGTCGGCTCCACCACCGGCTCGGCCTTCAGGATGCCCGCATGGATCAGGAAGTTCCGCACGCCCTTCCGCGCGATCCCGACCGAGCGCGCCGTGGCCGTGCCCCCGCCGCCAAGCTCGGTCGAGACAAACACCTTGCCGTGGTTCTCCACCGCCGTGTCGAACATGCCGACATTGTCGATCTCGAGCAGCACCAGCGAATAGGGCGCGTTGAAGGCCTGCATGGCGGCGATGCAGGATGCTTCCTGCAGCTTGGCCTCCAGCCGATGCGCCGCCGCGAAGGGCACGAAGTCCAGCGTCTTTCCGCCTGAATGAAAATCGAGCACGTAATCCGCCATCGGCGCCAGAACCGTATCGAAGTAGTCCGCGATCTTCTCGCTCGGGCTTCCGTCCGGCCGGCCTGGAAAAATCCGGTTGAGGTTCGCGCCATCAAGCGGCGACACGCGAGTAGCCGAGCGGAAGGCGGGCATGTTCATGAAGGGCACGATGATCACCCGCCCTTCGATGTCCTTCGGCTCGAGCTCCGAGGTCAGCGCCTGCAGCGCCACCGGCCCTTCGTATTCATCGCCGTGGCAAGCCCCCGTCAGCAGCGCCGTGGAGCCTTCGCCGTTGCGGATCACGGTGATCGGGATCATCACCGAGCCCCAGGCGCTGTCGTTGCGGCTGTAGGGCAGCCGCAGGAAGCCATGATGCTTGCCGTCCTCGTCGAACGGCACGGTGCAGGCGATCGGGTTCGTAGGGCGGGCGGCAGTGGCGTTCACTTGGATCAGTCCTTGACGATGAGCTTGCGCGGTACATTCGCGAGGCATTCCGGCGCCGTGTCGGTGATCGCAATGCTCTCGGTGATCTCGAATCCCCAGTTCTCCATCCAGAGCCCAGTCATGAAGTGGAATGTCATGCCAGGCTTCAGTTCGGTCTGGTCGCCGGGGCGCAACGAGCAGGTTCGCTCGCCCCAGTCGGGAGGGTAACTGAGGCCAATCGGATAGCCGGTGCGGTTGTTCTTGGTGATGCCATATTTGCTCAGCACCCCGAAGAAGGCATTGGCGATGTCCTCGCAGGTGTTACCGGGTCGCGCGGCCTCAAGCCCCGCGTCCATCCCTTCAAGCACAGCCTTCTCCGCATCGAGAAAGTCCTGCGGCGGCTTGCCGAGAAAGATCGTGCGCGACAGCGGGCAGTGGTAGCGCCGGAAACAGCCCGCGATCTCGAAGAACGTGCCCTCGCCGGTCTTCATCGGCTTGTCGTCCCAGGTCAGGTGCGGCGCGGCCGCATCGGTGCCCGAGGGCAACAGCGGCACGATCGCGGGGTAGTCCCCGCCATAGCCCCAGTCCGGATCAAAGCGCAGCGCCGCGTCCCAGATATCCGCCACGAGATCGCACTTGCGGATGCCCGGCTCGATCTTCTCGGCAATGCGCGCATGCATCCGCTCGACGATCCGCGCCGCCTTGCGCATCCTGTCGAGCTCGGCAGCGGATTTCACGCCGCGCAGCCAGTTCACGATGCCGGTCGCATCGACCAGCTCGTTTGGCAACCCTGAGGAGAGCGCCTGGAACCCTTTGGCCGAGAACCAGTAGTTGTCCATCTCGACCCCGATACGGCCCGTGTGCCAGGCGCGTTCCGTGAGCTTCGCTGCGAGATAGTCCATCGGATGTACGTCGGGCGATTGCACGAAATAGTCCGGATAACCGATGATGTCCGGGTCTTCCATGTAGCAGGTACGCAGGGCGCCTTGCGCATCCTGCTCGCGGCCGAACCAGACCGGCGCGCCGAAGGGACCGATCACCACCGCCTGATGCACGTAGAACGACCAGCCGTCATAGCCGGTGATCCAAGCCATGTTGGACGGGTCCGAGGTGATCAGCACGTCGAGCCCGGCCTTCTCCATTGCCGCGCGCACCTTGGTCAGACGGGTTTCGTATTCCTCGTCGGAGAAGCGGAACGTATCGACGATGGCCATGGCTCAACTCTCGAAATTCTGGCCTGCACCCGCGGTATCCGCACGGCTCAAGGCATAGGTGGCAATAACGGTGTCCTGAACGCCGGTCCCGGTCAGATCGGCGATGGTGATCGCCGCGTCTGCGGACCGTCCGGGGGATTTACCCGTGATGATGTCGCCAAGCTCGGCGAAATTCGTCGCTTCATCGACGATTCCCGCCGCGATGGCAGACCGCAGCTCGCCCAACTCCCTGGTCTGCGACAACCGGTCCGGAACGTAGAGATCGGCCCTCTTGAGACAGGCCGGGTCCAGCTCGCTCTTGGTATGCTGGTCCGAGCCCATCGCCGTCACATGCTGGCCTGAAGAAAGCCAGTCGGCCTTGAGGATCGGCTCGCGCGCAGGCGTCGTGGTCACGGTCACATCCGCTCCCCGCACCGCTGCCTCCGCCCCGGAAGCAGCGCTTGCCGCGATGCCGAGTTCATCTGCCATCTCGACGGCCATCGCCTCGGCCTTGGCCATGTCGCGCCCCCAGATGCGCACCTCGCGGATCGGTCGCACGAGGCAGAGCGCGCGGAGTTGCATCCGCGCTTGTAGACCAGTGCCGAGGATTGCCGCCCGGCTCGCATCTTGGCGCGCCAGTAGCCGCGCGGCGACACCTCCGGCTGCGGCCGTCCGCACATCCGTCAGGTATCCGTTGTCGAGCAAGAGCGCCTCGACCTGTCCCGTCTGCGCCGAGAAGACGACCATGAGCCCCGAGGTAGAAGGAAGACCGCGCTTGGGGTTGTCGAAAAAGCCCGGCGAGATCTTGATGGCGAAACTGTCGAAGCCCGGCACATAGGCGGTCTTCACATCGACCTCGCCATTCGCTGCGGCAATCTCCATCGAGAGGATCGGCGGCATCACCACCTCGCCGGACGAAAGCGCCCGAAAGCCCTTCTCGATCTCATCGATCACATCCATGTCGAGGGACACGAGCCCGCGCAGATCCGGCTCGGTCAGCACCCGAATGCCCATCACGCCGCCTCCGCCATCAGATCGACATCCTCGCCGCTCACGATCCGCAGATGCAGCCCCATGTCGATGTTGGCCCCCGACAGCAGCGCCATGGTCGGCCCCTCGGGGCGCAGCTTGCCGGCCAGAAGTGCGGCCACACCCACGGCCGCCGCCCCTTCGACCACCTGCCGCTCTTCCCTGTAGCAGTGCCGGATTCCGGCAGCGATCTCGGGTTCAGAGAGCAGGATCACCTCGTCGACCAGGTCGCGCACCATCGGATAGGTCCAGCGGTTCTCGAGTCCGACGCCGCCGCCGAGCGAATCCGCCAGCGACGGCAGCTCTTCCACCTGCACCGGGCGGCCCGCCTTGAGGCTCTCGGCCATGGCCGCACCTCGGGCCATCGAGATCCCCACGACGCGGATATCGGGCTTGCGCGCCTTGAGCGCCGCAGCGATCCCCGCGATCAATCCGCCACCCGAGAGCGGGATCAGGGCACAGGCGAGATCCGGCACCGCCTCGATCATCTCGAGCCCCAGTGTGCCCTGGCCGGCCACAATGCGCGCATCGTCGAAGGGCGGCACCATGACCATGGCTTCCTCGCGCACCAGCCGGTCTACCTCTACCTGCGCCTCGTCTTGCGACTTGCCGATGATGCGGACATCGCCCCCCAGAGATTCGATGGCGCGCAGCTTGTTGGCCGGCACGAGGCAGGACATGCAGATCACCGCCCGGACACCCGCGACTTTCGCGGCATGTGCCAGCGCCCGGCCGTGATTGCCCGTCGAGGCGCAGACGACGCCACGCCGACGCTCATCTTCGGTCAGTTGAGCAACGGCGTTCGAAGCGCCGCGCAGCTTGAAGGCCCCGGTGATCTGGTGGTGCTCGAACTTCAGCCATACGGGAACCCCGGCAGCTTCCGACAGGGAAGGCGACACCTCCACCGGAGTAGGGCGAATGAATCCCTTGATACGCTCTTGCGCCGCTTCGATTTCCGCCAACCCGACGGTCGTCATGCGCTGTCTCCAACGTTGGTGCTGCTGGTGGGCAGCCGGCCCTCGGCCGCCGCCGTCAGTTCTTCGATACAAGCCAGGTTCGATGTCAGAACCGGCTTGCCTATTTCCGCTTCTATCCTGTCGGCGAGAGCCATGGCGGGTAGGGCCGTGCAGGATATGAAGAGCCCTTCCGCTTCTGGGTGATCCGCTGCCCGAGAAGCTGCAAGGATCGTGGCATCGTCGACCTCGGCCATGCGGCGATCATCCTCCATACCAAGGTAGGTTGCACGCAGGACGTCAAATCCCGCGTCGGCAAAGAAACACGCAACTGGCAGTGCTGTCTCCGCGAGATAGGGAGTGAGAATGGCCAGACGTCGAACTCTGCGCGCAGCAAACCCGCGAGCAGCGGCACCAAGTGGGGTAATCACCGGCACCGCGGGCCTTGCGGCATGGATTGCGGCCTGGATCGCCTCTTCTCCAAGTACGGCCGTTGCCGCAGTGCAGGCATAACAGATTGCTCTGAGGGGCTCCCCCGGCAGGATCAGCTCAGCGGCATGCCCGAGGTGCACCAACATCTTGCGAAGATTCTCGGGTGTGGTCGGATTCGCGTAGGCAACACGCGTCGAATGGAATGCGGCCATCTCTCCCGGAATACACCGGGCAACGTCACGTTCAGTGGTCATGTCCGTTGCCAGCAGGATGAGTCCCAGCCGCGGCAGCGCGGGCCGAAACCCGATTTCGATCATTGCATTCTCGATTTCGATCGAACCTGCTCGGGTTCTCATAGCCGACTCCATCAGGTCCGTGCGGCCTTGGAAATGATCAGACAACAAGGACCGGGCAATCCGCCAGTCCTGTCACCTTGTAGGATACACTTCCGAGAAGGTAGTTTTCGATCGAACCCAGCCCTCGGCTTCCGATCACGATCAGGTCGACATCGTGTTCTTCCGCAAACGCAATGATACTGCGGGAAGGTGGCCCATTCTTGATGAAAGCACGAACTCGGAACCCACGCTTGGTTCCTTCGCCTTTTGCATGGTCGGCGATATCCCTGGCATACTCTCGCATGGCATCGTCAATCTTTTCCGGTTCCGCCGGGCGCACCATAGAGAAAGACGACTCCAGCAGGCTATAGTGACGGAAGACGGTGATTGTCAGGAGCTCCGCGTTGCAGAGTTTCGCCAGTTCGAAACCCTTATCGAGTGCAATTTCCGCGCCCTTGGAGCCGTCATAGGCGACCAGTATCTTCTTGAACATGTCGATGTGCTCTTATCGGAATGCCAGATCACGTAGGAAAAGCGCAATCTGTGGGAAGAAGATCAAGGCGACCGATACTCCCAGCAGCATTATGATGAACGGAGGCGTGCCTTTGACCACCTCCATGTAGGGGCGTTTGAAAACCGCGATTGCTGTGAAGATGTCGCATCCGAATGGAGGGGTGGCAGACCCGATCGCGACTTGCAGCGTGATGATCGTACCCACCAGAACCGGGTCGAGGCCGACGTCGTTCACCACCGGTGCAAAGATCGGCACCAGAACGAGGATCACCACAATCGGATCGACGAACATGCAGCCGATGAAGAAGGCGACCGAGATGACAAAGAGGACACCGATGGGGCCCATTTCCGAAATGCCGACCCCTTCCAGCACCTGCTGAGGGATCTGTGCGAAAGAGATAACCCAGGAAAAGGCGGCGCCCGCGCCCACGAGGATAAACACGACCGCCGTAATCAGGCCCGTCGATTGCGCCGTGGAATAGACGTCCTTGAACGACATCGACCTGAACACGATGAGCTCCAGGATCAATGCGTAAAGCACACAGGCTGCGGCCGCTTCCGTCGGGCTGAATATGCCGCCATAGATCCCACCGATGATGATCGCGGGAAAGCCCAGTGGCCAAAGCGCTTTTTGCACTGCCATGAGACGCTCGCGGGTGGTTGCTTTCGGTTCCGTCGGAACGTCGTGCTTCGTGGCATACCATACGGAATAGCTCGCAAAGAGAAACAGGATCAACAGTCCCGGCCCGATGCCGGCGATGAACAGTTCCGCGATCGACGTGTTCGAGACCACCCCGTAGATGATCATGCCGATCGAGGGCGGGATCAGAAAGGCAATGTCGGAGGAGTTGACGATAAGCGCGAGGACGAAACTGTCATTGTATCCGGCCTTCAGCATCCGAGGGCGAAGGGGAGATCCTACCGCAACAACGGTCGCTTGGGTCGAGCCTGAGACTGCGCCGAACATCGTGCAGGCCGAGGCTGTCGAAACTGCCAACCCTCCTTTGATGTGACCAACAAAGGACATGACCATGTCAATGAGCCGTCCCGCGGACTGGCCGCGTGTCATGATGTCCGCGGCGAAAATGAACATCGGCACGGCAATCAGCGAGGCAGGTCGGATCCCCGCAAGGATCTGCTGCACCATGGTTTCGAGCTGACCGAAACCGCCAAAAAGTCCGTAGAACCCGACGAAGGCCCCGACAATAAGCGGGATCATCATTGGGAAACCCAGAAGCAGCAAAACGATCATGACGGAAAAGATAGTCATTGCCATGGTGCGTCAGACCTCTTTTTCATCTTCTTCGTAGCCCTCGAGTACGAGCGTCGAAAGCCAGATGTCTTTTTCGGTGACATTCTTCACGGCGGTCAGCAAATACTGGAGCCCCGTCATGAAGAAGCCGACGGGCACCCAGACATACATCCACCATACGGGCACCTGCATCGCCGGCAGAATGCGCCCCTGACCCTTGAGTGTCATGACGTAACCGAACGAATACCAGGCCAGACCGAGCATGAAGACCCCGGTGACGATTGCGATGACGATCATCATGACCTTGCGCACTGGCACCGGCAGTGTGTCGAAGATCGCGGACATGCGGATATGCCGACCATGACGGGCAGCATAGCTGATACCTGCAAATGTTATGAGTACGATCAGTATGCTGTTGAGTTCTTCGGAGAAAAAAAGGCTGGACTTGAACGCGAAGCGCCCCACCACATTCGCAACTGTGTTGAGCGCCATCAGAAGTACGCCGGCCGCGAGCATCACGGATTCGATCCGCGCAATCGTGCCGTCAATGACACCGAGAAATCCCGGCAGGTTCGAGTCCCGGTGGTGGGTCTCAGTCACTGTGTCGTTCAAGCGCTGCCCTCTCCATTAAAGCCATTGGTCGTCGGCATGCGGCGTGAGATCCGCATGCCTTCGTAAGCTGGCGTGACTACTGCACTGCCTCGAGGTCGGATTTCATCTGTTCGAGAATGGCCTGGCCGCTGTCGCCCGTCATTTCGATGAAGGCTTCCTCGACCGATGCAGCGGTTTCCATGAAGGGCTGGCGCTCTTCTTCCGAAAGGATATTGATCTGCATCTCGGGCTTGGCTTCCTTGATCTTGTCGAGCGATTCCTCCTGAAGCCCCTGCTGGTATTCGAGGATGTACTCGAATGCCGCGTCTGTCGCGTTCTGGATGAGTGTCTGCTCCTCTTCACCCAGCCCGTCATAAAAGCCCTTGTTGGCCATGACAGCAGTGGTGAAGTTGTTGTGACCAATGCAGGTGATCACGTCTGTGACCTCATACATCTTGGTCGATTCCAGGAAGAAACCGGGGTTCTCCTGTCCCTGGATGATGCCGGTCTGGAGTGCGCCGTAGACCTCGCCCCAGGGCAGCGGCGTCGGCGTCGCGCCAAACGCCTGGTAGCTCTCAACCAGAAGTGGGTTGGTCATCACCCGGAACTTCACCTCGTTGAGGTCTTCCGGGCTGTGCACCGGTTCCTGCGTGGTCATGCAGACCTCGCCCTCAGGGAACATTGTCAGAAGCTCAAGCCCCTGCTCGGCATAAAGCTCGGGGAACATCTCGTTGATTGCCTTCGACGAGCGGAAGAACTCGAAGAGCTGCTCCTCGTCCTGGGGCAGGAGATACGGCACGAAGAAGACTTGGGCCTCGGGGATCAGCGCTCCGGTGAAGCCGGGCGACTGGTCCACGAACTGCAGGATGCCGGCCTGTGCCTGTTCCATGATATCCGCGCTCTCGCCGAGTGTGCCGAATGGGAACAGCTGGACCTCGTGGTCGGAGTTGGCCTCGATCTCCTCCTTGAACTTCTGGGCGTACATGCCCTGAACTTCGGTCAGCGCCTCTTCGAAGGCATAGCGCCAAGTGTCGGCATTGGCTGCCCCTGCAGCGAAGAGACCAACAGCAGTGGTTCCAAGAATTGCTCGAAGTCGTGACATACAACGTCTCCCACGTATGAATTGATGGGGTCGGCAAAAACCTCCCAGAAGGTCTTCACTCAACCCCGCAATGGAACCGCATGTTCCATTCGAATTTCGAATTGTTTGGGCCGGTCACCTGCTTTTCCCCCACAGGATCCAGCGCGTCTCACTCGCGTGCAAGCGTGAGACAGGCGCAATTGCGTGTCAATTCCGATATTGAATCATGACAATTCTCAGGATGCTTTCGGAGAGTTTCGTGCCCTTCTGCCGAAGAAACGGGCGCAATCCTGTTCAGAGCGCGAGCATGGCCGGCTCTGGTCGGTCCCTGTACAATTGAGCGAGAATTGAAAGTCCGCGCGCGAGTGCTGAGGGTTCTGGCGCCCCTAAGCTGACACGTATGCCGTTCTGGCGCAGGCCGGGCTCGCCAATCACGAAGGCGTTGCCAGGCGCGACAGCCACTCCTTGGTGTCGGGCATGAGCAACGAATGCATCTTCGTTCCACCCATCTCCCAGGGGCAACCAGATATGCAGGCCGTTGCTGGTGGAATTATAGGGAAGGCCCTCAAGGGTCCGGGCGGCGATCTGGTTGCGGTGGCGCAGCGCGCCTTGTTGCCAGCCTAGAAGCTCTGCGGCGGTGCCGTCCTCGACCCAGCGGCTCGCGATCTCTGCCATGAGGGGCGTCGCCATCCAGTTCGTGACCAAGTGCCTGTTCATGCCCGAGGACACCATTGTTTCCGGAAGCACGAGATAGCCGTAGCGCAAGCCGGGCAGAAGACACTTCGTGAAACCTGTCACGTAGAATGCCAGATCGGGAGCGAGTGCCGCGAGCGGTTTTGGGCGGTTCGGCTGAAGTGGGCCGCCGGCATCGTTTTCTATGATCATCACGCCATGACGCCTGGCGATGTCGCAAAGCGCATGTCGTCTCTCAATCTCCATGACCTGCGCCAGCGGATTCAGTCCGTTGGGCACGAGAAAAAGAACGCGAACATCCTGGTTCCGGCAGGCCGAGGCGAAGGAGTCTGGATCTACCCCTCGCTTGTCCGAGCGCACTCCCCCCAGTCGTAGGCCGAGATACCGGGCAAGTGGGGGCAGGGTGTGATGGCTGAGATCCTCGGCCAGAACCAGATCGCCCGGATTGGCCGCCGTCATCAATGCCACCGACAGAGCGGAGGTGCTTCCGTTGGTTGGAAGGACATGTTCCGCGCGTGTGGGTACGCCGCACCGCTGAAGCCATTTGACCGCCGTCCGCCGGTGGCGCTGCAATACCGCCCGGGGGCGGAAGGAAAAGAGGGCATCCACCGGCAGGTCCTGCGCCAATGCTGCGAGGGCCTCGGACATTTTCTGTGCCTGGATGTCGGACGTGACGGGAGTGAGCATGGAGCAGTCGATTGCCGTCTCGCTCGCGCGCAATTGCTGCCAAGGGGTGCGTGCTTCCGTCGGGCCCTCACGCACGAATGTTCCGCGCCCGACTTCGCCGGCAATGACGCCAAGCCGAGCCAATTCCTCGTAGGCACGGCTGATGGTTTGCACACTGACACCGAGCTGGAACGCGAGATCCCGGTGCGTGGGCAGCCGATCGCCGGGACGGACTTCTCCTGCCTCGATCGCTTGAATGAGCGCCTGGGCCAGGAAACGATACACGGGCCGCCGAATGGCAGCCGGCTCTGGGGGCCAGATTGTCATGCCTTTATGCTGGACAGGATTAAGACATTTGGCAAGGTTGCGGCACTTTTTAGGCGACCGCGCGTTTCAGGTAGCGGATGCGCCACTAAACTGATTTCAGCGGTCGGGCCACCGCGACGGATACTGCGGAGAAGTCGACTCGATCGAACAGACGGGGGGAAGAGCGATGGACGACAACACGCAGAACGACAAAGAGCAGCAAGTCCGAGAGACGAGCGAGCAGCGAGAGCCGCTTGGCGGCATGCGATTGGGAGGCCTCATCGCGGGCCCGGCCATCGCTCTTCTCCTCCTCATAGTTCCTGCGCCGGAGGGCATGGAGCCGGAGGCCTGGCGGATGGTTTCCGTCGCCTTGTGGATGGTAGTCTGGTGGCTGACAGAAGCTGTCCCGATCCCGGCAACCGCATTGCTGCCGCTCGTGCTGATGCCGCTGCTCGGCCTGATGGAGATGCAGGAAACCGCGGCTCGCTATGCCCACCCGCTGATCTTCCTCTTTTTCGGGGGCTTTCTTCTCGCTGCGGCCATGCAACGTGTCGGCCTGCACAAGCGGATCGCCTTGCGTATCGTCGCGGCGGTCGGCACGACGCCCTCGCAGATCATACTGGGCTTCATGCTCGCGACGGCCTTCCTTTCCATGTGGATATCGAACACTGCCACCGCGATCATGATGTATGCGGTCGGCCTCTCGGTCATCGACTTCGTGAGCGAGCATACGGATGACGACCGTACGGTCCGCAATTTCGGTGTCGCCCTGATGCTGTCGATTGCTTACAGCGCTTCGATTGGCGGTGTCGGGACCTTGATCGGCACGCCCCCAAATGCCCTGCTCGCAAGCTTCATGCAGAGCAACTACGACATCGAGATCAGTTTCGCGAACTGGATGCTGCTGGGAATTCCAATCGTCGTGATCATGCTTCCGATTGCCTGGCTTCTCCTGACGCGGGTCTTGTTCGCAACAGGCAAGATTGCGATCGAGAACCCTGCCGATTCCATCGCCCATGAAATTAAGGCGCTTGGTCCTCTGGATCGCGGTGAGAAGCTTGTCGGTGTGGTCTTTCTGGGGGCAGCCTTTTGCTGGATCTTCCGGGGGCCGATCACCTCCCTGACCGGACTTGCATTGGATGACACGCTCATTGCCATCGCTGCCGCCCTCATTCTTTTTGCTGTTCCCGTCAGTCGCAGGGAGAACCGCTTCGCGCTCGACTGGATCGCGGCACGCGATATCCCCTGGGGGGTGTTGCTCCTGTTCGGCGGAGGTCTCGCGCTGGCCGGCGGCTTCTCGTCCACGGGGCTGGCCAACTGGATCGGCAATTCGGTCGGCGGGATCGAGGTCTCTACGGTCCTGCTCATCCTTCTGGTCACCATCGCCATCGTCTACCTGACGGAGATCACGTCGAACACGGCCTCGACCGCGACCTTTCTGCCCATCCTCAGTGCCGTCGCGGTCGGCCTGTCCCTCGATCCAAGGGTGCTGGCTGTGCCGATGGCCATAGGGGCCTCAATGGCGTTCATGATGCCCGTGGCCACTCCCCCCAACGCGATCGTATTCTCCTATCGGCGCATGGACCTTGCGGACATGGTGAGGGCAGGGTTTCTGCTCAATATCATCGCAATCTGCGTGACATTCCTGCTGTTCTGGCTTCTGGGAGGCTTTGTCTTCGGCATCGAGATCTGAGCTCCGCCATGGATTGACATGCCCTTTCAAGCGGGAAACTGTGCGGCTCATGTCCCGCATTGCCCTCGACGACCGCGACCTGAGGATCCTGGCTGTTCTCAGCCGGGAGGGCCGCATTTCGAAGACCGAACTGGCCAGGCGCGTCAATCTTTCCGCGACGCCGTGCTGGGAGCGGATGAAGCGCTTGGAGGAAGCCGGGCTCATTCGCGGTTATCGGGCTGACGTGGCGCTCGCGCGGCTCGCTTCCCACGTGGTCGTTTTCGTGATGGTCGAACTGGAAAGCCACCGTTCGGAGGCTTTCCAGACCTTCGAACGCGCAGTCGCGCTTCATGACGAAATCATCGCGGTCTGGGCTCTTGGCGGTGGGTTCGATTATCTTCTGCAGGTTGTGGCGAAGGACATCGATGCCTACCAGCGCCTGATTGATGCGCTGCTTGAAGCGCATGTCGGCATGCGGCGCTATTTCACATACATCGTGACAAAGGATGTGAAGGCCGGTCCACCCCCCTTCGAAATGCTCTCGGTCGGCGCCACGACCTCTGACTGAGATCTGCCGCGGGTTGGTCGCGGCCATGATGGACCAGGCGAAATGACGCTCCGGAGGATTTTTCTCTCTTAGCACCGGACAAAAGAGAGATCCTCTGCATTGGCAGTATTCTTCGGAGAATCTTTCGCGGCAGATGTCGGTATCTTTGAGGCAGTTCAGAACACCAAGCCCGAAAGAGGTTCCCATGCTCGCCGTGAAGACCCATGCCGAAGGCCCGATGTCCGGTCTCGCCGACCGGTCTCTGCTGCGTCATTTCTCGTATATCGATGGTCGCTGGGTCGGGGCGCGCTCCGGCGCCTCCCTGGCAGTGACTGACCCTGCGAATGGCGGGCTCATCGGCCATATCGCCAGCCTTTCCGGTGAAGAGAGCCGCGAGGCAGTCGATGCGGCCGACTCAGCATTTCCGGCCTGGGCCGCCATGCTTCCGCAGGCGCGCGCGGCCCTCCTGCGCCGCTGGTTCGAACTGGTGCGTGAAGCCCGTGAAGATCTTGCCCGCATAATGACCTTCGAACAGGGCAAGCCGATTTCCGAGGCCCGAGGTGAGATCGACTATGCGGCCTCCTTCCTGGAATATTATGCCGAGGAAGCCCGCCGACCCAATATCGAAGGGGTCACCTCGCACCTGCCCGACGCCGAGGTTGAACTCTGGCGCGAGCCCGTGGGTGTGGCCGCCCTGATCACGCCGTGGAATTTCCCATCGGCCATGCTGACCCGCAAGGCCGCCGCAGCGCTCGCTGCCGGCTGCACGGTGGTCGCGCACCCCTCCGCCGAGACGCCGTTCTCCGCACTGGCGTTGGCCGAGTTGGCAGAGCGGGCAGGCATTCCAGCGGGGGTCTTCAACGTCATCACCGGGGAAGCTCCTGTCGTTGTGGAGCCTTGGGTCGAGGACACCCGTGTCCGCGCGCTCTCCTTCACCGGCTCGACCGAAATCGGCAAACTGCTCTATCGCCAATCCGCCGACACGGTGAAGCGCCTGGTGTTGGAACTTGGCGGTCATGCGCCCTTCATCGTGTTCAAGGGCGCGGATCTCGACAAGGCTGTGGATGAGGCGATCAAGGCCAAGTTCGCCACCACTGGGCAGGACTGTCTCGGTGCCAACCGCTTTTTCATCGAGCGCCCGGTCTACGAAGAGTTCTGCCGAAAATTCGCAGAGAAGACCGCGGCCCTTACACTCGGGCCGGGCATCGATGATTGCGATCTTGGCCCTCTGATGAACGCCAAGGCAGTCGCGAAACAGGAGGAGCATGTGGCCGATGCGGTGAACCGCGGAGCGAAGCTGATCACGGGCGGGAAGGTCTCGGATCACGGACCGCTCTTCTTTGAGGCAACCGTGTTGACCGATGTTCCGGCGGAAGCTTTGATCATGCATGAGGAAACCTTCGGCCCCGTGGCTGCAATCTGCGCCTTTGATACCGAGGAAGAAGTGGTTGCACGGGCCAACGCCACCGAATACGGCCTTGTCGCCTACCTGCACAGCCATGACCCTCGGCGAATTTACCGCGTGAGCCGCGCCCTGCAGTTCGGCATGGTGGCGGTCAACCGCACCAAGGTTACCGGCGCGCCGATCCCCTTCGGCGGTATGAAGCAATCCGGCCTCGCCCGAGAGGGTGCCCGTCACGGGCTCGAGGCCTTCACCGACATCAAATACGTCTGCCGCGACTGGGCGTGACGGGAAAGGAGTTTTTGAAATGCTGACGAACGACCAACTTGCGAATTGGGATCGCGAGAACTTTTTCCACCCTTCGACCCACCTGGCCCAGCACGCCCGCGGCGAAACGCAGAGCCGGATCATCACCGGCGGCAAGGGCGTCTATATCGAGGACCGCGACGGCAAGAAGATGCTTGATGCCTTTGCCGGCCTCTACTGCGTCAATGTAGGCTATGGCCGCCCCGAAATCACGGATGCCATCGCGGAGCAGGCGAAAGAGCTTGCCTACTACCACGCCTATGTCGGCCACGGCACCGAGGCGTCCATCACGCTTGCCAAGATGGTGCTCGATCGCGCACCCGCGGGAATGAGCAAGGTCTATTTTGGCCTATCAGGATCGGATGCCAACGAGACCAACGTCAAGCTCGTCTGGTATTACAACAACATCCTTGGACGCCCGGAGAAAAAGAAGATCATCTCGCGTTGGCGCGGCTATCACGGCTCGGGTCTCATGACCGGCTCGCTGACCGGGCTCGAACTTTTCCACAAGAAATTCGACCTGCCGCTCTCCCAGGTGATCCACACCGAGGCACCCTACTATTTCCGCCGCGACGACCTCTCCATGAGCGAGGCGGACTTTGTGGCCCATTGCGTCTCCGAACTCGAGGCACTCATCGAGCGCGAAGGCGCTGATACCATCGCGGCCTTCATTGGTGAGCCGGCGCTTGGCACCGGTGGTCTCGTGCCCCCGCCCGCGGGATACTGGGAAGCGATCCAGAAGGTGCTCGAGAAGCACGACATTCTCCTGATTGCGGATGAGGTCGTAACGGGCTTCGGCCGCCTCGGCACGATGATGGGCTCGGACCACTACGGCCTGCGCCCCGACATCATCACCATCGCCAAGGGTCTCACGTCGGCCTATGCGCCGCTCTCGGGCTCGATCGTGGGTGACAAGGTCTGGAAGGTGCTCGAGCAGGGCACGGACGAGCTTGGCCCCATCGGCCATGGCTGGACCTATTCGGCACACCCGATCGGCGCCGCGGCTGGCATCGCGAACCTCCAACTCGTGGATAGCCTCGGGCTGGTCAAGAACGCGGGCGAAACAGGCGCCTATTTCAAGCAGGCGCTCATCGATGCGCTCGGAGACCACCCGAATATCGGCGATATCCGCGGCGAAGGCCTGCTCTGTGCCGTCGAGTTCGTCGCCAACCGCGAAGGTCGCGTCTACTTCGATGCGTCGGAAAAGATGGGGGCACGGCTTGCCTCCGCTCTGCTGGCGGAAGGCGTGATCGCGCGCGCGATGCCGCAGGGCGACATCCTAGGGTTTGCCCCGCCGCTCTGCATCACCCGCGAGGAAGCGGACAGGGTGGTCGGTGCGCTTGCGAAAGCCGTCAAGTCCGTGCTGGGCTGAACCGCAACCGCCCAAACAAAAAAAGGAGATGCGGATCGAACCGCATCTCCAGATCTCTCGTGCCAGAGCTGCCCAGCCGACATTCCGCCAAGCGGGGCAGCAAACAGGCCTGAGGCTGACAGGCCCCTTAGCGGGTTCTGCCCTTGCCCCACATGTCAATATCCGCACCGAGTTCGGTCTTGAGACGGTCTGATGCTGCGGTCAGAGCATTCAGAACGGACTCGTCAAGCTTGATATCGAGAAGCTTCTTCAGGTCGCGGCTCTGCTGACCATTGCGCGTGCCGACGATCACGCCACCGACGGCCGATTGCGCCTTCAGCCATCCGATGGCGAGCTCCTCCATGCTGAGGCCCGTGTCCTCGGTCATCTTCCAGAGCGCGTCCAGAAGCTCCTGACCGGCCTCTTCGGCACCCTCTTCCTTGTGCGTCACCTCGGCCCACTTGCGATAGTCGAACATCCGGGTCCGGGCCCGGCTGACGGGGAAGTCCTGGAGCGACTTGTATTTGCCGGCCAGAAGCCCCTGCATAAGCGAGGAGTAGCACATGATCGGCACACCAGCCGCTTCACACTTGGGCAGGACTTCGAGCTCGATAGCGCGGAAGAAGAGGTGATAGGGAAGCTGATTGACCGAGATCTCGCCGAGAGCCAGCGCGTCGTCGATGTCCAGGCTCCCGAAATTCGACACGCCGTAGTAGCGGATCTTGCCGTCTTCCTTCAGCTTCTTGAGCGCGCCGATGCTGTCGGCCAGGGGCACGTCCCGGTTCGGCCAGTGCAGCATGTAGAGGTCGATATAGTCCGAGCCCAGGTTCTTCAGACTGCGCTCGCAGGCCGTGATGATGTCATCGGGCGCGAGATTTTCCCGGGCCACCTTCGAGGAGATGACGAGTTCTGAGCGCTTGTCGCCCAATGCCTGGCTCAGAAGCTGCTCGGAATAGCCGGCGCCATAGGCCTCGGCGGTATCGAAGAAATTGATCCCGACGTTGAAGGCTTCCCGAAGGGCCTCGATCGAATCCTTCTCTTCCTGCGCCCCGAAGGCTCCGGCACCACCCATGCATCCGTATACGATAGGACTTGTTACCAGATCGGTCTTGCCGAATGTCGCGTTCACTTTGGTCACCTCATTTTGGAATTGAGCATTGCCTGTGGATCACCAGCTCCACAGGGTCCCGTCTTCCAGTCGGCTGACTGGCAGATAGGAGCGGTTGTAGGGGTATTTCGCCGCAGCCTCCTCATCGAAATCGACGCCCAGTCCCGGACGGTCGCCGACATGTAGCATTCCATCGACCATTTTCAGGTCGTGAGAGAAGACCTCGTTCGATTTCTCCGTGCCGAACCCGACGAATTCCTGGATGCCGAAATTGGGCGCCCAGATATCGATATGGGACTGGGCGGCATAGCAGATCGGCGAAAGATCCGGTGCCCCGTGGGGCGCGATCCGCACGTGATAGAGCGCGGCGAAATCCGCGATGCGCCGAAGCGCCGTGATCCCGCCCGCATGGGTGGAGGCCGTGCGGATATAGTCGATCCACTGGTTTTGGATCATGTCCTTGCAGTCCCAGATCGTGTTGTAGATCTCACCGATCGCCAGTGGTGTCGTGGTGTGATCGCGCACGATCCGGTAGCTTTCCTGGTTTTCGGCCGCCACCGCGTCCTCAAGAAAAAGGAGGTCGTAGGGCTCGAGCATCTTGCCCAGCCTTGCCGCCTCGATGGGAGTGAGGCGGCTATGGACGTCATGCAGGAGATGCAACTCGTTCCCGAACCGCTTCCGAGCTTCCACGAAGAGCTCCTCGATGGAGTTCATGTATTTCTTCGTTGACCATGGATGCTCCGGGGGCAGGGGGCGGTCATTCTGAAGCTCGAAATAGTCCTTCTTGTCTCCCAGAACGCCGTAGCTGCCATCGAGCCCAGGCACCGAGGACTGCAAGCGAATGGCCTGGTAGCCCTGACCCACGAGTTCGCCTGCCCGATCTAGCGTATCCTCGACCGTATTGCCGGTGGCATGCACATAGACGCCGACCCCCCGCCGGCTCTTTCCGCCTAGAAGCTCATAGACCGGCAGGTCGGCCGCCTTGCCCTTGATGTCCCAGAGCGCCACGTCCACCGCCGCGATGGAGGCCATGTTTATCGGACCTTTACGCCAGTAGACACCCTTGTAGAGGTATTGCCAGATGTCCTCGATCTCGTGCGCATTCCGACCGATGAGACAGGGCGCGACGTGCTCCCTTAGATAGGTCGCCACAGCCTGTTCACGTCCGTTGACCGTCGCGTCGCCCAGTCCGTAGATCCCGCTTTCGGTCGTGATCTTCAGCGTGACGAAGTTCCGGCCCGGGCAGCTGACGATCACCTTTACATCCTCGATGATCAGCTTTCTGTTCCCGCTCATTCGTTCTGTCCTCTGGTCGTGCCGGATCGTGTCGGCACCGTAGTTGGAATTGCGCGCAGCCGATCCTTCAGCCGTAGATCTCGTCGACCAGCGCCTTTAGATGGGCGAGGTCGTGTCTGGCAAAAGGCAGCACATCGTCGCCCATGCGCTGGCCATGAACGCCGGCCTGCTGGCTGTATTCGATCGGCATGCAGAATGTGCCGTCGAAACCGATGCGATGAAGCTCGGTGACAAGCTCGCGCCAGTTGTACCCGCCATGATCATTGGTCGACCAATGCACAACGTATTCCGCCGGAAGCTCCGGCCCGTTGGCACGCAGATGCATGGCGCTCTTGAAGTTCACAAGGCCGTTCAGCAGCGGCCTCGCGATGTCGATGGCCATCTTTACCGGCTCTCCATCCACGGCGCAGTGCCCCATGTCGAGCACGCCGCAGACCTGTGCCGGGTCGTAGCCTTCCAGCAGATGTGCGAGCCCTACCGCACTGGCCACATGATAGCCGTAGTGGTTCTGCACTCCGATCGCGACGCCGTGCCGCTCGAGAGCCGGAAGCAGCGCATCGAACGTGCGGCGGTAGGCATCGACCGACGCGCGGTATCCCTTCTCCATGTCAATCGGCGCACAGATGCGGATGATGCCGACGCCTGCCTCTCCGCAGGCAGCGATGGTGTCCTCGTCCGTGTTGCCGGCAATGCTCGGTGTCGAAAGACCATGTTGCTTGAGCAGTTCGACAGCCGCGGGCAGCCCCTGGCGAACATTCTCCGGCTCGACCTGGTATCCGGGGCGCACGGCCAGTTCGACGCCGTCGAACCCCAGACCGGCCAGTTTTTCCGCAAGCTGTGGAAGCGGCTCGTCCCAGGGCTTGGTAAACGCCGTGATCTGGGGTCGTTTCATGATTTCTCCGTGCACGCTTGAATCTTCGATGGAAAGGGGCAGGGCTGGGGTCAGCCCTTCAACCCCGTGGTTGCGATCCCGTCGATCAGTTTCCGCTGGAAGACGAAGAACACGATGAACATCGGAACCAGCGAGAGGAGCGACATGGCGAGCATCGGACCCCAGGAACTCGCCCCGCGCGCTGCCTGCAAGAGACGCAGACCCTGCGGAACCACGTAGTTCTCGATCGAGGTCAGGTAGATCAACGGCGTCAGGAAATCCTCATAGGTCCAAAGGAACGAGAACACGGCCGTCGTGACAAGCGCCGGGGACATCAGGGGAAGGATGATCGAGAAGTAGATCCGCACCGGACCCGCGCCATCAATGGCCGCCGCCTCATCCAGCTCACGCGGGATACCGCGGATGAACTGCACCATCAGGAAGACGAAGAACGCCTCGACCGCGAGGAATTTCGGCGTGATGATGGGCAGGATCGTGTTCACCCACCCAAACGCGTTGAAGAGAATATACTGCGGGATCAGCGAGGCATGGACCGGCAACATGATCGTCATCAGCATTAGCGCGAAGAGCGGTTTCTTGAAGGCGAAGTCGAGGCGAGCGAAGGCGTAGGCGACGAAGGAGCACGAGAGCACATTCCCGACCACCGCCAGCGCCGAGATGACGAAACTGTTGGCGAAGAAGATCTTGAAGGGTGCTGCCACTCCCGCCCAGCCCCGAGCATAGTTTTCCCACTCGAAGTGTCGCGGGATAATGCTGGTGTCCGAAAAGATGATCTCCGAAGGCTTGAACGAGCTCACGGCCAGCCAGATGAGCGGATAGAGCATCAGAAGCCCGAAAGTGATCAGGAACGCGTGCATCATCCAGCGTGTGCGGGTCTTTGACTGGGCCGTCACCTCTTCGATGTCGCCGGCCTTTTCGTTGGTATCTGTGAGGGCCATGGTCATCAGTTCTCGTCTCCGTAATGCACCCAGTATTTGGCGCTCAGGAAGGAAATCGTCGTTGCGATGGCGATGATGCCGACCAGGACCCAGGCGATCGCCGAAGCGTATCCCATCTCGAAATCGGTAAAGGCCTGCTCGTAGAGGTAGAGCGTGTAGAAGAGCGTCGAGTCTGCCGGTCCGCCGGTGCCGTCCGATATGATGTAGGAGGGTGTGAAGGCCTGGAACGAGTTGATCGTCTGCATCACGAAGTTGAAGAAGATGATGGGCGTCAGCAGTGGAAGCGTCACGTAGAAGAACTGCTGCACCGGGCGCGCGCCATCGATTGCGGCGGCGTCATACATCTCCTGCGGGATCTGCTTCAGCCCGGCAAGGAAGATCACCATCGGCGCGCCAAACTGCCATGCAGCCAGAAGGACAAGGGTTCCCAGGGCGTAGTCGGGATTGGTGATCCAGCTTGGCGCATCATAGCCGAACCAATTCCAGAGGAACTGATTGACGATCCCGTCATAGGAGAAGATCTGGCGCCACATGAGCGCCACGGCCACGCTCCCGCCCAGCAGGGAAGGCAGGTAGAAGACAGATCGGTAAAAGCCCAGGCCACGCAGTCCACGGTTCAGGATGAGAGCGATGAAAAGCGCGAAGCCGAGCTTCAACGGCACCGAGAAGAACACGTAGGTGAAGGTCACCTTGAGCGACTCGATATAGCGTGGATCGCCGCCCATCAGTTTTGCGTAGTTGTCGAAACCCGTCCATTGAGGCGCGCTGAACAGATCGTAATCCGTGAAGGAGAGATACATCGATCCCAGGATCGGGCCCAGCGTCAGGAGGAAGAACCCGATGAGCCAGGGAGAAAGAAACAGAAAGGCAACGCCATTCTGTCTTTTTGACAGGTTTTTGGTCGAACTCATGAGGCCTCACCATCGTTGTCTTGCAAGGTGATGCACTCCGCGCCCCTGGGGAGGAGTAGAAGGGACGCGGAGGCTAAGGGGCAAGGCAAGCTGGTTTGATCGCCCTGCCGTCTTGCGCGTGCTCAGCCCTTGAGCGCTGCGAGCTTCTCGTTGATCTCGGTGACCACGGCCTCGGCCGCTTCCAGCGGCGTTGCATCGCCGAAGGCCACGGCCTCGTTGCCGCGGCGGAACATGCCGCCAAGACCGCCGACACCCGGACGGCGCGAGGGAGCCGGATCTTCGCGCAGCATCCTGAGGTAGGAGACAAGCTTCTTCTCTTCGGGCGTTCCGCTGGTGCCGAACTTCTCGAGACCTGCGGTGGAGGCCGGGATCATGCCGCTGCCAGTGTAGTAGAGTTCGACGCCTTCCGGGTCGAAATGCATGAAGCGGATGATGTCGACGCAGAGATCCTTGCTGGCGGCATTCGCCCAGATCCCCGTCGAGTTCCCGGCATAATCGTAGAGATGCTGCTTCATCTCGCCGCCTTCGAAGCCGTTCGGCAACATCATCAGGTCAAGCGGATCTTCCATGAGCGCCCCGATGCCGATGAAGCTGTCGGTGGTCTGGACCAGCATGGCGGCGCGGCCGCGCACGATGCCGAGCGAGGCGGAATTGTCGCCGGCCTGGGCCTGGACATCGGCCGGCGGGCAGCCGCCCGACTGGCGCATGTCTTCCCAATACTGGAACCATTCCGCCAGATCCTCAGCCCCGAAGCCGATCGTGTGCTCGGGCGTGAAGAGCGCCTTGCCTTTCGCGCGCAGGAAGATGTCGCAGGGCAGGTTGTTGCCGCCGCCGTCCTCGATGCCCCAGAAACCGCGGCCATGCTCTTTGCTGAGCGCAACGGCGGTCTCCTGAAGTGTCTCCCAGGTGTAGAACTTGTCCGGGACTGCCACGCCCACGTCGTTGAACTTCTTCGGGTTATAGAAGATCGCGGTGGCGATGGCATCGTTGGGCATCGCATACATCTGCCCGTCATAGGTGCAGGAAAAGACGCTGCCGTCTTGGTAATTGGAGACGTCGAGCGGCTCGGGGATGTAGTCGGTCAGCGGGGTGAGCACACCGCGCGCGGCATATTCGGCAAGAAGATCCACGTTGACGCTGAACATGTCCGGAGCGTTCCCGCCCGCAGCTTCCGTTGCCAGCTTGTCGGTGAAGGACCGGAAAGTCGAGAATTCGGGCAGGATCGAAACGCCGGGGTTCTTGGCTTCATAAGCCTTCAACACCTTGAGCGTGGTGGCGAGCTGCTCTTCGGATTCCACGAAACCACTGAAGCGCACCTGCTGATTTCCCTGCGCCACCACAATGCTTGAGATGCCACTCAGGGCAACGCCACCAAGTGTGGCCGAGCCGGCCTTCAGGAATCCTCTGCGAGATGTCGAGATCGTCATTTCAGTCCTCCCATTTGGACAATGTGCCAGTTTGATTCGGCGACTATTGGTGAAACGATAGTGCATCGTTACACTAATGTCGATTTCCGATATCGCAATTTCCGAAAAACCTTGAAAGTCACCCTTGATATTGCATTGCACAATCGTAAAAAGCATAACCAAAACAGGATTATACCCAACGATATATGGTCTCCCATGGTGCCGTGGCTCTGTATTCCGAGCGGTCATCTCGCGTGAAATCGCCCTCTGGCAGAGAGGTGTCTCAAAACTTTTTTCACCGTGGGGGCTAGCATTTCTCGCACACTGTCGGCATTTTGGTGTAACGTAACACTTGCGGCGCGCTCGTCGCGACTCATGGTTGCGACAAGCCGGCACTCAAGCACCGGCAAAGCCGGGGAGAAAGCCAGATGGCAGGGTCAATGGCAGGGTTGAAGGATGTTGCGCGCCTCGCGGGCGTGTCCGTCAGCACGGTGTCCAACGTCATAAACGGTCGCCATCAGAAGATGTCTCCGAAGACCCTCGAGCGGGTCGAGAAGGCGATCGCCGATCTCAGTTACACGCCCAACGCCGCCGCACGACAGCTCAAGTCGGGGCTTGCGCGCGCCTTGGGTCTGATCGTGCCGTCGGTTGCGAACCCGTTCTGGGGGCACGTCTCGCATCTGATCGAGAAAAAGGCGCTGGAGCATGGTTATCAGGTTCTGATCTGCAACGGAGAGCGTGATCCGGAAGTCGAGGCAAGCTACGTCGAATCGCTTTACGGCTCCTCGGTCCGGGGCGTCATCCTCGGTTCCTCTCCCGTTTCCTTCGACCACCTGAAGCTGCCCGCAGAGCGTGGCATGAAGATCGCCGCCTTCGACCGCCAGACGAGGGGCGCCAAGGGTGTTGTCGCCTGTTCCGTCACGATCGATCAGGAAAAGGGCTCCCGCCTCGCCACAAGGCACCTCATCGGTCTGGGGCATCGTCGCATCGGCTTCATTTCCGGGCCCCTCGGGACCGCCAGCAGGAACGCCCGACTGTTGGGAATGCGCTCCGAGCTCGAGCGCGCGGGCATTGCACTCGATGATGAACTGCTGTGGCTGGGGCGCGTTGCGAAGAACTTCGGCGACTCAGAGGCGGCAGAACTCGGCCGCCGCGGCATCCGAGACCTGATGACCCTGGATGATCCGCCCACCGCCATTTTCGCGGTCAACGACATGTATGCCATCGGCGCCTGCTCCGGTGCGGTCGACCTTGGCTACCGAGTTCCCGATGACCTCTCGGTGGTCGGGTTCGATGACATCTTTCTCTCCCCGATCATGAAGCCTGCCCTGACCACCGTGCGACAGCCGGTGGAGGACATGGCCGCGATCATCGTCGAGAAGCTGATCGGCACGCTCGAGAAGAATGTCGGGGGCGATGAGCCGCATGTGAGCCTGCAGCCCGAACTGATCGTCCGGGCCTCCACCGCGCCACCAGCCATGAAAAGCAACAAGATGACCGGAGGGATATCAAGGTGAGCGAAATCAGATCCATGTCGGGGCGTCGGGTCCTCATTGCTGGTGCCAGCAGCGGCATGGGGCGTGAAACCGCGAAAGCCGCCGCCCGCGAGGGTGCCGAGCTTGTGCTGCTCGCTCGTGACGAAGCGCGGCTTGCTGCAATTGGCGATGAATGCAGTCAGCTGGGGGCAGGGAAGGTCCTCACCATCCAGGCCGATGCCAGCAATGCGAAGGCTCTCGAGGCCGCGATCTCGAGCAACATGGAAGTCCTCGAAGCTGTCGACACACTGGTCAACACCATCGGCATGAACATCGTCCGGCGCGCCTTCAGCGAGCTGACTGCCGAAAGCTGGGCATCGATGATCGACGTCAATCTGAACGCCGCTTTTAATCTGTCCAAGGCCGTCCTGCCGATCATGCGCCGGCGCGGGGGCGGGCTGATTGTCAATGTCTCTTCCACCGCGGCCAAGAAGCCCGATCCCTCGGGCGCCGCCTACCAGGCAACAAAGGCCGGTGTCGCTGCCATGACCCATGCGATCATGGAGGAGGAATGGGGGAACGGGATCCGCGCCACAGCCATCCTGCCCGGCATGACCGACACGCCCCTGCTCGAAAAGCGGCCCTCCCCGCCGACGCCCGAGATGCGCGCGAAAGCCCTCAAGCCCGAAGATGTGGCCGAAGCCTGCATGTTCGTCATGCGTCTGCCGGCACGGGCCCATGTGTCCGAAATCGTGATTCAGCCGGCCATCCGATGAGCCTGAGCGAAGCGCATAAACAGGGTCTGCCGAGATGACATACGCCCAACCGATCAAGACAACCTCGCATGGTCTGAACCGGCCAAGGGTTGCCGTCCTCATTCCGGAGGAAGTGCGCGGCCGCATCTTCCCCGACACAGTCACGAAGGCATTATCCGAATTCGCCGAGCCGGTCTTCTACGCCGACGATGAGTTGAGGGATCAGGATATTGCCCCGGCTCTTTCGGGGATCACGGCTGTCATCACTGGCTGGCAGAGCCCCAAATTGCCCCTCGACTCTCTGGCGCCCCGCGGCAGTGTCCAGATCATTTCCCATGCCGCAGGTTCGGTCATTCGGCTGGGGGTCAAGGAGGCGCTTGAAAGAGGCGAGATCCGTGTCAGCCATTCCGCACCGGTGATCGGTGAGGCCGTGGCGGAGTTCACGCTCGCTCAGATCCTCGCGCATCTGCGTCGCCACCGTGATACGGACGCGGCCATGCGCAGGGGCGAGGGCTGGTTGCAGGTGAAGCAATCCTATCTGGGTCAGCTTCTGAGTGCACAGAAGGTCGGTATCGTCGGACTCGGCTATGTCGGGCGGATGGTTCTCGATCTGCTCAAGCCTTTCCGCTGCGAGGTCATGGTCTTTGACCCCTATGTCAGCGAAACCGAGGCCGATGGACTTGGCGTCATTTCGTGCGACCTCGAAACCCTTTTCCGCGAATGCTCTGTCGTCAGTCTTCACGCGCCGAACATCGAGGCGACGAACGGCATGATCACGAAATCCCTTCTCGACCTGATGGCCGAGGGCGCGCTCCTGGTGAACAACGCCCGGGCGGGCCTTCTGGAGAAGGGCGCGCTGCTCGAAACCCTGGACGCGGGCCGCATCTTTGCCGCGATCGATGTGTTTGATGTCGAGCCGCTTCCCGAGGGTGACCGGATCTTCGACCTGCCCAATGTCTACCTCTCGCCGCATAGTGCCGGTCATACGCACGAAAGCTACGTCCGCCAGGGCCTCTCGGCCGTCGAGGATGTGCGCCGCTTCTTCACTGGCGAGAGACTTCTTCAGGAAATACCGCCCGAAAGGGCCGCAACGATGGCCTGACGCCCCGGCATTCAAGTCTGCAGAAAAACCAGAAACACGACCTCGAAGGGAGGAAAAACCATATGGCATCCGTCGAACTGCAATCGCTCAAGAAATCCTTCGGATCACATGACGTGATCCATGGCATGAACCTTTCGATCGAGGACGGCGAATTCGTCGCGCTCGTGGGGCCATCCGGCTGCGGGAAATCTACCCTGCTGCGCATCATCTCGGGGCTCGAGCCCGCCTCCGATGGCGAGATCCGGATCGGCGGCCAGGTGGTCAACCACATGAACCCGCGCGAGCGCAACATCGCCATGGTGTTCCAGAACTACGCGCTCTATCCGCACATGTCGGTCGCGAAGAACATGGGTTTCAACCTCAAGCTCTCGGGCGTGAAGAAGAAGGAGATAGACGCCAAGGTCCGTGACGCCGCCAGGCTTCTCGAGCTTGAAGCGCTTCTCGATCGCAAGCCCGGCCAGCTCTCGGGCGGCCAGCGCCAGCGCGTCGCCATGGGCCGCGCCATCGTGCGGAACCCGGCTGCGTTCCTCTTCGACGAACCGCTCTCGAACCTCGATGCCAAGCTCCGCGTGCAGATGCGCTCCGAGATCAAGACGCTACACCAGCGGGTCAAGACGACCTCGATCTATGTCACCCATGACCAGATCGAGGCCATGACACTGGCCGACCGTGTCGTGATCCTCAATGGCGGCCGGATGGAACAGGAGGGCCGGCCCATCGACCTCTACAATTCCCCCGCCAACCTCTTCGTGGCGGCCTTCATCGGCACACCTTCGATGAATCTCATCGACGCGACCATCATCGCGGCCGACAACGGCTGGGCAGCCGAACTGCCCGGCGGCGATATCATCCAGCTTGGGGCACGACGCAATCTCGCGCCCGGCCAGGAGGTCGTTGTCGGCATGCGCCCGGAGCATTTCGAGCGTGGCGGTGATGGCGTAAGTGTCACAGGCACGACCACGCTCGTCGAGCCCACCGGCGCACAGACTCATGTCACGATCGAACTGCACGGCCAGCCCGCAACGGTAGTGCTGGATGGCGGCATCGATCTGGCCGTGGGCGCGCCCATGACGGTCTCGATCCCGCAGGACAAGATCTACCTGTTCGACCGCAAATCCGAACAGCACATCCCCCGGTAAGGCCGGTTTGACCAACTATCACGAGAACGCGCAACCAGAGGGGGAGAGCGGCAATGACCGGTGAAAATACGAAACCCAGGCTGAAGGTGCTCATTGCCGGCACGGGCTTTGCCGGTCAGGGGCACGCGGAGGCCTTTCGGGCCTATGGCGCGGATATCGTCGGCATGGTCGGGCGAACCGCCCATGTGGTCGAGGAGGTGGCTGGCAAGATGGCCATCCCCCATGCCGGTACGGACTGGCAGGAGGCGCTGGAGATCTGCAAGCCCGACATCGTCTCGATCGCCACACCGGGCGGTGCGCATTACGTGCCCATCAAGCAGGCCATCGCCGCAGGGTGTCACGTCTTCGTCGACAAGCCGATGACGGAAAGCGCGGAGACGGCAGTGGAACTATACCGGCTTGCGCGAGAGAAGGGCGTCAAGACGGCCTATTCCGCGAGCTTTCGCTACACGCCGAGCGTGTTGCACGCGCAGAAACTCGTGGCAGAAGGCGCAATCGGCGAGCCGACGGAGATCGAATGCATCTCGCATTTCAATCTCGAGCGCGAAATCCCCTTTGGCTGGTCACACCGCAAGGAGGCGGGCGGCGGGCGGCTCAACAACAACTTCACTCATACGCTGGCCATCGCCTCTGCCGTAGTGGGTGGGCGGATTCTCGGTATCATGGGCGAGGTGCGCGACGACCTTGGGCGCGCCCCCATCGTCGATGGTGTTCACAACTTCGCCACACGGCGCAACTTCATCCCGAAGGATCTTGACGACCCGTCGCTCAAATGGGGCGAGAGCAATGTCGAATGGTCCTACACCGTGTTGGCGAGGCTCGGCAGTGATCTTGCCACCAAGCCCGTTTCGGTGCTGTTCAAGCATGGCGGCCTCGTGCCGCGCTTCCATGAGGATCATATCGTCTTCTATGGCCGTGAAGGGGCCATCTATCTCAAGAAGCATTACGGCAGCGGGCCGCTCTATCTCTATGGCAAGGACAAGACCTGGGCCGAGCTTCCCCTGCCGCCGGAAATTGCCGCCGACGTGCCGGACGTTAAAGGCGAAACGGAGCAATGCTGGCACTATCTGGCCCGAGAATTCCTCAAGGATATCAGGGGCGAGGCGGTCGCGCCCTATCCGACCTTCAGGGAAGGCAGCCAGTATCAGCAGATCATCGACATCATCCGCCAGAATAACGACTGGACGGACGTCACGCACTTGGACGAGGCACTCGACGAAGACAGGCTCGTGAGCGTTTGACAGTCGCGGCGGGCTGGGAAAGAGTTCCGGGTGTTTCGGAACTCTTGCCGAGAGGCTCATGCCGCTACCCAAACTCTCACTTCAGGTGCTCGAGGCCTTCGAGCAGGTAGCCCGATCCGGCTCGATGCAGCAGGCGGCACAGGAACTCGGACTGTCGATTTCCTCGGTCTCGCATCATGTCGCGCGGCTCGAGAATGAACTCGGGGTGGTGCTGCTCGACAGAACGTCACGCCCGTTTTCCCTGACTCGCGAGGGGCGTGAGGCGCTCCACCACCTGATGCCGGGACTTCAACATATCCGGCGCGCGACCAGCGAAACAGTCGTTTCCGGTCTCTTGGGGGCAAGATCGCTGCGCGTGGGGTTCGTCGAGGATTTCGAGAACAACCTCGCGCCTGATCTTGCCGTGATCCTGGCTGGTCGAATGCCACGGGCAAAGCTGTCCATCCGCAACGTCCTGAGCCACGAGGCGCCGGACCTTCTGCGCCGAGGTGAACTCGATCTCGCCATCGTATCCGCGCAGGACGGAAAACCATCGGATCTGCCTGTATTGCCGCTACTGAAAGATCCTTTCGTCATGCTGTCTCCGCGGGATTCCCTCGCGGCGCCCGAAGAAATGGTGGGCGGAAGATCGGGTCTTCCCTTCCTGCGGTTCAACCCCGGTCACCAGATCGGACGGCAGATCGAAGCCCATCTGACTCGCCACCGGATTGCCCTGCCCGAACGCTTCACCTTCGATACGGTGGAGTCGATCATGGCCGTGGTGGGCAGCGGGGGCGGCTGGTCGATCATTTCGGCATTGGGCCACGCCAGGGGGAGGCGCTTTGCCGAGCGCATCCGCCTCGCACCGCTCCCCACGACATCGCTTGCGCGCCGCATCTGCCTCATGACCCGCGGCGACTTCGACCGCCCGACCGCGCAGGCCATTGCCACGCTCGTCCGCGAGCGTATCCGCCATGTCGTACGGGAACCTGCGATCCTTGCTCACGAATGGCTCGAAAGCGCCTTTGTCGTGCTCGAAGAGGAGAACTGAACCTTTGCGCGTCAATTGGATGCATCTTGCGCAAGGACTGTATCACCGTGCCAGTTCAGTTTCGATTTTTTCGAAACTGTAGCCTTCCGTTTGACCGAAACTTGCCGGATCCCCCTCAATGGCCGTCAGGAACAGGTTTCAGGAACGAGTGGCTGCAATGCGAGATCAGGCAAGGGTTGTCATCATCGGGGGAGGAATAGCCGGCTGTTCGGCGCTCTATCACCTCACAAGGGAAGGCTGGACAGACGTCATGCTCATCGAGCGGGACGAGCTTACGTCCGGCACCACCTGGCATTCCGCCGCCCAGGTCACGAATTTCGGCATGACCCAGACGATGGTGGCGCTCAAGAGCCACTCCATCGCACTGTACAAGGAACTGCGGGACGACCCGGACTATCCGGTCGGCTACAATCACGGTGATGGCGGTATCCGGCTCGCCAACACTGAGGCGCAGATGGACGGTTATCGTCACTTTGCTTCGGTCGCGGCCGGCATGGGGGTGGAATTCGAAGTCATCGACGCCGAGGAATGCGCCCGCCGCCACCCGCTGATCTCGACCGAAAATCTTCTGGGCGGGCTCTGGGATCCGACCGACGGCCATACCGACCCGGCCCAGCTCTGCCAGGCGCTGGCGCGTCGCGCCCGGCTCGCAGGTGCCGAGGTCAATCGCCACACCCCGGTCACCGGCCTCACCCAGCATGCGGATCAGACCTGGACCGTTCACACCGAGAAGGGTGACGTGAAGGCGGAGATCGTCGTCAACGCCGGCGGCTACCGCTGCAACGAGATCGGCGCAATGATGGGAGTGAGCCACCCGGTCGCCTCGATGGAGCACCAGTATTTCCTGACCGAGGACATTCCGGCCATTGCCGAGGCTGGCCACCGGATGCCGCTTCTGCGCTGCCCGATCAGCGATTATTACTGCCGTCAGGAAAAGGGCGGGCTTCTGCTCGGCTTCTACGAGCAGGATTGCCGGACCTGGGGCATGGACGGCATCGACCCGAAATTTTCGAACGACCTCTGCCCGGACGATCTCGAGCGGGTCATGGATGTGCTGGAAGGCGCTTTCGAGCGCATGCCCGCACTGACGGAGACCGGCATTCGCGAGATCGTCAATGGTCCCATCACCTACACCATCGACGGCGCACCCCTTGTCGGGCCCATCCCCGGCAAGCGCAACGCGTTCTGCATCATCGGGCTCCGCGCCGGCCTCGGCGAGGGCGGCGGCCATGGCTGGCTGCTCGCGCAGCAGATCGTGCATGGCGAAGCGGAATACGACACTTGGGTGATCGATCCGCGCCGGTTCACCGGCCATGCGACGGTTGAACTGACGGCGCTGAAGGCCATCGAGGACTACCAGAACGAGTTTCGCTTCCACTTCCCGCACGAGCATCGCCCCGCGGGTCGTCCGATGAAGACAACGCCTCTGACGCCGGTGCTCGCGGCCGAAGGAGCCGAGTTCGGCACGGTCAACGGCTGGGAGCGGGTCGATTACATCAAACCTTCGCCCGGCTTCACCGAAACGCTCGGCTTCCGCTTCAACGAGGTGCATGAGGTCGTGGCAGAGGAGGTCAAGGCTGTCTCGACCGGCGTCGGACTGACCGAGGTCTCCGGCTTCAACCGGTTTGAACTCGTTGGTAAGGACGTCCATGCTTTCCTCGACCGGATGATCTGCGGCCGCGTTCCGAAGCGCACGGGAAAGGTTGGTCTAGGCTATCTCCTGAATGACTACGGTATGGTCAAGGCCGAGGCGACCATCGCCAACATTCCTGCCTCGGATCGCGGGCCTGAGCGCGTCTGGTATGGCTCGGCCGCAGCATCCGAATATCATGACATGGACTGGCTCACATCCCACATCCTGCCCGAAGAGGACGTGACGATCCGTTCCCTGACCAACCAACAGACAATTCTCGTGCTGGCTGGCCCGAAGGCGCGCGACGTGCTCACGGCGGCTTCTCGAGGGGATTGGTCCCGTGAGGCCTTCCCGTGGCTCTCCGTGCGGGAAGCCTACGTGGGCATCGCGCCGGTGACCGTTCTGGGTGTAAGCTTTTCCGGCGAACTGGCCTATGAAATCCACGTTCCAAACGAGAGCCTGTATGCGGCCTATCTCACGCTCCGCAACGCCGGCGAAGCCCACGGTCTGCGCCTTTTCGGTGCGCGCGCGGTCGACTCGATGCGGCTCGAGAAGGGCTTCCTGCACTGGAAGGCCGATATCCTCACCGAGTTCGATCCCTTCGAGACCGGGCTTGACCGGTTCGTGAAGCTCGACAAGGGCAATTTCATTGGCAAGGACGCACTGCTCAAGCGCTGGGAAGCAGGCCCGAGACGCAAGCTGGTCACCCTCGCCGTCGAGACGGATGAGGCGCCAGCCCATGGCGGAACCTCGGTGCGCAGCGAGGGGTCCATCGTCGGCACTGTTACCTCGGGCGACTGGGGGCATCGTACTGGCCTCAACCTGGCCTATGCCTTCGTTGAACCCTCCCTGGCCGAAGCAGGGACACGGCTCACCGTCGATGTGCTGGGCAAGCCCGTCCCGGCGCGCGTGATCCCCGCTTCACCTTACGATCCCGAGTATCTCAGAATGCGCGGGTAGGGCCGCGCTCGATGTTGCGCCGCACGGGTCTCGATCCTGCGGCGCGGCATTACACGAGAGCAATGTTTGCGAACTGGTCATAGCGAAGCGTTCTTCTGGCCCTACTTCGAGGGCGATTCTTTCAACTATATGGGCTCAATCGAAATTCTCAGACCGAGGGTCCGTCATGTTCGCAAGCAATCTCCTCCCCACGACCCCATCCGATGTCTTTACCACCTATCGGCAGGTCAACCTCATCAACGCCGCTCGTATTGCGGCGCACACATCGCTCGATGTCCTGAATCCGGCCACCGGTGAGGTGCTCGGCCAGGCCGCGGCCAGTAGCGCGGAAGAAACGTCCGAAGCCATCGCATCTGCCAAATCCGCACAGGTCGCATGGGCGCAGATCCCGGCGCGCGAGCGTGGCAAACGCGTTTCGGCAGCGGCCCGCGCCGTGGCAAGCAAGGCCGAACTGATCGCCCAGGTGCTCGCCCGCGAAACCGGAAAGGCAATCCGCACCGAGTGCCGTGGCGAGGTGGATGTGGCCGCCGACATCGTCGATTTCTACGGCAACCTCGGCTCCGAGCTGAAGGGGCAGACGGTGCCCTACGATCCCCGCATCCTCACCCTGACCACCCGCGAGCCACTCGGCGTCGTGGCGGCCATCGTGCCGTGGAACGTGCCGCTCGTCCTTATGGCGCTCAAGATCGGTCCGGCCCTGGTCGCGGGCAACACCGTTGTGCTGAAATCCTCCGAGGAAGCCCCCTTCGCCACCTACCTCATGGCGGAGATCATGATGCAGCACCTGCCCGCGGGTGTGCTCAACGTGGTCAACGGAACCGGTGCCGAATGCGGCAACGCGCTCACCACCCATCCCGACATTGCAAAGATCACCTTCACCGGGTCGGAGGCCGTGGGCGAGGCGATCTACAAGGTCGGCGCGAGCCGCATCATTCCTGTCTCTCTGGAGCTTGGTGGCAAATCCCCGATGATCGTCTGCGAAGATGCCGATCTCGACAAGGCTGTCGCCGGTGCGATCTCGGGAATGCGCTTCACCCGCCAGGGACAGAGTTGCACCGCCTCGAGCCGCATCTACGTGCATGACAGCCTGATGGACGTCTTCATGGCGCGTCTCGGTACTGCGCTGGACGAACTCGTGATCGGAGATCCGCTCGACGAGGCCACCGATGTCGGGACGATCATCAACGCGCGCCAGGCGGCGACGATCCGGGATTTTGTCGCACAGGCCGAAGCGACCCCCGGAGCGACCGTCAAGCGCTACGGCAAGCTGCCCGAGGATGCGGCGCTTTCGCCCGAGCTGTACCTTCAGCCGACGATCCTCATGGGTCTCCCCGATGATCACCCCTGCGTCATGCAGGAGATCTTCGGGCCGGTCGCTGTCGTGCAGGGCTGGACTGACTATGATGACGTCATCGCGCGGGCAAATGGTACGCACTACGGCCTGGCCGCCTCCGTCTGGACGAAGAGCCTGTCGATTGCACTCGACAGCACCTCGCGCCTGAACGCAGGCTTCGTTCAGGTCAACCAGAACCTCACCATCCGTCCCAACGTCTCCTATGGCGGCTTCGGACGGTCCGGTCTCGGTAAGGAGGCGTCGCTCGAGGCAATGCTGGAACACTTCACCCGGTCCAAGACAATCGTGATGAATTTCGACTGATGGAAGACATTCTGGTTCTGTCGGTCGCCACCTTGGCGGCCGGCTTTCTGCGGGGCGTGACCGGGTTCGGTTTCGCCCTCGCGGCCGTTCCGCTCTACAGTCTGAGCGTGCCTCCGGTATATGCCGTAGTGATGGCGCAGATGCTGCAGATCGCCGCCGGGCCGCTGGACATCTACCACAATCACAAGAAGGTCGATCGCCGGGCGCTCGCCTTGCTCTGCGGCGGCGCGCTGCTCTTCACGCCGCTTGGCGCATTCCTGGCCACGCGGCTGCCCGCCGATGTCATGCGGCTGACGATCGCCATCGCCGTCCTGCTCGGGCTCGTCGCTCTTGTCGCAAAGGTGAGGATACGGGAAGGCAAGGGGCCGGCAATGACCGCCGGTGCCATGGCCGGCCTCCTCGGCGGGCTGGCCGCGATGCCCGGACCGCCCGCAGTGGCCTATTTCCTGGGCCGCGGAGCGGACAAGACCGAGAGCCGCGCGACCCTGCTGCTCTTCTTCGCCTTCACGTCCGTCATTGCGCTTATATCCATTGCGCTGGGTTCCGATGCCGTGACCTTCAAGGTCTTCCTCAGTGCGGTCGCGAGCTACCCGGCGCTTCTGCTCGGCACCTATCTCGGCACGCTGCTTTTCCAGCGGCTTGGGGACGGGCACTACCGATCCGCCTCCATGGGGGTTCTGTTGGTCTCCGGGCTGATGGCAGGCGCAAAGGGGCTTGTTGGATTGATTTAGCCCCCCGGTCGAGGCACTTCCCGCTGACCATGAGAGAGTGCTGCTCCCCGGAGCAGCGCTTTTTCTTTGGCCAGAGGTGAGCCCTCACACTCGTAAACCGGCGCAATCGCCGTTCCTGACGCGTTCTTCGAGGCCCTGTCGCTGGCAAGCACGAAAGCATCGGGTCGCACGGATGCAAGGCGCTGGCGGTTCGCCGGATCCAGGCCTTCTGCCTTGGGCAATCTGTCGAGGCCAGGAGCAAGGGGCATGTGCACACCCTCGCCAGGGGGCGCCCCGCCGAGCTAAGCATGGCGCATGAAAAACGCCGCTCCGAGGAGCGGCGTTTGCGTTTCTGGTCAGGTATGGATGGAGCTGGTCGGCTATGACTGGCCTTTCCAGGGTACCAGCACGTTCTCGAGCTTGCGCATCAGGATGTCGATCGCGAAGCCGATCAGGCCGATCAGCACGATCCCCATGATGACGATATCCGTCGCCTGGAACTTCGAGGCGGCGACGATCATCTTGCCCGCGCCCTTCTCTGCGGCGACGAGTTCCGCCGCAACCACCGTGCCCCAGCAAACGCCCATCGCCACGCGCGCCCCGGTAAAGACCTCAGGCAGCGAATTGGGCACGATCACATGGCGCAGCACCTGCCATTTCGATGCCCCGAGCGAATAGGCGGCATGAACCTTTGAGATGTTCACTCCGGAAACGCCCGCGCGCGCCGAGATGATCATCACCCAGAGGGCCGCAAGGAACAGAAGGACGATCTTGCCGTTCTCCCCGATACCGAACCAGATGATGACGAGCGGGATCAGCGCCAGCGGCGGCACGGGCCGCATGAACTCGACGATCGGATCGAGCCAGCCGCGCGCCCAACCCGAAAGACCCATGGCATAGCCGAGCGGAATGCCGATCAGCGAGCCCAGGATGAAGCCCGCCAGAACGCGCCAGAGCGACCAGCCCACATGCTCCAGCAGCGCCACGTTCTGATAGCCGTTCTTGGCGATGTCGAAGAGCTGTGCCACGACCGCTTCGGGCGGCGGCATCCAGATCGCTTCCATCTGCAGGCCCTTGTCGGGCGAAAAGTTGAGCGAGCCCTTGGCCGTCATCGCAACGGACCCGTTGGGCACATCGACGGTCTCGCCTGGTGCGATCGGCTTTCCGTCCACGGAGATGATCGTCGCATCCTCGCCATCGTTGCGCTGGGCGGGAATGAGCACCGAACGCCATTCCGCAACCGTCGTGCTGTCGCTCACCGCAAAGCCGGTTGCAGGACCGGGGGCAGGGTCCTCCGCATCGGCGCCCATTTCGTGAACCAGCACGGTGACCGTGCCTTCGGCCGTTTCGCCGCTCGGATTTTCGGCGGTGTAGGAGAAGGAAGTCGTCCCACTGAACGGGCCGGGGACATGGAGCGGCACCAGTTTCGAGCCGGTGAATGCCCCCCAGACGAGAAAGACCACCACGACCGAGATGATCGAGGCCACCCGATCCGGTCTCACGGCGCTTTCGTCGCCGAAGGTCACTGTCTTGAGAGAGGTGAAATCCGTCACCTTCTCCATCGAGGCGCGCGCAAGGCTGACCGCGACATAGGTGCCGAAAAACAGCGCGATATAGACCGCAAGTATTACGATACCCGTCATGCTACTTTTCCGCTCCGCTCATGATTTCCTCTTCCATCTCCCAGATCATCCCGAGGATTTCCTTCTTGGTCGCGTTGAAGGCGGGATCATCCTTGACCGCCCGCAGATCGGCGCCCACGGCACGGTCCGCGAAGGGCAGGCGGTATTCCTTGAAGATGCGGCCGGGCCGCGGCGCCATGACGAGCAGCCTCTCGCCGAGCAGCAGCGCCTCGTCTACGGAGTGGGTGATCAGGATGATTGTCTTGCCGGTCTTCTTCCAGAGATCGAGCACCAGCCCCTGCATCTTCTCGCGGGTCAGCGCATCGAGCGCCCCGAGAGGCTCGTCCATCAGGATCACGTCGGGATCGTTGGCGAGGCAGCGGGCCAGGGCCACGCGCTGCTGCATCCCGCCCGACAGTTCATAGACGGCCTTGTCCTTGAAGGATCTCAGTCCGACGGTGTTGAGCAGGTTCTCGACGATGGTGTTGCGCTCGGTTTCCGGCATTCCCTTCATCCGGGGGCCGAAATCGACATTGTGCCGCACGTTCATCCACTCGAAGAGCGCACCCTTCTGGAACACCATGCCGCGCTCGGCACCGGGTCCCTTCACCGGCGCGCCGTTCAGCGTGACGGTGCCGGAAGTCGGCGCGAGAAAGCCTGCGAGAATGTTGAGCAACGTTGATTTGCCGCAGCCCGAAGGGCCGAGGACTGAGAGCAACTCGCCCTTCGCGATGTCGAGACTGACATTTTCGAGGGCCTGAACATGACCGCCATTCGGCAGGTCGAAACGCATGGACAGACTGTCGATGCTCAATGAAGCCATGAAGCGGTTTTCCAGAAGCTAGGAGTGGAGGAGAGGCCGGCGGGCGCCAGCCTCTCGAGGCGGGACCCTACTGGGCCGCGGCGAGCGGTGCGGTGTTGACCGCGTCGTCGTAGCTGTCGAGCGCACTGTCGATGCTGCCGGACTCGACGAAGACATCCGCGACGCCCTTCATGAAGGACTGGACGTTTCCGCCCAGCCACCTTTCGGAAAGCTGCGCTTCGACCGACGGGAAGGTGAAGGTGGAGATCGACGCCTCAGTGGCCTCGACCGACATGCCCGACTCGGACGCGATCTTCTCGAGCATGTCCGCAGGGTGGCCGTCGTTCCAGGCCGCATTGGCTTCCGCGGTTACCTTGAGGAAGGTCGAGACGATGTCGTCGTTCTCGATGACGAAATCGGCCGGCGCCGAGGTCACGTCGAACACGAGAATGCCGAGCTCTTCCTTCTCTTCGCCGGAAAGCAGCACGTTGCCGTGTTCCTTCATGCGCGAAAGGCCACCGCCCCAGCCGCAGGCGAAATCGACTTCACCCTGGGCCAGCGCCGCGGCGCCATCGGTCGGCGCCATGTCGACGATGTTGAGAGAGGAGACGTCGATGCCGAAATGGTCCATCTGGCGCAGGAAGCCGTAATGGGCGGCGGTGCCGATTGGAACGGCAACCTTCTTGCCGTTGAGTTCCTCGGCGCTGTCCTTGTCGATCTCAAGTTCGGTCGCCACGACGCAGTTGTCGTTCTCGGAATAGCTTACGGCGATATCGAGCACCTGAAGCGCCTGGCCCGCGGAGGTGGCGACCACGAAGGGGGGCAGGCCCTGCGAGACCGAGATCTGCACGTCGCCCGATGCCATGGCCGCCGACATCGCGGTGCCCGTCTCGAAGCTCACCCAGTTCACCGGCATGCCGAGAGCTTCCGCATATGCCCCATCGGCCTTGGCGGCGAGGAACGGCATCGGCCATTCGAGGAAGTATCCGACGGTCAGTTCCTGCGCCGTTGCCGCCTGCGCGGCCAGCAATGCGCTGCCACCGGCCAGAAGGGTTGCGATTTTCTTCATCTCTCACTCCAAGTTGTCGTCTTTGGGCCATTCGAACCGCGTCAGGCGATCCGGCTTGACTACTGCCGTTGCGCAGGCGTCCAACTGCCGCGCCTGGTGCAAAGTTAAGAAAAGCTTTGCACCTTACCACAACACGGGGTTCCAACTGGACTCAGCGTTTGGTCTGCTCTGGCCCTACTCGCGCTGCAAATTTGTGCACTATTGGGGTTAACAGCCCGGAACGGTGCAAATGACGATGCGATTCGACCGGTGCGACCTTTCTATCAGTGACGGCTTTCACCTGGAGGGACCCCCGTGACCTATTCTGCCCCCAAGAACGACTTCGACGAGATCATCCGGGCCGATCGCGCCCATGTCTGGCATCACCTGACGCAGCACAAGCCGCTCGAGACGATCGATCCGCGCGTGATGGTCGAGGGCAAGGGAATGCGCCTCTGGGATGCAAAGGGCCGCGAGCATCTCGATGCGGTTTCGGGGGGCGTCTGGACCGTGAATGTCGGCTACGGGCGCGAGAGCATCGCGAACGCCGTGCGCGACCAGCTGGTGAAGCTCAACTACTTCGCCCAGTCCGCGGGCTCCATTCCGGGCGCGATGTTCGCAGAGCGCCTGATCGGGCGGATGCCCGGTATGAGCCGCGTCTACTACGTCAACTCGGGCTCCGAGGCGAACGAGAAGGCGTTCAAGATGGTCCGCCAGATCGCGCACAAGCGCTACGGCGGCAAGAAGCACAAGATCCTCTACCGCGAGCGCGACTACCACGGCTCGACGATCACCACAATCTCGGCCGGCGGCCAGCCCGAGCGCAACGCGCAGTATGGTCCCTACACGCCCGGTTTCGTTGCCGTGCCGCACTGCCTCGAGTATCGCGCGCAGTGGGATGTCGAGAACTACGGCGAGCGATCTGCTGACGCCATCGAGGAAGTCATCCTGCGCGAAGGCCCCGATACGGTCGGCGCGATCTGCCTCGAGCCGGTGACGGCAGGGGGTGGCGTCATCACTCCGCCGCGCGGCTACTGGGAGCGCGTGCAGGAGATTTGCCGCAAGTATGACATCCTCCTGCATATCGACGAGGTCGTCTGCGGCGTCGGCCGGACCGGAAAGTGGTTCGGTTACCAGCAGTATGGCATCCAGCCCGACATGGTCACCATGGCCAAGGGTGTTGCGTCGGGTTACGCCGCAATCGCGTGCCTGGTGACGACCGAAGCGGTCTTCGACATGTTCAAGGACGACGCGAGCGACCCGATGAGCTTCTTCCGCGACATCTCGACCTTCGGCGGCTGCACCGCAGGCCCGGCTGCGGCGCTTGAGAACATGCGCATCATCGAGGACGAGAACCTGCTGGCGAACACCGAAACCATGGGTGCGCGCCTGATGGACAATCTCCATGCGCTCAAGGACAAGCACGAGGTCATCGGCGATGTGCGCGGCATCGGGCTCTTCTGCGGCGCCGAGCTTGTCGCGGACCGCGCTTCCAAGACCCCGGTTGCCGAGGCACAGATCCAGGCGGTCGTTGCCGACTGCATGGCTCAGGGCGTCATCATCGGTGCCACCGCACGTGCCCTTCCGGGCATGAACAACACGCTCTGCCTCTCGCCCGCCCTCATCGCGACGGCGGACGACATCGATGCGATCACCTCCGCCATCGACACCGCACTGACGAAGGTCTTCAGCTGATCGCAGACGCAAATTGCACTGGGGGTTCGGGCCGCATAGCATAGGTCCAAATCTCCAGCGCAACAGGTCCAGATTTGGCGATACCTCCCGAGGTCTTTCTTCTTCCCCCGCGCAGCGACGCAACCCTCCAGCAGCAGATCCACCAGATTGTCGCCGAGGCAATCGTGTCGGGCCGATGTGCGGCCGGGGAGAAGATGCCTTCGTCGCGCAAGCTTGCCGATCACCTCGGCGTTTCGCGCATCACCGTGACGCTGGCCTACACGGAACTCGTGGCAAACGAATACCTGGTCTCGCGCGACCGGTCGGGGTATTTCGTTGCCGACACCGCACCAAAGCGCCCGGATTTTGCCGATGACACCGTGACCGGGCAGGGCGGTGTGGACTGGAACAGCAAACTCACCCGGCGGGTGGAATACCGCAACGACATCCTGCGCCCGCCGAACTGGACCGACTACAAGTATCCCTTCATCTACGGACAGTCCGACCCGGACCTGTTTGACCACCGCAACTGGCGCAACTGCGCGCTGCGAGCGGTGGGGCGTCGGGATTTCGACGCGCTCACCCACGACCACTACCAGAACGACGATCCGATGCTGGTGGAGTTTATTCTCCGCTACATCCTGCCGCGTCGCGGCATACGCGCCCATCCCGACGAGATCCTGATCACCATGGGTGGCCAGAACGCGCTCTGGATGATCGCCCAGCTTCTGCTCTCGGAGGGCCAGAGGGCAATCGTCGAGAACCCCTGCTTCCCAGGGCTCCGCCGCATCTTCGACCAGATGCGCTATGTCGGGACGTCCATTGATGTCGACAGCGAAGGCCTGCCGCCCGACCTCGTGCCCGCTTCGGCGGATGTCGTATTCACGACGCCAAGCCACCATTGCCCGACGAATGTCACGATGCCGCTGGAGCGCCGCCTCGCGCTGCTGGAACGGGCCATGCGCGACGATTTCATCATCGTGGAGGACGACTACGAGTTCGAAATCTCCTTCCTGAACTCCCCGTCGCCAGCCCTGAAATCGCTCGATCAGACAGGTTCGGTGATCTATCTCGGGTCCTTCTCGAAATCGATCTTTCCGGGGCTGCGCCTGGGCTACGTCGTGGCCGCCAAGCCCTTTATTCAGGAAATGCGCAAACTGCGCATGGTGGTGCTGCGCCACCCACCAAGCCACATCCAGCGCACCACGGCCTACTTCCTGTCACTGGGTCACTACGACAGCCAGATCAGCCGAATGGCCCGCACCTACAGCAAGCGCCGCGCGATCATGGAGAACTGCATTCGCGAGTTTGGGCTGACACCGGACGGAAGAGAAATGTTCGGCGGCTCGTCCTTCTGGCTCAAGGCCCCGCCGGGTGTCGATACCACCCAGCTTGCCCTGGACCTGCGAAGGCATAGCGTGCTGATCGAGCCGGGCAACGCCTTCTACGCTAACCGATCGCCCGACACGTCGCACTATCGGCTGGCCTATTCCTCCATCAATGCGAATCTCATCCGCGATGGAATGGTGCTCGTGGCAGAAGGGCTCGACGCCGCGCAGCAGGCCGCCTGAGCCTTCCCGAAACATACATCGCAAATTCGTTAATCACTGCACACGCCGAGCGGTCAATAATTAGACAGCTTCGGCGCAATTCGGCTGCGTATGAAAAAAGTCCGGAAAATTTCATTGCCTTACCGTGAAGAATATGGCGATATTTTCACGAGGCCAGACGCGGCACGCCCGCGAACCGAACGCGTGAAAGTAGGAAGAATGTCGGACGACGAGACACTTGGTCAGGATATTCGGGCTCTGCGGCACTCCCGCAAGATGACGCTCGAAGAACTTGCGAAGGCGACGGGAAAATCGCTGGGCTGGGTGTCGCAGGTCGAGCGCGGCCTGTCCGTCCCGACCGTCGATGACCTGCACCGCATTTCCCGCGTTCTGGAAGTGCCGATGTCGATGTTCCTCGGTGTGGCCGACGCTTCCGAGGAAGAGCGCGGCCTGATCGTGCGTGCGTCCAAGCGCCGCGAGATCGGTGAGCGTGACAGTGGCCTCTTCGAGACACTGCTCTCACCCGACCTGACCGATGATTTCGAGGTCATCCATTCAACCTTCCTGCCCGGCGCCACGCTGGAGGAAACGCGCCAGCGGGCCACCTCCGAAGTCGTCTACCTGATCTCGGGCAGGCTCGATGTCTGGATCGAGGACAGGAAGTTCATCATCGAGGCTGGCGACAGCTTCCGCATCAAGGGCTCGGAATATCGCTGGGCCAATCCCTATGACACCCCGGCCTCGGCGGTCTGGGTCATCTCTCCTCCGGTCTATTGAGGTTTGGCCATGAGTGTTCCTTCTGTCGCCCGCGTGGTGATTATCGGTGGCGGTGTGGTCGGCGTATCGGCGCTCTATCATCTGGCCAAGGCCGGCTGGACGGACTGTGTCCTTCTGGAGAAGAACGAGCTGACCGCGGGCTCCACCTGGCATGCCGCCGGAAACTGTCCGAACTTCTCGACCAGCTACGGCGTGATGAACATGCAGCGCTACGGCCTTGCGCTCTATCGCGACCTGGCCGCGGAGGTCGACTACCCGATCAACTACCACGTGACCGGCGCCATCCGCCTCGCCCACAGCCATGAGCGGATGATGGAATTCGAGCGCGTCCGCGGCATGGCCGCCCATATGGGGCTGACCATGGACATGTGCACGCCCGATGAACTTCAGGCGCATTTCCCCTTCATGGAAACCCACGATCTCGAAGGCGGCCTCTGGGACCCGCTTGACGGCGACATCGACCCGAGCCAGGTCACGCAGGCGCTCGCCAAGGGCGCGCGTGCGGCGGGCGGAACCATCGCGCGCTTCACCCCCGCAACCGGCGTCAGCCGCGAGAACGGCGAATGGGTCGTCCACACCGAGAAGGGCGACATCCGCTGCGAATACGTGGTCAACGCCGCGGGCTACTACGCGGCCCGTGTCGGTGAATGGTTCCTCCCCCATGGCGGGCGCCGCGTGCCGCTCACCGTGATGAGCCACCAGTATTTCCTGACCGAAGGCATCCCCGAGGTCGCGGCGTGGTCGAAGGAGCATGGCCGCAAGCTGCCGATGGTCCGAGACGTGGACAGTTCCTACTACCTCCGCCAGGACACCCACTCGCTGAACCTCGGTCCCTACGAGCGCAACTGCCAGGCCGCCTGGATCACGGCCGACGACCAGATGCCCGAGGACTTCAGCTTCCAGCTCTATCCCGACGATCTCGACCGCTTGGAATGGTATATCATGGACGCGATGGAGCGCGTGCCGCTCCTGGGCAGCCAGGGCGTTCAGCGCAACATCAACGGCCCCATCCCCTACGCACCCGACGGCCTGCCGATGATCGGCCCGATGCCTGGCGTGCCCAATGCCTTCGAGGCCCACAGCTTCACCTTCGGCATCGCCCAGGGCGGCGGGGCAGGCAAGGTCCTTTCCGAGTGGATCATGCACGGCCAGACCGAATGGGACATGTGGGCGGTGGATCCGCGCCGCTACACCGATCATGCCGACGCGAGTTTCTCCCTCGGAAAGGCGCTCGAAACCTACGGCAATGAATACGCGATGCAATTTCCGCATCACGAATGGCCCGCCGAACGCAACCGCAAGCTCTCGCCGAACCACGAACGCCTCCTGGCGGATGGTGCGCAAATGGGGGCCTACAATGGCTGGGAACGGGCCAACTGGTTCGCCAAGCCCGGTGACGACACCTCCGAGGCGGCAACCCACACATGGGACCGCAACGGCCCCTGGGAGCCGCGGGTGCGCGAAGAGGTCCAAGCCGTGCGTGACGGCGCCGGCGTCATCGATCTCTGCGGTTTCTCGCGCTACGGTCTGAGCGGCGAGGGGGCTGCCGAGTTCCTGCGCGGCCTTGTCGCGGGCGGCCTGCCGAAAGTCGGGCGCATGAACCTCATCTACCTCCCCGACAGCCGCGGCCGTGTCCTCACCGAGATGTCCTGCATCCGGCACGGGGATGACGACTTCACCCTCATGACCGCCGCTGTCGCCCAGTGGCACGATTTCGAGATCCTCTCGCGCAACCTGCCCGAAGGGCTCACGCTCACGGATCGGACCGCTGACGTCACCTCGATGCTCGTCACCGGCCCAAATGCGCGCGATCTGCTGGCGCCGATCACGGACGCCGATCTCTCGCTCGGCTGGCTCACCCACCAGAACGCCACGGTGGCAGGCAAGCCCGCGCTTCTGGCGCGCGTGTCCTTCGCCGGAGAACTGGGCTGGGAAGTGCATGTTTCGCCCGAGGATGCGAGGGAGGTCTATGCCGCCATCCGCGATGCCGGCGCCGTACCCTTCGGCATGTATGCCCTCAACTCCATGCGGATCGAGAAGGGGTATCTCACCTGGAAGGGCGACCTCTCCACCGACTATTCGCTGCTGGAGACCGGTCTTGGCCGCTTCGTCCGGCTCGACAAACCGCAGGATTTCCCGGGCAAGGCTGCCCTTCAGGCCGAAGCCGCCAAGGGTCCGTCGAAGCGGCTCGTGACGCTGATCGTCGAGCCGGGGAAACAGGACGCGCCCTATATGGCCGCCGTCTTCGCGGATGGCGCGCGCGTGGGTGAGGTGACCTCCGCCGCCTATGGCTACCGCGTCGATGCCGCCATTGCGCTGGCCATGCTCGATGCCGCCGTGGCCCCCGGTGCTTCCGTCGAGGTCGAAGTCTACGGACAGCGCCTCAAGGCTACCGTTCAGGAGAGTTCGTGCCTCTGGGATGCTGACAACACCCGCATTCGCGCCTGACCCCAATCGCCTGTCCCAAACGCAAGGACTTCTGAAAAATGGCTCTTCCCCCTGAAAAAGCTCGGGTTGTCATCGTTGGCGGCGGCGTGATCGGCTGCTCGGTCGCCTACCACCTGACCAAGCTCGGCTGGACCGATATCGTCCTGCTCGAGCGCAAGCAGCTCACATCCGGAACCACCTGGCATGCGGCCGGCCTCATCGCCCAGCTCCGCGCGACCCAGAACATGACCCGGCTCGCGAAATACAGCCAGGAACTCTACGGCGCGCTCGAGGAGGAAACCGGCGTCGCCACCGGGTTCCGTCGCAACGGTTCGATCACCGTGGCCCTCTCGGACGAACGCCGCGAAGAGATCCTTCGCCAGGCCTCCATGGCGCGCGCCTTCGGTGTCGAGGTCGAGGAAATCAGCCCCGAGGAACTCCGGTCGCGCTACCCGCATGTCAGTGTCGAGGACGTGAAGGCCGCGGTCTATCTCGACAAGGACGGGCAGGGGGACCCGGCCAATATCGCCCTCGCCATGGCCCGCGGTGCCCGGCAGCGCGGCGCGAAGATCCTTGAACGCGTGAAGGTGACGGGCTTCGACCGCGAGGGCCGCCGGATCAAGCGCGTCTCCTGGGAGGCCGAGGGCGAGAGCGGCACGATCGCCTGCGATCACGTGGTCAACTGCTCCGGCATGTGGGGCCGCGAGGTGGGGCGCCAGATGGGCGTCAACGTGCCGCTTCATGCCTGCGAACACTTCTACATCGTCACCGAAACCATCCCCGAGTTGCAGCAGCTTCCCGTGCTGCGCGTGCCCGAGGAATGCGCCTACTACAAGGAGGATGCCGGCAAGATCCTCCTGGGCGCCTTCGAGCCGGTGGCCAAGCCCTGGGGCATGAAGGGCATTTCGGACGACTTCGAGTTCGACCAACTGCCCGAGGATTTCGACCATTTCGAACCCATCCTCGAAATGGCCGTCAACCGCATGCCGCTGCTGGCCGAAGCCGGCATCCACACCTTCTTCAACGGCCCCGAGAGCTTCACGCCCGACGACGCCTACCACCTCGGCCTCGCCCCCGAGATGGACAACGTCTGGGTCGCGGCGGGCTTCAACTCCATCGGCATCCAGTCCGCGGGCGGTGCCGGCATGGCGCTCGCCTCCTGGATGGACACGGGCGAAAAGCCTTTCGATCTCGGCGACGTGGACATCGCGCGGATGCAGCCCTTCCAGGGCAACCGCCACTACCTCTTCGAACGCTCGAAGGAGACGCTTGGCCTGCTCTATGCCGACCACTTCCCCTACCGCCAGAAGGACACCGCGCGCGGCATCCGCCGTTCGCCGCTCCACGAGGCGCTCAAGGCAGAAGGCGCGGTCTTTGGCGAGGTTTCCGGATGGGAACGGGCGAACTGGTTCGCCGATCCGGGCCAGGAACCGGCCTACAAGTACAGCTGGAAACGCCAGAACTGGTTCGACAACGCCGCCCGCGAGCACAAGGCGATCCGCGAGAATGTCGGCATCTACGACATGTCCTCCTTCGGCAAGATCCGTGTCGAGGGCCCCGATGCCGAAGCCTTCCTGAACTACGTCTCCGCCAGCAACCTCTCGGTGCCGGTGGGCAAGATCGTCTACAGCCAGTTCCTCAACGCATCCGGCGGGATCGAGGCCGACGTGACGATCACGCGCCTCTCCGAGACCGCCTACCTGGTGGTCACGCCCGCCGCCACGCGTCTCGCCGACCAGGCCCGGATGCGCCGGTACATCGGCGATTTCCGCGTGACCCTCTTCGACATGACCGCCGCCGAAGCCGTGATCTGCGTCATGGGTCCGAATGCGCGCACCCTGCTCGAAAAGGTCTCGCCCAACGATTTCTCGAACGCCACCAACCCCTTTGGCACCTGCCAGGAAATCGAGATCGGCATGGGCCTCGCCCGCGCCCATCGCGTGACTTATGTTGGCGAACTCGGCTGGGAGCTCTATGTCTCCGCCGACATGGCCGCCCATGTCTTCGAGGTCCTGCGCGGCGCGGGCCGCGAGATGGACGCAAGGCTCTGCGGCCTGCACATGATGGACAGCTGCCGGATCGAGAAGGGCTTCCGCCATTTCGGCCACGACATCTCGAGCGAGGACCATATCCTCGAGGCGGGCCTGGGTTTTGCCATCAAGAAGACCGACGTCGATTTCGTCGGCCGCGAAGCGGTTTCCCGCAAGCGCGAGGAGGGCCTTCAGAGACGCCTGGTGCAGTTCCTTCTGAGCGATCCCGAGCCACTGCTCTATCACGCCGAACCCATCGTGCGCGACGGCAAGATCGTGAGCTACCTCACCTCGGGCAGCTATGGCCACCACCTCGGCGCCGCCATGGGCATGGGCTATGTGCCGTGCCCAGGGGAGACGGCGCAGGAGGTGCTCGCCTCGAGCTTCGAGATCGAGGTGGCCGGCCGCCGCGTGGCTGCGACCCCCTCGCTCAAGCCGTTCTATGACCCGAAATCCGAGCGCGTGAAAGTCTGACTTGAAGGCCGCAGCACCTGCGCGCCCGTCGCAATTCCAATTACCCCGTAGTTCCCGAGGACCCTGCAGATGAGAATACTCGTACCCGTGAAACGCGTGATCGACTACAACGTGAAGGCCCGCGTCAAGGCGGACGGCAGCGGTATCGATCTTGCGAACGTGAAGATGTCGATGAACCCCTTCGACGAGATCTCCGTCGAAGCCGCCATCCGCCTCAAGGAAGCCGGAATCGCCACCGAGATCGTGATCGTGTCCATCGGCGACAAGAAGTCGAGCGAAACGATCCGCACCGGGCTTGCTATGGGCGCCGATCGCGGAATTCTGGTCGAAGTGGCAGAGGCCGGCGAGATCGAGCCGCTCGCCGTCGCCAAAATCCTGGCGAAGATCGTCGAGGAGGAAGCCCCCGAACTGGTCATCCTCGGCAAGCAGGCGATCGACAACGACCTGAACGCTACCGGGCAGATGCTCGCCTCCCTGCTGGACTGGGGCCAGGCAACCTTTGCCTCCGAACTCGAGATTGCGGACGGAAAGGCCACGGTCACCCGCGAGGTCGATGGCGGTCTGCAGACGATCACCGTGAACCTGCCCGCGATCATCACCACCGACCTCCGCCTCAACGAGCCGCGCTATGCGTCGCTGCCCAACATCATGAAGGCGAAGAAGAAGCCGCTGGCCGAGAAGACGGCAGCCGACTACGGCGTCGATACCGCACCGCGGCTCAAGGTGGTCGAAACCGTTGAACCTGCCGGCCGCGACGCCGGCATCCGCGTCGGCTCGGTCGACGAACTGGTTGGTAAACTCAAGGAAGCGGGGCTGGTCTGATGGCTGTAATTCTTTTGGCAGATGTCGCAGGGGGCGCACTGGCGCTCGACGCAACGGCAAAGACCGCGACGGCTGCGGCGAAACTCGGCGATGTGACCGCAATCGTCTGCGGCCCGAAGTCGGCGGGTGAAGCGGCGGCGAAGATCGCCGGGATCTCCAAGGTTCTCGTCTGCGAGGATGCCGCCGTCGCCAACGGTCTCGCGGAGAATGTCGCGAAGCTGGTGCTGGAGAATGCCTCTGGCGCCACCCATATCGTCGCCCCGGCCAGCAGCGCGGGAAAGAACGTTCTGCCCCGCGTGGCCGCACGCCTCGATGCCATGGTGATCACCGACGTCATCGAGGTCGTCGATGCCGAAACCTTCAAGCGCCCGATCTATGCGGGCAATGCGATCCAGACGGTCGCCTCGAGCGACGCGGTCAAGGTCTTCACCGTGCGCACGGCCGCCTTCGATGCGGCGGGCGAGGGCGATGCCGCGCCGGTCGAGGTCGTGACCCTCGCGGAGGTCTCCCCCCACACCGCCCATGTGGAAGACAAGGTCGTCGCCAGCGACCGCCCTGAGCTGACGTCGGCGAAATGCGTCGTCTCGGGGGGGCGCGGTGTCGGCTCGGAAGAGAACTTCGCGCTGATCTCGGGCCTTGCTGACAAGCTCGGTGCTGCGGTGGGCGCCTCGCGGGCCGCGGTCGATTCCGGGTTTGCCGCCAACGACCTGCAGGTCGGGCAGACCGGCAAGGTGGTTGCCCCCGACCTCTACGTGGCAGTGGGCATCTCGGGCGCGATCCAGCACCTCGCGGGCATGAAGGACAGCAAGGTGATTGTCGCGATCAACAAGGACGAGGAAGCTCCGATCTTCCAGGTCGCGGACTACAGCCTGGTCGCCGACCTGTTCGAGGCGGTGCCGGAACTGACCGGGAAGCTCTGACCCATGACAGCCGAGCTGATAGACGGGAAGGCCTACGCGGCGCGGGTTCGCGAGAAGGTGCGCGAGCGTGTCGCCGCGCTGAGTGCCGAGACCGGCCAGTCGCCAGGCCTCGCCGTGGTGCTGGTCGGGCAGGACCCGGCCTCCGAGGTCTATGTCCGTTCGAAGGGCAAGCAGGCACTCGAGGCCGGCATGAAATCCTTCGAGCACCGCCTGCCCGCCAATACCCGGGAGGCGGAGTTGCTCGAACTGATCGAGCGGCTCAACGAAGACCCGCTGGTGCATGGCATCCTCGTGCAGCTGCCGCTGCCCGCCCACCTCGACCCGCGCCAGGTCATCAACACCATCTCGCCGGTCAAGGATGTGGACGGCTTCCACACTACGAATGTGGGCATGGTCGGGACCGGGCAGGACGCCATCGTGCCCTGCACACCGCTCGGCTGCATGATGATGCTGCGGCATTACCACGACGATTTCCGGGGCAAGACCGCCCTGGTGATCGGTCACTCCAACGTGGTCGGCAAGCCGATGGGCCGCCTGCTGCTCAATGCCGATTGCACGGTGATGGTGGCGCACAAGTCCTCGACGAACATCCCCGAGCTCGCGCGGCTCGCGGACATCGTTGTGGTGGCCGCCGGTGTGCCGGGGCTCGTGAAGGCGGATTGGATCAAGCCCGGCGCCACGGTGATCGACGTCGGCATCAACCGCATTCCCGCGCCCGAGAAGGGCGAAGGCAAGCACCGCCTGGTGGGTGATGTCGATTTCGAGAATGTTCGCAAGGTCGCCGGCGCCATCACTCCCGTTCCCGGCGGCGTTGGCCCGATGACGATCGCCTGCCTTCTGGCCAACACGCTCAGTGCCTATTGCCACCTGCATCAGCTTCCCGATGAGCCGTTGCTGCTCGACGAACAGGACCCATCATGACCAAACTCTGCCTTACCGTCACTTGCCCGTCCCGGCGCGGCATCGTAGCGGCGATCTCGACCTTTCTCGCGGACCACGCCTGCAACATCACCGACAGTGCCCAGTTCGACGACATGGAGACCGGCAACTTCTTCATGCGGGTGAGCTTCAGGCCCGAGGAAGGCGCCGAACTCGACGCGCTGGAGAAAGAGTTCGCCACCATCGCCGAACCGTTCGGGATGAAGTACGAATTCCACGACGAAAGCCGCAAGATGAAGGTCGCGATCATGGTATCGCGCTTCGGCCACTGCCTGAACGACCTGCTCTACCGGGTGAAGATCGGCGCGCTCCCGGTCGAGATCGTCGCGGTGATCTCGAACCACATGGACTACCAGAAGGTCGTGGTGAACGCGGACATTCCGTTCCACTGCATCAAGGTCACCAAGGCGAACAAGCCCGAGGCCGAGGCGCGGATCATGGAAGTGGTGGAGGAGGCCGGAGCCGAACTGATCGTGCTCGCCCGCTACATGCAGATCCTTTCGGACGACATGTGCCAGAAGATGTCCGGCCGGATCATCAACATCCACCACTCGTTCCTGCCGAGCTTCAAGGGCGCCAACCCCTACAAGCAGGCCTTCGAGCGCGGCGTGAAGCTGATCGGCGCAACCTCGCACTATGTCACCGCCGATCTCGACGAGGGTCCGATCATCGAGCAGGACATCGTGCGCATCACCCATGCCCAGAGCGCGTCCGACTATGTCTCGCTCGGCCGTGATGTGGAGTGCCAGGTGCTTGCGCGCGCAATCCACGCCCACGCGCACCGCCGCGCCTTCCTCAACGGCAACAAGACCGTGGTCTTCCCGGCCTCGCCCGGCAGCTACTCCAGCGAGCGCATGGGCTAAGCCAGGCTCACCCTATCCCGGGTATCGGCGCCGAGGCGCCGGTCCCGCACGGCCTTTCACCGAGAGGCGCGCCGCCCTTCCGGGGCTGCACTCGCGACCAGTCGAACCCGCGCCAAACTGGCTGGTTTCAGCGCCTCCAGATGCGCGGCCCGGATCGTGCCGATAAGAGACTTCCTATTCCATCAACTCATCAGATTTCGGCCTAAGTGTCGGTCGCATGATCCGGTCCGGGCATATCGGTTTTTTGGAGCGCAAATGCTCCCCGCGACATTGCGCGGACTGCGCGTCACTTTGAAAGCCCAGAAATCTTTTTTCTTGTCAGTTTGACAATCAGCATTCGGGTGTCGACATGTCTTCCATGACACAGACCGAAAGAGACATCCTCGAAGCCGCCATTCGCCTGTTTACCCGCTACGGCGTGAAGCGCAGCAGCATGGGCGATCTGGCAAAGGAGGCGGGCGTCAGCCGCCAGACCCTCTACAACACCTTCCGCAACCGGGATGACGTGCTGCGCGCCCTGATCCGTTCCCATACCGACGATGCGGTCACGGAGATCGAGACCCGGATCGAGACCGTCCCGGATCTTGGGGATCAGCTCGACATCGCCTTCGAACGCATGACGGTTTCCGCCTTCAATCTCGTCGCCGCAACACCCAACGCGCAGGATCTCGTCGACGGATTCAACCGCGCCGGCCAGGAGGAACTGGACGCCGCGTCGGAACGGTTTCGCGTGTTGATCGCACGCATCCTCTCCCCCCATCTGGCCGACCAGCCGCGCGCAGGGCTCACTCTCGAGGATTTCTCGGATTTCGTGCAGTCCTCTTCCAGGGCTATCGGCCGGACGGCACGTGACCGTGATCACCTTCTGCGCCAGTTGCAGGTGCTTAAGACTCTCAGTCTTGCCGGGGTGGGGCAGTAGGGCGCCCGTGCGGCGAATTTCGAAACGGACAGGCCATTGCCCGGAGCCGCGCTTCGCATCCGCCGCACAGCGCAAGATCGATGTGGACGGGCCCTAAAGGACATTCATGTATTTCGTGGCGAACCAAGGCAGCGAGCCTTTTTTGACCATTAGGGCCTGGCGTTCATGGCCCGGAATCGAGGTGCGGAGCACCGCCGGGCCAGCGCCCGTCCGCCCCATGGGCGGGCGCTCACTCTACCAGCATTTTCAAGACCAGTCGCGCGTGGTGTCGGCACCATAAATTGCGTTGCACAGTCCGCAGGACGCGCCACCCTCGGACGGCCGCTGGCCCTCGTGTCTTCCAAAGACGAATGTCAAATCCGTCCGCACGGTCGATTTTGAAGGGCTATCCAGAGAAATCCCGCCACCGCGCGGGCCGGGGTCTATCCCTTACAGCGAAGGCCCTGAAGGTGAGCAACGCAGAAGCGCAAGATGGTCAACATTGATCACATGGGCTGGAAGGGCAGCATGGCGCCCTGAATACCTCCGGCCCTTACGAGAACGGGCGGCCCCCTCGAGGGACCGCCCGCTCCGCATTCGCCCGTCAAACTCCGCGGGAAAGCTACTTTCCGCCCGCCACGATCCGGTCGAGAATGAGCGCACAGAAGAGGATCGCGAGCCCGGCCAGGATGCCTTGCCCGGCGGCTGCATATTGCAGGGCTTCCAGCACGTCCTCGCCCAGCCCCTTGGCCCCGATCAGCGAGGCGACGACCACCATCGCCAGCGAGAGCAGGATAGTCTGGTTCACGCCCGCCATGATGGTCTTGCGCGCCAGCGGCAGATCCACCCGCCAGAGCAGGTAACGCGGCGTGGCACCGAAGGCGAGGGCGGCCTCGCGCACGGTTGCCGGCACCTGCTGAAGCCCCAGAACCGTGAAGCGGATCACCGGCGGACTGCCGAAGATCATCGTGGCCACGACACCCGCGGGCTTGCCCGACCCGATGAAGGCCACCACCGGGATCAGATAGACGAAGGAGGGCATCGACTGCATGAAATCGAGCACTGGGCGCACCACCGCAAAGACCCGAGGTCGCCGCGCGCAGAAAATGCCGAGCGGAATGCCGAGCGTGATCGAGATGAGAGCCGCAGCCCCCAGAAGCGCGATCGTCGTCATCGCCTTCTCCCAGAAGTCGAGCACCCCGAGATAGGCCAGCGCCGCCCCGGTGAAGATCGCCACCCGCGGCCCGCCCGAGAGATAGGCCAGCATGATGAAGACAAGCGCCACCACCGGCCAGGGCGTGCCCACCAGCACCACTTCGATCCAGTCCAGGAACGTGCGCATCCCGGCCGTCAGCCCGTCGAAGAAGCCGCGCCCTTCGGTCTTGGTCCAGTCGAACACCGCCTGCACCGCATCGCCGGTGTTCAGCCGCCAGTCGCGGTTGGTGGGAAAGGCGTTCAGCAGGCCGAACGCATCGGGCCGCGCGAATTTCATCGTCGAGAGGATCACCACGGCCCCGGCCAGCAGGCTCGCGACCGTCAGCCGCTCCTTCGACCATCCGCTTGGCGTGCTCCGGTCCGAACGCCAGCGGGCGAACTGCCCCTCGAGCGCCCAGTTGGCGAGGCTCGCGGCGATGAACTTGATCACCAGGAGGAGCACGACCCCGACCAGCAGGTAGACCGTACCGCTGGCATCGGCGCCCGCGGCGGCGGCCTGCGCCTGGGCAAGTGCATCCTGCAGGGATTCTGCCGCCCGCTTGAGCGAGTCGAGAGAGGCGGCACCGGAGGCTTCCGCGGCCTCGATCTGTTGCTGCCGCAGATCCAGCGTCTGGGCGATCTGCTCCGCCCGGAGACGGAACTCGCGGCCCAGATCCCCGAAGAGACCAAGCCCGATCTGGATGTAGGCCAGCGTCTCCAGGATAAGAAAGCCCAGGAACCAGGACCAGAGCCCGCGCGCGCCGAACCAGACGGGGCCCAGAAGCCCCGCCGCCCGGTTCAGCGTGAACCGGTAGCCCGGCGCCTCCATCATGTAGGCAAAGACCCGTTGGTAGTAGTCGCGCGACTGGCCGACGAAATCGCCCACCAGAGCGCGCATCTGCCCCGCCTTGTCGGGCTCGATTTGAGACTCGTCGAAATGCTGCATGACCGCCCCCTTACGCCTGGCTGCTCTGGATGGCGCGGAGCAGGCCCGCGCGGTTGATGACGCCCACCGTCTGCCCCTCGGCGGCGACCTTGACGATGCCATGCCCGTCGATCGCGAGATCCATCAGGTCGCTGAGGTCCATCTCCGGATGCGCAACCTTCGCATCCTCCGGCACCTCGCCATGCGTGGCCTCGAACTCCCCGACCGGTTTCATCACCGAATGGGCGAAGATCAGGTTGAGCTTCGAGATGCCCGCGACGAAATCGGAAACATAGTCATCCGCCGGGTTGAGAATGATCTCCTCCGGGGTGCCCACCTGGACGATGCGGCCGTCCTTCATGATGGCAATGCGATGACCGATGCGGATCGCCTCGTCGAGATCGTGTGTGATGAACATCGTCGTCTTCCCGAGCTTGCGGGAAAGCGCCATGAACTGGTCCTGCAACTGCTTTCGGATCAGCGGATCGAGTGCGGAGAAGGGCTCGTCCATGAGCAGGATCTCCGGGTCCGAGGCGATGGCGCGCGCAAGCCCCACGCGCTGCTGCATCCCGCCCGAAAGCTCATGGGCGTATTTGTCCTCCCAGCCGGTGAGATCGACCAGATCCAGCACCCGGTCCGCCTCTTCCCAGCGCCGGGCCTTTCCGGTGCCGCGGATCTCCAGCGGCATGGCGACATTGTCGCGCACCGTGCGATGGGGCATCAGGCCGAAATTCTGGAACACCATGGCGACACGGCGGTTGCGCAGATCGCGCAGGCCCGCGGCGTCGAGCCCCATCACGTCGTCGCCGTTGATGTAGATATGCCCGTCGGTCGGCTCCAGCAGCCGATTGACATGGCGCACGAGCGTCGACTTGCCCGACCCCGAAAGACCCATGACACAGAAGAGTTCGCCGCGCTCGATCTCGAAACTTGCATCCGCCACCCCGACGACGCAATCGTACATCTCGAGCACTTCGGCCTTGCTCAGATGTTCCTCGTGAATTGCGCGCAGCGCCTCTTTCGCGCGCGCCCCGAAAATCTTCCAGACGCCCCTTGCGTCGATCGCGATCTCGCCAGCCATGGCTGCTCCCGGTATGAGTGGCTCCGCTGGCCCGCCCCTCGCAGGGGCGGGCCGGTGAGGATGGTCAGTTCAGGCCCAGCCACCCATCGACGGTCTCGCTGTTCTCGTCGAGCCAGGCGGATACGGCCTCGTCGATATCCTGGCCCTGGACCACGACCTGATACGTGAGTTCCGAGAGCTCGGTGTCGTCCATGTCGATCTGGCTGAGGAAGGAGGCCGCCGCCGGGTTCCGCTCATCGAGCGAGGCGGAATAGGCCACCGTCACGGTCTTCACCTGGTCACCGGTGGTGATGGAGGATTTCGTGTACCAGTCCGCATCCTGATCCGGCTGGATCATGGTGTAGCCGGCAGGATCGAATTCCGGCTCCTCGATCATCGTCACGTCATAGAGCGCGTGCACGAAATGCGGCTTGTAGCAGTAGAAGACGACACCCTGCTCCTCGTTGATCGCATCCTTCAGACGGGCGTAGAACACGGCCTCGTCTTCGGTCGTCGGCGCGAGGAAGCTCTCGATCCCGTAGTCGCGTACCTTGACCTTGTGGATGTTGGTGGAGGCCCAGCCCGAACCGCCGACCCAGATCTCGCCCTTGCCATCTCCGTCGCTGTCATAGAGATCCTGCGCCATCGGCGTGGCGAGATCGAAGATCGAGGCGATACCGTGCTCCTCGACCATGTAGGTCGGTGTGCAGAATCCCGACCGCCCCTCGTAGCTTCCCGAGGAGAGCGCCACCGTGCCCTTCTGATCGACATATTCCTCGATGAAGGACTGGTGGTTCGGCAACCAGACATCGGGATGCACGTCGATATCGCCGCGACCGCCATCCATGGAGGCGAAGATCACCGCGTTGGCGCCAGGCGCGTATCCGGCCTCACTGCCCAGCCGCGTCTCGATCACCTGGCCGATGATCCGGCTCATCACCTTCGCGCCGGGCCAGCTCGGTTCCCCCACCATCACCGTTTCCTGCGCCAGCGCGCCGGAACCGAAGCTCAGTGCCGCGATCGTGCCGATTGTCTTGAGATGTCTCATGTCTCCAGTCTTCCTCTCAGGTTCGAGTTGTGTCTCAGGCTCGCGCCCTCGTTCGCTGCGGATCTACAAAGGGAATGTCGCTGACGGTCGCGCTTAGGCGCTTCATCCGGCCGTCGAGCTGGCCGATCTCGAGCGCGCGCCCGTTCTCCGCATGTTCGATGCCGAGCCGGGCGATGGCGATCGCATGGCCGAGCATCGGGGAGCGGGTCGCGGAGGTGACAACGCCCACCTGCCGCTCGCCGTCGTAAATGGGGCTGCCATGCGCCGGCACGTCGTTGCACCCCAGAAGCAGGCCCTTCAGCGCCCGGCGCGGGTCGCGCGCGTTGCGCTCCAGCGCCGCCTTGCCCGTGAAATCCGGCTTGTTGAGGTTGACCGCGAAGCCGAGCCCCGCCTCGAACGCGTCGATGCCGGGGGCGAACTCCGCATTCGCCGCCGCAAGTCCGGCCTCGATCCGGATGATGCCCAGCGCCTCGGTGCCCATCGGCAGGATGCCGAACTCCTCGCCCGCCTCCATCACCGCATCCCAGATCTCCAGTGCGCCTGCCTTGCTGCAGAAGATCTCATATCCCAGCTCCCCGGTGTAGCCCGAACGCGAGAGCATGAAGGGCGTGCCCTCCCGGTCGTGCAGCCGCGCGGTCGTGACGCCGAACCACTTCAACTGGTCCACGGCGGGCACATGGGGCTGGGTGAAGGCGATCTTGCGGATGAGATTGCGCGATTTCGGACCCTGGATCGCCAGGTTGGGCATCGCGCTCCCCATGGCGTGAATGCGCACCTGAAGCCCGAGCGCATCGGCCAGTGCGGTGAGCACCCGACCGCTCTCCTCCGAACCGCAGCACCAGCGGAAGAGGTCGGGGGCCAGCCGGAACAGCGTGCCGTCGTCGATCACCGTGCCCGCCTCGTCGCAGAGCAGCGTGTATTGACCGCGCCACACGGCGAGCTTGGCCACATTCCGCGTCGTGGCCTTCTGCAGCAGCGTTTCCGCGTCGGGGCCCACGATGTCGTATTTGCGCAATCCGCTCATGTCCTGAACCGTCACCGCCTCGCGGCAGGCCCAGTATTCCCCGATTGCCCCGTGCGAGGGGAAGTTCACCGGGGTCCAGAGATCCCGTGCCGGCGAAAAATGCTGCGTCAGGGGTTCGAGCCGTTCGTGAAAGGCGGAAGTCTGGCTGATCAAGGCGGTGGAATCCTCTTTTTCCCGGTATGCGACAGCGCGGCGCATGGGGGTCTCCGGTTTGTAAATGCGCACATGCACGTCCGTCGGATTCCAGCCGTTGATCGGATCGATATCGTCCGGACAGGCGGTGGAAACGCAGACGAGGTCGTCCTGCGCCCGCATGGCCACATAGTCGCCGGGGCGCGAATGCGATTCCTCGGTCATGATCTGATGGGTGTGCGGATCGACCCAGGTGCTCCAGAAGAAATTGATGGCCGGCCAGGCGGCGCGCCGCGCCACACCGTAGGGCGCCATCGCATGGGAAATGTTGTCGGAACAATTGAGGTGGCCGGCGAAGCCGCGCTCCTCGTAGCCGCGCGCGTTGCAGGCCAGACCGAATGTGTCGTGCCGCCCGCAGGTATCCTGCACGACGTTGAGCAAGGGCCGCATCTCCTGGTCGAAGAACTTGTCGAGCAGGCCCGGTCCGGGATAGGAGCGGCGCACCATCGAGCGCGTGGCGGTTCCGTCGATCATCAGCTCCTGGCCCCGGTCGAGACCATCGGCGCGGAAGGCCATGAAATCCGAGCACTGCTGCCCCTGGATATCGATGATCTGCACGTATTCGCCCTTCTTGAGCGGGTAGGACATCGCGGTCCCGCGCGGCACGGTGAACTCGTCGCGTGTGTCGCCCAGAAGTGGCGGGAGGAAGGGCCCGTTCGACGGTGCGACCTGCACCGAGAGCGTCACGGAGCCGGTCAAGGCCCCTTCGATCAGCGCGCCGGTCGGGGCAGGGCGGAACACCCAGACCGTCACCGCCTCCCGGACCCGGAAGAGATAGGGCTCGTCCTGTCCGGCCAGCGTGCAGCTCGGGATGCCGATGGCCGTGCGGCCGCCGTTGCCCGCCACCCAACCGAACAACGCCGCCCCGTCGCAATCCTCGATTGCCAGTGTGCCGGTATCCGTCAGGCCGAGCCTGCCCAGTGCCGGGGCGCCACGGTCGTCGAAGGCGAGGATCTCTGCCGTCGCGCCGGATGCCACATCGACCGAGAGGAGATCGCCGGAGCGCACCTCCTGTCGTATGCCTTCGCGCGGGACGAGGTCGCGAACCGTGGCGTCTTGCGGTTTTCGAAATCCGGGAAACGCTCTCGCCGGACTGTTGAACCCGATGTTCTCGAATTCGCGCAGGATGGTGGAGAGGGACATGTTCTCTACCGATTCTCCCAATGTAACTGGTTACATTAACGATGATACTGGTTACATCTGTCAAGGAAGGCTTGTCCTGCGGGAAATTTTACCCGCTTATGGCGACTGAATGGCGCAGAAAGAGGCGAGAGTGGCGAAAGGAAAGGCAGAACGCAGACGAGCCAACCTGCGCGACGTGGCGACAGCGGCAAATGTCTCGGTGGCGACCGTCTCGCGCGTGCTGAATGCTCCCGGCACGGTGGCGGAAACGACTCGCAAACGCGTCGAGGAGGCCATGACCAGCCTGCGCTGGGTGCCAAGCGCCGCCGCCCGCGCGATCAACTCGGGCCGGACGCGCTTCATCGGCGCGCTCGTCCCGACGCTGGTGCACGACATATATGCCCGCGTGCTCGGCAGCCTTGAAAGCCAGCTCGCGCTCCACCGCCTCTCCCTCGTGGTCGCAACGACCCAGGATGATCCCGAGATCGAGGCGCGGAAGGCGCGGGGCCTGATCGACATCGGCGCGGAAGGGCTGATCGTCTCCGGCATGACCCACGCCCAGGATTTCTATGACCTGATCGAACGGGGCGCGATCCCGGTGGTCGCCACCTCCTGCCATGATCCGAGGTATTTCCTGCCCACCGTGGGCTATGACAATGCCGGTGCCGCGCGAGCCGCGCTGGACCATCTCCGCAGCCTCGGCCACCGCCGCATCCTCGTGGTCCATGGCCCCAGCGCGAACAACGACCGCACGCGGGCCCGGATCGCGGGGATCATCGACCACGACCCGCAGGCCGAACTGAGTTTCCTGGAATCGCCGCTTTCCATCGGAGGGGGCTGCGAAACCGTGCGCGGCATCGACTGGTCGGAGCGCAAGTGGACCGCCTGCCTCTGCCTCTCGGATGTCATCGCAACGGGCGTTCTCTTCGAGCTCCAGCGCCAGGGCGTGTCCGTCCCCTCGCAGGTCTCGGTGATCGGCACCGACGATCTGCCCGGTTCGGCGCATCTCTGCCCCGAACTTACGACCGTCCATCTGCCCGTCTCCAGAATGGGCCTCGCCGCGGCCGATGCCATCGCCGGGTGGGTCGAAACTCAGGAAACCCCGCAGGACCGCCTGCTGGATTTCGACCTCATCGTACGCGCCTCCACCGCCCCAGCAGCTCAGGACGGCTCCTGATCGCAGGCAGACCGCCGACCGCTCTTCTCGCGGGCGTTCGGTCTGGATATAGGGGCGGTGAGGATCTGGCCCTATCAATGCCCGGCAGCGGGCGTAAACACGGGAAAAACCAACGGGGAAACGCCATGAAGATGACGACGGAAGAAGCCTTCATCAAGGTTCTGCAGCGCCACGGGATCGAACATGCCTTCGGGATCATCGGATCGGCGATGATGCCGATTTCCGATCTCTTTCCCTCGGCCGGAATCACCTTCTGGGATTGTGCCCACGAAGGCAGCGCCGGCATGATGGCGGACGGCTACACGCGCGCCACCGGCAAGATGTCGATGATGATCGCGCAGAACGGCCCCGGCATCACCAACTTCGTCACCGCCGTCAAAACTGCCTACTGGAATCACACCCCGCTTCTTCTCGTCACCCCCCAGGCCGCGAACAAGACGATTGGGCAGGGCGGTTTCCAGGAAGTCGAGCAGATGAAGCTCTTCGAGGACATGGTCGCCTACCAGGAGGAGGTGCGTGACCCGACCCGCGTGGCCGAGGTGCTCACCCGCGTCATCTCCAAGGCCAAGCAGGCCAGCGGCCCCGCGCAGCTCAACATCCCGCGCGACATGTGGACCCAGGTCGTCGATATCGAGATCCCCGAACCCATCGAGTTCGAGCGCTCGCCGGGCGGCGAGAATTCCGTCGCGGCTGCCGCGGCCCTGCTCTCGGAGGCCAGAAACCCCGTCATTCTCAATGGCGCGGGCGTGGTGCTCTCCGCAGGCGGCATCGCCGCGTCGAAAGCACTGGCCGAGCGCCTCGATGCCCCGGTCTGCGTCGGCTACCAGCACAACGACGCCTTCCCCGGTTCCCATCCGCTCTTCGCCGGACCCCTGGGCTACAACGGCTCGAAGGCCGCGATGCAGCTCATCAAGGAAGCTGATGTCGTCCTCTGCCTCGGCACGAGGTTGAACCCGTTCTCCACCCTGCCGGGCTACGGCATGGAATACTGGCCCGCGGAGGCGAAGGTCATCCAGGTCGACATCAACCCCGACCGGATCGGCCTCACCAAGAAGGTGAGCATCGGCATCGTCGGGGACGCGGCCAAGGTCGCGAACGGCATCCTGTCGCAGCTTTCGGACACCGCCGGCGACGCGGGCCGCACCGAGCGCCGCAACCGCATCGCGGAAACCCGGTCGCGCTGGGCGCAGCAGCTTGCCGAGATGACCCACGAGGATGACGACCCCGGCACCACCTGGAACCAGCGCGCCCGCGATGCCAAGCCCGAGTGGATGAGCCCCCGCATGGCCTGGCGTGCGATCCAGACGGCACTGCCCCGCGATGCCATCATCTCGAGCGACATCGGCAACAACTGCGCTATCGGCAACGCCTACCCGAGCTTCGAATCGGGGCGCAAATACCTCGCACCGGGCCTCTTCGGCCCCTGCGGCTACGGACTGCCGGCGATCATAGGCGCCAAGATCGGCTGCCCGGACGTGCCCGTGGTGGGCTTCGCCGGGGACGGCGCGTTCGGCATCGCGGTCAACGAGCTCACCGCCATCGGTCGCGGCGAATGGCCCGCCATCACTCAGGTCGTCTTCCGCAACTACCAGTGGGGTGCGGAGAAGCGCAACTCGACCCTCTGGTTCGATGACAACTTCGTCGGCACCGAGCTTGACGAGCAGGTCTCCTACGCCGGCATCGCCAAGGCCTGCGGGTTGCAGGGCGTCGTCGCGCGCACCATGGACGAGCTGACCGAGGCGCTGAGCCGCGCAATCCGGGACCAGATGCAGAGCGGCAAGACCACACTGATCGAGGCCCTCATCAACCAGGAACTGGGCGAGCCCTTCCGACGCGACGCCATGAAGAAGCCCGTGCGCGTCGCAGGCGTCTCCGCAAGCGACATGGTGCCGCAACAGGTCTGAGGCGAGTGCCGGGCCAGCCGGGCAGGGCGCTTGCGCCCTCCCGCAGTGCGTGAACGGTCGCGCGCCCTAGTTCCGGTCGAGCACCAGCGGCACGCGCATCCCCATGCCCTCGACCAGCTCGCCCGCCATTCCCACCGGCCAGAGCACCCGGATCGTGTCGCACATCCCGTCGTCGATCTCCGCGCCCTGGCGCGAAACCGGAATCTCGAGCGCGGCCACTTCCTCCGGGCTGAACTGCCGGTGCCGGAGCGCGGTCGGCTCGGGCGCCTCCTCGAGATTGCACAGCGAAAACTGCGAGCCGTCATTGTAGGGCAGGCTGACAAAGCCGTATTTCACCGTCTCTTCTCCCGCGGGTTTCGAGACCACGAGCATCTGGAAGGAGGGGCCGTCGGGATTGTCCTGGTTCTCGAAATAGCCGATGTAATCCCCGTCTCCATCGCCGGTCATGTCGAACTGCATGTAATCGACACCCTTGCCATAGGAGCGGTTGCCCCACATCGTATCCGCCAGCACCCAGAAATCCGCATCCGTCACGCCGCCGAGGCCCGCGTCCTCGCCCTCGAAGAGCGCCTCGTACTGGGCCTTCGCCACCTCGAGATGGCCCGCGCCCCGCGCCAGATCGCCGTCCTCGCAGGCCGAAACCGCCCGCCCCAGCGTGTGCTCCAGATCCGCGCTCCAGGTCTCGGGAATGTCCTCCTCCACCAGCGCATGGTGATAGGCCTCCACGGCGGCAAGACATTCGCCCAGATCCTCCAGCGCATGGGCGGGCAGGGCAACGAGCAAAAGGGCCGGGAACGCGGCAGATGTGAGGCGGAGCGTCATGGAGCTATCCTTCGCAGGCAGGGCGGCGGCCCCGGAGTATCCCTTCGCCGCCCCGGGTTAGGGAAATGTGAATGGTCCTGCACCTGCCGCCTGTCCGGGCGGAAGGCTGGCACCTGCCGGACCACTTCGAGATGTCGCGTCGAGAAACTCAGGCTCGGCGCGGCTCTGAACTCATCCCGATTATACCCCGAAAACCGGGGGACGTAAGCAGCAACCCGCACCGCCGCCGCATTCCATCGCAAGGGGGCGGCCGCGATCACACGCACCATGCGCAGCCCTCTCCAGGCCCGCGCCATCAAGCCTGCGTTATGCCAATCCCGCACCGCGTGGTTCTCGCTCCTGGGCGACCCGCACCCTTATATGTGGTCGAATTGATCGGATGATTGGCAGGGCTCAGGCCCCTTACCCCGAAGGCCACCCGTTAAGAGATCGGTAACAGGCAGCCATACGGTTTCCATATCGAAACCATATGGATTCCATACGCGCGGAATGGCCCGATCGGCCGCGCCTCAGGCGTATTCGAGCACCCCGGCATGGCGCATCGCCGCCTCGACCTTTTCCTTCGTCGCAGGCTCCAGTCCCACCAGCGGCGAGCGCACCTCGTCGGTGCAGCGGCCCAACAGCGAGAGCGCGTATTTCGTCGGCGAGGGGTTCGGCTCGGCAAAGCAGGCCCGGTGCAGCGGCATCAGTTTATCCTGATATGTCAAGGCCTTGGCGTAGTCGCCTGCCAGCATGGCATTCTGGAATTCCGCCGAAAGCCGCGGCACCACATTGGCCACCACCGAGATGCAGCCCACACCGCCATGGGCATTGTAGCCGAGCGCGCTCGCATCCTCGCCCGAGATCTGCACGAAATCCGGCCCGCAGGTGATCCGCTGATCGCTCACCCGCGTCACGTCGCCCGTGGCATCCTTCACGCCCACGATCCGCGGCAGCTTCGCCAGCTCCCCCATCGTTGCGGGGGTCATGTCGACCACCGACCGGCCGGGGATGTTGTAGATCAGGATCGGCAGGTCAACCGCATCGTGCAGCACCTTGAAATGGTGATACATTCCGCGCTGGCTGGGCTTGTTGTAATAGGGCGTCACGACGAGGGCGGCATCCGCACCGACCCGATGGGCGAATTGCATCAGCCGCACCGATTCGTCGGTGTTGTTCGAGCCTGCACCCGCAATCACCGGGATGCGTCCGGCCGCGGTATTCACCACAACCTCGATCACGTGCTCATGCTCTTCATGGGTGAGCGTGGGCGACTCGCCGGTCGTGCCGACGGCCACGAGCCCGTGCGACCCTTCCTCCACGTGCCAGTTCACCAGGCCAACAAGCGCTTTCTCGTCCACCTTGCCATCGCGGAAGGGGGTGACGAGCGCGGGTATCGAGCCTTTGAACATTGGGTAACTCCGGGGTGGACGGACGTGCCGATTTGAAAGCCGCGTGAACCTAATCGTGAATGCGCAACACCGCAAGCGCCGCTTTATGCGCCCAGGATATACGCTATGGTAACGCTTGAGTTGCAAAACGAACCGGTAAGATTCGTTGACAGGTCATGAACGTCAGGGACATTCCATGCGCGTATCGCTCACTGCCTCGCTGACCTTTGGCCTGCTGATCGGCACGGTCGCACTTCCCGTCGCCGAACCGCTCCCCCGGCCTCAGACGCTGAAGCTTTCCGCGCCCGCCACCCGCTCCATCGCCGGGGCCGACCACATCAACCTCGCGCTCGCCGCCGCCGCCCAGGACCGCTGGAGCGATGCGCAAAGCTTCGCGCGCCAGACCGGCGTGCCGGTGGCCGCGGACATCATTCTCTGGACCCGCCTGCGCACGGGTGGCGGAGAATGGGCGGAATACGAGGACTTCCTGGCCCGCAATGCCGACTGGCCCGGTCTCGCGTCGCTGCGTCGCGAGGGCGAACACCTGATGCCCGTGGACCTGCCGCCCGCCGAGGTCGCGAAATACTTCACCGCGCAACTGCCCCAGTCCGCCACAGGCTCCATGCGGCTAGCGGAGGCCTTTGTCGCTGCCGGCAAGCCGGAGACGGCCGAGCGGGTGATCCTGCGCGCCTGGGCCGAGATGCCGATGTCGGTGCCCGAACGCGCCGCACTTCAGGAGACCTGGGGCCACCTGATCGCGGAACGCCAGATGGAGCGGCTCGACTGGCTGCTCTGGAACGGCTACATGCGCGAAGCCGAGACCATGCTCGACGAGTTCGATCCGGGCTGGCAGGCACTGGCCAAGGCACGGATCGCGACCCGCCGCGACACGGCCGGTCTCCAGCTCCTGATCCAGTCCGTCCCGCGCGATCTGCAGGACGATCCCGGTCTCGCCTTCGAGCGCTACCTCTACCGTGTCAGCAAGGGCCGCTGGGACGATGCCGAGGAGTATCTCTTCGAACAGTCGATTGCGCCGGAGAGGCTCGGCCGCCCCGACTTCTGGATGGAGCGGCGCGCGGGCCTCGCGCGACAGGCGCTGCGCCGTGGCGAGATCGACCGGGCCTATCGCCTCGCGGCCAACAGTTTCGGCACCGAAGGCGGCGACTACGCCGAAGCCGAATGGCTCGCGGGATATATCGCGCTGACGGAAATGGACGACCCCAACCGCGCCGCGGAGCATTTCTCCCGCTTCCGCGACGTGGTCCAGACCCCGATCTCTTCGGGGCGCGCGGGCTACTGGCTCGGTGTCGCGCTGGAGAAGGCAGGCAAACCCGATCAGGCCGCCGCGGCCTACCGCTATGGGGCCGAGCATCAGACAAGTTTCTATGGCCAGCTTGCCGCCGAACGCGCCGACCTCGAACCCGACGCCTCCATCGCGGCCACGCCGGCACCCGCCACCCTTGCCGAAAGCCCGGTGCTGACCTCCTCGGTGGTGCAGGCCGCACGGCTCTTCATGGAAGCGGGGCAAGATGGCCGCGCCGCACAGTTCCTCCGCCATGCCGCCGAGAATCAGCCCGCGGATGTGCGCGCAGCACTTGCCCAGATCGCCATGGATGGCGGTCTCACCCATGTGGGCGTGCGCGTGGCCAAGGATGCGGCCCGCGAGCGCATCATCCTGCCCGACCACTACTACCCGCTGCCGGAGATGGCCGAGGAAGACTGGCCCATTCCCACCGAACTCGCGCTGGCCGTGGCGCGGCAGGAATCCGAGCTTAACGCAGGCGCGGCCAGCCATGCCGGTGCCCAGGGCCTCATGCAGCTCATGCCCGCGACCGCCAGGCAGATGGCCGAGGACCTCGGTCTGCCCTACAGCGCCTCGCGGCTGGTGCATGACCCGAATTACAACGCCACGCTCGGCACGGCCTATCTCGCGCGGATGCTCAAGCGCTACGACGGCTCGACCATGCTCGCGGCGGCAGCCTACAATGCCGGGCCCGGCCGCGTCGACGAATGGCTCGACACCTATGGCGATCCGCGCGCGCCGGGCGCGGACCCGATCATCTGGATCGAGAGCATTCCCTTCAACGAAACCCGCAATTACGTCATGCGTGTGCTCGAGGGGCTTCATGTCTACCGGGCGCGGATCGAGGGGCAGGCGGGACCGATCCGCCTCGCCTCCGACATGCTGCGAATGGGCTGACTTGATGCGCCGCTGAGCCACAGCGGCGGGAGACTACGGCCGCCTTGTCCCCAAACCACGGGGCCCGGAGACGTCGCCTGCCGTTCATCCGGCGGATGAACGCTTTCGCATGACGCCGAATTTTCACTGGACCGTGAGCCGGACTGCCCCAATTGTTACAGTGCGCGCATTCGGTCGCGGGACCAAGACCGCTCCGGCCCCATGCGCGCTTGAAATGTTGATCCTGATCCGGTGGCGCACGCGGGTGCGCAGCAAGGCGATCGGGGTCTGGCGCAACAACGCTGGGGGACTTCGAAGATGCATTTTCTGAAACCGCGCTCCGCGCCATCGGCAGTGATGTTTCTGTTGATGGCCGCCGCCGGGCTCGCGGTCACGCTCTATCTTTATCTCACACCGCTCACAGGCGTGAACGGGACGACGGGCGCCGCGCTGGTCGTGTTCGCTTGCGCCGCCATGACGCTGGCGGGGCTGGTGCTCGTCTATCGCCCCTGGGGCGGCTTCTCCGAACTGCTGCGCTATCTCTGCCTGCTTGCAGCCGTCTGTACCGCGGCCGCAGCCCTGTTCCTGCAAGCCTACTGGCTGTTATGGCTCATGGCCTTCGCCGTCGTTTTCATCCTGTTCGATTTCCTGGCCAGGAAGGGAGAGCCCGCATGATCCGGCAAAGCTCCATCGCCGCACTTCTCGCCTGCACCGCCAGCTTCGCATACGCGCAAGAAGAGCAACCGCAGCAGGGCACACCCACCGCGGCCGAAACCGGCGCGGAGGAAGAAGCCACGTCCGATCAGTCCGAGGGCGCGGAGGACAATGCTGCCGGCTCCGAAGACGGCATATCCGAAAGCACCGAAGAGCCGGCTTCCGAAAGCGAGATCGACAGCGAGACCGAAGCCGAAACCGGCCAGACCGAGGCCGAGCCCGCCGCCGACGCCACCGCGCAGGCCGAGCCGCCTGCATCCCCCATACCGCTGGTTCCCGAAACACCCACATGGGACAGTTTCCACGGCCAGCTCAATGCCCAGAAATACGCCCCCCTCGACCAGATCACCCCGGAGAATGTTGGCGACCTGGAAAAGGTCTGGGAGTATCACACCGGCGACCTCTCTGATGGAAAGGGCGATCTGCCCGCCACCGTCTGGTCCGCAACGCCCGTCTACGCCAACGAGACGCTCTACATCGGCACGCCCTTCTACCGGGTGATTGCGCTCGATCCCGAGAGCGGCGAGGAGAAATGGACCTTCGACAGCCAGTCGACGCTCGAGGCCCTCACCCAACCCGCGCTCAAGAACCGCGGCGTGGCCTATTGGGAGGCCGACGAGCCTGTCGAAGGCGAGGCGTGCCAGAAAATCGTCTATCTCGGCACGATGGATGCGCGCCTCTTCGCGATCGATGCGGATACCGGCGAGCCTTGCACCGGTTTTGCCGACAATGGCGTGCTCGACGTGAACCAGTGGAACACCACCAACGACCACTGGCCGCTCTCGCTCCTGCAACCGCCGACGGTCGCCGCCGACAAGCTCATCATCGGCTGGGCCGGCAAGGACTGGGAATGGGCCGAAGCGCCTCCGGGCACGGTCTTCACCGTCGATGCGCAGACCGGCGAGCTGATCTGGACGGTGAACTTCCTGCCCGAGGATATCCGGGTGAAGACCGGCACCGCGAATGTCTGGACCCACATGTCGGCGGATGAGGAACTGGGGCTGGTCTACATGCCGGTTTCCTCGCCCTCCCCGAATTACTGGGGCGGCAACCGGCTCGAGGACATTCCGCTCGCCACCTCCACCACGGCGGTCGATCTCGACACCGGCGAGGTGGTCTGGTCGGCGCAGCATGTCCACCACGACGTCTGGGACTACGACACAAATGCCGCGCCCACGCTCATGGACATCACGGTGGACGGCGAGGAAATCCCGGCGCTCCTGCAATCGACGAAGATGGGCATGCTCTTCGCGCTCAACCGCGAAACCGGCGAGCCGATCTGGCCCATCGAGGAGATGGAGGTGCCCACCGATACCGACATCAAGGGTGAGGAACTGCGCCCGACCCAGCCCATCGTCACGAAGCCGGAGCCGGTGATCAGCCTGAGCGAACGCCCCAAGGCCTGGTGGATCGCAGACCTGCTTTCGCTCGGGAAATGCTCCGAGATCTTCGAGAACGCGCGCTACGACGGCATCTACACGCCAACGACCACCAAGGGCACCGGCACGCTGGTCTACCCGGCGACTTTCGGCGGCCAGCAATGGGGCGGGGTGGCCTTCGATCCCGAGAACCAGATCGCGGTGGTCAACACCTCGCGCGCGGTGCAGATGCTCGACATGTATGAGCGCGAGGACTACGACGAGGTCGCTAGCGGATCGGGCAACGAGCAGGGCTTCTATCCGCAGACCGGCGCGCCCTACGGCTTCGAACTGACCGTGCCGCTCAACTGGCTCGGAATGCCCTGCTGGGAACCGCCCTATGGCGATATACGCGCCATCGACATGACGACGGGCGACACGCTCTGGTCGCGCCCGATCGGATCCTCGCAGAAATACGGCTTCTACATGCCCGAGAGCATGGGCTCGCCCACCATCGGCGGCCCGGCGGTGACGGCCGGCGGCCTGATCTTCATCGGCTCGACCATGGACGCGAAGGTCCGCGCCTATTCGCTCGAGAACGGCGACGAGCTTTGGGAAGACGTCGTCGAGGCACCCTCGGTCTCGAACCCGGCCATCTACGAGCATGATGGACGCCAATACGTGGCCTTCGTCGCGGGCGGCAACACGATCCTGAAACCCTCCGTTGGCGATCAGGTCGTGGTCTACGCGCTGCCCGAGGAAGACTGACCGAAATCCGAGCGGCTCCGGCAACCGGGGCCGCTCTCAAGGCCAAGCCTCCTGCCGGATGTGTGCAGGGTCGCGGCAAGGATGAAATCGCGATCCTCACCAAGCAGTGGCCCGCTTTGAGCCGATCAGACCCTCGGTGCTGGGAAGCAATGGCACGGGACAAGCCGAAGGCGCCGTGCCTGCGGCGGCCCGTCCGGACGGGCTGGCGCATCGTTGATGACGGGGCAACGAGCTGATCCAGGCAGTGTCGTCACCATAAACTGCGTCGAACAAGCGATGGTGCGCCACCCCCCGGACCGCCACCGGGTCGGTCCCAAAAACCGCAATGATGCCGCCAGTGCAAACTGTCACCGGTGCGCCGGCGACGGGATCCCATCCGATCCAACTTGTGCTGTTCCCATCGCCTCCTTGGGAGTAAAACGGCTGTCAGGTGGGAGGCCTCATCCATGCGACACCTGATTTCCAATGGAAACCCGATGGAAGAGATCGTGGGCTTCAGTCGTGCTGTTCGGGTAGGGCCCTATATTTCGGTCGGGGGAACCGCACCGGTCGATGCGTCTGGCAGGACGGTCGGCGTCGGGGATGTTCATGCCCAGACAACCCAGTGCTTCGAGATCATCAAGGCCGCTCTCGAACAGGCAGGCTCCGGTCTGCAGGATATCGTTCGAACTCGGGTCATCCTGACGGATATCGACCACTGGAAAGAGGCCATCGAGGCGAGGAAGAAATACTGCATCGATGCCCGACCCGTCGATACGATCATGGCGGTCACACGGTTCGTGAATCCTGAATGGCTTGTCGAGATTGAAGTCGACGCAGTCGTTCCCCACGACGCATAGCGCCCAAACCCATCCATTCAGGCACGGGCGCGAACGATCGTTTTAACCGGTAGGTTCCTGTGACGTGTCGAATGTCAGACGGATGCGGCTCGTGCACCGCGCAGGCTTCAAGTGCGCACAAGAACTCGAAAGCTGCGCGACACTCAAACGACCGCGGTGTTCAGATTGCTGCCAATTTCAATACCGGGCCGCCGCAGGCACGGCGCCTTCGGCTTGTCCCGTGCCAGTGCCTCAAAGCTCGCCGCCCCCTCTTGGCAATACTCCGGAAAGGTTTCGCTGCCACTCTCCTCAACCGCAGATCAGACAGGCGTCCCCCGGTGGGCACGCCCGGCGCGCGTGAAGGAGGCGTCAGCATGTTCGACAAGACGATACTCGGCTACCTGGCCGATCAGCACTGCCTCCTCGGCATCACGGATCTCGACAACCAGCTCGACACAACAGGCTCGAAACAGCTCGCCACCATCGAAGGTGCATTCGTCGATCCGGGGACCGATTTCGGCGCGGGGCAGGTCTTCCTCGAAGTCAGCAATCTGCGCGGTGTCTGTATCCGCAGGCTTCCCTATGGCGGGCGCATTTCCATGACGCTCGCCGAGGCCGTGCGCGCGGTGGCGGCGATGCGCTCGTCCGGGCTGCTCATCACCGACGCCTCGGGCCGGCCGGGCGTGACCCATTTCCCGCCGCACCTCCTGGGCGAGATCGCCATCCTGCCACTCAATCTGCGGCCCAAGGGCGACCAGTAACCGCCACTCTCTCAGGAAAGCCGGGCGGCCACGGCCCGAGCCAGCCCGGCAATCCGCTGCATCCGCGCGCTTTCGGGGCGCCCGCGCCGGGACACGAGCCACAATTCGTGATAGCGCCGTTTCGGCAGCGGCAGGATCGTCAGCCTGTCCTTGTGCGGATAGGCCTCCACCCCGCTCCGGGGCAAAAGCGTGTAGCCGATGCCCCGGGCGACAGGCTCGGGGATCTGCCCGATCTGGTTGATGAAACTGCGCAGACGCAGCCGGTCCGCGCCGGGATACTCATCCGGGAAATTCAGCCCCAGCAGATCATCCGCATGGGAAAATCCGTCGGGATGAGCCACGAAGCCGCGCCGCTCGAGCGCCGCGAATGTCGCCTCCTCGGGCGACGCATCGGCGGGCAGCACGAGACAAAGCTCCTCCCGGCCTAGCTGCCGGGCCTCCAGCCGCGCATGCACCGGATCCTGCCCAAGAACGCCGAGATCGAAGCGACCGCCAAGCACCCCGGAAAGCACAGTCGCCTGCGGAGCCGCTTCGAGATGAACCTTCAGCCGCGGGGCCCCACGCATCACCTCGAGCACGCGGGGATAGAAAAGCATCGCGAAGCTGCCCGAACAGGCAAAGCGCACCTCGCCCACGTCCGGATCATCCACCTCGATCCGCTCGCGCAACCGCCGCTCCTCCTCGCGCCGGGAGAGGCCAAGCGCGAAAACCGCCTCCCCGGCGGTCGTGAGGGCAAAACTCTTGCCGTCCTGCGCGATCAGGGGCTGTGCGAGTTGCGCCTCGAGCTTGCGCAAATGCTGCGAAACGCCCGGTTGCGTCATGTTGAGCCGCTCCGCGGTCCGGGTGAAATGCCCGGTCTCGCAAAGCGTGGTGAAGGTCTCGAGCCAGGCCGCGTTGATCATGGATCATAACATGGCATTATCAAAAATATTCACAACGATAATTTCACTATTGCCCCGTTTGCCCCCAATTTCCTGTCAGACAGCAACGCAATGAAAAAGGGGCATCCCATGTCGCAGACACCGCGCACCTTCTCCCACATCGGCCTCTCCGTCCCGGACGTGGACGCCGCCGTGAAGTTCTATTCGGAAGTGATGGGCTTCTACACCATCATGCAGCCGAGCGATGTCACCGAGGATGACAGCGCCATCGGCCAGATGTGCACCGACGTGTTCGGTCCGGGCTGGAACAAGCTCCGCATCGCCCATCTGTCCACCGGCGACGGCATCGGCATCGAGCTCTTCGAATTCGACGGCAACCGCGCCCCGGAGGAGAACTTCGACTTCCGCCGCCACGGGACCTTCCATTTCGCGGTGCAGGACCCCGATCTCGAAGGGCTGCTCGCCCGCATCGTCGAGGCCGGCGGCAAGCAGCGGATGCCCGTGCGGGAGTATTTCCCCGGAGAGAAACCCTACCGCATGGTCTATGTCGAGGATCCGTTCGGCATCATCTTCGAGCTCTACAGCCACAGCTACGAACTGACCTACTCGGCCGGCGCCTACTCCTGAAGCCGCTCTCCGCTTGCACTGGCGGCCCGCCGGTGCGAGACACCATACTTGTATCCCAGTTGCGGGATGCCGGTGCAGGCGGAAGATTTCAGAGAGGTGGTTTCGGATGAATGACAATACGCGCGGCATCATGTTCATGGTGCTGGCTGTCACCATGATGCTCACCTCCGACACGGTCCTGAAGTTCGTCGCTCAGGACCTGCCGCTGTTCCAGATCATCTTCATCCGCCACCTCTTCATGACCGCGGGGCTCGTCGCGCTGGCAATGCGGGACGGGGCGCACAAGGTCCGCCCCTCGAGGCGTCAGACCCGGCTCCTGACCCTGCGCACCCTGGGCGAATGCAGCGTGATCTGCTTCTACATGTATGCCCTGGCCATGATGCCGCTCGGCACCGCCACGGCGATCTTCCAGCTCCAGCCCCTCGCCGTGACCCTGGCCGCGGTGGTCTTTCTCTCGCAACCCATCGGCCCCCGGCGCCTGATCGCGATCATCATCGGGTTTTCCGGCGTGCTCCTGATCGTGAGGCCCGGCACGGAAGCCTTCGGCCCCGGCGCGATCCTCGTGCTGCTGGCCGTGGGCGGCGTGTGCCTCCGCGACATCTCGACCCGCATTCTCGGACCCAGCCTTCCCGCCACGATGATGGCGGCCATCGCCTCTGCCGCGCTCCTGGTGCTGAGCCTTGCGGTCATGCTGGTGCGCGGCGGATGGGCCCCGGTCTCGGCGTCCCAGCTCGGGTTGATCTTCTGCGGCGCCTGTTTCCTTCTGGTCGGCTACACGGCGATTGCGCTCGCCATGCGCTTCGGAGACATCGCGGCGATCTCGCCGTTCCGCTACGTGTCGCTGGTCGTGGGGCTCATCTATGGCTTCGTGATCTTCGGCGAAGTGCCGGATGTCCTGATGCTCGCAGGTGCGCTGATCATCGTCTCGACCGGCATCTACACATTCGTCCGGGAACACAGGGCCAGCGTGCAGCGCGTTCCCGCACACTGACCCCGGTGCCTGCAATCACTCCGCGGGCACTGTCCGGCTCTGGGCATCGAGCTGACCCGAGGCCCAGGTCAGACCAAGCCCGATCACGACGATGACGGCCCCGACATAGGGTGCGGCTGCAAGCCCGATGCTTTCGACCACCATGCCGCCGAACCAGGCGCCGAACGCGATGCCGAGGTTGAAGGCGCCGATGTTGAGCCCGGAGGCCACGTCCTCTGCGCCGGGGCTGACGTCACGCGCGACCTGCACCACGTAGGATTGCAGGGGCGGCACGTTCGCGAAGGCAAACCCGCCCCAGAGCGCGATGACCGCAATGGCCGCGATCGGGTTGGCGAGGGCGAGACCGAGTGCTGCGAGGAGAAGCGCCAGGCCGCCGAAGATCAGCGTCAACGCCGGCACCGGGCCAATGCTGTCGGAGAGCTTGCCGCCAAGGATGTTTCCAACCGCCACGGAGGCCCCGTAGAGCAGGATCACCAGGCTGACGCTGCCGGTCGAAAGGCCGGTCACATCGGTGAGCATCGGCGCGAGAAACGTGAAGGCCACGAAGTTCCCGCCATAACCCACGGCCGTGATCAGGTAGATCAGCAGGAGCCGCGGCGAGGTCAGAACCCGCGCCTGGGCACGCAGCCCGCTCGGCGCGCTGTGCGGGATGGAGGCGGGCACCAGAACCGCGCTCGCGACAAGGCCGATCAGGCCGAGACCCACGACGCCGAGAAATGTCGATTGCCAGCCGAAGGTCTGACCGACCCAGGTTCCGAGCGGCACGCCGGTCACGAGCGCGACCGTCAGACCCATGAAGACCATGGCGATGGCCGAGCTTTCCTTCTCGCGCGAGACCAGGTTGGTGGCGATGGTCGAGGCAATGGCGAAGAAGACACCATGGGCAAGACCGGTGATGAACCGCGCCGCGATCAAGCTTCCGTAGCCCGGCGCAACGGCGGCAAACGCGTTGCCGATGGTGAAGAGGGTGAGCAGCGAGAGAAGCAGCGCCTTGCGCGGCATTCTGCCGGTCAGTGCGGTCAGGACCGGTGCGCCGATCGTGACACCGAGCGCATAGAGGCTGACCAGCAGCCCGGCGGATGGCAGCGAAACGCCGAGGTCGGCGGCAATGGTCGGTATGAGGCCGACGATGACGAACTCGGTCGTTCCGACGGCAAAGGCGCTGATGGTCAGCGCCCAGAGAGCGAGTGGCATGAGGTAACTCCGTTGACGAAAGGTCTCGACCGCGGATGTGGCAGGGATTAGCCCTTGCGTGAATGATCATGAATGGAAAGGGTCTTTGCGTTTGGTGCATGAATTGCCGCAAGCGGCGGATCTCGCCGTCTTCGTCGCCGTGGTCGAGGATGGCGGATTTGCCGAAGCCGCCCGCCGGCTGGGGGCTGCGCCCTCAACCCTGAGCCGGACCGTCACGCGGCTCGAGGGGCAGCTTGGCGTCACGCTCCTGCGCCGCACCACGCGGGCCATTGAGCTCACACCCGAGGGGCGGGAGCTTTTGAGGTCCGCGCGCGAGATCCTCGAGCGGACAGAGGCCCTGCGCGACTTGGCATCCCGAGGCCGCGCACCCCGTGGGCCGCTCCGGGTGAATGCACCGGTGCCCTTCGTGCTTCATGCTCTCGCGCCAAGACTTTCGGAGTTCCGCCAGGCCTATCCCGAGATCGAGATCACCCTCGACATGACCGACCGTGTGGTCGACCTGATCGACGCCCATGCCGATGTGGCGATCCGCTTCGGCACCCTGCCCAGCAGTGACCTGCTCCATCGCAGGCTCGGGTGCGCGGAGTGGCGTCTCGTCGCCTCACCCGCGTATCTCGCGCGCGCGGGCCAGCCCGCGGCGCCGGAGGATTTTCGCAATCTCGAACAGGTGCGCTTCACGACGCCCACCCATATCAACCGGCTGCGGTTCCACGGCCAAAACGCCGATATCGAGCCGCGCATTGCCGCCTGGGCCACGAATGGCGAGGCCGTTCGCCATCTCGTCCTGGGCGGCATGGGGATCGCGCGGTTCTCGGATTTCATGATCGACCGCGACATCGCCGCCGGTCGTGTCATCGAGCTTCTGCCCGGTGCGCTCGACATCCCGCCGCAGGACGTCACGGCGCTCTACCTCACCCGTGCGTCCGGCCTGCGCCGGCTCTCGGTCTTCCTAGACTGGCTCGAAACCATCTTCTGACGCCCGGGCGGCGAGATACCCCGCCACCCGGACACCACGTCGCGCTTACGCCGATCAGGCGAGAACCAGATCGTCCGCGATGGTGAACTGCGCCACCAGCGGATCGTGGTCGGAGGCGCGGTAATCGGTCGCGGCGAACTCCGTGTTCACATGCACCGCGTCGAACCTCGCCCCCTCGGCCAGATTGCCGCTCGCCAGGATATGGTCGAGCGATTCCGAATTGCCCTGGTAGATGAAGCTGTAGCGCTCGTCCTCGGGCAGCGTATTGGTGAGGTTGGTCAGCCCGACCGCCTCCAGACCCGAAACCGGCGAGACGAACTCGAACTCGTTGAGATCGCCCAGAACCACCAGGTTCGCATCCGCATCCTCGGCCAGTTCGCCGGCCACGAAGCCCGCCACGGCGGAGGCCTGCGCCTGGCGCTCGTCGAGGCTGCCGTTGACCGCCACGTTCTCCTGGTTCTTGTCGAAGGGCTGGCTGGTGCCCATGATCGGAGCCGACCCGCCCTTGGAGGAGAAGTGGTTGTTGACCATCGTCACCTCGACGCCGCCGAAGGCGAAGGTCGCAACAAGCGGCAGACGACCACCCTCGAATGCCTCGCCTTCACCCTGGCCGGAAATCGTCTCCACCGAGCCGTCCACCAGCGACACGCGATCACTGTTGTAGAGATAGGCCGTGCGGATGTTGCCACCCGGCTGACCGCCGCTCGCATTGTCGGTGATGAAGGTGTTGTCGATCCAGTCGTAGTCGAGCGATCCGTCGAGCGCGAAATTGTCGATGAAGTCGATGGAGCGCGCGAGCAACTCGAGCGTCTCGGAAGCCGACGTGGTGCCGTCATCCTCGGAGCCCGAGTTGTCCTGAACCTCCTGGAGCGCGATCACATCCGGCGTGCCCATGTTGTTCACGATCTGCGACGCGATGCTGAGGAACCGGAAGTCGGTCACATCCGTATCGCCATCGCTGTCGTTCGGGTCGAGGTTGAGCACGTTGTAGCTCGCAACCGTCAGCGCCTTGGGGCAATGGCCCAGCTCGGTCACTTCCGCCTCGAGCCCGCCATCGACGATCTGGTCCGAGAAATCCACGGTCGGAATCAGCTCGTAGTCGCCGAAATTGTAGCTCATGACGCCGGTGACATCGCCAAGCGCGTCGCCCACATTCACCTCCGGCGCATCGAAGCCCGACACGTCGTAATCCGGGTCGATCTGGATGCGCTCGGGGTTGAAGTCGTCCTCCGAGAGATTGAGCGTGCCGCGCTCGGAAAGCCCGGTCGCACCGTCGCCCTGGTTCGCCGCGACGTAGATCTCGCCGAAGCCGTTGGTGCCGGCGATGACACCTGCATCTTCCACCGTCACCAGCATTCCCTCGACGCTCTCCATGAAGTCGATGCCGCTGGTGGTCGGGTTGAAGGCGATGAAACCGTCATCCTCCATGTTCTCGGTCGGCAGCACCCGGCCGCTCTCGCCGATGATCGTGGCCTCGGGCAGCGCGTTGCCCGACGACAGAACGCTCACCTCGGTGACATTGACCAGCTCCGTGGTCGGCAGGTTGCCGGTGCCCGCACCGCCGGGGAAGTATTCCGCAACGTCGCCCGCCACTTCCGCCTCGTCGCCAATGGCCACGGTGGGCGTGCCGCCGGTGTAGACGAAGATCGCGTCGGAGGTAGCGATGTTGCCGTCGCCCTCGGCGTCCTGGAGGTAGAAACCGTTCGAGTCCAGTGCCGTGACGATGCCCTTGGTGCGGATAGCTTCGCCGGTGACGTTGAATTCGTCCTCGAGGCTCGCGAAGAACTGGATGACCGTCGCATAGCCCGCGGCCGACAGCACGTAGGGCGAAACCTGGGCAGCCCCCTGAATGTCGTAGATCGCGGTCAGATCACCGCTGCCACCATCGCCGCCGTCACCCAGAACCGTGTCGTCGCGGAAATTGACGTTCTGGATGCGCTCGTCGTCCGCACGGCCGGTGTCCTCGATGGCGAAGGGCGTCTCCTCGCCGTAATTGTCGAGGAGGTATTCGGCGAGCGCGTCCTGCTCGGTGCCGTCGGAGGCGAAATCGGCATCGCCGCTCTGGCCGCCGTCATCCTCGCCATCCCCATCGAGATCGTAGAGATCAACACGGTTCACCCCGTCGCCGGCAGGGAAGGGATAGCCATCGCCGCCATCGGCCATGAAGTTGAGCGTCACGATGCGCACGTCCGCGCTCGCGTCACCAACGATCTCGCCATCCTCGACCAGCACGTCGACGATCTCGCCGTCCTCATCCACGATCGCCGCTGAAAGGATGCGGCTGCCGGCCTCGAGATCGGGATCATAGGCGAACTCGACGCCCGAAACCTGCGGGAACTGGCCGGCCACGTCGGGCAGGGCGCTCACACCATGTTCGAGCACCGCCACGATCTCGGCGCGGGTAAGCGTGAGCAGGGTCAGGCCATTGTTGAAGGCGAGCGTGCTCTGGATATCGGTCTGGCTGATCCCGCCCTCGGGCTTCACGCCCTCGATCTCTTCGTTCGGCAGACGCTCGGCCTCGGTGGCACCGGCCGGAACCACGAGCTGACCAACGGAGGCACGGATGCCGCCGCCATTCTTGATCGAGACCATCACCGTGTCGTCGTAGTCCTTGGCGATGGCGAGGTTCGCATCCGCCGTCAGGTTGCCGAGGTTGGTTTCCTGGGTGCGCACACCGTCGGGATCGGACGGGTCGAGCTCGTCGCCCGAGCGCTCGCCGTTGAGGAACACCTCTGAAATGCCGAAGACATTGCCTTCGCTTTCCTCGATGGCACCGCGCAGCAGGTCCACGACAAGCTGGACCTCCTCGTCCACGAGGTCTTCCGCGCCCAGATCGGCCACGCCCTGTTCATCGGTGGCATAGGCGCCGCTCACATCCGCGTCGTAGCTGTCGAGGATCAGGTTGCCCGCGTCGTCGAATTCGATGACAAGACGGCCGACATAGAGATACTGCCCATCGGTGTTGACCACGACCACGGGGTTGCCATCCGCATCCGTCAGCTCGATCGGATAGTCGCCGCCAGCCGACTGGCCATCGCGCAGGCGATCGGTGTCATCGGCCAGGATGGTGTCCGAACCGCCCGCCACGATGATGTCCACACCGCTCAAAAGCGGGGCGAGGGCCTGTTCGATGGAGATCTGCTGCATGTGGCTCAGCAGGATCACCTTGTTCATGCCCGGATTGGCGGCCAGAAGCGCATCCACGTCTGCCTGGATCACCGCGGCAAGTGCTTCGAGCTGCGCATCGGTCGGCGGGGTGTCGAACTCTTCCGGGGCGATCGTCACGTCGCCGGGGCTGGAGATCGTGCCGAGCGCGGGTGTCGTGGCGCTCACGATGCCGATCAGTTCACCGCCCACTTCCTTGACGACCGAGCCGGAGATCGTGCCGCCTTCGCCCGCGCCGCCATCCGCGACCACGAGACCGGAAAGAAAACCGTCCGTGAGGAAATCGAGGTTGCCTGAGATATAGGGCATCTCGGTGCCTTCGAACGCGCCGAGACCGTCGATCTCCACATCCGTCACGCTGCCCGAGATCAGCCCGGCCACGACCTCGGTGCCGAAATCGAACTCGTGGTTGCCGAAGGAGATCACCTCGAGGCCCAGTGCGTTCTGGATGAAGATGTCACCGACACCGCCGGCGCCTTCGCCCCAGATGGCCTCGGAGGCGTCGAAGAACACGCCCGGAATATAGGCATCGCCCGAGGAGAGCGTCAGCGTGTTGTCGGCAAGGCCGTCCTCGCCCAGATCCTCGTCGCGCAGCGCGTTGAGCACGGCCGAGAGGGCCGGTGCATCATCGAGCGCGGCCGCGGCGCCTTCCTGGTCGGAGAAGTGGAGAAGTTCGAGAGTATAGGGCATCTGTGCCTCGCTTCGCTTCGGTACACCGCGCGCCGGCAGGGCGGCCCGCGTTCAGGAATGTGCTGGAGGGGAATGAAGCGCGGACACGGCAACAGCGGTGCAGGTCAATTCCTGTTTGCACCGCGCGCCTCGCATCCCATCTCCCCGGCGGAGCGCATCCAACCGCGCAGAGACGACAGAAACGTGACGGGTCTGCGACGGTTTATTAACCATAGCTACGGGTTTTGTGCCGCTCAACCATTGGTCGCACCGGCGCGATTCACGCGAGTGCACGGGGCCTGTAGGGTGCAGGCCCGTGCGAAATTTGCTGCATGAAATGCATATGGAATATGCATGAAATATGCATACGGATTTCGGGCCTGAAATGGGGCCCGAAGGGGGTCAGTCGGAGCGCGCGAGCGCGGCCTCGAACTCCCGCCATTCGCCCTTGCTCATGCCGCTGTCTTCCTGCGTCACGGTCTCGCCCGCGATCATCCGGCGCAGTGTTTCCATGCCCTTTCCGGAGAAGGAAACGGCGTTCAGCCGGTAGTCCTCGAACGCGTTCCAGGCGTGCGGAACCCAGTCCTTCACCACCTCGCAGATCGCTTCGGCATAGACCCGGATCTCGTACTGTGCATGAGGATCGGCCCGCAAGCGCAGGAAATGAAACAAGTTATGTAGATCTACTTTCCAGTACCATTGCGTGTAGATATTGGCCGGGAGGTTCATCCGGGCAAGCTCCCGCGCCAGCCCCTGCTGGCCCTCGGTCGAGAGCATGTCCTCGTAATGGTCATAGGCCCGGCCCGCGTCGCTCCGCAGGATGTCGAGCACCTTTGCCGCTTCAGCATCCTCCAGAACACTCCCGCGGCCCTGGTTGTTCGATGCTGATTGTGCCGCCAGCTGCTCGGGCTGGGGGATGTAGAATTCCCGGTCCAGGATCGAGTACCGCGCGGAATATTCGTTTACATTCGCCGTCCGATGTCTGATCCATTGCCGCGCCACGAACACCGGCAGCTTCACGTGCAGCTTGATTTCGCACATCTCGAAGGGTGTCGAATGCCAGTGCCGCATGAGATAGCGGATCAAGCCCGCATCGTCGCGCGCCTTTTTCGTGCCGGCGCCATAGGAAACCCGAGCCGCCTGAACAATCGCGGCATCGTCCCCCATGTAGTCGATGACCCGGACAAACCCATGATCAAGCACCGGGATCGCCTTGTAGAGATGGGGTTCCATGCCGGGCGCCGTGGCGCGAAGGGTTTCACTGACCGTTTCGCGCTGGGCCGCGATTTCGGCCTTCTGTTCTGCACTCAGCGACATATGTAACCTCTCGGGCGGCGATTCACTTAGATTCGGCTCAACTAGATGTAGACTTCTACAGCGAGGGATACGCAATATGAAGATCAAATATCTCCACACAATGGTGCGCGTCACCGATATCGAGGAATCGAAGAAGTTCTATTGCGATCTTCTCGGCCTAAGCGAAGTTCGCCGGATCGACAACGATAAGGGGAAATTCACTTTGGTGTTTCTCGCGCCACCGGGTCAGGAAAGTGCCGCTATAGAACTCACCTACAACTGGGATGGTGACGAAAACTACACCGGGGGTAGGAATTTCGGCCATCTCGCGTATTCTGTAGAGAACATCTACGAGATGTGTGAGAAGATGCAGAATGCAGGCGTAACGATCAATCGCCCGCCGCGGGATGGACATATGGCCTTCGTGCGCTCGCCCGATGGCATCTCCATCGAGTTGCTCCAGATGGGCGACGCTCTTGAACCCGCGGAACCTTGGGCAAGCATGGAGAACACGGGAAGCTGGTGAAGAAATTTGCGCGAGGACTGTCGGCCTTCCTGCTGATGATTTCACTGCCGGTTTCGGCCGAGAGTGCAACATGCAGACTGGCGCTTGCCCTCGCGCTGGACGTTTCCTCATCCGTTGATACGTTCGAATACGAGTTGCAGAAAGAAGGTCTGGCATCGGCGCTGACGGCGCCCGAAGTGCGGCAGGCCTTCTTTTCAGCGCCCGGACAGACGGTTGCACTCTTGATCTATGAGTGGAGTGGCCGCCATCAGCAACTTGTGCGGCAGAACTGGGTTCTGGTTGCAGAACAACAGGATCTTGACGAGATCGCGGCCGGGGTCCTCCAGATGCCTCGAACGCATGCGAACCTCCCAACCGCAATAGGGGCTGCCATGGCTTTTGGCGGCCAGGTTCTCCAGTCGTCCCCTGACTGTCTCGAGAAGAAGCTCGATGTCTCCGGGGATGGCACCAATAATGACGGACTATGGCCCGGCGATCTTCGCAACAGCGCGATACTGCAAGACGTGATCGTGAATGGTCTCGTGATCGGCCACAACCGCGACGTGCTGCAGGTTTACTACGAACAGTTCGTCATTCAGGGGCCTGGGTCTTTCGTCGAAATGGCGGAGAATCATGAAGATTTTGAGCGCGCCATGCGTCGAAAGCTTGTGCGCGAAGTCGGCGTCAGTGCACTGAGTTTACTTGCGCCCAAGCGATAATTACCGGCACGGGTTGCCGTTGGAATACCAATGATTTCAGGAGATCGGCTTGCGTCTACCCGCAGAATATCATGCGACGGCGCTGCAACGTCCGGCGTTTTTGGCGGGAGCTGATTGCCCCTTTTTCCATTGCGGCTCCGTGCGCCGCCAATGGACCCTCCTTGCCAATACGGAATTTCAGACCCTGCTGGTTTGGTCTGGTTGCAGGCCGTTTGAACAATGCACACCCGGAGAACTGGAAATCTGATGTGAAGTTTGAGAAGGGCGGATCCTCACCTACTTTGGGTTTGCTGCGGGGCGCATATTTCAGGTCCGTGGGCATTCCAGACTTCGCGGGGGGTTCAAATCCGATCCCGGTTGCCCTATATCTGTTCTGTCTCGGAAACGGGACTATGGTGATAAACGCGCCCGTAATAAACGGATCGGACCCGGGGGCGGTACCCGGCGGCTCCACCATTATCCCTCGTTTGGGGATCATGGGGCCGAAACAGGATCGACGGACGTCTAAAGGGGTTAGCTTTCACCCGGTGAGATACCACCGTTATCGGTTCAAACAGTACAGTTGCAAACGACAACTATGCTCCGGTTCGCGTTGCTGCGTAAGCAGTAACAAAGACCGAAAATTAAGTCCTGGCGCCTTGCAGCGTCAGGCGGGGTTCGCAGGCACCTGGCAACAGAAGCCTGCATTCTCCCAAACCTGTTTGTTCTGTGCCCCGCGGGCTGATCACCTTGCAATCGTGGCTATTCCTCGAAGTAAAAACTGTGGCCTGACTTCATATCGCGCCAAGGCCGGTGCCCCGGATTCCAAGAAAAAGGCCGCACCCTTAGATGCGGCCTTCTGCAGATGATTGGGGGAAGCCGTTCAGCCGGCACTGCCAGCGCGGGACCACCATCCCCGGCGCTTCGGCTCCGGCGCTTGCTGTGGTTCTGGAGTTGCCATTTCAGGTTCACCACTTTCCGCTTGCAGCACACTCTGGATCGGAAGCTCCGACTCAACCGTCTGGACTTCTTCGATTTGAGACACACTCGCTTGCGTTTCTACTGCTTCAGATGCCGTATCCCCGACTGTTTCGGCCGTCGGTTCGGTTTCCGCTGCATCTCCTGTGGGAGAAACGTCCAAGGTCTCAGGTTCCGGCTGGCCCTGTTCCGCGTCGTCCACGCTTTCCACTAGAGGGGTGTCCGGCTCCGCTTCGGGTTCAGCGGCAGGGAGGGTATCGGCGGTCGCCGGTTCATCCGCTTCGCTACCTTGGACATCCGAAACCACTTCGTCTGTCGGAGCGATCGCGACTTCTGCAATCACAGCGGCAGCTGGCTGGCTGACCCTCGGCCGACGACCAGGTCTCTGCACGCTTTCTGATTCCGGTACCGCGACAATATCTGCCGGTGCGGCTTCGCCGAGATCAATCACCTCCCCGAAGGCATCCGGTTTCGACGGAGCGGGCTGAGAGCCTTCAGTAGTCTCGGTGTTCTGGCCCACTTTCGCCGGAGCGGCATCACCTGACCCATTTTCAGGGGTCTGGCTCGGTTCATCCTTCTGGTCGGCTTCCTCAGCAGGTTTCTCGCCTTCGGCGGCCTGGTTGTCTGCCGACTCGGCCTGTTGATCTTCCGAACCTTCGCGAGAGGACTTTCCACCCCGCCGACGCCGACGCCGCTTCTTCTTGGGCGGGGATTTCTCCTCGCTGGTCTCGGTTTCGTCCTGCGACGCCGCGGGTTTTTCCTCCTCGGTCTCTTCGACCTCGGGCATGTCCTCGATCTCGACCTTGACCGGTGCAAGCCCCTCAGGCGCGGCGATCAGGCGCGATGCCGTCTTGAAACGCTCGATACGGTAGTCCGGATTGATCAGCAATGCGTCCCCCTCGATCCGAACGGAGAGACCAAAGCGACGCTCTATCAGGGCCACATGTTCGCGCTTGTGGTTGAGCAGATAGTTCGCGATCTCGACCGGAGCCACGACCAGAACTTCCTTCGAGCGCTGACGAACGCCTTCCTCCTCGACCTCACGCAAGAGAGCGAGAGCGACAGAATCGTCCGAGCGTACACGTCCCGTGCCATGGCAGTGGGGGCAGCCCTTCGTGGTCGCCTCGATCATGCCGGGCCGCAGGCGCTGGCGGCTCATTTCAAGTAATCCGAAGCTTGAAATCCGGCCGACCTGTATCCTAGCGCGGTCAGACTTGAGCTTCTCTTTCAGCTTCTTCTCGACGGCAGAGTTGTTTTTCCGCTCATCCATGTCGATGAAGTCGATGACGATCAGGCCGGCCAGATCGCGCAGCCGCATCTGGCGCGCGGCCTCCTCTGCGGCCTCGAGATTGGTTCTGAGTGCCGTGTCTTCGATCGACGCTTCGCGGGTTGATCGGCCCGAGTTCACGTCGATCGCCACAAGGGCTTCCGTAACGTCGATGACGATATAGCCGCCCGACTTGAGCTGAACGACCGGGTTAAACATCCCGGTCAGGTAGCTTTCCACCTGGAAGCGCGAGAAAAGCGGAAGCGGATCGCCGTAATGCTTCACGTTCTTCGCGTGTGAAGGCATGAGCATTTTCATGTAGTCTTTTGCTTCGCGATAGCCCCGTTCACCATCGACAAGCACTTCGTCGATATCGCGGCTGTAGAGGTCCCGGATCGCCCGCTTCACAAGGCTGCCTTCCTCATAGATCAGGCAGGGCGCGACGGATTTCAGCGTGAGGTCCCGGATTTGCTCCCACTGCCGCAGAAGGTATTCATAGTCGCGTCTGATCTCGGTTTTCGTGCGGTTGGCGCCGGCAGTGCGAATGATGAGCCCGGCACCTTCCGGAACCGTGATGGAATTCGAGATATCCTTGAGCTTCTTGCGGTCGGTCGCGTTGGTGATCTTGCGGCTGATGCCGCCGCCGCGTGCCGTGTTCGGCATAAGGACGCAGTAGCGACCAGCAAGGGAAAGATAGGTCGTCAGTGCTGCGCCCTTGTTGCCCCGCTCTTCCTTTATCACCTGAACCAGGAGGATCTGCCGAACCTTGATGACTTCCTGGATCTTGTAGCGGCGGGGACGGGCGCGCCGTTGTGGCTGTTCGTCGCGCGGGTTTTCCTGTCCGCCCACGGAATCGACATCCGTCGGAGTTGCCCTTGTCTCGGGCGTTTCGACCAGCATGGATTCCGAGCCGTCTTCTTGCGGAGCAGTCGAGGCGTCATCCGAATTGGCGCTGCTCTCATTGCTATCAGCTTCGCCGGCACCCTCGGTTTCTGTGTCGGTGGCTCCAGCAGTGACGTCTTCTACTACCGCGGCTTTTGCCGGCACCGGATCTGAGCTTGCTTCTGGCGCATTCTGTTCGATTTCAGTGGCCGCAGCCTCGGTAGGCTCCGCTTGAGGCTCATCATTAGCCTCAACCGCAGACATCTCGTCGGTTGTTGCGACCGTACCGCCTTCCGGAGATCCGCTGGCCTCGATTGATGGGTTTGTCGACTGGTCGCCCTGTTCCGAAACCGAGTGTCCGGCTTCGGCGCTTTCCACTCCGGGATTTGGCTCCTGATCGGGCTGCGGGCCGATTGGTTCTGACTGAAGGATGGCGTCTTCCGACGAAGGAGCGCCTTCGCCGGCGGGCTGGCTCCGCTTGCGACTACGCGAGCGACTGCGCGATGGCTTCTGCTCCGCGGCAGGCCGCTCGCTCTCCTCGTCCGCTTCTTGCGCGAGCGCGGCTTCCTCCGCAAGCAGCGCTTCGCGGTCGGCCTTGGGAATCTGGTAGTAATCAGGATGGATCTCAGAGAAGGCAAGGAAGCCGTGGCGGTTCCCGCCATAGTCCACAAAGGCAGCCTGAAGTGAAGGTTCGACACGGGTTACCTTCGCGAGGTAGATGTTCCCGGCTAGCTGCTTCTTGTTGAGAGACTCGAAGTCAAATTCGTCAACTTTGGTTCCGTCTAGGACGACCACACGCGTTTCTTCCGCGTGTGTTGCGTCGATCAGCATTTTCTTTGTCATGGTATCTTTCAAGGACGCCAAGCGGCATGCCCCCCGCTAAGGGGAACCGTCTGCGCGTCGACTGGGGCTTGGCGATGGGCGGAGCGACAATCCCATGCGGGCCGGATACCGGCCTGAACGCTATGGGGTTCTGTTCGTGCTCTGCGCGGTCCACCGCTTTACACTATCCGGCGCCTGCCAAAGGCTCGGCGCCGCCTCTTTCTGCGGATACTCCGCGTTGAAACCTTGTGGCGCAAGCGCCAGCCGCAACGATCCGTGAGATGCACCGCATGGCCTTACCGTGCGTGCCGAGCAGAACGTCTGCGGCGAATACGTGTGCAGAAGGAATTTTTGCATCCACTCCTGCGATACTAGATATAGAATTGGTTCCGGAGAATGACAATCGCTTTTGTTGTGTCGCTGTCCACGTTCATTTCAAATGCGAACTAACTTTCGCGCGTTCAGGTGCTGCGCCCGGTTCATCAGTCAATCCGTTCCTGATCCCTGAATTCGTGCGGGGATCATCCGAGGCTATCAAACTGCATGCCGATAGTGTGATCGTGCCGCATTTTGACCTTGGCACATGCCTTGGATATGGTTTCCACTCACTTAGATGGCGGCGAATCGTGCTCCGGATCATTACCAGTTTCTTCGGTTTTCTTTTCAGTTGGGCAGTCATCGGTGCGGTGATGGCGCTCGCCGGTCTCGTTGCGATTTTCATGATTTATGGTCGCGACCTCCCTGACCATGCGCAACTCGCACAGTATGAGCCAGCAACGCTGAGCCGCATCTACTCGGGCGAAGGCCTGTTGATGGATGAATTTGCGCGCGAGCGTCGGATCTTCACACCCATCGACGAGATCCCCGACACATTGAAGCAGGCGTTCATCAGTGCCGAGGACAAGAACTTCTACGACCATCACGGGTTCGATCCGATCGGTATCGCGGTGGCCATCAGAGATGCCGCCCGCGGACAGCGGCTTCGCGGCGCTTCCACGATCACTCAGCAGGTCATGAAGAACTTTCTTCTGACCGGGGATCGCTCCGGGGAGCGTAAAGTCAAGGAAATCATTCTTGCGACACGGCTTGAGGCCACGCTCAGCAAGGACGAAATCCTTGAACTCTACCTTAACGAGATTTTTCTCGGGCAGAATTCGTACGGTGTCACCGCGGCTGCACAGTCGTATTTCGCGAAGCCACTCGATGAGCTCACTTTGGCGGAGATCGCTTATCTCGCGGCGCTTCCGCAAGCACCGAGCAACCTGCATCCGGTGCGTCAGAAGGATAGGGCTGTCGCGCGTCGGAACTACGTTCTCGACCAGATGCGCGAGAATGGCTATGTCTCGGGCGAAGCTGCCGAGGCAGCGAAGGCCGAAGATCTTCTGACGGTGCAGGGTGGCCATATTGCCTCGGCGCGCAGTCAGATGCCGCCGCGTGACTATTTTACGGATGAGATCCGGCGCGAACTTTCCTCCAGTTTGGGAGATGAAGAGCTCTTTACCGGAGGCCTGACGATCCGGGCCAGCGTCAATCCGGAGTATCAGGAAGCTGCTGTTCGTGCCCTCCGCGAGGGGCTTGAGGAATACGACAGGGGAACGGGAATCTATCGCGGCCCGGCCGCAACGATAGACCCGGAGAAATTCGATCCCATCGCCGAAGAGACCTGGCGCCGTGCGATCTCCGCAACCCGCGTGGCGCGCGATATAGATGGGTGGTATCCTGCAGTCGTTCTGGGTATCGGAGAAACTTCCGTGCGCATCGGAATTGAGGGCATCCCGGAGGATGAAGACGGCCACTACCTGACTTTTGCGGATGCAAGTTGGGCTCGGGTGAAGACTGACTCTGGCCGTTATCGCGCAGCGACTGGTCCCGATGACATGTGGGATGTGGGCGATGTGGTTTTTGTGGAGAATATTGCGGACGAGGGCGCTGAAGAACCAGAGTGGTCCTATCGTCAGATTCCAGGCATCCAGGGCGGTTTCGTGGCCATGGATACCCAAACAGGTCGTGTGCTCGCCATGCAGGGCGGCTTTTCTTACCAGTCGAGCGTTTTCAATCGCGCAACACAGGCTCTCCGTCAGCCAGGGTCATCGTTCAAGCCGTTTGTCTATGCCGCTGCTCTGGACAACGGCTACAGCCCCGCGACGATCGTTGTTGACGCGCCTGTAGAGGTCGAGACGGCGCAGGGAGTTTGGCGTCCACAGAATGCATCCGAACGCTACTACGGTCCGGCTCCGATCCGCACCGGTTTGGAGCAGTCGCGGAACCTCATGACTATCCGCATCGCGCAGGATGTGGGTATGAGCACGGTTGCGGAATACGCCGAACGGTTCGGGGTCTATGACGACATGCCGAACCTGATTTCCTATTCGCTGGGTGCAGGTGAAACGACCCTCTACAAGATGGTGGCGGCCTACGCCATGTTTGCGAATGGCGGCATGCGTGTCGAACCGACGCTGGTGGATCGTGTACAGAACCGCTACGGCGAGACGATCTACCGTCATGATCAGCGCAACTGTATCGATTGTGAAGCGGACGTTTTGGCTCTGGCATCCGCTCCAAAAATCGAAAGCGAGGCTGAGCGCATCATGGATGCGATCACTGCCTACCAGATCACCTCCATGCTGCGCGGCGCAGTTAGTCGTGGGACGAGCCGTGCAGCCGTTGGGTCTCTCGGGCTCAACCTTGCGGGCAAGACCGGCACAACCAACGATGCCAAAGATGTCTGGTATGTCGGCTACAGCCCCCGGATCGCCGCGGGTTGCTACATGGGGTACGACGCTCCGACCCCACTTGGGCGATCGGCCTTTGGGGGAACCCTCTGTGCGCCGGTCTTCGCAGAATTCATCAAGGTGGTGATGGAGGGGCAGGGGCCGGTGAAGTGGCCGGTACCGCCCGGAGGTTACTTCATCAATATCGACCGCTCTACAGGCCAGCGGCTTGCAGACAATGCAAGCGGGCCGAGTGTTCAGACCGAGTACATCAAGGATGGTCAGCAGACGATTGTTGGCGGCTACGGTCAGACTGTTGATGGCGGTTGGCGCATGGGCGCGGACGTACCCCTTCAGCAAGGCGTAAGCCGGGCTGCGGTCGAGCGCGTCCAGGTGCGGGGCGGCGGAACGAAGGTATTGCCCAGCAATCCCTCCCTTGGCTCCATGTCGAGTGGTGGGCTTTACTAGAGCAACCGATAATTCTCGAAGCACGTCCGACTGCAAGGGTTGCCCTGCCTTTTTCGCTCCGTGCCACCCCCTTTACCCGGGTTTGCGGGGCAGTTAGAACATCTGCTACCCCGATGCACGGTCCTCCATGGCCGTAATCCTAATCTTGAAATGATTGCGAAGGCCCATGCGCGCAGAAACCGAACAACAGGTCGCCGAAATCGAGAAATCCCTCGAACTCCTGCGCCAGCGCATGGATTGGGACACCGCAGAACACAGACTCGAAGAATTCAATGCGATGTCGGAAGATCCGGAACTATGGAACGATCCTGCGCGGGCCCAGTCGCTCATGCGGGATCGTCAGATGCTCTCGGATGCGATCGACACCTATCGCTCGCTTGCCCAAGAGCTTGAGGACCAGCAAGAGCTGATCGGTCTTGGCGAGGCCGAGAACGACCAAGAGGTGGTCAAAGAAGCTGAAGCGGCAATACGTACTCTTCGGGAACGTGCCGCACAAAAGGAACTGGAGGCCCTCCTGGATCAGGAGGCGGATTCTAATGATACGTTCCTCGAGATCAATGCAGGTGCTGGTGGCACCGAGAGCTGCGACTGGGCTGCCATGCTCGCCCGGATGTACGTGCGGTGGGCCGAAAAGCGTGGCTACAAGGTGGAGCTTATATCCGAAAGCCCGGGAGACGAGGCCGGCATCAAGTCCGTCACCTACCAGATCAAGGGTCACAACGCGTACGGTTGGCTGAAATCTGAGTCCGGTGTTCATCGGCTGGTGCGTATTTCGCCTTTTGATGCTGCTGCCAAGCGTCACACGTCCTTTTCCTCGGTCTGGGTCTATCCGGTGGTTGATGAAAATATCGAGATTGACGTCAACCCGGCCGATATCCGAGTGGACACATATCGATCGTCCGGAGCAGGTGGCCAGCACGTCAACACCACCGACTCTGCGGTGCGTATCACGCATATGCCTACGGGCATCGTCGTGACTTCGTCGGAAAAATCTCAGCACCAGAACCGCGCGAACGCCATGGCGGCGCTGAAATCGCGTCTCTACGAAATGGAACTGCGCAAGCGCAACGAGGCAATCACGGCGGCCCACGAGGCCAAGGGCGATGCCGGGTGGGGCAACCAGATCCGCTCCTATGTCCTACAGCCCTACCAGATGGTAAAGGACTTGCGGACAAACGAGGAAACCTCCGACACCAAAGGCGTGCTCGATGGCGATCTCGACGCGTTCATGGCTGCGGCACTCGCGCTTCAGGTCTCGGGCAAGAGTCGCGCGGAGGCGCAGGCCGTAGACTGATCCCCGGCAGGCATGTGCAGGGGAGCGGTTTACTTGGAGCCGGTTTCCGAGGGCTCAACTTGGTACGGTAGGAGCAAAGAAAATCGGTTTCCCCCAGGCTCGGGTTCTACGCTAAGTCTCCCACCATGTGCTGCAGCTATCTGCGATGCAATGTGCAAACCTAGGCCGATGCCCTTCGTCGTAGCCGTATCGCCCCTGACATAGGGGTCAAAAATACCATGCCGGATCCGATCCGGAATCGGCTTGCCGTCACTGATTACATCGATCTGGATCGAGGACGATTGTGTCACCGCACGTATGAGGATTCGGCCATTCGGATCTCCATGTGATACGGCATTTGTCAGCAAGTTGGACAGGAGTTGTCCGATCTTGCCGGAATCTCCTGTCACCCATTCGGGCAGATCGAGATACTTCTCAACCTGCCTGCGCGATGCAAGTTCCACTTCCGTGGCGACGGATTCAATTACACTTTTTAGAGCAACCTTAGGCGCGATATTCAGTGTCATCGGGCCGCCGAGCCGGCCCCGTGTAAAATCTTCCAGATTGTCGATCAGAGATGACATGCGAAAAAGAATACCCTGCAACTCTACCATCGCACACTGAGGGTCCTTCAACTTGCCATCGGCCATCAGGCGGAGACCCGAAGTGAGTGCAGCAACCGGATTGCGCAGATCATGTCCAACTACGGCAATGAATTCCTCGCGCAGTTTGGCGATCTCGCGGGCACTTACCAGCGCGGTCCGGCTGCGATCGAGTTGTGTTGCCAGATCCAAATTGATTCCGATGAACTCGGCACAAAGCTGGAAAAGGCCAATGACTTGTGCTGTCGAGACCTTGCGCGGTTGCGGGTCCAATGCGCAGAGGGTGCCAAAGAAGGAGCCGTCAGGAAGTTGGATCGGGACCGAAATATAGCTTCGAAATCCGTACAGCGCCGGAATGAAATGATCACGCCACGCTTCGTCGGCAGCCACGTCATTGATTACGACAAGATCCCCGCTCTTCCTTATGAGGTCGCAAATTGTCGTCTCGATTGGAATCTCGTCACCGGGACCAAGACCGAATGCAAGTTCGTCGCGAGAAGCGCAGGCTACCCAGCGATCTGTCGTCACGCGAGCAATGGCTGCAAATCCCATGCCGGCCGCCTGCGAGCAGATATCGAGAATGACTGGTACGCGCGCCATCGATTGCACGCGTTGGATATCGCTCTGGAAATCAACTGATTGCGGGTCTGAGAGGTTCAAGACGTCGGATGCTGGCATGAGACAGGATGAGCAGACTACGCACGGACGTAAGATAAAATGCGAGACTACACGGAAGAGCAATGCCAATACAGTTCAAATGCAATGGTCGTCCTAGGAAGCGGGATCTTCATTACTTTCGATCGTGAAGCCCAGAGAGTTGCTATGTCGCAGCGAGTCGCATTAGAATTCTCGCATACGAACGGTATCAATACCGGCGATAGGGAGAACAAGACTGATGTCCGTCACAACAGGCGAGGCGGTCTCGCACAAGCGTCCGCAGATACGTCAAATCACCACAAGTGATGTCCACGCTGCGCTGCTCCAAGGGTGGGCCGACTTTCGTGCGGCGCCGAATTTTGGCCTGTTCTTCGGCGGAATATATGCAATCGCCGGGATTTTCATTTTGCTTCAGTTGATGGCCTGGAACCAGCCGCTCTGGATTATTCCGTTGGCCTGCGCGTTTCCCATCATCGGTCCGTTCGTGGCCCTGGGTCTTTATGAGGTGAGTCGCCGTCGCGAAGAGAACATTCCACTCGTATGGGGCGAGGTGCTCAGCGCACTCTGGGGGCAGCGCAATGGTCAGATGCCGTTCATGGCCTTTATCGTTCTTGCGGCCTTCATGGTGTGGATCTGGTTTGCGCGGCTTCTGGTCGCTGTCATTTTAGGCCGCATGAGTTTTGCAGTTTATTCCGACTTCAATATTCTTTTCACGACCGGAAGTGGTCTGACGCTTCTGTTCTTCGGCACGCTTGTCGGGTTCATTATCGCTTTCTGTATCTTCTCATTCACGGTGATGGCCCTACCGCTTCTTCTGGACAGGGACATCGATTTCGTGACGGCAATGATTACAAGCGTAGATACGGTGAAGGCAAACCCGAGGCCGATGTTGACTTGGGCCTGGATCGTCGCAGCAACTCTCATCATTGCAATGATCCCGTTCTTCCTCGGCCTGATCATTGCCCTGCCTGTGCTGGGCCATGGCACGTGGCACCTTTATCGCAAGGCCATCGCAGAAGAGAACATAGAATAAGGGATGCGCAGGTCGGGAAAGTCCCGATCTGCGTCCTTAATCCATTCAGGTAGGCAGTTCTATATCTAGCAAGTTGATCGTCCCGCGCTTGGACATATCGAGTATGATCTTCGACAGTTCGATCTGCGCGGCTTCGCCTTCCTTGAGCGGAACAGGCTGCATTGCGTCGAGGTCCTCGCGGAAGCGTTCGGCAAGACGGCGGGGAAGGGAGGAAAGCAGGAACTCTACCGAGGGGCTCTCCTGAGCGACCCCGCGATTGAGCGCCTTGAGGAGTTCCTCCTCGTCCATCTCGCGCAATACCGCGGCGACGTCGCGGGAATTGAGACGAACCGCAATATCTTCGAAGGTAAACATCGTTCGTTGAACTTCTGCCGCAAGGACTTCGTTCTTGTTTTCGAGGAATTCCATGAATGCGTCGCGGACTTCGCTGGAGATGTTGTTCATCAGGCCGGCGATCAGTTCTGCCGGTCGGCGCTTGGACATCGAGCTCTGCAGCGTGACGAGGAAATCGCGCTCGATCGCCTGCTGCATCGCCATCGAGACTCGCTTGTCCATACTTGGCACACGGGCGAGGCGAAGAACGACCTGCTGAGCGAAATCCCTATCGATCTCGGCAAGAACGGAAGCCGCAATATCAGCACGCAGTTCTGTAACGATGACTGCGACAGTCTGAGGGTGCTCGGCTGCGAGGAATGTAGCAAGGGCCTTGATAGGGGCTGCATTGAGACGTTCCCAAACGCCTCTACCCTTGGTTTGGGGCAGGGTGCCGAGAATTCGGTCAATCTCCGCATCCGGAATCAAGCCACTGAGAAGTTCCCGCGTGACCCGCGCGCCGCCGGAAAGTTCAAGCCCGGATGTAAGCTGCTCAAGAAACTCAATAATGACTGCGTCCAGTACGTCTTGGCCAATCTTACCGAGTTGGCCAAGCGTTCGGACAATACGCTCCATATCTTCTTCCGATATGTCCTGAAGAACTGTCGAAGCCATTTCGGGCCCAATAGCCGTCAGGACAATTGCAGCCTTCTGGATGAGCGAGAGGTGAGCAGCGGCCGACTTCTGCTTTTGTTCGGCCAATTCGGTCGATGGTAGCTGGGACTGCACGGATTTACGGGCGAGCTTTAGCGCGTCCGGTCTGTCCGGAAGAGTCACCAGTGCAGTTTGACCGCTGTCTTGCTCGCTCATGGCGCATAACTCCTAACCAAAGCGCCCGCCAGCAGACTCCATCCGTCGGCTACGACGAAGAATGCCAGCTTGAAGGGGAGTGAGACGATGGCGGGCGGGACCATCATCATCCCCATAGACATCAGGATTGCTGCAATTACCAAGTCGATGACGAGAAATGGCAGGAAGAGCAGGAAGCCGATCTCAAAGCCACGCTGTATCTCGCTCAGCATGAATGCCGGGATCAGCGTTGAAAGCGGGACGTCTTCCTCGGCGTTCCGTTCCGGTGCAACGTCTTCAAGAAGCTCAACTACATCCGGATCGGCCCGAGCGCTCATGAACACGCGAAACGGTGCCATGGTCGGGGCGAAGGCCTGTTCCGGGGTCAATTCGCCTTCAATCATGGGCTCCACGCCGGCTTGCCATGCCTGATCGAACACGGGTTCCATCACGAAATAGGTCAAAAAGAGCGCGAGGCTGATGAGCATCATGTTTGGCGGTGCCTGTGTTACGCCAATTGCTTGTCGCAGGATTGACAAGACAGTGACCATGAACGGAAAGCAGGTCACCATGATTGCCAGACCAGGTGCGAGGCTCAGGAGCGTGATCAGGATCAGGATCTGAACCGTTCGCAAGCTGAAAGAATCCCCGTCTCCGAAATCGACGGCGATTTGCTGCGCAAATCCTGCCTGGGGCCAGAGCAAGGCGATTGCTGCCATCCCTGCCGCGCAGTAGAGAGCCGTCTGGAAACGGGTGATCATGGTTTTCAAGCCGCTCGATTGAGGTCTGTGTTGCTTTCAGACTCTTGTCTCATCATGTCTATCTCGGGCCGCCAGTTCTGCTTTACTGGAGCGGAGACTAGATTTCGTTTGAGATATCAGCCACCTCCGTGAGCCGGACTCCAAGCTTCCCGCTTGATTCACCGATTTCTTGCAGCTCGCCACGCGCAATCAGCTTGTCGCCGATGTAGAGTTCAACCGGATCATCGACGCTCGAATCGAGCGGCAGAACCGAATCCCTGCGCAGTTCAACAAGTTCGCTTACAAGTGGCCTGGCTTTTCCGACCGAGATCGTCACCTCTATGGGAACTCCAAGGAAGGCACCCGCACGGGCGGAGGCCCCGGATTTTTCCGGTTGCCCCGTACTCGTCGCCGGGGTTGCCTGCTGTTGCAGTTGCGTGGAAGCGGGATCGGCATCCGCCGCGACCGTTTCCGCATTACCCTCTGTTCCGGGCAGGTCTGGTTCAGGCGTATCCGCGTCGCTCATCTCTCAAGTCCCCGTTGTCCTGACTAAAATGGCTGGAGATCACCTCCCGGATCCGGTCAATACAGGTTTCCATATCAAGGTGATCGTAGCCCTGGTCCCAGAATATCTGGGCTTCTCTGGGAAGCAGCTCCGGTGCTTCATCTATCTCTGCAGTTATCTCGCGCTCCTCAACCATGCGGTTAAGCGGAGCGGCTAGCTCGGAAGAGCAGCGGATGCGTGGTTTGGCTGCAGGCACGCTTTCGATCGCTTCGGTAACGATCCGACCGATTTCATTCACCATTCCTGCGTCGGCCAAGCTTGGAGCGATCGCGCGAACGACTGCTTCGATAAGCGGAGCTACCGTGGCCGAAACATGCATGCGGGCAGCTTCGTTTGTCATGCCCGCGTCATTGAGCGCTTCGACAAGTTCGCTGGTCAGTCGACTTTGTTCGGAAAGATAAGTTTCGGTAGCCGCGCCTTGGCCGGCCAGAAAACCTTCTTCATACCCCTGCGCTCGGGCCTGATCGATGCGTGCCTCGAGCGCTGCGTCGCCGTTGCTTGTGGATGACCCGGCCGCTGTCGCCGGATCAAATTCTTGCAGACGAAAGTTGCTCATTACCCTGCCGGCTCCTTCTGACCTTCTGGGGTTTCAATCCAATTCCGAAGAACGCGCGCGGAGTCCTCGCTACGATCCGAGATGACCTCCTTGAGGCGATCAATCTTGCTTAGGCTCTTGGCCGGTAGATCTTCGAGGAAATCACCTTCCTCTGCGCTGCCTTCGCTGACACCGATCTGGGCCGGAGCCTGGTCGTTCCCTTCGATCATCGCACCATCCTCTCCTGCGAGTTCTCCGATGAGGGGTGCCGGCTGTCGGCTCATCATCGGACGGAGTACGAAGAAGATCAGCGCGAGAATGATTGAACCGAGCACCCCAATCTGTATCAGGCGGGCTCCGTAAATTTTCATGAAGCTTTCCTGACCGCCTTCAACGAGCGTGCCTTGTTCGGGCGCAGCGGTGAATTGCAACGACTCGATAGTGACCGTGTCTCCGCGGGCAGGGTCGAAACCGGCCGCTGTCTCCACGAGCTGACGCAAGGTATCCATCTCATCTTGTGGGCGTGGCTGCCAGCTTTGCTCGCCGCCCTCATCTGTGGCGACGATACCATCGACCATTACGGCGACATTGATGCGTTGCACCTGGCCTGGGAGGATCACACGTTCGCTTCGAGTTTCGGAGACCTCGAAATTCTGTCGCTCCCGCGTTTCGTTCGCAGTGCGGGAACTCTCCCCGGCGCCACCTTCGACATCCCCATCCGGCAAGTTGCTGGCAACCGTAACACCCGGTGCTGGACCGGAAGATTGCTCGGTACTCTGTTCCGTTTCCGAACTAATTGCGACGCGGCTCTCGGGGTCGATCCGGCGCTCCGAGATTGTCTGACTGTCCATCGAGGCGTCGACGTTCACCTCGACTATCGCACGGCCTTTGCCAACTCGCGCTTCGAGCAAACGCAAAATGTTCTGACGTAACTTCTCGGCACGTTCATCCGGCTTGGTGATACCAGCCTTCGCCATGTCGTCCAGATCCCCGGAGAGCACAACTCCATTGATTGAATCTATGACTGCAACATCCTGTGCATTGAGCCCCGCGACGGCAGAGGAAACAAGGTTGCGGATTGCTTCTGCCTGGTCAGTTTGCAGGGAACCTCCCGCCATTGTAACTGTAACTGATGCCGACCCGGTTTGGGTGCGAGAGAATGGCTGCTGTATTGGGTTCGCAATATGAACACGTGCTGCACGAACATTGGGACTGGTCGCGATGGTCCGCGCTAGTTCGCCTTCCTTCGCACGCCAGTAGGCTGCATCGAACATCTGACTCGTCGTCCCGAAACCGGAAAGACCGTCAAGGATTTCATATCCGGCGGGACCACCAGCGGGCAGGCCTTCGGCAGCGAGATTCATGCGCAGCCGATCCCGTTCGGAGCGATCCACATAAATGGAGTTGTTGCGTACTTCGAACTGAACTCCTTCGGCTTCGAGGGCCGCAACGACCTCTCCGGAAGCGGAGGGGTCGAGCCCGGAGTAGAGTAGGGCGTTGTCGGGTGCAGTCGCGATCTTGCTAATGCCGAACATGGTCGCGATGATCCCCACAGCGGACAGGATCGCGATCAGGCGCTGGCGCGGTTCGAGACTTTCCCAGATGGTCTGGATTTTTGTTGGCACGGCTTGCGTTCTATCCCTTGGAGGGCGCGCGGGGTTGGGCGCCTCTTTCCGTGGCCGATACTCGGGTCAACAGGCTTAACATTTGGTTAGTGTTGCGAGAGTTAAATACAGCCTGAAGACGTATCAGCCTGCCTATCGGAACCCCCGCATGACCGATGAAACTGTCGAAACAGATGAAGCCGAGGAGTCCGGAAAAAAATCCGGCGGCAAAATGCCTTTGCTCTTCGGCCTCGTCGCCGCAATCCTACTGGGAGGCGGTGGATTCTTTGCTGTCTATTCCGGGATGATCGGGTCTTCCGCCCCTCCTGATGACTTAGCAAAGGTTGAGGCCGAAAGGACGGTCCAGGCCAAGCTCGAGGAAGTGTCATTCGTCCCGATCGAACAGATCATAGTTTCACTTCCGAAGCAGGCATCTGCACGAAACCTTCGCTTCGTCGGCCAGCTTGAGGTCGCTCCGGGACAGGCGGAAGCGGTGGAGCAGTTGATGCCTAGGATCGTGGATGTACTTAACACTTATCTCCGTGCCGTTGATGTACAGGACTTCGAAGAGCCCTCACAGGCCACACGCCTGAGGGCGCAAATGCTTCGGCGCGTCCAAGTCGTGGCGGGTGAGGGGCTCGTTCGTGATCTACTGATCACCGAGTTCGTCTTGAGTTGAGGGAGAGACCGCATTGGAACTACTCACGAACGGACTCCTAATCGCCGCCACCCTTTTTGCCGGCGGGTATTGCTGGGTATTGTCGCGCCGGGTCAGGGAACTCAAGTCGCTTGACAAGGGGCTCGGTAAGTCAATCGTTACGCTTACACGCCAGATCGAGGTGGCGCGTACGACACTTGAAGAGTCGCGAAATGCCGCGAAGATCAGCCGGAACGATCTGACCGACCTGCTCCAAAAGGCGGATGAGGCGACGCAGCGAGTTGCCGAGGCTACGGAGGCGGCTCAAGACATCGAGCGTGGCTTAAGGTTTCAGATTTCCCAGGCGGGTGACCGTCGTCGAAATATCGACCGCGACCCCGACGATTTTGTTTCTGGGCCCAATTCGGCTCTGGCCACGCAGGAAGCCGCGCGGAAAAAGGCGCGCCAAGCTGCACTACGCCGTCAGGCAGAGAGGGAGCGTGCCGCCCGTGAGGAAGCGGAAGTTACGTTCAATAAGACAGAACCTGCCGAAGGAAATTTGGCGTTCAAAGTCGACGGTGAGGAGGTGCGCCAAAGCGTGCAGAATGATGTGCAGGCAGGAAGTGAACACTCCCGAGAGGCGCCTGCTGCCCGAAAAAACATGAATCGGGCTGTAGCTCCTCGATTTGATCCTGAAGAAATTGCGAAGGAAGAGGGCGAAGCTCGTCCTGCGGGTCCGACCGCGGATGAGGTCGAACCTTGGCAACCGAAGCGGGCGGCTTCATCGGTTCTGCGCGCCGGAGCTGACCTGCTTACGCTCAAGCCGTTGAAGCCCAAGACAACGAAAGTAGCTGAACTGCCAAAGCCGAAATCGCTTCCCCCGCTCGGCAATCCGTTGCGTAGCAAGTCCGATGTCGCTGCTATCGACGACGAGGACGAACTCCTCGAAGCACTGAGCATGCTGGCTGCTGGCGGGAAAAGGTAAGAGATGGCAAGAGTAACATCCGCACCGGCTGTGGGAGGGCTGGGGTTGGTCATCATGTGTTTCTTGGCATCAGCCGGGCTGCGTCTCGCCGAGAGCGCGCCGGCCTTCGCCGAGGAGTTCAGCACGCTTGCATCGTTCCGCCCTGCCGCAGGTCAGGCACCAGCCGAATCGCCTCCTGCCGCTGAGGCGGATGCTCTTCTGAGAGAGATCCGTCAACGTGAAGAACAGCTTGAAGTAGAGGCAAAGCAACTTGCTGATCGGGCGCAGGCTCTGAGTGTGGCCGAAAAGAAGCTTGAGGAGCAACTCGAGGCCTTCGAGATTGCCCGAATGAATCTCGAGGGCACGTTGGCTCAGGCCGACAAGGCTGCCGAGCGAGATATCGAACGGATGAAGACAGTCTACGAGAGCATGAAGGCCGCTGAGGCCGCTGAAATTTTCCAGCAGATGGACATCGGATTTGCCGCGGGTCTTCTGTCTCGCATGCGGCCGGAACTTGCTGCTAATGTTATGGCTGCCATGGAGCCGGACGCCGCCTACGCCGTCACTCTGACTATTGCCAGCCGAAATTCAGGCGTGCCGAAGGAATAATTCCGGCCTGAAGGATTCTTAAACGATCATGGCGTAGCACTGTTTGCGTAACAGAGTTGCGCAAACTGCGCGGTATCAGTCGAGTAGTCAGTCATGATCGGTTTTGTCGGAATCGCAATCGTGTTCGCCATGGTCTTCGGCGGGTACATCATCGCAGGCGGCAAGATCGGGATTATCCTGCACGCCGCTCCCTATGAGTTGATGATGATCATGGGTGCCGCTCTCGGTGCATTTGTCATTGGGAACGACACTCACGGTATCAAGCACACCCTCAAGGATGTTGGAAAGGTCTTCAAGGGACCATACTGGAAGCCTCAGGATTTCCGAGACCTTTTGTGCCTCATGTTCCAACTTCTGCATATTGCGAAGACTAATCCGGTCATGCTCGATACCCATGTCGAGGATCCAGCAGCCTCACCAATCTTCTCGGCCTATCCAAAGATCCTGGCGGACAAGGAAGGCGTGGCGCTAATCACGGATACGCTTCGCTCTGCATCCATGAACTATGATGATCCGCATCAGGTCGAGGAAGTGCTCTCAAAGCGTATTGAGGCAAACTATCACCACGCCCAGCATTCCGCGCACACCCTTCAGAATATGGCAGATGGACTTCCTGCACTTGGCATTGTCGCCGCGGTGCTTGGGGTGATCAAGACAATGGCGTCGATCGATCAACCGCCTGCCGTTCTCGGTGGCATGATCGGTGGTGCGCTTGTCGGAACGTTTCTGGGTGTTTTCCTCGCGTATGGCTTCGTCGGACCGTTCGCGTCCCGCGTGAAGGATGTGATCGATGAGGATCAGCATTTCTACAATCTCATCCGCGAAGTCCTCGTCGCCTACCTTCATCAGCACGCACCCAACATCTGTGTCGAGGTCGGACGCCAAAACACGCCATCGGGCTTGCGTCCGTCCTACGATGAACTTGAAGGTGCACTGCGCGACTCCAAGCAGAGCCTGGCGGCCTGATCATGCGCAATCTCGGCATAAGCTTTGCGGCGCTTGTATGCGCCGCCACGCCGGGGCTCGCTGCGGAAGGTGGTCTTATCCGTAGCGGCGAGCAGGCCGGCTTCTCCCGCCTTGTCATGCGGATCGAGCCGACCACGGAATGGTCTCTCGAGACGGCATCAGGAAGGGCAACGATCTTTTTTCCGGGAAAGCTCGTCGAATTCAGCACCACCGGTGTCTTTGACAAGATCCCTCGTACCCGCATTACCGATGTCGAGGTTGAATCGGGAGAGGACGGAACCAGTGTCCGGGTTCAGATCGGTTGCGACTGCCGAGTGAGCACATCGTTTGTAGGCGCGCGCTATCTCGCGCTCGACGTGTCGGATAAGAAGAGCGCTGAAAACGGACAAGACGAGAATTTACCTGAGAGCGAGGTGGCAGAGGCGAAGGCGCTCAGCCCGACATCCACTGAGGCAGTGGATGCTATCGCGGAGGGCACTTCGGCCGAAGTTTTCGAAGGAAACGATCGGGAACTTGCAGACGTAACCGAGGACGGTGGCAGAAGCGAAATCGGCCTGGGGGCCGACTTGGAAGCAGGGACCGAGCAATCGGCACCAGAGAGCGAGGGGTTCGCTACAGGACCTGAGCTACCAAGTCCGGAAATGCTCGCAGAAGCAGAAGAACTCGCAAAACGACGTACGAATGAGATTAAGAATGTCTACGCCGCTGAGGAAGCTCTTTTGGAGCAGATCGAGCGCGCGGCCTCGCAGGGCCTGTTGTCTCGAAGGGACACGACACCTGACACTGACGGCCCTGTAGACCTCGCTGCAACGGATCCGTATTTTGTCGAGAGCGGCGCGCCGGAGGCAATAGAACCTCCAAATGAAACTGTTCCTCCGACTCTGCCGCTCTCGCTTGATCCGACAGGGGAAAGCGGAGATGATCTTGCCGGTTTGGCACGGCACGATCAGATCGAGGCAATGACGGTATTCGATCGCTACAACGCCCGCGCCCCGGAACGTATTCGCAAGTCATCGCTACTGCCCGAGTGCATTCCCGACTATCGTCTAGACATCGACTACTGGGCCGCAGAGCAACCCCTGTTCGAGCAGATGTCCAGGTTGCGGCAAGATCTCTACGGCGAGTTCGATGAGCTCAATGAAACCGCCGTTAATGAGATGGCAAAGCTCTACATAAGATTCGGATTTGGTGCCGAGGCCGAAGCGCTTCTGGAGGCATTCGGAACTGACAGCGCTGATAAACGCCTACTGGTCGATCTGGCGCGCATCATGGATGATCGAAGGGTTGCAGACTTTGGTCCACTCTCACGGGATCTACCGTGTCCTGGCCGGCATGGGATGTGGCTAGCCATTGCAGGAGCGACTTCGGCGTATAGAGATGAACAACATTTTGCGACGGTCGAAGAAGCCTTCGCCGATTTGCCGCCAGATCTTCGTATGCATGTGGGTCCGAGGCTCATGGAGAACCTTCTAGATGACCAGCGTGGATACGAAGCTCGCCAGATCTACGAGATTGTGACGCGAGTAGGGGATCAGGGGACCACGGACCTCAAACTTGCGGCCGCACGTCTTGCGGCAGTTGAGGGCGATCCGGTCTTTGCAATGAAAAGCATGTCTTCGCTTGTAGAGCAAGCCGCGCCCAACGCTTCTGATGCCCTGAAGCAAATGGTGGAACTCGGGCTCTCAGCTGGCTACGCGATCCCTGATCGAACCGTGATTGACCTCCGGAGTACGGCGCTCGAACAGCGTGGAACAGAGAAGGAGCCGGAACTGCGAGCTTTGTTGGCAAAGGCGCTTGCTGCACGCGCTGAGATGGAAACCTCTATTGAGGAAATTCGGGCAGCAAAGGCTGATCTGGGTGAAGACGAATACTTCAATGGTGTCGCTGTTGACATCCTGGCGAATTCAGTCCCCGAGCGGGTTGGACTTGCCAATTATGCACGCTTGGTTCTCTCGTCTGAGGACATGATATCAACGGGACCTCAGAACGACGTGGCACGGCAGAAGATTTCTACCAACCTGCTTGAACTCGGTCTCGCGCAGGCCGCTGAGCGGATGGTGATCCCGGCCGCCGGTCGCACTGAGGAGGGTCGGCTTCTGCTTGCGAAGTCCTACTTGACGCAGGGTGAAACGGAGAAGACACGCAGGGTTCTTGACGGAATGACCGGAGAAGCGGCAGCAGATCTTCGCGCAAGATCCTATTTCATGGACGGGGATTTCCCGAGTGCGCAGGAAGAACTCGACGGAGCCGGTCTAACAGATCGCGCTGGTTCCGTTGCATGGCCGTCCGGAGACTGGACGCGTGCGAAAGACGCTGCGAGTAATCCTGAAACGGCTGCAATGGCAGAGTACATGGCGTCGCGATCTGGCGTCGGGCAGAGCCTGTTGCCGTCGGATGACCCTGCGTCGCTCGATCCGCAAGAAGCCTTCGTCGAACCCCTGCCTCAACTCGAAGACCCCAGTCTCGATTCGGCGCGCCGTTTGCTTGCGACGGGGGAGCAGCTCGAGAATTTCATCCAGTCGCTCTTGTCCGAGAACGAATAATCCTGCTGAATCTGGCAAGAAGGTCTTGCGCTCCTTCGCGCAGAGGCTTATCGGTCTGCGCCGGAATGGAGAGATGCCGGAGTGGTCGAACGGGGCGGTCTCGAAAACCGTTGATGGGGCAACTCATCCGAGGGTTCGAATCCCTCTCTCTCCGCCACATCTTCTCTCAGGAATGATCTCCCAATCCGGCTATGCCGAATTTTCCCGCTGTTGTTGAGGGGTAATGCGGGAAATGCAGGGCATCAGCCCAAGCGCGAGTAGCCAATGGAACCCTGTTCTTAAGCCGATGCTCTTCAGAACTCCATGAGTGCAGGTTGTTTTCAAAGTAATTGCCAAACCATGTATAGTGTAACTTTCTGTCGGTCATAATTTTCAATGCTCTCCTGTGAGTTCTCATGGGAGAAGGTGGTGTCGTTTCTCTTGCAATTATCAACTGAATAGTGCATAATTCGCGCCGAGTTGGCCGAGAACGTGGCGATAGGGCGCATCAAAACAATCCCACAATTTCCGTCAATGTGCGGCGCCCACGGATATTCACCAGGTGGGACGAAGATCCTTGGGTGCTGCTACCTTCTCCGGGACGATCTCAGGCCAACTCAGCTTCCTGAGCCAGAATTTCCAGCACCATTGCCGCTGTCCAAGTGAAATGCGCCCCGCCGCAGGGTTCGGCGGTGATCGGGTCGTAGTATTCTGCGAAGCCGCTGCGATCGATGAGGCGCAGGCTGTCGGTCATGATCCGCCCGACCATGTCGGTCTGGCCCGCCCGACAGAGCCCGTCGGCGATCATGTAGTTGACGATGAGCCAAACCGGTCCGCGCCAGTAGCGCAGGCCGTCGTATTCCGGCGCGGTGGGATCGTGGCTCGGGATGAGATATTCGCAGGACCGGCCCAGCACCTCGATGCGGCGGGAGATCCCGGCGGCGCGCTCGGTGGGGATCGCGGCAAAGGCGGGGAGCAATCCCCCGACGGTGGGGCTCTCGATCAGGGCACCGACCTGGCGGTCGTAGCAGAGATACTGGCCCATCCCGTCGCTCCAGAGCGTCTCGAGCGCCGCGATGCCGCGGTCCGCAAGCGCGCGGGAGCGGGTGGCCATCCCGGGCTCGCCCAGGAGGTCGGCGAGATCCGCGAGATCGGCGCAGGCGCGGATCAGGATCGCGTTGAAGCCCGGGTCCACCACCTGGAAGGGCGAGGCGTCATGTAGTTTCGATGTGTCCCAGTTCAGCTCGCGGAAGATCTGCACCAGCTTGATGTAGCGCTCGTATTGCGCATGCGTCGGCCGGTGGGCCGGGTTGGCATGGGTGATGTCGCGGCGCTGGAAGGTGCCGACGCCCTCGGTCGAGACCCGCTCGAGGGCTGCATCCCAGTCGACCGAGTTGTCGCGGCCCGATTCCCAGGGGTGGATGATCGCCACCAGCCCGGTCCCTTCGGGGTCGCGGGTGCGGTAGAACCATTCGTGCCAGGCGTGCATCTTCGGCAGCAGTGCCGCCGCGCGGCGCCGGGCCATCTCCTTGTCCTTCGCGCGGTCGAACATTCGCCGGGCGGCAAAGGCCGCGACGGCGGGCTGGGACAGGCCGGAGGTGGGCGTGGGTCGTCCGGTCGCGTAGACTTCGGGGCCGGGGAAGTAGCCGGGGTCGTATTCGTGGAAGATGATGTGCGGCACCATGCCGCATTCCCACTGGTGATCAAAGAGCGTCTCGATCTCGGTCCAAGCCCGGTCCTCGTCGTAGTGGGCAAAGCCGAGCGCGCTGAGCGCGCTGTCCCAGTTCCACTGGAACGGGTAGAGCCCGTGGGTGGGCACGGTGTAGGTGCCCCGGTCGTTGTCGCGAAGCACCTGCTTCGCCTGGTCGATGTAGTCCTGTCTCATTTTGCCTTCTCAGCCGACGGCGAGGGTGGTTTCGGGGTCGAACCAGCGGATGCGGTCCGGGTTGGGCGCGAGCGTCAGCCTGTCGCCGGGCTTGACCGGCAGGTCGCTGTCGAGCACGGCGCGGAACATCGTGCCGTTGACCTCGCAGGTCGCCAGAAGATGCGCGCCCAGCGGCTCGACGATCTTCACCCGCGCATCGAGCCCCGTGTCCGCGGGCTGGATGTCCTCGGGTCGGATCGCGAATTGCAGCGGGGACTTTCCGTAGCGCGGCCCGTCGATCTGCTGGCCGGCCACCGTCCACTTGCCGTCGCCTGCGGATTCCGCGCGCAGGAAGTTCATCGGCGGGTTGCCGATGAAGCCCGCGACGAACTCGGCGGCCGGGTTGCGGTAGACCTCGATCGGCGAGGCGGCCTGGACGATCTTGCCCTTATGCATGACACTGATGCGGTCGGCCATGGACATGGCCTCGACCTGGTCATGGGTGACGTAGACCGCGGTGGTCTTCGATTCCGCCAGAACGCCCTTGAGCTCCGCCCGCATTTCCATCCGGAGCAGCGCGTCGAGGTTCGACAGCGGCTCGTCCATCAGGATCACGTCCGGTTCCATCGCGAGCGCGCGGGCCACGGCGACGCGCTGGCGCTGGCCGCCCGAGAGCTCGCCCGAGTAGCGCTTGAGCAGCATCTCGATATGCATCAGGCTGGCAGTGCGTTCGACCCGGCGCTTGACCTCCGCGTCGGGCAGCTTCTGCATCCTCAGCCCGAAACCGATGTTCTCGAACACGGTCAGGTGCGGGAAGACCGCGTAGTTCTGGAACACCATGGCGATGCCGCGGTCCTTGGGCGCGAGGTGGTCTACCCGGCGCCCGCCGATCCACACCTCGCCCTCGGTCGCGGTCTCGAGGCCGCAGATGATGCGCAGGAGCGTGGTCTTGCCGCAGCCCGAGGCGCCGAGGAGAACCATGAATTCCTGGTCGGCGATGTTGAGGTTGATATCGTGGAGCGCCTGGTAGGCTCCGAACTTCTTGGCGACGTTCTTGATCTGGATTTCAGCCATTTTTCTGTGTCCTTCCCTAGGGTTCGCGCCGCTCAGCGGTTCGCGATGCCCCACATGGCGAAGAGGTATTTGCGCACGGCGAAGATGAAGATGAGCGCCGGCACGACGAGGATGAACCCGCCGGCGAACTTCAGGTGGAGCGGCGCCTCGCCCAGCGTCTGCAGGAGGAACGCGGTCAGCGTCCGGTTCTCGATGGTGAGCACCGCCGCGGCGAAGACCTCGTTCCACGAGATCACGAAGGCGAAGATCGCCGAGGCCGTGATGCCGGGCAGGATGAGTGGCAGCACGACCTTGGTAAAGGCGGTGAAGCGCGTGCAGCCCAGGGTCCAGGCCGCCTCCTCGAGCTCCAACGGTATGCCCGAGAAGAGCGAGAAGGTGATCAGCACCGCGAACGGGATCGCCAGCGTGGTATGCACAAGCGCAAGGCCGAAGGCCGTGTCGTCGAGCCCGGTGCGGATGAAGAGCACCGCCAGCGGCAGGGCGAGCAGCGGCAGCGGAAAGGCCCGCGTGAGCAGGATTAGCAGCCGGAAGACTTCCTTGCCGCGGAAGTCGAACCGCGACAGGGCGTAGCCCGCCGGCGCGCCGATGACGATCGACATGATCATCGTCAGCGTGGCGACGATGACCGAGTTCTTCAGCGCCACCAGCATCCCCTCGAAGCCTGCGAAGAACTGGAGACTCCCGAGGTCGAATTCCGGGATGAACGACTTCGGAAAGCTGTTCACGGTTTCCGGCGAGGAAAGCGTGTTGATGAGCAGCAGGTAGAGCGGAACGATCACCCAGGCGCAGAGCAGGATCACCGACGCGGTGTAGAGGAACCGCGAGGCGCTGTGGGTTGTGGTGCGGTCCGCGGCGACAGCGACAGCATCGGTCATATCGTGGCTCCTTTCGGAACGCGCAGGGCGCGGAGGATGACGAGGGTGAAGGCGATCGAGATGCCCAGCACGATGAGCGCGAGGGCCGCCGCCGCACCGCTGTCCTGAAGGTCGAACTGGTAGGCGTAGATCTCACCCATGAGCACCGGGAACAGGGTTCCGCCGAGCGCTGCGACCACCGCGAAGACCTCGAAGGCGAGCACTACGCGCAGGATCAGCGCGGTCTGGAGCGAGGGGCGCAGGAGCGGCAGGGTCACCCGCAGGAAGCGCTGCCAGGGAGAGGCACCGAAGACCTCCGCGGCCTCGTAGTATTCCTTCGGGATGAGGCCGATGCCGGCAACGAGGATCACGAGCATGATCGCCGTGGCGCGCCAGATCTCGGCAAGCGCGATGGCGACGAAGACGATGACCGGGTTCTGGTAGGACAGGAAGTTGACCGGCCGGTCGATGATCCCGAGCCCGTGCATCATCGAATTGAGGAAGCCGGACTGTTCGAAGATCGCGAGCCAGATGATGCCGGCGGCGAGATCGGAGATGCCGAGCGGGATGGTCCAGATGTAGAGGACCATGTCGCGTCCGGTCTTCATCCGGTTGACCATCGTGGCCATCAGCAGGGCGAGGGCAAGCTGTACCGGGACGACCGCTAGCGCTAGGAGCATCGTGTTCTGCAGCGAGATCGGGAATTTCCAGTAGGTCACCACGTCTCGGAAGTTGTCGAGGGTGAAGCCCGCGCCATCGGTGAAGGCCAGTTTCGAGACGAGAACGAACGGGTAGAGGAAGAATACGCAGAGAAAGAGGGTGACCGGCAGGATCAGGAGATAGGGCAATAGTCGAGCGTTCATCGGATCGCTCCCATGGTAGCGCCAGGCGCCAGGATTTGGTTTTCAGGTGACGTGTCCGGGCTGGTTTCAGCCCGGACGTTCGGTGGTGTCAGGCGATTGCCGGGATCACTCCACCGGGCAGGCGCCCTCGGACGGCGCGTCGGGTGCCCAGCAAGGCGCGCCGGATTCTTCCATGATCCTGGAAAGCTGCTGCTTCTGGTCTTCCAGTACCGCCTCGATCGGCTGGCGCGCGAGCACGATGCGCTCGAACGTGTCGACGAAGACGCGGCTGAAATCGCCATCCATGTCACCGAGACCGGCCGGGAGCAAGCCGGGGTTCGCATCCGGCGCGCCGCTCATCTTGGCAACCGCATCACCGGCAGCCGTGACGGCGGGCGGCAGGTCGTCGGGAAGTTCGACATCGACAACCGGGAAGAAGCTGGTGGCGCGCAGGGTCGCGATCTGTGTCTCTGGCTCGAGCATGTATTGAATCACAGCCTTGGAGGCGTCCTGGTCGGGCGTGGTTTCCGGAATCGCGAGGCCGGCGAGCACCGGCATGAAGCCGCGACCCTCGGGGCCGGCCGGAGCGGGGAAGGCGACGAAATCGTCCGGCCGCTCGTTGAAGGCCTGCGCGAGCCGAGAGGTGTGGTCGAAGGCGATCCAGGCGTCGCCCGAGAGAAGCTGTTCCTGCAGGAAGGAGAAGTTGGTCGAGGCGGGGTTGGTGTGCTCCCAGAGCTCGAGGAACTTTTCCCATGCAGTTACGGCTTCGGGCGAGGCGAAGGTGCGCACGACACCGTTGGTGTAGGAGGGGTAGAGATAGCCTTGGAAGAATCGGTGCTTCAGCCCCTTCGGCCCGGCCGGGAAGCCGAACTTCGGCTCGCCGACACCCTCGTGGACATTGGCGGCCCATTCGATGAGCTGGTCATAGGTCAGCGCGTCGATGTCGGCGCCTTCGGGGAGGTATTCAAGCGCTTGCTTGTTGGCGGCCATGATGTAGGTCGCCTGCATCCAGGGCACGTATTGCAGGGTGTTCGTGCCGAGCATCGCGAGCGTGTTGAAGGTCTCGCTGTTGGACGTGACGCCGAGATCACCGAGGTCGACGAGATGATCCGGGTCGATGGACGAGAAATCGCCGTGCAGCGCGCCGAGGACGCCGATGGAGCCTGAGCCGGCCTCGACCTCCGCCTGGAAGCGGGTCAGCCAGGGGCCGACCTCGTTCGGCTGGTAATCCACAGTCTCGGGGGCACCGGTGAGCACGTCCTGGCGCATCGCCTGCGCCTCTTCCACCGGACGCGCCTGGGTCGACCAGAACAGGACATCCGCCTGTGCCACCATTGCGGAACAGATTAGGGCGAAACCTGAAACGGTGCCGGCTAGCGTGCGTCGTGAAGTCATGTATTCCTCCCGAGGACTTTGTATGGGCCAAGTCGTTGCTTGGCGGTGTGTTTCTCAAAATTGTGCGCCGAATGCGTTGCAGGATTGCCGCTATTAGACCCAATTTCAACCGTAGCTTTGCCCCGGTCGCATACCCCAACTCACGCCAGTGCATGCCGAAAGCGGATATATCGTTATATCATTGTCAAGCAGGTTTTATGTTTTTTCAATCCTTCTGATGTCTGTCTCCTGTCATTTTGGTCTACATCTTGCGCTTTCGGGGAAAAACCGGGAGATTTCGGTGGAGTAAGGTTATATCACGCGAATGTGGTCAGGAATGTCTCAGAAACCGACGCTGGAAACCGTTGCCAAGGAAGCTGGCGTATCCGTCCCTACCGTGAGCCAAGTCATGCGGGGCACTGGGCGTATTTCCGAGTCGACGCGGCAAAAAGTCCTTCAGGCCGCAAGCAGGCTTCACTATGTCCCCAACGCCCGTGCTGCCGCCATGCGCTCGGGTCAAAGCCGGGAGATCGGTTTTCTGATTAACCAGTTGGCCAACCCCTTCAATGCAGAAGTCGTTAGTGGTGTCGTCGATCTTCTCGAAGGGGAGGGCTACCTAGTTTCGGTCCTGGACACACGGGACGATACGAGTCGGCAGGATCGGCAACTTGAAGCCTTCATCCGTCACGGACGTGCGGGCTTGTTGTGGGTTCCTACAACCGAAACGCAAAGGGAGGCTGTCGAGTTGATCGCTGCGCACGGTATTCCGACAGTGACGTTCCTGAGGCATCTGCATCGCGACGTTGATCACGTCGGTATTCACAATGCCGACGCTACCGAACTAGCAACCGGCTACCTCGCCGATCTCGGCCACCGGCATATCGCATATTTAGGAGGCACAGATCTGACCGTGGTGCGCAGGGAGCGCATAGCAGGTTACAAGAAGGCTATGGTCCAGCGGGGGTTATCGCCCAATGTTGTTTGGGATTGTGATGACAACAAGCTCGCCGGACTGGAGGCGATGCAAGACCTTCATCGTTCTCACCCGGAAATCACTGCCATCGTGGCCAATGGAGACATGGTCGCACTCGGGGCCAGCTTGGGATTAACGCGTGCAGGCCTGATCCCCGGTCAGGATGTTTCAATTGTGGGATTCGACGATATTCAGGACGCAGCGGTTGCCACGCCTCCACTCACGACAATGTCTGTTCATCCGCATAAACTTGGACGAAAACTGGCCAGGGCACTTCTCGATCGCATCGCTGAACCTGACATGCCAGCTACTGTTTCAGAAGTCGCGGCCGAACTGATCGTACGGGAAACATCTGGACCCCCTTCAAGCCAGATATGAGTCAGCGCGTGGCGCGCGGGTTGCGCGTCTCACCGCAAGCAGCAAGGATCATTCTCTCGATAGGCGAAGCGGGTCTTCCAAAAGCTGTGGGTGCACCCCTGCTGGGGCGCCCTTCGAACTCAGGACTTTGATTTCATGGCCTCGACGAAACGCTCGAAGAGATAGAAGCTGTCTTGTGGGCCCGGGCTGGCCTCGGGATGATGCTGAACCGAGAATACGGGACGGTCAGTCATGGCGATGCCGCAGTTCGAGCCGTCAAACAGCGATACATGGGTTTCCACAACGCCTGCCGGCAATGTCTGGCTGTCGACCGTGAAACCGTGGTTCATGGAGGTTACTTCGACCTTGCCTGTAGCAATTTCCTTGACTGGATGGTTTGCGCCATGGTGGCCGTGGTTCATCTTGATGGTCCGCGCCCCGAGCGCAAGTGCCAGCATCTGGTGGCCCAGGCAAATTCCGAAAACGGGCATATCGCTCTTGTCGAGAATTTCGCGCATCATCGGCACGGCATACGCGCCGGTCGCTGCCGGATCGCCCGGACCGTTCGAGAGGAAAAGGCCCTCGGGATCAAGCGCAAGCACATCCTCGGCGGTGGCTGTGGCAGGCAGAACCGTTACATCGCACCCGGCGGATGCGAGACAGCGAAGGATATTACGCTTGGCCCCGTAGTCGATGGCCACAACGCGGTGGCCGGGTTCTAGCCTGTTCGCGTACCCCTCGGGCCAAGCCCACCGCATTTCGTTCCATCGGTAGCTCTGTGCGCAGGTTACGTCCTTCGCAAGGTCCATGCCCTCAAGCCCCGGAAATGCCTTGGCTTCGGCGAGGAGTGCCGGGATGTCGAAATTGCCTTCCGGGTCATGCGCAATCACGGCATGGGGCGCGCCTTGAAGTCGGATAGAGCGCGTCAGCCTGCGCGTGTCGACCCCGCCTATTCCAATACGGCCTCGCTTGGCGAGCCACGTAGACAGATGATCGGCCGTGCGCCAGTTCGACGGCTCAGTAGGGTTCCACTTGACGACCATGCCTGCGGCAAGCGGATCTGCCGTCTCATCGTCTTCACTGTTCGTACCAACATTCCCGATGTGCGGAAACGTGAAAGTAACGATCTGGCCTGCATAAGAGGGATCGGTCATGATCTCCTGATAGCCGGTCATCGCCGTGTTGAAGCAAAGCTCGGCGGTTGCCGTTCCCTTCGCCCCGAAACCGATACCATAAAACACCTGTCCGTCGTTCAAGACGATGCATGCCGTCGGTTTGACAGCGCCTTCTGAGCCTGCAACGAGGTGATCTTCGGCTTGAGCAAGTGTTTCGGCCATCAGCGAATCCCAAATGTGACGAAATGGAAACTATGCTTGCTCGAGGGTGGGGTCAAGGAATCGCAGTTTTAAATTTTCATCATGGAATCAGGTTGTTGTGAGAACTGGGTGTCACTTGCTGACTGCAGTGCAGCACGATATAGTTAGTAGCTCGGACCTCGTGGAGGTCGGCAAGACATGGGTGATGGATGATCCGAGAGAGACTGTCCGGTGATCTCAAGTCGGCGATAAAGTCAGAAGATGCGCATCGTGTTGCAACACTGCGCCTGATTTGCGCCGCAATAAAAGACCGGGACCTCGCTACGGCGCAGGCTGACAATGCCGATGGCTTGAGCGACGAAGAGGTTCGCGCAATCCTCGTCAAGATGGTAAAGCAACGCGAGCAAAGCATTGCGGATTTTGAAGAATCCGGTCGGCTTGATCTCGCGGAAGAGGAAAAGGCCGAAATCGACATAATCCGGGAGTATTTGCCACGTCCATTTTCTGACAGCGAGATGGACCAGGCAATTGCCAAGGCTATCGAAAAAACCGGTGCACAAGGCGTTCGGGATATCAATCGCGTAATGTCGCACCTTAAAGCGCGACATGCTGGGCGTATGGATTTCACGCGGGCCTGTTGCCAGCTGAAGAACAGTTTTCGCTAAGCCGAAATATACGGAAAGATCAAGTGGACAGCGATATGAATGGCCCCGTGAGGCTAACCACGGGCGAGGCAACGGCGCTTGTTTCCCGTGCCTTGCAGGCTTCGAACTGCTCTGCTTCCGTCGCGGAATGTGTTGCAGGTGCATTGGTCCGTTCGGAGACGGATGGCCAGAGTGGGCATGGGCTTTCCAGGGTTCCCTATTATGCGCTTCAGTCTCGGGTTGGAAAGGTCGATGGTAGCGCGGTTCCCGAACTTCTCGACATTAAGCCTGCGGTTTTTCGGGTAGATGCAGGATATGGGTTTGCCTACCCGGCCTTGCGAGTAGCACTTCCGGAGCTGGCACGGCGCGCACGTGAGACCGGGGTTGCTGCATGCGCTATCGCGAGATCACACCATTTTGGTGTGGCCGGCCATCATTGCGAAGATCTTGCGCGTGAAGGTCTTGTTGCCTTCGTTTATGGCAATGCACCGGCGACAATCGCTCCCTGGGGAACCCGGACACCGGTTCTGGGAACCAATCCAATTGCTTTCGCGGCTCCCATACCGAGCAAAGAACCATTAGTTATCGACTTCGCCGTCAGTACTGTCGCGAAGGGCAAGATCATGGCTGCGGCTCAGGCCGGTCGCGAAATCCCGGAAGGCTGGGCACTGGGCCCGGATGGAGAGCCGACTACGGACGCGAGTGTCGCTATGAAAGGCACGCTCGCTCCGGCGGGCGACGCGAAGGGCGTTGGATTGGCGCTCATGGTCGAGGTCATGTCTGCCTGCCTCGTGGGGTCGGCGCTGGGAACTGAAGCATCCAGCCTTTTTGATGATAAGGGTGGCCCGCCAAATCTCGGGCAAACAATTCTCGCGATGGATCCGTCAGCCTTGTCAGGGGGCGCATTTAACGCACGTATGACGGAACTTGTGGAGGTTTTCTGCGCTGTCGAAGGCGCTCGGCTTCCCGGAACACGGCGGCTTGATGCCCGTGCAAGCGTTTCGAAAAATGGGCTTTCCGTCCCTGCAGCACTTCTCAGAATGATCGAAGAGATTGGGACAGCTCATTGAAGAAGAAGCGTTTTGGCGATCTTAACGGAAAAGCTGTCGAAGAGGTTGTTCTTGAAAGCTCTGACGCGGCGGTTTCGATCCTGAACTACGGCTGTGTTACGCGTGACTGGCGCGTGGATGGTTCACACGGAACGCTGCCGGTAATCTTGGGTTTCGACAGCTTGGCAGCTTACGTGCATCATGCGCGTGGGCATGGTGCCATAGTGGGTAGGGTGGCCAACCGGACGGCAAACGCTTGTTTCAAGCTGGAAGGGCGAACCTACACTTTGACGGCCAATGATGGTCCCGGTCTGAAACATCACTTGCATGGTGGCCTTGAAGGACTCGGTCGGCGGATATGGGAAATGGAGGTCGATACGGCAGCTGGTACTGTCCAACTGCGCTACCGAAGCCCCGATGGGGAGGAAGGCTATCCCGGAACGGTGGATTTCTCAGTAATGTACCGCTTGGAAGGTCCCAAGCTCATCTGCGAGTTGACGGGTCTTCCGGATCGGCCTACGCCGATCAATCTTGCGCACCACAACTATTTCAATCTCGGTGGAGACGGCACGATCCGCGATCATGTGCTTTGGATCGATGCGGAGGAATATACACCTGTGGATGACGAACTCATTCCGCTGGGTAACTTTGCGCCGGTCGAAGGCACGCATTTCGACTTCCGCAAAGCACGAAGCATCAATGACAGCGACCCAAAGCGGTTGGGGCTTGATCATAACTATATATTGCGGTCAGATCGCGATCAAGGCAAGCATGTGGTGTTTTCGTCGTGTCCGCGAACGGGCCTGGAGCTACAGGTTTGGACAGATCAGCCGGGCATCCAGGTCTTTAATGCTTCGGAAATGGTGATCGAGGCGGCGGGGCTCGAGGGGCGGCGGTACGGGCGGTTTGCCGGAATCTGTTTTGAGGCGCAGCATTTTCCGGATTCGTTGCACAATCCGCAGTGGCCGAGCATCATCAGAACGCCGGAAAACCCCTACTTTCAACGACTTGAGGTGGAGATCGCGCGGGGCTGAACAGCGCGGACCCGCCCGAAATCCACGTATGGAATCGGTATGGAATCCGTATGGTTTTCGTATGGCTCGAGTATGGTTCGCAATTTACCCTTGGTTTACCCATCACTCCGAAGCGGTGTCGCCGAGACCGAAGAAGGCTGCGATGGCGGATGTCGAGCAGATGTCGGCGTCGCGGATGAAGGGGTCGCCGGACATGCCGCAAGGCGCACCCATGGCATCCGGGTCGATCGGCGTGGCGTGGGCGAAACCGGGCAGGGCATAGAGCTCGACCAGAATTTCGCCCTCGGGGTTGGCATATGCCGCACGCAAAGCGACTCCGAGATCCCGCTGTTCGTCGGGTAGGGCATCGATCCGGTGAACATCCGTCCACTGCTCAACGAGTTCCCGTGCGTTGGGCGGATCGACGGTGCCATCCGCATCGCCCTGCCAGATCGAGACACGGGGCCAGGGCCCGGTGAAACCGGCTGGTGCAGCGGCGCGGACCAGATCGCCCCATTCCTCGGGAGAGCGGTCGGGGGCAGGGTTGCTAGGCAGGAACGGAAAAGAGATGCCACAGGCCTCCGGGGCGGTGGCCGTGCGGGTGCCGCAACGGTAGGGAAGCCCCGCGATGATCGCACCGGAGGAGAAAACCTCCGGGTAGGTCGCCAGCATCACCGCGGTCATGCCGCCGCCGGCGGAGAGGCCGTTGACGAAGATGCGGTCCTCGTCGATTTCCATGTCTTCGACCGCTGTGGAGATCATCTGGCGGATGGAGAGCGCCTCGCCGCTGTCGCGCGTCGAGTCGCGGACTTCGGCGAAGTTGAAGCAGGACGTGGGATGGTTGCGTCCGTTGGGATCGAAGATCGGACCGGGACCGAGCTGCTGTTCGGGGAAGAGAAGCGCGAAACCGCCCCTGTCCGCTTCCGCCTGCCAGCCGCTATGCTCGAAATAGCCCGGAGCGGACTGGTTGCAGCCGTGAAGGACCACGACCAGAGGCGCACCTTCGCCCAGCCTAGCGGGCCGGTAGGAATACATGCGCAGATTGCCGGGGTTCGACCCAAAATCTTGTGTCTCGGAAAAGGTGCCGGAGATTGCGGCCGGCGCCGTGGAAAGGGAGGCGAGACATGCGAACGCGAGCGGACTCGCGGCGAAAGGTAATCTCGAGAACATCATTCGGCTCCAAGGGATCGGTGCAAATGGCAGAGGGGAATCACTGGGAAATCCTGTGCCGCGCCCGTCCAATTCGGGCTTCGACACGGGTAAAAGGATAGCGCAGGGGCTTCTGATCGCAAACCGATTTCGATTTCCCCCAGCCGTGAGGCCTCTGTGCCACCTGACCCTGCGGTGCAGTGAAAACAGGACTTTTCGCCTTTAACGGGAATCGTTTGCTAACAATCTACTAACAGCAGGTTGTGGACACATTGCTGTCAACCACAATATGTGGTCGCAATGCGCAATAAATCCGTTGCGACTCGGAGCGCTTTGGCATTGTTTGGTGGCAGGCCGCAGGACGGCAACTAGATATGGTGCCGCTCACTAGATGCACCCAGAACAAGACCAAGGAGCATGAGATGAAGATCGAGCGCAGGTTCACCACGGAAGACAGCGGGGCATACGGTCGGATCGCGTTCAAGACAACCGCGTCGGAGATCCGCAACCCGGACGGATCGGTGGTGTTTTCGCTCAAGGACCTGAGCGTTCCGGAGGGCTGGAGCCAGGTTGCAGCGGACGTGCTCGCACAGAAATACTTCCGCAAGGCCGGCGTTCCCGCACGCCTGAAGAAGGTGCGCGAGAAAGGCGTTCCCGAGTTCCTGTGGCGCTCCGTGCCCGACGAGAAGAAGCTCGCAGAACTGCCGGAAGCCGAGCGCTATGTCGGCGAAACGAGTGCGGCGCAGGTCTTCGACCGGCTTGCAGGCGCCTGGGCCTACTGGGGCTGGAAGGGCGGATACTTCACGACCGAGGCCGATGCGAAGGCCTATTACGACGAGATGCGCTACACGCTGGCGGCCCAGATGGGTGCGCCGAACAGCCCGCAGTGGTTCAACACCGGACTGCACTGGGCCTATGGCATCGACGGTCCGGCACAGGGCCACTACTATGTCGATTACCAGACCGGCGAACTGACGAAATCCGCTTCCGCCTATGAGCATCCGCAGCCCCATGCCTGCTTCATCCAGTCGGTCCAGGATGACCTGGTGAACGACGGCGGCATCATGGATCTCTGGACCCGCGAGGCGCGGCTCTTCAAATACGGTTCCGGCACCGGCACCAACTTCTCGTCGCTGCGCGCAGAGAACGAGAAGCTCGGTGGCGGCGGAAAGTCGTCGGGCCTGATGTCCTTCCTCAAGATCGGCGACCGGGCGGCGGGCGCGATCAAGTCGGGCGGCACCACGCGCCGCGCGGCGAAAATGGTGATCTGCGACATGGATCACCCCGACATCGAGGACTTCATCTCCTGGAAGGTGCTCGAGGAGCAGAAGGTCGCGAGCCTCGTTGCCGGTTCCAAGATCCACCGCGAGCGGCTGGCCGCGATCCTTGACGCGGTGCGCGCCTGGGATGGCGATGAGGAAGCCGCCTTCGACCCCACGGTCAACAAGACCCTGAAGACCGCCATCCGCGCGGCCAAGAAGGTTCATGTTCCGGAAGCCTACATCAAGCGCGTGCTTCAGCAGGCCGAGCAGGGCGTGACGGAAATCGATTTCCGTAGCTACAACACCGATTGGGACTCGGAAGCCTATCTCACCGTGTCGGGTCAGAACTCGAACAACTCGGTTCGTGTTACCGACGACTTCCTGCGGGCGGTCCGCGAGGATGCGGACTGGGATCTCACGAAGCGCACGGACGGCACGGTTGCAAGGACCGTCAAGGCGCGCGACCTGTGGCAGAAGGTGGGTGAGGCGGCCTGGGCCTGCGCCGATCCGGGCGTCCAGTTCCACGACACGATCAACGCCTGGCACACCTGCCCGGAAGACGGCCCGATCCGTGCCTCCAACCCGTGCTCGGAATACATGTTCCTCGACGACACGGCCTGCAACCTTGCGTCCATGAACCTGCTGACCTTCCTCAAGGACGGGCAGTTCGACGCGAAGGGCTATGTCCATGCGACCCGCATCTGGACCATCACGCTCGAAATCTCGGTGATGATGGCGCAGTTCCCGAGCCCGGAGATCGCGACGCTCTCCTACAAGTTCCGCACGCTGGGCCTCGGCTACGCCAACATCGGCGGGCTGCTGATGAACATGGGGCTGAGCTACGACAGCCCCGAGGGTCGCGCGCTTTGCGGTGCCCTCACGGCCGTCATGACCGGTGAGGCCTATGCGACCTCAGCCGAGATGGCGGGCGAACTGGGTGCCTTCCCGGGCTACGAGAACAACGCGGCGCACATGCTGCGGGTCATCCGCAACCACCGCCGTGCCGCGCAGGGCAACACGGCGGGCTATGACGGGCTCGCGGTTCCGCCGGTGCCGCTCGACCATGCCAACTGCAAGGACCGGGCCCTGCTGAACCTCGCGCATTCCGTCTGGGATCGTGCGCTGGAACTTGGTGAGAAGCACGGGTTCCGCAATGCGCAGACCACCGTGATCGCGCCCACCGGCACGATCGGGCTGGTGATGGATTGCGACACCACCGGCATCGAGCCGGACTTCGCCCTGGTGAAGTTCAAGAAGCTCGCGGGCGGCGGCTACTTCAAGATCATCAACCGCTCGGTTCCGGCAGCGCTCGCCACTCTCGGCTACACCCAGTCGCAGATCGGCGAGATCATCGACTATGCCGTCGGTCGTGGTTCGCTGACCGACGCGCCCGAGATCAACGCCCGCTCGCTCACCGGCCACGGTTTCGGCCCGGAGGAGGTGGCAAAGATCGAGGCCGCGCTTCCGACCGCCTTCGACATCCGCTTCGTCTTCAACCAGTGGACCCTGGGCGAGGAGTTCTGCACCCGTGTTCTCGGCATCCCGGCGGAGGAACTGACCGACCCGGCCTTCGATCTTCTGCGCCATCTCGGGTTCTCGCGCGCCCAGATCGAATCCGCGAACGCCCATATCTGCGGCACCATGACGCTCGAGGGCGCCCCGCATCTTCGTGATGAGCACTACGCGGTCTTCGATTGCGCCAATCCCTGCGGCAAGATCGGCACGCGGTATCTCTCGGTGGAGAGCCACATCCAGATGATGGCCGCGGCGCAGAGCTTCATTTCGGGGGCGATCTCCAAGACGATCAACATGCCCAACGACGCCACGATCGACGACTGCAAGGCGGCCTACGAGCTGTCCTGGTCGCTCGGGGTGAAGGCCAATGCGCTTTACCGTGACGGTTCGAAGCTCAGCCAGCCGCTCGCGGCCTCGCTGATCGAGGACGACGACGAGGAGGATCTCGAGGAAGCGCTGATCGACGCGCCCCAGGGTGAGCGCGCCGCCGTTCTGGCCGAGAAGGTCGTCGAGAAGGTCATCATCAAGGAGATCCAGCGCTCCAACCGGGTCAAGCTGCCCGAGCGCCGCAAGGGCTACACCCAGAAGGCGATGGTGGGCGGGCACAAGGTCTACCTGCGCACCGGCGAATACGAGGACGGCACGCTCGGCGAGATCTTCATCGACATGCACAAGGAGGGGGCTGCCTTCCGCGCGATGATGAACAACTTCGCCATCGCTGTCTCTGTGGGGCTTCAGTATGGCGTGCCGCTCGACGAGTTCGTGGAGGCCTTCACCTTCACCCGGTTCGAGCCGGCTGGCATGGTGCAGGGCAACGACTCGATCAAGAGCGCGACCTCGATCCTCGACTACATCTTCCGCGAGCTGGCGGTGAGCTATCTCGACCGCACGGATCTCGCGCATGTGAAGCCCGAGGGCGAGAGCTTCGACTATGTCGGCAAGCCGGTCGAGGAGAGCAATGTCGAGGCGGTGGCAAATGCGGAAGTGGCGCAGACCTCGATCGAGATGATCAAGCACATCTCCTCCACGGGCTATCTGCGCAAGCGTCTGCCGCATGAGCTCATGGTGCTGCAGGGGGGTGCCGGGCTTGCCAGTAGTGCCTCGGCGGTCGGGGCGGCGGTGTCCTCCACCACCACGACCAAGACGCAGGCAAGCGTGACGGCGCTCGATGCTCGCTCCAAGGCGCGGATGCAGGGCTATGAAGGCGACCCGTGCGGCGAGTGCGGCAACTTCACGCTGGTCCGCAACGGGACCTGCCTGAAGTGCAACACCTGCGGCTCCACGACGGGCTGCAGCTGAGGAAATTGGAGTTGGGGCGCGGAACTCCTACCTTCCGCGCCCCAGCTTTCCCGCATCGATGTGCACAATGCGGGGAAAGCTGTTTCGACCCAGATTTGGGGCGATGGCCTGTTAGGCCATTATCGAGGCATCAGATCAATGACGTGCACTTTTATACAGGATCTGCCCACAAGAAATGCCAGATTCCTGTTGATAAAAGGAGCCATACACATGGCACGTAAGTCAAACAACGAAGTTACGAGCGCAAGAGCAGCCACAGCGGCAAGCAAAGTGCTTCGAAACCCAAGAGCGAGCAAAGCAGCCAAAACTGCTGCGGCCTCGGCCCTGACACAGAGACCCAACAAGAAATCAAAGTAGAAAGCGAGGGGATTCACTAAAGCCAAGGAGTTTTAGAAAATGGGTGTTTCTCATCCTCTAACCGGTGTGAATCTGAATGTGATAGAATACGAAAGAAAATCGCTCGAGTACGCTGAGGCTGTTACTGCTCACGTTATGAGAATGCAAGGAGAGAAGTTCTCTCGTATTGCTCATGCGCTTGGCACTAATACTCTCAGAGTCGGTGAAGTCCTGAGGGGGGAAAGGCATCCGACAGCGATTGAAGTTGCGAAGCAACTCGTAGTTAGTTCGGCACCAAAGCCACACGACGTTTAGCAGTTTTCGGGAGAGACAGTTGAAGACATTGAGGCGCGGTTGAAACCGCGCTTCGCAAGGCCAGAAAACAAGCCGCAAAAAATCGAGCAGAATGGCGGCGAGAACGGAAGAGAACCGATGGCGACACAATATCGAACAAAGACCAGCGATGTCAGAAAGGCAGATGCCGGGCTTTATAGCAATCAGCGGCATTCGCGAGCGGATTTCGACCATCTTCTCGGGATGATCCAGCTGAACATGTTTGACTGCAAGCAAGACCCCGTCGAGCAGTAAGAACGGAAACGCAGTCCAAGACGGGGGAATGCAAACTACAAGAGGCCCAACCGGGCCTCTTTTTTTTATGCAGCCGGGCACTGGGGTGCGTGGCGAAGGCCCGCAGGCGGCCAGAGATGCCGTGTAGATGCTCTGGTTCAGGGATTTAGCCGCGCATTTTACCGAAAGTGGTTACGACCGCTGAATTGAGTTCGCCTCTTGGAATTGGTCTGGCCAGCAAGAAATTCCATTCCGAGACCGCGCAACCCGCTAATAAAAATAAAAAAATTGATTCTCCCAATTCAAAAGATCAGAAGTATCTCAAATTATACACATAAACTGTGTCTCGCCAAGGCGGCTTTCTATTGTGGCCAGATGTGCGCATCTTCTCGCTTCGAGCAGGAGGACTTGCCGCAAAGGCGCTTAAGCGCACCCGGCAGGGTTCTGGCGAGAAAAATGTGTCTGGGTGGCACGTATACTCGAAAGTGGGGGATTTGCGAGTGTGCGAACATAATGGGTGTGAAGAGTTGTGCTCCGTTTGCGAGGCTCCCGTTCGGCTTGCGGTGCTCGATACGGATGGAAGCCCCATTGATGCGGCAGGGAGTGTTCTGACGCCGGCGCCCATCGCGCCGACGACCGGGGATCTTTCCGGTCTTCTCTCCGGAAGCTACTGGGGCTCGAACGAGATCTCGTTCGGGTTCACAACAAGCCTGCTCGATTATGTCAGCCTCGACGCGCCCAATTCCGAACTCCTGACTTTTTCCGAGTTGGGGGATGGCGGCAAGGAGATCTTCCGCGACGCGCTCTCTCACTGGGATGAGGTATCCGGACTGAACCTCACCGAGAGCGGCTCGCCTGGCTCGGCGGAAATTCGCATCGCGGCATCGACAGCCCCGCTTACGGCCTGGGCCTATGTGCCGAGCCTCGACTGGGCCGGCGGTGGAGACATCTGGGTCGATCCGGAGGAGATCACCCCTTACGCAGACGATGTCCGTGGGGCTACCGGGGCGGTCGGAACCTATGCCCATCTCACCGCCATGCACGAAGTCGGCCATGCCTTGGGCATGGAGCACCCCCATGAAGGGACGAGCCTGGGCGCGGCCTACGACAGCATTGAATACTCGGTGATGAGCTACAAGTCCTATGTAGGGCACGATGGCGGCGGATATACCAACGAGACCCACGGCTTCGCGCAATCGCTAATGATGCTTGATATCGCGGCGATCCAATCGATCTATGGCGCCGACTATACCACACGCTCGGGCGATACGACCTACAGTTTCAATCCCGCAACCGGCGAGATGCTGGTCGATGGGGTCTCCCATGCTGTTCCGGCGGAGAACAGGGTCTTCCGCACGCTGTGGGATGGGGGCGGCTACGACACGCTCGATTTCGCCACCTACACCAGCAGTATCAGCGTTAACCTCAATCCCGGCGAAGCGACGGATCTTGATACTGGCGGGATCGGTCAAAAATCTCGGCTGGGCTACGAGGCGGGTAACTGGGTCTATGCATCGGCCAATATCTACATGTCGCTGCTTTTCCAGAATGACACGCGCAGTCTGATTGAATCCGTCATATGCGGTGGCGGCGACGATGTCCTGATCGGGAACAGTGCGGACAATCTGCTCTGCGGTGGCCTGGGTCTGGACACATACACGCTCGGTTCGGGCAATGACACGATCCGCGGTTCGATTGCGGAGGTCATCGGCGATATCGTGACCGATTTCAGCGCGGGTGATCAGGTCGTGGTGACCGATATCGGCGCGAACCAATCGACCGAAGTTGGCGCAGACGGGGTGATCCGTCTCGTTGAGGGTTCCAGTGGGGATGACACGGGAGGCGGTACAGACCCGGATGTCGGGGGCGATCCCGGCGATGAGGAGGGCAGCGGTGATACTGACAACGATCCGGGATACGATTTCACGGATGATGGGGGCCTGACCGTCCGGCTAACCGGCAAGCGGGATCGCTATGAGTCCCATTCCGAGGATGGCCAGACCGTTCTCGGGATGGAGGGCACGGACAAGATCAGAACCGGGGCAGGGGACGATCGTATCGTTGCCGATGGCGGCAACGACAATGTCTTTGCGGGCGCGGGGAACGATACCGTTGAAGGCGGAGCCGGCAACGACCGGTTGAATGGCGAACTCGGCGATGACGTCATGTTCGGGGGTGGCGGACGTGACAACATGCGGGGAGGAGAGGGTCACGATCTGCAATATGGAGAGGCCGGGGATGACCTGCTTTCCGGCAATGACGGGAACGACAGCCTCTCGGGAGGCGACGGCAAGGATCGGCTGGACGGCGGGCGCGGAACCAATGTTCTCTATGGCGGCGACGGGAATGACCGCCTCGTTGGCCGAGAGGGGGATGATCTCCTCTATGGAGGTAACGGTTCGGATGAACTCGCGGGGGGCAAGGGCAACGATACCTTCGTGTTCCATGTAGACGATGTTGGAACCGACACGATTCGCTTCGACTCCGGATCGGACATCATCGAGATCAACGGTTTTTCCGGAGGACTCGACGATCTGAACTTTTCGGACGGCCGGAAGGGCGTGACTATCGATTTTGGGGGGAGCGGAAGCATCCTCGTTCTTTCCAAGAAGGAAGAGGATTTCCAGGAAAGTGATTTCTCGTTCCATGCTGGAACCAACACGGCCCGCGAGCTTTCACCCGTTCCCCTGAGCGAAGTCGGCGTTTCGAATGCCACAATGACAAATTTGACGGACGGCGATGACGCGCTCAGCCTGACGAGCATCAAGACCGGCATGAAATTCAACCTTCGAGGCGGCGACGACAAGCTGAGTGCAAGCAGAGGCAACGACACGATCAATGGCGGAGCGGGGGACGACACGATCAAGGCCGGTAGTGGCGATGACGTCATTCTTGGAGGGAGCGGGGAGGACGAACTCTTCGGGCAGGGTGGCAATGACGTTTTCGTTTTCCGCGCCAGGGATATCTCGACCGGATCGACAGAGTTCGACAAGATCCTCGATTTCAGATGGCGCGATGACACCATCCGCCTGGAAGGTTTCGATGACAGTTCGGTGGGCGATCTCGAATTCACCATCCACAACAGGAAACTTCAGATAGTCGTTGATGACAAACAGACCATCTGGCTCAAGACGTTGCGGGATGAATCGGTTTTCGTCGCCAACGACCTCATCGATTTCGTGTAATCTTCGCTCCTGAAGGATGCCTCGTTGTCGGAGATTGCTGCCACTTGCGACCCCGGCCTGTCGCAGGTGGGGGCAGGGGGGCTTGCGGAGAAGTCGGGGATCAGCTGGCGAGCTTTGCCTTCTGGGCTTTCCTGAGGACGCTGATGTAGGTCGCAAAGGACGATTCCAGTTCTTCGAGCAGCGCGATGGCGTCGCCCGGACTGGCATCCTGGGACTTGCACTGGGCCTCGATCCGAGCAGCAACAGATGCCATTGCCGTTGCGCCCATCATCTTCGCCGAACTCTTGAGCGTATGTGCTGACCGTCCGAGAAGTTCGATATCCTGATCCACTATGGCCTGGCGCATCGTATCGAACGTGTTGGGTGTCTGGCTCACGAACATTTCCCAGAGTTTTGGGAATTGCGGGCCCATGGTCGCCTTGGTCTTGAGAAGAATTTCCTTCTCGACCACAGGCAGCGGTTTCTTGGCAGCCACGTCCTTCACCGGCTTTGCCTGCTTTGATTGGTCCCTTTCCGGAGCAATCTTGTCTGCTGCCGCGCGATCCGGTGTCTTGGCGGCCTTTGGGGGGGCCATTTTCAAATCGTCGGCCAGAGGTGCGACGACTTGGTCTTCCGCGACCTCGGTGGGAACTTCCGCGACTGCCGCATGGCTTTTCGCGTCTTCGATCACCTGCGGCTTATTCGGAACGGGAACCCGCGGTTCGGCACCTTTCTGTCCGATCCATTTCGCCAAGATCTCGACAACCTCCTGCTCACGGACGGGCTTCGACAGGAAATCGTCCATACCGGCGTTGAAACACTTCAACCGATCCTGCTTCATCGCATTGGCGGTCAGCGCGACAATGGGCGTTCGGCTGAATTCTTCCGTCTCCATTTTCGCCTTCAGGATCGATACTGCCTCATAGCCATCCAGAACGGGCATCTGACAATCTAGAAAGACGATGTCGAAACTCTGGCCTTCCGCAAATCGATCAATGGCTTCCTGTCCATTCCGCGCAGTAACGATCTGACAGCCAAGCCGCCGAAGCAGTTCTTCTCCGTACATAAGGTTGATTGCGTCATCATCGACCAGCAGGACGCGCGCTTTGGTGAAGGTGGCACTGCTCTCGGAAGCCTTGGCCTTTGACTTCGCTTCAAACGATCGATGGTGGAATGCGGACGCGATAGCCTCGACGAAGTTCTTTGCGCTGTGCGGGGCATTGATGACAAAATCCGCCGCCGACTGCTCCTCGCTGCTCAACACATTCGAAGCCAACCTCGAGGAACGCATGAGGCCGATTTTCATCGGAACTGCGCCATTGGGCCGGACATCGCGATGATCCCTAAATTGCTCTGCCGTTTCCACGTTGCTGACGAGAAGAAGATCTACGGGATCACCTCGTCTTTCGGCTTCGAGAATGTATTTCTTCGCGCTTTCGATGTCGTGGATGTGGCGAATGTCGCCTCCCGCTGACGAGATCGATGAAATGGCTGCCGAGGCCAGAGAACAGTCTTCAAGGCACAGAACGATGTTCTGCAACCCGACAACGCAACATTCGCGCCGAAACGGTTTGCCATTGTGCCTTGCGTCCAGTTCAACAGTGAAACGGAACATTGAGCCTTCACCCGGCGTACTGATTACGGAGAGTTCGCCCCCCATCGCCTGAACAATCTGGCTGGATATTGTCAGACCAAGTCCGGTGCCTCCATAGCGCCGGGTTGTCGAGGCATCAGCCTGCCGGAATGGCTCAAAGACGTCCTTGATCCGGTCTTCGTCGATACCGATCCCCGTATCTATGACAGCAAAGGAGACTTCCTTGCGATTTCGGTCCCTATGATCAATCACCTCTACCCTGAGCACAACTTCTCCGGCCTCGGTGAATTTGATGGCATTCGAGAGCAGGTTCGTGAGCACCTGGCGCAGCCGTAGTTCATCGAACACGAACGGCCCGTAAGCCTGCAGTGGAAGAATGGTGATCAGGTCAATATTCTTCCCGTTTGCGAGTATGTTGGCCGCGCTGGAAACACTGTTGATGAGTTCCCCCAGGTTGGCTTCCTGCGGATCAAGCTCCATTTCTCCTGCTTCAATCTTGGAGAGATCGAGCGTTTCGTTGATCAAGGCAAGCAGGCTTTCCGCAGACACATTAAGTGTGTCTAGGTAGCGTGTTTGCATTGGCGAGAGGCGCTCGTTTCGGAGCAGGTCGCTCATTCCGAGAATGCCGTTTAGTGGCGTTCGCATCTCGTGGCTCATCGTCGCAAGGAACCGCGATTTCTGGTAATTCGCCGCTTCCGCCGCGTTAATGGCCTGGCGGCTCAACCGAATCTGCCGGACACTTATGTAGCTCGTGAATATGATCGCGAACGCTATTCCGAGAAGGATCAGATGAAGCCTGAGTTCCTCATCAAGAATAAACGTCTTGAGGTCCGTGCTCGTTGTAGCTGCTAGAAGTGTTATCGCGTGACCATCAAAGAAAAGGGTCAGTCGGCCCTCTTTCTCACTTTGTCCAGCCCCGGACCCAAATTCGTAAACCTGCTTCCTGCCGGTCGTATCGACGGAGATGCTATTTACCCGAACCCCATTCAGCCTATCGACCTGAGTGGCGATCCTATCGATATTCAAAGAGAGAAAGATCACACCATCAGCACCGGAAGACGTTGCTATCTTCTGGTAAGGTTTGAGAAGAGTGATGAAGGACGACGTTTCTTCTCTTGCGTCGGAGATCAGCTTGCCAGGTAACAAGTAAGACCGAGAGGCTACACCACTTTCAAGGTTGGATAGTCGATCTCGGACATCGAGTGACAAGGTTGAGAGGGGGAAGGTTCTGGCATTGCTGTTCCCCCTCTTGATAAGACCTGTTCCATGCTGGTTGAGTTCGACTATCCCAAACTCTGCGACGCCCAGTGATAGTCCATTCACAAGTGATTGCGAGAAATTCGTCAGCTCGTCTGCCTCGAGGGACTGTGACGCCCTCGCGAGCGCCTCTACGGATCGAACCTTCAGGTCGGCCGCCGCAATCGCGGAAGAGGCCTTGCGGTGAGCCTTTTCGAGTAGGTCCACGCGCTCCTTTTCCACGTGCCGCGCATAGTTCGTCATGACGTAGTAATAATCGAGATAGGCAAGCGCGCCCAGAATGACGCAAGTTATGTAGATCGGGAAAAACCTCTTGAGGTGCCCATATGGCTTATGGGCGCGGGCATTCGAGGCATTAGAACTGGTCATGACTACCTAACCTACCAGTCGAAATCAGGCTTTGCGCGCACAACGGCGACCACGCAATTTCCGGTGCTGTTGAATTTGACTTCATCGAAAGCGGTTGCTTTGGCTTGAGCAATGCCTCGTCCATGGGATCCCTGGGACCGGGAAAAGTCGATCTCGACGAATTCTTTCCAAGCGAACCCGTCACCGGGATCCTCGACCACAAGTGACACACCTGTCGTCTTGCGCGATATGGCAGCCGTGGCTTTTCGCTCTGCTGGCAGTTGATCCAGCCTCTTGCGCAGCTCTTCCTTCAGCAGTCCGTCTGCAAGCAAATCGCCCTTGCGGTCAAAACCTATCCCGCAGATGCCGTGCTCCACGGCATTCAGGAGGAGTGCCGCAATACCTTCAATGGATCTCTCGGGGTTGGGAAAGAAGTTGGCCAGGAACCCCGCGAGCGACTGTGCTTCGTCTGGCGTCCTGAACTGGAACTTGGCGGCGACAGCCAGATCAAAGCCCAATGTATCGTTGCTGTGGTCATTCAACGCATCCAACTGCGATGCGCCGCGTAGCGCTGCGGAAATGACCGATCCTACGAGGTTTGCCTCGACCGGTTTTGAAAGATAGTAGAACACGCCTGCTTCAATTCCCTCCCGCATTTCTTCGGGATCGTCCGACCCCGTGATCATGACGATGGGAATGTGACAAAGGTCCGGCTCTTTCTTGACCTTCCGTACTACGGTCAGCCCGTCCATGCCCGGCATGACGCGATCAAGCAGGACAATCGAGATGTCCTGCTCATTCGCAAGTGAGGCAAGTGCATCCTGACCATTCGTTGCCGTCAGGACCTCAAACCCAAGTTGCTGGACAACTCCCTCCAGCATGAGAAGGGACATCGGATCATCGTCAACGACGAGGATTTTCCTTGAGGCAGACCGGATGTTTGACTTTCTGTCTTCCTGAACCGGTCTGTCCAGCATGCTCAACTCTCCCGGAAGGCACCTTCCAGTGCCAGTTTCACTGGCTTCAGCAGATATTCGACAATAGTTCGATTACCGTTAATGATGTCTGCATCCACCCGCATGCCCGGCAGTACGGGGTGTTCACCTTGCCCTGGTCCGAGCGAGTGCCGTGAAAGCCTTATCTCTGCCGTGTAGTAGGGACGGCCATCTGCAGAAACGAGAGCGCTGGGGGAGATCCGTTCGACGGTTCCCTCAACCGCGCCGAACCGCACGAAGTCATAGGCCGTGAACTTCACCTTGGCTGTCTGACCCACGTCTACTCGGCCGATATCGCGTGCGGATATGCGGACACGTGCGATCAGTTCCTCGTCGGAAGGCACGACGTGGGCAACCGCTTGCCCGGAGGAAACGAAATCGCCAACGGCCAGCCGATCGGGAAGCTTGATGATTCCATCGACCGGTGAGCGGACGGAAAGTTGTGAGATCTGAAGCTCGAGGTTCGAAATTCGTGCGTTCACTTCCGAAAGATCGGCCTGGGTCTGGTGGAGCTGCTGCAGCGCGCCAGAGCGTTCCGCGCTGCCCGTAGAGAGCAGGCGGGTTTTGTACTCGCGCTGAGACTGTAGGTTTTGAGCGAGTTGCCTCTTCAGGACGTCACGCTCGGAGATTTCGGACTCGAGATCGAGGCGCGCTTCGACAATGCTCTGGTAGGTCACGAGGCCTTTGTCGTAGAGTTCCTCACGTCTTGACACCAGATCGGCAACGCCTTCGGCCCGGTTCTCCTGTGCTTCGATCTGCCGCTCGAGAATCTGCTGGTCATGTTTCTTCTGGGCAAGCTGGTTCGAGACTATGCTCTCCCGGTCGGTGAGTGCGGCAAGCATCGCGGCATGGGTTCGGCGTGCATCGAACACTTCGGGACCTGCACTGGAAAACCTCTCGAATACCGGCTCGCGTCCCTCGATGTATGCGGCAAGCCTTTCGGCGCGGATCTCCAGCGAGACCGCCTGCTGGCTTGCTATTCGCAGATCCGACCTGATGTCGTTGTCGCTGAAGATAGCGATCAGGTCACCACGTTTGACGGTCTGACCGGATGTTACGGATATGTCGGCGACGGTACCACCAATCGGGTGCTGGATGGCCCGTTCGAAGCCGCGGGGGCTGATCTCCCCTTCCGACTTGGCAATTTCCGGCAGGACAGCGGTGGACCCCCAGGCAATCAAGGCCATGAGAGACGCGGCCACGACGAAGACGGCAAACTTCGCGGAGACGCTGTCCGGACGTTCCTCAAGCCGAACGGAGGCTGCAAGGTGGCGTACCTGGGCCGAGGAGATCGACTTTTGCGCAAGCGTCGGTTGCGCTTTCTCGGTCATACTGCGGCGTTCATCCGGACGCTGTCCCGAGGATTCCATGTCGACGCGGCGCTCCGGATCGAGCCGGGCAATCGGTTTCAACTGTAACGCTCTCATACTTGCCCAACAATCTTGTCCAGTGTGCCAATGACTGCCCGCCCTCCAGGGCGCAGCGCGATTACTCTGTCCGCAATGCGGAGCATGTCCGTGCGATACGAGACGAAGAGGATCGTTTTCTTGCCTCGCAGCCGGTCGATACAGGAACGCAGATCCTCGTCGAGCCCTGCAAGGAGAGACGAAGAGGGTCGTTCGTCTATCAGGAGAACGCTAGATGGCCGAAGAAGGCCGCGCGCCAATCCGATCCTCTCACGCAGGAGTGGGTCGGATTCAGCGATCCGCTGAGGGTCGATGACCGTCTCCATTCCCGCCGGTTGCGCGGAAACACTGCCCCAAGCCCCGGACTGCTCCAGACAGGCTTGCAGGTCCTCATCGGTCGCCAGGGGCATCCCAAGCCGAAGGTTCTCGGCTATCGTGCCCGCGAAAAGGTCGATCTCCTGCGGCACGTATGAGATTTGCTCTCGCAACTCATGCGGGTCGAGCTGGCGGATGTCGAACCCGTCGAGCCTGACGGCCCCGAGCAGTGGCGGGTAGAGCCCGAGGACGAGTTTGAGGATAGAACTCTTCCCGGAGCCGTTCGGTCCGGTGATCGCCAATACTTCACCCGGAGAGGCCTCGAAGTCCAACCCCGATAGAACCATCTGCGCCTGTTTGGGATATCGGAAGGTGACATTGGCGAACCCGATGCGGCCCTCACCCTTCAGGTTCGACGGCGTCAGGGCTCGCGGTTCGTAGCGAGTTTCAGTCTCGATATCCATGAGTTGATCAATCTGTGCGATGGCATTGCGCATCTGCTCAAGGCGGGGGATCATGCCGCACAAGGCATGAAGCGGCGCAAGACCGCGCAAGAGGAGCATCATGCAGGTGATCAGCGCGCCGGCTCCGAGCTCGCCGACCCAAATCAGGTTCGTGCCGACATAGACTGCCGCAACGACGAGCAATCCGGTCAGAAACTGTGCCGCGATCTCACCGTGAATACCGGTTTGGCCGAGTCTGAAATTTGCGATCTGCTCTCGTCCCGATATTTCGCGGTAACGCTCTTCCCATCGATCCGAAAGACCGTCGAGTCGGATTGCCTCGATCCTTTCCAAGCAATCCAGAGTGAACTGCTGAACACGGGAGGTTTCGATCGCTGCTTCCTTGATCCGAACTCGCACGCGGTACCAGACCAGGACGAACAGTCCGCAGAACAAGACCATCCCGACGAGCGCAACGTAGACGATCTTGCCGCCGAGAAACGCCAGCAGGAGCAGCGCAAAGAGTGCTGTGGGTATTTCGATTGCGGTCACCATTACCGGTCCGCAGAGAAAGTCCCGAATTGACTCAAATGTCTTGATGCGCGCGATCTGTTCCGAAACTCCGGCTCTGCCGACGATTGATGAGTTGAGGTTCACGAGCCTGTCGAAACTTGCGCTTCCAACGATAAAATCCAGCCTCGATGTAATCCATGTGAGCAGTTTGGATCGCGCGCGGCGCAGAAGGTATTCGACCGCGACAATGATGGCGACGCCCTTGGTGAGGTAAATGAGTGGGGCTGTCTCGCCAATACTGATGACGCGTTCGTGGACGAGCAGGATAAGCAGAGGCACAGATAACGCGATCATGTTAAGCAACAGACCGACCATGAGAATTTGGCGGATCTGCGGTTTGAACCGCTTCATTGTGGCGCGGAACCACGTTGATCGGGAGTTCTCCCGAGCGATCTTTGAAGTGGGCATGTCGTCCTCGACAATGCCACTGAAGGCGATCACTTCGACCGCTTCGTCTTCGCACGCAGACCTTGAGGTCAGGGTGCGGGCATCCAGTACACACAGTCCGTCGGGGTCATCCGGCGCCTGGCCGACCACGAGTGGGTTTTCCGGGCAGAGCTTCCCCCTGTCTGGACCTCTGAGGACAAGAACTGGCAGCAATCGACGGTCGATCTCGCTGACGCGGCAACGGAACGAGGAATAGCGATAGCCGAGATTTGCCATCGTGTTGACGAATGCAATACGGTCGAACGGTCGGTCGCTTCTCGCAGGCAAGGCCGACGCGATCGTTCGCGCCGGAAGAAACGGGTTCATTCGCGAAATCTGTGCACAGAAAGCCCAGACGAACGCGTCGTCTTCAAGGCTTCCCCGCGAATTGAGCATCATGGAGATACGTCCGTAGAGCTCGCGAATTGCGCTTGCATCGCGGGGAGACACGGGGGGGTGATCAGCAGTTTCGGACTGAACAAGTCTGAGTGGTTCCGCGCTCATATCCGCAACTCCCGATAACGCGCGACTTGCAGCCTCTGGCCGCTTTTCTGGGGGCGCTCCTCGAGTCTGCCCTGGTTATATTGAAGATGCCGGCCGGCCAGACTGCGCATGTTGGCATCATCGGTGGCGAGCAGAACCGTCGCCCGGCCCTGAAGTTTTGCGAAGAGTTCGAATAGAGCGGTGTAGCTCCTCCGGTCGAGGCCCTTGTCGCAATGATTGAAGAGGATGACCTTGGGTCGACTCGCAAGTGCGCGGGCTATTGAAATGCGCTGTTTGATGCCCGGCGGGATCGAGTCCGAACCGTCTCCGCGCAACGGTGTATCGAGACCATTCGGCAGGACGGATATATCCTCATCCAGCCGGAGCTGGCGCGCAATGAAAAATATGTCCGAAATGGTGACCGCACCAAAGCGGGAAAGGTTCTCGAGAACGGTGCCCCGATAGATGACAGATTCAGGCTGGAGGTAAGCAATATGCTTCGCCCTGAGGCTTTCCTCAATGAGATGTGCGGGCCGGCCGGCGAGTAGAACCTCACCCTCATCAGGCTTCCGCAGCCCCGCGACTGCCCGGAAGATTGACAGAAGTTCCGAGCTTCCGGCACCGTCAATCAAATGAGTAACGCCGAAATCAAGGTTCAGATCGACCTTGTCCAGCAGCGGCTTTTCCGACTGGTTGCAGGTTTCTCCCGGCCCTGTCTTGAACACGGTTACGGATTTCAGGGAGAGCGCACCCTCCATTTCCGGTTCTATGTGGCGGATCCGCGTATCGTCCGCGACAATTTCATTGAGCATGGCTTCGGTGCGGGTCTGGTCGACCGCGAGTTCCTGCCTGCGGATCAGTAGCCCGAGGCCACGCTGAACCGGAGGCATGATCCGGCCGGACAGCATCACGGAGGCGATCATCGCGCCAAGTGTTATCTCTCCGGCGACAGCGAGGAAGCCGCCCGCCAGAATGATCGAGAAAATCAGAAGCGTCGAGAAAGTGGAAGTCGCATCGAAGATTTGCGTCAGCCTGCGGGCGAAGGCGTAGTTGGCTTCGCAGCTGCGATACTTGAAATCCTCATACTTTCTCGTCAGTTGGGACTCGATTGCGAGCGCTTTCGCCGTGGAAAGCCCCCGCAGTGCCTCCACGAGGAAATCGAAGCGGGAATTGTCGACGTTCTCCCGCTCTTCGCGCAGATCGAGGAGCTTGCGCGATGTCACGATGACATAGATCGCGAAAGTCACGATCATGATAACCGGGACAAGCACCAGCGGTCCTGCGATGATCCCCACGAGCGTCAACGCAACCGGAACCATGGCAAGCTCCAAGAGGCTGACCATTCCCTGACCGCTCCTGGTCTCACGCAAGCCCTTGACGGTGGTGATCAATGCGAGGTTCGCGCTTGCACTACGGTCTCGTCTGGCACTGCCGCGAAGCATTTTCTCCATTGCCAGGCATCCGGCTCGATGCGCGAAGCTCGAGCCGCGCAAACCCAGGAGTCGTGCGCGTGCGACCCGTAGCCCGAAATCGGCAGACAACAGTACCGTCGCCGCGAACAGGATGACGTTCAGAGAGTGCTCACTCTGGTTCGGGATGATCCTGTCGTAGGTCTGCGAGATCGTCACGGGAAGAACGAAATCCAGAATGCAGACAGAAATCGTCGCAATGACGACTGCAGCTGTAGAGCTTTTCGGGTGGTCAAGGTTCTGCATGTGCTACCCGATCAGAAGAAGCCGAAGGAGCCGGAGCCCGAGCTTCCAAGCGACTCGTCTCCAAGTTGCCCGAGGCCCGCCGCCAGATCGCCCGCCGGAAGTGCAACGCTATCGGATGCAGCACCCGACAGATCGGTCGAGGCTCCATCGATGAGGCCATTGTCCGCAACGGCAGCGATATCGGCGTCGCCGCTATCGAGAACATCGCCAAGATCCCCAATTCCGGTTTCCGCCTCGATATCATCAAGAAGCCTTGAAATCTCCGCGTCCACGTCCGTGTCCGCCGGGTCGGGGTCCGTGTCGGAGACGCCGCCGAGCTCGAGGTCGACATCGCCGAGCAGCTCCTCGACCGGGTCGAGACCGAGCTCCACGTCCGCGACCCCGAGATCCACGTCCACATCGGTGTCCGCAGGGTCGGGGTCGGGATCGGAGCCGCCGCCGATCTCGAGGTCGACATCGCCGATCAGCTCCTCGACCGGGTCAAGACCGAGCTCCACGTCCGCGACCCCGAGATCCACGTCCACATCGGTGTCCGCAGGGTCGGGATCGGTGTCGGAGACGCCGCCGAGCTCGAGGTCGACATCGCCGATCAGCTCCTCGACCGGGTCGAGGCCGAGCTCCACATCCGCGACGCCGAGGTCCACGTCCACATCGGTGTCCGCGGGGTCGGTGTCGGTGCCCGTGTCGGTGTCGGAGCCGCCGCCGATCTCGAGGTCGACATCGCCGATCAGCTCCTCGACCGGGTCAAGACCGAGCTCCACGTCCGCGACCCCGAGATCCACGTCCACATCGGTGTCCGCAGGGTCGGGATCGGTGTCGGAGACGCCGCCGAGCTCGAGGTCGACATCGCCGATCAGCTCCTCGACCGGGTCGAGACCCAGTTCCACGTCCGCGACGCCCAGGTCCGCGTCCACATCGGTGTCCGCCGGGTCAGGATCGGTGTCGGTGTCGGAGCCGCCGCCGAGCTCGAGGTCGACATCGCCGACCAGCTCCTCGACCGGGTCGAGGCCGAGCTCCACATCCGCGACCCCGAGGTCCACGTCCACGTCGGTGTCCGCCGGGTCAGGGTCCGTGTCTGAGCCGCCGCCGATCTCGAGGTCGATATCGCCGACCAGCTCCTCGACCGGGTCGAGGCCGAGTTCCACATCCGCGACCCCGAGGTCCACGTCCACATCAGTGTCCGCCGGGTCAGGATCGGTGTCTGAGCCGCTGCCGACCTCGAGGTCGACATCGCCGACCAGCTCCTCGACAGGATCGAGACCGAGTTCCACATCCGCGACCCCCAGGTCCGCGTTCACATCGGTGTCCGCAGGGTCCGTGTCTGTGTCGGAGCCGACGCCGAGCTCGAGGTCGACATCGCCGACCAGCTCCTCGACCGGGTCGAGACCGAGTTCCACGTCCGCGACGCCGAGGTCCACGTCCACGTCGGTGTCCGCAGGGTCCGTGTCGGTGCCCGAGTCTTGGCCTGAGACGCCACCAAGCTCGAGGTCGACATCGCCGACCAGCTCCTCGGCCGGGTCGAGACCCAGTTCCACATCCGCGACCCCCAGATCCACGTCCACGTCGGTGTCCGCAGGGTCGGGATCGGTGTCTGAATCGGAGCCGCCGCCGATCTCGACGTCGACATCGCCGATCAGCTCCTCGACCGGGTCGAGACCGAGCTCCACATCCGCGACCCCGAGGTCCACGTCCACGTCGGTGTCCGTGGGGTCGGGATCGGTGTCTGAATCGGAGCCGCCGCCGATCTCGACGTCGACATCGCCGATCAGCTCCTCGACCGGGTCGAGACCGAGCTCCACATCCGCGCCGCCTAGGTCCACGTCGACATCGGTGTCCGCCGGGTCGGGATCGGTGTCGGTGTCGGAGCCGCCGCCGAGCTCGAGGTCGACATCGCCGACCAGCTCCTCGACCGGGTCGAGACCGAGTTCCACGTCCGCGACCCCCAGATCCACGTCCACGTCGGTGTCTGCAGGGTCCGTGTCGGTGTCGGAGCCGCCGCCGAGCTCGAGGTCGACATCGCCGACCAGCTCCTCGACCGGGTCGAGACCGAGTTCCACATCCGCGACCCCCAGGTCCGCGTTCACATCAGTGTCCGCCGGGTCAGGATCGGTGTCTGAGCCGCCGCCGATCTCGAGGTCGACATCGCCGACCAGCTCCTCGACCGGGTCGAGGCCGAGTTCCACATCCGCGACCCCGAGGTCCACGTCGACATCGGTGTCGAAGCTGGATGGCCGGAGCCCCGGATCAGCGACGATCGGATCAGAAGTTGGGAACAACGCATCCGTCGATGAACCAACCTCAGCAACCGGGTCCGAATTAGAACTATTGCCACTTGGTTGCGCGGATACGGAACCTTCGCTACCGCTGGAGTTTTCGTTTCCTTCCTGCTGATCGACGTATTCCGCAACCGCCTCATCCGCTCGAGTTTCGTCTCGGGTCGGTTCTACCCCTCCATTTTGGGCAGAGGATGTCTCGGCTTCCGTTTCCGGCGCGTCATTTTCGCTCGCCTCACCCACCAGTGGCAGAAGCGTCGAACTGCCAGAACTGGGCGCATTTCCATCGCTTGCGTTGGATCCGTCGCTCTTTGCCTGCCCCTTCGCGCCGGTATCAACACGACCAGCTATCTCGGCAATTTCAGGGAGATCGAGCAGAACCTCGCCAAGACCTTCGAGATCAATATCACTCAAGTCCGCATCGCCGCGCTCTTGGGTCGCTGTTTCACTACCCTGACCGAGAGGCAGATTGCTTGCACTGTTCACGGCAAGATCTCGAAGCGGGCTTAAGGTCTCCGCTCCGGACTGATCCGCCGTGCTGGACAGCGAATCCGAATCCGGCGCGATGGATGTCCCCAAGTCATGCGTGGAGAGCCCGTTAAGGGCCCCATCTGTGACGTCCAGCTCGTCCGCAGTATAGCGCTTGGCATCCAGTGGGGATGCAGCCTCAATATCCGTGGAATGCTGACCGTCTCGCATAGCTACCCCCTCCCAGATCGAAACGGAGCCAGATATGACAGATCGTGTATAATGAATTGTAAGTGTAAATGAAAATATAGGCCGCAGAATATATACTATTTTGCGTTATTGCTGTAATTTTAATTTAGCAATTCGCATCAATGATTATCAAATTTTTAGATAACTACCTCGCAGTGGGTTGCTTTCAATCGTGAAAGTCCGTACCGGCAAATTCTGGGCGCGCAGGTCAAGTCGACAAATCCGTCCTTGATGTGCTCATCCCGAACCTGGCGAAGGTCACGAGGAGGACAGGCCGTGCGGAACAACCGCTCCGCACGGGGACTGTTGGCTACCGCGCGTCAGGCACGTCCGGCGAACAGGTCCTTCTTGACGATCGCGTGGACACCCCAGTTGCCATCGACAACCTGGGTAATCCCGAAATCGACGCCGACCGACATCAGGGAATGCGCCTCGTCTTCGGTCAGGCCCTTCGTCGTCATCAGGAACTTTCGCATTTTCCGGAACGCATCTCGCATCGCGTCATCGATCGAGGATTTGGTGTAGATGTCCGCCTGTGCCGTCGTGCCAAGAGTGTCCAGGTAGTTCGGCACCGAAAAGCCATGCACAAGCCATTCTGTCTGGGTTTCCAGCATTGGATGGTCCAATTCCTCCAGCGGTGTGCCGGCCAGGTTCGCCTTCTTGTGCAGGATCAACTGGAACGTGCCCGTCAACGAACATTCGATGGCGGTGCCGCAGAGTTCGCTGTCACCCTGCGAAGCATGCGGGTCGCCGACCGAGAGCAAGGCGCCGTCGACCGCTACCGGGTAGTACATCGTTGCGCCCTTGCCGATGCGCCAGTTGTCCACGTTGCCGCCGGTGTAGCTGGGCGGCACCGAGTCGACGACATCCGCCTCGGCGGGTGCCACGCCGAGCGTGCCGAAATGGGGGCGGATCGGAATTCGCACGCCTTTCAGCACATCGAAGTTCCGGCTGGTCAGCGAGTGGTCGACCGGCACGCCCGGGTAGTCGATGGTCGGGTGGGTCACGCCGAACGGGTCGGTCTGCGGCACCCACTTGAAATTGTAGACCGCCTCGGCCCAGTTCTTGTCGCCGTTCGCATCGACCTGGTAGATCGTGATGACCTCACGCTTCTCGTCGTTGAGCATATCGTTGTAGTGGTACCCCCACCAAGCGGCCGCGTTGGAGCCGAAGGTCTTGCCCGTGAACTCCGGGTTGGCACAGGGGCGCGGCACGCAGTCGAGAATGCGGACTTCGAGCACGTCACCGGGTTCGGCGCCACGCACGTAGACAGGGCCGGTGAGGATATGGACACCTTGTCCGTCGCCAGAGCCGATCTTGTAGACCGCAGGGTCCGTGGAGCCCGCGCCGCGACGGTCGACACCTTTCTTGTCCTTGGTCCAGAGGTAGACGCTTTCCGCGCCTTCATCGCCCTCTACCATCCGCTCCATGTCGTCACCGGCGTGGTGGGTCAGCGTCTCGATGGTCACGATGTCACCGCTGTCGACTTCGACCCGCGGTTTCAACGTCTTGCTGAAGTAACCCCAGTGGACGGTGTCTGAATTGGCGGGCAGATAGTGATATGACGGCGCAGACGAGCCGTTGCCAGCACTTGTCTGGGCCAGAGCTGGCGTCACCAGCGACAGGCCACCCGTGGCGCCGGCCGCGGCAATCCCGCCCGCCCCCAGCAAACCGGCGCCGAGAAAGCCGCGCCGACCCGGATTGATCTCTTCCTTGAATTGACTGAAGTGTGCCTCGAAATCGGGGCAATTCACGTCGTCTCCAAGACACATGATCGTATCTCCTGTTTTTGAGTTTCGGGTGCCGGCATCTTCAATTGGTCGAAGGGCATTCGTTATGGCAAGCGCGCGGGCCAAGAGCGGGAAACGGCCTCCAATGCCCGTGTCGGTCGAGAAAAAGATGTTCTATTGCGGTGCTTTAGGTGTATCAGGCAAGGGAAGGGCCTGCGACGGTCCGCAAGTGTTTGCGCGTCCGGGCAACAGATTGTGCACATGCTGCACAGCGCACGCCGATGCAGATGCACAAATATCCGGCACAGTATCGGAAACTTGCGAAAGCGGAGGAATTCCCGGCGGGTGAATGCTAGCCGGGCGTTAGGCTTGGGGATGGATAAGGCTCAAGGACCCGATCATCTGGATCTTTCCACGCTGCCGGAGGCGTCGCGCGCCGAGGGGTGGGGGTCGTGGCTGGCGGAGCTAGGGCTGACCGCCATGGCGGACGGGAATGTTGCGCTGACGGGGATGCTGGGTCTTATCCAGGTTGCAAGCGGGGTGCGTCTGGGGCGTCTCGTTGCTCCGGCTCAGGAAATCCGCCCAAGTGGAACCCGCACCCGCCCAGCACCATTGCTCGTCGTCCTGACGCTTCGCAGCAGAGGCGTGTTGTCGCGGGACGGACACGTGCAGTATTTTGCCCAGAACGATCTTGCCGTGCTGGATCAGGGCAGTGAGTGGCGTCTGCGGTGGTCTGGCGATGCCAAGGCGATCATTCTGGAGATCCCGGACGATGCGATATCCGCGCGCCTTGGCCGACAGCGGCCAAGGCAGCCATTGGTGCTCGGAAGCTCGATTGCAGCCGACATGGCACGGTCGATGCTGTCCGTTCTTGGGGCGCAGTTCGACACGCTGACACAGCCGGATCTCGCCGCGAGCGAAGGGGCGTTGCTCGACCAGATATGCAGCGCGATCACAAGCGAGGCAGATCTTGACGATGGGACAATGACCCCGGTTCAGGTCGCACATTACCGGCGCGTCGCGGCTGCCATCGACTCGCGGTTGAATATGCCGGACCTTTCGCTGAGCGATGTCGCCGGCACGGCGGGGCTGTCGCCGCGGTACGTGCAAAGGCTGTTCGAGCTGCAGGGGGACAGCTTCTCCCGTTACGTCCGCCAGAAACGGCTGGAACGCAGTCGAGCCGCCCTGCTCGACATGAGCCAGAACGCCGTGAGCATTGCCCAGATCGCACACCGATGGGGATTTGCCAGCGCCTCGCATTTCAGCCGTTCGTTCCGCGACGCGTTCGGGCTATCGCCGCGCGAATTGCGAGAAGACAACCGGCTTGCGCCACTGCCCTACGCCTTTCGGGGCAGCCCCGGCAACGCCGCGCGCCCACCCACGGACACCCGTATCCGGCAGCCCGCGCAAAGATCGGTCGCAGATGAAACCGGCCTTCCCGAACCTGCACCCGGGAGTGACAACACTGCAGATTTCGTATTGCCGGCGCGCGCAGATACCGTGCATTGGGGGCATATCAGCCGGTCCAATCCGCCGGTCCTGTTTGTTCCCTCTGGTTCAGTTGTCCGGGTTGAGACGCTGACCCAGCACGGTGGCGACGACTTTGCCAGGTTCATCGAAGGCGACCCCGGCGCGGAAAGCGTCTTTCGTTGGACGCGGGATACCAAGGCTGTAGATCGGCGAGGCGCAGGCCCCATGGACGCCTCTGTCTTCGGTCGCGGCGCGGGAGAAGGGTTCGGGGTGCACATCTGCACCGGACCAATCCACGTGACCGGCGCCGAACCGGGCGATGTGCTTGAGGTCGAGATCATCGAGATTGCCCCGCGCCCATCCGCGAATCCGCTCTACAAGGGTAAGGCGTTTGGCTCAAATGCGTCGGCCTGGTGGGGGTACCAGTACAACGACCCGCTGCAGGGAACGAAGCGGCACGAGACGGTGACGATCTTCGAGGTGGATCTCGACCGCCCCGACGAAGCCCGTGCACTCTATCAGTATGCCTGGACGCCGCAAACCGACCCGTTTGGCGTCGAGCACCCGACGATGGACTACCCGGGTATTCCGGTCGACCACACTACGGTTGAGCACCGTGACGCGCTCAAAAGGATCGTCGTGCCTGCGCGCCCGCATTTCGGTTTTGTCGGGGTGGCCCCCCGCGAGGCGGACATCGTTGACTCGATCCCGCCGGGGTATTTCGGCGGCAATATAGACAACTGGCGCGCCGGACCCGGTGCTCGCGTCTATCTGCCGGTCGCGGTCGAGGGCGCTTTACTATCCATCGGCGATGGCCACTTTAGCCAGGGTGATGGTGAGATCAACGGAACCGGTCTCGAAATGTCGTTGACGGGGACGGTTCGCGTTGTGCTGCACAAGGCTGGAACCGATACTGTTCCGCAGGTGCGCGGGCTTGCGGGTCCGATCATCGAGACGCCCGAGGAATGGGTGATCCAGAGCTTCAGTTTTGAAAACCACCTGCGCGACCTGGGACGCAGCGCCCAGACCGACGTCTACACTCGCTCCTCGGTGGACCATGCATTGCGCAATGCTTTCCGTCAGGGACGCCGTTTCCTGATGGATGTATACAGTCTCACCGAGGACGACGCACACGCTCTCCTGTCTGTTGCGGCGGATTTCAGCGTCACACAGGTCGCCGATGGAAACTTTGGCGTTCATGTTACCATCAGGAGATCCCTGTTTGGCCCGTCTGAAACCTTAATGACTTCCTAAAGAGGTTGACTGTGATCTGCCTGGTCGTGCTTGGAGTGGGGACTGCGATCGACAAGCCGAAAAGCCGCTTTGCCCATAGCGGACGAGACCTTGTACGCTGAGTGAATGTCCGAAAAATGTGAAGGAGCCGCACGATCTCTCGCGCGGCCCCGGTTGCCGATGGCGGTTGAAGATCAGGAAACGGCTTCGGCGTTGACGCCGCCCTTCATGGCGATCGCGGTCATGCGGCGGTCGCCGTCGTACGTCTGGTCGAGACATTTCTTCAGAACTGCCGCGTCACCGTCGAGGCCGAGGCGGTTGGCGAAGGCGGCCAGCGTACCGTAGCCCGCCAGTGCGTAGTGAACCATGCGCTGGTATTGCGGGATGATGGCGGCGTCGCGCACATCCGGGTCGGTGATGTCGTCCGAAAGTCCGTGGGCACGGGCCTCTTTCACGAGGCCTTCCATGCCCTTGCAGTGCTCGGCGTTGGGCTTGATGCCGTGGTCGTTGCACAGCTTTTCGATCTCGGCGATTCCATCGGCGATGCCGTTGCCGCCGTCGATCAAGGCCTCGGACAACTCCTTGTCCTGCGCCGCACGGCCCAGCTCGTTCACGACGGACAGGGACTGTGTATTAGCACTCCAGATGTCCTGCAGCTGGTCGAGGTAGATGTCCTTGAGCGAGTTGATTGGCATGTCGGTATCCTTTGTTCTGGTTCGGGTACCAACGGCTGGAATCGTGGAAGGTTCCCATGTTCGGAAAGTAGGAACGCGCGATGGTTCACGCTTCGCGCGCTCTCAACGTTGTTGAATGTGCTGGTACTCTGTCGCCCGGTTTTCTAGGCATGCCCAAAACTGAAGCGCAATATCAATCGGTAGGCGCACTCTTGAGTAACACTGAGCGTTCTGACCGGAGGCAGGATCGGCTTTGCGAGCCAGTACGTGCTTTCGCGCAGGATCAAAAAAACAACGGCGGAGGAAGCGAGGTGCGATCGGTAAATATTACAATCGCAATGAGAATTTACGCCGTCGAGATTTATTTCTTTTGCTTATTCTTTTTTTGGGTGTCTATTGATCGACACCCTCTCTTGTCTATCGTAAATCTACGCCTTCGCCTTTTTCACCGAGATATCGATTTCATGGCTATGCCAGGGGGAGAGAAAAAGAAGAGCCGGCAGCAGCAGGTACGCAAGCGAGGAGAGGCTTGTCTCCGCAAGGGAACCATTGGCGGTTGCCACGACCTGGCTGACGATGAAGCCGAGTGCAGGGTCCCAGGCCGGCTTGCTGGTGATACCAAGCCCCACGAGCAATTTGCCCCCAAAGATGATCGCTGCGATCGCGAGGATCTGGGATGCCGCGAGGATGCGCGGATCCGGGTTGAGGCATTTTCGTATCAAGTCAGGTCTCCGGTCGCCGCTCTGGCTTGGTTCTCTGCGTTGGTGGACTCTTTGTCGTGGGTCATCTGGATCGGCGGAGGAAAGATGGCAAGGGCAGCGGTGAGCATAAAAGCGGACAAGTGGCATGCGTGCCCGCAGCACCAGGGCGGCGGGCAGGCCGGCTGACCTACTGCGGGTTGATCGAAATGAGCTGGAGATCTGTCGGCAGGGTCGTGGCCGAGATGAGCAAATCGCTTGTGACCGTTCCGTCGAAGAAGTTCAAGGCCTGCAAGATGTTTGGCCTAAGGTAAATATTACAGTCGATTAGAGCCGCAAGTTCGCAGTAGATTGCGTGCATCAGCGGTTGAAAGCGATCTGCAGTCGAGAACATGGCCTCAGCCTTCGGCGGCAATGCCGCTTGCTAACCTGACTCGCTCCAACCTCTACGACCACCCGCGTGGCGAAAGCGCTGAGAACCTGGCGCTCATGAAGTTCATCCGCCGGTAATTCCAGGAAACGCCGTAGTACGGATCTTGGCAGATGGCCCATCATATGCAGAAAGACCAGCGATGTCAGAAAGACAGATGCCGGACTCCACAGCAATCAGCGGCATTCGAGAGCGGATTTCGACCATCTTCTCGGAATGATCCAGCCGAACATGTTTGACTGCAAGCAAGACTCTATCGAGCACTAAGAACGGATACACAGCACAAGACGGGGGGATGCAAACTTCATGAGGCCCAAATGAGCCTTTTTTGGCTTACATCGTGTGCTCTTGTGGCCGCCAAAGCGACTTTGAACCATTCACGGTGTTGAAGGCGCGCGAGGAGGGCGCACGCCCGACGGTTACCCCTACAAGAATGCGTGCGGCGAAAACCGGAGGCTGGACGGCGGGGAGCTGCCCCAGCCGAAATCTGAAACGTCTTCAGGTTGCGTAGCGCTCCGCGGTAAGGCCATCGAAGGAGATCTCCGGTTCCTGCCCAAGTACAACGTCGGTCACCGCCCGCGCCGAGCCGCAGGCCATTGTCCAGCCCAGCGTGCCGTGTCCCGTGTTCAGAAAGAGGTTGTCGTATTTCGACGGACCAAGCACCGGCGTTCCATCCGGCGTCATGGGGCGCAGACCGGTCCAGCCCTCGGCCTTCGAGATGTCGCCTCCACCGGGGAAGAGATCGCCGATCACGTGGCGTACCGTGTCCGTCGCGTGGGGTCCGAGACGTTTGGAGTAGCCGGCGATCTCGGCCGTGCCGGCGACGCGGATGCGATCGCCGAGACGGGTGATAGCCACCTTGTGAGTTTCGTCCATGATCGTGGATTGGGGTGCCTTGGCATCGTCGATCACCGGGATCGTCACCGAGTAGCCCTTGACCGGATAGACCGGCAACTTCACCCCAACAGGATTCAGGACATTCGGCGCGTAGCTGCCAAGCGCACAGATATACTTGTCGCCCGTGATGCGGCCTGCGACTTCGGTATCGACGCCTGCCACCGATCCGTTCTCGATCGCGATCGACTTGATCGTCTGCCCATACTGGAAGGTGACGCCCATTTCGGCGCATTTCTCGGCCAGCGCGATAGTGAACATGCGGCAATCGCCCGTACGGTCGGCCGTCAGGCGCAGTCCGCCCACGAACTTGTCGCGCACCTGTGCCAAGGCAGGCTCCGCTGCGATGCAGCCGTCCTGATCGAGCACCTCAAAGGGGGAGTCGAATTCCGCCAGCACCTCCTGGTCGGCCTTCGATCCCTTCAGCTGTTTCTCCGTGCGGAAGAGCTGCAGCGTGCCCTGTTCGCGACCGTCATACTCGATGCCGGTTTCGGAGATCAGATCCGGCATCACGTCTCGTGAATAGTTCGAGACCCGAACCATTCGGCTCTTATTGACCCGATAGCTCTCATCGTTGCAATTCCGGAGCATCTGAAGCCCCCAGGACCACATGGTCGGGCTGATCATCGGCCAGATGAAGAGCGGGCGGCGTTTCATGAAAAGCCATTGCAGGGCTTTCTTGGGGACGCCCGGTGCGGCCCAGGGTGAGGTCATGCCGTAGCTCAGCTCGCCTGCGTTCGCGTAGCTCGTCTCGAGTCCGGGCCCGGTCTGACGGTCAAGGACCGTGACCTCCGCTCCGGCCTTTGCAAGATAGTAGGCGGTTGTAACGCCGATCACGCCGGCCCCCATCACGACAACCTTCATGGCGCGCACTCCCCTCACCTGAACTCCAGGCGCCGACCTCTCGCTCGCAGGCCGCCGCATTCCAAATGCGCGCGATATTGAGCGGATCGTTCGGCGGGGTGCAAGGCATCGCACCGAAATTCGACCCGAAACACCAACCGCCATGTTGCCAGTGCACGCCAACTCGGCAACTGCCACGCGCTTTTGCAATGTGGCGAGGAGTTGGCCGTGTCGACTTGCAATCGGGGGCGGCTGTGCTAGGCACCTTCGACGCAAATTGCCAGCAGACATGAGGCGAAGATGGACGGGATCACCGAGTTGCGGGAAAAGTATCTCGGCGCGATCGAGGCGGCGGATGACGAGGCGGCGCTCGAGGACGTTCGCGTTGCAGCTCTCGGCAAGAAAGGCGAGGTTTCCGCACTCATGCGGTCGCTCGGAGGCATGTCCCCGGAAGAGCGCAAGACCGCCGGACCTGCACTCAATGCGCTGAAGAGCGATCTGAACGGGGCAATCCTTGCGGCGCGGGCTCGCTTTGCGGATGCGGCGCTCTCTGCGCGACTGGCCACTGAATGGGCGGACGTGACACTGCCATCGCGGCCGCGGACGGAAGGTACGATCCATCCTGTCAGCCGAGTGATGGAAGAGGTCGTCACGATCTTCGCTGATTTGGGCTTCGCAGTCGCCGAGGGCCCGCAGGTTGAGACGGACTGGTACAACTTCGATGCGCTGAACATACCGGGCCACCACCCGGCGCGTGCCGAGATGGATACCTTTTACATGGCGCGGAGCGAGGGCCAAAACCGGCCCCCTCATGTGCTCAGGACCCACACGTCTCCGGTTCAGATCCGGCACATGGAAGCCCACGGGGCGCCGTGCCGTGTAATTGCGCCGGGGCGGGTATTCCGGGCAGACTACGACCAGACCCACACACCCATGTTCCATCAGATCGAAGGGCTTGCCATCGATCAGGACATCTCGATGGCCAATCTGAAGTGGGTGCTGGAGGAGTTTTTCTCGGCCTACTTCGGCACGAGCGTGAAAACGCGCTTCCGTGCTTCGCACTTCCCGTTCACCGAGCCTTCGGCCGAAGTGGATATCCAGTGCTCATGGGTTGGTGGACAACTCAAGGTCGGCGAGGGCGATGGTTGGCTCGAGGTGCTTGGGTCCGGCATGGTTCATCCCAACGTGCTGCGTGCCGCGAACGTCGATCCGGAAGAATGGCAGGGTTTCGCGTTCGGAATGGGCATCGACCGTATTGCAATGCTCAAATACGGCATTCCCGATCTGCGGGCCTTCTTCGACAGCGACCTGCGGTGGCTGCGTCATTACGGGTTTGCCTCGCTCGACATGCCTTCGCTTCATGCCGGGGTAAGCTGATCCGCTCGCAAGAGTGCCTTGAGAAATGGCCCCGCTCGACCTCCATGGAGGGGCGAGCCTGGCGGCAGGACATGACCCGCGATGCCCCGAGGCAATTTCCTGCCCCGGGGCCGTATTTTACCAGTCCAGCATCCAGGGGTGGCGGGTGTTTCGGCGGAACTGGCGTTGTTCAGCTCGTCTGCAAGAGACGCATGCGCACCTGCAGTTGAGGCGCCAGCCACATTCCGGCGATCATCGCAATGGCGAAGATGAGGCCAGATGTGCCGCCGTAGCTGAGCGAGGCCATCGCCGGTCCCGGACAGATGCCTGCGAGGCCCCAGCCCGCGCCGAAGATCAGAGCCCCGATGATCAGACGGGAATCCACTTCGGATTTCGCTGGCCCGGGTATCGGAGCCCCGAGGAGACTCGTGCGGCGCCTCTGGAGCCATTTCCAGGCAAATACCATGGGCAGGATTGCGCCGCCCATGACGAAGGCCAGCGTCGGGTCCCAGTCTCCGGTTACATCGAGCCAGCCCTGCACCTTCTTCGTATCGGTCATGCCTGACAGCAGGAGTCCGAGCTCGAAAAGGGCGCCGGACAACGCCGAAAAGATCAGTCTCATTGGATGATTCCCAGTGCGTGTTTTGCTATCAGCACGGTCGCAGCCCCTGAGGCCAGATAAACCGCGGTTGCGAGAATGCTACGGGTGGAGAGCCTCGAAATGCCGCAGACACCATGACCGGATGTGCACCCGCTTCCGATCCGCGTTCCAATGCCGACCAGCAGTCCGGCCAGTATCAGAATAGGGACGTTGTGAGTCGCATTGGTGGCGGGGGCCCCGAACAGCGCGGTTGCAGCCGCAGGAGCGAGCACCAATGCACCGAGGAATGCCGCGCGCTCGGCAAAGTTCGACTTCCCCGTTCCGTCGATCAGGCCACCGAGGATGCCACTGGCACCCATGATCCGGCCATTCACCAAGAGAAATAGACTCCCGGCGGCTCCAATGAGCAGTCCGCCGAGCAGGCCCATCGTCCAATCTGCCAACCACATTCGGATTGATCCTTCGATCTGCGTTCCCCAAGCAGACCCTAATATGTGTGCTGTATTATATATGTCAATAAATGAATGTGTTTGTGCCTTGCCTTAGTCGGTTATCATGAACCCGACATCCGTTGGTGCGGAAACACCAGAGTTGCGTGCGATTACATCACCCAAGCTCCCGGTTGCCTCGATCACGCGAAGCCCGACCTCCGAGAACGTGTCGGGCCCATAGACAGCCTTGGAGAGCAGCGGGTTCGTCAATGCCTGTGTGAAGGCGTCATTTGCGACCATCCTCACAAGTAGGCCACCCATGAGGTCATCGTTCGAATATCCTTCGGCAAAAATACCGACGAACCACTCGAGCCGGTCCATGGAGCCATACAAATCTTTCAGGCGCTGGGCGAGGACTTCCTCGCCAGTCAGTTCCTCGAAGGTCGCTAATGGTTTCATTCCGTAGCGTGCCCTGTAGTCGTTGTAAGGCGCAAGCTGACAGCGGCGCGCCATTTGCATGCTGACCCGCTGAACATCCATCAGTATTGAGTCGGTATTTCCCAGGCCAATCCTGCCGGCTCTCTGACGCGAGGCATCAAGGCTGAGACGCTCGACGCCTAGCTCGATGGCCCGACGATTGTTGCGCACCAGAAAACCGGCGCTTTCGGTCTGTCCCGCAAACTCGACAGTCGAGGGAATGAGGTCATGCCAGCGATAGAGGAGAGCGAACTCGACCGCTATCCAGTTCGTACGATACCAGCTTTCCTTTTCCGCCATGCCGGGTTCGGCAAAAAGCGGAAAGGGTTGCGGGGAGATGTGGACGATGTATTCGCCAATCACGATCTTGAGCAATTCGACGATACAGACGTTTCGCGTGGTCTGAAACACCCTCTCATCGTCCCAATCCGGGTAGGCGTCGGACAGAATGCCGGCTACGCGATTGTGCTCGCGTAGAAAGACCGTGTTCATCAGCGTGTTGCCGATGGTGACATTTCCATGTTCCAAGCCGACAGCAAAGGCATGCCGCTTCTCCTCGTCAGTGGAGTTCTGGAAGACACGGTGGAAATTGACCGGAGAGTGGAGGTTTGCGAATTCAGGTTTCATCGTCGGCCCGTCTTCGCCCTCTTCGAAAAGGAAGACAGGCCATTCAGCGCCGTCGATTGTCTGGCTCTTGAGCCTGCCGCCTTCGTGGGCGCGAAGCAGATCGGTTTGCGCCTCGCTCAACCCGTAAATTTGACAAAGGTCGATTTCATGGTTGCTCTCGTTCTCGGCAAAATCCTGATCCGGTTCCGGTTTCCACTTCGTGCGCAGAAAGCTGTCGGTGAACCACTGCGCGAAGAACGGGAAGAGCAAGGTGGTGTCTACTGCTCGCAGATCCTTTGTCCGTTCAAATAGAGTAAGGACATCTTCGAGCGGTGGCAGGTTGAGGCTCGGTGCGGGGGGCAGATGGCGACCAGAATAGGCGCGGTTGGTCAGTCCTGGCCAAGTCGAATAGCCTCCCTTCATCGTCAGGGGGCGAGGTCTCGGCGGAACCGCAAAGGCCAGCTGGTTTATGAGGTACCTGTTCAGAGCGCGGTGAAGCGGAGGAATGCGAGGGATCGTGGTGTAGATTGCCGCAAGAATTCTGGTGCGAAAGTTCGCGGAACGCGTCCCGTTTTTCATGAAATCACTCCTAATCGATACGAGAAAAATGCAATTGCAACTAATGAGTGCGCTCAATAGTAGCACGTTTCACGTGTATCGATAAGGATTGCAGGCAGTAAAATGCGCGTGCTTTGAACCCGACCCTTGTGTAGGGGGCGGTTCAATTCACCGATGGGACACCAGACGCCGGAGCGGCGCCCTCAACTCTTACGGACGATTCCGGTCAGTGTCTCGAAGACATGCGGGTTGGCGGCGACAACACTGCGGCTCTCGAACATGCCGGCGCCTTCCTGGATGGGGCCCGTGAACCCGCCCGCTTCCCGGACGAGCAGAAGCCCGGCCGCCATGTCCCAGGGTCTGATCCCGCGCTCCCAATAGCCGTCGTATCGCCCGGCCGCGACATATGCGAGATCAAGGGCAGCAGCGCCCCAGCGCCGAATTCCGGCGGTGCGGGGGGTAAGCTCGGCGAGGTCACGCAGCGTTTTGGGCAATAGAGGCGAACCGCCAAAAGGCACTCCGGTGGCGAAGATCATCTCAATCATGTCGCGTCTGCCGGATACCCGAAGGCGGCGATCGTTCATCCATGCCCCGGAGCCCTTCTCGGCGACGAAGATCTCGTCCTTCGCAGGATCATAGACGACGGCCGCGACCACCTGTCCCTTGTGTTCGAGGGCAATGGAGATAGCCCAGTGCGGGAGACCGTGGAGATAGTTCGTGGTTCCATCAAGTGGGTCAACGATCCATCTGCGCGTGGGGTCCGTACCCGGCACTTCCTCACTTTCCTCACCCAGCCAGCCGTAGTTCGGGCGGGCCTCGGTAAGCTCGGTGCGAATGATCTCCTCGGCCCGCATGTCGGCGCGGCTCACGAAATCGCCGGGCCCCTTCGCCGAAACCTGAAGGTTTTCGACCTCATTGAAATCCCGAACCAGACTCCGCCCGGCTTTGCGGGCCGCCTTGATCATGATGTTCACATTTGCCGAAGCTTGCGTCATGGCGCTTGGTCTGCCTTGTTCGGGGGGAGGTTGCGGCCTCAGCGTTCGTTCTGGAACCGGTTGATGGAGTTTAGGGCGGGCATCTCGGTCTTGTCGATGACGCCGTTTCCGTTGCGGTCAGCCTTCTTGATCAAGACAAGATTGAGGCGAGGAAAGGTTTCCTCTGCCTCGTCGAAGGAGACAACACCGTCGCGGTTGCGGTCTGTATGGCTGAAGGACGCAGCATGGGCCAAGGTCGCAAGGCACGAAAGAGCCATCACAATCAGAGCCATTCGCATCACGGAGTAATCTCACCTTCCAGCCATGCGGGTGATCCGCCGAGGAGACGCATATCCGCAATGCATAACACGTTAAACGGGCCAGAAGGCCCGCTCGAAACCGCTTTCGCAATTACCCTTAGGCGCTGCGCGCTCAGGCGGCAGCGCTCTGCTGTGCCTTGGCGATATCGCGCTTCAGCTTGAGAGCCTTCGGCGAGAGTTCGTCGTCCTTCGACTTTGCGAGGAACGCGTCGAGGCCGCCCCGGTGGTCAACTGTCCGAAGAGCAGCGGAGCTGATCCGGAAGGACACGGTCTGCCCGAGGGTTTCGCTGGTGAGCGAAACGGTATTGAGGTTCGGCAGGAAGCGGCGTTTCGTCTTGTTGTGGGCGTGGCTGACGTTGTTGCCCACCATTACGGTCTTACCGGTCAGTTCGCAGCGGCGCGACATATTTCTTTTTCCTTGCTCTGGGCGTTGCCCTGTTCACGACTCATCCTGGACGCCGGACTGCCTAGGGCGCCATAAAATCTGGAAGCGGCCTCCTAGCCGATACGGTTTCACCCGTCAAGGCCCGGAGCTGCGGCTCTTGCGCAATCAACGCGACCTGGCTCCACGTCCGCCGCGTCGTCTGGGTTTTACCCGTTCAGTGCGCGAGGGCAACTCATTCATGATGGCCTGGCGTTGCTGTGGCGGTAGACTCGACCAAGCTGCGATCTCCTCGAGCGAGCGGTAGCACCCGAGGCACAGTCCAGACTCCTCATGGATCACACAAACCTTCACGCAAGGGCTCTCGACCTCTTCACGCTTCCAGACATCATCGGTCATCTGCTGGCCTCCAGGTGCCTCAGACGGTCAAGCATACCCTGCAAGATGTATCCTGCCGCGACATGATCAATGACCTCGCCACGCCTCTTGCGGCTGGTGTCCGCCTCCAGGAGCGCACGCTCCGCCGCGACTGTCGAGAGACGCTCGTCCCAGTAGGTGATCGGCATTTCCGTGCGTGCCGAGAAGTTGCGGGCGAAGGCACGGGTCGACTGGCATCGCGGGCCTTCGCTCCCGTCCATGTTTCTTGGCAGTCCGAGGACGAGCCCGCCGATTCCGCGTTCGGTGATCAATCCGGCGAGGGCTTCCGCATCCTGTCCGAATTTGCGTCGGCGTAGGGTTTTCAGTGGAGTGGCGATCTGTCGCATTGTGTCGGATACCGCGACCCCGATCGTCTTTGTGCCGAGATCCAGACCCATAAGAGCCTTGCCCGGTGCGATTGCCGCCGCGAATTCCTCGGGGTTCTCGAAAATCTGCCAGCTCAAGGCGTCAGTCCTCCGGCTGCGGCCGCGGCCTCGATCTGTTCCAGAGCAGCGGGGTCGGATGCGAATTTCGCAACCGCTTCCAGGCGGATTGCCTCTGCCCGTTCCTTCTGGCCCAGAACTCCGAGCGCCCTGATCAGTCGCGCCCAGTCTGCCGGCGGGCCGCCTTCCTCCGCGAGGCGCGCACCCAGGCCTTCGACCATCCCTTCGATCATTGCCTGGCGCTCCTCGGGTGACATGTCTTCGGCGGCGGCAATATCTGCGGCATCGGGACCAGGGGCAGTCGCGGAGGTGTCCGGTGCGGGCATGCCTGCAAGTCTGGCGACTTCCCCGATTTGGGCCTGAATCGGCGCGACCCAGGGTGCGCTCGGCTGGCTTTCGTTCAGGAGCCGCGTCCAGATTGGATAGGCCAGGTCGGGCCGGCCCGCCTGAAGGAGGGCCACTCCGGAATAGTAGCGGCCGAGTGGATGTGCGGGCTCTCTCTCAAGGGCGTCTGCGAGCAATTCCTCTGCCTCCGGCGAAACATAACCGCCCGCGGCAAGGATCATGAGTTCAGCGAGTTCGAGGTTGTCCGAGACCTGCGCCTCTTCACCAAGGATCTCGATAACGTCTTCCTGAGCTGCGCGGGCTTCCGCGTAGCGCCCCAGGCTGGCAAGGCTGCGCGCAAGCAGCCGGTGGCCGCGAAGATCCCCTGGACGGTCCTCCAAGGCGGTACGGAGTTGCTCCACGAGAGCAAGGTCGCTGTCGGTATTGAGCGCGGCGGCAGGCCCAGTTCCGGCCTCGCGTGCCGCGGCCTCGGCTTCTTCCTGGCTGGGTCGGTTGGCATAGGCTTCCGCCATGAGCCGATTCCGTTCCGCCAGTGGCTGGTCGGGAAATCCGGCGGCACCCGTGTAAAGGTAGATCCCTGCGGCGGCGGCAATCGCGCATCCGGCCACCAGTGCCCCGGCGACAAGCGATATCCGTCGCGGTGCCCGATCGGCCTGCGCTTCGGCCGCCTCCGCGTCGGCGGCCTGGAGAAGACGGCGGGAAAGCTCCAGCCGTGTCGCTTCGGCTTCCTCCGCACTCAGGAGGCCGCGCGCGCTTTCCGCTTCGACCTCCCTGAGCTGATCACGGTAGACCTGCATGTCGTGGCTGGCTCTTCGCCCGGCCCTTTTCTCGCCGCGCAGCAGCGGGCCCAGAACCAGCAGGAGACTGCAAAGGATCAGTATCGCCGCGAATATCCAGAACAGCATGGTGCATCCAAATGCCTCGTTTCGTGGAGGCGGACCCTAGTCCCAGGCAGGCGCAGGCACAATGTTGCTTTGGTCGCGTTTGCGTGGGTAGACCCAGGTGTGCCGCTGGGAGGAGCTTCAAGGGGTAAAGTGCGCGTTCCAGGTTGACGTTCGGTCAGCATCGCGCCGCTCGAAGGTTTCGAGTGCGTCTTCGACGCTTCGGGTGTCGGGCGTTTCTCGGCCTTCACCGAGGTCGGTCAGGCGCATCGTGTACCACGCGGTCACGCCGCCTTCGATATTTGTCGAGAAGCGGGGAAAATTTGGATCCTGCGCCTTCTCGCCTTGCCAGGAGCGGGCAAGGCCTGGGTCGAGCACGTGACCTCGCGCGATGCCCACGATGTCCGTATAGCCGTCTTCAATGGCGGCGACAGCCTGGGCCCGCGACTTAAAGCCACCGGTGAGCATAAGCGGTTTGCGTGCCACTTGCCGGGCTTTCCGGGCGAAATCGAGGAAATAGGGGCCGCTCCCGGCGCTGTCGGACGCCGATTTCGCGCCGGGGAAGTACGTCCCACCGCTGATGTCGATCAGGTCGATGCTGCTGGCATCAAGCAGTTTTACGACCTCCAGGGCTTCGGTTTGCGTAAGACCACCTTCGAGTTGATCGCTCGAGTTGAGCTTGATCGCGACAGGAAACTCCGGGCCGACGGCGGAGCGGACTTCCTCCAGCACCTCGAGCGCGAGTCGCGCCCGCGCCAAGAGGCTTCCGCCGTAGTCGTCCGCGCGGCGGTTGAAGAGGGGAGAGAGAAACTGCCCCAGCAGGAAGCCGTGCGCGGCGTGCAATTCGACGCCACCGAAACCGAACCTTCGGGCCAGTCGGGCCGTGCGGGCGAAATGGCCTGGAAGGGCGCGGATCTCGTCCCGCGTCAGTTCACCGCAGGTCAGCCCAGGAACGCTCAGTGCGGACGGCCCTTTGGGGGAACTGATTGGGCCATAGGCAAGAGCCCCCGCATGCCCGAGTTGCAGAAAGAGCCGTGATCCGCATCCCGAGCCGGCTCGCGCAAGCGTTTCCCAAGCCGCGGCCGGGGACTTTTCGTGCAGTACAAGGTTGCCAGGGCGCTCGGCATATTGGTGATTGCCCTGAACCTCGCCCACGATCGAGAGGGCGCATCCACCCTCGGCCCATCGCTCATAGAGGCGGAACTGCGCGTTCGAGGGATTTCCACGCCCGTCGCCGAGAGAATCAGACATGGCTGCCTTTGCGATCCGGTTCTTGAGAACCACTCCGCAAGGTAGCTCCTGGGGGCGAAAGAGGGTTTGACTGCCTCCCGTCAGGACAACTTACTCCGTCTCGGAGACCGGCTGCCGGTCACTCAAAGCATCCCTGCAACGACACGATCCGGCGGCCTGTGCCCATCCTCGAAGGTCTTGATATTAAGAATGACCTTTTCGCCCATATCGAGCCGGCCTTCCTCGGTCGAAGAGCTCATATGCGGCAGGAGCATCACGTTCGGAAGCTGCATGAGTCGCGGATTCACATCATGCCCGTGCTCATAGACATCGAGACCGGCACCCCCCAACTCGCCACCGCGCAGCATGCGAGTGAGCGCATTCTCGTCGATCACCTCGCCACGGGCCGTGTTCACCACGTAGGCCGTGGGTTTCATCAGCTTGAGACGTCGCGCGTTCATCAGGTGGAAGGTGGAAGGCGTGTGCGGCACGTGGATCGTGAGGATGTCGATCCGGGCGAGCATCTGGTCGAGGCTTTCCCAGTAGTGAACGCCGAGGCCTTCCTCGATCTCCGGGTGAAGGCGGCCACGATCGTGGTAGTGCAGGTCCAGTCCGAAGACCTTCGCGCGGCGCGCGACCGCCTGGCCCACATGACCCATGCCGAGAATGCCGAGACGCTTGCCGGCGATGCGGTGGCCCATCAGTGCCGTGGGGCTCCAACCTTCCCAATTGCCGCTCTGCATGATGCGCACACCCTCGGGAATGCGCCGCGGAACCGACAAGATCAGCGCCATGGCCATGTCGGCGGTGTCTTCCGCCAAAACGCCGGGCGTGCTTGAGACCGTGATGCCGCGTTGCTGCGCGCTGGCCACGTCGATATGATCGAAACCCGCCCCGTAATTCGCGATCAGCCGCAATTGCGGACCCGCATGGGCCAGCAGCTTGGCGTCGATCCTGTCGGTAATGGTGGGCACCAGGACATCGGCCGTCTCCATCGCCTTCGCCAGTTCCTCCGGCGCAAGGGGAATATCCTGCGTGTTGAGGGTGACATCGAAGAGTTCCTGCATCCGGGACTCAACCGCTTTTGGAAGCCGCCGTGTCACGAACACGTTCACAGGTTTGGAGGACATGCTGATTCCTGTTTTTCTGGCGATGCTTGTCGGTTAATTTGCCGCATTAATGGCACGGGGAGATCGGAGAAATCCAGAGACTATCCCGGCGCGAGGTGAAAGCAGGACCAAAGATGGACAGGCTTCGATGCGGATTTTCGCTGGCATTGGCGGTGGCGATGCTGTCGCTGACCGATGCGGCCTCTGGTGCCAGTGCACAGGAGGTGCTGGCCCGCGGACCCGTGACGAATCTCCCCATGCCGCGTTTCGTCTCGATCCGGGCCGACCATGCGAATGCGCGGCGCGGACCGGGGCTCGACTACAGGATCGACTGGGAATTCGTGCGCCGCGGCTTGCCGGTCAAGGTGGTCGCGGAACACGGGCAGTGGCGCAGGGTGCAGGATGCCGAAGGGTATGGCGGCTGGGTCCACCAGTCGCTGATCTCGGGCGTTCGGACGGGGCTTGTGACCGGAGAGGAGAACGTCCCCATGCTCGCTGATCCAGAGGTCGGCGCCGATGTCCGGGCAGAAGCCGAGCCCGGTGCCTTGGTTCAACTCGAAACCTGCTTCGGTGACTGGTGCGAAGTGCGTGCGGGCGGTCACGAAGGCTGGCTCGAGCGCAGTGCCCTCTGGGGCGTGCGTGCAGACGAGGAATTCGACTGAAAGCCGGAAAGCTGCATCAGCCGGCCGAAACCGATGCTCAGCTTTCGCGCCGGAGCCGGATTACCACATCGACGCGGGACAATGTCGCACCCTCCGGAATGTCCGGCTTGCTTGCCAACTGCACGGCCTTGTTTGGCGCATCCGTCAATTGGCCATCATCCTCCCAGTAGTAGTGGGAGTGGCTGTCGACCCTCGTGTCGAAATAGGAACGCGAACCATCCACCGTGATCTCGTGCATGAGGCCGGCCTGACAGAAGGCGCGCAGGGTATTATAGACGGTCGCGAGAGAGACCGACACGTCGGAGGTGCCGGCGGCCTCGTGAAGGCTCTCCGCGGTCACATGACGATCCTGTCCGTCGCCGACGAGAAGTCTCGCCAGCGCAAGGCGTTGCCGTGTCGGGCGCAAGGAGCCCGATGCGAGCCAAGCTTCCGCTCGCTCGAGCGCCTGGGACCCGGTTCCGGTCGAGGCACACATTGGTATTCACCCGTTACTGTTTCAGGATTTTTATAGCGAAATCGTTGCGGAATGCCAGCCCGGCGTGCCTGTCTCGCGCGCAATTGCAGGATCGTCCCGCCCTTGCACCCCGTCGATCAGCGGTGTTACAGGTCGAAAAAGCCTACGGGGCCTTGGAGGACAGGAGCGTGGCGTTGCATGACTGAACGGGCAACAAGCATTGATTACGAGGGACTTTTGTCCTGCGCCCGGGGGGAGATGTTCGGGCCTGGTAATCCCCAATTACCCGAACCGCCCATGTTGATGATGGATCGGATCACGGAGATTTCAGATGATGGCGGCCCGAACGGGTTGGGCCATGTCGTTGCGGAATTCGACGTGAAACCCGATCACTGGTTCTTCAAGTGCCATTTCGTTGGGGACCCGGTGATGCCAGGGTGCCTCGGTCTGGATGCGCTCTGGCAGCTGACCGGGTTCAACCTGGGTTGGCGTGGCATGAAGGGCAGAGGGCGCGCGCTCGGTGTCGGTGAGGTGAAATTCACCGGCATGGTCACGCCCGAGACGAAGCTCCTAGAGTACACGGTGAACTTTACCCGGGTCATCGATCGCAAGCTGAAACTCGGCATCGCAGATGGCATCATGAAGGCGGACGGAGAGGTGTTTTACACCACCACCGGAATGAAGGTCGGTCTGTTCCAGGAATAGAGAGGGGCATCGAGATGCGCCGCGTCGTTATCACTGGCCTCGGCATCGTTTCCTCCATCGGAAACAACGCCGAAGAGGTCGCAGCCGCACTGAAGGCCGGAAAATCGGGCATTTCCTTTGCGCCCGACTACGCCGAACACGGGTTCCGAAGCCAGGTCCACGGCAAACCGGATATCGTCCTTGCCGATCACATTGACAAGCGACAGATGCGCTTCATGGGCGATGGGGCGGCCTTCGCCTACATTGCCATGGAACAGGCCATCGCGGATTCGGGATTGGAGCCGTCCGATGTCTCGAATGAGCGCACGGGGCTCATTGCCGGTTCCGGCGGACCGTCGACGCGCAACATGTTTGCCGCGCACCAGATCGTTCTGGACAAGGGCAGTCCCAAGCGGATGGGGCCCTTCATGGTGACCCGCTGCATGTCTTCGACGGTTTCGGCCTGCCTCTCGACGCCCTTCAAGATCAAGGGGGTCAACTACTCGATTACCTCGGCCTGTTCGACCTCCCTGCACTGCATCGGCAATGCCGTGGAGCAGATCCAGCTCGGCAAGCAGGATGTCGTGTTCGCGGGTGGCGGCGAGGAACTCGATTGGACGCTCTCCTGCCTCTTCGACGCCATGGGAGCCATGAGCTCGAAATACAATGATACGCCGGAACGGGCGTCGCGCGCATTCGATGCGGATCGCGACGGCTTCGTGATTTCCGGCGGCGGCGGCATGGTCGTGGTTGAGGAACTCGAACACGCCAAGGCCCGTGGTGCCAAGATCTACGCTGAAGTGACCGGCTACGGCGCGACGTCCGATGGCCATGACATGGTCGCGCCTTCGGGAGAAGGCGGGGAACGTGCCATGCGGCTCGCCCTGTCAACGCTGCCCGAGGGCCGGAAGGTTGGCTATATCAACGCGCATGGGACCTCCACGCCGGTTGGCGATGTGGGTGAGGTCGAGGCTGTCCGCCGCATCTTCGGCGAGGGGGTCACGCCGCCGATATCCTCGACGAAATCGATGACGGGTCACAGCCAGGGCGCGACGGGCGCTCAGGAAGCAATCTACTGTCTCCTGATGCTGAAGGACGACTTCGTGGCACCTTCGATCAATGTGGAAACGCTCGATCCCGGTATACAGCCCGGCGAGATCGCGACGACACGGATTGATGATGCCGGACTTGATACCGTCATGACCAACAGTTTTGGTTTCGGCGGAACGAACGGGTCGATGTTGTTGAGCAAATTTGACGGGTGATCCCATGGCACAGTTGATGGCCGGCAAACGCGGCCTGGTTCTGGGAGTGGCAAACGACCACTCCCTTGCTTGGGGGATCGCGAAGGTCCTTTCGTCCCACGGGGCGGAAATGGCCTTCACCTATCAGGGCGAAGGTTTCGGGCGCAGGGTGCGTCCTCTCGCGGAGAGCATCGGCGCAACCATGATCCTGCCGGCCGATGTGCAGGACCCGGCCTCGCTGGATGCGCTCTTCGAGGCCCTGACCGAGAACTGGGGCTCGCTGGATTTCATCGTTCACGCCATTGCCTATTCCGACAAGTCCGAACTCGACGGTCGGTTTGTCGAAACATCGCGCGAGAACTTTTTGAATTCGCTCGATATTTCCTGCTACAGCCTTGTCGAGCTCACCCGGCGGGCCGAACCCCTCATGAGCGAGGGAAGCTCCATCATCACGCTGACCTATATCGGTGCGCAACGTGTCACGCCGAACTACAACGTGATGGGCGTTGCCAAGGCCGCGCTGGAAAGCGCCGTTCGCTATCTTGCAAACGACCTCGGGCCAAAGGGTATCCGTGTCAACGCGGTCAGCCCCGGACCCATGCGAACGCTGGCGGGCGCAGCCATTGCAGGCTCGCGGAAGGTCTACAAGGTCACGGAGCAGAACGCCCCGATGCGGAAGAATGCTAGCTTGGAGTCGGTCGGTGGCGCGGCGCTCTATCTCCTGTCGGATCTCTCCTCCTGCACATCCGGCGAAGTGATCTTCGTGGATGGCGGCTTCCATATTCTCGGCATGGCACAGCCCGAAAACCTCTGATTCTCTGTCAGCGGGGAGTCAGGCGGAACAGGTAGGATAGACGGGAAAAACCCGCCCGTTGGGAATACCATGCGAAAGCTCACGAAACCGGCCGTTGCCGCCTCGCTTGTCTGTTCCGTTCTTCTGGCCTCTGCGGCGACCTACGAGGATTACGGTCGTGCCCGCGAGGCGGTCGAGCGTGGGGAAATCCTTCCGCTAACCGAAATTCTCGAACGCGTGGAGCGTGAGCACGGCGGACGTATGATCGAGATCGAGTTAGAGCTGGAAGGCGAAGGTGTGTTCTACGAACTCGAACTGATCCAGCCCAACGGCCGCGTCATCGAGGTTCTGGTCGACGCGGCCACAGGAGAGACGCTCTCACTTGAGGTGGAGGACGATTGATGCGAGCGCTTGTCGTCGAGGATGACCCGCGCATCTCCCGCGATCTCGCCAGCGCCCTGGAAGCTGCCGGGTTTGCGGTCCGCAGCTGCGGAGATGGCGAAGAGGCCTGGTTCATCGGCGACACGGAGATCTTCGACCTCGTGGTTCTCGACCTCGGCATGCCGGGCATGGACGGATTGTCGATCCTGAAGCGTTGGCGCGGCAACCAGCGACAAATGCCGGTTCTGATTCTGACTGCCCGTGGCGCATGGACCGAACGGGTGGAGGGGATCGAGGCCGGTGCCGACGACTACCTGCCGAAACCGTTTCACATGGAGGAACTGGTGGCGCGGGCGCGAGGGCTCGTTCGGCGTGCATCGGGCCATGCTGCCTCTCGTGTCGCGATCGGTTCCGTCTGGATTGATACCAACCGGATGACCGTTCATTCTGACGAGAAACCCATATCGGTTTCGCCCCTTGAATACCGCTTGCTCACGTTCCTGGCGCTGAACAAGGGGCGGGTGATACCACCGACCGAACTGCTGGAGCATCTCTACGGGGACGATGACGCGCGAGAGGTCAACGCAGTGGAGGCAATCATCACCCGGCTGCGGCGGAAGGTCGGACCGGATGTTGTGCGCACCCGGCGCGGGTTCGGCTATATTGCGGAAGATCATGTGTCGTGATCTCGCGCTCAATTCGACTACGCCTCTTGCTTGTCGGCGGGTTGGCCGTGGTGGTTCTGCTGGCCGTCGGCTCGGCCGGGCTCACGGCGCTCTTCGAACGTCACGCGGAACGCCGGGCCGCTGATGAACTGTCGGCCGATCTCGACCAGTTGCTGGCGGGAATCGAGCGATCCGATGAGGGAGCCCTCGAGGTCAGTCTGCCCCCGGCGGACCAGCGTTACCATCTGCCGCTCTCGGGTCGCTACTGGCAGGTGGAGATCGACGGCGTCACCACCATCTCGCGCTCGCTCTGGGATACCACTCTCGAATTGCCATTGGCCGATGCGGTTCTCGGGGCGTTGCGGTCCTACGACATCGAAGGCCCGGAAGGCGAAGGCCTGTTGGTGCTTGAGCGAAGGGCCGTGCTCCAACCGGCGCTCGGGGGCGGGAATGTCCGCGCCGTCGTGGCCATGGATCGAATCGAGTTGCGTGCAGCAGCGCGCAGCTTTCTTCGCGACCTGAGCCCTTTTCTCTGTCTTCTCGGTGTCATGCTGGTCGCTGGCGGCTGGGTGCAGGTGGCCATCGGCCTCAAACCACTTGCAGCGGTCGGAGAGCGGGTCGTCGCCGTGCGTTCGGGTGCCGCGAGCAGATTGGGAGACGGTTTCCCCGGGGAAGTGCAGCCGCTAGTCGCGGAAGTCGATGCGCTGATTGCTTCGCGCGAGGTTGCCGTGGCGAAAGCCCGGACGCGGGCATCGGATCTCGCGCATGCCCTCAAGACACCGCTTCAGGCCCTCATAGGTGAGGCGGACAGGTTGCGGAACACAGGCAATTCGGAAAGCGCGGAGAGCATAGAGGACATCGCGCAGGCCATCGAGCGGCATGTGCAGCGCGAACTCTCCCGCGCACGCATTGCAGCGACCGGCTGGGCTGCATCCTGCTCGCCGACCACCGTGATTGCCCCGTTGGTCCGTGTCCTGCAGCGTACACCGGATGGGCAAAGACTGCGGTGGGTCGTCGAAGGTGCGGAGAACGTTCGGGCCCGAATTGATTCGGGCGATCTGACTGAAGCCCTGGGCGGGCTGCTGGAGAATGCCGCCCGCCACGCCCGAACGGAGGTCCGCGTGCGTGTCACGGGGGCAGCTCAGGAAGTCCGGATCGCTGTCAGGGACGATGGGAAGGGGGTTCCGGATGCTGAACTGGCCCGCCTCAGGCTTCGCGGTGCGCGTCTCGATATTTCCGAACCGGGTTCTGGCCTAGGGCTCGCGATCACGTCCGAGATCTGTGAGGCCGCCGGGGGCGAATTGCTCCTGGGAAACGTTTTAGACGGGTTCGAAAGTATCATAAGACTACGAGGCGTCGCCGAAAAGGCTGCAAGCTGACAGAAGTCTGACATCGTCCGTCAGACTGGGGTCAGAGAAGATTGTTATTACGAATTTCAGCCGCACGACGAGTGGCGCATTTCATATTGGAACGTGGGAGTTGAAAGCATGGCCAAGATTACGGGAACAGATGAGAACGACGATCTTCGCGGCACTTCATCTGCAGACAAGATCTACGGTCAACTCGGAATCGACGATATCGAGGGGCGGAGCGGAAATGACAAGATCTACGGAGGCGGCGGCAACGATGAGATAGAGGCCGGCAGCGGCAATGATACGGTCAAGGCCGGCGACGGCGTGGACGAGATCGACGGCGATGACGGCAACGATGTCCTATATGGCGGAAAAGGGTCGGACGAGATCGACGGCGATGACGGCAAGGACAAGCTGCTTGGCCAAAAAGGGCGGGACGAGCTCGATGGCGGCAACGGCAGGGACACCCTGAAGGGCGGCGAGGGGCGTGATACACTCGAAGGGGGCAACGGTGACGACCGGCTTTATGGCGGGGCCGGCGCGGATGTCTTCGAATTCGAGGAAGGCGACGATAACGACGTCATCTACGACTTCGAGCTCGGGTCCGACCGTATCGATCTGACGGACTACGACTTCTCGAGTTTTTCTTCGGTGGAGAACAAGGCGGAACAGTCAGGCGACAACGTGATCCTGGCTCTGACTTCGAATGACAGCATCAAGATCAAGAACATGGATCTCGATGATCTCGACGCGGGGGATTTCATTCTCTGAAGCCCCTGCTGGGAATATGGATACCACGCACAGGCGCCGGCCCTTCTTTCGAGGGGGCGGTGTTTACCTTTTCGCAATTCGGGGGCGGAAGCTGCTTTTGCGCGGCGCTAGAGTAACTGATGAAGCACTCAAGCGAGCGATGGACACTGTGGCATGAAAGGGCGAGTGGTTGCGCGATGCATGGGCATTTCCAAGCCTCAAAGTGCCGACTATGATCCCGCGAGAGAAACACGCGGCACTTCGGCGTGCCACTCGCATTGGGACCCATAAAACGATCCGCAATGCGGCGTGCAACACTAAATACGGCCTCAAGACCGTGTGGGTATTTCGAGGAAACAAACGATTGGAGCAACCGCCATGGAAACCGGGGTGGACCTTGCAGGGCCAGAGGGCCGTGCCGGCCGCGAAGGCAGGATGAAATACTTCACGTCATCGGATGGGTTGAAGCTTGCCTATTTCGATGAGGGCTCCGGCATGCCGATGGTATGTTTGCCGGGTCTCAGCAGGAACAGTGAGGATTTCGAACCGGTTGCTGCGGCTTTCAGTGATCGGGCCCGGATCATCCGTCTCGATCTGCGCGGACGTGGAGAATCGGAATACGACAAGAATTTCTCGAACTACAATGTCATGGTCGAAGCTAGGGATGTGGTGGAACTGCTTGACCATCTTGGCCTGGATCGCGCCGTCGTATTCGGTACATCTCGCGGCGGTCTTATTGCGCTCGCTCTGGCCGGAACTGAACGTGGTCGGCTTTCGGGTATCATTTTCAACGACATTGGTCCGCATATCGATCCGACGGGAATGGCACGGATCGTTCGGACCCTTGGCATTCTGCCCCCGGAGGAGACGCTCGAGCCCTACATTCGCCGTTTTGCGGCCGAGAGCGCGGAACAGTTTCCCGGCGTGACCTACGAACATTGGCGCACCTATGTCAGCCGGACATTGCAGGAAACACCGGATGGTCTCGAATATCGTTACGACACGAAGATCCGTGACGCGGTGCTCGCGAGCCTTGAGGCCGGAAACTGGCCTGACCTCTGGCCGCTCCTAGATCAGTGCGAGGGGTTGCCTCTCCTGTTGCTCAAGGGTGAGAACAGCGACATCCTGTCTTACGAAACCGCCGAAGAAATGCACCGCCGCCGACCCGACATGGACTACGTCATCGTCAAGGATCGGGGGCATATCCCGTTCCTCGATGAACCCGAAGCACAGGCGGCGATCGGCAAATACATAGAGGCTCTGAAGAATTGACTGACATACGGCGCATCGAAGCCGCTCGCACACGGCTTGCGGGCAATATTCGTCGCACACCGCTTCTCCATGCGCCTTCCCTCGATCGGATCGCGGGGAGGCGTATTCTCGTGAAGGCCGAATGCCTCCAGATCACCGGGTCCTTCAAGGCGCGCGGGGCCTGGTCGGCGATCTCGGCGCTTCCCGAGGACGTGCGGGCGCGGGGGATCTTGGCCTATTCCTCCGGGAACCATGCGCAGGGCATAGCCTGGGCGGCAGCGAAGCACGGGGTATCGGCGGTGATCGTGATGCCTGAAGATGCGCCGGCTGCGAAGGTTGCCGGGACCAAGGGATATGGTGCGGAAGTCGTGCAGTACGATCGCGCGCGGGAGAGTCGCGAAGACATCGGTCGCGCCTTGGCGGCCGAGCGTGGCCTCACACTCATACCCCCGTATGATTTCCCTGACGTGATCGCAGGCCAGGGTACTGCCGGGCTGGAAATTGCCGAGCAGGCCGCGGAGGCCGGGGTGAACCAGGCGGACGTGCTGGTCTGTTGCGGAGGTGGCGGGCTGTCTTCCGGTATCGCGCTGAGCCTTGCTGCAACGGCTCCCGGGCTCAGGATGCGGCCTGTCGAGCCCGTCGGGTTCGACGATGTGAAGAGATCGCTCGAAACGGGCGAGCGGCAGAAGAACGCGGCACTGACGGGCTCGATCTGCGACGCAATCCTGACGCCCGAGCCCGGAGAGCTCACGTTTCCGATCCTTAGGCAGCACGCCGGGCCGGGCCTGCTCGTTTCGGATGAGGAAGCGCTAGAGGCCGTGGGGCTAGCCTATCGCCACCTAAAAATTGTGGTCGAGCCCGGTGGAGCAGTCGCACTGGCGGCGGCGATGTTCCGGTCCGACGAGGTCCCAGGTGATGCGGTGATCGCGGTCGCGAGCGGCGGAAACGTGGATTCCGCGCTGTTCTCCAAGGCAATAGCAAACGCCTAGAGAGACCGACGTGGCGGCCGGGAAGACAAGATCCCGTACCGCCAAGTCATTAAAATCAGGGCAGTTCGGGCGCGATCAGAAAAAGCGCCTGGAGTGCGAGGCCGGGCTGCGCGCCGGCGAAATTGTCCGCGAAGGTCTGTTCGACGGTTCCATTCGAGTAAAGGTGGCTGAGAGCGCGATCCACGGCGAGGCGGAAATCCGCATCGCCCCGGCGAAGGGCAAGCCCCTGCTTCTCGACTGTCAGGGTATTGTCGGAAATGGCGAACCGCTCGGACATGTCGCTTCTGTAGAAGAGCCCGTAGAGGATCGACTGGTCACCGAAATAGGCGGAGATCTCCCCATTTTCCAGCGCGGCGAGACCGGCTTCGTGATCCTCAAAACCGATGATTTCTGCCGAGAGTTCAGCAGCTTCCAGGGAGTTTGTCAGAATTTCCTGTGTTGTCGTGCCGCTCCGGACGCCGATGGATTTCCCCTCGAGTTCGGAGAGATCTCTCTCTGCCTCGATCGGCATGAGGACGGCGGTGCCATCCACGAAAACCGGCAGGGAGAAGTCGACCTGTGCCCGGCGCTCGATGGTGATGGTCGCGGCGCCGCAGAGGAGATCGATTTCGCCGTTGGCGACTTTTTCAAAACGATTCTCGGTGGTTACGGGGATGAAGTTCGCCGTGAGGTCGTCCAGATCAAGGTCGATGGCCAGAAGCTCCGCCACGCGGGCGCAGAGCATCGGCGTGTAGCCGCGAGGCTGATTGCCCTCACCGAGATAGGACAGGGGGGCTGCATCGGTTCGAAAGCCCAGCCGTAGCTCGCCTGTTTCTTTAATGCGATCAATGGTTTGCGCCGACGTGGGCAAGGCGGCGAAGGTCGCGAAAAGGGCTAGGGCAATGCTGACAGCGCGTCTCATATGGGCTCCGGGACTGAAATTTGCGCGCAACCTATCCTGCATGGAACGGGGTTCCAAGCCGGCACCGCTCACGAAATGTGACCCGCAAATACGGCAGGATTCGCTGTATGGAAACAGTATGGATTCGATATGGAAACCATACTTACGCGCGACCATACGAACCGAATGTGCAACGGCATGACCGCGAGGGCCATGCCGGAACCTTCTACTGCGTGAGACCGCCGAAAATCGACTGCACTTCGGCGGCGACCGCTTCACCGAGAACTCTGTTTGATTGGGCGGTAAAGTGGATGCCATCCACCCCGTCGGTCTCGATCACCGAGCCGGCCGCGAAGGAATACTCCCCGGCAAGATCGGCGACCTTGGCATAGATTTCAGCCAGGGCCGCGCTCTTCTCCTTGCTCGTTTCATCGAAGGCTTCCCGTGCCTCGACCCCGATCTCGTCGCCGAGCGGTGGCGGGCTGATGAGCAGGACGCGCGGAGCGGGATTCTCGGTGAAGGCCCAGGGCGATTCATGAACGATGTTGATCAGCTCGCCCGCGCCGAGCCCGATTTCCAGTGGCGTGCGGTCGAGATAGGTCTTGGTGTCGTTCGTGCCGAGCATGATGATCACGAGATCGAGGGGATCGTGGCTCATGAGCGCCGCGGGCAGATACTCAGACCCGTTGAGAATGTCATCGGTCGGATCGTCGATGTTCGTGGTGCGGGCGCTCAGGCCCTCGACGACGATGCTGTAGTCGTCACCAAGCGTCTCGGCCATGGCGGCAGTCCAGCGGTCTTCCGGAGCGTGCCGGGTGGTCGGAACCACGGGGGAGGTCGGCACCCATCCCCATGTGAGACTGTCTCCGAAGACGAGGATGTTTTTGGTCTCGGAGTCCTGGGCGAGGCCGGGGCTTGCAGCCGCACCAAAGAGCGTGGCCAGGAGAACGGCGGTGCCGACGTGTTTCATGTGGGGTTTCCTCTTCCGGTGCGCGACGGTTGATCCGCCGCGTCATCCGCCTGTATCCGGCGGTTCGTGAGGTTAGCCCGGCCCGTTGCCTTGCGCGAATTGCGACCATTGTCGGGGGTGAATTCGCCTTTGACAGGTGGCAGCGCGGGGAAGGGGTGCCCCCGGAAAGGGAGGGCGGCATGTGCGACGATGGCGGGGTTGCGGTGCCCGGTTTCGCTCTCGGAACGGTGAACGGCTTCGTCGATCGTGGCGAGCGATATGGGGAAGTCGACGGGCAGCACCCTGGGGTGTTCGGGAATATCGTCCGGGACATTCCCGAGGTGCTGCCTGAAGTTTCGGCGCCGCCGCATCCGGAAATTACCGTGGTGCGGAAGCGCCGATGTGCCGGAGGTCTACCCGTCGGCGCGGATGGTCGCGTTCTTCGGGTCGTAGGGCGAGTCCTCGGTGATTTCGGCGTCCCAGAGCCGGTCGAACATCTTCACCTTCAGCTTCGTGCCGGGTTTCGCGAGATCGGGGCGGACATAGCCCATGCCGACCGACTTGCCGAAGGCCACGGAATAGCCGCCCGAGGTCAGCCGGCCGACCTTGGTGTCGCCATCATAGAGGGCTTCCCGGCCCCAGGGATCGGCATCTTCCGGTCCGTCGATCAGGAGCGTGACGCAGAGCGAGCGGATGCCTTTTCCCTCCATCGCGGCCTTGCCGTGGAAATCCTTGGACAGGTCCACGAAGCGGTCGAGCCCGGCTTCGAGCGGCGTGGCGTCCCGGCCCAGTTCGGTGCCGAAGGCGCGGTAGCTCTTTTCCTGCCGCAGCCAGTTCTGCGCGCGGGCACCCACGAGCTTGAGGCCATGCGGTTCGCCGGCTTCCATGAGCCTGTCGAAGAGGTGGTTCTGCATCTCCATCGGGTGATGCAGCTCCCAGCCGAGTTCGCCGGTGTAGGCCACGCGGATGGCGGTGGTGGGCACCATCTTCAGCTCGATGTTCTGCGCCGAAAGCCACGGGAAGCGCTTGTTCGACAGGGCGGTTGCGGGCTCGGGGTCACTGATGAGCTGCGAAAGGACATCACGGGATTTCGGGCCCGCAATGGCAAAGACGCCGAACTGGGTGGTGACGTCCGCCAGATACATCGGGCCGAACTCGGCGATCTTGTCGTCGATCGCCTTCATCAGGAAGTCCTGATCGTAATTGTGCCAGGCGCCGGCGGAGACGAGGTAGTAGCTGTCCTCGCCGGTGCGCACGATGGTGTATTCCGTGCGCGTGGTGCCATTGGCCGTGAGCGCGTAAGTCAGGTTGATGCGGCCCACCTTCGGCAGCTTGTTGCAGGTAAACCAGTCGAGAAACGCGGTCGCGCCCGGCCCGGTCAGCACGTGCTTGGTGAAGGCGGTCGCGTCGATCAGGCCCACGCCTTCACGGACGGCCTTGGCTTCCTCGGCCGCATACTGCCACCAGCCGCCACGGCGGAAGGAGCGCGCGTCGTGGTCGTTGAAATCCTTTGGCGCGAAGTAGTTCGGGCGCTCCCAGCCGTTCACGCAGCCGAACTGCGCGCCTTGCGCCTTCATGCGGTCGTAGCAGGGGGCCGTGCGCAGCGGGCGACAGGCCGGGCGCTCCTCGTCGGGGTGGTGGAGGATGTAGACGTGTTCGTAGGCTTCCTCGTTCTTGCGCGCGGCGTATTCGGTGGTCATCCAGTTGCCGAAGCGCTTGGGGTCGAGCGAGGCCATGTCGATCTCGGCTTCGCCTTCCGTCATCATCTGGGCGAGGTAGTAGCCGGTGCCGCCCGCCGCCGTGATGCCGAAGGAGAAGCCCTCGGCGAGCCACATGTTGCGCAGGCCGGGCGCGGGACCCACAAGCGGGTTGCCGTCGGGGGTGTAACAGATCGGGCCGTTGAAATCGTCCTTGAGACCGGCGTTCTCGGAGGACGGGATGCGGTGGATCATCGACATGTATTCCTCCTCGATCCGGTCGAGATCGAGGGGGAAGAGGTCAGCGCGGAAGCTGTCAGGCACGCCCCATTCGAAGCGCGCGGGCGCGTTTCGCTCGTAGGGGCCGAGAATCCAGCCGCCGCGTTCCTCGCGGACATACCATTTGGCATCGGCGTCGCGCAGGACGGGATGTTCACCGTGGGTCTTGCGATACTCGAGCAGCGCCGGGTCGGGCTCGGTGACGATGAACTGGTGCTCGACCGGGATCGCGGGCATCTTGATGCCCAGCATCTTCGCGGTGCGCTGGGCGTGATTGCCTGATGCCGTCACCACATGTTCGGCGCGGACCTCGAAGGTTTCCTCGGAGGGCACGAGGTTGCCTCCTTTTTCCACCATCTTGCAGCCACGGACGATCCATTCGGAGCCGGTCCATTCGAAGCTGTTGACCTGTGCCTTGCGGACGATCTCGACCCCGCGCTGGCGCGCGCCCTTTGCCATGGCCTGGGTGACATCGGCGGGGTTGATGTAGCCGTCGGTGGGGTGAAAGAGCGCGCCTTCGAGATCCTCGGTGCGCACCAGCGGCCAGCGCTCCTTGATCTGGGCTGGGGAGAGCCATTCATAGGGAATGCCCACGGTTTCGGCGGTGGTGGCATAGACCATGTATTCGTCCATGCGCGCCCGTGTCTGGGCCATGCGGAGGTTGCCGACCACGGAAAAGCCCGCGTTGAGGCCGGTTTCCTCCTCAAGCGTCTTGTAGAGCTTCACGGAGTAGTCGTGGATGTGGCTCGTGGCGAAACTCATGTTGAAGAGGGGCAGGAGGCCTGCCGCGTGCCATGTCGAGCCGGAGGTCAGCTCGTCGCGCTCGAGCAGGAGCACATCCTGCCACCCTGCCTTTGCAAGGTGATAGGCGATCGAGGCTCCGACCGCTCCGCCACCGACAACCAACGCCCGTACATGCGACTTCATTTCCGCGACTCTCCGTGTGGGGTTCCGGGATGCACTCTGCCCGCTCGGGCGCGCGTCCGCCGCAGTTTGCCCGACGAAACGAGGTGCGATTGCGACGTGGGCATGGCTAAAATGCGGGCATTGCTTGCAGGATGAGGGCAGAAACGCTACTTAGCCGCAGGGGTCGGCATGTCCGCTTGCGGGCAGAAATGCCGACGTGACCGGGGGAAGATGCACATGATCGTGTGCAAGACGAAGGCGGAGTTGCGGTCTCAACTTGCGCGATTGCGGCGCGAGGGCGATCTGGGATTCGTGCCCACGATGGGTGCGCTGCATGACGGGCATATCGAACTGGTGCGACAGGCGCGCCGGGAGAATGCCCGCGTGGTCGTGTCGATCTTCGTCAATCCGACGCAATTCGGTCCCAACGAGGATTTCGAGGTCTATCCGCGCGACGTAGACGGTGACCGCGCCAAGCTCGAGGCCGCGGGCGTCGATGTGCTGTTCCTGCCCGAAGTCGCGGAGATCTACCCGGAGGGCAGCGAGACCGTTGTCGAGACGCAGCATCTGGCGCGGATCCTGGTGGGCAAGCTCCGGCCGGGGCATTTCCGCGGCGTGACGACGGTCGTGGCGAAGCTCTTCAACCTGGTTCAGCCCGAGCGCGCCTATTTCGGCGAGAAGGACTACCAGCAGCTCCAGGTGATTCGCCGGATGGTTGAGGATCTGGACTTCCCGATCGAGGTCGTGGGCGTGCCGACGGTGCGCGAGGCGGACGGGCTTGCCATGTCCTCTCGCAACATGCGGCTGACGCCCGAGGATCGTGCGGCGGCTGTCGTGCTCAACCGCGCGCTCGATGCGGCGCAGGCCCATGTCGCCGAAGGGCCCACGAACGTCACAAGTCTTCGCCGGCTGGTGCATGAGACCCTGGCCGAAGAGCCGCGGGGCACGGTCGAAGCCGTCGATATCCGTTGCGCCACGACGCTGAACCCTGTGCGCGGGGCAATCGAGAAGCCGGTGGTGATCCTGCTGGCCGTGCGGTTCGGCGATGTGCTTCTGATCGATCAGCGTGTTGTCGCCCATCCTGCCGTTGCATGGAGAAATGCCGCCGAATGAGCGCAGAAACCCGTATCCGCCGTGTCACGGTCCCACAGATCGCGGCACGCAAGGGCGGTGAGCCGATTGTCGTGCTCACCTCCTATACCGTTCAGCTCGCGGCCTTGGCGGACCGTCACAGCGATGTTCTCCTTGTCGGGGATTCGCTGGGCATGGTGGCGCATGGGATGGAAACGACCATTCCGGTGACGCTCGAGCACATGATCCTGCACGGGCAGGCGGTGGTGCGCGGCTCGAAGCGTGCGCTTGTGGTCGTGGATCTGCCGTTCGGCAGCTACGAGGAAAGCCCGCAGACAGCTTATCGCAATGCGGCACGGGTGATGAAGGAAACCGGCTGCGGCGCGGTGAAGCTCGAGGGCGGCGCGCGCATGGCCGACACGATACGCTTTCTCACCGAGCGCGGCATTCCGGTGATGGCGCATATCGGGCTGACCCCGCAGTCGAGCCATGTGATGGGCGGGTTTCGCACGCAGGGACGCGACCGTTCGACCTGGGGGGCGCATCTGGAGGATGCCCGCGCGGTCACGGAAGCCGGGGCGTTTTCGGTGGTGGTCGAAGGCGTGGTCGAGCCGCTTGCGGCCCAGATCACCGAGGCCATCGCGATCCCGACCATTGGCATCGGGGCCTCGGCCAGATGCGACGGCCAGGTGCTGGTGCTCGAGGACATGCTCGGGCTCAGCCCACGGGTGCCGCGTTTCGTGAAGCGCTATGCGGAGCTCGGCGAGATCGTCGATGGAGCCGTGAGCGAATACGCGCGCGACGTGCGAGCGCGCAGCTTTCCCTCCGAAAAGCACACCTATCCGATTGAAGACTAGGCAAGGGACCGCCGGTCGCCCCCGCCGCCAATCAGTCATCGGGAACCTTTTGGCCCCATTCGCATTTGTTTCGACACCGGTCGGACCAGGCTGGCCCGACCAACTTCTCAAGGGGGGTCGAAATGAAGAAACTGGTGGCTTTCATTCCTGTCTCGATGCTTGTCGCGGCCTGCGCGTCTGGCGAACCGGAGCCGCTGCTGATCTCGTCCGTGACGGTGAACACCGATCTCGCGGCGATCCAGAGCAGAGAAGCCGTCGAATACTGGCAGGATCTGAGCAGCGATCTGGAAACCGCGATTGCGGCCGAATTCGCGGGCAATATCGACCCGACAGGGCGCCCGGTTACCGTGGATATCGATGAGTTGACCCTGGAGGAGACCTTCACGGCGGGCGCCTCGCTCGATACCGCACGGCTTTCAGGCGTGGTGAGCCTCGGCGATGTCGCGCCCGATGGGGTTCCGGATCCGACATGGACCGTGACGGCGACCGCGCAGGATGCGACGCCCTATGTCCAGGAGGGCGGCACGATACAGGTCAATCCCACCACGCCCGCCTATTATGATGCGATCGTGAAAGCCTTCGCGGACGGGGCGGCAGACACATTGCGCTCGGGCTCTTGACCCTTTCCGGTCTGGGGGCGAAAGTCCGGCCTTCGCCCTCAACCGTCAAGAGAATCTCATGAACGCCCTGCTCGATACCTGGAACACGCCCTTCGGGCTGCCGCCCTTTGCAGAGATCGAGAACGACCAGTTCGGACCGGCCTTCGAGGCCGCGCTTGCGGAGGCGCGCGCCAATATCGCTGCAATCGCGAATTGCGGAGCGGTGCCAACCTTTGCCAACACGATCGAGGCGATGGAGCTTGGCGAGGATCTGCTCGACCGGGTGGCCTCGGTGTTCTTCAACCTTGCTGGCGCGCATACGAATGACGCACTTCAGGACCTGCAACGGGAGTTGAGCCCGAAACTCGCGGCCTTCTATTCGGAAACGATGATGAATGCCGCGCTTTTCGCGCGTGTGAAGGCTCTCTTCGATGTGCGCGAGACGCTGGGGCTGAATGCCGAGCAGTTGCGCGTGCTCGAGCTTTATTACCGCATGTTCGTGCGGGCGGGCGCACAGCTCGAGGGGCCGGCTCGGGACAGGCTCGCGGAGATCATGCAGGAACTGGCCCGGCTCGGGACGAGTTTCTCGCAGAATGTTCTGGCTGACGAGAAGGACTGGTTTCTTCCCCTGCGTCCGGAGGATCTCGAGGGGCTTCCCGGCTACCTCGTCGCGGCTGCCGCATCCGCCGCCGCCGAGCGCGGGCAGGAGGGGCATGTCATCACGCTCTCGCGGAGCCTGATCGTGCCGTTCCTGCAAACCTGCCCGGATCGCGGATTGCGCGAGAAAGCCTTCAAGGCCTGGATCTCCCGCGGGGAGAATGGTGGCGAGACCGACAACCGCGAGATTGTCGCACGCACGCTGGCGCTGAGAGAAGAACGCGCGAAGCTGCTAGGATATCCCAGTTTTTCCGCCTTCAAGCTCGAGCCTGAGATGGCGAAGACACCTGCGGCGGTGCGCGATCTGCTGATGGCGGTCTGGGGGCCGGCACGCGCGCAGGCCGAAGCCGATGCCGCGAAGCTCGAGGACCGGTTGCACGCGGACGGGATCAACGGCGACCTCGAGCCCTGGGACTGGCGGTATTATTCCGCCGCGCGCCAGCGGGAGGAGCACGATCTCGATGAGGCGGAAGTGAAGCCCTACTTCGAGTTGAACGCGATGATCGATGCGGTCTTCGATGTGGCGCACCGGCTGTTCGGACTGAGTTTCGAGCCGGTCGACGTGCCGCTCTATCATCCGGACGCGCGGGCCTGGGAGGTGAAGAAGGGTGCGCGCCACATGGGGCTCTTCATCGGCGATTACTTCGCCCGCTCTTCGAAACGGTCCGGCGCGTGGTGCTCGTCCTTCCGCAGTCAGAAGAAGCTGGGCGGCGACGTGCGGCCCATCGTGCTCAATGTCTGCAATTTCGCGAAGGCGCCCGAGGGCGAGCCGAACCTGCTGACTTTCGATGATGCGCGCACGCTGTTCCACGAATTCGGCCACGCGCTGCACAACCTGCTCTCGGATGTGACCTATGCCTTCGTGTCCGGCACGAGCGTGGCGCGGGACTTCGTGGAACTGCCAAGCCAGCTTTACGAGCATTGGCTTGAGGTGCCCGAAATCCTAAAGACCCATGCGCGCCATTCCGAGACCGGGGAACCCATGCCGCAAAATCTGCTCGACCGGCTGATCGCGGCGTCGAACTATGATCAGGGCTTCGCGACCGTGGAATATGTGGCGTCGGCGCTGGTGGATCTCGATTTCCATTCGGGCCCGGCGCCGGCCGACGCGATGGCGCGTCAGGCGGAGATCCTCGCCGGTCTTGGAATGCCACGCGCAATCGTCATGCGCCATGCGACGCCCCACTTCCAGCATGTGTTCTCGGGCGACGGATACTCGTCGGGCTACTATTCCTACATGTGGTCAGAGGTCATGGACGCGGATGCCTTCGCGGCCTTCAAGGAAACCGGGGATGCGTTCGATGCGGGCATGGCGGAGCGCCTCGAGCGGCACATCTACAGTGCGGGCGGCGGACGCGATGCAGGCGAACTCTACATGGCGTTCCGCGGCCGGATGCCCGGTGTCGATGCGCTTCTGGAACAGCGTGGGTTGAAGCCTGTGGCGGCCTGAGCGAGAGGGCTCGGGCGTCAGACCGGGTCCTTGTGGATCAGCACATCCGCGTCGGGCAGTTCCGCGACGATGGCGCGCTTGACGCGGGCGCCGACCGCATGGGCCTCGTGGAGGGTGAGGTCCCCGTCGATCTCGAGATGGACCTGGATAAAGACGCGGGAGCCAGCGGTGCGCGTCTTGAGGTCGTGAAAGCCGCAGACACCTGGAAAGCCGGTGATGATCTTCTCGACGCGGGCGATCTGGCCCCGATCCGCCCGGCGGTCCATCAGCGCGTCCCAAGCGCCGCGCCCGATGGAGGCGGCCCCGAACAGCAGGATCCCGCAGGCGACAAGGGCAATCACCGGATCGAGCCAGCCAATGCCATGCTGCTTCGAGGCGTAGAGCGCGGCCATGGCACCTGCCGCGGGCAGGAGGTCAGAAAGGTAATGCAGGCGATCGGCCGCCACGATGCGTGAGCCGGTCTGCGCCGCGACGCGTCCCTGCCAGATCACGAGGGCGAGCGTGAGGACGATCGAGAACCCCATCACCGCGAGCCCCTCGCTCTCGGCCCGCAGCGGGGCAGGCGAGGGCAGGCGCATGAGGGCCTGTGCGGCGATGGCGAGCCCGGTGATGCCCACGAGGACGGATTGTGCGAGCGCGATCAGATCCTCGACGGAGGTATGGCCGAAGGCGTGTTCCTCGTCGGGCGGCTTGGAGGCGTAGAAGATCCCGAGGAGCCCTGCAGCGGATATCGCGAGATCCATGGCCGAATCGATCAGCGAGGCGGCGACGGAGAGGGACTCCGTGGTCGCGAATGCCCAGCCTTTGGCGATGACGAGACAAAGCGCCACCGCCACCGAGGCGCAGCCGGCGGTGATGTTGAGCCTGTTCCGGGTCTGTGTTTCGGCCTGAATCATGCTGCTGAACTTGCGTCTGTTGCGCTGCGAGATCAACAGGCGCTGATGTGCGAAAAGCCTTAAGATTAAGGTGATGAAGCGGATGAATCCAAAATAAGGAGGCCTTCGGACAAATTCGCCGGGGGCACGTCTTTTGCCATTGGCAAGTTCTTGCCTATTAACTTTTTGTGCGCTAGTTGCGCTTTCTTCGCCGTTTGCTTACGAAGCGTTTCGGTGCGATGCTTGGCCAAGCATCGTCTAGCTGCCTGTGCGAAAAACGAATTCGTGATTTATTTAGAAACTTAGTTTTTGTTTCCCTTGTCAAACATTGCTAGACTAAATAAATGCTTGTTATGCTCTTAATGCAGGCGATGGATTTGAGGGCTCAAGTTAAATCACGGGAATCCCGTCAGAAGCTTCGGGTCCGGACAGAGTAGAGGCGAAATGAACGAAGAGAACGATATCAACCGCGGCGATGTCCTGGCGCTTACTGCCGAGATCGTCTCGGCCCACGTAGCAAACAACTCCGTAGGGCACGGAGAGGTTCCCGACCTTATCCAGTCCGTTTTCGGAAAGCTGACGGAACTTGCCGCTGGCGAGGAAGTCGCAAGCGTGGAACTTACACCTGCGGTTCCGATCCGCAAGTCCGTTACGGATGATCACATCATCTGTCTTGAAGACGGCAAGAAGTTGAAGATGCTCAAGCGGCACCTGATGACCGCTTACGGCATGACGCCGGAAGAGTATCGGGCAAAATGGGGTCTGAAACCGGATTATCCCATGGTTGCGCCGAACTACGCCGCCAAGCGGCAGGAACTTGCGAAGAAGATCGGTCTGGGCCGCAAGCCCCGCAACTGACGATCTTGGAACTTGCGCGCGGTTTCGCGCGACTGTAGGTGGGCGCGCAGTGCTATGATTGCGCGCCTTTTTCTATTTCGGGAAGCGACATGTCCGGGGCCAGTAAGAAACTGTTCATCAAGACCTACGGGTGCCAGATGAACGTATATGACAGCGAACGGATGGCATCGGCGCTCGCGCCGCAAGGCTACGAGACCGTGGACAGCCCGGACGCCGCCGATCTCGTTCTGCTCAATACATGCCACATTCGCGAGAAGGCCGCCGAGAAGGTCTACTCCGAGCTTGGGCGGCTCAGGGTGCTCAAGGCCGAGAAGCCCGATCTGCGGATCGGGGTCGCGGGCTGCGTGGCGCAGGCGGAAGGCGTGGAGATCGCGGCGCGCGCGCCCGTGGTCGATCTGGTCGTCGGGCCGCAGGCCTATCATCGCTTGCCGGACATGCTCGACCGGGTGAGCGGGGGTGAACGTCCCGTGGAGACGGATTTCCCGAGCGAGGACAAGTTCGACCATCTTCCGCGGGAGAAGCGGCGTCGGGGACCCTCGGCATTTCTGACTGTCCAGGAGGGATGCGACAAGTTCTGTGCGTTCTGCGTTGTTCCCTATACGCGCGGTGCCGAGTTTTCCCGCCCGTCGGAGCGGATCGAGGCGGAGGCGCGCGACCTGGTGGACGCGGGCGTGGCCGAGATCACGCTGCTCGGACAGAACGTGAATGCCTATCGGGACGAGACGGGAACGAGCCTCGGGGCGCTGATCGGACGACTGGCGCGGATCGAGGGGCTGGAACGCATCCGCTACACCACTTCGCACCCGAACGACATGGAAGACGATCTGATCGAGGCCCACGGGCAGGAGGCGAAGCTCATGCCCTACCTGCACCTGCCGGTTCAGGCGGGCAGTGATCGCATCCTGAAGGCCATGAATCGGAAGCACACGGCGGCCGAATACATCGACCTGTTGGGTCGTATTCGCGCCGCGCGCCCCGATATTGCGCTTTCGGGCGATTTCATTGTCGGCTTCCCGGGGGAAACGGACGCGGATTTCGAGGACACGCTGCGACTGGTGGAAACGGTGGGTTACGCGCAGGCTTATTCCTTTGCCTATTCGCCGCGTCCGGGCACCCCGGCGGCGGACCGCGACGATGTGCCGCAGCAGGTCAAGACCGAGCGGCTCCACCGGCTTCAGGCGCTTCTTTCGGCGCAGCAGACCGCGTTCAACCAGAACCTCGTGGGGCGCAGCCTGCCGGTTCTCCTGGAAAAGCGCGGACGGATGCCGGGGCAGCTTGCCGGGAAGTCTCCCTATCTCAATGCCGTGCACCTTCAGGCGGATGAGGCGCTGATGGGGCGTGTGGTGACGGCCAAGATCGTCGAGGTCACCGCCAACTCGCTTGCCGGTGTGATCGCGGCCTGAACGCAACCAAAAATCTTGCGCAGTGCGTCCGGCTGGGGCACTGTCGCTCCTGCGTCTGCACTCATTGCGTTTCCGGAGGACCATTGGCGATCAACGCCCCTCAATCCGCCCCAAACCCGGATGATCACACTGATAGCGTTCTCGAATTTCCGGACAATCGACTTCTGATCGACCTCTGCGGTGAGCTGGACAGGAATATTGTCCAGATCGAGGAAAGGTTGGGAATCGCGATACACCGGCGGGGCAATCACCTCGCCCTGCATGGTGGGACCGACGAGCGCGAGAATGCCGAACGCGTTCTCCGCGCGCTCTATGCACGGCTCGAACAGGGCCGTCCGGTGACGCCTGGCGATATCGATGCATCGATTCGCATGTTGCCCGGTGAGACCCCGCCACCGGAGGAGGATCGCGCGCCGTCCGATCAGCTTGAGATGTTCGGGGCGCAGCGCATGGAGATCCGCACCCGGCGTAAGGTCGTCGAGCCGCGCACCGCCGTGCAGAAGAACTACGTCCAGAACCTCTTTGAGCATGAATTGGTCTTCGGGCTTGGTCCTGCCGGAACGGGCAAGACCTATCTCGCGGTGGCAGCGGGTGTCTCGCTCTTCATCGAGGGGCATGTGGACAAGATCATCCTGTCCCGTCCTGCTGTCGAGGCGGGCGAGCGGTTGGGATTCCTTCCCGGTGATATGAAGGACAAGGTCGATCCCTACATGCAGCCGCTCTACGATGCGCTCAATGACTTCTTCCCCTCGAAGCAGGTCCAGAAGCTCATCGAGGAACGGCAGATCGAGATCGCACCGCTTGCCTTCATGCGTGGCCGCACCCTGTCGAATGCCTTCGTGGTGCTCGACGAGGCTCAGAACGCCACCACGATGCAGATGAAGATGTTCCTCACGCGACTGGGCGAGAACAGCCGCATGGCCATCACGGGCGACGTGACGCAGATCGACCTGCCGCGGGGCGTGATGTCCGGGCTGATCGAGGCTGAACGGGTGCTGCGCGACGTGAAGGGCATCGGTTTCACGCGGTTCACCGCCGAGGATGTCGTGCGCCATCCGCTGGTTGCGCGGATCATCCGGGCCTATGATTCTGCCAAACCCTATGACAGCTGACCCCGCGCCGGGCGCGGGCCTTGTCGAGGTGGTCATCGAGGAGCCGCGCTGGTCCGATCTGGATATGGGCGGGCTTGCGGAGCGGGCTGCGGCGGCCAGCCTTGTGGCCGTCGGGATGACCCCGGCTGGGCATGAAATCAGCCTTCTTGCCTGCGATGATGCGCGGATCGCGGAGTTGAATGCGGCCTTTCGGGGCAAGGAAAAGCCCACGAACGTGCTTTCCTGGCCTTCAGGCGAACTCGATGAGCCCGCCAGGCCGGGTCTGGAGGAGGAGGCGATCTTCCTGGGTGATCTGGCGCTGGCCTTCGAGACCTGTTCGGCGGAGGCTGCCGAGGCGGGGCTGTCACTGGAGGCGCATGTGACCCACCTCGTCGTTCACGGAGTGCTTCATCTTCTTGGCTTTGATCACGAAGAAGATGAAGAAGCGGATGAGATGGAAAGAATCGAGATCAAAACACTTGCAAGTCTGGGTGTGGCGAATCCATATACTTGAACTTGGCGCCGTTTGCGGCGTGAAATGCGGATAGGAGACATGGGCGAAAAAGCCGACGGGACGGGCCAGACCGGCCAATCCCGTGACGAAAGCGGAGACGGAGAGAGTCCGGGGCTTTCGAATTTGATAGCGCGTCTGCTCGGATGGCAGAGCGAGGAACACGACGGGGACACGAAGGACGAGCGGGAGCAGAGTGCCGTGGCGGCAGCTGAACAGCTGCGTGCGCGCAACATGCTCGTCAACCTTCGCAACATGCGGACATTGCGGGTCGAGGACGTATGCGTGCCGCGGGCCGATATCGTCGCCGTTGCGGTGGATGCAGAGATCGACGAGGTTCTGGACGTTTTTCGCGAGCACACCTGGTCTCGCGTGCCCGTCTATGACGACACGCTCGATCAGCCGCTGGGTCTGGTTCATTTCAAGGATTTCGCGCTGAGTTTCGGGTTCGGCCCGTCCAGTGTGGCCTTCAATCTCCAGGACCTGGTTCGGCCGTTGCTCTATGTGCCGCCGTCGATGCCGATCGGCGTCTTGCTGCACAAGATGCAGATCGCGCGTATCCACATGGCGCTGGTGATCGACGAATACGGCGGCGTGGACGGGCTCGTGACCATCGAGGACCTTCTCGAGCAGATCGTGGGCGACATTGCCGACGAGCATGACGAGGACGAGAACAAGACCTGGATTGAAGAGGGGCGCGACGTCTACGTGGCGGCGGCGCGGATGGATCTCGAGGATTTCGAGGCGGCGTCGGGCGTGAGCATTTCCCTTCCCGACAAGGAGGAGGAGGCCGACACGTTGGGTGGTCTCGTCTTCCGGCTTGCGGGCCGTGTGCCCGAGCGCGGTGAGATCGTGATCCACGAGGATGGCCACGAGTTCGAGATCCTCGACGCGGACGCCCGGCGGATCAAGCGCCTGCGCGTGCGACTGAAGCGCAATGGCGAGGCCGGACGCTTGCAGGAGGCGGCCGAATAGGCCTTCTCGCGGGGATAGGTGGCGGGCATCTGTGCCAGGTCGAGTTTGGCCAGGCCCGGACGCTCGTCGTGGCCGCCGCTGCCGGGGCTTTCATGGGGTTGGCGCAGGCGCCGGTCTCTTGGCCTTTGGTCTATGCGTTCGCGTTGCCCCTGTTGTTCTGGCTGCATGGCAGAACGCAGAGAGGCTGGACCGGGTTCCGGATCGGCTGGGCGGCGGGCGCGGGCTATTTCACGGTTGTGCTGTTCTGGATCGTCGAGCCGTTTCTGGTTGATATCCGCACCCATGGCTGGATGGCGCCCTTCGCCCTGATCGGCATGGCTGGAGGCCTCTCGCTCTTCTGGGCGGCGGCCTTCGGCCTGACGACATTCCTGCGTCCCAAACCTCTCATGCGGGTGATCTGCCTCGCGTCACTCTGGACGCTGGCTGAGTATGCGCGCGCGCATGTGCTCACCGGGTTTCCCTGGGGGCTGCTCGCCTACGGCTGGATCGATACGCCCGTCGCGCAAGGGCTTTCACTGGTCGGGCCGCATGGGCTCGATTTCCTCACGATGCTTGCAGGCCTCGCGCTCGGGTTGGCGCGGCCGGCTGCGGTTCTGGCCTCGGTGGCACTTGTCGGCGCACTTTGGGGGTTCGGAGCCTGGCGGCTTTCACAGCCCGTCGAGTTGCGGCCGGACGGTTTCGTTGTGCGGGTGGTCCAGCCCAATGCAGCGCAGGACATCAAGTGGCAGCCGGGAATGGCGCAGGTTTTCTACGAACGCCTGCTCGCGGAAACCGCGGCGCGGGCGGAAGGAGTGGCCCCAAGTGCAGTCGTGTGGCCCGAGACGGCTGTGCCTTTCCTGCTTGGAGAGCGACCGGAACTGCAAACCGAGATCGCAGGTGTCGCGGGTCCGGACGCGACGGTCGTGCTTGGATTGCGGCGGCGCGAATGGCAGCCGGATCACCCCGCTGGAGAGGCCTGGTACAATTCACTGGCCGTGCTTGCGCCGGAGACGGGGGACGCGCTCGCGGTCTATGACAAGCACCATCTCGTGCCGTTCGGCGAGTATTTTCCGCTCGCGAAACGGGTCGCGGGTCTGGGTTTGCCGGGGCTGACCGGACTGACCGGGACGGGATTCGATGCGGGTCCTGGCCCGGTGATCATGTCAGAAACCGGGCTTCCGCCCTTCCTTCCGCTGATCTGCTACGAGGCAATCTTTACCAATGAGGCAACTATTCCGGAGGTTCGACCGGACTGGTTCGTGCAGATTACCAATGACGCCTGGTTCGGAAAAATTTCCGGACCCTACCAGCATCTTGCGCAGGCACGCGCGCGGTCAATCGAATACGGTTTGCCGCTCGTTCGGTCAGCCAATACGGGAATATCAGCAATTACAGACCCTTACGGAAGAGTTCTCGCAAGCATTCCCCTTGGCCGCCAGGGTCACGCAGATGCCCAACTCGCTCTTCCACTGGAAGAAACAATCTATATGCGAGTGCGCAATTGGCCGCTTGTATTATTAATCCTGCCAATTTTTCAGTTAACTTTATCAAAAGTTTATGGTGGAATGCTTCGTCAACCCGGACAATAAAACGCTTCAGCGTAGGCCGTAACTTTGACTTGTGGAAAACATCAAGCTGCACGCTTGTTGCTCGCGAAAATGGTTGCTGCCGTTTTGCCTGTAGGGTGGGGTTGAAGTGGATAGTTACACGTTTGCAAATGAAGTCGACAAGCATGTCGGGCAGCGGATCAGAAGCCGTCGGGAATCTCTGAAGATCAGCCAGGGCCGGCTGGGGCGTCAGCTTGGCGTCACGTTCTCCCAGATCCAGAAATACGAGAAGGGGTCGAACCGGGTTGGTGCCGGCCGTCTCTATCAGATCGCGATGTTTCTCGGCGTGACGCCGAACTACTTCTTCGAAGGTCTTGAAGGAGAGCAGGGGATCGAGCCGCAGAACTCCTCGACGCCCAGCTCGGTGAGCCCGGAAGAACTGAAGGCGCTGACCGATGCCTTCTCCAACGTGGACGACAAGGATACGCGTGCGTCCGTCGTTGCTCTCGTGCGCTCTCTGATGGGCGAGATCGAGAAGCGCAGCCTCTGAGTTGAAACTCGGAGTTGGAGCCGCGGGAACGCGCGGCCACAAGAACACCCAGGATCGGCAACGGGGCGCGCCGGCGAACCGGCCAATATCCCGAACTGCCGTGATCTCGGGGCACGCATCATCGCAAACCGTTTCGGTCAGTTGCAGATCCCGCCCGCGCGATGATCGGGCTATTTGCGTGTGCGAGCCCGCGTCTTTTTCTTCTGTGGGCGCATTCTCGGGCCCTGCGGCCCTTTCCGGTCGATCTCGAACTGCGGCATGGCCGCCACAAGGTCACTGAGCTTGCTGTAGCCGAAGGTGCGGGAATCGAACTCTGGCGAGAGGTTGTTGAGACGGTGCCCGACGATGCCGAGGCTGAGCCAGCCCTCCGCATCCCCTTCCAGTTCTCCGATCACCTTTTCGAACAGGGGAAGCGCCTCACCCGTCGGGGTGGCGGACTTTGCCTTGTCACCGTCGCTGCCACCGTTGACGAAGTTCTCGGTGAAGATGAAGCGGGTGCAGGCCTGGCGGAAGCTCTCGGGTGTCTTGCGCTGGCCGATGCCGTAGACAGCCACGCCCTGTTCACGGATGCGCGCGGCGAGCCGGGTGAAATCGCTGTCCGAGGACACCAGGCAGAAGCCGTCGAAACGCCCGGAATGGAGAAGGTCCATCGCGTCGATGACCAGGGTGATGTCGGAGGAGTTCTTGCCGGTGGTATAGGCAAACTGCTGCTGCGGAAGTATGGCGTGGCGCGACAGGATCTCGGCCCAGCCCTTCAGGTGGCCGTCGGAAAAATCGCCGTAGATCCGCCGCAGGCTTGCCTCACCGATGCGGGCGACCTCATCGAAGAGCCCGTCGGCGATCTTCGGCGAGGCGTTGTCCGCGTCTATCAGCACGGCAAGCCGCGGGGATTGCTCTTCGTTGGCCATCAGCGCAGCGCATTCAGCAGGTCGGCACTGGCGAACCCGTCCGGGGTCATGCCGTTCGCCGATTGGAAACGCCGGATGGCGGAGGCGGTATCCGGCCCGATCACGCCGTCCGCACCGCCGGTATCATAGCCAGCGGCGGTGAGACGTTCCTGCAGTTCGATCTTTTCGGTGCGGCTCAGGGTGCGTTCCCCCCGCGGCCAGGGCTGCACGAAAGGGGCGCCACCGCCGATGCGGTCCCCGAGATGGCCGACGCCGAGGGCGTAGGACGTGGCGTTGTTGTAGCGTTTGATGACGTAGAAATTCTGGTAGACGATGAAGGCCGGGCCGCGCGCACCGGCCGGAGCGATGATCGCCGCCGGGCCGTAGTCGGGCAGGGTGGTGCCGTTCATGGTCCGCACCCCTGCCGTCCGCCACTGGCTGACAGAGCGGCGATTGGAGTCGTCCGCCAGCGCGTAGTTGAAGCCAGCGGGCAGGCGAACCTCCATGCCCCAGGGCGCCCCCGACTGCCAGCCGGCGCGCGAAAGGTAGTTCGCGGCGGAGGCGAGCGCATCGACCGGCGAGTCGGACCAGACATCGCGTCGGCCATCGCCGTTGAAATCAACGGCATAGCTCAGGTAGGAGGTCGGGATGAACTGGGTGTGCCCCATTGCGCCGGCCCAGGATCCGATCATGTTGGCCGGCTGGGTATCGCCTGCCTGGATAATCTTGAGCGCGGCGATGAGCTGATCTTCGGCGAAACTCTTGCGGCGTCCTTCGTAGGCCAGTGTCGCCAGCGATTCGATCACCGGAATGTCGCCACGATAGGTGCCGTAATTGGTCTCCATGCCCCAGATCGCCAGAACCGTGTCACTGTCGACCCCGTAGGTCTGCTCGATGGCGGCCATGGTGCTGGCGTATTCCGCGCGACGCGCCCGGCCGTTGGTGACGCGATCGGGCGAGGCCGCGCTGTCGAGATACTCCCAGATCGGTTTGGTGAACTCGGCCTGGCGGCTGTCGAGCCGCATGACCTCCGAATTGACACCGACACCGCGAAACGCCGCATCGAACACGCTGGGCTGGATGCCTTGCGCGATGGCCCGGCTGCGGAAACCGGACTTCCAGGCCCTGAAGCTCTCGGGCTGCGGCGACTGGCTGCGGGCCATGGGCGGCGTGTTGTTATAGGAGGAGTTTGCATTGACGCCGCAGCCGCCCGCGACCAGCGCGATGACGAAAAGGGCAAGTGGAAACGACTTCAAGGCCAGCCTCCTGCTCGATTGGCTTTTTATTGTTCGGCAACTCTACTCTCGCGTGTGCCTGAAAGATAGGGGACGTGTCCGGTTTCTTCGATGAAATGCACGCATCTCAACCGCGCTCCGGAAACGTGAAGGCCGCGAAATCCCGGGCGAAGACTTCGCGGAGATGCTCGCGATCCGCCGGGCCGATCAGGGACTCGCGCGCGGTGGCGCCGGTGGAGATGTTCTTGCGCGGCAGGCGCAGATCGGGGAGCTCGAGGCGCTCGGCCACACGCGCGAAATCGCTTTCGTGCTGGCCAAAATATCCGATGAAATCGACAATCGTCGCGCCGGTTTCGTCCTGCACGGCGTCGCATTGGCAGCGGGAGGCGGGGTCGCGGAAGAAGGAAGGGTGCCGGATGAATTCGGAGAAGGTTTCGGTCTCGCGATAGGCGGTCATGCCGGGCCAGATCAACGGATCGGAGCCTGAGAAATAAGGCAGCTTGAAGCGGAGATTGCGCAGCCCGCCGGCGTCCCGCTTCTCGGAGACCATGGCGAAATAGCGGTAGAGGGATTCGGTGCGCTCGAACGGGTGGCGGACGAAGGCGAAGCTGAAATAGCTCTCCCAGGTCTCGGGGCCGAGAAACTCGCGGATCTTCGTGGCGTGGCTGTGTTTCTCGAGGCCGTATCTGCGCTTGTACTGGATGTTTCGGAGCTTGCCCATCGGAGTGGAGCCGATCACGAGATCGCCCGGACCAAGCTGGCCTGCGAGCGCGGAGGTGATGGATTCCCCTGCGGTCTTGTGGATGTGGACGAAGACGAATTTCCGGGTCTTCGATATAATCATTCGGCCAGGCTCCCTGGGGTGCGGCCCCCGCTGGTCTCGGGGCCGCCTCACGCGCGGGGCGAGCATAGGGGTGGCCCCCCGAGGAACACAAGCGCCAAGCGCCCGACAGGCCGATGGACGGGCGGCGGAATGCCAAGGCAGGGGTGTCCGGGCAGGTGCCGGGAGGTTTGGATTGCCCGTGACCGGGACTAGCGTTTGCGGGTCTTCGATTTGCGGATACGGGAGCGCGACAGCTTGCGGCGGGGCGGTCCGCCTTTTGAGCGCCGCGAGGGTGTCGGCACGCCGCGGCCTTCGATCTCCAGCAGGTCGAAGAGTAGCCCGCCGGTGATGGGCGCCGCTTCCTGGAGGCGGACGAGAACGCGCTGGCCGAGCCCGATGACACGGCGGGATTTCTCGCCGGTGAGGGTCTGGGTTTCCGGGTCGTGGCGGTAATACTCGGTTCCGATGGCGGAGATCGGCACGAGGCCGTCGGCACCGGTTTCGTCGAGTTTCACGAAGAGGCCGAACCGCGCCACACCCGCGATCGTTCCGGGAAATTCGCTGCCGATCCGGTCGGCGAGATAGGCCGCGAGGTAGCGGTCGGTGGTGTCGCGTTCGGCCATCATCGAGCGCCGCTCGGTCATCGAGATGTGCTCGCCGGTGCGGTCGAGCTCGATTTCCTCGTCGCGCGAGAGGCCATCATCCCCCCAGCCATGGGCGCGGATCAGCGCGCGGTGGACGATGAGGTCCGCATAGCGGCGGATCGGCGACGTGAAGTGGCCGTAGCGCGGCAGGTTGAGGCCGAAATGGCCAAAATTCTCTGGCGTGTAATACGCCTGTGTCATGGAGCGCAGGACGCTCATGTTGATCATTTCGGCATGTTCGGTGCCGGCGACGCCATCAAGCAGGCGGTTGAGCTGTGATGTCTTGAGAACCTGGCCCTTCGCCAGAGAAAGGCCCACGCTTTCGGCTGTTTCGCGCAGGGCTTCGAGCTTCTCGGGGCTCGGCTCCTCGTGGACGCGGTAGAGCAGGCGGATGCGCTTTGCCTCGAGCGTTTCGGCGGCAGCGACATTGGCGAGGATCATGAAGTCCTCGATCACCTTGTGGGCATCGAGCCGGTCGCGAAAGGCGACGGACAGGACCTCGCCTGCTTCGGAAAGGACGATCCGGCGTTCGGGGAGGTCGAGGTCAAGTGGCTCGCGGGCAGCACGCGCCTTGTGGGCGGCGCGCCACGCGGCCCAGAGAGGGTCGATGACGCTTTCCTTCAGAGGCGTGGTGCGTTCGTCCGGTTTGCCATCCGCCGCCGCTTGTGCCTGGGCATAGCTGAGGCTGGCCGGAGACTTCATGAAGCCGCGGGTGAAGCGATGGTCGATCTTGTTGCCATGGGCGTCGAGCACCATGCGAACCGCGATGCAAGGACGCTCCACGCCTTCGTGAAGCGAACAGAGATCCCCGGAGAGATCCTCGGGCAGCATAGGCACAACCCGGTCAGGAAAGTAGGAGGAGTTGCCGCGACGTAGGGCCTCACGGTCCAGTGTGGAACCCGGTCGGACATAGTGGGCGACATCGGCGATGGCGACCCACACGACGAAGCCGCCGGGGTTCTTCGGATCATCGTCGGGCGCCGCGCAGACGGCGTCGTCATGGTCGCGGGCATCTTCGGGGTCGATCGTGACGAGGGGCAGGTCGCGCAGATCCTCGCGCTGGCCAAGCTGTACCGGCTTCGCGTCCGCTGCCTCTGCGAGTGCGGTTTCGGGAAATTCGTCCGGGATTCCATGCTCGTGAATCGCGATGAGCGACACCGAGCGCGGGGCGGAGGGGTCACCGAGTCGTGCGATGATGCGGGCGCGCGGCATGAGGTGCGAACGGGCGGTGCCGGATTGCTCCGCCTCGACAAGTTCGCCGTCCTTCGCACCGGACGTAAGACCCGGCGGTACCAGCCAGTCTCGGTCGGTGCGCTTGTCTATGGCGCCGATTCTCCCGCCTTCGGAGGTGGCGTGGAAGATACCGATGACACGCTTGGGGCCCATGCCGATCCGCCGGATGACCTTGGCGGTTAGCGGCGCCTCGGGGTCTTCGGTGCGGATCAGTCGGCCGAGAAGCCTGTCGCCGGCGCCGAGCGCGGGGTCGTCGCGCCTCGTGGTGATGAGGACGCGGGGGGCGGGATCGTCACCTTCCCATTGCATCGGCTCACCCCAGAGATCGCCGGAAGAATCCGGCCCCGTGACGCGCAGGACGAGCACCGGAGGCAGTTCCCCGGCGGGCCGCACGCGGGAGCGGTTGCGGTCGATCAATCCCTCGCGAGTCATCTGGGCCAGGAGCTGCTTGAGCTCGATCTTCAACGCGCCCTTGAGGCCAAAGGCGCGTGCAATCTCCCGCTTGCCCGACTGGCTTGGGTTCTCACGGAGAAAGGCGATGATCTCGTCGGGTGTCGGCAGTTGCTTCATGGCGCTGCGTTAGCACGAGGAGCGAGCACTGGCACCCGAAAACTGGCGAAAGTCCGGCTTGCCGACGTGTGGGCTGTTCCCGGTGCAACCCGACAATTTCGCGGTATGGAATCGATATGGTTTGCGTATGGCAACCGTATGGCAATTTGCCATAGCCCGCAAAATCCCGAAGGCTGGCAGAGCAAGGGTATTGCCCGAATGAAACGGGGCCGCGCAGGAAAGCGCGGCCCCGTATCGTGAAGGATCGAGAGGGGGAGAAAAGATCAGGCCTCCGGCCCGGACATCTGCTTCGCGCTGAAGGTCTGTTCACCCAGGCGGTCAATCAGGCTGATCTGCTGATCGAGCCATTCCTTGTGACCTTCCTCGTCAAGAACGAGTTCCTCGAAGAGCGCGCGGGTTCCGATGTCGTTCTCCTCATAGGCCTGCTTGGCGGCCAAGGTGTAGAAGTTGATGGCCTCTTCCTCGTCGGCGACGTCGGCCTTGAACATTTCCAGGAGGGACTCGGACTTCTTGGGCTTCTTGTGGAAGTCGATTTCCGGTGTGCCTTCGAGAAACAGGATGCGCTCGATGAACTTGTCCGCGTGGCCAAGCTCTTCCTGCATCTCTTCGCGCATCTTGGCGGCGAGCAAGTCGAGACCCCAGTCGTCCAGCACATGAGCGTGCAGCTGATACTGGTGCGCTGCGGTCATTTCCATCTTCATGGCTTTCTGCAGGTTCTCGATCGTCTTGGCGTTGGACATCTTCGGTTTCCCTTCTCTCAAGCTACTGGGACCGCGAGCATCCGGATGACGCTTGCGGCCTGCCGGAACGGGTCCGGCGATACATTCGAAGTAATGAATGCGTAATTCACCCCCTCGATTCTTCAAGGGGGGAACTAGTGCAGGATTTTGTCGGGAAAAGGGCGATTGGCGGTATTCCGCGCCTCATTTGCGGGGCAGAAGCGGCCCGAACGAGGCGTTTGCTCGCGTTGCGAAGGTCTCGCTCGCGATGCGATTTGTGCGTTGCATTGCGCCCGAAAAGCTACCCTGCCGCGGCCTTGGGATCGTCCTTGTCGTCCTCGATCAGTTCCGGGCCGTCATCCTTGGCAGCGGACTTTTTCGCCGGGGCCTTCTTCTTGGTCGCGGTCTTTTTCGCCGCCGTCTTCTTGGCTGCAGGCTTCTTCTTCGCCGGGGCCTTCTTCTTGGGTTTCTTGGCGTTGATGAGTTCGACCGCCTCTTCCAGCGTTACGGCATCCTTGTCGATGCTCTCAGGCAGCGTGGCGTTGGTCTTTTCCCATTTGACGTAAGGCCCGTAGCGGCCTTCGTAGACGCCGATCACGCCGCCGTCAGGGTGTTCGCCAAGCTCGCGGATCGGCTTGGCTGCCGCGCGCCCGCCGCCGCGCGCGTTCTTCTGGGCGATGAGTTCCACCGCGCGGTTCATGCCGAGGGTCAGAACCTCTTCCGGATCCTTCAGAGACGCGTAGGTCTTGCCATGCTTGACGTAAGGTCCGAAGCGGCCAATGGCGGTTTCGACCTTCTCACCGTCCTCGGGGTGCATGCCGACGAGACGCGGCAGCGAGAGAAGCTCGAGTGCGCGCTTGAGATCCACGACGTCGGGGTCCATGCCCTTGGGAATGGAGGAGCGCTTGGGCTTCTTGTTTTCCTCGGTGACCTCGCCGAGCTGGACATAGAGGCCGTAGGGTCCGCGGCGCATGGTGACCTTCTCGCCGTCGTCATTGTAGCCCAACAGCTTGCCATCGGGGCCGCCGATATCGGCATCCCCATCCGTGTCGCCCGAGAGGGGGCGTGTGTAGCGGCATTCGGGGTAGTTCGAGCAGCCGATGAAGGCGCCGCCCGAGCGTGCGGTGCGCAAGCTGAGCCGGCCATCCCCGCAGGACTTGCAGCGGCGCGGCTCCGGGTCCTCGGGGGTCGCCGGGAAGAGGTGGGGTTCGAGAACCTCGTTGATCTTCTCGAGCACTTCCGTGATGCGCAGCCCCTCGGTGGCGCCAAGCGCTTTCGAGAAGTCGGTCCAGAAGTTCGAGAGCAGATGCTTGTAATCCTCGTCGCCGGTGGTCACCCGGTCGAGGTCTTCCTCGAGGTTGGCGGTGAAGTTGTAGTCGAGATAGCGCCCGAAATAGTTTTCGAGGAAAGCGGTGACGAGCCGGCCCTTGTCCTCGGGGTAGAGGCGATTCTTCTCCTTGCGCACATAGGCGCGCTCCTGGATCGTCGAAACGATGGAAGCATACGTGGAGGGCCGGCCGATGCCGAGCTCTTCCATGCGCTTGACCAGCGTCGCCTCGGTGTAGCGTGGTGGCGGCTGGGTGAAGTGCTGTTCGGGGGTGACGCTCTTCTGCGGCGTGCGGTCGCCCTGGGCGATCTGCGGCAGGCGACGGTCGTCGTCGTTGTCCGCATCGAGATCCACGTCGTCGCGGCCCTCGAAATAGACCTTGAGGAAGCCATCGAATGTCACGACCTGGCCGGTGGCGCGCAGGCCCACGACCTTGTCCGACGCGCCGATCTCGACCGTGGTGCGTTCGAAGCGCGCGGCCTCCATCTGGGAGGCGATGGAGCGTTTCCAGATCAGTTCGTAGAGCTTGTACTGGTCGGGCTCGAGCCGGCCGATGTCACCTGGTGCGCGGTTCATGTCCGTCGGGCGGATACACTCGTGCGCTTCCTGGGCGTTTTTCGCCTTGTTCTTGTACATGCGCGGCGATTTCGGCAGGTAGTTCTCGCCGTAGCGCGCCTTGATGGCGTCGCGCGCGGCCATCACGGCCTCGGGGGCCATGTCGATGCCGTCGGTTCGCATGTAGGTGATGAAGCCGGCTTCGTAGAGCCGCTGCGCCGTGCTCATGGTCTGGCGCGCGCCCATGCCGAACTTGCGGCTGGCCTCCTGCTGGAGCGTGGAGGTCATGAAGGGGGCTGCCGGATTGCGGGTCGCGGGCTTTGCCTCGACGGATGCCACGGAGAGGTCGCGCGCGCTGATCTTCGCCACCGCGTCCTTTGCAGCGGCTTCATCGGCGAGGTCGAACTTGTCGAGCTTCTTGCCATCGAGCGTGGTGAGCCGAGCCTCGAAGGTTTCGCCCCTGGGTGTTTCGAGGAGTGCCTTGACGGTCCAGTATTCGCGGGCCTTGAAGGCCTCGATTTCCATCTCGCGCTCGACGATGAGGCGCAGCGAGACCGACTGCACGCGGCCGGCCGATTTCGCGCCCGGAAGCTTGCGCCAGAGCACGGGGGAGAGCTTGAAGCCCACGAGGTAGTCGAGTGCACGGCGGGCGAGGTAGGCGTGGACCAGTTCCATGTCCACGTCGCGCGGATTTTCCATCGCGGTGGTCACGGCGGACTTGGTGATCGCGTTGAAGACGACGCGGGCGACCTCGGTGTCCTTCTTGATCGCGCGGCGTTTGGTCAGCGCTTCCAGAAGATGCCAGGAAATCGCCTCGCCTTCGCGGTCGGGGTCGGTCGCGAGAATGAGCTTACCGTCATCCTTGAGCGCTTCCGCGATGGCGCGGACATGCTTCTGGCTCTCGGACGCGACCTCCCATTTCATCTCGAAATCGTGTTCGGGATCCACGGAGCCGTCCTTGGGCGGCAGGTCGCGGACATGCCCGTAGGAGGCCAGAACCGTGTAGTCGGACCCGAGATACTTGTTGATTGTCTTTGCCTTGGCAGGCGACTCGACGACGACAACGGCCATTAAACATCTCCCGCCCCGCCCAAAAACCCCGGCGGGGGCCGGGCGGTTACATGCGGGCCGGGGCGGGGCTTGTCAACCGGAAGGCGGAAGCGCGGGCTCGAATCTGCCGGGTGGTGGCGCTGCCTTTCGCGGTTCGACGACTGGTTGACCCGGCTCATGCGAGGCTGATGAGGCCGCCGGGATGGCGTCGGATGAGGCCCGAAAGCTCGAGATCGGTCAGTTCGGCCGCAAGGCGCGCGGCACTCTGGCCCAGCTCGCGGGCAAGCGCGTGTTCCGGGATCGGCACTGGCCCCAGCAGCGTGAGGATGCCGGCGGGCTCGGGCGGGGTGGAGGGTGCGGCCTTCGGGGGCGATTGGGGGCTTTCGATGCTGCGGGGGACCGTCTTCTCCGGTTCGGCCGAAGGGGTGTAGCGGGGTGACGCAGGCGCGCCCTGGGCCAGCGTTTCGGCGACATCCTCGCCCGACCGGACGAGAACTGCTCCGTCGCGGATGAGCTGGTTGCAGCCGCCCGCGCGCGGGTCGAGCGGGCTTCCCGGAACGGCCATGACTTCGCGGCCTTGGTCGAGCGCATTGCGCGCCGTGATGAGGCTCCCGGAGCGCAGGGCGCCCTCGATCACGACGATGCCCTGTGCGATGCCGGAGATGATGCGGTTGCGGCGTGGAAAATCCTTGGCGCGCGGCTCGTGGCCCATGGGCATTTCGCTGAGGCGGAGGCCGCTTTCGGGGATCTGGCGTGCAAGCTCGGCGTTGCTGGGCGGGTAGATCGTGTCGACGCCGCCGGCCTGGACCGCGATCGTGCCGGTCTCGAGCGCTGCGCGGTGCGCGGCGGCGTCCACGCCACGCGCCAGCCCCGAGACGATGCCGTAGCCGATCTGGCCCAATTCGCTTGCGAGCCGGGCTGCCATGCGACATCCGAGTGCGGAGGCGTTGCGTGCGCCCACGAGGCCCACCTGCGGCTGGTTCAGCAGTTGCGGGTTGCCGATGGCCCAGAGTAGCGGCGGCGCGTCGGATATGGTGGCGAGGAGCGCAGGGTAGTCTTCGGCCCCAAGGAGCAGGGGGAAGGCACTTGCTTCCATTGCGGCTTCCCATTCCGTTTCCACGCTGGAACGGCTGGCCAGCGCATAGTAACGGCTGCCAGACCGGGCGGCGATTTCGGGCAGCGCCTCTAGCGCCGCGCTCGCCGATCCATGGGCGCGGATCAGCCGGATGAAGGTTGTGGGGCCAACGCGGGGCGAGCGGAAGAGTTGCAACCAGTCGAGCCGTCCTTCTTCCGAGCGGGGAAGGGCTTCGGTCGGGATCTTGCCCGAACTGGGCTCGGCATGGTCGGGCATCGGTGTGGCTCCGGGGTTCGGCTTTCCCCTGCCATCGGTGCGTTAACACCCTGTGAACGTGAGCGCGTGGCGTTGCCTGCGGAGTGCGCGGGGAGGGCGGCCAAATGGCAAAAAGGCCATCGGCATTCGAACTGTCGTAATGTGACGCATCTCCTCGAACGGGGTCGGTTTCGTCCCGGTCGGGCAGACGCAATCAATCCGAGACATGGCAGTTTGGTCTGGTCGGCGGCGGGTTGTTCCGGTCTTGCCGCGGTGGCCGGGAGCTTGCCCGCGCGCAGCCGTGCGCCGCCCAAAAAGGGGGCGCGCGGTTCGGGGCAGGCAGAAATTCCCGACCGGAATACCGGCATTTGGCCGCGCCAGGGCGTATCGAGAGGAAACAGGTTTGGCTGAAGAAGTTACGACGGGTGCAACGCTCACCTTCATGAACGACGGCGACGGGATCACAATCGATCCGGCAACGGGTGCCGTGAACATCTTGTCCGGTGCCGAGCGCAGCAGCATCGGGGTGAAGGTCAGCTTCCAGGCGACCGAAGACGCGGAAGCGCAGGAATTCATGGTCGCCATCACCGATCTCACGGCTGCCAAATCCGCGCTGACCAGTTTCGACGACGAGGCGTCCCTCGCGACCATGAACTATCTGGGCTATCTCGCGCCGGAATGGACCCTGGTGACGGAGGGCGAGCACACGTTCGGCCGGCTCATCCCCGACAGCAATTCGCGCGCCCACGGTGACTGGTCGCGCGCGATGGGTGACGGGCTCTACCGCTGCCTCGTGCGCTGGGCCTGGGATGACCTGGAATACAGCCTCGACCGGCGATTCAGCTTCGGCGCGCGCGTGGCCAAGGTCGGCGCGGATTGGTTTGGCATCCGGGTCGATGCCTATGAGAATTCGATCGGTGAGCGGAAGCTGCACCTGCGCGAATACACCGGCGAGAAGGGCAAGACCGTTGCGCTCGCGACCGCGGAAGTCGGCTGGGAGCACGGTGAATGGCAGTGGTTCGAGGTCGAGGTTCTCGGTGATACGGTCAAGGCCCGGCTCTACCCGGAGACGTCTTCTGCTCCCGACTGGCAGGTCACGGCCACCACCAGCCAGGGCGAGCTTTCCGAACTTGAATCGGGCGCGTTCGGACCCGGCGGTTTCCCGGCACTGAACGAAAGCCCGGTGATCGACGTGCGCGAGATCTCCTACGAGCCGGTCATTCACTAGAGACGGCCCTGCCGTCCAAGGCTGGAGGTTGAATTTCGGGAGTATCCGGTGCAGCGAAGGGTGCGGCGTTCAATGGACGCTGCACCCTTCTTGCGTTTTTTCCGATTGCTGCCAACTGGAGACCCGGATTGCTCGATACCTCGCCCGCCTATGCCGACCTGATGCGTCATTTCCGGCGCATGGCCGCCCTTGAACATGTTCTGGGATTGCTGAACTGGGACCAGGAGACCCAGATGCCGCCGAAGGGCGGGGATATCCGGGTCGAGGAAGTCGGAGCGGTGGCAGCAGCGCACCATGCCGCGCTCTGCGACCCGAGGATCGAGGACTGGGCGGCGTCCTGCGGCGCGGCGGAACCGGGCAGCTGGGCGGAGGCGCATGTGGCAGAGGCCCTGCGGCTTCACCGCCGGGCCGTGCGGCTTCCTGCAACGCTGGCCGAGGACCTCGCGCGGCAATCGGCCCGTGCCCAGATGATCTGGGAAAAGGCGCGGCCCACGTCCGATCTAGGGGTTTTCCTGCCCGAGCTTGGCAAGCTCGTGGCGCTGAAGCGGCAGGAGGCGGAGTGCCTGCGCGAAAGTGACCAGCCCGCCTATGACGCGCTGCTGGCCGAGTTCGAGCCGGGTGCCTCATCTGCGGAGATCGAAGCGGTTTTCACCCGGCTGCGGGCGGCGCTCGTATCGCTTCGGGCCCGGATCGAGGCGGCAGGCGGTGCATCGGGCGAACTTTCGGGGTCATTCCCGGCAGAGCAACAATTGGCCCTGGCTCACCGTGTCGCCGGGCTCTTCGGCTACGATTGGGCAGCAGGGCGGCTCGATCTCGCCGTCCATCCGTCAAGTTCGGGAACGGGGGGCGATGTCAGGATCACCACGCGGATCGACGAGGCCAATCCGCAGGACTGTTTCTATTCCACGATCCACGAGGTAGGTCACGCCGTCTACGAACAGGGGTTGGATCCGGAGCAACTGCTTCTGCCCGCGGGCGGCCATGCCTCGATGGGCGTGCACGAATCACAATCGCGACTGTTCGAGAACCAGCTTGGGCGCAGCCGCGCGTTCTGCGAGTGGCTCTATCCCGCCATGACTGCAACTTTCGGCGAAACGGGACTGAGCAGCCCGGAAGCGCTTTACCGGGCGGTCAATGCGGTGCGGACCGGCTTCATCCGCACCGAGGCCGACGAGGTGCATTACAACCTCCACATCATGATGCGCTTCGACCTGGAACGGGACCTGATTTCAGGTGCGCTGGACGTTTCGGATCTTCCTGAGGCGTGGAATTCCCGCTTCGAGGCGGATTTCGGCATGAAGGTGCCTGATGCGGCGCGGGGCTGCATGCAGGACGTGCATTGGTCCGCCGGGCTCTTCGGATATTTTCCGACCTACGCGCTGGGCAACATCTATGCGGGAGAGCTTCACGCGGCCCTGAGGCGAGACATGCCTGATCTCGATACCGCGCTCGGCGCGGGTGAGATCGGTGGGGTGCGCGACTGGCTCGGGGCCCGCATCCATCGCTTGGGCCGAAAGCACGCACCGGCCGCTCTCATCGCGGCGGCCTGCGGAGCCGAACCCAGCGAGGGTGCGCTGCTGGGCTATCTCGAAGAGAAATACTGGGCGCTCTATGGAGTTTGACCCCGGGTCGAGTTAATAGGAAGCAAATTCAGAGATTTAGGCGCATTTTCCGAACCGCTCTCAACCGGTTCTTCAACCCCCTTGGCGAAACTGTCTGCACGGGGGGCGGGGCACGAGGATGAGGGGGACGGTAATGGCTTATCCTGTCAGTGGCGGTCTGACGCCAGAGTTTGCATATGATTTTCACCCGGTCTTTCCGGCCCGGCTCTTTGAACTGCGCGACATTCGCGCCGTGCTGAAAGAGGCCGGTGTCGCTCTTGACAGCAAGGAGAACCGGATGCCGGTCTTCCGGCACGGTGCCGCGCGGCTCGCCTTCGCGGAAGCGGCCGATCGGGTGAAGGAAGCGATGTGGAACGCGGGTTGGGGCCTCAATGCCGAATTCGGGGATGAGGACGGAAGCGAGGACAATCGCGCCGAGAGGTTGGCTGCCCGGATCCGCGAGAAGATCGCAGCCGAACGCGCGGGCCTCATTTCGCATCGCGCAATGCTCCATGGAATCAAGCAGCTTCATCGCTTCGAGGGCGAACGCATGAAGGGCCGAATGATCGATCCGGGGGCCCTGCGGGACCATGAGGGAGAGAGCCGCACCGGATCGACCACCCTCAAACCGCTGGACATCTGGCGGGCGCAGGTGCTGATCAACAGCGCCGATCAGGCGCACTGCCAGTAGCGAGCAGGCGACTGCGTGGGGGGGGGCGCAGTGTTCATGCGAGGCCTCATCCAGTTCATCCGAAAGGCTTGAGGCTCGCCCGAGAGCCCTCTACCAATGCTGCGGAACGTGGCAGGTGCGGGGCAGGGCATGGAAAAGCGCAGGCTTGGAGCGGGTGGGCCGATGGTGTCGCCGATCGGTATCGGCGCGATGTCCTTCGCGGGCGTCTATGGCAATGCGACAGAGGACGCCGCCCACGCCATCCTCGACGCGGCGCTGGAGCTTGGCATCGACCATATCGACACGTCGAACGTCTACGGCATGGGCCGGTCCGAGGAGATAATCGGTCGGTTTCTCGCGCGCCATGGCGGAGCGGCGCAGGAGGTCTTCAGGATTGCCACCAAGGCCGGGATCACGTCCGACCCGGAAACCGGGCAGCGGTGCTTCGACAACGCCCCAGAACATCTCGAGGCGGAGATCGACGGCAGCCTGAAGCGCCTGGGGCTCGACCGCGTCGATCTTTTCTACGTGCATCGCTGGGACCGGCGCATTCCGATCGAGGAGGTGACGGGCACACTCGTGCGGCTGATGGAGAAGGGCAAGATCCGATCCTTCGGGTTTTCCGAGATTGCACCCTCGAGCCTGCGTGATGCGGCGGCGGTGCATCCGGTTGCGGCGGTTCAGTCGGAATACTCGCTTTCGACACGCGCGCCGGAACTGGGGCTGGTGCAGGAATGCGCCCGGCTCGGAACGGCGCTGGTGGCATTCTGTCCGGTGGGCCGCGGGTTGCTGACCGATACGCCGCCGGCGCCGGAAAGGATTGCCGCATCAGGATTTCTTGCGGGGAATCCGAGGTTTGTCGAACCTTCCTACAGCAAGAACATCGCTGCGACGGACGAATTTCGGACCCTCGCGGCCGATCTCGGGGTGCCAACGGCCGCGCTCTCCATCGCCTGGCTGCTCTCCCGCGGCGAGGGTGTCATTCCGATCCCCGGCACGCGGTCGGTGGCGCATCTGAAGGAGCTGGCCGCCGGGGCGGATCTCAGGCTTTCGGACGGGGATCTCGCCCGGATCGAGGAGGTTCTGCCGGCGGGTTGGGCCCATGGCGATCGCTACACGGATGAGCAGTGGATCGGCGTGGCGCGTTATAGCTGAGGATCTCCCTGCGGGCCGCTCTGGCCCGCGTGCCATTCGGAGGGTGCGGCGGTTTCAACGAACCGGGTAGAGGATCGGGCCGAGGTCGCTGTCTTCCTCTACCTGCCAGCCGCGGTCTTCCAGTTCCGTGCGTGTGCGCTCCGAAACCTTGCCCGCGACCGTGAGCAGATGGGCGGCCTCGGGCTCTGCGTCAAATCGCGAAACGAACCCCTCGAGGCGTGGCGTCCAACTGAGGTAGTTTACTGGTGCCGGAACAATGACCTCGCCGCTTTCTGTCTGTCCGAAGGCGACGCCTTCTGCACGGATCTCGGTGAGCGGTTCTCTTTCGAGGTGATAACGCTTCAGCATTTCCACCGACTGGACCGCGAAGCGCGCCTGTCCCTCCGAGCCGACACCGAGCGCCAGCGGCAGCACTCCCGACCGGCCTTCGACGCCGTCGAGAGCCTGAAAAGAGGAGGCCAGCACCGCCTGCGCGCTCAGCGGATACCAGGCATGGCGCAACAGCCGGTCGGCTTCACCCTGGCTGGCCCCGGCCGAGAGCAGTGCCTGCTCGATCTCGACGCGAAGATCACCGGGCGGTGTATCCCAGACCCAGTCCGTCATGGTGGAGGTCGCGGAGATGAGCGCGCCGCCCGGGATCAGGCTCGTGACGATGTTGACCCCGAGCCCGCCCGCGAAGGCCGCCCAGGTGACGTCGTCGAGTTCCTGGTCCAGAACGGGGTTGGTGGTGTAGGGATCGACCCCCAACGCCTTGGCCAGGCGCCGGCGCTGCTCGTCAAAGCCAAGGATGTTCACCGCGACGCTCCCTCCGGCGCGCGCAATCGCGCCTGGAAGGCTACCGCTTTCGGGCGCGGCGGCGGAAGGGTCTGACCCGCCGGGCAGGTCCGATGCGATCTCCTCGCCGACACCCGGTGTCCGCCCGTGCCGTGTATCGTCGAGCTTCTGGATGCCGGTTCGGACCGAGCGCCCCGTCCGGTCGAAGAAGCGCCCGACGCCCTCCGGCACGCCCGCGAGCGTCTCCCGCGGGCGCGTGGCCAGCGTGCGGAGGCCGCCGGCCGTATCCTTCGCGGTCTCTGCCGCGGCAGAGGCGAACTGGTCATCGTTCCGAACGTCCTCCAGCGCGGCGAGTGCGCGGATTTCATCGAGGCGCACGGCCAGCATTCCGGGGCCGGATGCAGTGAACGCGCCATAGGGCGACGAGATCGAAAAGGTCGCCATGAACCCGTCCGTGGGGACCTGATCCGCGATGGTGTAGGTCTCGCCTTCAAGAGGGATGTCGCCCGCGAGAACCTCCGCATCGAGTATCGGCGGTGTTTCGAAGTCCGTGGCGGCCTGGGCGGCGGGCCATCCGACCAGGGCGGCGGTCAGAATGGCGGGAAGCGCAACTCCGGTGCGCTTTCCTGATAAGAACGATGCCTTGCGCCTGAAGCCTGATGCGAGCATTTTCCTGTCCCGGTTTTCTTCAACCAGAGCGAATGTTCTCTCGCCCGGTGTTCGGGAAGGTATAGCGCGGCTGTCCGGCTCTCCGGAAGCCTCTAGTCCGTGACCGGCCGCCCCCAGAGGTCATACTCGGAGGCTTCCTCCACCTCGACGGTGAGGATGTCGCCGGGCTTCAGCCCTTCGAACGCCTCGTCGATGAAGAGATTGCCGTCGATTTCGGGTGCATCGGCCATGGTGCGACAGGTCGCAGCCTCGTCATCCACCTCATCAACAATCACTTCGAGCCGCTGGCCGACCTTCCGCGCGAGCTTCGCCTCGCTGATTCCCTGGGCCTTCTCCATGAAGCGCTCCCAGCGCTCCTGCTTGACCTCGGGCGCCACGTGATCGGGCAGATCATTGGCGCGTGCGCCGGCGACGTTCTCGTACTGGAAGCAGCCGACGCGATCGAGCTGCGCCTCGTCGAGCCAGTCGAGCAGGTGCTGGAACTCCGTCTCCGTTTCGCCGGGGAAGCCGACGATGAAGGTGGAACGCAGGGTGATGTCGGGGCAGTCGGCGCGCCAGCGGGCGATCTCGGCCAGAGTGTCCGCGCTCTTGGCGGGCCGCGCCATGCGCTTGAGCACGTCCGGGTGGCTGTGCTGGAACGGGATGTCGAGATAGGGCAGCACGCGCCCTTCGGCCATCAGCGGAATCAGGTCACGCACATGCGGGTAGGGATAGACGTAGTGCAGACGCACCCACGCATCTAGTTCGCCGAGTTCTCTAGCGAGATCGGTGAGATGAGTGCGAACCTCGCGGCCTTTCCACGGATGGGTGTCGAACTTGCGGTCCAGCCCATAGGCAGAGGTGTCCTGGCTGATCACCAGTAGCTCGCGCACACCGGCCTCGACGAGCTTTTCGGCCTCCCGCAGCACGGCATGAACCGGGCGCGAGACGAGCTTTCCGCGCATGTCCGGGATGATGCAGAACTTGCACTTGTGGTTGCAACCCTCGGAAATCTTGAGATAACTGTAATGGCGCGGCGTCAAGTGCACGCTCTGGCCGGGCAGAAGGTCGATGAACGGGTCGGGCGCGGGCGGCACGGCGGAATGCACTGCGTCGAGCACCTGCTCATACTGGTGCGGCCCGGTGACGGCGAGCACGGAGGGGTGCGTGCCGCGGATATACTCTTCCTCGGCCCCAAGACAGCCGGTCACCAGAACGCGGCCGTTCTCGTTCAGTGCCTCGCCAATCGCTTCGAGGCTTTCGGCCTTGGCGCTGTCGAGAAAGCCGCAGGTGTTCACGATCACCGCATCGGCGCCAGCATAATCCGGTGAGATGGCATAGCCTTCCGCGCGCAGGCGCGTCAGGATGCGCTCGCTGTCCACCAGGGCCTTCGGACAGCCGAGCGAAACCATGCCGATTTTCGGCTGGCCGGGGCGGGCGGCATCGGTGAAGCGGGGCGCGGGCGCTAGGTCCGGGCGGAGATCGGGCGGATTCTGGGGCATGGAGCGGGCCTATACGGCAAATCGCCGCTCAGCGGAACGGGGAAAATACCGACAGGCGAACCTGTGATATGTTCCTGCACCGTTCCAGCTTTCACGGCAGGGGCTGTCTTGCCGCGTGTTCGGTCCGACGATTGGAACGCAAGGCCCTGAACAAGCGGCCGGAGACAGGGCGATTGACGGCTGGCCTTGCGTTGCGCAATTACGTTTCCTGAATGTGCGAGAGGCGAGATGAAACCTTTTCTGATCCTGCAACTGCGTCCGGAAGCGGTCGTTTCGGACGATGAGTATGCGGCGATTCTCGACAAGGGCGGTTTGACCGAGGATCGTGCGCATCGTGTCCGGCTCGATCAGGACAGGCTCCCGGAGGATCTCGATCTCGACCAGTATGCCGGTGTGATCGTGGGTGGCGGTCCGGGGTGCGTGAGCGACGCACCCGAGACGAAGAGCGAGATGGAGGCCCGTATCGAGACCGCGGTTCTCGGTCTCATGCCTGAAATCACGGGCCGGGACATTCCGTTTCTCGGGTGCTGCTATGGTATCGGCATCCTTGCCCATCATCTGGGCGCCGAGGTGAGCAAGGCGCGCTACGGCGAGGCCGTGGGCACGGCGTCCTGCGTGGTGACCCGCGAAGGGAAGGGCGATCCCATCATGATCGGTCTGCCCGACGGGTTCGATGCCTTCGTCGGCCACAAGGAGGCGGTGCAGGAGCTTCCCGAGGGTTGCGTGCATCTCCTCTCGTCGGAGACCTGTCCATTCCAGATGATCCGCTACGGGCGGAACGTCTATGCAACGCAGTTTCACCCGGAAGCAGATGCAGATGTCTTCGCGCTCAGGATCGAGGTCTATCGCGACAAGGGCTATTTTCCCCCAGGGGACGCGGCGCGCCTCATCGAAGCCTGCCGTGCAGCGGATGCAGGGATGTCCGCGCGGATCCTTCGAAACTTCACCGAACGCTACGGGTGAGCGCGGGTGCCTGCTTCGGGGATCACCTAAAGAGGGCGCGCGACGATACCGAACCTCTCAGCAATGCGACCCCATGCAGGCGTTCACCCGAGGCGAGCCCGTCGTGCATTGCTGGCTCATCCCGTTCTTGAAGCTGAGAAGATGCTCGAGCGGGGTATTGCTTTCGATGAGATCGGCAATGGTGATGTTGTCTAGCGAGGCATAGAAGGCCTCGAGCGCGCTGCTCAGGGCAACCTTCAGAAGGCAGAATTCGGCAAGCGGACAGGTGTTGCGGTCATCGTCGAAGCATTCGACGAAAGGAACGCCTTCTTCCAGCAGCCGGAACACCTCTCCGACGCGGATGTCTTGAGGCGCCCGGCCAAGGGTGACCCCGCCGTTTCGGCCGCGAAGTGTCCGCAGGAACCCCTTGTTGTTCAGAATGCTGATCACCTGGGCGAGGTGGTTTTCGGATACGTTGCACGTGGCCGCGATATCCGCCTTGCGCAGGGCGATCTCGGGGTTCAGGGCGCAACACATCAGGGTGCGCATTGCGATGTTTGTCTTGATGGTCAGGCGCATTGCACTGTCCGATCGTCATTTGATGCCAGGGAACGTCTTGTGGCAAGACTTAGGGCCGACAGCGGATGACGGCGTTGATCAAAGTCAATTGGTCGGGCGAAAAGTTGAATTTGCGATGCAGGGATGATGGCCGGGGTACGTCGGGGTGAACCAAGGCGTTGCTCGCCCTTGCCGGTTTGCTCGCATGCCGGAAGGTGGCGACGGTGATCTTCCTGCCGCTGATTCTGGTCTATACGGCCGGGGTCTAACGGGTATTGTGGAGCAAGGTGACGGCAAGCGACGTGACCGGAAACTCCGGTTCGCATTACTGAAAATGCAAGGAAAACAGAGAGATGTGGTATTCTTCCTGGAAGCTCGGACTGCCACTGGCCGGGATACTCGCGGTGATGAACGCGATCTTGAGCGAGACGCAGGAGGTCAGCCGGCTTCTGGATCATGCCAATGACGATTGATCCCGGTGACGGGCGCAGGCGCTGTGCCTGGTGTGGCGCGGCGCGGGACTACGTCGCCTATCACGATACCGAATGGGGGTTTCCGGTGGCGGATGACCGGCGGCTCTTCGAAAAGATCTCCCTCGAGGGCTTTCAGTCGGGGCTGAGCTGGCTCACGATCCTGCGCAAGCGAGAGAACTTCCGCGCTGCCTTCGCGAACTTCGAGATCGACGCGGTGGCGGCCTTTGGTCCGGAAAAAGTCGAACGATTACTTGAGGATAAGGGCATCATTCGCCACCGGGGCAAGATCGAGGCGGTGATCAACAATGCCCGGCGGGCGCAGGAACTGGTGGCGGAGGTCGGCAGCCTTGCGGCCTATGTCTGGCGCTTCGAGCCGGATTCCGCCGAACTGGGGCCGCCGCAGATGGTCTCGACCTCGCCGGAATCCATTGCCATGTCGAAGGATCTCAAGAAGCGGGGCTGGAAATTCGTAGGCCCGACAACGGCTTATGCCTTCATGCAGTCCATGGGGCTGGTGAATGACCACGCCGAAGACTGCTGGGCGCGGGCGGCCGTGGCGGAGGCGCGGGCCGGGTTCACGCCGCCGGCCGGGCGGGGGTGACGCGGGTTCGGCGAGAATAGACCTCAAGTGCCTGAAACGGATCAGGAAATCCTGTGCATATTCCATGCAGCTTTCATGCATATTTCATGCATACGATTTGCCCTGAAAGGCCTTGAGCGGCATACGATCGCATGCCAACTGGCCAGTTTGTCAGCGCGGGGCAAACCCCAGCATCTGCGGTGGCATGACCATGATCGTCGGGCGGCGGGGCAGGCCGCGGAGCGTGACGTCGATGAAGGACTCCTCGAGGATCTCGACCTGGAATTCGGTCTCCATCGCGGTGAGGAACCCTTGCAGCGAGGTCATGGAGAACCAGTGCATCGGGATGACGATGCGCGAGCGGACGTGCTTGAGGAGCGCGATCATTTCGGGCAGGGGCAATGTCAGCCCGCCGTCCACCGGCGCCATCACCACGTCGAGCCGGCCGATGGCGGCGAACTGCTCGGGCGTGGGGATGTGGTGGAGGTGGCCGAGATGGCCGATGCAGAGTCCCGCCACCTCGAAAACGAAGATCGAATTGCCATGGGCCTCGGTCGGTGCGCCGTAGCTGCCCCGGATGTCGGTGGGCACGTTGCGCACCAGCATTTCGCCGAGTTCGAGGTTGTGAACGGCGGGATTGACGCCATCGGGGCTCCAGCCTTCCAGCACATGGGGGATGCGCGGATCGGGCGCGGCTGTCCAATGGGTGCCGTGGGCGTGGTTCATCGTCACCACGTCGGGGATGAACTCCGTCGGGCCGAGAAAGCCGTTGTAGTCCGTGACCGCCGACAGCCCGCCATGGGTCTGGAGCAGGAACATGGCGTGATCGACATAGCTCAAGCGCACGCTATCGGCGGGCACGGCTTCGAGATAGCTCGCGTTCTGCGGCGCGTCCGTCAGCGCGGCGGGGATCACCCGTAGGCCCGGAACGTTCTCGACGAAGGCGATGCAGTGCGATGGCGGCCTTGTGGCCGGGGTGTCCTGGGCGCGGGCCGTGCCGATGCCGGCGGAGAGGATGGCGATCAGTGGCAGCAGAATGCGACGCATGGGCAATCCTTCTCTCGCTGGTTCGGAGAAGGATAGGCCGAAGCGGCGGCGTGGCAAAAGGGTGTTGTTTGGACGTGCGGGTGGGGGCGCGCAATTCAGATCCCATTCTGCCGAGTGGGAACAAGCGCCATTGGCCGAAGGCCCCGGCCCGGAACAAGGCGCGGAGCGCCGCCGGGCCTGCGACCGTCCGCCCGACTGGGCGGTCGCATCTGCAACGTCGGTGCGCGAGAACTGCCTTCGGGTGGCTCGACCATAAATTGAGAGCCTCGTGCGTTACCTGCTCCCACCCTCGGACGGCCGCTGGCCCTCTGTTGCGGTAGTCCTGAGGTCGGCCCGGCAGGGCGGCATCACCCCCGGTCGGCGTGGCAGGAGTTTTGTCTGGTGAACAGGGCACGCCACAGTGCCAGCGGCCGTCCGAGGGTGGCGCGTCCTTCGGGCTGTGTAGCGCAGTTTATGGTGCCGACATTTCTAGCGTCTGATCTGCGAGATGAAGGCAAGGAGAGCGCCCGCCCATGGGGCGGACGGGCGCTTGGCACGGCGGTGCTGCGCACCTTTGTTCCGTGCCAGTTGGGCCTGGCCTTGGAGTCGTGGGTGGAGGAGAGGCCAATGCGTGAGATTTGCAAACTGGCTAGTGCATTCCGCTCCGGGTTCACCCCCGGTCGGCGATGCGGACGAGGTATTTCCCGTATTCGGTCTTGAGGTAGGGCGCGGCGAGGGCGCGGAGGTCATCGGCCGAGATCCACCCTTGCGAGAAGGCGATCTCCTCGGGGCAGCCGATCTTGAGGTTCTGACGTTCCTCGATGGTGCGCACGAAGTTGCCTGCGTCCAGGAGGCTCGCATGTGTCCCGGTGTCGAGCCAGGCGAAGCCCCGGCCCATGCGCTCGACGTTGAGCGCGCCCTCGGCGAGATAGGAGTTGAGAAGCTCGGTAATTTCCAGCTCGCCGCGCGGGCTCGGCTCCACCGCGCGGGCGCGGGCGGGTGCCGTGCTGTCGAGCACGTAGATGCCGGTGACGGCGAAATCGGATTTCGGCGTCTCGGGCTTTTCCTCGATCGAGAGCACGCGGCCGCTCTCATCGAATTCCACCACGCCGTAGCGTTCGGGGTCCGCGACCTGGTAGCCGAAGACCGTGCCGCCCGAGCCGCGCCTGCTTGCGGCCGAGAGCATGACCGGCAGGTCGTGTCCGAAGAAGATGTTGTCGCCCAGAACCATGGTCGAGGCGGCGCCGTCGAGGAACTCTTCGGCCAGGATATAGGCTTGTGCGAGCCCCTCGGGCTTCGGCTGGACGATGTATTGGAAGCGCATCCCCCATTTCTCGCCGTCACCCAGCAGCCGCTTGAACTGCTCCTGGTCGGCGGGGGTGGTGATGATGGCGATCTCGCGCAATCCGGCCAGCATCAGCACCGAGAGCGGGTAGTAGATCATCGGCTTGTCGTAGAGCGGCAGGAGCTGCTTCGAGAGCGAATGGGTGATCGGGTAGAGGCGGGTGCCGGAGCCGCCTGCGAGGATGATCCCCTTGCGGGGCGGGGTGGCTGTGTCGGACATGGTCCTTCTCTCCTCTTCCCTCTCTCGGGGCGGTCGTTCAGGTGAGCTCGCGGATCGCCTCGTCGAGCGAGGCGTGCCAGTCGGGCTGGTCGATGCCGTAGGCGGCCATGATGGCGGAGCAGTCCAGCACGGAATCGGCCGGGCGCGCCGCCTTGGTGGGCCATTCATGGGTTTCGATGGCGGTGACCTTCGGGGTCTCGCCGGGCGCCCAGCCGGCGCGCTCGAAGATCGCGCTGGCGAAACCGGCCCAGGTGGTGGCGGGCTGGCTGGCGAAGTGGAAGGTGCCGGGCTGGCCGCGTCCGACCTCGTAGGCGCCCGCGATGGTCCAGAGCGCGCGGGCGATGTCGCGGGCCGCGGTTGGCTGGCCGTGCTGGTCTCCGACGACGCGCATTTCATCGCGGCCCTTGCCGACGTTGAGCATCGTCTTGAGGAAGTTCTTGCCGTGGACCGAGAAGACCCAGGCCGTGCGCAGGATGACGGCATCGGCGCCCGAGGTCGCCACGGCCTTTTCGCCCGCGAGTTTGCTGCGGCCGTATTCGGTGGTGGGCCCGGTGGGGTCGATCTCGGTCTTCGGATCTCCGGGCGCGCCTTCGAAGACGTAGTCGGTGGAGATGTGCAGGAAGGGCAGGCCCCGCGCGGCGGCGGCCTTGGCCATGGCCTCGGGGGCCAGCGCGTTCACCTTGTGGGCCAGCTCCGGCTCGTCCTCGGCCTGATCGACGGCAGTGTAGGCGGCGGCGTTCACGATGATGGAGGCATCGGTGGCCTCGATGGCCTCGGTCAGGGCGGTGAGGTTCGTCAGGTCCGCCTGTTCACGCCCGAGGCATTCGGCCTCGATGTCCATTTCGGGGGCGAGATGCGCGAGCTCGCGGGCGACCTGTCCGGTCTTGCCGAAGACGAGCGCCTTCATGATTTCCCCGCTTCCTTGAGCCCGACGCGTTCGAGCGTGTGGCCGCGGGCCTGGATCGCCTGCCACCAGTCGCGGTTCTCGAGATACCAGGTCACGGTGCGGCGCAGGCCCTCGTCGAGGGTGACGGAGGGTTCCCAGCCCAGTTCGGCGCGGATCTTGGAGGCGTCGATGGCGTAGCGGAAGTCGTGCCCCGGACGGTCGGTCACGAAGGTGATGAGCCTGTCGTGGGGCGCGCCCGCGGGGGAGAGCTCGTCCATCAGGGCGCAGATCTTGGTGACGATGTCGATGTTGCGGGCCTCTGCATTGCCGCCGATGTTGTAGCTTTCGCCCAGGCGCCCGTCCTGCACGACCTTGAGAAGGGCCGTGGCGTGATCCTCGACGAAGAGCCAGTCGCGAACGTTCTCGCCCTTGCCGTAGACCGGGATCGGCTGGCCGGCGAGCGCGTTGAGAATCACCACCGGGATGAGCTTCTCGGGAAAGTGGAAGGGGCCGTAGTTGTTCGAGCAGTTCGAGAGCACCACCGGCAGGCCGTAGGTTTCGCCCCAGGCGCGCACGAGGTGGTCGCTCGAGGCCTTGGAGGCGGAATAGGGCGAGTTGGGGGCGTAGGGCGTGGTCTCGGTGAAGAGCCCGGTCTCGCCCAGCGTGCCGAAGACCTCGTCGGTGGAGATGTGGTGGAAGCGGAAATCGCGGCCCGGCTTGTCGCGGCTGCCGCCCCAGTATGCGCGGGCGGCTTCGAGCAGCGTGTAGGTGCCGGTGATGTTGGTGTCGATGAACTCGGCCGGCCCGTCGATGGAGCGGTCGACGTGGCTTTCGGCGGCGAGATGCATCACCGCATCGGGCTGGTGCGCGGCGAAGATCCGGTCGAGAGCGACGCGGTCGCGGATGTCGGCCTTCTCGAAGGTGTAGTTCGGGCTGTCCGCGACGCTTGCCACATTGGGCAGGTTGGCCGCGTAGGTGAGCGCGTCGAGATTGACGACCGCGTGGCCGTCAGCAATCGCCTGCCGCACGACGGCCGAGCCGATGAACCCGGCCCCGCCCGTTACCATGAGTTTCATCAGAACTCTCCATACTCGAACGGCGATACAAAGTCGCGAAAGGCCGGCAGATCCTCGTCCTTGCCCGAAAGCGTGGCCTCATCGCGGGTGATGCCCCAGTCGATGGCCAGATCCGGGTCGAAGCAATCGACACCGCCGTCGCTTTCCTTGTCGTAGAGGTTGTCGACCTTGTAGATTACCTGCGTCTGGGGCACGAGGGTAACGAAACCATGAAGAAACCCGCGCGGCACCAGAATCTGGTTGCCTTCCTCGGCGGAAATCCGCGCCGCCGCCCACTGGCCGTAGGTGGGAGAGCCGCGCCGGGCATCCACCGCAACATCGAGGATCGCGCCGGTGGCACAGCGCACCAGCTTGGTCTGGGCGAAGGGCGGGGCCTGATAGTGCAGCCCCCTGAGCGTGCCCGGCTCGGCGGAGAGGCTTTCGTTGTCCTGGACGAAATCGAAGACCAGGCCGAGATCGGCCATGCGGGCGGCATTCCATGTCTCGGAGAAATAGCCCCGATGATCGCCGAAACGCTTCGGCGTGAGGACTTTAACATCCGGAATGCGTGTATCTATCATGTCCATGGCGATTGAGTATTCCAAGCCTCACGACCCTGTCCAGCGCCTTGAGGGACGTAGCGCCGATTTGTCGGCAACATAATTGACGGAACCTTTGCAATCCGTTGCCGTTTCCCCATGAAAGCAGGCCAATGGCATCGCACCTGGAGACTGTGCCTTGCCACTCGACGTCATTAAGATATCTTGGCCAAAAGAGTTTGAGGGTGAGCGACGGGAATGGGCAGACTTGTGATACGCTCTTTGGGGGCGGGGCTCATGGCCGCTTCCTTCCTGCATCCGGTCGCACCGGCACATGCGTTCGAGCTCTTCGGAATCCAGCTCTGGGGAGAGGATGAGGAAGAGACCGGCAAGATCGATATTCCCGATCCGCTGAACTATTCCGTCACCATTGTCGCGCCCGACGATGTTCGGGGCACCATCGAATCCGCCTCGTCCCTTTGGGACAAGCGCGAGGAGCCCGTGGCCGGAAAGGCCGGGCTTCTCTCGCGGAGCCGGGGCGACTACCGCCGCGTGCTGGGTGCGCTCTATTCAGATGGCTATTTCGGGGCAGGGGTGAGCATCCAGGCCAATGGGGCGGAGGTTGCCGACCTGACGCTCGCCGCGGATATTCCGGACAATTCGCAGGTCGTCATCAGCGTGGAGCCGGGGCCGGTCTTCAGCTTCGGCGAGACCGAGATCGTGAATGCGCCGCCCCTCGTGCGGGAGGACAATTCGGTTTTCGAGCCGCCCTCCTCGGTCGGCTTCGAGACCGGCGAGGATGCCCGGCTGAGCGCCATCAATTCGGCATCGAGCCTGACGATCGGCCAGTGGCGGCAGCTTTCCTACGCCAAGGCGCAGGAAGCGGGGCGGGAGGTCGTCGCCGACCATTCCACCAGCCAGCTCGATGTTTCGGTCACGCTCGACCCCGGCCCGAAGGTCGTCTACGGCCCGGTCTCGAACCGCGGGAGCGAGCGGGTCGATCCCGAGTTCATCAACTACATGATCGACCTGCCTCAGGGCGGCGAATACGACCCCGACGACATCAGCGATGCGCGCGATCGGCTCTCCAACCTCGGCGTTTTCGATTCGATCCGCCTGGTGGAGGCCGAAACGCTCGGACCCGACGGGCAGATGCCCATCAATGCCGTGCTCAAGGATCGCAAGCGCCGGGGACTCGGCTTCGGCGGCACCTATTCCACCATCGACGGCCTTGGGCTCTCCGCCTACTGGCTGCACCGCAACCTCTTCGGAAAGGCGGAACGGCTGCGGTTCGATGCGAGTATCGAGGGGCTGATCGCCGAGTCCGACTGGAAAAACTACGACTACAACGCCGGCGTGACCTTCACGAAGCCCGGTGTTCTCACGCCAGACACGAAGCTCGTGACATCGCTGGTCGCCAACCAGTCGGATTACGACACCTACCGCGAAACTTCGCTGACCGCGCAGGGCGGCTTCTCCCACGAGTTCTCGCGCAACCTGAGCGGCGAGCTCTACGGACAGTTCAAGCGGGCGCGCTACGAGGATGATTTCGGCACCCGCGACTTCCTCACGTTCGGGCTGATCGGGCGCGGCACCTATGACCGGCGCGACAACGAGTTCGACCCGACCCGCGGCTTCTACCTCCAGGCGGAACTCTTGCCTTATCACGAGTTCGAATACGGCAACACGGCCGTGCGCGGCACCTTCGAGGGCCGGGTGTATCGCGGGTTCGGCGAGGACAAGAACCTCGTGCTCGCGGGCCGGGCGAAGATCGGCAGCTTCGTCGGCGCGAGCATCGCGGAAAGCCCGCCCGACATGCTCTTCTTCTCTGGTGGCGGTGGCTCCGTGCGCGGCTACGCCTACAACTCCATCGGTGTCGACGGGACGGATGACGACGGCGACGATATCGTCACCGGTGGCCGGAGCCTCGCGGAGGCCTCCTTCGAGACACGCTACCGCTTCGGCGACAGCAGCTTCGGCGCGGTCGGCTTCGTCGATGCGGGGCTCGTCAACTCGGGCAGCGATTTCACCGACACGGGCGACGTTCGGGTCGGCGTGGGGCTCGGCGCGCGCTATTATACATCCTTCGGGCCTCTCCGGGTCGATGCGGCCGTTCCGCTCGACAAGAAGGAGGGGGATGACAGCTTCGGCATCTACATCGGGATCGGACAGGCGTTTTGAGACGGTTTGCTGCAATACTCGGCGCCACGCTGGTTCTCGGCCTTGCCGCCTTCGGTCAGGAACAGGAAACGGCTGACGCGGACGCCGATCAGGCCACGGACAACGGGTTCATCCTCAATTTCATCCAGGAGAAGATCTCCGGGCCGGGTCGCGAGATCACCCTTAGCGGGGTCGAAGGCGCGCTTTCCTCGCAGGCGCGAATCGGCGGGATCACCGTGGCCGATGACGAGGGCGTCTGGCTCCGGATCGAGAATGTCGTGCTGGACTGGAACCGGCTGGCGCTGCTGCGCCGGCGGGTGGCGATCAACGAGTTGAGCTTCGACAGGATCGACCTGATCCGCAAGCCGATCCCGGTCGAGACCGCACCCCAGGTGGAGGCGGAATCGGACGAGCCCTTCTCGCTGCCCGATCTTCCCGTGGCCGTGCGGCTCGACAGGCTTCTGGCCGAGACGGTTTCTGTCGGGGAGGATGTGGCGGGCGAGGCCTTCGACTTCCGGCTCGAGGGCAATGCCGCGCTGGAGGACGGCGCGCTGGAGTCGGGGCTTGATATCCGGCGGCTGGACGAGCCGGGCGGCACCATCACGCTTGAGGCCAACTATGCCAACGAAGACAGGCAGATACGGGTCGATCTTGATCTGAACGAGCCGGCGGGCGGGCTGCTCTCCACTCTGGCCAACATCGAAGGCCAGCCGCCGCTTTCGCTCACGGTCGCGGGCGAAGGCCCGCTCGACAACGTGGATATCGATTTCGATCTTCAGGCGGACCAGACGACGCTTGCGGACGGGGTGCTTGCGCTGCGCGGCCAGGAGGACGGACAGGGGTTCGATCTCGGGCTCAGGGGCGAGATCGGGCCGCTCATTCCTGCGCAATACCGGGATTTCTTCGCGGGCGAGACCCGGATCGACCTTGCAGGCGTCAGCAAGTCCGAAGGGGGCGTGCGTCTTGATCTGATCGGTCTTCAGGGCGCGGTGATGAACCTGAACGGCCGGCTGGAAACGGCGGAGGACAACTTCCTGCGCAGTCTCAACCTTTCGGGCTCCCTGGGCGATCCGGCGGACGAGCCGGTGCTGCTGCCGGTGCCGGGTGCGGAGACGCGGCTCAACTCGGCCATTCTCTATCTCAATTACGGGGGGGCTTCGCGTTGGGACGGCATCGTGGCGCTCGATCGTCTCGATGCCGCGGGGCTGACCATCGAGGATTTCACCCTCGACATGGGCGGGCGTGCGCAGAACCTCGACGATCCGGCGGCGCGCGACGTGACGGTCAACATCGAGGGGCGCGCAACTGGGGTGTCCTCGACCGATCCGGAGGTGGCCGAGGCCCTGGGGAGCGAGCTCGATCTCTTCGTGGATGCCGCGCTTCCGCCCGGTGCGCCCATCGATCTGCGCCAGGTCCAGGTCACGGGCGAGAGTCTCTCGCTCTTCGTGTCCGGTCTGCTCGACGGGCTGGAATATGACGGTCGGGCGTCGGTCCGGGTGCCGGATCTCGCGATCCTTTCGGGCATTGCGAACCGCAATCTCGGCGGTGGCGTGACGCTCAGGGCGAACGGCAGTGTCGATGCCGCGGCGGGCAAGTTCGACCTCACGCTCGACGGGTCGGCTTCGGATCTCGAGGTGGGCGATCCGCGGGCGGACGGGCTGCTCGCGGGCGAGACGCTGATCTCGGGTCGGGCCGTGCGCGACGAGCGGGGCATCCGCACGGAGGATCTGAGCATCCGCAATCCGCAGCTCGAGGTCAGTTCCGACGGCAGCATCTCGAGCAGTAGCACCGATATCGACGTCTCTGCGCGCATCGAGGATCTCGGGCTTGTCGATCCGCGGTTCGCGGGCGCGCTGACGGTGGACGGACGCGCCTCCGGGCAGGGGCAGCCGGTCAGTCTCGAGGCGGCGATCGCGCTGCCCGAGGGGCAGATCATGGATCAGGCCGCCCGCAACCTGCGCATCGGCTTCGACGGCGAGAAGGATGGCGACACGGTTCGCGGCCAGCTCGACGGCACGGGCTCCATCGCCGATCTGGCGCTCGACCTGGCCGGGGCCATCGAGGCCTCGCAGGCGGCGCAATCGGTGCAGGACCTGGCGCTTTCCTTCGGGGCGCTGAGCCTGGCGGGGGATCTTTCGCGGGAAGAGGGCCAGCCCATCGAGGGCAATCTCGACCTGCGCGCGCCCGATCTCGGGCAGATCGGAGAGGTGGCGGCGCTTGATCTGGCGGGCACGGTCTATGCCGCGCTCGAGTTCGGTGGCGAGGCCAGTGGTGACGCCGAAGAACAGGAGGTTCGGCAGGATCTCTCGGTGCGCGCGACCATCAACGGCTTTGCGCTCGGCGAAACGGTGCTCGACGATCTCTATGCGGATCTCGACATCACCGACCTGACCGGCGTTCCCATGGCCGAGGGCGAGATCAACGGCTCCGGAATCACGGCGGGCGGGGTCGATATCGCCTCGCTCACCACGAGGGCCACCCGCGAGGGCGATGCCAGCACCCGCATCGATACCAACGCGCGGCTCGCCATCGGCACGCTCGCGGATCTGGAAGGCGTTCTCGAGGCGCTGCCCGACAACGGCTTCAAGGTCGATCTCGAGGAAATCAACATCCGGCGGGACACGCTTGCGGCCACGCTGGCCGAGCCGAGCACGATCACCGTGCAGGGCGGAGACGTGGATATCTCGCCGCTCCGGCTCGATCTCGGCGACGGCTACCTGAGCGCACAGGGCGCGGTATCGGACGAGTTGAGCCTGGATGTGGATCTCTCCGAGGTGCCGCTGACGGTGGGCAACCTGATCCGGCCCGCGCTCGATCTGCGCGGGACGCTCTCGGGCCGGGCAGACATCACCGGGCAGCGGGATGCGCCGAGCATTTCCTTCGACCTCGCGGGCAACGAACTCGGGTCCGGCTACGGCGATTCGATCGGGCTTCCGGCGATCTCGCTGGATGCTTCGGGGGAAACATCCGACCAGATCCTCACCGTGGATGCGGATCTGACGGGCGCGAACTCCACGCTGTCGCTGACCGCGGATGGCGAGGTTCCGCTCGCGGCGGAGAAGAATTTCGACCTGACCGTCGATCTCGCGTCCTTCCCGCTTGCCATGGTCGACCGGCTGGCCGGCGGGCAGGGGCTGCGCGGCACGCTCACCGGGCAGGCGCAGATCAGCGGGGCCCAGAGCGCGCCGGAAGTCACCTTCGACATAGCCGGCGACGGGCTGACGGCCTCGATCCTGGCGGACAACGACGTGCCGCCCTTCGCCCTCAACGTGGCCGGGGATTTCGCCGAAAACGCGGTGACGCTCTCCACGCTTCAGGCAACCGGCCCATACGGCTTCGATCTCAGCGGCGGCGGGCGGATCCCGCTCTCCGGCGACGGGCTCGACGCACGGCTTTCGGGTGTCGTGCCGCTCCAGATGGCCACGCCGGTTCTGGCGCAGCGCGCGGCGAGCGCCACCGGCCAGCTAAATATCGATGCCTCCGCAACCGGGTCGCTCGCCGAGCCGCAGACCAACGGCACGATCACGCTGGCGAATGGTACCTTCACCGACCCCGAAACCAACCTGAGGCTTGAGAACATCTCGCTCGATGTGGCGCTCGACATGACGCAGGTGGTGGTGAACCGGCTCCGTGCGGAATCGGCCGCCGGTGGGGATGTCACTGCGAACGGCACCGTTTCGCTTGCGGCGGCACAGGGCTTCCCGGCGGATCTTACGGTCAATTTCGACGAGATCCGCTACACTGACGGTGCGTTCCTCTCCACCGGGCTCGACGGCGAACTGGACGTGACGGGGCCGCTGACGGGCGGCGGACGGATTTCCGGCGACATCGTGCTTCAGAAGACGGAGATTTCAATTGCGGAGGGGTTGGGCGGCTCCGCCGGTGCCGCGGTCGACGAGATCCGGCACCTGCGCCCGCCGCCGCGCGTGGTCCGCACGCTGGACCGCGCCCAGGTCAACCTGTCCGGTGACGAGAACGGCGGCTCCGGCGGCGATGGCGGCAGCGGCGGGCTGGCGCTCGACATCGAGGTTACCGCCCCGAACCAGATCTTCATTCGTGGCCGCGGCCTCGACGCGGAACTGGGCGGTGCGGTCGATATCGGCGGCACAACGTCCGATCCGGCGCCGGTCGGGGAGTTCGAGATGCGGCGGGGCCGGATTTCCATCCTGACGCAGCGGATCGACTTTACCGAAGGCACGCTCGAGCTTGATGGCGAGTTGGACCCGCTGATCAATTTCGTCGCCGAGAGCACTTCGGGCGATGTGACCGCGATCGTCACGGTTTCCGGGCGCGCCTCGGACCCGGAGATCACCTTCTCCTCCTCGCCGGAACTGCCCGAGGACGAGGTGCTCTCGCGGCTGCTCTTCAACCGGGCCGCGCAGGACCTCTCGCCCTTCCAGCTGGCGCAGCTTGCGGCCGCGGCAGCGGAGCTTGCCGGGGTGAGCAGCGGGCCGGGAATCCTCTCGGAGCTTCGCGGTGCGACCGGGCTCGACAATCTCGACGTGCTCACGGCGGAGGACGGCTCAACTGCCGTCAGCGCCGGGAAATACGTGGCGGACGATGTCTATCTCGACGTGCAGACCGACAGCAAAGGCGAAAGCCGGGCGGAGATCGTCTACGACGTGAACGACAATTTCACCGCGCGCGGTTCGGTGGGGAGCGATGGCAACACGATCTTCGGCATCTTCTTCGAGCGAGATTACTGAGCGAATTTGTCGGGCTTTCTGTTGACACCGCGGCGCCTGCGGGTGAAATAACCCTGACGAAAACACTCGGTCAATCGGGCCGACGATCTTGGGGGATTTCATGTCAGTTCGCAGCGCAACTCTGATGACAACGGCCATCGCCGGACTTCTGGCGGGGCTTCCGGCTCTCGCACAGGACGTCAACGTCTATTCGTCGCGCCACTACGATTCCGACGATGCGCTCTACGAGGCCTTCACCGAGGCGACGGGCATCCAGGTGAACCGGCTCGAAGGTGAGGCGGACGAGCTCAACGCGCGGCTGCAGGCCGAGGGCGAACAGTCCCCGGCCGACATCCTGCTGACGGTGGATGCGGGCCGGATCTGGCGCGCGGATCAGCTGGGTCTGTTGCAGCCCATCGAATCCGAGGTTCTGGACGAGCGCATTCCCGAGCACCTGCGCGACCCGGAGGGTCACTGGTATGGCCTGTCCCAGCGCGCGCGGCTGATCTTCTACTCCATGGACCGGGTCTCGAACCCGCCGCAGACCTATGCCGATCTCGCCGATCCGGCTTACGAGGGGCAGGTGTGCATCCGGTCCTCCTCCAACATCTACAACCTCTCGCTGATGGGTTCGATCATCGCGCATGAGGGCGAGGAAGCAGCACAGGAATGGGCGGCAGGCGTGGTCGAGAACTTCGCGCGCGATCCCGAAGGCGGCGACACCGACCAGCTGCGCGGCATCGTTTCGGGGGCCTGCGACATCGCGGTCGCCAACAGCTACTATTTCGCCCGTGCGCTCGCGCAGGATGTCGAGGGCGTCACCGGCAGCACCGACAGCATCGGGATTGTCTTCCCGAACCAGGAAACCACCGGCACGCATGTGAACATCGCCGCAGCCGGTGTGGTGACCCATGCGAAGAACCGCGAGAACGCGATAGCCTTCCTCGAGTTCCTGACCACGCCGGAAGCCCAAGCGCATTTCGCCGATCAGAACAACGAGTTCCCGGCCGTGCCCGGTGTGCCGGTGGGCGAGGTCGCGGCGTCGCTCGGGGAATTCGAGCAGGATACGCTCAACCTCGACGAGCTTGGCAAGAACCAGGCCAAGGCGCAGGAAATCTTCAACGCGGTCGGCTGGCCCTAATACGTAAAGGCGCCCGGACCTGAGCGGTCCGGGCGCGTTCTGCCACGCATGTGGTCCTGCCTGACGCTGCCTCTCTGTGGGGTCGGGCCATCAGCCATTCCCGCAGCCTCTCGGGTTTCGGCAATCCGCCCGCGTGGACGAGCGTGCCATCGACCGAGACGCCGGGCGTGGATACGACACTGGCCATGGCGATGGATCTCGGGTCCAAGATTTTCTCCACATCGACTGCGATATTGATCCGGAACGGGCGCTGCGGTAGCTTTCCCGCTGGCCGGCGATGGCGTCGCCGCGCCCTTGTGTTGATTGTCCTGTACGCCCGGACGTTTTGGACGAGGGCATGACATGCAGTCCATCCAGGAACGCCCCCAGACTTTCATCTGCCACAACGGAGAGCGGGCACCACTGCCGTTCAGCTCGGCGGAATATGCCCGCAGGCTCGACGGCCTGCGCGCGATCATGACCGCGCAGGATCTGCCCGCGGTGCTGCTCACCTCGATGCACAACATCGCCTACTACTCGGGCTTTCTCTACTGCAGCTTTGGTCGGCCCTACGGGCTCGTGGTGACGCAGGAGAGCTGCACCGTGGTTTCGGCCAACATCGATGCCGGGCAGCCCTGGCGGCGCAGCCATTGCGACAACGTCATCTATACGGACTGGCAGCGCGGCAATTTCTGGCACGCGGTCGCCGGGCTTGCGGGCAAGGTGGGGCGGCTCGGGATCGAAGGCGATCACCTGACCCTGGCGGCTCGTGACGCGCTCGAGGCGGCGGTGTCACCCGAAACGCTAGTGGACGTGGCCCCGGCGACGATGGCGGCGCGCATGGTCAAGTCGGAGGAGGAGATCGCCCTGATCCGGGAAGGCGCGCGGATCGCGGATCTGGGCGGTGCAGCCATTCGCGAGGCGATCCGGGAGGGCACGCGCGAGATCGACGTGGCCATGGCCGGGCGCGATGCGATGGAGGCCGAGATTGCCCGCGCCCATCCCGACAGCGAGTTGCGCGACACCTGGGTCTGGTTCCAGTCCGGGCTGAACACCGATGGCGCACACAACCCGGTGACGACGCGCGCGTTGCAGATGGGCGACATCCTGAGCCTCAACGCCTTCCCGATGATCTCGGGCTACTACACGGCGCTGGAACGCACGCTCTTCCTCGGCGCGCCGGACGCGGCCTCGATGCGGCTCTGGAAGGCGAATGTGGCCGCCCACGAGATTGGTCTCTCATTGATCCGGCCGGGCATGAGCTGTTCCGCAATCTGCGCCGAGATCAACCGGTTCCTCGCGGACGAGGGTCTCCTGCAATACCGCTCCTTCGGCTACGGGCATTCCTTCGGCATGCTGAGCCACTACTACGGTCGCGAGGCGGGGCTGGAACTGCGCGAAGACATCGACACGGTGCTGGCGCCGGGGATGGTGGTCTCGATGGAACCGATGCTCTGGGTGCCGGAGGGCACGCCCGGCGCGGGTGGCTACCGTGAGCACGATATCCTCGTGGTGGGCGAGGCCGGTGCGGAGAACATCACCGGCTTCCCCTACGGCCCGGAGGCGAATGTCATCCGGGGGTGAGCGACCGGGCCCGGTTCAGGCTTCGAGCTTGCGCAAGGCCTCCACGTCGGCATCGGTCAGAATCCAGCCGTTGACCATGTGAAATCCCGGTGTCGCCTTCACGGGCGGCACACGGCCCGCAAACGGCAGGGGCAGGGACAGGGAGGCGGCGCTGGCCAGGAGAAGCTTGAAGACGGTGCGGCGTGTGGTTTTCATGTCTGCGTCCTTGTCCCTTGTTCAGCGAATGACCGAATCGTCCGAAACCGAGGCCAGATTGCCTCCGGCGAGTTCCTCGGACAGGTGGTCGCCAAGCCGGAGCGCGAGTTCGACGATGGTGTAGGTCGGGTTGCAGTGTCCGGCGGTCGCGAAGACACTGCTGCCGCCCATGAAGAGGTTGCCGACACCGTGGACCCGGCAGTTGGCATCCACCACGCCTTCCCGAGGATTTTCGCTCATCCGAGTGGTGCACATGTGGTGGTGCGCGCCGACCTGATGGCCGGGTGTTCCCATTTCAGGCGGCGTCGGGTCCTCGTCCATGAGCCAGTCCGCGACCTTGACCCGGCCGATATGCTCCTTGGCGAGGTATTCCCCCATCACCGTGACGCAGGCCCGGTAGGTCTGGAAATCGAGCGGGCTGTGACGCCAGTCGATGGCAAGCCGCTGGAGACCGAACCTGTCCTTCGTGTCCGAGAGCAGAACGCGGCTGTCCCGGTTCAGCGCCTGTTCGGCGATGCATCCGATCTCGCCCTTGTGGAATTCGTCGGTCTTGAGGGCGTCGAAATACCGCGCGATCCCGCCGACATCGCATTTGAACGGCCGACCCAGCACGCGCTCGGCCAGTTCGGTCATGAAGTCCGATGTGCAGGCGACGGACCGCATGGCCTCGGTCTTGAGGTGCAGCGCATGGGTGTTGAGCAGCGCGTTGAAATTGAGGCATCCGGCGCGCTGCATGAATTCGGGGGTCGGGGCAAAGCCGGTCTTGGGGGGCACACGGTCCTCGAACAGGACCTCGCCCACGAGATAGGTGGGGTGTTCGCAGAAATAGCGGCCCACGAGATCGTGCTGGTTGCCGATGCCCTTGGGAAACTGGCTGTTGGCGTTGAGAAGCGCACGCGGGTTTTCCAGCGCCCCAAGGCAGAGGCAGTAGGAGCGGGCGCGCACGGTGAAGCCCCCATCCTCGGGGGCATAGGACTTGAAGACGGTCCCGGCCACCGCCGTGCCGTTCCCGTTCATGCGGATGTCCACCAGGTTCGCGTTCACGACGAGCGTGATGCGGTCTGAGGCGTCGATTTCGTCCTGATATTTCCGGCCGATCATGGTCGGGGGATAGCTGAAGCGGAATCCGGGCAGGAAGAGGTCTTCCTCGGCGCCCTCGACGGTTTCGTCCGGGGTCGCCTCGGAGGGCGGAAGGTCGAGGATCGCCTCGGTTTCCGCGGCATAGGGGCTCAGATCCTCCCAGCCGATGGGCCAGCCGCTGAGCGGGTGATGGGGTTGGGCCCGGTAGTCATAGGGGTCGAGCGCGCGGCAGCGTCCGCCCCAGTGGTTCGAGGAGCCGCCCAGGAAGCGCAGGCGCGTGATGTCGGTCGGGTAATAGGGCAACCCGACGATATCGCCCTCGTAGAGCTCCTGGCTCTCCGCCGTGATGTCGAGCCCGCCGCCTTCCATGAGCGCGACACTGAAGCCGTGCGCTGCCAGCCTGCGGGCGAGACTCATGCCTGCCGGTCCTGTTCCGACGATGCAGGCGTCGAAGGTCCTGTCGAAGAATGCGCGATCCGCATTCTGTGCATCGAGGATCATCGTACTCGTCCTCCTGACATGTACATCCGCTCCATGCCCCGGTTTCTGCGTGTGAGGGGGGTGGAGCGGCACAACATCCGATGCCCGCAGTTCGGTCTGCGATTCACCGGCACGCGCGTTTCGAAAACAAACATGTGTCCATGCTGCGTAATTCTGCAGAATTCGTGGGTCATCTAAATATTACGGTCAAATTCCGTATCGCGAATACTATATCGGATTCTTCCATTCATAAAGACAAAAAATGATGAATACATAAAATTCGAAGCACCTTCCAGAATGCTCACGTCGGGCCGTCGCAGGTCCGCGATGGGACGGGGGTTGTCGATGTGTGGTTTTGTGCGGGTGTCCGGCCAATTCCGGAATCATCTCGCTCTGCGGATAATCCTATCAGGGTTCGGGGCTCGCGGAGAAGCGCTCATGACATTCGGCGAACGCAAATTCGCCCCTGTGACACAGAAGTCGCTTTATGAAGGTGGCATGACGCATTACTCAGGGGGGATGAGAACGAAACCTTCCGCCTTCGCTGTCCATCTGTTCACCGCAACGGGCGCCGCCCTAGCCCTCCTGGCCCTTGTCGCGGCCAGCGCCGGGGAGTGGCGGGCGATGTTTCTCTGGCTCGGGATCGGTCTGGTGGTCGACGGCATCGACGGGCCGCTTGCGCGGAAGTTCGACGTGAAGCGGAACGCCGCCAACTGGGACGGGACAATCCTCGACCTGGTGATCGACTATCTGACCTATGTCTTCATCCCGGCCTTCGCCCTGATCGGTTCCGGGCTGGTGCCCGGCATCTGGGCCATGCCCGCGGCGCTCTTCATGTGTCTGACCAGCGTGATCTACTACGCGGATACGCGGATGAAGGCCCAGGACAACAGCTTCGTCGGGTTTCCCGGCGTGTGGCACATGCCGCTTCTGGTGCTCTTCGTGACCTCGCCGCCCGGCTGGTTCATCGTCCTCTTCGTGCTGCTTCTGGGGTTGGGGCAGTTCACCGGGTTGAAATTCATCCATCCCGTGCGGACCCGGCGCTGGCGCCCGGCCAATCTCGCGGTGCTCATGCTCTGGTTCCTGCTCGCGGCCTTGAGCGTGTTCATGGATTTCAACGCGCCGCCCCTGCAGCACTGGCTGCTCGTGGCCACCAGTCTCTGGCTGCTCTTCGCGGGCATCCTCATGCAGATCATTCCGCCCGACGAGGTGAAAGAGGCTGACGAGGCTGGGGAGCCCCGGTTCAGCGATGCCTGAGCCCGTTTGGGCCGGTTTCGGATCGCGAATGCGTGACAATTCCTCAAACCCACTGGACCGGACGGGCGGATCCGGTTGATGTCACTGTCCGTGCGCGGGTGTCGCGCCCGGTTGGAGGCTCGGCGGGAGGGCGGAAGTGCAATGATTGGTCGGATCGCGCGCCTGGCGCTTGTTCTCGGCATTCTGATCCATGGGCAGGCGGCTCTGGCCCAGCAAGAGCAGGGTGCGCTCAGCCGCGCCGATCTCGTCGCCCGCGTGGCGGAGGGTCTCACCGCGGAGCCGGGGCAGCCGATCGCGGCGGGCGGTGTGCTCTACCGCTCCGATCCCGCGGCCCGGATCATCGCGGATCTGCCGGGCTGGCGGCCCGTCCTGCCCGCCACGCCCGAGCATTTCGGTGCGCGGGGCGACGGTAGTGACGACACGGATGCGCTCGCAGCGGCCTTCTCCACGGGCAGCGTGCGGCTGACATCGGGCCGGACATACGGGTTTCGCCGGCTCGACGTGCCGCCCGATACGGTCGTGAGCAACCCCGGCGCGGAGTTGCGCTATATCGGGAAACCGAAGGACAAGGTCATCCTGCACGTGGGGCGCGGCGCCCATTGGGACACGCTCATCTACCGTGCCGCGATCGAGACCCGGCGCCAGTCCCCCTCGATCCTGATCGAAGGCGGCGCGAGCATCGGCGTGCTCGACATCGCGGCCGACACCCAGCTTGACGCCAATGCCGTTCAGGTCGTGGGCGACGGGGTGGAGATTGGCCTCATGCGCAGCCGCAATTTCGGCCGGCCGCTCCTTGTCATGGACCCCGATGGCGGGATCGACGGGTTCCGGCTCGGCTGGCACGAGTTCGAGAGCATCGTGCGCGGCATCCGCCTCTTTGACGTGAGCAATTTCGAGATCGGCGGCGGGCGGCAATGGGGGCGCTCGCCACTTTCCCCGAACGAGGCGCCGGGGCGCAACAACCTGCTCCTCTCCGGCGTGCGACACGGGACCTTCGGGCCCCTCGATCTCGGTGATGCGGCCGAGCATGCGATCCGGTTCGGCGGTGGCGGCGACGGACAGGGGCTTGCCTCGGAGGATGTTACCTTCGCGCCGCTCACCATCCGGCGACAGTCGGCCTCGGCCATCAAGCTGAACCCGGGCGTGGAGGGACGGGTGCGCGACATCCACTTCGCGGATGTGACCATCATCGATCCGTTCTGGCAATCGGGGGAGAATGCGAAGGCCTCCCATCTCATCCGCATCAGCCATTCCGACCGGATCTCGATCGCGGGCGGCAGTGTCCGCCACGAAGCCCCCGATCCGGTGACGACCGAACCGGGCGTCGTCTTCGCCATCGCCGACAGCACCCAGGTGGATGTCGGGCCCTTCGTCGTCGCCTGTTGCGCGCGCGAGCTGGTCGCCTTTGTCGAGGACAATGACAGTCGCCGGGCCGGGTATCTCGGCGATATCCGCGACATCACCTTCGACGGCATCGATGACGCGCAGTCGCGGCCCCTGAGCCGCGCCCCGATCCGCTTCAAGACCTGCAACATCAAGGTGAAGGACATCCTCATCGACGGGCTCGACCTGCGCGATCTCGAAAACCAGAAGCTCGTCAAGCTTCCGGAATGCGATGTGGACATGGACGAGATCCGGGTGCGCGGTCAGATCGACGGCGTGAGCCGCGAAACCTTCGCCGGGATGCCCGAAGATATCGATATCGAGGCCGACCTGACGATGCCCGGCGGTCACCGGATGAAGGGCTCGCCCCGGGTGCTGCGGGATGCCCTGAGCGACTGAGGCCCGGAGGACTGGCGGGGGCGAGTCGGAGGACTGGCGGGGGCAAGGCGGCTCCCTCCGGCCAGGGTGCGACGTGTGATCCGTATGACAACGCCCGTAACCCTGGCGGGACATGCGTCTTGTCGGACGCGTGGAGCGAGTGCTACGGAAGGCGCGTCGCGGCAGGATCGCGGCTCTTCCTCTTGCTGACTGAAGGGTGCTCTGGATGGACAAGCCTCCCGTCGACTGTTCCGGGGATCTCTATATCGCCTGGATCAACTTTCAGCGTCGGGCCTTGTCGATGCAGCAGGTTCTGGGCTTCGAACTGCATTTCGTGCCGTCGCCCTTCGAGACCAAGTGGCTGAAGCCGCTGGGCTATGTCTGGCAGGCCCTGCGGACGTCCTGGCTCGTGCTCACGCGGCGCCCGAAGCGGGTCTGGGTGCAATCGCCGCCCACCTTCCTTCCGCATATCCTCGTGGTCCTGCGCCTTTTCAGGCGGTTCGGCATCGTGGCCGATACCCATCACGAGGCTCTGATCCCGCCCTGGGCGAAGGTTCCCGGCGCGCTTGGCGTTCTCAACCGGTGCAATACCGTGATGGTGCACAACAGCGAGTCGCTCGAAGAGGCCGCGCGGCTTGGCGTCGATCGCAAGCGTCTTCTCGTGGTGGAGGACCCGCCGCCCCCGAACATGCAGGGCGACGCCAATGTGGCGGAAGCTGCGCGGCCCTATGTGCTCGTACCGTGCTCCTTCAAGTCCGACGAACCGATCGAGGTGCTGCTCGAGGCAGCGCGCGCCCTTCCGGACGTGGAGTTCCGGGTGACGGGCAACCGGGCGCGGGCCGAGGCGCAGGGCTATACCGAGGGCGCGCCGGAGAACGTCAATTTCACCGGCTTCATCCCGCTGGAGGATTACGACGCGACGCTCAAGGGGGCCGCAGTCGTGCTGGGCCTGACCAGCGAGGAGGGCATCCAGCTCAGTGTCGCGAACGAGGCGCTCGGGGCCGGGCGCCCGCTTGTCCTTTCGGACACGCGGGTTCTGCGGGCGATGTTCGGATCGGCGGCTCTTCTGACACCCAATACTTCGCCGGGAATTTCTGCTACGCTGCGCGAGGCTCTCGACCGGCGCACTGAACTGGAGGAGCGCAGCCGCGCCCTCAGCGACCGGCGGCTGGCCGAATGGGTTGACGTGGTTCGTGTCATGGAAACGCAATAGAACCATGGCATGGACTGGCAACGGACGTTGCGCTGGTTGCCCGGAGTGAAGACTGATGAGCAAGAAATCCGCTGTGCCCAGCACGATGCGACGCTGGAAGGATGGCTGGGTCGAACTCGATCCATCCTCCGGGCTCTGGCGGCGAAATGCCTGGATCGACATGGTCTGCTTCGACGATGGCATATTCCGGCTGTTCTGGCGCAACCTGCATGAAGTGCATCCCGGTGTCTTTCGCAGCAATCAGCCCACACCCGGCCAGATCCGCGAGATCGTGGAGAAAGAGGGCATCCGGGCGATCCTGAACCTGCGCGGTCAGACGCTTTTCGGTTCCTATCTCCTGGAGCGGGAAACCTGCGATGCGCTCGGGGTCGAACTGATCAACGTCAAGACCCATTCGCGACAGCTTCCCAGCGTGGCCAAGCTGCGTCAGATCGACGAGATCTTCGCGACGATCCCGCAGCCGTTTCTCATGCATTGCAAATCGGGGGCCGATCGGGCGGGGCTGTCCTCGGCGCTTTACCTGCTCCTCCACACGGACATGCCGGTCGAGGCCGCGCAGGCGCAGCTTTCGGCGAAGTATCTTCATTTCCGGCGTTCCAAGACCGGGGTGCTGGACTTCATGATCGACAGCTATGCCGCGCGCGCGCACCGCGCGCCGATCAGCTTCCGCGACTGGCTCTTCTCGGAATACGATCCCGACGCGCTCATGGCGCACTTCCAGAGCGGTAGGGCCGCGGATTTCCTCGTGGACCGGGTGCTTCACCGGGAATAGGGGCCGAGGCGCCCCGCATGGCCCCGGAGCCTTGACGGCGGGGCCGCTGCGTCACATCTCGTGCGGGTCGACTAGAGTTATTCCGGAGACCCGCCTTGTCCGATGTCATGGATTTCCTTCTCTCGCGCCGGTCCCGCCCGGCGAAGCTCCTGAGCGGTCCCGCACCTGATCGCGCCACTCTCGAGCGTATCCTCGAGGCCGGCGGCCGGGTGCCCGATCACGGCAAGCTGGAGCCCTGGCGCTTCGTGGTTCTCGAAGGGGCGGCGCTCGCACGCGTTGCGACGGCGATCCGGGCGCGCGGCGCGGACACCGGGCAGGACGGCGAGAAGGCTGCAGCCGCCTTCGAGGGGGCACCGGTCGCGATCATCGTCGTCGGTGTGCCGAAGGAGAGCGAGAAGATCCCGGCGGACGAGCAGGTTCTTTCGGCCGGATGTGCGGCCTTCAACGTGCTTACGGCGGCGCTCGCGAGCGGTTGGGGCGCCAATTGGCTGACGGGCTGGATCGCGCGGGATCCGATGCTTCTGCGCGAGACTTTCGGCCTCGAGGGAGACGAGTGGATCGCGGGCTTCATCCATATCGGCACCTGCGAAACCGCCGTTCCGGAGCGGCCGCGCCCGGACATGGACGCCGTTACGCGCTGGGTCAGCGAATGAGCCCGATCGCGGATCTTGCCCGCGCGGTCGCGCAGATGGGCGACCGGCGCTTTCTCGGCGTGCTCTTCTGGTCGCTCTGCCTGACGGTTCTGGTGCTTGCCGGGGTGTTCTGGGGCGCGATGCTGCTTCTGGGTGCCTTTCTGCCCGAAACGGTGGTCTTGCCCTGGCTCGGTGAGGTGACCTTCATCGACAACATGGCATCCTGGGCGGCGGTGGGCGTGATGCTTGCGCTCTCGGTGGTGCTGATGGTGCCGGTGGCCGCGATCGTGGTCGGCTTCTTTCTCGACGGGATCGTGTCCGCGGTCGAGGCGCGCCACTATCCCCAACTCGCTCCGGTGTCCGGGCTCGGCATCAAGGAGCAGCTCTGGGATTCACTGGTGTTCTTCGGTGTGGTCGTGGGGGCCAACCTCGTGGCGCTGCTGATCTACCTTCTGGTCGCCCCGCTTGCGCCCTTCATCTTCTGGATCGTGAACGGCTTTCTACTTGGGCGGGAGTATTTCACGCTCGTTGCCGCGCGTCGCTCGGGCATGGAGGGCGCGAAGGAATTGCGGCGGCGCCATGGCGTGCGGATCTGGCTCCTGGGGATCTGCATGGCGATCCCGCTCAGCGTTCCGCTCTTGAACCTGATCGTGCCGATCCTGGGCGTGGCGATCTTCACGCACCAGTATCACAGGCTCACCGGCACCCGCGCCGTGCCCTGAAGCTTTCGTGCGGCTGCCGGCGTCTTTCTTCAGGAGGATGCCGAGCCAGCCGGCGGGGGCGGAAGTTCGGCCTTGTCCGAGGTGCAGGCCATCGCTGTGGATGTCAGGCCGAAGAGCGCAAGGACAGCCAGCGGGGCAATCATCTTCATCATCGATTCGCGTTCCTTCCCTGTTGTTCGGATGCCGATCCTACCACAGGCGCGTCGGAAGCCGGTTCGCTTTCTGGGGGATGTTGCTCCCTTGCGGATCTGCCATGCCAACCCGATGCTCAACCAATGGGCGAATGTGGTTTACGGGGCCGCCGCGCGGGCAAGATAGCCGATGGGGCGGCCATTCGCGCCGGGGGCTCGGGGCAGGGGCGCGATCTGCATGAAATATGCATGAAATATGCATGTTTTGTGCATGGCTCTCGGCGCTTTGGAGCGGAAACAAACCATGCGAAAGTCTTGAGGCAGATCATGTTCGACTTGGCGCGACTCTCGTAGGTATCGCCTGTCCACCCGAACATACTCGCATGAATGTTAGAAACATAAGCTCCAGGAGGAAAGCGTGGAAGATCTCATGAGGACCCCGACTACAAATGCCGCATTGACCACCTGGGTTGAGAAAATGGAACGCCTGTGCACGCCCGACAAGGTTGTCTGGTGCGATGGATCGCAGGAAGAATACGATGCAATCTGCCAGGAAATGGTGGATGCCGGGACATTCATCCGCCTCAACCCGGAGAAGCGCCCGAACAGCTATCTCGCCCGTTCCCACCCCTCCGATGTCGGCCGCGTCGAGGACCGCACCTTCATCTGCTCGGTGAACAAGGACGATGCCGGTCCCACCAACAACTGGGCGCCGCCCGCGGAGATGCGCGCGACCCTGAACGGGCTTTTCGAAGGCTGCATGGCCGGTCGGACGATGTATGTGATCCCGTTCTGCATGGGGCCGCTCGGCTCACCCATCTCCAAGATCGGCGTGCAGATCACCGACAGCCCCTATGTCGTGACCAACATGCGCATCATGACCCGGATGGGGCAGGCCGTGCTCGACGCACTGGGCACAGATGGCAGCTTCATTCCCTGCATGCATTCCGTCGGCGCGCCGCTCGCGCCGGGTCAGGCCGATGTGCCCTGGCCCTGCGAAAGCGATATCAAGAAGAAATACATCGTCCATTTCCCCGAGACCTATGAAATCTGGTCCTACGGATCGGGTTATGGCGGCAACGCGCTACTGGGCAAGAAGTGCCTCGCGCTGCGCATCGCCTCGGTGATGGCCCGCGACGAGGGCTGGCTCGCCGAGCACATGCTGATCATGGGGATCGAGTCGCCGGCGGGTGAAAAGACCTATCTCGGTGCGGCCTTCCCGAGCGCATGCGGCAAGACCAACCTCGCCATGCTCGTGCCGCCCAAGGGCTTCGACGGCTGGAAGGTAAGCACGGTCGGCGACGATATCGCCTGGATCAAGAGGGGGCCTGAGGGCGAGTTGCGCGCGATCAACCCCGAAGCCGGCTTCTTCGGCGTGGCACCGGGCACCAACGAGAAGTCGAACCCGATGGCGGTTGCGACCATCAAGAGTAACACGATCTACACCAACTGCGCGCTCACCGACGATGGCGATATCTGGTGGGAGGGCATGACGAAGGAGCCGCCGGCGCATCTGATCGACTGGAAGGGCGAGGACTGGACACCGGACTGCGGCCGCCCTGCTGCGCATCCGAACGCGCGCTTCACTGCGCCGGCCAGCCAGTGCCCCTCCATCGACCCAGAGTGGGAGAACCCTGCCGGTGTGCCGATCGCGGGCTTCGTCTTCGGGGGCCGGATGAGCAAGGAGATGCCCCTGGTCTACCAGTCCTTCAACTGGAGCCACGGCGTCTATCTTGCCGCCACCATGGGTTCGGAAGCCACGGCTGCGGCTATTGGCGTCTCGGCGATGCGGCGTGACCCCATGGCGATGCTGCCCTTCTGCGGCTACAACATGGCCGATTACTTCACCCATTGGCTGAACGTCGGTCGTCGTGTGTCCAATCCGCCCCGGATCTTCCGGGTGAACTGGTTCCGCAAGGACGACGAGGGCAACTTCATGTGGCCCGGTTTCGGCCAGAACATGCGGGTGCTGAAGTGGATCGTCGACCGGGTCCATGGTCGCGGCTATGCGGTGGAGAGCCCGATTGGCTGGATGCCGCGCCACGAGGACATCGAATGGGCCGGTCTCGATTTCTCGCCCGAGACCTTCTACCAGCTCATGGAGGTGGGCCGCGAGGCGGGTGCGAAGGAAGCCCACGCCCACGAGGAGCAGTTCGACAAGTTCTTTGACCGGCTGCCGAAGGAGTTCATCTTCGAACGCGAGCTTTTGCGCTCCCGACTCTGGCGCTCTCCCGATCACTGGGGTCTGGCGCATGAGGATGTGGTGCGCCCGGAAGCCAACTGAGGCCAAGGCATAAGCAATCCGGGGTGCGCGGGCGTGTGCCCCGGAATTTCCGTTTTGCCTGATTGAAGCAGGGCGGGCCTGATCTCAGCCGATCGAGGCCCGCTTCTTCGCAGTGGTGCGGTGGCGCAGGAAGAAGCGCACCATCTCGCGCGAGGCGTCCGGACCGGTGGGGTCGGTGAAGCTGCCGGCCGCATTCCCTCCGGACCATGCGTGCCCTGCGCCCTCGACAACCCAATGTTCCGCGAATGACCGCCCCCTGCCAATCCGGTGCGAGGTGCGCACATACGTTCGTCCGCCCGGTACATGGCCGGTCTTCTCGGTCTTGCGCAGGTCCGAATAGGGGTCGAGCGCGCGCATGGCTATGAAACGGCCGTTGCGGGGATTGACGACCCTGTCGGCGCTGCCGTGGAAACAGATCGTTGGCATGGGAACGATATGTCGCAGGCCCGGCGCGCCGTGCTGCATGGCGACCACGGCGGTGGCTTCGTCATGGGCGGCCCCCACCGGCAGGCCCGAGTGGGCACCGACGGCGGCAAAGATGTCGGGATAGGCATCGGCGACGATCAGTGCGGCTGACGCCCCGGCCGAGAGGCCCGCGATATAGACCCGCGACAGATCGGCCCCCTGCCTTGCAATGACATCGCGCACGAGGCTGGCAAGCAGCGCCGGTTCGCCGGCGCCGCGGGTCTGGTCGCTGCGCTTGTACCAGCTCCAGCAGCGGAACATCTGCGTCTTGCGCTCCTGCGCAGGGTAGAGCACCAGGAACCCGAACTCCTCGGCAAGCACGTTCATGCCGGTGCCGCGCGCGAAATCATCCGGCGACTGGCTGCATCCGTGCAGCATGACCACGAGGGGCAGCGCCCCTTCGGACTGTTTGGCCACTGCCGGGATGTAGAGCTTGAAGGCCCGCTCCCCGAATTCGCAGCGATGAAGGCCCGATCTGAACGATGCGCCGCGGGGCCTCGTCGTTCTCGCGCGTGCGGTGGAAGGGGGCTTCGGGGCGGGTTTGGGCCGGGGCGAGGCTGCCGGTCTGGCCTTGCCCTTGGGCGTGACCATCTTCGCGAGCGGCGTGGTCGTCTTTGCCGCCTTGCGCTTCGCCGGCGCCGTTGCGGGAAGCGTGCCCGTCAGCAGCTTGCCGAAAGCCGTCTTCGTGGCGCGCTGCATCCGTTTGCGGGCATTGGTGCGCGAACGTTTGAACGGGTCGTACATCTCATCTCTGTCCGAGGGCGGTAAGCAAGCGGGCAATCTGTCGGCCGTTTGGCGTCTCCATACGGACCCGGAATGGCTACATCCGGCCCCAGAAGTCGATATCCTGTGGCGTTATTCCACCCCAGATAATGATGCTGCCGATGATCGCCCAGAGGATCGTGGCGACGATCGTGACCCAGAGCATCTTCTTGCCGATCATCGGGTTGGTCGGCGCGGAAGACGGCGTGCCCGGCACGACATCGCCATCCTCATCCTGGGTGCGGATGCGGATCGGCAGCGCAACGAGTAGGCCGAGAAACCAGAGGACCGCGAAGAGGACGAGGGCGGCGGTGATGGTCATACCTGTTCGAGTTCCACAAGGGTTCCGGTGAAGTCCTTCGGATGCAGGAAGATCACCGGTTTGCCATGGGCGCCGATCTTGGGCTCGCCATTGCCGAGCACACGGGCGCCCTGCGCGCGGAGCTTGTCGGCGGCGGCGGTGATGTCCTCGACCTCGTAGCAGATGTGGTGAATGCCGCCTGCGGGGTTCTTTTCCAGAAAACCCTGGATCGGGGAGTTTTCGCCCAGCGGGTAGAGCAGTTCGATCTTGGTGTTGGGCAGCTCGATGAAAACCACCGTCACGCCGTGATCGGGTTCATCCTGGGGGGCGCCCACTTTTGCACCCAACGTATCGCGATACTGGGCGGAGGCGGCTTCGAGATCCGGCACGGCGATTGCAACGTGGTTCAGACGACCGATCATGGCTGCTTGTCTCCCTTGGCACTGTGCCGCCCTGCTATATTTGGCTGCGGGTCGGGGGGCAATGGCGCGCCCGTCGATCTTTCGTCTTGTCCATTGGTCCTGCTGTCGCGGGTGGATCGGGTCTGGTAGACTTGGTTCGACGCGCGGGGGACAGGAATTACCGCAAGGAAGAAGGACGTTCGAGCATGGCCGAAACGACACAACGCATGGCAACAGCCAACCGGACCATGCCCCGGGTGCCGCTTGCCCTTGTCGTGGACGATCACCCGCTGTTTTGCGAGGCGCTGTCGATGACGCTGAAATCGGCGCTTGAGGTCGATGACGTGGTGACGGCGGCGAGCCTTGCGAAGGGCATCGAGCGGATCGGGGAAGCCCCCGCGCCCGATATCGTGCTGCTCGATCTCAAGCTGCCTGACGTGGATGGTCTGGATGGCGTGATCCGTCTCAAGAAGGCCGCACAAGGCATTCCGGTGGTTGTGGTTTCTTCCCTGGCGGACAACAATGTGATTGCCTCCGTGCTAAAGGCCGGGGCCTCCGGTTTCATCCCGAAACACAGCCAGCGCGGCGTGTTTGTCGAGGCTTTTGACCGGATCTGGAAAGGGGATGTCTTCACTCCCGACGGCTACGTTGCCCCCGATACCGCCGAGGGCGGTCGCGCGGTGGACGAGGCCGCGGCTGTGGAGCGGCTTTCGACGCTGACGGATCAGCAGGCGCGCATTCTGGGGCTTGTCTGCGAGGGCAAGCTCAACAAGCAGATCGCCTATGAACTCGATATCGCCGAGACCACGGTCAAGGCGCATCTGACGGCGATCCTGCGCAAGCTCAACGTCCACAGCCGGACGCAGGCGGTTCTGATCGCCCAGAATGCCCGTTTTGCCTCGCTGATGCAGAAGCACGACGCGGTCTAGCGGTGGGGAAAGCGGCCCGTCCGATGCATGAGGGTTAACGCGGGTTCGGTTTCGATCTAGCCGCATCGGGCAATCTCGCCTAGACTGATCCCCAAAAAAACAAGGGGAGGAATGGCGCAATTGGAAGGTGCGGAAATCGCCTTTGACGGCGCTGATGTCGGGGTGGCTCTGGACCTCCCGGCAGAAAGCGCGGTCTGTTCGGCCTGCGCGCCGGCGGATGATCCGCGACAGGCGTTTGATGAGCTTGTGCGAACTCTTGGCGGGGCCGAATGCGGATTGCTGGCGATCTTCGCAGCACCCATGGCCGATCTCGAACTGCTAGCGCAACTCGGTCCGGAGTATTTTCCTCGGTCCCAGATCATCGGCTGCACGACCGCGGGGGAAATCACACCCAAGGGATATTCCGAGGATTCGATCCTGCTGGTGGCCTTCAAGGCGAGCCATGTGGTCGCGGAAACGGTTCCCATTCTGGGGCTCGCCAAGGCCGAGGTCGCGCGCGCGGCGCAGGAGGCCGTTCGACGGCGCGCGAAGCTCGCAGCCGCCGCGCCGGAATGGGCCTGGGAATTCAGTTTCCTGCTGATCGACGGCATGTCGCTGCGCGAGGACCAGGTGGTTTCCGCCTTGCGCCTGGGGCTTGGCGGGATGCCATTCTTCGGCGGATCGGCCGGGGACGGGCTCGATTTCGGCCATACCTACGTTCTCGTGGACGGGGTGTTCCGCGAGGATGCCGCGGTGCTGGCGGTCTGCCGGAGCCGCTGCCGGGTGCAGGTCATCAAGTTCGACCATTTCGAGCCGACGAACACCAAGATGGTGGTGACGGAAGCGATTCCGGATCGGCGGATCGTGCGCGAGATCAATGCCGAGCCCGCGGCGCGGGAATACGCGCGTCTCGTCGGGGTCAGGGAGGACGAGCTTTCGCCCTTCGTCTTCTCCTCCCACCCGGTCGTGGTCAATGTGGGCGGGCAGCACCATGTGCGCGCGATCCAGCGGGTGGAGGAAAATGGCGATCTGGTTTTCTTCTCGGCCATAGACGAGGGTCTCGTGCTCACGCTTGCCCAGGCTGCCGACATCACCGATCACATGCGCACCGCCCTTGCCAACGTCACGCTGGGCGGGGAGCCGGATGCCATCATCGGCTGCGAATGCCTGTTTCGCCGATTGATCGCCGAGCAGACCCAGCAAACCCGCGTGATTTCGCGAATGCTTGCGGACAACCGCGTCGTCGGGTTCAATACCTACGGAGAGCAATCGGGATCCGTTCATGTGAATCAGACATTTACCGGCATGGCCATCTATCCGCCGGAGCGGAGCCTCCGGGATTGAGCCTGTCCATCGTCAACCCGCAGGACTCGCTGGAACGCCAGAACGAGAAGCTGCTCAAGATCGCCTCCGCGCTGATGCGCCGTGTGGAGTTGGCTTCCGTGGATTCGGGCGAGGCCTTCGCGCATTTCGAGCGCGCGCTGATGCTCGAAGCGGAGGTGCGCGCGCGCACCCGTGAGCTCGAACAGACGCTGACGCTGCTCAACGAATCGAATGCGCGGCTTTCGCAGGCCATGGAAGATGCGGAGCAGGCGCGCTCGGATCTCTATGACGCCATCGAGGCGGTGAAGGAGGGTTTCGCGCTCTTCGACAGCCGGGAAGTGCTTGTCATGTTCAACAGCCGCTTCGCGCAGACGCTGCCGGATGTGGCCGAAAAGCTCGGGCCGGGGCTGAAGTTCGTCGATTACGTGCGGTTCGTCTCCCAGAGCCGACATATCGTCTTTCCCGAGGGCATGACGCGGGAAGAATGGGCGCGCCATCGGCTGGAGACCCATCGCAAGCAATCGGTCAACTTCAATGTCCGCATCGAGGGGGATCGCTGGCTTCAGGTGAGCGAGCAGCGCACGCCGGGCGGCGGCACGGCGATGCTCCAGACCGAGATCACCGAGCTGATCAAGATGGAGCGGCAGGAGCGCGACAAGCTCCTGGACGAGCAGGCGCGGCTTGTCCGCGCGACGCTGGACCATATCGATCAGGGCATCTGCATCTTCGATTCCGATCTGCTGCTCGTGGGGTGGAACAACCGGTTGCGGGAGCTGCTGTCGCCGCCGATGCAGATCCTGCGGGTCGGAACGCCCTTTTCGGTCTTTGCCGAGCATTTCCGCCGCTCGCGGATCTTCGAGGGGAAGACCGGGCCGGAACAGCTCTCGCGCTGGGTGATGAAGAAGGGTGTCAGGTCCCCGCTCTCGGTCGAACTGCGGACCTGCGACAACGTCTTTCTCGATGTGTTCGGGCAGGAAATGCCCAACCGGGGGTTCGTGATCAGCTTCACCGATGTCACGGCGGAGCGCGAAGCCCAGTTCGCCATGAACGCGGCCAACGCGAGCCTGGAGCGGCGGGTGCAGGAGCGGACCAACGCGTTGCAGGATGCGCTGGCGGAAGCCGAGCTCGCGAATGCCTCGAAATCGCGCTTCGTCGCGGCGGCAAGCCATGACCTCTTGCAGCCCCTGAGCGCGGCAAAGCTCTTTCTCGCCTCGCTGGAGCAGTCCTGTGCCGGAACCGGGTCCGCGGAGACGGTGAGCCGGGTGCAGAGCGCCTTCGAAAGTGTCGAAGGCATCCTGAGTGCGCTTCTGGATATTTCGCGGCTCGATTCGGGCTCGGCGGCGCTCAAGGTGACAAGCGTGCCGCTGGCGCAGGTGCTCAGCCAGCTCGGCCAGGAGTTCGGGGAGATTGCCCGGCTCAAGGGGCTCGACCTGCGGGTTGTGGGGAGCCGGGCGGTGGTGCGCAGCGATGCGGCCTACCTCCGGCGGGTGGTGCAGAACCTGCTCGCCAATGCGGTGCGCTACACGGACGCCGGAAAGGTGCTGCTCGGCGTGCGGCATTCGCGCGACAGCGTCTGGATCGAGGTCTGGGACACCGGGCCCGGCATACCCGAGGCCGAGCGTGCAGCGATCTTCGGTGAGTTCCATCGGGTGGGTGCGAAATCCAGCGCTGACGAGGGCATGGGGCTGGGACTTGCCATTGTCGACCGGGCCTGCCGGCTGCTCGGCCACGACATCGAACTGGTTTCCGAGGTCGGGCGGGGAACGGTGTTTCGGGTTCGGGTGCCGCTTGCCGTCGGGGAAGAGGATATGGCGCCCGAGCTTCTGACCGGCGGGGCGCCTGTCAATGACGGGCCGGCCGAAAGCGGCCTGATCATCCTCATGATCGAAAACGAGAGGGTCGTGCGCGAGGCGCTTTCGGGACTGCTGGAAGCCTGGGGCGCAAGCGTTCTGGTTGCCGCGAACCTCGCGGAGGCGCAGGAGCTTATCGACGAACTCGGGCTCGCGCCGGATCTGATTCTTGCGGACTATCATCTGGATGCGGGTCAGAACGGGCTCGATGCCATCGAGACCATCCGTGCGTCGTTGGGCCCGGTTGACGCGGTGCTCGTCACGGCGGATCGTTCCGATGCCGTTGGCCGGCGGTGCCAGGCCCAGGGCGTGCTTCTGCTGAACAAGCCGGTGGCTCCCGCGCGACTGCGGGCCCTGCTGGCAAGCGTTGTTCCCAACAGCGACGCAACACCCATGTGAAGTGGGGCAAGCTCGTTTGTTAAAGCAATAAAAACCCTTCCGGCGCAGTCTCCATCCCGAACCACATTGTTGGAACGAGATGGCCGGACAGGTGACATCGGATCATACTGGCGCCGTGCGCGAAAGCGGCAATGACGGCCCGGGGCGCTTGAGCCGCATTGCCGGTCTTTTCGGCATGGGTCCGGAGACGGCCGACAGGGAATTGTCCCGGCAACTCTCCGTGGTGATCGTTCTTCTGGCATCCCTCGCGATACTGCCGAGCATCGTGCTGTGCTTCTGGGCAGCGCATGAATTCGACGCCTTCGCGGAGGCGCATGAGCGCATCCTGCTGGAGCGCGCGCTCGGGGAGGCCTTCGAGCGTGTTGCGGCGGATCAGGAAGGCGTGACCCATTGGGACGATGCGGTGACCTTCACGCGGGCCCGCGATCAGCACTGGATGGATGACAATGTCGGCGTCTGGATGGCGGACTACTACGGCCACGACCTGCTCTATGTGCTCGACGAGGAAAACGAGCCGATCCTTGCGGTGGAGGGGGGTGAGACCGTCGCGCCGGCGGCGTTCGAGCGGCTGCGCGCGGATGTCACGGGGCTGGCGGGCGAACTTCGGAGCCAACTTCCGCTGGCCGAAACGCCCGGAACGCTGACCGTCAGCGACCTGATGGAGGTCGATGGCCATCCGGCGCTTCTGAGCCTCAAGCCCATCGTGCCCAGCACCGATCGCGTGGCCTTCGAGCCTGCGCGGACCTATCTGCATCTCTCGGTCGTCTATATTGAAGGCGAGTTTCTCGAGCGGCTCGGCGCACGAAATCTCGTTGAGGGCACGCGGTTCGAGCCGCCCGGCGCCCCGGTTCCGGTCTCCGATCCCCTGCCTCTGGTGAGCGCGCGGGACGGGCCTCTGGGCAATATCGTCTGGACCCCGTCGGCGCCCGGCCAGAAGGTGATCCTCGCCATCTCGCCGGGCATCATCGTTTCTGTCATGGCGCTTCTCGCGCTAATCTTCTGGCTGCTCAGCCGGCTTCGGAGGGCGATCATCCAGATCCGCACGAGCCGCGCGGAGGTTCAGCATCTTGCGTTTCACGACACGTTGACGGGCTTGCCCAACCGGGCGCTTTTCGATGACAGGCTCGATCAGGCCCTGGCACTGGTCCGGCGCGGCGAGGGGCGGATCGCGCTCCACTATATCGATCTCGACCGGTTCAAGAACGTCAACGACACTTTCGGGCATCCCGCGGGCGATGAATTGATCCAGCAGGTCGCGGAACGACTGATGACGATCACGCGGCAGTCGGACACGGTGGCGCGGCTGGGGGGGGACGAGTTCGTCATTCTCCAATCGAGCGTTCGCGGGGTCCTTTCGGCCAAGAAGCTGGCAGAGCGGACGCTGGAGGCCCTGCGGCAACCCTATCAGCTCAGTTCGGATCGGGTTTTCGTCGGAGCATCGATCGGTATCGCGGTTGCCCCCGACAGTGCCGGAGATCGGTTCGAGCTGATGCGCAAGGCCGATATTGCGCTCTATCAGGCCAAGAGCGACGGCAAGAACCGGGTCTATATCTTCGAGGATTCCTTCGACGAGATGGTGCAGCTCAAGCGCGAGGTCGAGGAGGACCTGCGTCATGCCCTCAGTGGCGGCGACGGGCTCGCGCTCGCCTACCAGCCTTTCTATGCGCAGGATGGCAAGGAGATCTGCGGGGCGGAGGCGCTCTTCCGGTGGAACCACCCGCGTCACGGGTCGCTCTCGCCTGCGGCCCTGATCGCGATCGCGGAAGAGCGCGGGTTGGCCGGTGAACTTGGCGAATGGATCCTCCGGGAGGCCTGCCGCACCGCGATTGCCGTGGATCTGCCGGTGCTTTCGATCAACATCTCGCCCCTGCAGTTTCAGGACAAGGCGTTCCCCGACATGGTGCTCGGGGTTCTGGCCGAGATCGGGATGGACCCGCGCCGGCTGCAGATCGAGATCAAGGAAAACATGCTGCTTGAGAATGGCGAGTCCTTCGGTCCGGCCCTCGACAAGCTGCGGGATGCGGGGGTGCGTGTGGCGCTCGACGATTTCGGTTCAGGCTACGCGTCCTTCCGCTATCTGCACCGCTTCCGGGTCGATGGGATCAAGATCGACCGGAACTTCGTGCAGAACATGGAGAACGATCAAAGTACGGCGGCCATCGTGCAGGTGATGTTCGATCTGGCGCGCGCCTTCGAGATCGACATCGTGGCCGGCGGTATCGAAACCGAGAGCCAGTGGAAGCGGCTTCTGGACCTCGGCACGCCCAACCTGCAGGGGTTCCTCTTTTCGCGCCCGTTGCCGCGGGAGGAGCTTTCGGTGTTGCTCTCGAAACATGCCCATCCGGCGAGGCCGGTGCTGGAAGGGTCCTGATCCGCCAAATCTTCCGCCGCCGCGGGGGCACTTTTCCGCCAGATTGCATGAAAAACAGACTTCTGCCGCGCCCGACCTTCGCGGGCGTTGCCGAAGCCCCGCGACAGCCTTTAGATAGGTCCGGAGGGTATCCGGCTGCGAGAAGGGGGCTAGGCGGATGGAGGACGATCCGAACGGTTTCGACCGGAGCGACGGTGCCTCGGCCTCGGAATGCGATCAGCGTGCAATCCTGGCGCTGCTGATGGACCCCGCGACCTACGGCGAGAGTGAGGACGTCAAGCGCGTGGACACGCACGCGGCGCAGGTCTTTCTCTGTGGCGATCACGCCTACAAGATCAAGCGCCCGGTCAAATACGACTATCTCGATTTCTCGACGCTGGACCTGCGACACCAGATGCTGACGCGCGAGTTCGAGCTCAACCATCCCAATGCCCCCGAAATCTACGAGGACGTGGTCAGCATCAACCGCGACGCGCGGGGCCGACTTTCGGTCGGCGGTGCCGGCACGCCCGTGGAATGGGTGTTGCGCATGAGCCGGTTCGACCAGGAGGCGGAGTTCTCCCGTATCGCCGAACGCGGGGAACTGACCGATGCGCTTGCCGATCATCTGGGCCAGTCGATCGCCGCGTACCATTTCAATTCGGAGCCGCGCGATTCCGATGGTGCGGAGTTGATCGCCGAGATCATCGAGGAGCTTCGGCTCGCGTTCGAGACCATGGAGGAAGAGCTGGAGCGCGACCGGATCGCGGCCTATCTCGATGGCTGCAATCTGGCATTCGAGCGTGTGGCGGACGTGCTGTCGACCCGCAGCGGCTCCGGTCATGTGCGTCGCTGCCATGGCGATCTGCATCTGTGCAATATCGTCCTGATTGACGGACGTCCGGTGGCGTTCGATGCCCTGGAGTTCGACGAAATCCTGGGAACCTGCGATGTGCTCTATGACCTCGCGTTTCTCGTCATGGATTTGAACCACAAGGGGCTGTCGCGCGCTGCCAACATGGTGCTGAATGGCTATCTCTATGCCGAGCGGGGCATGGAGGATCCGGGTATCGAGGCCTTTCCGCTCTTTCTCGCCATCCGGGGCGGAATACGGGCCATGGTGGACATCCAGACGGATCGGGCCTGCGACACGCCGGGGCAAAAGACGGCGGGTGCGCGGCGCTACCTCGATGAAGCGATCAGGGCGCTCGCGCCGCCCGCGCCGCGGCTCATTGCCGTGGGAGGGCGTTCGGGATCGGGGAAGACCTCCGTTTCCCGTCAGATCGCACCACTCTTCGGGGCTGCGCCGGGGGCCGTGCATCTGCGCAGCGATCTGGAGCGGAAGGCGATCTTCTGCGTGGACCCGCTCACGCATCTGCCGCCCGAAAGCTACACCCCGACCGTGAACCGGCATGTCCACGAGCGCCTGCGCATTCGCGCGGATACGATCCTCAGGACGGGGCATTCCGTCCTGCTCGACGCGGTCTTCACCACGCGGCGTGAGCGCACCGCGCTTTCCGATCTCGCCGAGCGCCTGGGCGTGGAGTTCACCGGCATCTGGCTGCAGACCGACGCGGACCACCTGATCCCGCGCGTGGCGGCGCGCAGGGGTGATGCCTCGGATGCGGACGAGACCGTGGTCCGCCAGCAGCTCCGCACCCATACCGGGCCCATGGACTGGTATCAGGTCGATGCATCGGGCAGCGCGGAGGAGACGCTGGCGCATGTCTGCGCGGTTCTGGGATTCGACGTGCCGGAGTGAGACCTGGCGGCGCTCAGGCCTCGTCGCGCAGCGCGTCCTCCAGAAACCGTTTCGACTCCGCGCGCAGGGCATCGAGCTTTGCCGTCACCGGGCCATAGTCGATGGGCGTGGTCAGAAGCGTTTCTGCGCGGCTTTCGTCATCATCGGTGAGCAGGCGCTCGGGCAGGCCCACGGCATCCAGGAGCGAGACGAAGCGCTCGAGACCGCGGCTCTGGTTGGGGATCGCGACGAAGGTCTTGCCGAAGAGGATCGCGAAGGCGGTGCCGTGGAACGAGTCGGTGATGATCACATCGGCGTCCATGAAGGCGCGCAACCAGGTCGGCACGTCCGTTGCGTCCGCGCCCGAACCCGGCCTGATCTGTCGAAGGTCGTGTTTTCCTCCGAGCGCGGCAACGGCCTTTTCCCCGACGCTTTTCGCCAGGTCCTGCTTATCGAGCACATAGGCCAGTACTGTCGGCGTTTTGCTCGCGGGGGCGGTCTCGACCACTTCGTCGTAGAAACCCGGATCGATCAGGAGCGTCGGGTCGAGGGTGACCCTCGCATCGCTGCGCCCAAGATCTTCGGCACAGATTCGCACTCCGGACCCCTCGCGCACCGAGACCGCATCGAATTTGCCGAGCAGGTCCGAGATCCGGGCCGTGTGGTCCGGGTGTCCCCAAGTATCGACGCCGAAGGAGGCGGCATAGGAGATCCTGCGCGTGGGCCGGTCGCCGAGGAAGCCGAGGAAGAAGTTCCCGTGCTGTCCGTCGCCATGATACTTGAAGCGCCAGACCTGATCGCTGCCGACGATCACCGTGTCGAGCTTGTGACGCTCCACCGCCTCGGCGAGCTGTTTCGGGCCGCGCAGGTTCGCCGAGACATTCGGAATGAACTTGCGGATGAACGGGTAGTGGGGCTGGCGCTCCATCTCCTTGCCGCGGAACCCGCCGATGTTCTGCCCCGGAATGCGCTCGAGCAGCTCGACCACCTTTGCCTTGGCGGGCGGGCGATACCACTTGATGTTGAAGAGGACCACGTGGTGACCCGCGCGCATCAGCGTCTGGGTCAAAGCCGCGGCCTGGAGCAGGCCGCCGTAATTGTTGGTCAGCGGAAGGGTCAGCAGCCCGATTCTACGCGGCATTCGCACTCCTGATGGGTGAAGCCAACTGTGGTTCAGGGGTCTGCTCAGACGCCGGCGCCGGCGGTGCAGCGCTTTCGGGGCGTTTCGAGGACTGGGGCGTCCGGCGCCGGACGAAACCGCCCGCGCCGCCCGAAATCAGGCTTGCCACGTCCATCAGCGCGCGGGGCAGGCCAAGCCCGCCGGGTGCGGCGAGGTAGACCGGCGTCCAGACGGGCGCGAATTTCTGCTTGTAGGCGCGTAGCCCCTCGAACTTGTAGAACTCGTCGCCCCGGCGATAGATGAAGGTCCCGACGCGGTTCCAGGTGGAGGCGAGCGGGTGGTCGGCGAGACCTGCCAGCGGCGCTGCCCCGAGGCTGAACCAGCGGAAGCCCTCTGACTGGCCATAGAGCAGGATATGGGTGAAGAGCGCGTCCATCACCACCTTCGAGGCCCCGGTGCGGTAGCGCATGAGATCGATTGCGATCTCGGTCGTGTCGGCGCCTTTCCAGAGATTGGCGAAGGCCACGATTTCGTCTTCCCGGCGCAGGACGGCGATGTCGAAATTGACCAGATAGTCGTCGTCGAACCGACCAAGCGAGAAGCCCTTCTCCTGGCCCTTCTTCGTCTCGAGCCACGCATCGGAGACCTGGCGCAATTCGGGAAGCAGGGGAGCGACATCATAGGCCGGGATCACCTCGAAGTGAAGGCCTTCGCGCTCGGCGCGGCGGAGGGCCGTGCGTTGATCCTGGCGGGCCTTGCCGCTCATTGTGAAGGTGGAAAGGTCGACGCGGGCGACCTCGCCGGTCTTCAGGAGCGCAAGCCCCATATCGAGATAGACGGGCAGGTTGTCGGGCGAGATCGCGTAGAACACCGCCTTCGCACCCGCCCGGTCGGCGGTTTCAGCGAATTTCCAGACCAGGTCATTGGCGGCGGTTGGATCGCCCACCGGGTCCCCCATGGTGATCCAGCTTCGTCCCGAGATTCCATACATAAGGAAAGCCTTGCCATCCTCGGAGATCATGAAGCGCTTGTCGCCAAGAAGCGCGATGTTCGGCTGGGAGGTCGGGCATGTTGCCAGAAGGTCCCGGACTTCCTGGGGGATCTCGACCCGTCCGATGCGCGACTGCACGGGGCGGTTGACCAAGGCATCGATGCCGATGGCGGCGAAGACGATGCCGAGTGCAAGCGTTGCACGCAGGAAGCGCGGCGCATCGCCCGACCAGGTGAAATCCCACCAGAGCGCGCTTTGATATTCCACGTTGCGGAAGGCGAAAAAGCCGATGGCCGTCAGCGAGATCATCGTCAGCGCCAGGAGCGCCAGCCACCCCGGGCCGGGCCGGAAGCTCATCCAGTCGCCCTTGCGGTAGAACGCGGCACGCGAGGCGTATAGAAGGCCCGCGGTGGTATAGAGCAGGGCGGCTTCTTCCCAGTCCAGTCCCTTGAGGAGCGAGAAGGTCGCCGCGCCCAGAAGCAGCACGATGGCCGCGACACGCGCCAGCGCCATCCGGTTGAGCAGCCCACGCGCGATCACCAGCAGCAGCAGCCCGACGAGGCTCGCCAGCAGGTGCGAGGTCTGGGCGAAGGGAAGCGGCACCACGTCGCTCAACACATCCATGCGCCCGCCGTCCCGCGGCACGTTGCCCGATACGAGCAGCACGACGCCGCTGAGAAAGACGAGACCCGCGAGCGCACGGCCGATGAACGGACGGGCGGAGCGAATGGCCGAGCGGGAGGCGCGCAGGACCGGCGAGTGGAACCGGCGCCCCTCAAAGACCGCGAGTGCGATGCCCGCAATGCCGAGCGGCAGCAGGTAGTAGATCGTGCGGAACAGGATCAGGGCCGCAAATGCGTCGGGTCTGCTTGCCGCGCCGAGGCCCACCAGCAGTGTCGCTTCAAGTACGCCCAGCCCGCCGGGCACATGGCTTGCGGTCCCCGCTATCAGCGCGAGGGTGAAGAGTGCTATGAAGGTTGCGAATTCGGGCCGCAGATCGGCAGGAAGCAGCACGTAAAGCACACCCGCAGCAGCGGCGACGTCGAGAATGCCCAGAAGGATCAGCATGAGCGTCACGGGGCCGCCCGGCAACGGCATGCGCCAACGGAAGATCGTGATGGACTGATGCGCGCGCCAGACCCAGGCCGTCAGTGCCGCTAGACCCGCGAGGAGCAATGCGCCGGTCATCCGGTCGGCTTTCGGAGCAATATCCTGCAGGGCCGGAAAACCGTTCGGGTCGAAGAGCAGCACGAGGCCGAAGAGCGCCGCGAAACCCAGCCAGAGTGCGCCGAAGGCGATGCCGACGATCCGGCCCACATCGGCGGCGTCAAGTCCCGTGGAGGCATATATCCGGTAACGGACCGGCCCACCCACGAACATGTGGAAGCCGAGCGCGTTTGAGAGGGCGTATCCGGTCATGCCGGCGAAGGCCGCGAGCCGTGCCGGCACCTTTCCGGGCGCGACGCAGCGGCTGGCGACGATATCGTAGAGCCCCATGCCAAGAAAGCTCAGGAATGTGAGGCCGATCGCAAGCCCGATCTGCCAGGGCGCGACGTTGGACAGGGCCGTCTCGATATCGGAATAGCGGATCTCGCCCGACATGCGGTAGAGTACGGTACTGGCCAGCACGAGAATGCCGGCCGCTGCTGCGGACCAGAGCACCTCCGGGCGCAACAGCCATTTCGATGGTCTTGCCCGGCGGCCTTCGAGCCCCAGATCCCGTATCCTGCGTTCGACAGCGGCCATTTCCACCACCCCTTGAATCCGCCTTGTTCGGGGGGCTTATGGCCGAGTAACCTTAATCTGGCGTGTGAAGCGCAGCTGGAAACGCGCGCAAATGATTAGGCTTTTTCTTCAAATGTGTTCAGTTCAGCGGCAGGGTGGTGACAGTGCCGGCCGACTGGATACGGATTGCGCTGGCATCCTCGAGGTAGCGGGTCGGCAGGAAAAGCGCCGCATTCAGCACCCGTCCGGAGGTGGGTCCGGCAGGTGCGGTTTCGATCGGCGGAAAGGCAAGAAACTCGAGCTCGATGTAGCCCGTGGTCGCGCGATCTTCCTCGGTGTCCTCGGCCGGCGTCGGCGCGATGCTCGCGAGCCGCGCGGAATGGTATCCCGGAGAGGGTGCGATCCCCTCCACGCGCACGATGATGCCCCGAAGTGCGGGGTCGATACGGGAAGAAGTCATCTGCACACGTACCGCGTCGGGCCATTCCTCGGGCTCGATACCGTAGGTGTCGCCACCCGAGCCCTCGCGTCCGAGGAATTCAGGCATCTCGACGCTGCAGGCTGCAAGGCCGAGAAGGAGAAAAGGTGCAATTATATATCGATACATGTGCCGATGCCGTCTCTTGACCCGCACATAGCTTCTTGCGCCATGGTTGGAAAGTGAAATCCCGCTTCCTCCCCGGCGTGGCCCGGTGCGGCAAGGTGGATCATTTCGGATCGCAGCGAAAGGGCGGGGGCTGGACCTTTGCCCGGTATGGGCCTACATCGGCGGCAGCGGCTCCAGCATGGGGAAAGACAATTGGCGACCGACTCTTTCGAGGACATTGTGAGCGATTTCGACTTCCTGGACGATTGGGAAGACCGGTATCGGTATGTCATCGAACTGGGGAAGAAGATGGCGCCTCTTCCGGAGCCGCTGCGAACGTCGGCCACCAAGGTTGATGGCTGCGCCAGTCAGGTGTGGATCGTGCCGCGCCTCGACGGTGAAGGGGCATCTGCAAAATTCGATTTCGAGGGCGATTCGGACGCGATGATCGTGCGTGGACTGATCGCCATTCTTCATGAGCTTTATGCCGGATTGACCGTTGAAGAGGTTGTGGGGGTCGATGCGCCCCACGAACTCGGGCGGCTTGGGCTCGATCAGCATCTTTCGTCACAGCGTTCGAACGGTCTGCGTGCCATGATCGGTCGGATCCGGTCCATTGCCGGTGCCGCAGCCGAACAGGTCTGAGACGAACAGGAACGGGGAAACCGGAAAACATGCGTGTTGCGCTAGAAACTCTGCTGTCCGAACGCGACTGGCTGCTGGCCGACGGCGCGACCGGCACCAACCTTTTCAACATGGGGCTCGCATCGGGCGATGCACCCGAGCTCTGGAATGTCGAAGCGCCGGAGAAGATCCGGGCGCTCTACGACGGGGCGGTGGGCGCGGGCAGCGATCTGTTCCTGACCAACAGTTTCGGCGCCAATGCAAGCCGTCTGAAGCTGCATGACGCCCAGGGCCGGGTGCATGAGCTCAACAAGGCGGCGGCGGAGATCGCGCGTGAGGCGGCCGATGCTTCGGGCCGGAAGGTCGTGGTTGCGGGCTCCATGGGGCCGACGGGCGAGATCATGGCGCCTCTGGGGCCGCTTACGATCGATGCGGCGGCGGAGATGTTCGAGGCGCAGGCACGCGGGCTTTTGGATGGCGGCGCGGATGTGCTCTGGGTCGAGACGATCTCGGCGCCCGACGAGTTGCGCGCGGCGGCTGAAGGGATCGGGCGGACCGGGGCGCCCTGGTGCTGCACCATGAGTTTCGACACGGCGGGTCGCACGATGATGGGCCTGACGGCGGCGGCGATGGTGAAGCTGGTTGAAGAACTGCCACACAAGCCCCTGGCATTCGGGGCAAATTGCGGTGTGGGAGCATCGGACCTCCTGCGCACGGTCTTGGGGTTCTCGGCCGCCAATCCGAACCTGCCGATCATCGCGAAGGGCAACGCGGGCATTCCGAAGTTCGTCGAGGGCCACATCCACTATGATGGAACGCCCGAATTGATGGCCGATTATGCGGTAATGGCGCGCAATTGTGGCGCGACGATCATCGGTGGTTGCTGTGGCACGACGCCCGAGCACCTGGTGGCCATGCGCGCCGCGCTGGAAAAGATGGGCGGCAAGGGTGATGCCCCGGAACTCACCGAGATTGCAGAGAAACTCGGCGGATTCTCGTCCGACTCCGACGGCTCCAGCGATGCACCGCAGCGGCCCGCGCGGCGCCGTCGCCGGGGCTGAGCGTGGCTCGATGGGCCGCGGCCCTGGCGTTGGTCGCGGCGGCGGAGAGCGTGGAAGACGTTGAAATGAAAGAGGTTTCTTTCGCCTGTGGTGAGGTGGGGCCTAGCGGGGCGGTCGGGTTTCCGGCCGACAACCCGGAGGCGGTGGTCCTCATGCTCGGGAATGAGACCTCCGACCTGAGGCGCGTGCGGACGGCCTCAGGCGAGAAATATATCAGCAAGGACAAGGGGTTGTCGATCTGGCTCAAGGGCACGGATATGACACTGGAGCTTCCCGGCGGGGCCACGCATATCTGCGCCTTGCGGTCCTGATCCCGCGACATCTCGACGCCTGAACGCGTGCGCAAAGGCGTATGACTTTGATATGCATTTCGTAGGTATTTCATACATACGAAAATTCATGTTTCCTCAAGGTTTGAACCCGGCAGCCGTGCTTGGAGTGACTACGCTCAGAGATACCAGGCGACGATATAGGCAAGCTCCGCACGGTCGTAGATCGGCAGGGCCACCATCGAGGTATAACCCGCCGGAAGGCCGGGTGCGTCTGATGTGACATGGGGCAGGCCCGAGCCGATGACCTGGCCGATCGCGCCCTGCCAGGCGGAGGCGACGGGGGCGTCCACCGGCGGATTGAGGTTGCTCCAGAGCGGACCTTTACGCTCGCAGATCCCGTCGATCAGCATGGCCTTCTTCGCGCTGCCGGTTCGCGTGGCGCGGGCATCCCAGATCTCGAACCGGCGGGCGATGGGGGTGCCGGGCGCGGAGAGGAGTGTCAGCACGCAGGTCTTGTCGGCGGGGCTGGGGATCGGCAGGCCGAGGCCTGTCTTGATCCCGGCCTCACCCGCGCTGGCCGCACGAAGGAAGGCATAGGTCGTGCCGACATCGCGCATGAGGATGGGCGTGTTCGCGGCCCAGACGGCACCGGGAAGCCCCTGACCACGGGAAAAGCTGATCGTCTGCGAGACGGCCTCGAAGGTTTGCGCCGTGCCGTAGTAGCCATCATCGAGCCTCAGGGCATTGTCGCGATCTTCCCAGACCTCGATGGCGCCCGCGTGTTCGGCATCGTCTCCGCAGAGCACCACGAGAACGCCCTTCAGTTCGGCGCCGGCAAAGACGGGCACGGCAACGGCGCTGGTGAGGCCCGCTTCCCGTGCCGCCTCGGTGCGCTTGAAATAGGAGCCGTCGAAGGTCTTGAGCACGACGGGGCGCCCTTCGGCCCAGGCCTTGCCGGGAAGCCCTTCACCCTTGGCGAAGCTCTGCCGGCGGGAGGCCTCGGCGAAGCCATCAAACGCGCCGTAGTTTCCGCCGCGATGGACGAGCACATCGCCTTCGGGCACCCAGACTTCCGAAACCTGTATGAAGGTCCGATCAGAGGGCTTGGCAAGCTCCAGGGTCTCTTCCATGCGGTGGCTCCGTTGATCTCTAGGGCAGATACAGGGTGGCAAAATCAGATCAACGGTCGGTGAGTGCGGTGTTACAGTCAACCGGGAACGGATCAATGGCCGGGCACTTCGCCTTGCCTGTCTAAAAATACGGCAGGTGGGGGTGTGCGGTCCACTCGCTTTTGGCAGTCGCGTTGCAAACGGGGGGCCGCACCCGGCCCCCCAAAAAGCTCAAGTCTCGCGCAACTCTCAGTTGCCGCCGATCCGGACTTCCTGATCGTCGGCCAGCTCGAGGTTGTCGTCATATTCGAAGTCGTTCGCAGCTTCGATGTCGCTTTCCGTCATGCCGGTCACGACGAGTTCATCGTCGTCCTGCTGCGTCACCCGCGACAGCGGAACAGGAACCTGCTTGCCACCAAGGCCAAGGAAGCCGCCGCTGTTCAACACGAGGTTCGGACTGCCGTTGATTTCCACGACCGCCTCGGGATTGCCGAGTTCTTCGCCGTCCGCCGTCACGACGTCCATTTCCAGAAGGTCATCGACGGTCGTCATCGTACCGGTTTCCGCGGCCTCTTCCGATTGCCGCTGGGAGAGACGCTGCTCGCGTTCTTCGGCCGTCTCGATCACGACGTTCGGCTCGCCGTCCTGCTGAATCTCAATCGTCGGTTGTTCCGCCATCAGTACGGACACTTCGGGCTCGGCGCTTTCGAACGAAACGTTGGGGTCGCTCTGCTCGTATGCGATCTCCGGCTCGCCCTCCGCCTGAACGATTTCGACCTGAGCTTCGGAGTTCGCCACTTCCGTATCTGCGTCGACGTTCTGCGTCTGGTTGCCCGCGCTGTCGGAGCCACCCTCGGTGTTCTGCACGTTGGCGGCCGGTTCGGTCCCGGTCCCGCTCTCGTCGACATCCACGCCGAGATCGACGTTCAGTTCCGGATCGGCCTGCGTGACCGTGACCTTCGGATCACCCTGTTCGACCTGAACCTGGGGATCATCGGAGTTGATCCGGATGTCGGGGTCGGAGCTTAGGACATAGATGTCGGGTGCAGGCATCTGGATCCGGACGATGATGTCTGGAATTTCCACGGTCACCTTTGGCTGCTTCTGTTCGACCTGGATATCGGCCGAACGCCCGGCAACCGTGACCTGGGGCTGTTGCTTGTTTACCATCACCCTGGGGGCCGGTACGGCGACATCGACATCGGGATCAGGAATGGTGACTTCCGCCTGACCTTCGATCGTCGCTTCCTCGGTGAGATCGACCTGATCGCTGACCGTTTCGCTCTGCGGGTCGTTCTGAGAGTCGATCGTGGTCTCGTTTTCTGTCGTGCTTTGGGTGGTGGTCTGACTGGAGTCCTTTGCGCGTTGGCGGAGCACCTGACAGTCCTCTTCCGCGTCTGCATCGACAGCGGCGAAGATGTTCTCCTGAAGAACGACCAGGTCACCACTCAGGCCGCGATAGGCTTCCGCAAGGCTGCGACATGCCTCGCTTTTGCTCGAAAGTTCCTCTTCGCTGAAATCGGCAACAGTCTGCGCAACGGCGGTGCTGGCCAGAGGAACAGTGATCGCGGTCGTCAGAAGAAGGCTTCTGGTCATGGTTCTCATTTTGAAAGGTCTCCCTTGCTTTCATGCGCCCTTTCAAAGGCTGACTAATCAACCGCGCTTTCCCGACCATGGTTCCACTTTTCGCGCCGCCAATCCAGGCAATGTATGGTCAACTCATGGGAGAGTGTCCGCTAATATTCTGATTTTAATGCGTAAAAAATGGTGAAAATAAGTGCAGGTCATTGCGGTGCCTGTGCGGCAACGCCTGGTGTCTGTTACCTGATACGTCGCAAGCCCCCGCATTTCACGGCGGGGGGCGATGTAGACGTTTGCGATATTGGGGCGGGGGTGATCCGCGAAAGCGCTCCCGCGCTTCCACCCTCGGGTCGGTCACGTTTCATGCCGCAACGGGGGGTGCGGGCGCCCCTATCGCGGCCGGGTGCGGAGTTTTTCAGGGGTGAGTTCCGCGACGGACCTGCAGCCCATGAGGCGCATGTCGCGCACAAGCTCGGCCTTCAGCTGGGCCATGGCGCGGGAAACACCCGGCGCACCGGCAGCGGCGAGAGGGAAGAGATAGTAGCGCCCGAGCCCCACCGCCTTTGCGCCGAGGGCCAGCGCCTTCAACACATGGGTCCCGCGCTGCACGCCGCCGTCGATCATCACGTCGATGCGGTCGCCCACGGCCTGAACGATCTCGTCGAGCTGGTCGAAGGCGGCGCGGGAGCCATCGAGCTGGCGACCGCCGTGATTGGAGAGCACGATGCCCGAGCAGCCGATATCCGCGGCGCGGCGCGCGTCCTCGACGCTCATCACCCCCTTGAGGCAGAATTTCCCGCCCCATTCGGCGACCATCTTCTCCACGTCGTCCCAGGTCATGGTCGGGTCGAGCATCTCGGTGAAATAGCGCCCGATGGTGAGCGCATCGCCCTTCATGTCGATATGGGCGTCGAGCTGGGGCAGGGAGAACTTCTCGTGGGTGACATAGTTGATGCCCCACATCGGCTTGATGGCGAACTGGGTCATGCCCGCGACGGAAAGGCGGAAGGGAATGGAGAAGCCGGTGCGCAGGTCGCGCTCGCGGTTGCCGCCCGTGATCGAATCGACCGTGAGCATCATCACGTTGATGCCGCTTTCCTTGGCCTTGGCCATCATCGAGGAATTGAGGGCGCGGTCCTTGTGGAAATAGAACTGGTAGACTTGGGGAATGTCGTGCTTCTTTGCCAGTTCCTCCATGGAGACGGTGCCGAGGGAGGAGACGCCGAACATGGTGCCGAACTCTTCCGCCACCTGGGCGGTGGCGCGTTCGCCCTCGTGGTGGAAAAGGCGCTGAAGGGCCGTGGGCGAGAGGTAGACCGGCAGGTCGAGTTTCTGGCCCATGGTGGTGACGGAGAGATCCACGTCCGCGACCCCGCGCAGCACGTCCGGCACGAGGTCCACGGCGTCGAAGGCGGTGGTGTTGCGCCGCAGGGTGCTTTCGTCATCCGCGCCGCCGTCGATGTAGTTGAAGATCGGCGAGGGCAGGCGCCGCTTCGCCAGCCTGCGGAAATCGTGGAAGTTGTGGCAGTCCTTCAGTCGCATGGCGTTCCCCCCGTTTCTTGCGTCTTGGTCACATCGGCATCGGCTGCGCGCGATGGATGGCGGCGATGCCTTCGCGCACCTCGTCGCTCAGCGTGATTTCGGCCGCGCCGATATTGGTGGCAAGCTGGTCGAGGCTGGTGGCCCCGATGATCACCGCGCCCATGAAGGGGCGCGAGGCGTTGAAGGCAAGCGCCATCTGCGCGGGCTCGAGCCCGTGGTCGCGGGCGAGCGCCACATAGCTTTCGGCAGCGGCGAGAGATCTCTCGTTCACCCGGCCGCCGAGCTGCGGATTGAAGCTGCGTCGGCTGCCTTCGGGGATCGCGCCGCCTGCGTATTTCCCGGTGAGAAGCCCGCCCGCAAGCGGCGTGTAGGCCATGAGGCCCACATCCTCGTGGTGGGACAGTTCGGCCAGATCGAGATCGAAGAGCCGGCACATCAGGCTGTATTCGTTCTGGATCGAGATCATGCGCGGCAGGTCGTGCGCCTCGGCCAGTTCGAGCCAGAGTGCGGTGCCCCAGGCGCTTTCGTTGGAGAGGCCCACATGGCGGATCTTGCCCTCGGCCCTGAGGCTGGCCAGCGTCTCGAGGATCGCAAGAAACTCGGCGCGCTGGGTCTTCGCCTGGCCGGTTGGGTCGTATGTCCAGTGCTGGCGGAAGTGGTAGGAGCCGCGATTGGGCCAGTGGAGCTGGTAGAGGTCGATGGTGTCGGTGCGGAGTCGCGCGAGGCTTTCGTCCACCGCGCGGCGGATCGTCTCGGGGCCGATCGGTTCGGATTTCGGCGGGCGCACGGTGCTGTTGCCGGGACCGACGATCTTGGTGGCGACGATGATGTCCTGCCGGCGGCCGCTGCGTGCGATCCACTCGCCGATGATGCGTTCGGTGTTGCCGGCGGTTTCGGCCGAGCCGGGCGTGGTGGGGTAGAGTTCGGCAGTGTCGAGGAAGTTGATGCCGTGATCGAGCGCGCAGTCGATCTGGGCGTGGGCCTCTTCGGTGGTGTTCTGGCTGCCCCAGGTCATGGTACCGAGGCAGAACTGGCTCACTTCGAGATCGCTCCGGCCGAGCTTGTGCTTTTTCACGCGACTTCCCCACTTTTTTTACGCGCGGGCACAGTTGACCCGCCCGGCGGGTGAATTCAAGCCCAAGACGCAAGGCGCGGCAGATAGGGACAAATCGATGGGGCGCTTCGGGACAGCAGCATTGCGGCGCGGAGGTACCTTTGCGCGCGGAGGCCTGCCCGCGTGCGGTGGGGTAGCGGCATGTTAAGCCATCCCCGGTAGCTACTGGCCGGTATTCAACACGAGTGAAGTGCTAAATCTCAGCTGCGGGACCTTCGGTCGGGCGGCGCCAGTGACTTGTTGAGCGATTTGCCGAAAAGGGCCGGTGCATGCGGCGGTCCGGACCGGTTGCGCGCAGGTATTCCAGAAGGGTCAAGATGAAATTCGATCAGACTGTCCAGCCCCGGTTCAGTGATCCTCTCAAGCAGCTCTATCTTCTGGCGGTCGAGCCCGACCTGAGCCTGGGCCAGAAGGTTGAGCGGCTGATCGCTCTCGGTCTGGAGACACTGGATCTGGAGCTCGGGATCGTCAGTTCGATCACCGATCCGGTCTACGAGGTGCTTTACGTGAACGGGCCCGACTGGGCGCCGACGGCGGGGGCGACATTCGACGTCAACGGAACCTATTGCCTTCACACGCTGCGAAATTCCGCCGTCACGGCATTCCATCACGCCGGAAAGCAGGAGATCGCGGAGCATCCCTGCTACCTCAATTTCGGGCTGGAGAGCTATATCGGCGCGCCGGTGCTGCGGGGCGGCCAGCCCTTCGGCACGCTCAACTTCTCCAGCATCGCAGCGCGGACCGCGCCCTTCACGCAGGCGCAGAAGGATTTCGTGACCTTCCTTGCGCGCTGGCTTGGCAACGAGTTGAAGCTCGAGGCCGAACGGCGCGAATTGCGCGAACAGCGAAGCCTTCTTGCCGCAGTAATCGATGCTGTTCCCGAGGCGGTGATGGTGGCTGACGTCAACCGGAGGGTCACGCTGATCAACCCGGCCCTGGAACGGCACTTCGGGTATACCCCTGAGCAGCTTATCGGCCGACAGACGGCGATACTCTACGAGAGTATGGCGGAATACGAGGAAACAGGCCGCAAACGGTTCAACCAGAATGCCGCAATGGAGAAGGACAGATTCACCCTCTCATTCCGGCGCGCGGATGGCACCACCTTCGAGGGGGAGGTCTCCGGTGCCAGTGTTCGAACCGAAAAGGGCGAGCATCTGGGCTATCTCGGGGTGATCCGCGACGTGACTGAACAGAACCGCTTCGAGCGCGCCAAGGATCAGCTCATCTCGACGGTCAGCCACGACCTGAAGACACCGCTCACCTCGCTTTACGGCGCGCTCTGCCTCCTCGATGCGCAATCGGTCGGCATGGCTGTGGCCCTGCGGGAGATGGTCCAGATGGCGATGCGCAACGCCGATGTGGTGCAGCAGATGGTCAGCGACCTTCTCGATATCGAGACCCTGCGTGCCGGAAAGCATGCGGCGGATTTCGAGGCTGTCCGATTGCGACCGATATTGGAAAGGGCGGTCGCGACGGTCGCGCCCTATGCCGCGGAATGTGGTGTCGCCGTCCAACTGGAGGATGCCACGGGGCTCGAGCCGAAGTTGAAGCTCGACCAGCAGAGCATACTCCGGCTGCTCACGAACCTGATGACCAACGCGGTCAAGGCGGCGCCGGAAGGAACCGCCGTGACCCTCGGGATTTCGAGCGATGGCCATGGCTTCTGGGTAACGGACAATGGGAGCGGCATTCCGCCCGAAATACAGCCATCGCTCTTCGAGCGGTTTTCACGCGCGGACAGCTACCGTGTGAAGGAAGGGAGCGGGCTTGGCATGAGTATCGTCAAGGCAATTGTCGACCAGCATCTCGGCAAGATCTCCTTCGAGACGGCCGAATGGAAGGGCACCACGTTTCACGTGGTCTTTCCGACCTCGGCGGAGGTCATGCAGGAGGCGGAAACGAAAGAGGCCTAGGCCGGGTCGGGGCTTGTGTGCGTGTGCGTCTGCTCGAGAACGTCCACCGGCATGATCATCAGGCCGTCGGAACCCTGGGAGACATGCGCGCGAATGCCGTAGACCCGTTCAAGGAGCGCCGCGTCGAGCACGTCCGCGGGCGGGCCATCGGCAATCACGTGACCGCCCGAGAGCAGGATGATCCGGTCGCACCAGCGCGCGGCAATCCCCAGGTCATGGAGCGACACGAGAAGCCCGCGCCCGCCGCGGGCAAGCCGGCGAAACGTGTTCATCAGCGACAGCGCGTGGGCCGGATCGAGACCCGCAAGCGGTTCGTCCGCCAGGAGAAGCGGCGCGGACTGGGCGAGCGCGCGGGCAATCAGGACCCGGGCGCGCTCGCCGCCCGAGAGCTCGGTGGCGGGCCGGAGCCGCATGGCATCGAGCCCCATTTCGGCGATGGCGGTGTCTATGGCGGCACGGTTCTCCGTTCTGCTTGCGCTGTGGGGCATCCGCCCGAGGCCTACCAGGGTTTCGACAGTGACGGGCCAGGCGATGGTGCGGTCCTGGGGAATGTAGGCGGCGCGGCGCGCGCGCTCTTCCGGGGCAAGCGCGCTTGCCGGGTCGCCGCCAAGCCGGACGCTGCCGCGGGCCGGTGCACCGAGGCCGAGGGCGGTGCGGATGAGCGTTGTCTTGCCCGCGCCATTGGGGCCGAGGAGGCCCACGAGTTCGCCCGGTTTCACCTCCATGGAGACGCCATCGAGGATCTGGCGTTTCTTGCGGGTGACGCCGAGACCCGAGAGGGAGAGAAGCGCGGTCATGTCATGGTCCTGCGGTTCTTCAGCACCAGCCAGAAGAAGAAAGGCGCGCCGACAAGTGCCGTGAGCACACCGAGCTTCAGATCGCGGTCGGGGGCGATGACCCGCACGGCAAGATCAGCCAGCAGCAGCAGGGCCGCGCCGCCAAGGGCGGAGGCGGGCAGGAGCCGGGAGGGCAGACCGCCGGTGAGCGGGCGCAGGAGGTGGGGCACCACGAGGCCGATGAAGCCGATGGCCCCGGCGACCGCCACGCCCGCGCCAACGGCCAGAGCCGTGCCATAGACCGCCAATCGCCGGGTCCGCGCGACATTCACGCCCATGGAGGCGGCGGTGTCCTCGCCGAGCGTGAGCGCATCGAGCGCGCGGGCTGTGGCAAAGAGCAGCACGAGGCCCACGAGGATGAAGGGGCCGGCCAGCCAGACATGGGAGAGCGATCGATCCGCCAGCGAACCGAGCAGCCAGTAGACGATCTCGGAGGCGGCGAAGGGGTTGGGCGCGAGGTTCAGCACCAGCGAGGTGAGCGCGCCCGCAAGGCTCGAAACGGCGATACCTGCGAGGATGAGGCTGATCGAGCTGCCCGAGGCGCCTGCCAGTATCTGGACGATGGCGGTGGCGGCGAAAGCGCCCGAAAGCCCCGCGAGAGGCAAGGCGAGGGGGAAGACGACGGAAAGCCCGGTATAGAGCGCCAGCACGGCCCCGAAGGCGGCGGCGCCCGAAATGCCCAGGAGGCCCGGTTCGGCAAGCGGATTGCGCAGGTAGCCCTGAAGTGTCGCGCCCGAGGCCCCGAGGCCCGCCCCGATCAGGACGGCGAGCAGTGCGCGGGGCAGGCGGATTTCGCGCATGACCAGGGCGGTGGCTTCGCCGCGTCCGGAGAGGAGCGCGTCGAGGCTTTCGCGCACGCCGAGGCCCGCGGGTCCGATGAGGAGCGCGCAGAGGAAGAGCACGAGAACGCAGACGGCGAGAACGGCGATGGTGATCCGCGCGGAGGTCCGGCCCCTCATGGTTGGAGGTGCTGCCGGAGTTGGGTCACGGCCTCTGCGGCGCGCGGCGTCGCGCAGACCCAGAGCCGTCCGGCGACGCTTTCGCGGGCGCGGGTGACGGCCCCGAGGGCCGGGTGGCGGAGGATTTCCTGCGCGCGGGCGGGGGAGCTGTATTCCTGGCCGGTGATCAGCAGGTCGGGATCGGAGAGGATGAGGGTCTCGAGCGGCAGGCGGGACAGGCCCTTTCGACCATCCTCGACGGCGATGTTGTCCATTCCGGCCGCGTCTATCACCGCATTCGCGAGGCTGCCCGCGCCGGAAGTATAGCCGTTGGAGTAGTAGACCGCGGCGCGGGGGCGTGTCTCGGGCGTGGGGGCTTCAAGTGCTGCATCCATGCGCGTGATCAGCACCTCGGCGCGGTCCGGCGTGCCCAGGAGATCGCCCATGCGGCGCACGGCGCTGCGGATGTCCTCGAAGCTCGCCCCGATCGGGAAGGCCTCGACGCGGATGCCGAGACGGCGGAGCAGCGCCACGGTTTCGGGCGGCGAGTAGGTGCCCGCGAGCACGAGATCGGGCTCCAGCAGGTAGATTTCCTCAGCGCTGTTGTGGTGGAACGGGTAGGCGCCTGCCTCCTCGGCCATGGCGGAGGAGACCGGGTCCTGCGCGATGTCGCTCACGGCCACGAGCTGGCCGGGCCGCGCGAGCATCATGGCGAGCTGGTCGGTGCAGAGGTTCATGGAGACGACGCGCGCGGGCGCGTCATCGGCATGAACGACGGGGGCTGTGGGGGCGGCGGCGAACAGCCCGGCTAGAAGCAGGGGCCGCAGCCGCCCCGTCATCAGAACGTGCCCCGGATGCCGGCGAAGAACGCCTGGTCGGAGGTGCCGTAGCCGCGCGCGGTCTGGTATTCGGCATCAAACAGGTTCTCGGCCCGGAGGTAGACCTCGGCCTGATCGGTGAGCGCATAGGCGACGCGCGCGTTCACCACCGTGAAGTCCTCGTCGAAGTTCTCCGTGTCCGCCGTGCCGCCATCGGTGTAGTCGGCGACATAGCGGGCCTCGAGGCCGTAGGAGATGCGGTTCACCGCACCTGCGAGCGAGACGGAGAAGTCGTGGCGCGGGATCCGGTCGCGGTCCTCTCCGTCGGCATCCTCGGCATCGGTGTAGGTGTAGCTGCCCAGCAGGCTGAGGGCCTCGGTGATTTCCCAGGCGGCGGCAAGCTCGACACCCTTGCTCTCGGAGGTGCCATCGGATTGGGCGTAGGCCGAAGTGGCGAAGTCGTATTCGATCAGGTCCTCGATCTCGAGCCAGAACAACGTGGCCGAGACGTTGCCGCGCCCGCCGGCGAAGGCCTGCTCGACGCCGAGATCGGCACTCAGGCTGGTTTCGGGATCGAGATCCGGGTTGCCGTAGAGCGAGAAGAGTTCGTAGTTCGAGGGCGGCCGGAAGCCCGAGCCGAGCGAGGCGCGCAGCACGGTTTCGGTGGGCAGTTCATAGGCGCCGGTGAGGCGTCCGGAGGTGTAGCTGCCGAACTCGGAGTGCTCGTCGAGGCGGAGGGCTGCGTTGACCGTCAGCGCGTAGATCGGCGACCAGTCGGCCTGACCGAAGATGCCTGTGATCGCGCTGTCTTCCTTGTCGGCATTGCTCGGGTCGGTGGTTTCCTTCGACCAGTCGGCACCGAACTGGAAGCCGAGGATGTCGGACCAGTCGAGGTTGCCGAGATACTCGGCCTTGATGCGGTTTCCTTCGGTCGAATAGGGGAAATCGTCGTTGTACTCCCGTTCGACGTCGAAGTAGCTCATGGCGAGCTGGTGCGCCAGGCGGCTGCCGAAGGGGGCGATGTCGGCGCCGAACCGGGCGCCCCACTGCTCTGAATCATAGTCGAAATCGGCGTCGCTGATCGGGAAGCCGCGGTCATAGTCGCCCGATTGGGTCTGCCAGAAGGCCGAGCCGAAGAGCGCGACGGCCTCGGACGTGTTGATCCGCCCGGTTCCGGAAATGCGCGTGGTCTCGAAGCCGTCATCCTCCGAATTGCCGTCGTCCTCATCGGCCGAGGAGAAGCCATCGGTGGTGTAGTTGCTGATGTCGAGGGAGAACTCGCCGCGCTCGTCGCGCCCCGCGAAGCCGAGATTGCCACGGAAGGTGTTGTAGGAGCCGCCTTCGAGCGTGTAGCGGGTCTGGAAGCCGTCCTCGGTGGCGCGGCTCGAGGTGATGTCGATCACGCCGCCCACGGCCTGGCCGCCATAGAGGGCGGACTGGCTGCCGCGCAGCACTTCGACGCGGGAAATGTCGCCGGTCAGCAGTCCCGAGAGCGAGGGAGAGACCTGGGTGCCGGTGGGGTCGGAGATTTCGATCCCGTCAACATAGACGCGGACATACTGTTCGGAGGCGCCGCGGATCGCGAACCCCGAACTGGAGCCGGGTGCGCCGTTCTGGCTGAAGGTAACGCCGGGCAGGGTGGTGAGTTGCTGCAGCACGAAGGGGCGGTCATCGGCCCGGATCTCGCTCTCGCTCAGCACGGAGACCGATGCGCCGGTCTTGTCCTGGGGCGTTGCGACGCGGTTGGCGGAGATCACCAGTTCGTCGAGTTCGATGGCGTCATCCGAGAGCGGCTGGGAAAGCGCGGTCGTGGCGTGCAACGCCGCGAGAACCGACAGGGCCGGTGTCAGGTATCTGTGCATGTAGTCCCTCCAGCGGGCAGGCCCGATGGGCCCGGTTCCGGTCTCGTCCTCGGCATCGGGAGAGACCCATCCGCCGCGGACAGTGATTGTCGATCACCGCTGCGGATGGCCGCACCTTCGCGCACCCCGCGCGTCGGTTGGGTGAAGGCCCGGGCAGGTCTCCTGGCTCGCGGGTCATCACCCTGGCGCCTGCCTTCCCGGGCATGAGGCCCAGTGGCATATGTAGGCGCGGGTTCGCCGCTCACAGTTGCGGGGGCAGCCGCGGCTTCGGGCGTCGAACCCTCACCGCATTCCCTTTTGGCCCGCCGGCAAGACGGGCACCCGAACGGCGCGACTTTTTCCGCGAGTGCGAAGGGAAGTCAAGGTGTCAGATGGTATCAAGGGCGCGCGAACACCTGCGGACGAGAAATCCGGCTGGACTTTTCCGCCCCCTTTGGGTAGCGCCTCTCGCGTTGTGCGGACGTGGCGAAATCGGTAGACGCAGCAGACTTCAATTGGAGTGCCCGGCTGGAAACGGCCGGAGTAGAACCGCTCAAAGTCGGGGAACGCTAAAGGATCGTGTTTGCGATCCCAGGCCAATCCCGAGCCAAGCCCCTCTCTTGGGGGGAAGGTGTAGAGACTGGACGGGCGGCACCTAAATCCTCACGCGCAGGCGGGGGCCAGGGTGAAGGGACAGTCCGGACCACGAACGTCTCCGGCACGAGGAGGCGGCGTCGAAAGGCGAAGTGGTGCGAAAATCTGCTTCCCTCTGGGAGTACGGGTTCAAGTCCCGTCGTCCGCACCAGCAAACCCCTTGGCCTGCCTTGTTCGGTGAGGTTTTCCCCAACCGCACGAATCCGCATGGCCCGACCGATTGGCATGCGGATGCCGAGCCGGTTCCGATGTCGGTCCGGAAGTTTCAAGATGAGTGTTCGTCTATCGTTCAGTATGGTAGCGTCCTTCGGGAGAGGCCTGAAAAGGCATTGTTGAGTAATCGAGTTGCCGAGATTGATTGACGGGAGAAGGATGGTGAAAATCGAGGCCGCGCTCGAACGCTGGAACCTCTGGAATGACCGAATGATGGGACGGGCCGTTCGACACGCCAGGATACCGCTCAGCATTTCGGACCCGAATCTGCCGGAGAACCCGATCGTTTTCTGCAACCAGGCCTTCATTGACCTCACCGGCTATTCCGGGGAAGAGATCATCGGCAAGAACTGCAGGTTGCTCCAGGGCGCGGAGACCACCGCTCAAAGTGTTCGGGAAATTCGGTCCATACTCCAAAGTCTCAAGGTCGATACTGTCGAGATCGTCAACTACCGCAAGGACGGATCAAAGTTCCTGAATGCGCTCCAGATCGGCCCGATCTTTGATGAGGACGGGAACCTGGCCTATTTTTTCGGCTCCCAGCTCGATGTGACCGCGAAAAGAGAGGCGGAGGAGCAGGCTCGGAAGCTCGCCAATGCCGAACTGCTCCACCGATTGCGAAATATCGTCAACGTGATGTCCGCCATCATTCGGATGACCGCGCGCCAGGAGACCGATCCCCGGACCCTGGGTTCGCTCATTGCCGAAAGGCTGGCGACTCTCAGCGATGCCCATTTCCAGTTTCTCCGGGGGGTCGAAGATGACGGCCTGCATTTTGATGAGATTGCCCGAACAATCTTGAAGGCCTACGCGTTCGACGAGGCGGAGGGGTTCGCCCTGTCCGGGCCTGATGTCGCTCTGCCGGTGTCTGCAGCCTCCTGCCTCGCCCTTATCCTGCATGAACTGGCGACGAATTCGATCAAACATGGCGCGTTCAGCACGACGAATGGCGTCGTCCGCCTTTCCTGGAAAATACGTGATCTGGGTGCGTCCCGCAGCGTCGCGTTCTGCTGGCAGGAAAGTGGCGGGCCACCCGTCTCGATGCCGAAACGGAACGGAGGTTTCCGGATCATCAACGACCTGATCGCGGTCGCGAACGGATCGATCGACATGCATTGGCCGGAAACCGGATTGGTCGTCGAAGTCGAACTCCCGATGTAGGAGATCGCAGCCGGCTTGAACCCGGCCGGAGCAATCCGCGAGGGTTCAATTCTCTCCACCGGCACCATTTTTTCAGATCAGACGGGTGCATGACGTGTGGCTGTCGATTTGCCCAGAAGACGCTGCCCGCGACCTGACTTCAGATCACGGGCCGAGTTTCTCCCGTCAGCCGGTTCAGCGGCTGCGGACCATTCCGATGATATCGCGGGTTTGGGCCACGATCGGGTCTGCAATGGCGTGGGCGCGATCGGCGCCGTCGCCAAGAACGCGGTCGATCTCCGACACGTCGCCGAGATAGTCGCTCATCTTCGAGGTGATGGGCGACAAATGCGCCACCGCGAGGTCCGCCAAAGCCGGCTTGAAGGCCGAGAAGGGCTGACCGCCATGCTCCGCGATCACCGCCTCGGGGGTCGTATCGGCGAGCGCGGCATAGATGTTGACCAGGTTGCGGGCCTCCGGACGCTCCTTCAGGCCCTCGAGATCGGAGGGCAGGGGCTCGGGATCGGTGCGCGCCTTGCGAATCTTCTGGGCGATGGCGTCGGCGTCATCGGTGAGGTTGATGCGGCTCATGTCGGACGGGTCCGATTTCGACATCTTCCTGGTGCCGTCGCGCAGGGACATGACCCGCGTGGCCGCGCCCTCGATGATCGGCTCGGGGCTGGGGAAGAACGGCGTGTCGAAGTCGTTGTTGAACTTCGCCGCGATGTCACGGGTCAGTTCCACATGCTGCTTCTGATCCTCGCCCACGGGCACATGGGTGGCGTGATAGACGAGGATGTCAGCGGCCATGAGCGCGGGATAGGCTAGGAGGCCGAGGCTCGCGTTCTCCGAGTTCTTGCCCGCCTTGTCCTTCCACTGGGTCATGCGCTTCATCCAGCCCATGCGCGCGACGCAGTTGAAGATCCAGGCCAATTGCGCATGCGCCGGCACCTGGCTCTGGTTGAAGAGGATAGACCGCGAGGGGTCGAGGCCGCAGGCGAGATAGGCGGCCGCAAGCTCGCGGGTGGCCTGCTTCAGTTTCGCGGGGTCCTGCCAGACGGTGATGGCGTGCATGTCGACGATGCAGTAGATCGTCTCGATGCCCTGGTCCTGCATCTTGGCGAAACGCCGGAGCGCGCCGAGATAATTGCCAAGCGTGAGGTTGCCCGACGGCTGGATCCCCGAGAACACACGGGGAGAAAAGGCGGGCGCCGCGGAAGTCGCTTCGGTCATCTGTCTGGTCCGTTGCCTGAGGCGGGAAAACCCGGCGCTTATCCCCGCTTGCCCGGCGGAGGTCAACCTGCGCCCGAAGCATCGGGTCTTCGGGCCGAGATCCGTGGGCAGCATCCATGGACAGCGGCCCGGTGGGCAACTAGGCTCCGGCTGCGCAGGTTTCCGTTTCAGGCATCAGGAGCCGAGAACATGATCGGCAAGACCACCAGCCCGCTGCTGATCATCGCGATTGCGATCAGTGCCGTGATTGCAGGTTGGGGCATTGCCGATCCCGAGGGGCTCGGGAGCCTGGCTTCGGCTGCGGTCGCGATGCAGTTCCAGAGCCGTGGCTGGTTCATCATGCTCGAGGCAAGCGGGCTGCTTTTCGTCGCGCTTTTCCTCGCTTTCTCGCGCTTTGGCACCATCCGTCTCGGGCCCGACGGGTCGGAACCGGAATTTTCCACTCCGGCCTGGATCGCGATGCTGTTCGCGGCCGGCATGGGGGTCGGGCTGCTGTTCTATGGTGCGGCGGAACCGCTCACCCATTTCGAGGAATTGCGCAAGTTCGGGAGCGATCCGCAGGCCGCGGGCTATGCGCTGTTCGTGACCTATCTCAACTGGGGGTTTCACGCCTGGGCGATCTACGGCGTCGTGGGGCTCATCATTGCCTATTTCGCCTATCGCCGGGGCCGCACGCTCCTGCTCAGCGCGCCGGTGGCGGATGCCTTCGGCGAGGCGGGCTGGACGCGCGCGCTCGGCTGGGCCTTCGATCTCCTGTCGATCGTCGCCATCGCCGTCGGACTGGCCGGCTCGCTCGCCATGGGGGTGTTCCAGGTCCAGACCGGGCTGGCGGGCCTCATCGACGTCGAGAACCCCGGCGTCCTGACCCTGCCGGTCTTCGCCGTGATGTGCCTGGCCTTCTCGATTCCCCTCCGGCGCGATCTCGGCGAGGGCATGGCGCGGCTTTCGAACGCGGCCATGCTCATCGCCGTGGGGCTGATGGTCTATCTGCTGGTGCTCGGGCCGACCTCCTACCTGATGAACGGCATCGTCAGCGGGTTCGGCCGCTATGTCTTCGGGGTTTTGCCGGCGGGCTTCTCCACGGCGGAATTCTTCGATCAGGACGTGGTGAACTGGTTCGAGGGCTGGACGCTCAACTACATGATCTGGTGGCTCGCATGGTCGCCCTTCGTCGGGATCTTCATAGCCCGCATCTCGCGGGGGCGCACCATCCGCGAGTTCCTGATCGGGGTCATCGTTGCGCCGACGCTGTTCTCCATCCTCTGGTTCGGGGTATTCGGCGGTCTCGGCTTTTTCGACGCGCTGCGGCAGGAGGCCGGGCTCTCCGCCATCAATCGCGAGAATCTCGACGCAACGACTTTCGCCCTGCTCGACGGGTTTCCGCTCGCCGGGGTCACCCACGCCGCGACCATCGTGGCGGCGTTTCTCTTCGTCGTGACCTCCGTGGTCAGCGCGGGCTTTACCCTTGCCATGATCGGCACGGGCGGTGACGAGAACCCTTCGCCCCGCATCCGCACGATCTGGGGTGCGATCCTGGGCGCGCTGGGGCTCGCGATGGTGCTTGTGGGCGATGTCGGGTTGGTGCGGTCGGTCATTGCGCTTTCGGCCATCGCCTTCGTCTTCATCGTGCCGGTACTGGTGATATGCCTCTTCCGGTCGCTGCGGCGGGAGAAGCGGCAATGAGCGCGGGACTGATCGACACGATGCTGAATCTGACGGTTTTCGCCTATCTCGGAGTTCTTGTCTGGATGTGGCTGCGACCGGATCCTTGAGCGTTCCCGCCGCATTCTGGAACGTTGAACCGCACATCACACCGAGGGGGAATTGCCATGCGCGCCATGACCTACGAAAGCTTCGGACCGGCCTGCGAGGTCCTGCACCTCGAGAACCTGCCGACGCCCGATCCGGCACCGGGTGAGGTGCTCGTTCGTCTTGCCACATCCGGCGTGAACCCCTCGGATATCCGGGCCCGCGCAGGCGGGCGGCCGGGCGTCGTGAAGCCGCCGTTTCCGCAGATCATACCGCACAGCGACGGCGCAGGCGTGATCGCGGCGGTGGGCGAGGGTGTCGCCTCGGGCCGGATCGGTGAACGGGTCTGGATCTGGAATGGCCAATGGAGGCGGGCCTTCGGAACGGCGGCGGAATTCATCGCCTTGCCCTCCGATCAGGCCGTTTCCCTGCCGGAGAATGTCTCTTTCGAGGCCGGTGCGGTGCTGGGCATTCCGGGGCTGACGGCCGTCCATGCGGTGCTGGGCGGCGGTTCGGTCGCGGGAAAGACCCTGCTCGTCAGCGGCGGTGCCGGCACGGTCGGGCGCATCGCGGTTCAGATCGCGGCCGCATCGGGCGCGCGGGTTCTCGCCACGGCGCGGGGTGCGGAGGGTCTGGAGGCGGCAAGGGCTGCGGGTGCGCATGAGGTCTTCGACTATTCAGGGCCCGATCTGGCGGACGAGATCCTTGCGGCAACTGGCGGTGCCTCTGTTGATCGGATCATCGAGGTGGAGTTCGGAAGGAACATCGAGACCGACACCCGGATCATCGCGGAGGGTGGCACCATAGCTGCCTACGGCTCTGCGCAGGACATGACGCCGGTGCTGCCCTTCTACCCGTTGATGTTCAAGGCGGTGACCATCGACCTGATCCTGATCTATCTGCTTGGAAAGGAGGCTCGGGGACGGGCCATCGCGGATCTCACGGCGCTGCTCGAACGGGATGCGCTCGACCTGAGAATTTCCGAGGTGCTCGACCTGGCCGACTGCGCACGGGCCCACGACATGATCGCAGACGGCGCGCGGTCCGGGCCGGTCATCTTGCGAATATGATCCCGGCCATTGTCACATGAACGGGACAGGCGCAGAGTATCATGCCGGATCGGCGCAGTTCTCGGTCCTAGGAGCCTGCGGCCGCACAGTCACCGGGGAGGCCATCATGATCCGCTTCATTGCGTTCTGCACAGCGCTCGCACTTGCAACGCCCCTATCAGCGCAGATGTCGGAGGATGTGCATTTCTCGACCGGCAACTACGGCACGACGGTTGAGGGCAGTGTTACGGGAAACGAATATCGGGACTATCGCGTCGGGGCGGAAAAAGGGCAGGAAATGCTCGTGGAGCTGACCGTGACCGAGAGCGATGGCAACGGAACGGTCTACTTCAACATCCTTCCGCCGGGCAGCGCGGGCGAGGCGATCCATATCGGCTCGATGGATGGAAACGCCATCACGCAGACGCTTCCCAAGAGCGGAACCTACACGATCCGCGTCTACCAGATGGGAAATGACAAAGACACCGGGAAAGCCAGTGCGTTCCGGATCGCCCTCTCGATTCGCTAAGCCGGTTCAGCTTTCTTTGTCGGCAATCCCACGACCCGCCATGCGGTCGGCCATCTCGACGTTCCCAGTTGCACGCAATCCCTCGATGGTGCCGAGATAGTCGCGCGCCTCGCGGTTCTGGCTCAGCTTCGATTTGGCGAGCGTTCGGCTGACCTCGATCCGCAGGGCGACGATCGCGGCAAGCATGTCCTCCATGTAGTCGGCCGGCGCATCGGCCATCCGCCACGCCGCCGCGCCGTTGAGCCGCCGCTCGTGGGTCCGGGTGAGCAGGCCCACGGCCGCGCGCTTGGACGGGGTGTCGTGCTGGAAGGTGATGATCCCGTGCATATGCACTGCCTGGTAGTTCCAGGTTGGTACATGGCGGTGATGTTCGGCCTTGGAGGGATAGAAGTTGGGCGAGACGTAGGCGTCCATGCCCTGGAAGATTACCAGCACTTCTTGCCCGTCCGCGATCAGCCGGTGCATGTCATTTGCCAGCGCCACATGACCGATCAGAAGGTTTCCCTTGCCGGGCAGGAGCGGAATGTGGTTGGCCACCAGCCCCTGATCGGTCTGCGCGACGATGGCAGCTAGCGGTGCGGCCTCGATCACGCGGGCGATCTCGTCCTGGCTGATCTCCTCGAACTGTGGAGGGATATACATGGGCTGCTCCCGTAGCTGGCTGCGCTACCCTTAGACGATATCGAGTGTTACCGGGAAGTGGTCCGATGCGTCGCGCAATGCGCTCTTGAGCGGTTCGGCCTCCTCGAACTGGTAGGGGTTCCAGACCCGCGCGGGCCTCTCGCCCTGCGGGGTGAAATGGCGCGAGACCATGATGTGGTCGATGAGTGCGTTGACCAGATCGCCGGTGAACCTGTCGGTGAAGCGGGCGGTCGAGGGCTCCCAGCCGTAGCGGCCCCATTTCGGTTCGCCCAGGGGATAGCGCAGCAGTCGGTCGGGCTCGAAGATGTTGCCCATGATGAGCTCCACCGCCGAGCGGCCGAAGCGGCTTTCGTAGAAGTCGAAGCCCGGCCCGTCATTCACGTCTCCCATCACCGCCACGGGCCGGTCCGCGTCCAGCCATTCATCGACGCGGATGCGCACGGAGGTGCATTCGGCGAAGAGCTTGCGCCGGTTGCGCTCGGACGTGCGCTCGAAGTGAACGCGGTCCTGGGCGGTGAAGATGCCCTTGGACTTGGCGTGGACCACCATGATCCAGAAGGGCGGTGCGCCATCGGCGCGGGTGATGCGTGCCTCCAGCGGCGGGCGGTAATGCCTGTAGATCTCCTTGATGCCGTCCGCGTCGCTGTCGATCTGGAAGCTCTCGTCGAGGCGCGGGTTGCGCACCGCACCAGCCCGTCCGCCGGGATCATGGGTCGCCGAGAGCACGTCCGGGTCGTAGAGAGCCGCGATCTCCTGCCGGCCGGGAGAGGGAAAGCCGATCAGCGCCTTGCGCTGGCGCAGTCCCTTCTCGGCGGCGAAGGTTTCAAGCGCTTTCACCGTGTCGCGCTCGCCGGTGGTGGTTGTGGTGTTCGGACCTTCGGTGATGCCGATCAGGTCGGGGTCGATGGCGGAGATGGTTGCGGCCACGGCCGCGAATTTCTTCATCGAGGCCGCATCGGTCTTGAGGCTGTTGTCGGGTTCGAAATGGTCATCGAACCATTCGATATTGTAGGACATGAGGCGCATGGCGGTGTCTCCTGCCAGCTTTGGGGGAATCGGATTTGGTGAAAGTCATGCTGAAAGGCCGTGTCGCAATGGTAACAGTATAACCGATCGCATCGCGATCGGGGAGGCCGGCCCCGGTCACGTATGCTTGCGGCCATTGACCGCAAATGCCTGCTCCCGCACACTCTTCGGCAAATTCAGGGGGGAAGAAGAATGGACAAGCCGAGCCTCACCCTCGGGATCGAGGAGGAATATCTCATCGTCGATCGCGAGACCCGGGACCTGGTGGCCGAGCCCGATCCGGCCTATCTCGAGGCGTGTGGCGAGGTGCTGGGCGAGCGGGTCACGCCCGAGTTCCTGCAATGCCAGATCGAGGTGGGCACAAGGCCCCACAGGACCGTGGCCGATGCCGTGGACGAGTTGCGCGGGCTGCGCAAGGGCGTGACCGAGACTGCCGCGCCCTTCGGTTACGCGGTCATCGCGGCCTCCACCCATCCCTTCGCGCAGTGGCGGCAGCAGAGCCACACGAAGAAGGAACGCTATGAAGGCCTCTGGAGCGACATCGGCGGCCCGGCCTGGCGGCTGCTGATCTGCGGGATGCACATGCATGTGGGCATCGAGGACCCCGACATGCGCATCGACCTCATGAACCAGGCGGCCTATTTCCTGCCGCACCTGCTTGCACTTTCGGGCTCGTCGCCCTTCTGGGACGGCACCGATACCCAGCTCTCGAGCTACCGGCTGACCGTGTTCGATGCCATGCCGCGGACCGGGCTCCCGGACCCGCTCTACAGCCATTCGGAATTCGTCCGGCTGGTCCAGCACCTTGAATCCGCGGGCTGCATCGAGGACGGCTCGAAGATCTGGTGGGATATCCGGCCCTCGGCGAAATTTCCGACGCTCGAGCAGCGGATCACGGATGTCTGTCCGCGGCTATCGGATGTCGCAGCCCTTGCCGCGCTCTATCAGGCGCTTCTGTCCTGGCTCTACCGGCTGCGCACGCGCAACCGGCGCTGGCGGATCTACCCCAACACCCTGATCCGGGAGAACCGCTGGCGGGCGCAGCGCTATGGGGTGGAGGGCGAGCTGATCGACCATGGCTGCGGCAAGTCGGTTCCGGTCAGCGATCTGGTCGAGGAACTGATCGAGATGATGGCGGAGGATGCCGATGCGCTGGGCTCGACGACCGAGCTTCTCGGTCTGCGGCAGATCGTTCAGGAGGGCACCTCCGCCGTGCGCCAGCGCAAGGTCTATGCGCAAGCCATGGAGGAAGGCGCCGGCACCCCCGCGGCCCTTCGTGCGGTTGTCGATCACCTGATCGAGGAATTCACAGCGCACTAGTTGCCTCGTCTGAACGGCGCACGATTGCCGGATAGCGGCTTTCCACCGAGTTCCCAGGGTCTCGGTAAGGCACTCCCGTGCCGTGTCTGTTGCAGGCGTTTTCCGGAACCCGGTGCGTCCGGGGCGCGTTGCACCCCTGCAAAAGAACACAAGCGCAGAGGGGGCGGCATGGGCGAGGCAAAATTCGATCTTGCGTGGATAGATTACACCATCGTGGGGATCTATTTCGCGGCGATCATGGCCCATGGCTGGCACGTTTCGCGCAAATCCGGCAGCGGCTCGGAGAGCTACTTTCTCGCCGGCCGCACGCTCCCCTGGTATCTCATCGGCTTCTCGCTCTTTGCCTCGAACATGTCCGGCTCGAGTTTCGTCGGGTTGATGGGCGGAGCCTATGAGAATGGCGTGGTGATCTTCAATTACGAGTGGACCGCCGCGCTCGTGCTGATCCTCTTCGCGATCTTCATCCTGCCGTCCTACCTGCGCGCGAAGGTCTCCACCGTGCCGGAGTTTCTCGAGCGCCGCTATGACGTGCGCTCGCGCCGCGCCTTCTCGGCCTTCACGCTGCTCGCGATCCTCTTCATCGACACCGCCGGTGCACTCTATGCCGGCGGCCTCGTCATCGCCAACACCACGCCGCTCCTGAACCTCTGGACCGCCGTGGCGCTGCTCGCGGCGGTCGCCGGCCTCTATACCATTCTGGGTGGGCTTTCGGCGGTGGTCGTGACCGACACGGTGCAGGCCGTCCTGCTGATCGTTGCCGCCACGGCGCTGTTTCTCATCGGCATGAACGAGGTTGGCGGTTGGAGCGCGATCTTCGAAGGCACGGATGAGGCGATGCAGCACCTTGTCCTGCCCGCCTCGGACGATTTCCTGCCCTGGACCGGGCTCTGGGGCGTCGTGCTGCTGGGCTTCTACTACTGGACGATCAACCAGTTCGTGGTGCAGCGGACGCTCGGCGCCCGGACCCTGCGTCAGGGGCAGGTCGGTGCGCTCTTCGCAGGATTCCTGAAGCTGCCGAACATCTTCCTGATGGTGTTGCCGGGGCTGATTGCCCTGAAGCTATACCCGGACCTCGAGACCCCCGATCTCGCCTTTCCCACGCTCGCGTTCGAGCTGATGCCAATCGGTCTGCGCGGGCTGATCCTCGCGGCCCTGATCGCGGCCATCATGTCCTCACTCGACAGCGCGATGAACTCCGCCTCCACGCTGGTGGTGAAGGATTTCTGGAAGCCGCTGAAACCCGAGACATCAGAGGCGCAGCAGGTCCGCCTAGGGCGGATCGTTACCGGCATCGTCATGGTGTTCGGTGCGCTCTATGCGCCCTTCATCGGTTCTTTCGGCAGTCTCTTCAGCTATTTCCAGTCGTCCCTGAGCTATGTCGTGCCGACCATCGTGGTGGTTTACGTGCTGGGTCTCTTCGTGCCCTGGCTGAACGGAACGGGCGCCTTCTGGACGATCATCACAGGCCTTGTCGTCGGCGTTCCGCTCTTCATCGCCAAGGAGGTAACGGGCATCTGGGCGGCGGCGGGCCTGCCGGACATCCACTATACGGTGATGTCGAGCCTGATGATGCTCATGGGCATTGCGGTCCACGTGACGCTGTCCTGGACCACGCGGCAATCGGCGTCCGAGGATATCGGCCGTCTTGTCTGGTCGGGGGAGGAAACGGCGCACATCTTCCGCCACCTCGAGCGTCCGATCTGGACTGATCGCACGCTTTGGGCCGGGTTTCTCGTCGTCTGCACGCTGGGGTTCATCCTCTGGTTCTGGTGAGGCCAAAGCCCCGGCTCAGCCGGTGGTTCGGGGCTCGAGGCGCTGCGTCAGGACGTGGAACCGAAGCGCCATCAGCCCGACCGAGAGCACGCTTGCAAGCAGGATGCCCTGGTAGATCCCCGCGAGTCCCTGTCCGAAGCTGATCGCCAGAACCCAGGCGGACGGCACCATGACGACCGCATAGTTGAGGAAGTGCAGCCCGGTGGGCACCCATGTGTCGCCCCGGCCGCGGCAGGCGGAGTTCATGACGGTCTGCCCGCCATCGAAGATCGTTGCGAGCATGATCCAGAAGAAGACGGGCAGGGCGGCAGCGACCACGGCCTCGTCGGTGGTGAAGAACCGCACGAACCCCTCCCGTTCGAGGGCAAAGACCAGCGTGAGCGCACCGGTGGCCAATGTCGAGAGCGCAAGCCCGGTCCATCCGGCGCGCGCCATGCCGGAGGCATCCTGCCGACCCCAAGCATTGCCCACCCGCACTTGCGTGGCCGCGGCGATGCCGAAGGCGATCATAAAGGTGAAGGCGAGAAACTGGAACAAGACACCATGCGCGGCGAGCGCCAGCGGCCCGAGACGCCCGATGATCAGGACCAGCACCGCGAAGGCCGTGGCCTCGAAGAGGAACGAGGAGCCCGAGGCGAGCCCGATCCGGACCATTTCCCGCACGGGCGGGACGTTGGCGACCGACCAGAGCCGCCCGCGAATGTCCCGGCGCAGGTAGATCATCAAGCCTATGGCCGAGAGCGCGAATGTGAAGACCGTCGCCATGGCACAGCCCGGTGCGCCGAGCGCGGGAAAGGGGCCGAGGCCGAGGACAAGCACGATGTTGAAGAGCAGGTTGAGGACGTTGGCACAGGCAATGGCCACGAAACCCGGCATCGGACGGTGCTGCGCCTCGAGATAGGAGGCGCAGACATAGTAGAGCCCGACAAGCGGCAGGGCGAGGCCCAGAATGCGGGTGACGCTTGCGGCACGTGCCGCCAGTTCCGCTGATTGACCGGTGAGCATGTAGAGCCCGCCTGCGAACTGCAGAAGGGCACAGAGGCCCAGCCCGAGTGCAAGCGCCAGAACCAGCCCACGACGCAGGATCACGGGCGCTGCCGGCGCATTCTCCGCGCCCATCTCACGCGCGACCAGAACCGGCACACCGAGCATCAGGCCGACGCTCATGGCGATGAGGCTGTCGTAGATCGCCTGGCCCAGCACGTAGTTGGCGAGTTCCTCGGCTCCGGCGCGTCCGAGGACGATCACGTCCATCATGCTCATGGTGACGAGCCCGACACGGCTGAGGATCATCGGCCAGGCCAGCACGAGTGTGCGGCGCGCGTGGTAGAGATAGGAGGTATTCTGCAAGGTGGTCATCCGGAGGCAGGCACAGGCGGCCGCTCTAGCCTGCGGTCGGGATTCGCGCAATCGGTGTGCAGTCTGGTGGTGGCACGACAGCCTTGCCCTTCATGTTTTTCGAACCGGAGACGGGCAGGGGCTCTTGCCCCGTAAGAGTTCCGGTCTCATCTATCGCACGTGATGGGGACGACCCCACCAGACGTGCAGTGCATACGGGACGGCCCGGAATGATCACGGAGCCCCCCATGCGCAAGACATTCGACCGCGTTCGTCAGGCTGTTGCCTTCGAGGTGATCGGAGTTCTGGTTGCCACCCCGCTCTTCGCCCTCGTCTTCGACCATTCCGTTGCCCAGATGGGCGGTCTCGCCCTCCTCGCGGGCACGGCGGCCACGGTCTGGAACTTCCTCTACAACATCGGGTTCGACAGGCTCCTGGTGCGCTCGCGAGGCAGTGCGGTGAAGTCTTTGCCGCTCAGGGTGGTCCATGCAATTGGCTTCGAAGTGACCCTTCTGGCGATCCTCCTGCCCCTGATGGCCTGGTGGCTCCAGATTTCACTGGTCGCTGCGCTGATGATGGACCTGTCCTTTGCGGCGTTCTACGTCGTCTATACCTTTGCCTTCACCTGGGGCTACGACCGGCTCTTTCCCGTCGGCACGGCCCGGATGCGACACTGTTAGACACGGCATGATTTTATTGTGCCCGGAGCGCGTCGAGGGACTGGAAGTGGGACGAGGGACATCCCACGTGCAAAGCCGTTTGATCTGTCTTGCGGAGCCCTCGCGCCCATGGAAATTTCCCTGTCACTTCTCGGTGGCTTCGTGCTGCTGGTGCTGGGCGGCGAGCTGCTCGTGCGCGGCTCGGTCGGTGTCGCAACCCGGTTCGGGGTTTCCCCGCTCGTCATCGGCCTGACCCTGGTCGGGTTCGGCACCTCGACGCCCGAGCTCGTTACATCGGTGCAGGCCGCGCTGGGCGGCTATCCCGGAGTGGCCTATGGCAACATCGTCGGCTCCAACATCGCCAACATCCTGCTGATCCTGGGGGTGACGGCGATCATCTGCCCGATCGCAGTGGCACGAGGAGCGCTCAAGCGCGATGGCCTCGCCATGCTGTCTGTGGCCGCGATCTTCACCCTTCTGGCGTTCGTCATGCCCATGGGGCGGATCGTGGGTCTCGCCTTCGTGCTCGCACTCGCGGGCTACATCTATCTGGCCTTCCGGCAGGAAAGCGCAGGGGCCGAGCCTGGTGCGGTGCATGACAAGGGCGAGGCGTTGAGCGAGGCCGAGGCGGCGATCGCACCCGGTCCCGCGCCCGGCGGCTCGCTGCTGCTCCCGCTCGGCATGGCCATTGCCGGGATCGCGGCGGTTGTCGCGGGCGGAGCGCTTCTGGTGGATGGCGCTGTTTCGCTCGCGCGGATCTTCGGCGTTTCGGAAACGCTGATTGGCCTCACCATCGTGGCTATCGGGACTTCGCTGCCCGAACTTGTGACCTCGGTTATGGCGGCCCTGCGCCGTCAGACGGATGTGGCTTTCGGCAATATCGTCGGCTCTAACATCTACAACATTCTCGGGATCGGTGGCGCGACGGCGCTTGTCAGCCCCGGTGCCGTGCCGGCCCAGATCGTGCGTTTCGACAACCTGTTCATGGTGGCGGTTTCCGCGCTCGTGATCTGGTTCACCTACACGGGACGCAAGCTCGACCGCTGGGAAGGCGGCGTGCTGCTCGCGGGCTATGTCGGGTATCTGGCGCTCGTGGTGCTGTAGGGCCGTCAAGAGAAACTGAACAGCGAGTGGCCCAGGGCCCCTGTGAGGTGAAGAGAGGCGTAGCCCGGCGGCGCAGCCGGGCAACTTCGCCTTTGATCGGATTTACCTTGTACTGGCGAATCTCCTCTGCTAACGCGAGCAGCCTGTCCGGCACAAAAACTCTTGTAGGACCTACTGGATACCGTAGAGCGTAGTCAGATTGCCTTGTGTGCAAGTTCGACAATTGTTGTAGGTCGTTGTCGATCAATGTTCGCTCATTGGCGAGATACGCTCGGCGTCTTGTCTCTTGGAGTTCGGGCATTTGCCACATAGCCCAAATGTCATGGCCATACTTGCGATTCTTACCCAGCTCAGCGCGCGTCACAGCGCCGGATCTTAGCAGGACAACCTTGCATCGTAGTTCGTAAAATTGGGCGAGACACAGAAGTGTTGGCGCCCAAAAGTTCCGTCGCGGATGAGGGTTAATCTCCCAGAGACAGAATGCGGCTTCCAGAAAAGAATTTGCTCGGCCATCAAGATCGGCAGCCTCATCCACATTCAAAACATGAAATAGCGCTGCGCCATGGGGAGGACTTCCGCAGGCTCGCAGGTGAGCAACTCGCCATCGGCGCGCACCTCGTAGGTTTCCGGGTCCACCTCGATGTCGGGGCAGTAATCGTTGAGCTTCATCGCCGCCTTGCCGATGCCGCCACGGGTGTTCTCCACTGCGAGCGTCTGCTTTGCGAGCCCGAGCGAGGCGCCGATGCCATCAGCCTGCGCCGCGCCGGAGACGAAGAGCACGGCGGAATTCTCCACCGAGCGGCCGTAGGCTCCGAACATCGCCCGCGTGTAGACCGGTTGCGGCGTCGGGATCGAGGCGTTGGGATCCCCCATCTGCGCGACAACGATCGTGCCGCCCATCAGCACCATCTCGGGCTTCACCCCGAAGAAGGCCGGGGACCACAGCACGAGATCGGCGCGCTTGCCCACCTCCACGGAGCCGATGTGCTTCGAGATGCCATGCGCCACCGCCGGGTTGATGGTGTATTTCGCGACGTAGCGCTTCACGCGCGCATTGTCGTTCTCGCCGGTCTCCTCCGACAGGCGGCCGCGCTGGACCTTCATCTTGTGGGCAGTCTGCCAGGTGCGGATGATCACCTCACCGATGCGGCCCATCGCCTGGCTGTCCGACGAGATGATCGAGAACGCCCCCATGTCGTGCAGAATGTCCTCCGCCGCGATGGTCTCCTTGCGGATGCGGCTTTCGGCGAAGGCCACGTCCTCGGGGATTGCCTTGTCGAGGTGGTGGCAGACCATGAGCATGTCGAGATGCTCTTCGAGCGTGTTGACCGTGTAGGGCCGCGTCGGGTTGGTGGAGGAGGGGATGACATTCGCCTCGCCGCAGACCTTGATGATATCGGGCGCATGCCCGCCGCCCGCGCCCTCCGTATGGAACGCGTGGATCGTCCGGCCCTTGAAGGCGGCGACGGTGTTCTCCACGAAGCCGCTCTCGTTGAGCGTGTCGGTGTGGATCATCACCTGCACGTCCATGTCATCCGCCACCGTAAGGCAGCAGTCGATGGCTGCCGGCGTGGTGCCCCAGTCCTCGTGGAGCTTGAGCGCACAGGCCCCGCCCTTGACCATCTCCACAATGGCGGCCGGCTGGGACGCGTTTCCCTTGCCCGACAGGCCGAAATTCATAGGGAAGGCGTCGAGGCTCTGGAGCATCCGCCCGATATGCCACGGCCCCGGCGTGCAGGTGGTCGCGAGCGTGCCATGAGCAGGCCCGGTGCCACCGCCGAGCATGGTGGTGATGCCGGAATGCAGAGCATCATCGATCTGCTGCGGACAGATGAAATGGATGTGCGCGTCGAACCCGCCTGCGGTGAGGATCTTGCCCTCGCCCGCGATGACCTCGGTGCCGGGGCCGACGATGATGTCCACGCCCGACTGTGTGTCCGGGTTGCCGGCCTTGCCGAGCGCCACGATCAGCCCGTCCTTCAGACCAACATCGGCCTTGTAGATGCCGGTGTAATCCACGATCAGCGCATTGGTGATGACGGTATCGACCGCGCCGCCCTCGCGCGTGACCTGGGATTGCCCCATGCCGTCGCGGATCACCTTCCCGCCGCCGAACTTCACCTCCTCGCCGTAAGTGGTGAGATCCCGCTCGACCTCGATGATCAGGTCGGTATCCGCGAGCCGGACCCGGTCGCCGGTGGTGGGGCCATACATGTCGGCATAGGCGGCGCGGGAAATCGGCGTGGGCATGGGCGGGTGACCTCAAGAAAGACTGCGGAACGGACGCGGCGAGCCGCGGGCGCGCTCACTTTTGCACAGGCTCTCGCCGGGTCAAGCCCCCGAGGGCGCCAAGCGGCAGTGCCGGGGTTATCGGCCGAAGTTCCTGAGGTCCTTTGTACGCCTTTTGGTCAGCCGCTCGAGACAGGCGGACCAGACCGAGGCCTGCATCGAACCGCCCTGGTAGGGGCCGGCTTCCGCGGAACAGGTGGCATCGCGGAAGGCGATCCATCTGCGCTGGGCGTCCCGAAGGGCCGCACCCGTGCCCATCCGCTCCGCCCGGCGCTGCGCGCCTGGCCAGGCCTTGTTGAGCTTTCGGTCGGCCTTGAGGAATTTCTGGTGGAAGCACTCGTTGATCTGGAGCTGGGTCACGGCCCCATCGCAAATGCCCGCTCGTGCCGGTTCTGCGGGTTGCAGCAGAAGGGTCGCGAGAAGTGCTGTGGCGGCAAGTCGGCGGATCGGCAGAGGCATGGCAGGGTCTTTCCGGTGGCTCGGTCGGTCGATCCTCTCCCGCAGGGATTAGGATGACGTGAACCGCGCGCCTTGCCGCTCAGCCCGCGAGCGCCATTTCCTCGACCACCCTTTTGGCGTCCAGGTATCCGGCCTCGATCCGGCGCTGAATGGCCGATGCCGAGAAATCCGAAACTCCGCTGCCAATCCGCGGGTCGGTATTGCCGATATGGATGATGTCGTTCACATAGCTGCCCGGATCGAGACCACGCGCACCGGGAAAGGCCTGGGCGAAGTGGTGCTGGACCTCCGGTTCCAACTCCTGGATGACCTCGATCAGGCGATTGCGGTGGCGCAGGCGCTGCAACTCGGTCTGGACGCGGCTGGCGATCTGCAACTCGATCATCCGTTCCGAGACCTCGTTGAAATTCGTCGGCATCGATCCCGCGCATTGACCCGGTGCCACTAGGATGAGCCTGCGCCGGATGTGCGTTCCGGCTTCGAAGAGATCGAGGGCGGGTTGCAGGGGCGTGGGGTCGAACATCCCGCCATCCCAGTAGCTCTTGCCGTCGATCTCCGTCATCGGGAAATTCGGCGGCAGGCTGCCGCTCGCCACGATATCGTCTACCGACACATAACCGTTTCCGCGGTTGCTGAACCGATCGATCTTCCCGGTTTCGACGTCCACCGCGGACGCTGCAAAGGCGATCTCGCTCTCGTTGAGCCGGTCGAAATCCACGTGCCGCACCAGCGTCGAGCGCAGGGGGTCGTTCGACAGGAATGCGGTCCAGGTCGGCGCGGCCCATATGTCGAAGCGCGGGCGATACATGCCGAGGTTCATCACCGAGGAAATCGCGCGCCCGGCTTGCGCCGAGAGGAACGGCCCGCCGACGGTAAATTCCTTCCAGACCTCGCCCAGTTCCCTAACCGGGTCGCCGCTGCGCGCGCCCACCAGCACTGCTGCCGTGATCGCACCGATGGAGGAGCCGGTCACGATATCGGGCCGGATGCCGGCCTTGCTGAGGTAGTTGTAAACCCCCAGATGATAGGCCCCGACCGCACCGCCGCCCTGGAACACGAGCGCGGTCTGAATGTCTTGCGCCATGGCGTTTCCCCAAATTATTCGTCCGGCCTTCTAAGGGCGGGCCGGTCCGTGAAGAAGCTTACTATGGATGTAGTCAAAGATCAGATCGAAACATCTCCGTCGAGCATTTTGTCGTGATCCGAGTAAATTTGCCTTAAAAATTTCATCTTCGTGTAGAGTGCGCCTGGGTCGGTCGCCTTTTGCCCCCGCCGGGGAGCGGGAGGTCCTAGCCTGGCCCGGGGCCGGGTTCCTGAACATCGCCCATGATAGTCACCTTCGTCCGGTCCCCGGCCGCGAACCGCCGCAGCACCGCCGGATAGAGCCGATGTTCCATCTTCAAAAGACGGCTCGCGAGAGTTCCCGGTGTGTCGCCGCGTTCGATCGGGATCACGGCCTGTCCGAGGATCGGCCCGGAATCCAGATCGGCCGTCACTTCGTGCACCGTGCAGCCATGCACGCTCATGCCGGCCTCGATCGCGCGTCTGTGGGTCTCCAATCCCGGAAAGAGCGGCAGGATCGAGGGGTGGATATTGATCATCTGCCCGGCCCAGCGGTCGATGAAGGCGGGCGTCAGGATACGCATGAACCCCGCAAGGCAGACGATCTCGGTGCCGTATTCCTCGAGCGTGCGCGTGAGTTCCGCCTCGAATGCGGCGCGATCGCCCTTGAAGATGCGGTGGTCGAGTGCCAGTGCATCAATGCCCATTTCGCGCGCCTTCTCTAGGCCGCCCGCGTCTGGCCGGTTCGAGACCACGACGCATGGGAGGCCCGGATGGTTGCGGTCGGCCATGTCGCGCGCGAGAGCAAGCATGTTCGACCCGCCGCCCGAAATGAGGATCGCGACGCGTTTGCGGATCACAGCTGCCCCGCGTAGGCAATGCCCGCGCCCTTTGTCACAGTGCCGATCCGTGCAACGCTTTCGCCCTCGTCGGCGAGCAGGGTGGCGAGTGCGTCCGCCCGGTCCGGGGCGACGATGGCGACCAGCCCGATGCCGCAGTTGAAGGTCTTGAGCATTTCCGCGTCATCCACGCCGCCCACGTCCCGCAGCCAGCCGAACACCGGAGGCAGGTCCCAGGCATCGAGATCGATCTCCGCGCCCATGCCTTCCGGGAAGACGCGGGGCAGGTTCTCGGTCAGCCCGCCGCCGGTGATATGGGCAAACCCGCGCACGCCCCCGGCCTTGATCGCGGCCATGGCGGGTTTGGCGTAGATCTTCGTGGGAGCGAGCAGTGCCGCGCCGAGCGAGCCACCACCGAAGGGGCAGGGCGCATTCCAGTCGAGGCCGCTCTCCGCCACGATCCGGCGCACCAGCGAATAGCCGTTGGAATGGACGCCCGAGGAGGCGAGCCCCAGCAGCACATCGCCCTCGGCCACATCTGCCGGAAGGTGCCCGCCGCGCTCCATGGCGCCCACGGCAAAGCCCGCGAGATCGAAATCGCCCGCCGCATAAAGCCCCGGCATTTCCGCCGTCTCGCCGCCGATGAGCGCGGCGCCGGCCTGCGCGCAGCCCTCGGCAATGCCCTCGACGATCTGCGCTGCCGCACCCACCTCGAGCTTGCCGGTGGCGAAATAGTCGAGGAAGAAGAGCGGTTCCGCGCCCTGACAGATCAGGTCGTTCACGCACATCGCCACGAGATCGATCCCCACCGTGCCGAGTTCGCCGGTATCGATGGCGATCTTGAGCTTGGTGCCGACGCCATCCGTGGCCGAAACGAGAATGGGATCGCTGTAGCCTGCGGCCTTGAGATCGAACATCGCGCCGAACCCGCCGAGCCCCGACATGACACCCGGACGGCTGGTGGCCGCGGCCGCGGGCTTGATCCGATCCACGAGCGCATTGCCCGCATCGATATCCACGCCCGCATCGGCGTAGGTCAGACTGGTTTTCTTCTCCGACATGGGCTGGGGCTCCCGGCGCTGATTTGAGCGCGCTTTAGACCATGGATCGGGGAATGGGAAGCCGCGCGCGAGGCTTGGCAGGCCGGGGAGCGGGTTTTGTCTACCTGTTTGCCCGGATCATGGCATCAAAGCGGCAATTCGTGGCTCTCTTGACCTCTTGACCCGGCCCGCGGGCCTGCATAGGCATGGCCTCAGGCGGGCCTGTAGCTCAACGGTTAGAGCAGAGCGCTCATAACGCTTTGGTTGGGGGTTCAAATCCCTCCGGGCCTACCAGATCACCCTTATCGGCTGGCGGCGCTTTGATCCTGTCGAGACACTTCGGCCCCTGGCTCGGGGTGCGCGGATCCGCCGTGCCGAGAATCCACGCACGGCCGGGCCACTTTCCCGCAATTTCACGCCATGGCTTGCGAAATGCGTCCGCGCGGTGTGAGGTGGGCGGGATTGCGTCATGGATCCTGGGGTGTTCCCGACCTCCAGACCATGCAGTCAGTGCCCGGAATGCAGGAAAACGCAGGAAGTTTCATGACAGCCATGCCCAGATCCAATGCGAGGGGCGCGATGTTCTCGCTCGCCGCCTTCGCCGTCTACTCGACCCACGATCTGGTGGTGAAGCTTCTGGGCACCGAGTTCGCGCCGTTCCAGATCGTGTTCTTCTCGGTGCTGTTCGGTTTTCCCGTCGTCTCCGTAATGCTGATGCGGGACCCGACGGACGGAAACCTCATCCCGCGCTACCCGCTCTGGACGGCCGTGCGGACCACTGCGCAGGTGATCTCGACGGTTTGCGTCTTCTATGCCTTCTCGGCCCTGCCGCTTGCGCAGACCTATGCGATCCTCTTCGCCCAGCCGCTGCTGATCACACTGCTGGCCATTCCCATCCTGCGCGAGCCGGTCGGCCTGCACCGTGGCCTCGCGGTTCTGGTGGGGCTCGGCGGCGTCATGGTGGTGCTGCAACCGGGTTCCACCGAGCTCGAACTGGGTCATGCCGCCGCGCTCATCGGCGCATTTGGCGGCGCGACCGCCTCCATCGTGGTTCGCAAGGTGGGCCGGGAGGAGCGCAATGCCGTTCTGATGCTCTATCCCATGGTCGCGAACTTCCTCGTGATGGGCGCGGCCCTCGCCTTCATCTACGAGCCGGTCGAGATCCAGCACATTGGCGGTTTCGCCCTGATGTCGTTTCTCTCGATCTGCGCGCTGCTTCTGCAGTTCGCAGCCTATCGGAATGCGGCGGCCGGTGTCGTGGCGCCGATGCAATACTCCCAGATCATATGGGCGACGCTCTTCGGCGCATTGATCTTCGGGGAGCGCCCGGGGCTGAACACCGCCATCGGCGCGGGCATCGTGATCGGGAGCGGCGTCTACATCGTCATGCGCGAAACCCGGAAATACGGCACCACTGCGCCGGTTCTCTCGACACGCGCGCGTTTCGCGCAGGGCACCCTGCCGCGGTTCGGCAGCTTCGCACGGATCTGGCGAAACAATGCCTCGCAGAAGGATTCGTGACACGCGGAGGCATACATCTGGCTCACGGCAGTGAGAATGCGAAGGGCAAGCAAGCGGACCGCGCGGTTGTTCCGCCCAAATCACGCGAGGGGGCTGGACGATCCGGCTTTGCAGACCAGATGGCGTGCGGGGCCCGGACCCGGCGAGGGCCTCACCCTGAAGCAAGGCGCCGAACTTATGAAAACTGACTGGTTTCATATTTCGGCAGTATATCCTAGGGTCCGCGGCGATGCCGTCCCCCTCGCGGGGTGCGCTTCCTCGATGCTGGTGGAAAAACGAGTTTGGTCAAAACGATGTATCGCTTTCTTGCAAGACCTGTTGAGTTCCTGCTGATTCTCCTCCTCTGCCTCGCAGCCGCCAATCCGGGCCGGGCGCAGGATGATGGGGTGCTCCGGGCGGTCAAACTCGAGCCGCTGACCGCGACTCAGAGCGTGCGCGAGCGCGAATTCTTCGGCCAGGTCGTGGCGCGCCAGACCCTCGATCTCGCCTTTCAGGTGGGAGGTCAGGTCAACGAGCTGATCGGGGTGGAGGGCAGCCGGCTCTCTCAGGGCGACCTGATTGCCAAGCTCGATCTCGAACCCTTCGAGCTCAATCTCCGCCAGGCGCGGCTGGAGCTCGAACAGGCCGAGCGGTTTCTCGAACGCCAGCGCCAGCTTGGCGCGGACACCGTGTCGCAGGTCACGATCGACGACGCCGAGACCGCGGCCAACCTTGCCCGCGTGTCGTTGCGCAATGCCGAACTGGATCTGCAGCATGCCACTCTGACGGCACCCTTCGATGCGCTGGTCGCCCGCCGCTTCGTGGCCAATTACACCACCATCGAGGCCGGAACGCCGGTTGTCCGCCTGCACGACATGTCGGAGCTGCGCATCGAGATCGAGGTGCCCGAAGTCCTGTTCCGCAGCGCCGACAGCGGTGCCGATCTGGAGATTTCGGCCTATCTGCCCGAAACGGGCGCGCGCTACCCCGTGGAGATCCGCGAATATCAGGCCGAGACGTCCGCCATCGGCCAGACCTACACTGTCACCCTTTCGTTGCCGGAACTGAACAACGAGTCCATCATTCCCGGCGCGTCGATCACCGTGACCGCCCGCCTCAATTCCGGCGACAGCAAGATCGTCCTCCCGCCCGAGGCCATCGTGGTCGGCCCGGACCGGCAGACCTACGTTATGGGGTTCGAGCCGGAGGAAGGCCAGGCGGAGGGCGATGACCGGACAGGTCGCGCCGTCCGCATCCCGGTCGAGATCGAGGCCGATGAGAACGGCAACGTCGTGATGATCGACGGGCCCGAAGCCGGAACGGAGATCGTGGTTGCCGGCGCAAACCGCGTAAGCGATGGCGAGCGCGTTCGCCGTTTCACCCGCATCGGAAACTGAGGCACGTCATGGGTATCGCACGCGCCTCCATCGACCGGTCCGTTCTGACGTGGCTCCTGATCCTCGGCTGTCTTGCTGGCGGGATCTGGGCCTTCTTCACCATCGGCCGTCTCGAAGATCCGGCCTTCACCATCAAGCAGGCCATCGTCACCACGACATATCCCGGTGCCTCCGCCGCGCAGGTGGCCGAAGAGGTTTCCGAGCCCCTCGAAAGTGCCATCCAGACCCTGGGCGAGGTCGATACCATCACCTCGACCAACAGCCCCGGCCTCTCGATCATCGAGGTCGAGATCCAGGACACCTATGACGGCAGCGAGCTGCCCGACATCTGGTCGAAGCTGCGGGCCGAGATCTCCGATACGGCCGTGGGCCTGCCCGATGGTGTCTCGGAGCCGATGGTCAACGACACGTTCGGGGATGTCTACGGCATCTTCTTCGCGGTGACGGCCGAGGGGTTCTCGGATGCCGAGAAGCACCAGATCGCAACCTTCCTGCGGCGCGAGATGCGCGCGGTGGAGGGCGTCGCGGACGTGGAGGTCGCGGGCCTGCCGGAGGAGGCGATCTATGTCGATCCCTCCATGCCGCTCGCCGTGCACCAGAACATCTCACCCGATGCGGTGATGAACGCGATCAACACCTCCAACTCCGTCAACAGCAGCGGCCATCTCGACCGGAGCGGGGAGCGCACGATCATCCAGGCGCCCACCGGCTCCGAAAGCGTGAGCGAGATCGCCGGGCTTACCATTGGTGTCGACGGTGAGGTGGTCAACCTCTACGACGTCGCGAATGTCGAACGGACACGGGTGGAACACCCCTCGCAGATCATCCGGTTCAACGGCATCGAGGCCTTCAGCATCGGAATTGCCGGGCTTCAGACCGAGAACATCGTCGAGGTCGGCAACCGCGTCGATGCGCGCCTCGATGAATTGCGCACCGAGATTCCCTACGGGATCGAACTGCACCCGATCTACCAGCAGCACGTGGTGGTGGATCGCTCAAGCACGACCTTCCTGACCAACCTCGCGCAGTCGGTGACAATTGTGGTCGCGGTGCTGGCGGTATTCATGGGCTGGCGCTCGGCGGTGGTCGTCGGCTCGACGCTGCTCCTGACCGTGCTGGGCACGCTCTTCTTCATGGGGGTCTTTTCCATCGAGATGGAACGGATCTCGCTTGGCGCGCTCATCATCGCCATGGGCATGCTCGTGGACAACGCCATCGTGGTGGCCGAGGGCATGCAGGTGCAGATGCTCCAGGGCCGCTCGGCGCGCGAGGCCGCCGAGGATGTGGGCAGCAAGACCCAGTTCCCGCTCCTGGGCGCAACGGTCATCGGTATCATGGCGTTCGCCGGCATCGGTCTCAGCCCGGATGCCACCGGTGAGTTCATGTTCTCGCTCTTCGCGGTGATCGGAATATCGCTCCTTCTAAGTTGGGTGCTCGCGATCACCGTGACACCGCTTCTGGCCCATTACTTCTTCCGGCGCGGGCAGGGGATCGGAGGCGCCGATGCCTATGGCGGCCGGGCATTCCAGTTCTATGGCACGGTCCTGAAACGTGCGCTTCATCACCGATGGCTGGTGGTCGGCGGTCTCGTCGGTCTCACGGTTGCCTGTTTCGCGGGGTTCGGCCTGATCAAGCAGCAGTTCTTCCCGGATTCGAACACGCCCATGTTCTTCGTCCACTACAATCTGCCGCAGGGGTCGGACATCAACGCGACCGCCGAAGACATGAGCGTGATCGAGGATTGGCTGGCCGACCGCGATGAGGTGGTCTCGGTGACGACGATCACAGGGCAGGGCGCGAGCCGTTTCATGCTGACCTACGAACCTGTCCAGCCCGACCCGACCTATGCGCTTCTGCTCATCCGCACGGAGAATCTCGAGCAGATCCCCCCGCTGCGCCGCGAACTCGACGCGTATGGGACCGAAATGCTGCCCGATGGCCGGTTCCGCACCGAGCGGCTGGTCTTCGGCCCCGGCGGCGGTGCGCCCATCGAGGTCCGCTTCTCGGGTCCCGATCCGTTGGTCCTGCGCGAACTGGGTGCGGAGGCCATGGACCGGATGGAGGCCGCAAATGACCAACTCCGACACCTGCGCACCGACTGGCGCGAGCCCGAGCTTGTCCTGCGCCCGATCTACGCCACCAACCGCGCCCAGACCGCCGGCGTGACCCGCGAGGATATCGCCCAGACCTTCGCCTTCTCCACCGACGGCATCCAGACCGGGGTCTTCCGGGAGGATGACAGGCTCATCCCGATCATGTTCCGCGAGGACCACGGACCCATCGTGAGCCTAATCGACCGCGTGGTCTTCTCGGCGTCGGCCCAGGATTACGTGTCGATGGAACAGGTGACCGACGGGTTCCGATACGAGATCCAGGACACGCGCGTGCATCGGCGCGACCGCCTGCCGACCCTCACCGTCAGTGCGGACATCGTTGCGGGCGGACCCACGGCTGCCACGGTCCATGCGTCCATCCGCGACACTGTCGAGGACATGGAGCTTCCCGTGGGCTATGCCATGGCCTGGGGCGGCGAGTACGAGAACTCCACCGAAGCCCAGTCGAGCCTTGGCCGGCAGCTTCCCCTGAGCCTTCTGGTCATGGTGATCATCTCGATCTACCTCTTCGGGGCATTGCGCCAGCCGCTGGTGATCTGGCTTCTGGTGCCGATGGCGGTCAATGGCGTGGTCATCGGACTTCTAGGCACCGGCCTGCCGTTCAGCTTCACCGCGCTCCTCGGCCTCTTGAGCCTCTCGGGGATGCTGATCAAGAACGGCATCGTGTTGGTCGAGGAGATCGATCTCGTCCGCAAGGAGGCGTCCGATTATACCGAGGCCATCGTCACCGCCTGCACGAGCAGGCTTCGCCCGGTCCTACTTGCAGCGGCCACCACCATTCTTGGCATGATTCCGCTCCTGAGCGATGCCTTCTTCCAGAGCATGGCGGTCACGATCATGGGCGGGCTCGCCTTTGCATCGATCCTCACGCTGATCGCGGCGCCGGTTTTCTACAGTCTGCTGATCCCGGAGGGGCATATGCGGCACGCAAAGACCTGACCGGAGGCATCCTCGTCAGGGGGTTATCAGCCCGCGGACAATGGCCACGGCGAGGGCCTGTTCGCGGGTCGCGCAGCCAAGCTTGGTGCGGGCCGAGATCATGTGTGACCGCACCGTGTGTTCCGAAATGCCGAGCTTCTCCGCGATCCGTGCATTCAGAAATCCGTTTGCGAGCAGGCAGAGTACATCATGTTCGCGCGGGCTCAGATGCGATCGCCGGTCGAGCACCGTATCTGCGTGAGCCCCTTCCGAGGGAAATTCGTTAAGCGCCACGAGAGGTGCGGCGAGGAGCATGGCCTGAAATGTCTCGCTGTCGATGAAGTCTTCCTCTCCGCGACCTGCGCCGATCATCACGCACCGGACATGCGAGGAGGTTCCGACCGGGCAGGGAATGCCGACACAGGCATCATAGCCGGCCTCCGAATGCTCGGCATGGTAGCTGCGGCGCAGCCGTCCGTTTTCTCCGATGGTCCACCGAGCATCGGATGCACGCCAGACCGTCTTCGAAAGTGCGCGCGGCGCGATGCCCTGAGGCGGGGCATGCGGGTCAATCTGGATATAGTCCCGATCCATCCAATGGTTGATCCAGTCACTGCGCATATTGGACCGGATCTGGAGTGTTTCGCCCGTGACTTGATCCTTTTCGCCCATGTTCAGGAACGGGGAGCCAAGCTTGCGGAAGGCCCCGGCGAAAGCGTTCCACCGCTCATCGGGGCTCTCGCTGTGCTTGGTCGCGTCGAGAATGTCGATCAAGGTATTGAAGGGCATGGGACTCGCGATTCCGTGTTCCACTCATGAATCTATTTGCATGAGAAAGGAAACCAAGTCGTTTCTTGGCTGTTCGATGAATCGCGGGGGCAGATGCCCCTCAGCGCATGGTCATTTTCGCCAGAACGCCCATTTTCTGGACAGTGAAAGGTCTACCGGGCGTGTGTCACGTTACCGGTAGAGCCTGTTCTACGCTGTCCACAGACCAGCCTCCGTCAGCTTGCCTTGGCGATTTCCGCCTCGTACCTTGGCAGCCTGATCGTGAAACACGCCCCCGCCTCGGCGTTGCTGACCGAGATCTCGCCGGACATCTCCCGGATCGTTCCGAAGCTGATCGACAGGCCGAGGCCTGTGCCCTTTCCCGGCTCCTTGGTCGTGAAAAAGGGCTCGAACAGCTTGTGGATGAGATCGTCCGGCACGCCGCCGCCAGTATCCTTAATGCGGAGGACGTGGCCTTCGGGCGTGTCGAACGCCGCACTCACGTGGATTTCGCCCGACCCGGTGCCTTGGCTTTCGATGGCGTCACGGGCATTGCTGAACAGGTTCAGAAGTACCTGCTCGAAGATGACCTGCTCTCCCACGACCAGCGCCGCGTCGTCGGGTATGTCGGTGGTCAGCGAGATATCCATGGTATGGAGCTGGGTGCGCGCAAGCCCGGTGGTCTTCCGAAGCGATTCCCCGAGATCGAACGGCGCCATTTCCCCGTCCGCCTTCCGACCGAACACCCGCATGTGGTTGATGATCTGGGCCGCGCGCTCGGTCTGCTCCTCGATCCGTTCGAACTTGCCGCGGTAAAATTCGATATCCTCATGCCCCTTGGCAATCCGTTTGAGCGAATTGGACGAGGCCATGCGGATCACTCCGAGGGGCTGGTTCAGCTCGTGGGCGATGCCCGTTGCCATCTCGCCCAGCGTGGCCATCTTCGATGCCTGGATGAGCTGCCCCTCGGAGCGGCGCAGATCGGTGATGTCCTTGGCCGAGAGCACCACGCCGATCCCCTCGACGAAGGACTGAACCGTCAGCAGGATGCGATCGGAGTTTCGTTTCATCTCGAGCGGCGCGCTGTCGCGCCGGTTCAGCTGCTCCGCGATCCAGCCGTCGGGATCTTCCCGGACATCGGGGAAGGCGCCCTGTGAAATACCCTCCTTGAGGAATTGTTCCAGCGTGAAGCGATACGGCAGCTTGCGGATAATCTTTTCGTTGAAAGACCGGAAGGCGGCATTGAGAAAGAGCGACTTGCCGTCCAGCTCGAAGATCGCCACCTGCTCGGCGACCTGATCGAAGGCCGAGATCAACCTCTGCTGTTCGAGCCGCGCCTGTCGGACCGCCCGCATGGATTCGTCGAAGACCACCGTTGCGCGCGCCATGTCGCCGATCTCGTCTTCGCGCTCCGTATCGGGAATATCGACATTGTTCTCGCCCCGCGAAATGCCAGTCATGCACTCGACAATGACATCCACACGGGCCTTCTTCTGCAGAAGCTCTTCCTGCTTGTGTCTGAGCTGTGCCCGCTCGACGGACAAGGCCTCGGCCATCTGGTTGAAGCAGCGCGCCGTTTCCGCGAGTTCGTCGCGGCCCGTGTCGGTGACGCGGGTTTCCAGATCGCCGCTCGAGATCCGGCGTGCGCCCTCGCGAAGCCACCTGAGCTGCTTCGTGAGGATTGTGCCAAGCCCGTATCCGAAGACCGCGACCAGCGACATGCCGAGAACCGCGACGATGATGTTCCAGTTCAGCGCCTTGCGGACCTGTTCTTCCACGGCGAGCGTGGACATGCCGAGTTCCAGAGCGCCGAAATTCGTGCCCGCGATGGTGATCGGCACGGAAATGTCGATCACATGGTCCGCCGTCGCCGTCTCGAAGGAGGTATCCGCCCGGAACAGCCGCGCCAGTGCCTCGGCATCACCCCCCTCGGACAGAACCACGCCGGCGGCATTGCGCGCCCGGATGTAGGTGAGGTCGGCGGTCGAAACGGCCGACTCGATCGTGGCATCGAGTGTCGCCAGATCGGTCGCGATGACCGAACCCGCCACGGTATTGGCGAACACCCGCGCCGTGGTGTCTGTCCGGTCGAAGAGCTGCGTGGTTGCCGATCCACCAAGCGCGAACTGGTTGATGGAGATGAGGATCGCCATCACCGTAAGCTCGATGAGGGCGATGCCGAGAATGGTCTTCAGTCGGAAGGACACGTCAACTCACCTTCCTGCAGAATGCCGGACTCCTCGTGCGACATCTCCAGCGCCCGGACATCATTCCAGTCGCCGTCGGCGGCAATCTGCAATCCGACCATGCCGATCCCGGACACCAGCTCGGGATTTTCCTCGGCAATCCGCAGGAAGGCCTGCTGCATGTCCGCCGTGAAATCCGCGTCCGCGTTCGCGCTGACGGCGAAGGCATGGGGGGTGAAGGCTTCGGTCTCGTAAACGATTGTCAACTCGTCCCTGATCTCGGCCGACGTCGCATTGAAGGTCCGCATCACGCCGCCACCAGCGGGCATCAACCCCGCCGCCACTGCGCGGTAGACGCTGTCATGCGAATTCACATAAGCCGGCTCGAAATCCACGCCCATGTCGGTGAGTGCGGCACGGGTCAGGATACTTGCGCCGAACGCCCCGGGCGATGGAAAGGCCACCTGCGCATTCTCCAGACCGCTCAGATCATCGAGCGCCGCATCCTTGCGGGTGACGATGATGCCCTTCAGCCGCTTGTCGGCCTGCCGCGCGAAGGCACGATAGCCCGATTCCTCGGAGAAGATCGCGTAATGCATCGGGTTCATGTAGGCGACGTCATAGGCACCTTCGGCCAGGCACGCCTCGAAGGTCGGAATGTCCTTCGCTGTCCGGAAGCGGAACGTTGTGCCGGTTTCTTCCCCCAGCTTGTTGAGGAACGGGCCCCACATCTGCGCCAGCCGGCTGGCCGACTGCTGCGGAACGATGCCGAAGGTTCTCACTTCGCCCGCCGGATCATTTGCGGCGAAGGCGGGCAGACCTAACGTTGCGGTGAGCCCGATGGCTGCAAGAATTCCATACTTCATCTTCATGCTCCCCCGGTTGCTGCCACGTCGCGTCTGTCGTTTTCCCGTGCGCGTTCGAGGGCTTCCCTGATCCCGTTGCCCGATGCGGCCGAGACCTCCTTCTCGCCGCCGCTGCGCACGGCCTTCCGGATCGCCGTGATCAGATCGTCGGACATGAAGGGCTTGCAGAGGAAGTTGAAAGCCCCGACCTGGACCGAGGCCTGAAGTGCGTCGGGATCGCCGCTCAGAACCAGGTAGGACAGCGACCTGTCGGCAAAACGGGCCTGGGCGCGGGAAACGAACTGGATGCCGTTCGCGGCATTTCCAGAGTCGTCGACGAAATGGACATCCGTCACCACGACGCGAATGCTTTCGTCGGCGTCGAGTAACTCCAGGGCAGTCTCGATGCTGTTGGCGGTCACGTAGGTCCAGCCTTCGATCTCGACGGTTTCTCCCAGTTCCTCGAGAGCAGTCCGGTCGTCATCGACAAGCAGTATCTTGAGTTCCTTCATGTCGTCATCCATAGGCGTGTCCTCCTTGGTTTTCTGGTTCTGAGGGGGGCGGCGGCGGATGAACCGGGGGAGTTCGGGTCATGCATCGGCGTTGATCACGTCGATGAGGTCGTCCACGTCGAGGGGCTTGGCGAAGCAGGCCGTGGCCCCCAGGCTGAGGGCTTCTTCGCGATTGGATTCCGCACCGTGGCCACTGACCACGAAGAACCGGGCGGGGTAATTGCGGCCCTTCAACTCGGCGATCAGTTCCAGACCGCCGCGCTTCGGCATCTTCAGGTCGGTAATAACGATGTCGAACGAGCCGCTCTGGCAAAGCGCGAGAGCGCTGTCGACACTCTCTGCAGGCGTCACCTCGAAATCCTCCAGTTCCAGGGACTCCTGAAGCTCCTCCCGCAGCATCGGCTCATCGTCTACGATCAACACACTGGTCATGGCACCTCCAAGTGGTGGGTATCCTTGGTCGGTGAGCGCCGTTAAGAATTCGATAAATGCGATGCGTTGATACGAAGCGAAAAACGCTTGAAGTAGCCAATTTTAGTAGTTTTTGTTTGGTGTATGCTTCGTTATGGAGGAGAAAATGTCAGTAATTTTTGAATTTTTCGAGTGGTTCAACAATCTATTTTCGTGATATTATTGGTAAATGGACCCGTAAGCATGGAGACAATTTTGCGACGTCTTCGGAAGTGGAGGCGGGCCTTGCCGCCATTCCTTCTGCCAAGTGCCATCACAGATCCAGTTCAAGACCTTCCGCGCTCGCGGGAACCGAGCAGCAGATGAAGACGTGCCCCTCCGGCGCGGGGAAAGCCGGAGGCCGGGTATAAGCCACGTCTCCCGTGATGACGCGTGTGGCACAGGTGCCGCATTTTCCATCGCGGCAGCTGAAGGACGGGGAGAGGCCCGTACCCTCGGCAAGGTCCAGCAAGCTGCCAGCACCGGGCATCCATGTCGCTGCGGTCTCCGAGGCCGCGAAACGCACTGGTGCGGTTTCGGGCAGATCCTGCGCAGCGGCGGGCCGGTTCCTCTCGCCTTCTTCGAGTTCGCCCGCTCCGAAGAACTCGTGACGGATATGGCTCCGGTCGATGCCGAGCTTGCGCAGACCAGCGTAGAGCGTACGCATGAAGCCGTCGGGGCCGCATAGGTAGAACTGATAGCCGCCGAAGGGCAGGAGCCGCGCCAAGATCTCGATGGAAAGCGCGCCCTCGCTCTCGTGGGTCCGGCCCACTGCCTCATCCTCCGCTTCGGGGCGCGAGTTCACCCGGTGCAGGTGGAACCAGCCGTATCTGCGCGCGACCTCCTGAAGATAGGCATCGAACGGACGGCCGCGCGATGTGCGCGCGGCATGGAAGAACCAGATGTCGCGCGGTCTGGCGCCGCTTTCCACCGCCGCGATCTGGGCCTCCAGCATGGCAATCATCGGCGTGATGCCGACACCGGCTGACAGGAAGACGATAGGCTGCTCCCCCTCATCAAGTACGAAATCGCCCGCGGGATCGGCTGCGTCGATCCGGTCTCCGACCGCAAGCCGGTCGTGCAGGATGCGGGAGGCCGTACCCCCGGGCTCGCGCTTGACCGACAAGCGCAAAGTGCGGCCGTTCGTAGCTTGGCTGATCGTGTAGCTGCGCAGGATCGGGCCATCGGGCATATCGAGGCGGATCGGGAGAAACTGCCCGGCCACATGGGCCGGGAGGGGCAGACCATCCACGGGTGCGAGGTGGAAAGAGGTGATCTCCGCGCTTTCAGCGACCCGGGCCTCGATCTCATAGCGCCGCCAGCCATCCGGGACGCTGCGCGCGCGGCGTGTCTGCGCCCAGGTGCCTGTGCCCTTAAGCGGCGGCCAGGCTTCGATCAGCGCGGTGCGCGCGGGCAGCACATGCTCGGCCATCCAGACCTCTTCGGGCCGAATGTCCACGATGCGCTCGGCCCCCTCGAAGGCCGCAACCCGCGCGCCGTTCCAGTCCACCGAGGCGCGCCCGGTGAGCAGGAGCGCGGACCCGGTCGTGAAATCGGGAATGAAGAGGCCCACGCGGCCGTCATCCTCGATATTCCCGAGCGTGTTGAAGAAGCGATTGCCGGAGAAATCCGGGAAAGAGAGCGTGCCATCCGGATTCTGCCCCAGAAACCCCGGTCGTCCGCCGCGATGGGAAGCATCCACGCCGCTGCGTGGGTCGTCGGAGAGGGCGCGGCTGCGTGAAGCAATGATGAACATGTCGGCCCGCGCGATGATGTCGCGCGCCGGCTCGTCCAGGCCGGAGAGCCGCCGTGCGATGATCGCCGAGAGATCATGGTCATCCCATGCGGGCTGGCGGATCTGGATGTATTGCGGACAGTTGCCGAAGCTCTGATCGACCGTCAGCGCCAGGCCACCCCCGGCTGCCTGCCGCACCGTGGCATTCACGCGGTTGCGTCGTCGGGTGGCGAGTTCGATCCCGACCGCGCCGATCTTGGCCCCCACGTCCAGCGAAAGGTCCAGTTCCCCGGCAAGAACCGGCAGGGCGCCAAGGGTCATGGTCCGGGGCGAGGGCGACCCTATGAAGCCGGGCGACCCCATGGCCGCAGTCGCCCAGACCCGCCCGCGCCGGTCGAGACCGCCAAGAAACAGGATCGGCAGGCTTTCGAAGAAGTCGCGATGCTGCTGCGGCATGGCGGGCCGGATGAAGGTCGAGGCCATTTCCGTCTTCGCGAAAGGTACCTCTGCGCGGCGCTGCACCGCCAGTTCGCCCGCGTGAAAGCTCGTTTCCAGATCTGTCATGGCGGTCCCGATCGCTCAGACGAGTTCGGGGATGGGCGAGGTCGCCATGCCCACGAAACCGGGCAGGGCTTCCACGCGGGAAAGCCAGGCGCGGATGCGGGGGTAGGGTGCAAGATCGACGCCACCCTCGGGCGCATGGGCGATGTAGCTGTAGGAGGCCACATCGGCGATGGTGGCGTGATCGGCGGCGAGCCAGTCGCGCCCGCCGAGATGCGCTTCCATGATGCCGAAGAGGTCGTGGGCCGTGGCGACAGCGGTGGCGTGATCGAGGGGCGCGCCGAAGACCGTGACCAGACGAGCCGCGCAAGGGCCGGAGAACACGTTGTCGGCCGCGATGGTGAGCCAGCGCTGCACCTCCGCCGCGGTCCGTGCATCGCGTGGCATCCACTGGCTCTCCGGGCCATAGGTCTGCACGAGATAGACCAGAATGGCGTTGGAATCCGAAAGGGTGTGGCCGCCATCATCGATCGCCGGCACCTTTCCGAACGGGCTGAGTTTGCGGAACTCCCCTGTCTTGTGCGCGCCATTGGCCATGTCGAGATCGATGGTCTCGTAGGGCAGGCCGAGCAGCGCCAGCATCAGTTCGACCCGGTGGCAATGGCCGGATTTGGGGGTTCGGTAGAGTTTGATCGGGGTGATTGGGAAGGTCATTGGGTTCTCCTGCGGGGCGGAAAAGTGTCAGAGGCCGAGGTCGTCGAGGCCAAGATCGCTTGGGCCGGCGTGATCGTCGGGGCGGCGGCCCAGGGGCCAGCGGAACTTGCGCTCCTCCTCTCGAATGGGCCGCTCGTTGATCGAGGCATGACTTGCTCCTTGCATCCCGGTGGTTGCGGTCCGGATGCCGGGAAGCTAGCGACGTTGCCTGGCTGAAAGAATTGGGATAATCGTAAAGTCACTATTTCGCAAAACAGCGATAATCATGGACCGTCTGCAGACCATCGAAGTCTTCGTCGCCGTCGCGGAGACCCGGAGCTTTGCCGCCGCGGCGCGTCACATGGGCCTCAGCGCCCCTTCGGTCACCCGCGGTGTCACGACACTCGAGGCGCGGCTGGGAGTGCGTCTCTTCACACGGACCACCCGTCAGGTCCGGCTCACCGATGTGGGGGAGGCCTATCTCGAAGAGGCGCGTCACGTTCTGTCGCAGCTTCAGGCGGCGGATGCCATGGCCTCGGGTGCGGCGGTCAGGCCGAGCGGACTGCTGCGGATCACCTGCGCGAACGAGTTCGGCCGCATCTACGTCACGCCGCTTCTGACCGAATTTCTGGACACCCACCCGGAGGTGTCCGTGGATGTGCTCATGGTTGACCGGATCGTGAACCTCGTGGAGGAGGGGATCGATATCGGGGTGCGGATCGGGCCCCTGCCGTCCTCGGGGCTGACGGCGGTGCGCGTGGGCACCGTGCGGCGGGTCATCTGCGGCACACCCGGGTATTTCCGGGCAAACGGCCATCCCGGCCACCCGTCCGATCTGAAGGATCACACCCTCGTTGCCGCCGCCCCGGTCGGCCCCGCCAACGAATGGCGCTTCGGCGAAAGCGGTCAGACCGTGGTGCGGGTCCGGCCACGCCTCACCGTCTCAAGCGTGGCCGCGGCGATCGCGGCGGCGCGCAGCGGATGGGGTCTCACACGGGTCCTGTCGTATCAGATCGGTCCGGATCTGGAGCGGGGCAGCCTGCAGACAGTGCTGGAAAATCACGAACCGAACCCTCTGCCCATCCACCTCGTGCATGTGGAGGGACGGCGCGCTCAGGCCAAGGTGCGTAGCTTCATCGACTTCGCGCGTGATCGCCTGCGGGCGGTTCCGGTTCTGAACTAGGAGCCGTTTCGGGCACCCGCCGGATCGCATGGCACCAGGCCTTGTTGCCGATCCGTCATTGTCATTGAAAGGAAATGGAGGCGAGTACCGGAATCGAACCGGTGTACACGGATTTGCAATCCGCTGCGTAACCACTCCGCCAACTCGCCGCGGTGGAGGGTCTCTTAGAAGCGCGGGCAGGACGCGTCAAGCGCTCATGCGCAAATTCCGCGATCCCCGCGCCGCGCCCTGCGTGCCAAGGCTCAGAGGATGAAATCGGCCGCGATGTAGTCGGCCGCGTCAACCTGGCCACCATCCTTGATGATGATCTCGAAATCGGCACCCTTGTCCTTATCTACAGTGCCGCGCACGTAGGTCTTCCCGTCTATTTCCTTGACCCAGAGCCGGCCCGGCTCATCGAGCTTGTTCTTGTTGAACTCGACGAAGGTGAAGGCCTGATCTCCACCCTTGTTCTCCTTTGCGTCTATGCCGGAGACATCGATCTTGTCCCCGCCCGAGCGCCCGGCGCCCTGGAATGCCTTTGCGCCATCCGAAGCAATGATCACATCCACATTCTTGCCCGAGCTCTCTTCAACGTCGTCGAAGATGAAACGGTCATCACCCGCGCCGCCGCCGAGTGTGTCGGCGCCCTTGCCACCCGTGAGCTTGTCCTTGCCGCTGCCCCCCTTCAGCGTGTCGGCCCCCTTGCCGCCGATCAGCTTGTCCGCGCCGCTGTTACCCTTGAGCTTGTCGGCTGCCTGACCGCCCTCGAGCTTGTCCTTGCCGCCGCCACCTTCGAGCACGTTGTTCTTCGCGTTGCCGACAATCTTGTCATCGCCGTCGCCGCCCAGGGCATTCTCGATCATCGAGCGCTTGTCACCCTCGTAGAGCAGGGCGTTGTAGATGTTGCCCGCCGCGCGGTCCTTGTCCGACCAGTCGAGAATGGCGGCCTGTTCCTCGGAAAAGAGGCTGGATTCGCCCGGATTGAGGTCTATCTGGAGATCGGTTTCGTAGGCCGAGAGGTCATAGGTGTCATTGCCGCCGCCGTCCCAGATCGTCGCGAAGATCCGGTTGTCGCCCGGATCGAGCGCAACGCGGCCATCGAGCCGCGTCTTCCCGTCCTCGGGCTTCCACTTGTAGGTGGTGTCGCCGGAATTGACCTCGTAGTTCGCACCATAGAGATACTGGAGCGCGGCGATGTCGAGCATCATGAAGGTCTGAGGAAGCCCCCAGGTTTCGGCGCGATTGGATTCCGACCCGCCGATCTCCGAGCGATAGGTCATCACGGTGTATTCGTAGCCGTCATAGGCTTCGGGAATCTCGGGCCGGCCGTCCTTCTCCTCATGGGGGTGTTTGAGGCCGAAGGCGTGGCCGATCTCGTGCATGATCGTCTTGTAATCCGAGTTGCCGACCTGCGGGTCGAGGCCCTTGCCGCCATACCAGCCATCACCGCCGACATTGTTGCCGGAGGGGTAGTAGGTCGTGGCGGTCCGAACTTCGGAGGAAGACGTGTTCCCGAACCGGATCTCCGCACTCGAGGCCGAGCCCGTCGAGATGTCGAGTGCGGTGAAGCCCTCGATCGTCATGCCTTCCGCCGCATTCGGCGTGCGGAACGAGTCGACGTCGAGCGCCCGGACTGCGGCTTCCTTCTGGGCGTCCGAGAACTCGTAGAAATCGGGCAGCGCGGCGGAGCGGTAATAGCCGCTGCCATACTGCGAGGCCGAGGTGGGGAAGGCGTATTCGAGGCTGTCCGTGTCCCAGGCGAGGGTCGATACGAGACCTGCAAGGCGGGCGTCGGATGGCTCTTTCGGCGTGCGTGTCGCGGTCATCGGGGCGTTGTCCTCTCTCACTGGCCGGGCTGGGAGGCCGGGAGTTTAAGAGGGGCGAGGTTAATCAAGCATGAGAGCCGCGGCTGTCACGGCCCGCACAATCACTTCAATCTTAGGGGCCGCGAAACGAAGAGCGCCCGCCGGGAGGTTTCCCGGCAGGCGCCCGTTCATTCATTGCGTCCGGCCGTTGCTCAGTGGGAGGCCATGAACTCGTCGAACTCGCGCTCGGCGTCAGCCTTGGTCTTGCCATACTTGCGCTGCAGAAGGCCCACCATCTGTTCGCGCTCGCCCTTGGTCTGCTGAATTTCGTCGTCGGTCAGGTCGCCCCATTTCTCGCGCGCCTTGCCCATCATCTGCTTCATGGAGCCTTCGAGTTGATCGTTGTTCATCTTTCGTCTCCTTCAATCGTTGCAGTCCAGAAAGAGCGCGGGGGTGACCCCGCGGCAGCCTGTCCGAACACCTCTCGATGTGCCTCGCATCGCTGCCGATCGCTCTGACCTTACAAACATCCCAGCTAGCCGAGGGTTCCCCCCGATCAACGCGCCCGACCGTCACGAAGCCGTGTGAACGCCAGGGGCAGGGGCAAAAAAGGGGCTTGGCAAAATCGGCCCGAATCGACTATTCGGACGCCGGGCGCGACCCCGGACAAGGGTGAGCGGGGCGGGCTCAGTGATCTCACCCTGACCGAGGAGCTGGCTCATGAGCCATTCCGCCGCTGATGCGGTCGCTGTTGCGGCCCCTGCAAAACCCCAGACAAAACCGGCACGTCCCGAGTTCTCGTCCGGCCCCTGCGCCAAGCGGCCCGGCTGGAATGCCGCCGATGTCGCCGCCAAGGCCTATCTCGGCCGCTCGCACCGCGCCGCACAGCCCAAGGCGCAGCTGAAGGCCGCCATCGATCGCACCGCGAACTTCCTCCGCGTGCCCGAAGGCTACAAGGTCGGCATCGTGCCCGCCTCCGACACGGGCGCCTTTGAGATGGCCATGTGGTCGATGCTGGGCGCAAAGCCGGTGGACATGCTGGTCTGGGAAAGCTTCGGTCAGGGCTGGGCGACGGACGCCACCAAGCAGCTCAAACTCGACGATTGCCGCGTGCTGACCGCAGGCTACGGCGAAGTGCCCGATTTCGGGGATGTCCGCGACGAAGCCGATGTCTGCTTCACCTGGAACGGTACCACCTCGGGTGCCCGCGTGCCGAACACCGACTGGATCAAGCCCGGCCGGGAGGGTCTCGTGCTCTGCGACGCGACCTCGGCGACCTTCGCCCAGGCGCTCGACTGGGAAAAACTCGATGTCGTCACCTTCTCCTGGCAGAAGGCGATGGGCGGCGAAGCGGCCCACGGCATCCTGATCCTCAGCCCCCGTGCGGTCGAACGGCTGGAGACCTACACACCGCCGCGCCCGCTGCCGAAGATCTTCCGTCTCACCAAGGGCGGCAAGCTGATCGAAGGTGTCTTCAAGGGCGAGACGATCAACACGCCCTCCATGCTCTGCGTGGCTGACTGCATCGACGCGCTGGACTGGATGGACGGCCTCGGCGGTCTGGACGCGACCATCGCGCGCGCCACCGCGAATGCCGATGCCCTGCAGAAATGGGTCGACGCCACCGACTGGGTCGAGAACCTCGTTGCCGATCCGGCCGCGCGCTCGAACACCTCCGTCTGCCTCAAGATCGTCGATCCGGACATCACCGCGATGGACGAGGCCGCACAGCGCGACTTCACCAAGAAGATGGTGAAACTGCTCGAGGCCGAGGATGCAGCCTATGATGTGGGCGGCTACCGCGACGCGCCTCCGGGCCTCAGGATCTGGTGCGGCACCACGGTCGATACCGCCGATATCGAGGCGCTGACCCCGTGGCTCGACTGGGCCTTCGCGACCGCCAAGGCCGCGCTCTAGGTCACACGAGCCGGTCCGATGCGCCTGCGTCACGCGAGCCTGGAAGACATTCCGATGCTGCGGCACTGGGACGTGCAGCCCCATGTCGTCGCTTCGGGTGCCGGCGGCTGGGAATGGGAGGAGATGATCTCCACGCCCGTTCTCTGGCGTGAGCTCCTGATCGCGGAAGTGGAGGGGCAGCCGAAAGGCCTCCTGCACATCATCGACCCGGCGCTCGAGGACACGCACTACTGGGGCGACTGCGGCCCGGACCTGCGCGCCCTCGACATCTGGATCGGTGAAGCAAAGGACACGGGGCGCGGGATGGGCACCCGGATGATGCAGGCCGCGCTGGATCGCTGCTTCGCGGACCCCGGCGTCCGCGCCGTCCTGATCGACCCCCAGGTCACCAACACCGAGGCCCACAGGTTCTACCGCCGGCTGGGCTTCGACTTCATCAGAGAACAGCAGTTCGGCGAAGACAGATGCTTCGTGTTCGAACTCACCCGCGCCACCTGGCGCAAAGGAGACTGAAATGCCCAAGGTTCTTATTTCCGACGCCCTGTCCGATGCCGCCGTGCAGATCTTCCGTGATCGCGGCGTCGAGGTCGATTTCCAGCCCAAACTCGGCAAGGACCCCGAGAAGCTGGCCGAGATCATCGGCGACTACGATGGCCTCGCCATCCGCTCTGCCACCAAGGCGACCGCCGATCTGATCGCCAAGGCCGCCAACCTCAAGGTCATTGGCCGCGCCGGCATCGGGGTCGACAACGTCGATATCCCCGCCGCCTCCTCCAAGGGCATCGTGGTGATGAACACGCCCTTTGGCAACTCGATCACCACCGCCGAGCACGCCATCGCGATGATGTTCGCCTGCGCGCGCCAGATCCCCGCCGCCGACGCCTCCACCCAGGCCGGCAAGTGGGAGAAGTCGAAGTTCATGGGCGTCGAGATCACCGGCAAGACGCTGGGCCTGATCGGGGCGGGCAACATCGGCTCGGTCGTCGCCTCGCGCGCCATCGGCCTGAAGATGAAGGTCATCGCCTATGACCCGTTCCTCTCCGCCGAGAAGGCCCAGTCCATGGGCGTCGAGCGCGTGGAGGATATCGAGGATCTTCTGGCCCGTGCCGATTTCGTCACGCTCCACCTGCCCAAGACCGAGAAGACCGCGAACCTGCTGTCCGCCGAGCGCATCGCCAAGATGAAGAAGGGCGCGCGTCTCATCAACTGCGCCCGTGGCGGCCTCGTCGATGAAGCGGCCGTGGCGGAGGCGCTCAAGTCCGGCCACCTCGCCGGTGCCGCCTTCGACGTCTTCGCCGAGGAACCGGCGAAGGAAAACGTGCTCTTCGGTGCCCCCAACGTGGTCTGCACCCCGCATCTGGGCGCGTCCACCTCCGAGGCCCAGGAAAACGTGGCGCTTCAGGTGGCCGAGCAGATGTCGGACTACCTGATGTCGGGTGCGATTTCCAACGCGCTGAACGCGCCCTCCGTCACCGCCGAGGAAGCCCCGGTCCTCAAGCCCTGGGTCAACCTCGCGGAGATGCTCGGCAGCTTCGCCGGTCAGGTCACCGAGCACGCGATCAAGGAAATCGAGATCGAGTATGTCGGCACGGTGGGCGATCTCAACCTCAAGCCGCTGACGGCCGCCCTCAGCGCGGGTCTCCTGAAGCCGCTGGTGGGCGAGGGCGGTGTCAACATGGTCTCCGCTCCGGTCGTGGCGCGCGATCGCGGCATCCAGATCGCCGAGACCATGAAGGACGCCCAGGGCGCCTTCGGCTCCTACATCCGCCTGATCGTGACGACGGAGAAGCAGACCCGTTCGGTCGCCGGCACGATCTACTCGGACGGCAAGCCGCGCTTCATCCAGATCAAGGGCATCAACCTCGAAGCCGAGCCGATGAGCCACATGCTCTACACCACCAACAACGACGTGCCGGGCTACATCGGTGCGCTCGGCACCAAGTTGGGCGATCTCGGCATCAACATCGCGACCTTCGCGCTGGGGCGTGCCGAGAAGAGCGGCGAAGCCATCGCGCTTCTGGGTGTTGACGCCAATGTCGATGCCGATGCGATCGCCCAGATCGCGTCCCTGCCGCAGGTCCGCCAGGCCAAGGCTCTCGATTTCTGATCCTGTCGGCCCGGCGGTCACGCCGGGCCTATAGCAAGAACCATTCAGCTTCAGGTTCGAGCTGAACCGGTTTCACTATACGGGCACGGAGCAAAGCCGTAGGCGCCGTGCCAGCGTCCGTCCGCCCCATGGGCGGGCGCTATCTGCCGCCGCATTTCTAAGCTCGGTCGCCCGCAATGTCGTCACCATGAATTGCGGAGCTCGGGCGTCTGGGCGCGCCACCCTCGGACGGGCGCTGTCCCTCTCCCCGAAATGCTCCGGTTGACACTTGCGCAAGCCGCCAACACCATCCGCGGATTTCACCCCGGCGAGCTAGGCAAAACATGTTCAAGGACGAGACCTGCCTCGACAAGTTCGCCATCATGCTGGTGGGGGCATCGGTTGCCTGCGCCGCCAGCCTTGGCGCGCCCCCACCGCCCGGAATGATAGAGGCCATGACGGCGGGCACCGGGGTTCTTGCGCGCCTTTCGGGTCAGCGCCGTGCCGAGGCTGAACGCGTGCTCAAGGCTTTGCAACGGGACCTCAAGTCGCAGTGGCGAAACTGGAGTGAGGAGTTCTCCCGGGGAGATGCGTCGTCGCGCGAAGGCGCCGTGGCCAGCTTCGAGGAAGTCATCCCGCATTGCATGGCGCTGCCCTGCGACGTGGTGGGAAAGCGCCTTGATGCCAATTCCATCGCGCATGAGGTTCTGCATCGGGCCGAGAAAGTCCTCCCTGTGGTCTATGGCGATACCAGCCCGCGCAATGCCGAGGCGTATCTGGCTCGCAAGTTCCTTCTCGATGTGACCCGCAATGCCTACGCCCGGCTCATTGCCGAACCGGGTTACATGGAGCATCTCGCGCCGGCGCTGTGGCAAGATGTCCTCACTTGGCAGACGCGCATGGAGGATAAGCAGGACGCTCAGACCGCTATGCTGGAAGAGTTGCTGGCGCGCTCTGCCCCGGGCCTCCCCCTCGCCACGGCCAAGGCCATCCTGCTCGATTTCGGTCATGGCGAGGTTCCCGACGATCCGGCGCAGATCGAGCGCCTGCTGCGTGCCAAAGCAGAAGAGTATAATACCTACAAGGACCGCATCCGCGAGCTCGATGGGTCGGGCGATATAATCGTGCATGAACTCCTGGGCGAGGCCGATGCGCTGGCCAAAAACGGACGTTTTGTCGAGGCTGATGCTAAGCTGATCAAGGCAGAGCGCGCAGATGAAGCTGCACATGTCTTGCGGCGTGCCAGGTTTCGCGCAACGCGAGGCGACCTGGCCCGACTTCGACTGCAGTATCGCGAAGCAGCCGGCCACTATGACGCCGCAGCAAACTTTGTCTCGCAGTTGGAGCCTCAGTCGCGATGGATCTTCGAGATCTTACGTGCGGAGGCACTTTACAGGCTAGGCGATGAACTTGGTGACAGAGCCGCGCTTCTGGATTGTATTCAACTCTTTGAACGGGATGTATTGCCTCATTTGCCACGTGTTAAGTATCCGCGCGATTGGGCAGGAGCGCACTACAACCTAGGAAATGCGCTTCGGGTTTTGAGCGGTCGAGACGGCAACAAGACAAACCTAGAAAAAGCTGCAAGTGCCTACCGCGAGGCATTGAACGAATGGACGAGAGAGCGTGTTCCTCAAGATTGGGCCAAGGCGCAGAACGGCCTCGGGATCGTTCTCGCGATTCTCGGGGAAATTGAAGGCAGCAGAGAGCGGCTGAATAAGGCCGTAGCAGCCCTCCGATTGGCTCTGACGGAACAGACGCGCGAGCGAAATGGGCTGGCATGGTCGCAGACGCAAACGAACCTTGGCAATACGCTGACGCTCCTTGGTCAATATGGGGCGGGCAAGGCGAGGTTTGAACAGGCAGTTTACGCCTATAAATTAGCCCTCGAAGAACTCACTCCTGAGCGTGCGCCTCTCGAATGGGCGAACGCGCAGAATGGTTTAGGGATCGCACTCATGCTTCTGGGGCAGCTTGATAGAGATCCTGTACATCTAGAGGCGGCAATCGATGCATTCCGACGGGCGCTGGAAGTCAGAAAACCGGAGACTGTCCCGATCGAATGGGCATCAAGCCAGAACAACCTCGGCGGAGCTCTCACGTTCCTTGGGGCCTACGGTGGCGGCGATTCCCGCCTAGTTGAAGCCATCGAAGCCTTTGATCTGGCGTTGCAGGAATATACGATTGAGCGCGGGCCGATCGACCATGCCGACGCGGTTGGAAACCAAGGCACGGCACGACTGTTTCTTGCCCAAAGCAGGCAGGATTTCACCTTGGCACGACTGGCGCTTCGCCAGATGGAGGAAGCGTGTTCGCTGCTCCGTGCAAGCGGTCATTTGCCCAGGGCGGCAACCTTCGAGCGCCAGATCCCCGTGGCCGAGGCACTCGTTGAACGGCTTTCCTGATCCGCCAAGCTGCTCTTCCCGCATCTGCCAGAGGTCGTATCGTTAACGAGGTATGAAAATGGAGCCATACGGTTTCCATACCGAAACCATATCGATTCCATACCGCGATCTTATCCGATCGGCGTCCGGATTCCGGCATTTCGCCATTTCTGCGGCAGAACAGCCGTTCAACGGCGAAAATACGGTTTCGGCCCGCCTTTCATATCGCTATAGCTCCCTCGTAACGGCATGGAGCACCGAATATCATGGCTAATGTGGTCGTCGTGGGCGCCCAGTGGGGCGACGAAGGCAAAGGCAAGATCGTCGACTGGCTGTCCGAACGGGCGGATGTGATCGCGCGCTTCCAGGGCGGGCACAATGCCGGCCACACGCTTGTCATCGATGGTGAGGTCTACAAGCTTTCGCTCCTGCCATCGGGCATCGTGCGCAAGGGAAAGCTCTCGGTCATCGGTAACGGTGTTGTGCTCGATCCCTGGGCCCTGATCGGAGAGATCGACAAGCTGCGCGCGCAAGGTGTTGATATCACGCCGGAAAGCCTGCGGATTGCCGAGAACACGCCGCTGATCCTGCCGTTGCATCAGAACCTCGACCAGATCCGGGAAGAGGCCGCAGGCAAGGCCAAGATCGGTACCACGGGGCGCGGCATCGGTCCGGCCTACGAGGACAAGGTGGGCCGTCGCTCGATCCGCGTGGCAGATCTCGGCGATGCCGCCACCCTCGATACGCGCCTCGACCGGTTGCTCGCCCATCACGACGCGCTTCGCAAGGGCCTCAATGCCGAGCCGGTGAACCGCGACGAGCTGCGCGCGAAGCTTCTCGAGATCGCACCCAAGATCCTTCCCTATGCCGCCCCGGTCTGGAAGGAACTGGCCGAGGTCCGCGCCGCCGGAAAACGCATTCTGTTCGAAGGCGCGCAGGGCGCACTGCTCGACATCGATTTCGGAACCTACCCCTACGTCACCTCTTCGAACACGCTGGCCGGCATGGCCGCGACCGGCTGCGGCATGGGTCCGGGCGCGGTCGATTTCGTGCTCGGCATCGTGAAGGCCTACACCACCCGCGTCGGCGAAGGGCCGTTCCCGGCCGAACTTGATGACGCGGATGGAAATCGCCTCGGCGAGCGCGGTCATGAGTTCGGCACCGTCACGGGTCGCAAGCGCCGCTGCGGTTGGTTCGACGCGGTGCTCGTCCGCCAGACCTGCACAACGTCCGGAGCGAATGGTATCGCGCTGACCAAGCTCGATGTGCTCGACGGCTTCGAGGAACTCAAGATCTGCGTTGCCTATGAGCTCGATGGCAAGCGCCTCGACCACCTGCCCATGGCTGCCGACCAGCAAGCCCGCGTGACCCCGATCTACGAGACCATGCCGGGCTGGTCGGAAACCACCGCCGGCGCACGGTCCTGGGCCGATCTGCCGGCTGCTGCGATCAAGTATGTCCGCAGGGTCGAGGAACTCATCGGATGCCCGGTGGCACTTCTCTCCACCAGCCCCGAGCGCGAGGACACGATCCTCGTCACGGACCCGTTCGCCGGATGATCGAGCTCTCCTACAAGACGCGCCGCAGGCTCTCGCTCGTGGCGCTGCTTGTCTGGTTGCCGCTTTACATCGTGGTGGCGGTCAAGCTGATGCAATGGCTCGGTCGACCTGGAATTCTCCTGGAACTGCTTATCTATGTAGGGTTGGGTTTTCTATGGATGCTGCCGCTCCGCTTCGTCTTTCTCGGTGTCGGTCGTGCGGACCCGGACGCCCCGAATGACGATGAGGGCCCATAGCGAAGGAGCACACGAGCATGTTGAGCAGGATTGCGTTGGTCGGGGGCATACTCGCAGGAATGTCGGGGTCGGTGGCAGCCGAGGAAATCGGTGAAGTCACGACTGCATTCAAGCTTCTTGGTGCGAACCACAAGATCGTTATCGAGGCCTTCGATGACCCCAAGGTCGAGGGCGTTTCCTGCTTCGTGAGCCGGGCGCGCACCGGTGGCATTTCCGGCAGCCTCGGACTGGCGGAGGATACCTCGGACGCCTCCATCGCGTGTCGCCAGATCGGGCCGATCAAGTTCAGAGATGATCTCGAAGATGGCGAAGAGGTTTTCGGGCGTCGTGCCTCGATCATGTTCAAGCGCATTCAGGTGGTCCGGTTTTTCGATGAAGATCGGAACACGCTCATCTATCTCACCTACTCCGATAAGTTGGTCGATGGCTCGCCGAAGAATGCGCTTTCGGCCGTGGTGGTGCGTGACTGGCACGCTGCGCCCGACCCGGAGACCGAAGCACCAGGATGAGCGGCCCACTGATCCGCGCGGAAGGACCGGTCACCCTGATTGGCGGTGGGCCTGTGGAGGATCGGGATCTTACGGAAGCCCGGGATATTGCGCCGTTATTGGTTGCTGCTGACGGTGGCCTGAACCACCTGCGCAGCAAGGATGTTCGGCCAGCAGCGGTCATCGGCGACATGGATTCGGTCGAACTTGATCTTGTCCGCGAAAGTGGCGTGGCGTGCCACCATATTGCCGAGCAGGACAGCACTGATCTCGAGAAATGCCTGCGCAATATTGCAGCCCCGATCATGATCGGGATCGGTTTCATGGGCGGGCGTGTGGATCACCATCTCGCGGCGATGAATGCCCTGCTGCGTTTCGCCGATCGTCCGGTGATCCTGTTGGGCGGGAGCGATATCTGTTTCCTGTGCCCAGACGAGCTTAGCCTCGATCTCTCGTCGGAAACCCGCGTGTCGTTGTTTCCGATGGCGCCCGCGACGGGACGGATCTCACACGGATTGCGTTGGTCCGTGGAAGGGCTCGTCATGAGGCCTGACGGACGCATTGGCACATCGAACATGGCCCTTGGCGGACCCATCCGTGTCGGTTTCGACGCGCCCGCCGTTTTGGTGATCCTGCCCCGGCGCGAACTGGGGCAGGCCGTCTCCGTGCTGGCGGGATCCGCGAGCTGATCAGCTTTCGACTTCCTCGACGGAAACCGCGACCGCCTGGGTCATCGTGACTTCGATCATGTCGCCGCGGTTGGCTTCCTGCGCAAAGGTCTGGAGGCGCGGCGGAACAGCCGAACGGCGTTGGAGGCCATCGGGGGTGAGATAGGTGGCGATCCCTTCATCGCGGTCGTAGTCGAGAAGTTCGACGACAACCGTTTCGCTTTCAACCGCGATACCGCCGGGCAGTTCGCCGGGAGCGGCTTCTGCCGTGGCAACTGCAATCGAGGCATCCGGCGAATTCGGCGTCGCCATCGAAAGAGTGGTCGCCTCGTAATACTCCACCACCACGATGTCGCCTGCCGTCAGCTGATCAAGATTCTTGATGCCGTCATTTGCGTAGACGGTGAACCGCTGGCCGGTTTCGTCGCCATGGAGGCGAATGATGCGCTCTTCCTTGTCGACCGCATCAATCGTTGCAGTGGCCGTCTGCAGCGACTCGCTGACCGCAGGTCCGCGGCTCGGGCCGGGCATGGGACCGCAGGACGCCAATGCCATGGTTACGGCCCCGAACAGGGCGAGTGCAAATTTCATGATGAACCCCTTCATTTCAACTTGAGCGCCGCTCGGCGCTTTCGGGCGATCGTCTTTCGCCACAGTTGGCATTAGGCGCTCTGGTTGAGCCAAGCAACCCTGTTGGCGGGCTTGATGCAGCAAAGGGGGCAAGTGTCTGATTTTACGCAGCTGCAAGAAGGCAGAGCAGTGCCCCGGCGAGGAACATGGTCCGCTTGTAGAGTCCGAGGCCACGCAACAGATCGCCGGGTGCCGGGTCGGGGGCAGAGGCATTGATCCAAGGCTCCTGCGCCACGCGATCCTGATAGAATCGTGGGCCGGAGAGCCGGCAGTCAAGTGACGCGGCCATTGCTGCTTCCGGCCAGCCGGCGTTCGGTGATCGATGATGCGGGGCATCGGCGCGCATTGTGCGGAGGCATCTTGCAGGTCGACCTCCGGCAAGGGCTATCAGTACGCCGGTCAAACGGGCAGCGGGCCAGTTCACGAGGTCGTCCAGTTTCGCGGCGAACCAGCCGAAATGCTCATGGCGAGGGCTGCGATGGCCGATCATGCTGTCGAGCGTGTTGATGGCCTTATACGCGGCAATTCCCGGCAAGCCTAGGAGCGCCCCCCAGAAGAGTGGCGCGATCACGCCGTCGGAGGTATTTTCCGCCAGACTTTCGAGGCTTGCCCGTGCGATGCCGCTTTGGTCGAGTTGCGCCGGGTCTCGGCCGACGATCTGGCTCACGGCCGCGCGTGCGTCCGCGATCTGCCCGTGCTCTAGCGGGACCGCTACCGCGGCCACATGGGTGTAGAGGGAGCGCGTTGCCAAAAGGGGCGCTGCCAGTGCGCCTGCCAGAAGATGTCCCCAGAACGTCGGGTGAAGCAGAAAGGCGATGATCATAGGCGGCAGAGTCGCGGCAAGTACGGTCACGACCGTGGCTGTCGTTCCGGCCAAGCGATTTCGGCCCGGATCCAGTTGGGGCTTGTTCCAGGCATGATCGAGGCGGGACACGAGCCCACCGATCCATGTCACGGGATGACCGATCTGCGCGTGCAGACGTGTAGGCCAACCGATGGCTGCCTCGATGGCGAAGGCAATGAGCATGACGAGAGGCCAGTTCATGGCCAGGCACCTCCGGGTTGACAGGCGCGGTGATTTTCCCGGAATGCATGCGCGTTACAAGGGGAACTGGAATGGCGCTTACGGATCATCGTCTTGTACTGGGTGGTGCGCGGTCGGGCAAGACGCGGCATGCCATGGCGCTTGCCGAGGCAACTGGCCCAAGGCGGCTCTACATTGCCACGGCCGAGGCGCATGACGCGGAAATGGCGGAACGCATCGCCCGCCACAAGGCCGAGCGTGGAGCGGGCTGGCAATCGGTCGAAGCGCCGCTTGATATTGTTTCTTCGTTTGCTTCGTTCGGCACGGATGCAATTCTGGTGGATTGTCTGACCCTTTGGCTTTCGAACCTCATGCATTCGGGGCGCAATCCCGAAATCGAAACGGGCCGGTTCATCGAAGGACTGCGTGATGTCCGGTCCCCGATCATACTGGTCTCGAACGAAGTCGGCCTCGGCCTGGTGCCCGAAACGCCATTGGGGCGCGCCTTCCGAGATGAACAGGGGCGGCTCAACCAGCGCATTGCCGCAGCCGTCGGTTCCGTTGATTTTATCGCTGCCGGACTTCCGGTCGCACTCAAACGGCCAGAGCCATCAAGCGGTAGGTAATCTGCGCGGCGGTGAAATCCCACGCCTGTTTGCCATCGGGGGCAAGTTCAACGACATCGAGGCCGATGAGGCGACGGCCCTTAAGTGCATTCTCCACGAGATGTATGGACTGAAAATACGACAACCCTCCGGGCACTGGGGTTCCGGTTGCAGGCATTTCGCTGGGGTCGAGCCCGTCCACGTCGAAGGAGACGTAGATGTCTTGCGGGAAATCTTCGGGCAGATCGATGGCATGAAGTCCCTTGGTGACGATTTCCTCGGCATCGACATGAAAGACGTGATTGCGCAACCGGCTCTCCATCTCTTCGCCGGAAAGTGCGCGCACACCGAATTGCGCAAGCCGGACGCCTTCTTCCGCCAGCATATGCATGACCGACGCATGGGAATGCGGCTCGCCCTGATAGGCGACGCGGAGGTCTGCATGGGCGTCGATCTGCACGATCCCGAGTGGTCGGTGGGTCGCGGACAGAACACCCATCACTGCGCCATAGGTGAGTGAGTGTTCGCCGCCGAGCGTGACTGGTATCTTGCCCGCCTCCACGGCGGCGCGCGTTCTGGCCGCAAGACGCGCCATGACTTCGGGTAGGGGGCCGGTGCAATCAACCGGGGCCTCCGTGTGAATGCCCCGCGCGCAGGGTTCTTTCCCGGCTGTATTGCGCTCGAGTTCGTTGCTCGCCTCGATGATGGCCGTAGGGCCGAGGGAGGTTCCTGAGCCGTAGGAAACTGTGCGCTCGAGCGGCATAGGTATTACCCGGAAAAAGGCGTCTTCCCGGCGCTCGGTCTGTGTTAGTTCGCTATCGAGAAAGAAGGTCATGTGGCCAGCCTCCGGGGGGCGGCTTTTGCCGCCAATCTGTGCGCGCAAATGAGCGCGCGGTGCGTCGTTTGGCGTGCCCGTGTTCGGGCCCGCCGACTGCTCTCCAGGTTAACAAACCAGTATGAAAACGGGCCGCTAGGACAAGCGATCGCGGAAGTCTTCATAGCCGAACTCACGAATGATCTTAAGGTCGTCCGTCTCGGAATTCCAAAGCGCAATAGCGGGGAGCGGCACGCCATTGAATGTGTTGGTCTTTACCATCGAGTAATGCGCCTGGTCGAGGAATGCGTAGCGCTGGCCGATCTGGAGCGGCTTCTCGAAGGTATAGTCCCCGATCACATCTCCTGCGAGGCAGGAAGGTCCCCCGAAACGATACGTGTGACCACTCTTGGATTCGCCAAGCAGCGCCGGACGATAGGGTGCCTCGATCACATCGGGCATGTGGCAGGTGGCCGAGATATCCGTGATCGCCAGATCCATACCGTTCTGGGGAAGGTCGAGGATCTCACCCACCAGGATGCCGGCATCAAGCGCCACCGCCTCACCTGGCTCGAGGTAGACTTCAAGCCCGGTCTCCGCACGAACCCCCCGGAGAAAGGCGATCAGTCCTTCGCGGTCATAGTCGCCGCGCGTGATATGATGCCCGCCGCCGAAATTTATCCATTTGAGCGCCGGGAAGTAGGGGGCAATCCTGGGCTTCACGGAGTCCCATGTCCGAGCCAGCGGCGCGAAATCCTGCTCGCAGAGCGTATGCATGTGCAATCCGTTCACGCCCGTCAACGACTGCGCGGTGAGTTGTGAAACCGGCAATCCAAGCCGTGAACAGGGTGCGCAGGGATCGTATTTCGCCACTTCGCCTTCGGAATGCTCTGGGTTGATGCGAAGCCCGACATCGACCTTGCGTCCGCTCGCGAGGATATTCGGCAGGAACCTGTCCTTCTGCACGGCGGAGTTGAAGATCATGTGATCCGACAACGCGATGATCGCATCGATTTCCGACGCCTTGTAGCCCGCACAGAAGGTCGCAACCTCGCCGCCATATTCCTCTCGGGCAAGACGCGCCTCGAAAAGCCCGCTGGTGCAGGTTCCTCCAAGGTATTCGCGCACGACGGGGGCGAGCGCGAACATCGAGAACGCCTTCAAGGCCGCGAGGACATGTGCGCCCGAGCGATGTGACACCTCCTTCAGGATCGAGAGATTTCTCCGGATCGCGGCCTCGTCGACCACGAAACAGGGAGAAGGCACGCGGGAAAGGTCAAAGCGGCGAAAGGCGCCCGCATCCCCCGCTTGCGTCTGCATGACCACAGTCACCTGATCAGAACTCCACTGGTCCAGGGAGGTCGACCACCTGCCAGGGCAGGCCTTGCGTATTCAGCATCTCCATGAAGGCATCAGGGTCGAGCTGTTCGGTGTTCCAGACACCCGGCTCGCGCCAGATGCCCCTAAGCACCATGGCAGCGCCGATCATGGCCGGGACGCCCGTGGTGTAAGAGACGGCCTGGCTGCCCACCTCGCGGTTGCACTCTTCGTGATCGCAGATGTTGTAGATATAGAGGGTCTTCTCGCCGCTGCCGTCCTTGGCCGGACCGGTGATGATGTCGCCGATGCAGGTCTTGCCCTTGGTGGTCTCAGCGAGGTTGCCGGGATCAGGCAGTACGGTCTTGAGGAACTGAAGCGGAATGATCTCGACCCCGTTGTGCACCACCGGGTCGATGGAGGTCATGCCGACATTCTGCAGAACGGTGACGTGGTTGATGTATGCGTCGCCAAAGGTCATCCAGAATCGTGCGCGCTCGATTTCAGGAAAGTGTGTCGAGAGGCTCTCAAGCTCCTCATGATACATCAGGTACATGTTTCGCTCGCCCACTTCAGGGAAATCGAAGGGCACCTTGTTCGACATCGCTTCGGTCTCGACCCATTGGCCGCCTTCCCAGTGCCGTGCAGGGGCCGTCACTTCGCGGATGTTGATCTCCGGATTGAAGTTGGTGGCAAAAGGCTTTCCGTGATCACCGCCATTGCAGTCGAGGATGTCGATCTGGCGGATGCCGTCGAGCTTATGCTTGCGCACCCAGGTTGCGAAGATTGAGGTCACGCCCGGGTCAAAGCCGGAACCGAGAATTGCGGTCAGGCCCTTCTCCTTGAAGCGTTCCTGATAGGCCCATTGCCAAGAATACTCGAACTTCGCCTCTTCGGGGGGCTCGTAATTCGCGGTGTCGAGATAGTGAATGCCGGCCTCGAGGCACGCATCCATCAGCGCCAGATCCTGATAGGGGAGCGCGAGGTTTACCAGAAGCTCTGCCCCTGTTTCCTTGATCAGATCCACGACCGCCCCGACGTCCATAGCGTCGATCTCGGCCGTCTTGATCTCTACGCCGGTGCGTGCCTTCACGCCTTCTGCGATTTCGTCACACTTGAACTTGCGCCGGCTGGCCAGCGTGATCTCGGTGAAGATGTCAGAATTCATCGCCATCTTGTTGACGCATGCGCCGCTTACGCCGCCCGCGCCGATCACGAGTGTCTTGCCCATGGGGATTGCCCTCCGGTGTCAGTGGGATTCGTAGTAGGTGTAGCCGTTCATGCTGTCGCGGTAGGCCGCGATCAGCGTTTTCCGGTCGGAGACCGAAAGCCTGTCTTCCGAGATTGCCGTCTCGACCAGTTTGCGGAAGTCGTCGATCAGATCGCGCGGATCGTATTCGACGTAGCTCAGCACTTCCGAGATTGTGTCTCCCTCGACTTCCTGCAGCAGGTCGAACCCGCCATCCTCTCGCAGGTCGATGGTGGCCACGTTCGTGTCGCCGAACAGGTTGTGCAGATCGCCGAGCGTTTCCTGGTATGCACCGACGAAGAGGACCCCGATATAATAGGAGCTGTCGTCGTCGATTGTGTGCACCGGCAGCGAAGGCGAAATGCCGTCCGCGAGGATGAAGCGGCCGATCTTGCCGTCGCTGTCACAGGTGATGTCGGTGAGAACTGCGCGCCTGTCCGGTTCCTCGTTCAGTCGCTGGAGTGGCACGACCGGGTGGATCTGATTGATGGCCCATACATCCGGGAGAGATTGGAAGAGCGAAAAATTGCAGTGGTAGATATCCGCGATCTTCTCAAGCTGCGCGTCTATCTCCGACGTGCTTTCGCTCTCATGGGCGACGCGCTTGATCCGCGAGAGTATCCGCAGATAGATCCGTTCGCCACGCGCGACCTGACGCAAGCCGACGTAGCCGCGGCGGAACAGCGCCCTGAGCTCATCACGGTAATACTGCGCGTCGTTGATACACTCCTGCAGTCGCATCGGTTCGATGTAGGATTCGATGGCCCGCAGGTCCGAAAGGAGATGGTGATCGTCCGGTTCCGGTTCTGGAGCGGTCTCGACTTCGAAGAAGGTGGCTTCGAGTACGTTGAAAACGAGGAGCGAGGAGTGTGCCACTACCGCCCGGCCACTTTCCGTCACGAGCGTCGGGTGCGGCAGGCCGGCTTCGTCCATGGCATAGCGGACGGTTTCGACGACATTCAGGCAATACTCGTCCACGGTGTAGTTTACCGAGTTGTCGTTTGCCTTCATTTCGCCGGTATAGTCGATGCCGAGGCCGCCTCCGAGATCGAGGTGGCTGAGCGGAACGCCCTCACCCGTCAGTTCAGTAAAGTAGCGACAGGCCTCGTTCACTGCGCGGCGCACGTCGTTCACGTCCGGGATTTGCGAGCCAAGGTGGCTGTGCTGTAGCTTGAGGCAATGCAGAAGACCGGCCTCGCGTAGCCGGTCGATCGCTGTCACAAGCTGGTCCGAATTCATCCCGAAGGTCGAACGATCACCAGAACTTGCGGCCCAAGCTCCGCTGATCTGGTTCGTAAGCTTGATGCGTACGCCCAGAAGGGGATCCAGGCCGAGGTCCTTGGCCGCGGCAATGACCGTATCAACCTCCTTTGGGCTTTCTAGCACGATGACCGTGTTGAAGCCGAGCTTGCGGGAGAGGATTGCGAGGCGGATGAATTCATCATCCTTGACCCCGTTGCAGACGATCAGTGCGTCCTTGGCCAGCGAGCGGCTGAGCGCAATTACGAGCTCGGGCTTGGACCCGGCTTCCAGTCCGTAGCCATAGGGGCGGCCGAACTCGACGATCCGCTGGACCACATGGGCTTGCTGGTTAACCTTGATCGGGAAAACGCCACGATAGGTGCCCTTGTATCCCGTTCGCTCTATTGCCTGGTTGAAACTCTCGTTCAGGGTGCGGATGCCACGCTCGAGAAATGAGCTTACACGCAGAAGAACCGGAGTCTGGATCCCGCGGCGTTCAAGCTGACGGATAATCCGCGGAAGGCTTGCCGGTGGCGTGCTCTCCGACTGGGGGTGTATGAGACCCAGGTCCCCGTCGGGCAGGACACTCACCATCCCCTTGCCCCAGCGTTCGATCCCGTAGATGCCGTGGGGCAGTTCGTCCTCGCTCGTCACCTGTTTCTCCCTTGTCGAAGCGACGTGCCGCCGCCCAGCTCTCGCGCTCATTAACAACATTCTTCCGGCCCGGCAAAACCTCTGTTGTCCGATCTCGGAAACCGGCTTCAATGAACTGGATTGATGCAAGGCGCACATCACGGTTTCGTCAGTACCGACGCGATACGCCCGAACGACTCACCTCCTGTTCACCCTCTCCCTTCGATTTGAGGGCACCTCCGGGGCATTTGATTTGCACGAATGTTGCAGTCTGGTAGTGTCCTGACCTCAGGGAGAAAAAAGCATGCACAAGCAAGCAACGACGCAGGGCGAAGGGGAAATCGGCTCTGTACTGGTGATTGACGACCATCCACTATACTGCGAGGCGCTCGCCAGCGCGATCGAGGGAATTTTTGGCACTGACGATGTAAGATCGGCGAGCTGCCTATCGGAAGGAATGCGGCTATTGAATTCGCGCTATTTGCCGGATCTCATACTGCTCGATCTCAATCTTCCCGATGTCGCCGGGCTCAATGGCTTCATGCGTATCAAGGACAAGAACCCGGATGTCCCGGTTGTCGTGATCTCGGCCAGCACCTCGGAGAAGACGATTCAGGCACTTTTGGGTGCGGGCGCCGCTGGCTTCATTCCTAAGGATCTGCCCAAGGCATCCTTTTCCGAAGCGGTCAGAACCGTATGTGAAGGCAAAATCTACGCGCCACCCGGCATTCGCCGCACCTGTGTGGCGAATGATGATAGCCAAGATGCCGAGCTGGTTTACCAGCGGATCGAAGGGCTGTCGCCGCAACAAAGCCGCATCCTCAATTTGATATGCGAAGGCAAGGCGAACAAGCAGATTGCCTTCGAGCTCTCATTGGCCGAGGCGACAGTCAAGGCGCATATCACCGCGCTCCTTCGACGTCTGGGTGTTCGCAACCGCACTCAGGCCGCACTTCTGGTGAAGGAAGCGAACATGGTGTCCGGTCTGCAATGAAGGACTTGGCCGCTGGGTTGCCGGGTAGTGCTCTTGGTGGAGCGCAGTTCAAGAAAGCTTACGGTGAGAGACGACCCAACGATCCGATGATCAAGGTGGCTGTCTCCCGCGCGGAGACGGGTGCACTGGCACTTCGCGAAGTTGCTGCGGAGTTAATTGGACGCAAGTCGAGTTTCGTGTTTCTTCTGTTTCCGCCGCGCTTCGACCCGGGGGACCTCGAAGCACCGATTGGGGAAAGTTTTCGCCATACGACCGTTTTCGGATGTACAACGGCAGGGCAGATCACGCCTGCCGGCTATGAGACTGACGCGCTAGTCGCTATTGCGTTTCCTTCTGAGCATTTCAGGTTCTCTTCGAAACTTTTCAAACCGCTCGCGCCTGTTTCTATCGAGCAGACCGCCGTCGAGGCCGAGCGCATGGCCGCGCAGTTCCGTCCCAATACCGGATGGAACCGGCTGGCGATCACCGTGGCTGATGGGCTTTCCAAGCAGGAGGATGTTTTCGTCGCCGCCCTGCACGCCGGCTTGCGCGAAGTGCCCGTTTTCGGCGGTTCGGCCGCGGATGGACAGTCCTTCAAGTCGACTTTTGTGCTCCACGGTGGGCGGTTCCACACAAATGCTGCTTTGCTGCTCTTGCTTGAAACCGACCTCGAATTTCGTGGCTTCGGGTTCGATCATTTCGAGACCACTGAACGGAAGCTGGTGGTAACTGGCGCGATTCCAGAAGAGAGGTTGGTTGTCGAGATAAACGGGACCCCGGCGGCGAAGGAATATGCCAGGTTGCTCGGACTGACGGTTGAAGAGCTATCGCCAATCGTTTTTGCCGAGAACCCCGTTCTGGTGCGCAACGGCAACGTCTACCATGTTCGAGGTATACAACAAATCCACGAGAGCGGTGGCCTTACTCTGCTCTCCGCAATCGACGAAGGGCTTCTTCTGAAGCTTGGTCGCGGAAAGGAAATCGTCGCGACGCTCTATGCGGGGCTCGATGTACGAGGCGAGCAGGGGCAGAAGCCGGATTTCATTCTTGGCTTCGATTGCTTCCTGAGAAAATTGGAGATTGTTCACAAGGGGTTGGACCGCGAGGTTTCCGAGGCCATGCGCTCCCACAATGTCATCGGTTTCAACACCTACGGAGAGCAGCATTTGGGAGTTCACGTCAACCAGACCTTTGTGGGCGTCGCGTTCTTCCGACCAAGGAGTGTATCGCCATTCTGATCGATCCGGATGATCCGATGGAGGTCCAGGTCGAGAAACAGGCCCGGATCATCGAGGCACTTATCAACCGTGCCGAGCGGAGACATGAGGTCTCGGGGTCGGCTTATTCCCTGTTCCAGTCGGCCATATCCCTTCAGGCCGAGGTGTGGGAGCGTACCCGCAACCTCGAACAAGCGCTCGACACGCTTGGCCGCGCCAGCACGGAGCTTGCGACTGCTCATCAGGCAAAGGAGGTCAGCCAGGCCAACCTGGCTGATGCGCTTGAAGCAATGGAGGGCGGTTTCGCGCTGTTCTCCGAAAACCGCCTGCAGATTTGCAATGAACATTTCAAGTCTCTATTGCCAGACCTCGCCCCGATGCTGCGACCTGGCCTCGAGTATCGCGACTACATGCTGGCCGTAGCTCGAAGTAATAGCCTCAGACCTGAGCCAGATGATGATGGCAGCGAGTGGATGCGGCTTCTTCCGGATCCAGAGGGGCGGCACTACTCGACATACGTTCTGCCGTTGGCGCATGATCGCTGGGTTCAGGTGTCTCATCGTCGCACCGGCTCCGGGAACATCGCCGTTCTTCAGACCGAAATAACGGATGTCGTGCGCCAGAGCCGGCGCGAAAAGGACCGGTTGATCGACGAGCAGGCGGTTTTTCTGCAGGCAGCCTTCGATCATATGAGTCTTGGCGTGTCGACCTTCTCCCGCGAAGGCGAACTCATTGTCTACAATGATCGTTTCGGAGACCTGCTAGGGCTGCCCTATACCTTCCTGAGGAAGGGAACGAGTGTACGCCGGATTGCCGATTTCCTGGAGATGACCCGCGACCTGAATGGTGCTGGCGACCGGATAGAACTTATGAAATGGGTTCGCGCCGTGCGGTCCGGGAAGTCAGTGAAAGAGCGATTGCGGCGCTTTTCCGACCTGACGCTCGATGTTCTCATCAATGGCCTTCCCGATGGGGGCTTCATTGTCGTCCTGATGGACGTGACCCGCGAAATGGAAGCTGCGGCCGAGTTGCAGCGCATGAACGAAACGCTTGAGCGTCGCGTGGCCGAACGTACTGCCGAACTGACAGAGACCAACCGCCTTCTCAGGCTTCAGTATGAGGAGCAGGCCCGGGCCGAGGAAGCGTTGCGTGTTGCAAAGGAAACCGCGGAGGAAGCGAACAGGACCAAGTCTCGCTTTCTCGCTGCCGCCAGCCATGATCTTCTCCAACCCATCAGCGCAGCCAAAATCTATGTTTCCACTTTGAGAGAGCAGGCCCGGCAAGATGGCGTAGCGGATACCGCTTTGCGGTTAGAAAGATCATTCTCGTCAATCGAGTCGCTCCTTCATTCGTTGCTGGAGATTTCAAGGCTCGACAGCCGTGGTGCGGAGTTCACGCTCAGCGCTTTCCGGATCAATGACGTGCTTGATGCGCTGGGCGATGACATGGCAGCGCTGGCGGCCGAAAAGGGAATTGAACTGCGTATTGTGCGATCCTCGCGGGTTGTTCGCAGTGATCTGCGTTACCTGCGTCGGTGCGCGCAGAACCTTGTTGCCAATGCGATTCAGTATACGGAAGCGGGCAGGGTTCTGGTCGGCGTACGCCTTCGTGGTGAAACACTCCGACTTGAGGTGTGGGATACGGGTGTCGGGATATCAGCTTCGGATCGGGAGCGGATATTCGAGGAGTTTACCCGGCTGGGGCGGGGCGGGTCCGGCGGTGGCGTCGGACTTGGGCTCTCCATCGTTGAGCGTGCATGCCGTCTTCTTGGACACGAGGTGGGGCTACGGTCGCAACCAGGCCGCGGCTCAGTTTTCTGGATTGATCTGCCCAAGGTCAGTTCTCATGAGGTTGATGCGGTTGATGCATCACCAAACGAGGACTCTGAACACGAAGATCTCGCTCGTATCATTCTTCTGGTGGAGAACGATCCAGAACTACGCCATGCCACAACGCAGAAACTCGAAAGTTGGGGCGCGAGCGTTCTGGCTGTTCATTCGACCGAGGAGGCCGTGCGGACGATTCGCGACCTGGGTGCGCCACCGGATATCATCCTCGCCGATTATCAACTCGACGGGGAAGATACCGGTCTCAGGACGATCGAGGCACTTCGAGCAGAAACCCAAGATCATATACCTGCCGTCATGGTCACAGCTACACGGAGCGATGCGCTGCTCAAGGCAGGGGAGGCCTGCGACTTTGCCATTCTGAACAAGCCGGTCAAGCTTGCTCGACTGCGAGCGCTGATTGATTGGAAAACGCGGCATTTGTCTGGATAGCCAAGGCGCCAATAGGTTCGGCACCGACAAAGGTCTGCGGTGACGCGCTGTGGTGAGGGGCTAGGATCACGGGAAGCTTGGGAGGAAACGGGCGATGAAGATCTGGCTTGGGCCCTTGGCCGCGGCGAGCATTTCAACTGCCTGCATCGCGGGAGCCACTGACAACGAGACTTATGACACGATCTTTCGGAGCGGTACACTAGACGCTCTGCCGGAGGCTTCTGTAATCGAATATGCGGAAACGGGCGGTGTCGCGGATCAGACCCTCCGTCTCACGATCGGGTCGGAGAACCTGACAGAACTTGTTCGGATACGCGGGCAACAGCGCGGTGCGATTGGCCAATTTCCGACTGATGTCGGCAATCCGCTGATCATGTATTACATGGAGAATGCCGTTCGGGCTGTGGCCGAAAAATCTGGCGGAAGTCCCTTCTATATCAGGAACCGTTTCAAGGAAGCGCTTCTTGATGAGGCAGAGCATGAACCAGTTTTGTTGATCTTGGAGGGCATTGAGGTGTCGGGAGAGCGGCTTGTGCTTCACCCTCTGGAAGGGGATGTGAATGCTGAAGCGGCGGGCTTCGATGACTTGGCATTGGAAGTAACGGTGTCTCCTGATGTCCCGGGCTGGTACTATTCGCTGGCAGTTTCGGGGGGGGGCGAACCTGCGGCGGTGTCCCAACGGATAGAAATTTCGGATGTGGAGCAAGCTTCAGAATGAAGACATTTCTCATCGCGGGAGTTTTCAGTATCGCGTTTGGCGTGCCGAGTATCGCCCAAACCGTGGCGGAAAGGCTCAATGACTACCCAACCGAGGCGCGGGCCGACTATGTCTTCGGGTGCATGGCTGCAAACGGTCAGACGCGCATTATGCTTTCAAAATGTTCCTGCTCAATCGATCGGATCGCGTCCATCCTACCATACGAGAAATATGTGGAGGCGGAGACAGTTCTCTCGCTCCAGCAAGTGGGTGGCGAACGCATGTCGATGTTCAAGGGACCTCAGATGAACCAAGCTTTTGTGGCAGACCTGCGCAGGGCGCAAGCTGAGGCAGAAATTCTCTGTTTCTAGGCCGGCTTCAACTTGGAGAAACCTTGGGCAAGGTCTTCTCGAATGTGTTGCCCTCGGTGTCGTGTGCAATAATCCTGAGTGATTCAGCTCCGTTGTCGGCGTAGTTGAACCGGAAGACCGGGTTCTCGCTTATCGAGATCCCGCCCTCCATCAGAAACAGGCGCTCGTCCCCCTGAAGAACCTCAATGCGGTCGAGGAAGTGAGCCCCGATGAAGAGTTGGGTGATCTGGTCGCGTTGAAGCCCCGAGTAGTTCGGGTGCCGGATCATTATCTGCGCCTCTTGGCGCGGTTTCGATACCTGTGGGCTTTTCGTCACGCCGAAAAGGCGGAGCCGCATCTCTCCCATTCCGGCCAGTGCTTCTTCCGGACTCTTCGAGGCAGGGGCCGAACAGCCTCCACTCGCCTTCACGAAACGTCCCGTCATGAAATGCCCGTCTGGGGTTTCGGCGATGGCGCGGACATTGGAATACTGATTGACACGCACGCGCATTTCAAAATCGAGCGGTTGCATGGCGGGGCCGAAGCTGATGTCGGCCGCAAGTGGCGCCGGATTTTCGTCGATCACTAGGCGGACCATTTCGATTGGGCCAGCTGTATCGTTGGTTTGCCGAAGGGTTATTGGCACGGTCGCGGCGTCAGCGGCACGATAGGGCGCTCCAAGATCGAAGACATCCTCTCCATCGAGTAACTCAACATCTCCCACGAGGTCATCTCGTATGAGATCCCAACTTTCGCTTGCAACAAGGGGATTGTCCCGGGCGGGTTCGGCTGCCCATAGTGAGCCCGCAAGGGCAAGTGCCAAGCAGGAGATGCTCGAAATGGAAAACGTTCTGGATGACATGGCGAAAGGCTCCGTCCTGTCGACAAGAGGCTGGCGCTGGAACGCTCTGCGGTTTGCGCCGAGATCGATTGCTTGCAACCAACCACCTACCAGAATAGCAGTTTTCATGCTGTAACCGAACCAATCCTTTGGGATATGTGGCGAGTTGCGTTTCAGCGAAGCACAATTTCCCATGAAAAGGACGAATACATGTTCGAAGCATTCGTGATGCTTTGCTCCTTGGAGGCAACTGATGTTTGCCGGGCGGCATTATTGCCCGGTCACGCCAGTATAGACCGGGTCGAATGTGAGCTTTCGGCTTTAATGGCAGAGATCGGATTCGAGGGTGTGATCGTTTCAGGTGGCGTGTATTGCAAGGAGCGGCCAGCATCAGCCCTCGAATTCGAAGAAGTTGCTCCCGGAGTTTTTGTGCATACGGGAGCCGTTGCCGAGCCTGGTCTCAATAACCAGGGAGATACGTCCAATATCGGATTTGTCGTTGGAGAGGATGCCATCGCCGTTATTGACGCGGGCGGAACCCGTGCTCTGGGTGAAGCCGTCTACCTAGCCATTCGTGAGGTCAGCCAGAAGCCGATACGGTATGCAATTCTAACGCATATGCATCCCGATCACGTGTTTGGCGCTGTCCCTTTGCAGGAGGCGGGTGCAAAGGTTATCGCGCATCAACGCTTGCCGCGCGCGTTGGCGGACAGATCACAGACGTATCTCGATCGATACGCCGATCTGATCGCAGAGGTCGATTTCATGGGCACCGAAGTTCCGGTGGTTGATGCCGTTGTCGAATTCGAAACGAGTATTGATTTGGGGGGACGAACGCTCGACCTAGTGCCGCGAGAAACTGCCCATACCACGAACGATATGACCGTATTTGACAGTGAAACGAGGCTGCTCTTCTCCGGAGATCTGGTGGTGGAAAACCATATTCCCACACTGGACGGCTCCTTGCGTGGCTGGATCTCTGTATTGCAGGTAATGTGTGAAGAGCGTGCGGATGGCGTTGTTCCGGGACACGGAAAAGCAGTTCTATTCTGGCCTGAAAGCGTGGTTCCGATGTTGTCCTACCTTGAGGGCCTTGTCCGGGACGCACGCGCAGAGATCGAAGCCGGAACGAGCCTCGCCGAAGCGATCGAACGTATTGGCATGGATCAAGCTGACCGATGGTCCTTGTTTGACGTCTATAATCCGCGCAACGCGACTGTCGCGTATACCGAGCTTGAGTGGGAGTAACGAGGCAGGGAAGCATCCGGCAATGGCATACCCGATCTCATCCCGATATGACTTGGCAAAATCTGATGTAGGCTGAAACTGCAGTCCTATAGTCCTGACGGCGTAGGCTCTCTCGGCCGTGTCACGGCGCTGAATTCAGTAGCATCTGAGCGATAGCGTAAAGCCGGCGTTCCAGTAGGACAGGGGTCTCGCAGACGTAGGTCAGCGATTGGGCCCGGTCACGAAATATGCGTTCATCCCAATCAATCTTTGCCTCCAGCTCATCAAGTCTGTCGTAGTCTGGAGGCTCTGACGCCTCTGCTTTGCGAAACGCCATTCGGTTTTGATCAATTCGCTGGGAGAGAGCATGCTGCCCCGACGCATAGCGCTCGATCCCTGCCATGATCTTCCGCCTTTCCTTTGCGAGGTGATCGAATACGCCCTCGAAGATTAGTCCGAGATCGTCCAGATCGGTCTCAGGGTTCGCTTGCATGAAATCCGCAACAAGGCTTTCTGCATCCGCAAGGGATACCCTTCGAAGGGCCAGAGCATCTGCCAGTTCGCTCTGTGCCGTGCTAATTTCGCTATCGGGTAGCGGATGCGGCCACATCAGCCCGACGGACAAGCCGGTTACCTTGCGTTGCACACAGGGCCAGTTCGGATCTTCTATCGGCTGGGCGATCAGGCTCGATGGCAATAGCAGGGCAGCGATCAATGCGCCGTTGAGTGCGGTTCTGACTAACATCTGAGTGAACTCCTCCCTAGCCATTGTTTCTTATGGCAAAAACGACGGGTTGCGAAGCGGTTCAACTGCATCCTAAGGTCTTAATTGTTCGCGTTGAGAGCGGGCATATACTCGTTCTCAAGGCCTATGGGCAACTTACTCACGTTCTTCAGGGAGAAGCACATATGCGCACCCGCGCCGCCGTCGCCTTCGAGGCTGGCAAACCTCTCGAGATTACCGAAGTCAATCTGGAAGGCCCCAAGGCGGGCGAAGTCCTTGTCGAAATCAAGGCAACCGGACTGTGCCACACCGATGAATTCACGCGCTCGGGTGCCGATCCGGAGGGCATCTTTCCGGCTATTCTGGGGCACGAGGGTGCTGGCGTTGTCGTGGAGGTGGGTGCAGGGGTGACGAGCTTGAAGCCGGGCGATCACGTGATCCCTCTCTACACACCGGAATGCCGGGAATGCGACTACTGCCTGCATCCAAAGACCAACCTCTGCCAGGCAATCCGGACCACCCAAGGCCAAGGCCTGATGCCCGACGGAACGAGCCGCTTCACCACGCTCGATGGCGATCCGATCTACCACTACATGGGGTGCTCGACCTTCTCGAACTACACGGTTCTTCCGGAGATCGCACTGGCGAAGATCCGTGAGGACGCGCCCTTCGATACAGTATGTTATATTGGCTGCGGCGTGACCACCGGCATTGGTGCGGTGATCAATACCGCTAAGGTGGAAATCGGCTCGCGCTGCGTTGTTTTCGGGCTCGGCGGGATCGGGTTGAACGTGATCCAAGGGCTTCGGCTTGCGGGCTGCGATCAGATTGTCGGTGTCGATCTCAACGATGACAAGAAGCCGATGGCCGAGAAGTTTGGCATGACCGACTTCGTCAACCCAACCGAGGTGGGCGAGGATCTGACGGCATATCTAGTGAACCTCACCAAAGGCGGTGCGGATTACACGTTTGACGCCACAGGCAATGTAAATGTGATGCGCACGGCGCTGGAATGTGCACACAAGGGCTGGGGTGAGAGCATCATCATCGGTGTGGCGCCGGCGGGAGCAGAGATCTCGACGCGTCCATTCCAGCTAGTTACCGGGCGGAGCTGGCGCGGCACGGCGTTCGGGGGCGCGCGTGGGCGCACAGACGTGCCGAAAATCGTCGACTGGTATATGGATGGCAAGATCGAGATTGATCCGATGATCACCCACAGGCTCAAACTAGAAGAGATCAACCACGGGTTCGACCTCATGCATGAGGGCAAGTCGATCCGCGCGGTCGTCCAATACTGAGGGTTGCATGGAACTCGTCTCCAAGAACCAGTGTTTCGGCGGGACCCAAGCGGTCTACAAGCATATGTCGGATGTCTGCGGTGTGGAAATGACCTTCGGGGTCTTTTTGCCGCCTCAGGCGAAGAACAGATCGGTGCCAGTCCTCTGGTATCTCTCTGGCCTTACCTGCACCCATGAAAATGCCATGACTAAGGCAGGTATGCAGAAATACGCTGCCGAGCACGGCTTGGCGCTGGTTTTTCCCGATACCAGCCCGCGCGGATCCAATGTGGCGGACGACGATGCCTATGATCTGGGGCAGGGCGCGGGGTTCTATGTGAACGCGAGTATGGAGCCTTGGAGCCAGCACTATCAGATGTATGACTACGTCGTGAAAGAGCTCCCTTCGGTGTTGCAAGGTGCACTCCCGGTCAATGGCAAGCACGGCATTACTGGACATTCGATGGGCGGACACGGTGCACTGACCATCGCATTTCGTAACCCGCAGAAATACAGTTCAGTTTCCGCGTTTTCCCCAATCGTGAACCCCACGGCGTCAAACTGGGGGCGCAAACAGCTCTCGGCCTATCTTGGTGCAGACGAGTCATTGTGGACCAAGCACGACGCCTGTCTGCTTCTCGAGGAGCATGGCTGGGCCGGCTCAATTCTGATCGATCAGGGTGCAGACGATCAGTTTCTAGAGTTGCTCAAGCCCGAGGCAATGGCGAAGCTCTTGGCAAAACGGCGGCAGCCATCAGTGATGCGGATGCAACCCGGTTACGACCACAGCTACTTCTTTGTCGCGTCCTTCGCGGAAGATCATGTCAAATGGCACGCAGAAAGGCTGAATGCATCGTGAAGTAAAGCTGGGAAATTGACGGGGTCGTCGGTCAGAAGAGCCGCAGAGCAACACATGCTCGTTGTGAAAGCGGCCGGTCCTTCGGTTCCTGTAATTGGCGCCCAAGAATAAAAAGATGGCACAAAAGCGCGGGCGAGTGGCGCTGGGGTGACAAGAACCTCAAGAGAACTTTAAGGGAGGTAAATCAAGAATGCGACGATCAATCAGTCTTGCAGCGCTCGTAGCTGTGGCATCCCCGATTGGGGCGAGCGCGAACGAAGCCCTCATGGAGGTCATGAGTGACCCGAACCAATGGGCGATCCAGACCGGAGACTACGCAAACCAGCGCTATTCCGAACTGGATCAGATCAACAAGGATAACGTCGGGGATCTCGTCCCGACCTGGACCTTCTCGACCGGTGTTCTGCGCGGCCACGAAGGATCGCCGCTTGTGATCGGCGATGTGATGTATGTGCACACGCCATTTCCCAACATCGTCTATGCGCTCGATCTCAACGACAACGGACGAATAATCTGGCGCTATGAACCGAAGCAGGACACCAGTGTCATTCCGGTAATGTGCTGCGACACGGTCAATCGCGGTGTGGCTTACGCAAATGACAAGATTTTCCTGCATCAGGCAGACACGACCGTTGTCGCCCTCAATGCCCAGGATGGATCGGTGCTCTGGACGGCCGTGAACGGTGATCCCTCGATCGGTGAGACGAACACGGCGACCGTGCTGCCCGTGAAGGACAAGATCATAGTCGGCATCTCGGGCGGCGAGTATGGCGTGCGCGGCCATGTGACAGCATACAACATGGAATCTGGCGAGCAGGAATGGCGCGCCTATTCGATGGGTCCGGACGAAGAAATGCTCGTTGATCCGGAGAATACAACACATCTCGGCGAGCCGATTGGTGCGGACTCAAGCCTGAATACCTGGGAAGGTGATCAATGGCAGATCGGAGGCGGCACGACCTGGGGGTGGTATTCCTATGATCCGGAAGCCGATTTGATCTACTATGGCACCGGTAACCCTTCGACCTGGAATCCTGCGCAGCGACCTGGTGACAACCGCTGGTCCATGACTATCATGGCGCGTGATCCCGATGACGGGATGGCCAAGTGGTTCTACCAGATGACGCCCCACGACGAGTGGGACTTCGACGGCGTCAACGAGATGATACTCACCGATCAGGACTTCAACGGGGAAGAGCGAAAGCTCCTGACCCATTTCGACCGAAACGGCTTTGGCTACACGCTCGACCGAGTAACAGGAGAGCTGTTGGTGGCCGAAAAGTTCGACCCGGCGGTGAACTGGGCGACCGAAGTGGTGATGGATCCCGAAAGTGAAGAGTATGGCCGTCCGCAGGTCGTGGCCGAATACTCGACCGAGCAGAACGGCGAGGACGTGAACTCGACCGGCATTTGCCCGGCTGCGCTAGGCACCAAGGATCAGCAGCCAGCCTCCTATTCGCCGAAAACCCAGCTCTTCTACGTTCCGACCAACCATGTCTGCATGGACTATGAGCCGTTCCGGGTAAGTTACACGGCAGGCCAGCCCTATGTAGGCGCAACGCTTGCAATGTATCCAGCACCCGACAGCCATGGCGGTATGGGTAACTTCATTGCCTGGGATAATGTGGCCGGCGAGATCAAGTGGTCGATCCCCGAGCAATTCTCGGTCTGGTCAGGCGCCTTGGCCACCGCGGGTGATATCGTCTTCTATGGTACACTCGAAGGCTATCTCAAAGCCATTGACTCCACGACCGGGGAGGAACTCTACAGGTTCAAGACCCCGTCGGGCATCATCGGCAATGTGATGACCTACACCCACAACGACAAGCAATATGTCGCCGTCCTGTCTGGCATTGGCGGTTGGGCCGGAATCGGTCTCGCTGCGGGGCTGACCAATCCCAATGACGGTTTGGGTGCCGTGGGCGGATACGCGGCATTGAGCGACTATACCGCGCTGGGCGGGCAGTTGACGGTCTTCACCCTGCCGGAGTGAAGATAGCTGCCTGACGGCAGATTAGTCCCAGAATGGATCGGCACGGGTTTCCCTCACTCGTGCCGGTCGATCCCCGGCCCAAAAGGTTGAATGATGAGAAGCAGAATCCTGACGCCGTGTCTCTCGGTGGCCTTACTTGCCTGTTCGTCTTTGGCTGGCGCACAGCAGCTTACAGAAGAGGAGATGACGGCCAATATTACCGTCGCCTATGAGGAAGGCGGAAAATACTACACCGACGATGATATACCCACCTACAATGTGGCCGATGATGGTACCGTCGATTGGCTGACATTTTCCGGGTTTCGCCGTTATCACGCCGAGTGCCACGTCTGCCATGGGCCGGACGGGGAAGGTTCGACCTACGCACCGGCCCTCAAGGCATCCGCTGTCAACATGGACTACTACGACTTCATCGATGTGGTGGTGAACGGTCGTGAGAACGTCACCAGTTCTGAGCAGGATGTGATGCCCTCGTTCGGGACGAACAACAACGTCATGTGCTATCTTGATGATATCTACGTCTATCTGAAGGCGCGCGGCATGGAGGCGATTCCGCGGGGACGCCCGGGAAGCAAAGAGGCCAAATCCGATGAGATTCAGGCGGCTGAGGATGCATGCCACGGTTAGGGGCTGCGCGGCGGCCCTGATCTTCCTGCTGGCCGGTCACCCCGGCGAAGCAACCGCGCAGACTGCCGATCTCGTATCGCGGAACGAATTTCGAGTTTGTGCAGATCCCGCAAACTTTCCAATTTCAAGTGAAGACGGTTCCGGGTTCGAAAACAAGATTGCCGAGCTTTTAGCCCGCGAGCTTGATCTCCCGCTCGAATACACCTGGTATCCGGACTCCACAGGTTTTGTGCGCAATACGCTCGGCGCAAACCGATGCGATGTGGTAATCGGATATGCGCAACTCCATGAACTGGTTCAGAATACCAATCACTACTATACATCGCGCTTTGTCATAGTGGTGCCAGAAGCGAGTCGCTATGCGGGTATATCGCAAATCTCAGATCCCGATCTCGAAGGCGCGCGCATCGGACTGGTTGCCGGAAGCCCCGCCGCCTCACACATGGCGCGGAATGGATTGATCAGCCAGGCAAGATCCTATCCGCTTTTTGTGGATCGTCGGTATTCTGACCCCTCGGGCGACATGCTTGGGGATCTTGAGGCTGGAGAAATCGATGTCGCGATCCTGTGGGGGCCAATCGGTGGGCCGCTAGTCAAGACCAAGCATCCTAGTCTGGTCGCCACGCCTTTGATGGATGAGGAGGCGCCACCGAAAATGTTCTATCGCATTACAATGGGTGTTCGCCGAGGCGAACTGGACTGGTCGCGAAAACTGAACTCGCTGATCCGACGCAATCAAGACGAGATCAATGACATCCTGCTGGAAGCAGGCGTGCCGCTCATGAACGATATGGGCACAGCACCACTTGAGCCAAAGCAATGAAGTCGGCTGCCTCAAGCGTGCTAGTTGCGGTCTTTCTCGTGGCCGCGCCAGTCGCGTACGCGGTGGAAGAACCGCAGAGTTATCGGATGACAGACTATCGGGCGCCCGTTCCCGATACGCTCGCAGGCGCCACGGTCATTGACACCGATGCTGCGTATGCCTTGTGGAGGACCGGGCGAGTCGCCTTCATAGACGCGCTCCCTCGTCCACCGAAGCCCGAACTCCCTGAGGGCACGATCTACCGTGAGAAGCCCCGGGATACGATCCCGGGGGCCCTTTGGCTCGCGAATGTGGGATATGGCGAAATTCCAGAGGCAATGCATCAGTATTTCCGCGAAGGGCTAGGAGAGGCGACCGAGGGAGATCTCGGCGCTCCTGTCGTTCTTTTCTGCCAGGCCGATTGTTGGATGAGCTGGAATGCTGCAAAGCGCGCAGTCGAGTATGGCTATTCGAATGTGTTCTGGTTTCCTGAGGGTACGGATGGCTGGTTGGCGGCCGGACACCCAACCGAACGAATGGAACCAAAGCCTGGAGGAAGCTAGCGGGGGGATCATTCCTCTGGATCTACAACGAATGATCCAAAAGCTCGTGGTCCGTCCCCGGTTTCGATCTCTTCCACCACCGTAAGTATTTCCGCATCGATGAGCGATACGGTATTCGAGAACCAGTTGGCCACGACGATCCGTCGTCCATCGGACGTGGCCGCGATGCCTTCGGGATATTCACCAACATTGAGTTCCGCGATCGGCTCGAGGGTCTCGAGATCGAAAACCGTGACGGAATCGGCATACTGGTTCGATACAAAGCCACGCTTGGACGCGAATGCCACGTCATACGGTCTTTCGCCCGTTGGTATCTGACCCTCAACAATCCCGGTGACAGGGTCCATGACCGTCACGGTGTTGCTTCCAACGTCAGCGGTGAAGAGTCGCCCATCCGGGGCAAATTCGAGGCCGAAAGGTCGGGCGCCTACTGTGACCGTATGAGTGAGAACGAGGGACGCGGCGTCAAAAATCGAAACACTGTTGGCATCGCGATTTGCGCTGGCCAGCCATTGGCCATCAGGTGAAACTGCGAGGCCAGCGGGTGTGCCACCGGTCGTCAAAACCTGCATTTCGCTCAAGTCCTCTGGCGAGAGCACCCAGATCCGTGCATTGAACCAGTCGCTGACGAAAACACGCCCTCGCGCCGTATCGAGGGCAATACCCAAGGGACCGCCCTCGAGTTGCGCCTCTGCGACCAGTGAACCGTCATCTATGTCGAGGCGTCGTATTTTTTTGCTTCCCGGACTGACGACAATGGCCGCGCCCAGTATCCCACTTGCAGCTATGCCTGCCGGTTGGCCGGGTATTGGCACCCGGCGAATTTCTTGTCCCCTTTCGAGGTCGAGCACGCTCATGTCGTTGCTCGACTGATTGGTCACGAATGCCAAGTCTCCGGCCAGGGCCGCAATTGGCACCCCCGCGAAGACTGCGAGCCAGAAAATAGTCCTACTGCGCAAAACGTTCGGCAAGAGCTGTCAAACCGGCATCATAGACCGAGGTTACCGCCGCTATGGCCGCTTCGTCATTCAGGTGTTCTGGTGGATCACCGTTCGGATCACCGCGATAAAACGCTCCCCGCCACTCTATTTCGGAGCCGCCTGACATAGGCTTTACAGTCAGGTGCGAAGAGTAATTTGTCACCGGCAGAATTTCTACGTCCACGTCTGTGATGCGGTAGGAGTAGCTCATCTTTGCGTCGTCGTATTTGTAGAGCACCTCGGAGATCGTTGGCCCATCCGATGCACCAAGATAAAGGACCCGGGTTGCGTCGATCTCGTTTCCGCCTTGGCCCTCGGTCACGGCAACGGCCGGATGCCAGCCCATATCCTGAAAGTTGCCGATCACGGACCAGACTTCTTCGGGGGCGGCCGGAACTTCCGTGGTCAAAGTGATCTTCTGGCGTGTTGGCCCATGCGCCAGCACAGCAGCCGGCACCATTGCACCAAGAAGCGCGAAGCCGATGCCGGCTGCCAGCCTCTTCTCGAATTTCATCCTGATCCCTCACCTGTTTTCTTTGCTGACTTGATCGCACATTCGCACGTGGTGAACGGATGATCGGGCCGCTCAGATGAGAGCTCAATACGCCAAAGGTATCGGTTCCATGTCATTGTGCTTTGCCCGTTCCTTACTAGAATGGTCACATAAGAACGGTCGTGAAACGGCCGACTGGGAGGATGACTTGTTGAAGACTTGGATGCTGCCGTTTGTAGCGGCTGCTGTTTGTCCGTCTGCCGTGCTCGGTGTAGATGTCGACGCCGCAGTGCTCCGGGTAGACTATGAGGAACTCTTGCCCATTTCGCGGTTGGACCTGAAGCCTGAGGATCTAGGCTTCTCCGGCGCGATGCTTGCAACCCAGGATAACCAGACAACCGGCCAATTCTTGGGACATGAATTCACCGTCGAAACTATCGCGACTTCACCCGAAGAGTCGGCTGCGGCGCTGGACGGGCTTCTGGGGCAGGGGATCCGTATCATCGTCTTGCTTGCCGGAGATGAACTCACGCTTGAGCTTGCGGAGCGTGCTGGCGAAGACGCTCTGGTGCTCAATGCCTTGGCACAAGGCAATAACCTGCGCGATGAAGATTGCCGGGGCAACCTGCTGCATGTTGCGCCCAGCCGCGCGATGCGAACCGACGCCCTTGCTCAGTATCTTATGTGGAAGAAGTGGGACAAGTGGGTGTTGATCCAGGGGTCCCACCCTGAAGATTTCGCGCTTGCAGACAGCTACCGCAACTCAGCCCGGAAGTTCGGCGCTGAGATCGTCGATCAACGCGGCTTCGAGGATACTGGCGGTGCGAGGGTCAGCGACACCGGGCATGTGATGGTCCAGCGTCAGATGCCGCTCTTTACCCAGGACATGCCGGACCACGATGTGGTTGTTGCCGCTGACGAAGCGGATGTGTTTGCCGTACATCTGCCATATCACACTTGGGGCCCTGATCTTATTGTCGGATCAGCCGGCTTGACGCCTGCAAGCTGGATGCCCGCGCATGAATCCTGGGGGGCAACTCAGTTTCAGACCCGGTTCGAGGAACTTTCCGGGCGCTACGCTCGGGAGGAAGACTACCAGGCCTGGCTCGCATTGCGTGTTGTCGGCGAGGCCGTGACTCGGACTGGTCAGGCAGATCCCGCCACGATCCTCGAATATGCCTTGGGCGATGAATTCGAGCTCGCGGCCTTCAAGGGGCAACCCGTAACGTTTCGGGACTGGAACGGGCAATTGCGCCAGCCGATTTTGCTGACGGATGGACGGATCAACGTGAGCGTTTCCCCGCAGGAAGGCTATCTGCACCAGGTCTCGCCGCTCGACACGCTCGGCCTCGACGAGCCGGAATCGGCCTGCACCGTATTCGACTAGGGAGCTATTCATGGAGAGAATTGTGCGAACGGCTGTATTGGCCGCGATCCTCGGGGCCGGCTGCAACACGGCTCCGGCCTTGGCCAACAAGGTTTTTGTCTCCAACGAGCGCGGCAACACTGTGACGGTGCTCGACAGCGAGACCTGGGAGGTCTTGGACGAGTTTCCCGCCGGCAACCGCCCTCGAGGCATCACGATCGCACCCGATGGATCTGAACTCTATGTCTGCGCGTCCGATGACGATCTCGTCCGTGTGTTCGACCCGGAAACCTACGAGGAACTTCATACATTGCCATCCGGGCCGGACCCCGAACTGTTTGTTTTGCACCCCTCGGGAAATCCCCTCTACATCGCCAACGAGGACGACAATCTTGTCACTGTCGTCGATACGGTAACTCGGGAGGTATTGGCGGAGGTGCCAGTCGGCGTTGAACCAGAAGGCATGGCGGTCAGCCCGGATGGAAATTGGGCGATCAACACCTCCGAGACCACCAACATGGCCCATTTCATCGACACGAACAATTTCGCCATCAAGCACAACATCCTTGTTGATCAGCGGCCGCGCTACGCGATCTACACCGATGACGGAGCGAAGCTCTATGTCAGCTCCGAGATCGGTGGCACGGTCAGCGTGATCGACACCAGTGGCGAGACGCCCGAACTGATCGACAAGATCCGGTTTGAGGTGCCTGGAGTTCAGCCGGAATGGCTGCAGCCCGTGGGGATGCGCATCACCTCCGACCAGTCGAAGCTCTTTGTAGCGCTCGGGCCTGCGAACAGGGTGGCGGTCATAGATCCGCAGACCGACGAAGTGCTGGAATACCTGTTGGTAGGTCAGCGCGTTTGGCAGCTCGATTTCACGCCGGACGAAAAATATCTGATCACGACCAACGGGAACTCTAACGACGTTTCGGTAATAGACGTCGAGAATCTTGAAACGATAAAGTCGGTTCAGGTCGGCCAGCAGCCCTGGGGTGTCGTCGTGGCACCGGATTGAGCCAGCTGATCGGAAAATTCCAAACGGGAGGACTACATGAGAACCCTATTCGCGGCGGCGGCACTCGCGGCCGCCACAGCTCTGCCTTCAGTATCTACCGCGGCACCGCTCTGCGATGAATTTGGTTTCGCAGGCGTGCTGGCAAGCTGTAATCGCGGTGAACCCATTGAACTGACACTTGCGTCCGGCCAGCCTCTCCATCCGGAAGGGGCCGTCGAGCTTCAGTCCGGCGCGTACTATGAGATCCATATCAATGCGGATGGCTCCGCAGAGCTTGCCGTTTCCGGCCCGGAGTTCTTCCGTGCGGTCTGGTTCAACGAGATTGTCATCAACCAGATCGAGGTCCGCCCTATGGCCATTGACAGTCTCGAGTTCGACGCGGCCGGCTCGGCATCGATTTCCTTCGTCGCGATAAAGCCCGGCTCCTACGATCTGAAGATCCCCGGAAGCACGGGGGAAACGCAGAAGGTGACGTTCTCGATCCGCTGATGCGGCGGGAGCGATGATTCAGAGGGAGGAAAAGACTTATGAAGTTCAGAAAGACCATGCTCGCCGCAGTTTCAGTATTCGCGCTTGCAATGCCTCTTAGCGCTTCGGCGCAGGGAGTTTCACCAGAAACTGCCGAGCAAATCCAGGCGATGCTCGCCGAGATGCAATGCGAGATGGATCCGAGCGATATCGAAGTCGAGGATGACGGCTATGAACTCGACGATGTGTTCTGTGCCGATGGTCAGTACGATATCGAGCTGGATTCCAACCTGAACGAAACTGGCCGTCGCAAAGAGTAGCAGTAGCAGACCGAAGCGACCGGGCTCGTCCCGGCCCTGACGCTTGCTGGGCTATCTCAGCCGCGGTGGCTTGTCCGGATCACTTCCTGGTTCGACTGGTGCCTGAGGGTGGTGATTGGTTCTATCATCAGGCAGCTCGATCCTCACCGAAACAGCCTCTATCTGTGCCCGGCTCGGCGCGTCGTTGTCGAGAAACGTGACGTCCAGCCGTGCGTGTTCGACACCGCTGAAGCGTACCGCCTCACCAATTGCAGCTGCCACATCCTTTCGCGCGCCTTCCGGTACACCAAAGAGAACGAGCAGAAGCGCGTTATCGTTCTCGGAGAATTCCGCCTCCACCAAGTGTGCCTGGTCTATCACAGAAGAAAGCGCGGCCAGTTTGGGATCCAGAGAGGCCATCAGTCCGGAGGGGAGGTGGCGCGGCATCGCGATACCGGTGATCCTGGCTTCGTGCAGTTCCGGATCCCCCTCGCCAAGCTGTGCCATCCACCTGACCGCTTCGGGAGGAAGCAGCATCTCTGAAGGTGCCACGCCAAGGTTGAGTGCCAGGCCGACCTGTTGAGTGGAGATCATTTCCACCAACCGCCGCCCCGGAAGCGCGATGTAGGGCGAAGGCTCATCCAGGAACTCGGCAAGTCTTTCACCGCGGTCGAAGGCAAGAATGAACTGGCCTTCATCCATTTCGAACAGATGCGGTTCGATGTGGTCGCGCTCTGGTTCTTCCGCCAATAAAAGGAACAGCTCAGCGTCCATGATCCGTTCCAGAAGGCGCATGTAGAGACCGGTGTCGTCCGGATCGGCCTGCGTGGCGTTAAAGGCTGCGTCGATTGCGGTCTCTGTCATTTCTCTCCCGATCCGCCGGGGTCCGTGTCTACCAAGGTCTAGCGATGTTGCAGGAGGTTGCAAACCCGTGCTTGCAATACAGGCACGAGTTCTTTTTCGAACCATGGGTTGCGCTTCAGCCAGCCGGTGTTGCGCCAGGAGGGGTGGGGAAGCGGAATGAAGTGCTGCGGCAGTTCGCGCCAGTCGGCGACTGTTTGCGAGACCGATCTCGATTTTCCACCAAGGTGCCATTTTTGCGCGTATGCGCCGACAAGTAGCGTCAGCTGAATAGCCGGCATGGATCCAAGAACACGCTTGCGCCACGTTTGGGCACAAATTGCCGGGGGCGGTAGATCTGAACCGTGCGCATCATATCCGGGAAAGCAGAATGCCATCGGGAGAACGGCGATCCTGCTCCGATCGTAGAAGGTATCGCGGTCAATCCCCATCCACTGGCGCAAACGGTCTCCGGAAGCGTCATCAAATGGACGACCCTTCTGATGCACCTTCAGGCCGGGTGCCTGACCACAGATTAGGATCGAGGCAGTTTCAGAGAGCCAGGGAACCGGTCTTGGCGAATGGGCGGTTCGGGTCGCCGCGAATCTGTCGGCACAGATGCGGCAGTGTTGAATCTCGGCAGAAAGCTCTTCAGCTGTCATTCGAGATCAAAATTGGGTTTGGTGCAAAACTGTCCAGCAGGGTTTCCGCGGCAATGTCAGGCGGGAGTTCTCCACTGGCAACCTTGCTCGCCAGTTCCTCGCGGTGCGCGGCAATCTTGGGGTCTCGTTCCAGCCTTGCCATGAGGCCTGCTTCTATCGCATGGCTGAACCAGGTCTGTGCCTGTGCCGCACGACGGGCATCCCAGGTTCCGCTTTGTTGCCTGCCGGTAGCCAACGCTTCGACCGCATTCCAGGCTTCCTCCAAACCGTCACCCGTGTAGGCTGAAACAGTCTGTGCCTTGGGAAACCCCTCGGGATCGCCGGGTCGAGCACGCATCAGTCGAAGCGCGCCGTGGTAATCAGCGCAGGTTCGCATGGCTTGCGGTTTGAGCTCGCCATCGGCTTTGTTTACGAGGATCAAATCGGCCATTTCCATGATGCCGCGCTTGACACCCTGCAATTCGTCTCCGCCCGCGGGCGCAAGGAGAAGAACAAAGATGTCTGTCATGTCCGCGACCATGGTTTCCGACTGACCGACCCCCACCGTCTCCACGAGAACCACATCGGCGCCCCATGCTTCGACAAGCAGAATTGTCTCACGGGTATTTCGCCCGACTCCTCCGAGGGTCGCCTTGCTTGGGGAAGGTCGGATGAAGGCTTCCGGCCTTCGCGAGAGGTGTTCCATTCTGGTCTTGTCCCCGAGAATGGAGCCGCCTGACCGTGCCGAGGAGGGATCCACCGCAAGTACGGCCAGTTTCAAGCCTCGTTCGATGAGGAAGAGGCCGAGCGCCTCGATGAAGCTTGACTTGCCGACGCCCGGCGTGCCGGTCAGACCGACACGCAGAGCGGGTTTCTCGCGACGTGGCAGGTCGGCGAGCAGTGACTGTGCCATCTGTCGGTGATCGGCGCGGCTCGATTCGACCAGGGTGATGGATCTCGCGAGCGCTCTGCGGTCTCCGGATGCGACTTGCGTTGCCATTTCGGATGCAACCCTCGCGCCTTCGCCCATGTCGTTTCTGCCCCTCACGCAAGCTTCATTTGGCCCGCCGGGTTCTTGCTTGGAGGTTTCCGGCGCATTTGGCATACACCAAGACCATCCGTCCGGAGTCAACCACATGCTGTATGCCAGATTTGCCCAGAAATTCGCAGGCGTCAGCCTCGCGACAGTGCTGTCGGTTCCGCTGCTCCCGCCATTGGTCGCAGCTGAACCCTATGAGGCGGTGTTCGATTTCAAGATTGCGGGAATTCGAGCGGGTGAGATAGCGATGTCAGGCCGTGACGAAGGTCGCAGCTACGAGGCAAATGCCGAAGTCCGGACAGCAGGAGTGGTGAGCATATTCGCCGATTTTTTCTATGACGGAACGGCAAAGGGCGGGGTTGCGGCCAATGGTCGGGTCGTTCCCGATAGCTTTGTCGCCAGTTCCAAGTCGCCAAGGGATCGGAGAGAAACGCGGATCGAGTGGGAGCAAGGCACCCCTGTTTTCGTATCCGTTGAGCCACCACGTTCGAGTTCGCCGGAACCATCAAAGCAAAGCGGCACTGTCGATCCCGTGTCGGCAAGTTTTGCGCTTCTGAGAGACGGACCGTCCGACGAGATCTGCCGCAACTCGGTAGACGTTTTCGATGGGTCTCGGCGCTCCAGGATCACGCTGGGTACACCGCAAACTGACGGAGAAAATCTGGTCTGCAATGGGAGCTATGAGCGCCTTGAGGGTGAAGGTAACAGCTTCAATACGAGTTCGTCCTATTCGTTTCGCGTAGTCTATCGCAAGGCCGGCGCTGGTGAGGCGCGGCTGGAACGGATCGAGACACGAACAGACTACGGTATGGCTGCATTGGTGCGGAAGTAGGGCCGTTGCACGCTACTGATCTGCCGATCGAAACGGTGCTTCCGAAGCTGGGGCATGCGCTGGCGACGTCAGGACATGCCGTCTTGCAAGCGCCTCCAGGCGCCGGAAAGACGACCCGCGTGCCGCTCTATCTCCTTGAAGCCGGTATGGTTGAAGGCCGCATCCTTATGCTCGAACCTCGCCGGGTCGCTGCCCGTTCGGCGGCGGAACGCCTGGCCGAAATGCTTGGTGAACAAATCGGGAGCCGGGTCGGCTATCGCATCAAGGGTGAAAGCGTGCGTGGTAGCCGGGTGGAGGTCGTCACGGAAGGCGTGCTGACGCGCATGATCCAATCCGACCCGGAACTCGCTGGTGTCGGATGCGTGATTTTCGACGAATTTCATGAGAGAGCCCTGCAGGCCGATCTTGGGCTTGCGTTGACGCTTGAATTGCGCGCTGCGCTTCGTCCGGACCTCAAGCTTCTCATCATGTCGGCCACGCTCGACGCCGAGCCCGTGGCGGAGCTGATTGGGGGGGCGCCGCTCGTCACGTCGGAGGGTCGGGCCTTTCCAGTAGAGACACGATGGCTGGATCGTCCCTGGTCCAAAGGGGCGCCACGGCGTGGGCAGTTCGAAACAGCGGTTGCCGATTTGGTCTGCACCGCGCTCGACGAAACCGAGGGTGGGGTGCTGGTTTTTCTACCGGGTCGGGGAGAGATCAGTCGGGTCGAACGGCTTCTCGCCGGGAGACTCAAGACCGACATTGTGATCCAGACGCTTCATGGTGGACTGAGGCCAGAGGTTCAGCGTGCTGCACTCAGACCGCTGCGTGAGGGGCGAAAGCTGGTCCTTTCGACATCGATTGCCGAAACATCTCTTACCATCCCAGATGTGCGCGTTGTGGTCGATGGGGGGCGTGCCCGGCGCTCGCGGTTTGATCCCGGATCCGGCATGGCACGGTTGGTGACCGAACCTGTGACGCGTGCAGAAGCGGAACAACGTCAAGGACGCGCGGGGCGCGTCGATCGAGGTTGGTGTTTCCGGCTATGGACGAAAGGCGAGGAGGGTGCCCTTTCAGCCTTCCCCCCGCCGGAAATTGCTTCCGCTGATCTCTCTCCATTGGCGCTTGAGCTGGCGATGTGGGGGGCGAGTGGCCCTGACGACCTCGCCTGGCTAACACCACCACCCCAGAGCGCCTTCGACGAGGCGCTCGCGCTGCTGAAAGACTTGGGTGCCGTGAGCGAGTCCGGACGCATCACGGACCATGGCAAGGCTCTGGCAGGGCTGCCGGTGCATCCGCGCCTTGCTCATATGCTGCTAGAGGCGAATTCGCGCGGGGCGGGGGAAGTCGCGTGCAATCTGGCAGCGCTCGTTGAAAACCGAGACCCGCTATCCAATTCCTCCTCGGATCTTTCTGACCGGTTGAAAGCACTGCGCGGCAAGCCCGTGGCGTTTGAAATTGATTGGGCGGCCCTGAACCAGGTCAGGGCCGAAGCCAAGCGCCTCAGGCGTCTCTTGCCCAAGAGTTCGAAGTCTGGGAGCAGCCTTTCTGCTGGGGCTGTCCTTTCCCTCGCTTACCCCGACCGTATCGCACAGCGTCGCACAGGTGAGGCGCCACGCTATCTGCTGACCGGTGGCAAGGGGGCTGTAGCGGCTCCGCAAGACCCCATTGGGACGGCGCACATGCTTGTAGTGGGTGATCTGGACGGCAATCCTCGGGAGGCCTTGATACGGCGCGCGCTCGTGGCGGCGGAGTCGGAGATTCGTGACCTTCACGCGAAGAACCTGAGGCAGGACCGAGTCTGCGAGTGGTCCAGACGAACGCGGTCCGTCATGGCCCGCGAGCGGTTGATGTTGGGTGCTGTAGCCTTGGAAGATCGGCGCTGGGCGGCAGCCCCGCCGGAGGCGATTGCCCAGGCGATGACGGAAGGCGTGCGGGATCTTGGCATAGAGGCTTTGCCCTGGGATGCTGGGGCCAGGCGCTTCGCGGCCCGGGTCGAGTGGCTCCGTGCGCGGGGAGAGAGGGAATTGCCGGACTTCTCTCCGGATGGCCTGATGGCGGAGGTCGAGCATTGGCTCATGCCCCATCTCTCGGGCATTCGGCGTGCAGATCAGCTCGCACAGCTAGATCTCTTGGCTGCTCTGCAAGCCCGACTGACCTGGAGTGAGCGCGAAAGCTTGGATCGGCTGGCTCCAGCTGCGATAACAGCGCCGACTGGAACCCGATTGCCCGTGAACTACGCCGATGATCCGCCTTCGGTTTCGGTGCGCTTGCAGGAACTCTATGGTCTGTCTGAGCATCCGGCTGTGGGTCCAGATCGAATGCCGCTGCTGCTCCATCTTCTTTCCCCGGCGCAGCGCCCGGTACAAACGACATCGGATCTTCCCGGCTTCTGGGCGTCCTCCTACAGCGATGTTCGGCGGGATCTTCGGGGGCGGTACCCGAAGCATTCCTGGCCCGAGGATCCTGCCAACGCGGTGCCGACGCGCCGAACGCGCAAGCCGCGAGATCGATCGGTCTAGGCTTGCTGCCAGCCACGCATGAGATCAGAATGGTGATCTCCAGCACTGACAGGGGCCTTCAGTTCCTTGCTCCGCGTCGCGCGACAATCAGCTAATCATTTGTCAACAATCCGAAACGCAGAGTTCGGATCCCCGGGGTGGTGGTTGCTGAATACCCTTCGCTGGGGGTTGAGCGCTCGTTGGAGGAGTGTTCTACTCACTGAAGCAAGGACCACGTCAGATCGTCCTCGGGAGGAAAAATATGAATGCGCCGCATCGGGAGCCTGGCTTCCGCGACTCCGTCAACATGATGTTCAACCACGCGGTCCGATTGATGGACCTCACTCCTGGACTGGAAGAGAAGATCCGGGTCTGCAATTCGACCTACACTGTGCGGTTTGGTGTGCGTCTTCGAGGAACAATTCATACTTTTACGGGGTACCGCTCTGTTCATTCGGAGCACATGGAGCCGGTCAAGGGCGGAATTCGTTTTGCCATGGGCGTGAATCAGGACGAGGTGGAAGCACTCGCCGCGCTCATGACATTCAAATGCGCTCTGGTCGAAGTTCCCTTTGGTGGATCGAAGGGCGGGCTCAGGATTGATCCGCGCGAATGGGACGAGCACGAGATGGAGCTGATCACGCGTCGGTTCGCCTACGAGCTCGCCAAGCGTGATCTGATCCATCCGTCTCAGAATGTCCCGGCACCGGATATGGGCACGGGCGAGCGCGAGATGGCCTGGATCGTCGACCAATATCGCAGGATGAACACGACTGACATCAACGCGTCAGCTTGCGTCACGGGCAAACCTCTGAATGCCGGTGGTATTGCTGGTCGAGTGGAAGCCACGGGCCGTGGTGTCCAATACGCAATTCAGGAATTCTTCCGACATCCGGAGGACCTCAAAGCCGCCGGTCTCGAGGGGGATCTCGAGGGCAAGCGTGTCGTCATCCAGGGCCTCGGCAACGTCGGGTATCACGCGGCAAAATTCCTTTCCGAGGAAGACGGCTGCAAGATCGTGGGTGTAATCGAACGCGATGGAGCGATTCTGGATCCGAATGGCATTCCAATCGAGTTCCTTCGTTCTCACGTTCAGGCAAGCGGTGGTGTGAAGGATTTTCCGAGGGGCACCTATGTCGAAGATGGCCAAAGCCTGCTTGAGCATGATTGCGACATACTCATTCCCGCCGCACTTGAATCGGTCATCAACCTGACGAATGCCGAGCGCATAAAGGCACCTCTGATCGTCGAGGCCGCGAATGGGCCCATTACGGCCGGCGCAGATGATATCCTGCGATCACGGGGGAAGGTCATCATACCGGACCTCTACGTCAATGCCGGGGGCGTGACCGTGAGCTATTTCGAATGGGTCAAGAACCTCAGCCATATCCGGTTCGGTCGTATGCAGCGCCGCCAGGAAGAGGCGCAGAACCAGATGCTCGTGAAGGAGATTGACCGGATTCTTTCCGTGTCCGGTGCGGAACACGGACTCTCCAAGGCATTCAAGGAGCAGTTCGTGCGCGGTGCCGGCGAGTTGGAACTGGTACGTTCCGGCCTGGATGACACGATGCGGACCGCCTACCAGTCCATGCGGGAAGTCTGGCATTCAAGGAAGGGCGTCGAGGATCTGCGAACGGCGGCCTATATCGTCTCGATCGGTCGCGTTGCGGGCAGCTATAGGTCGAAGGGGCTGTAGTGCCGCCTCTTGCGCACGAACACCTGTCGATCAAGTGACGGGAGAACGTCTGGCGGCCTACGACTCCGCAACGGTATCCCGCCGAACTGGCGTTGCGTTCGAACGGCTTTACTCTCTCGATGCGGAAGGTTATCGCACCGATGACACAGGGAGGTATACATGGCAGACGCGCCCGCTTTTCGGACAGTTCAAATTGGGGATATTGCTGTTGCGAATGCGGCGCCCCTGACGTTGATCGCGGGGCCTTGCCAGCTTGAAAGTCTCGATCATGCCATGATGATCGCCGAGGCAATGGCTCAAATTTGCGCTGAACAGGGTCTGGGCTATGTCTTCAAGGCATCCTTCGACAAGGCCAACCGAACGTCGTTGAAAGGCCAGCGCGGCGTCGGAATTGACGAGGGACTGTCGATCCTCGCCGAAGTCCGTGCGCGGGTCGGTTGCCCGGTCTTGACCGACGTACATACGGCGGATCAGTGCGCTCCAGCAGCAGAAGCTTGCGATGTATTGCAGATCCCCGCCTTCCTTTGCCGGCAAACCGATCTCCTGCTCGCCGCTGGTGAGACGGGCGCGGTGATCAACGTCAAGAAGGGGCAGTTCCTCGCGCCTTGGGATATGGTCAACGTCGCGGCCAAAGTGGCTTCCACCGGTAACAACAGCATTCTTCTGACTGAGCGTGGCTCATCCTTCGGGTACAATACGCTGGTCGCCGACATGCGTAGTTTGCCGATCATGGCGCGGACCGGCTATCCGGTCGTGATGGACGCGACCCACTCGGTGCAGCAGCCAGGGGGGCAAGGCGGGTCCTCAGGGGGACAGAGGGAATTTGCTCCCGTGATGGCGCGAGCGGCCGTTTCACTGGGCGTTGCAGCGGTGTTCATCGAAACCCATGAAAACCCGGATAGCGCGCCTTCCGACGGTCCCAACATGGTTCGGCTTGACGAAATGGGACGGTTGGTGGCGGACCTTGCGGCGTTCGACAGATTGGCGAAAGCGCGACCGCTGACGATCTAGAGGCGTTGTCCGTCTCAGAGAGGCAGTGAGATCATTCAAATCAAATTCTCACTTGTGATCGCTGAGATCACTGAATAGAAAGCGCACAGTTGGGGCGTAGCTTAGCTGGTAAAGCAGCGGTTTTTGGTACCGAAGAGCGCTGGTTCGAATCCAGCCGCCCCAGCCACCTGGTGACCTCTATCAACCCGCGTTGCACGGCGAGAATGATGTAATCGGCGCGGCTTGGATGATGACCGACCGGGTTCATCTTGCGTTGTCTATTCTCCTTGCCGTCCCATGGCTCACGCGCCCTCGGCCTTCTGGATCTGGACCAGCCTTCTGATGTTGTAGGCGATGTTGGCTATGCCGATCTTCGCCTTGGCCCTTGCGATCCCGATGGTTCGGATCGTGAGACCCATGGCCTGTTTCTGAACGGCGAAGACATGCTCGATCGGTGCACGGTGCTTCGAACGAGTGGCGTTGCCGCGACGGATATGCGCGGGCATCGGCTTGCCCTTCGGCTTTCGGCGATGGACATGGCTGATGAAACCGTGGCGCTCCATGAAGGCCTCGTTCTTGCGGGACCGGTAGGCACTGTCGGCCCAGACGCCTGAGGCGGTGTTCGAAGAATCCAGCAGCCCCCGGCGCAGCATCCTGCCGTCATGAGCCGCCGCGTCGGTGACATCCCAGCGCCGGATCAGGCGATACTTCCTGTCGATGCTCGTATGAGCCTTGTAGCCGAAGGAGGGGATCGCGATATCCGCCATCGGCTTGCCGTCCTCCCGGAGCCGGGCCTTGCCGAACTGGACTGTCCACCGGGCCGAGGTATCCTTCTGGCGTGCCTTCGAAGGATTTTCCGGCCAGATCTGGTCTGCGGTCCTGCCGTCCCTGATCTGGCGCTTCTCGTCATCGGTATTGCGCTGCTTCGGTGCCGCGACCAATGTGCTGTCGACGAGTTGGCCCGACATCGCGATGTAGCCGGCGTCGCGCAGGGCCTCGTCAAAACGCTTGAACAGACCCTCTATGGCACCGGCCTTGATCAGTCGTTCCCGAAACGCCCAGATCGTCTTGGCGTCGGGAACCTTGTCATGCAGTCCCAGCCCCAGAAAGCGCATGAAGGACAGGCGATCGGAGATCAGGAATTCCGCACGCTCATCGCTCAGATTGTTCTGCGCCTGGATCACCAGGATCTTCATCATCAGAACAGGATCGAAAGGCGGGCGGCCGCCTTTGGCGCCGTCCGAATACTTCAGCGCGCTCTCCAGGTCTGACCGGAAGATCTCGAAATCAACCGCCCCAGCATAAGCCTCGAGTTGATCGCCGAGATCGCTCAACCGCTTCAGCCTCTCGTCGATGTCAAAGAACCCAGGTTGTCTCGCCATCCCGACCTCGCCCGTTCCCACAGAACCATTGAATCAGGAAAACGCCAATCTGGCGAGGTAAATAGAGGTTTCCACCTTCTCAGCATTCCTTTCAGGCCCCTTTTCGCTGAAATGGCGGGCATCTACTTGTTTCGGATGGCAAAATCACCTGTTTGCCGGAGCCGATACCCAACGTTCCAGTGACATTCTGTCAGGAACTGGAACCTTTCACCGGTCTTGAGCACCGCATCATACGCGCACAGCTTCACGTGATTGGTGTATGCCGGTCGGACGTGGCGTTTCCGACGTCGCGACGCAGTGCCGGGGGGACCCCATGACCGTCGATCATCTGATATCCGATTATGGCCTTTGGGCGATCTTTCTGGGCTGCTTTCTCGAAGGGGAAACCGTCGCGATCACGGGTGGCGTGTTCGCGCACCGGGGGCTCCTAGTGCTGTGGAAGGTGGCCGTGACCGCTGCATGTGCTGCGGTGAGTTCGGACCTCCTGTTCTTCCTGCTGGGGCGTTATTTTAAAGGCAATTCCTGGGTGCGCAGGATCATGGCGCTGCCGAAATTTGCCGCTGTCATGGTGCGGATCGATAAGAGGCCAGGCCGCTTTGCCTCGGTGTTTCGGTTCATCCCGGGAATGCGGATCATCGGCCCTTTGGCGCTCGCGCAGAGCCGGATTTCGAGCGCGGAATTTGCCGTTCGCGCAGGGGTCTCTGCGGGAATATGGGCCGTGTTCTTCACCACGGCGGGGCATTTCGTCGGGCGCTTCATTACCCTCATATTCGGACAGGTCGACAGGACGGAACTGCTGTTTTTCGTTCCGGTGTCGATCGGTGTGATCCTGATCGCGATCGTCATTTGGCGACGAAAAGGCAGCGGTGCGCGGAGGGGCTGAGGATGGCGAATTATGCCGCAAAGACAGTCGCTTGGAGCCTGAATATTCGATGCATATTCCATGCATATTTCATGCATACGATTTTCGCACCGAGACGGTGAAGCCCATCGCGGAGGGCGCCATTCAGACGGGCCGGTTTTCGAGGGCTCGTCCCATCCTCCAGATCCGCGCCTGAGCACCCGGGAGACGTTCGAGTGAGGAACTCAAACCGCGGCACTGAGTTGTTTGCGACGCGCGAAAGGGCCGTGTTTCGGTGGGATAGGATCGCGGGGGCTCGAGACGTGCCGCATCGCGTTGCAGCACGTCCCGTAGGACAAGGTATCAGCCGACACTTTCCTCGTGATAGTGTTCGTCGTCGGAATGCTCGACTTCGACTTCGATTTCGATCTCGCCCACACCCTCGAATTCAAGGTGGGCATGGAAGTGATCGCCGGCCTCGACATGCTCCTGCACGTCGTGGAAGACGATGTGGATGCCACCCGGCTGCATTGTCAGGGTCTGACTCGGCGCAATCTCCAGCGCCGTAATCTCCTGGATCGACATCTTGCCGCTCTGGTCGACGCTTGGCGCCTGAAACACGCCCGGTTCGGCAAAATCGACCTCAGCCGCGGTCAGAACAGCGGGCGTTTTGTTCGTGTTCTCGATGGTGACGAACACGTTGATCGAATGGGCCGTCGCCCCGGCCTCGACGGTGTAGGCATGGCTGACGACGATACCGGCATCTCGAGCGGCTTCGCCGTCGTGATGTGCTGTAACCGGAACGGCCAGAAGAAGCGCCGCGCTGGCCGCGGCGATGGTACGAATGAACATCAATGTTCCTTTCCGGGGCCCTCCGCCCCTGTTGCAAGGTCGTCTCCGTCCTCCGGCTGGTCTCCTGGCTTGCGGGTCGCTGCGTGCCTCTGCCTTCCCGGTCCCTTGCGGGGACCAGTGGCCTGGGGAGGAACGCTCGCCGCTTACAGTTGCGGGGGCAGCGCCGGACTTTCACCGGCTTCCCAATTTCTCCAAAACGGACCTTTGGATGTGATCTAGTTAGCAGGCGGTGGCGAGGCGGACAATGACTGCCGACGTTCATCGACGGATTTCCCGACGCAAGAGATAGGTATCCATGATCCAGCCATGTCGCGCCCGTGCGGCGGCGCGGGTTTCCACGATCCTCGGCCCGGCCTGGTCGAGGGGGCCGAAATCCAGCACCTGCTCCGCCATGCCGAGGAATGCGCCCCACCAGATCGTCAAGCCCTCTGCGCACAGCGTGCGGAAGCTGCATTCGCCGTCGAGCATGATTGCCACGCTTTCCGCGTTATCGGGCCAGCCGTGGTCCCTGAGGCGCCGCCCCGTCGTGACCGTGACCGCGCCGTTCACCATATTGAAGGGGATCGCGTGCGCGGCAGTGAGCGCCTGCAGGGCGCTGATGCCCGGAACGACGCGGATGCGCGGTGCGGGCGTCAAACGCTCGGCGATCCGAAGCGTGCTGTCGTAGAGCCCCGGGTCACCCCAGACGAGCAGTGCGACCGGTCCCTCGACATCGTTGCGCGCGATCGTGTCCGACCAACGGTGGGCGATCTCCTCATGCCAACGATACACGCGATCCAAGTAGGGAAGGGTTTCGTCCCGGACGGGCATGTCGAACTCCACGACTGGAGCGCTCGCTCCCGCGCTCTCGAGGATCGCGTGGCGGAGGTCGGCCAGATCGTCCTTTCCGGAGCCCTTGCGTGGCACGAGCACGAGGGCCGCTTCGCGAAGGGCACGGCGCCCCTCCAGTGTCAGGTGGTCCGGGTTGCCGGTGCCGATGCCGACGAGCCACAGTTCACGCATGCCCGGCCTCGTTCGCAAGCGCGCCGTAGAGGATGAGCGCAGGCAGATCGCTTCGCGTCTGCGAGAGATGCTGCGCGAGGGTGGCGACGTCCGACCGGGTCAGGGACTGCCCAGCGGTCGACACCCCCTCGGCCAGGAGGGCCGGCGTGGTGCCCGGCAGGCCGTGCACCATTAGCCGTTCGGCGAGTTTCGGGAAGGTCCGCTTGCCCATGTAGACGACGGTGCAGGCAGCGGGGTCGGCGAGCGCGGAGAGATTCATTTCCTCGGGCAACTCCCCCGTGACGTCGTGGCCGGTGACGAACTGCAAGCGCCGCGCGGTCAGGCGCCGGGTCAGCGGCAGGCCTGCCGCCGCCGCGGCCGCACAGGCCGAGGGCACGCCCGGCACGATCTCGTGACCGATGCCCTCGACGCGCAGCGCGGTCAGCTCTTCCTCGAGCCGGCCGAAGATACCGCAATCCCCCGACTTGAGCCGCACGATCCGCCCGCCGCCGCGGGCGTATTCCACGAGCAGGCGCGAGACGTGATCCTGCCGGGGCGAGGGGCGTCCTGCCCGTTTTCCGACACCGACGAGGTCCGCGCCCGGACGGGCATGGCTCAGTATCGGCCCCGACGAGAGGTCGTCGAAGAGGATCGCGTCGGCGCGCTTCAGCCTGTCCACGGCCTTGAGCGTCAACAGTTCCGGATCGCCCGGTCCGCTTCCGACGAAGCTCACGAAGCCTGCCATGCGCCCTCCGCCGAGATGAGGTGAAAGAACGTGCCGGTCGCATGCCCGCGCCGCGAGCCGGTTTCGGGGACCGCCTCGCCATCGGCGTTGGTCACGCGCGCGAGCGGTGCGTCAGGCTGCTCGATGATCGTGGAGTAGTGAAACTCATGTCCGCGCAGTGCTGTCCCGGCCTCGACGCCCGGCATCTCCGTCTCCAGCACGGCGCGCCGGTAGCCGAGGTGAAACTTTCGCTTTTCGTAGGATGTGACGAGGCCGAGGAGCCCCGCCATGGCGTGGCGGGTTCCGTCCTTGTCGATCAGGGCCTCGCCGAGCGCCATGTAGCCGCCGCACTCACCGTGAACCGGGCGGGTTCGGGCGTGGCGGCGCAGACCGTCGAGAAACGCTCCCGCCGCGGCGATGCGTCCCGCATGAAGCTCGGGATAGCCTCCGGGCAGCCAGACGAGGTCCGCGTCCGCATCGGGCGGCTCGTCGGCCAGTGGCGAGAACGGCACGATATTGGCGCCTGCGCTGCGCCACGCCTCGAGAATGTGTGGGTAGGTGAAAGAGAATGCGGCGTCCCGCGCGAGCGCGATCCGCTGCGCGGGCGGCAAGGGCAGGGCGCCCGCGGCGGGAGCCGGACCGCCGCGCGCCGCGCCTCGCAGGGCCGCGAGATCGACATGCTCTCGCAGGAAGGAGGCGTAGCCGGTGATGGCTGCCTCGAGATCGGGATGTTCGATCGCCTGGATCAGGCCGAGATGCCGCTCGGGCAGCGTCAGATCACCCCGGCGTGGCAAAGCCCCGAGAACCGGAAGCCCTGCCTTCTCCATTCCGAGGCGGGTCAGGCGCTCGTGTCGGGGACTGGCCACGCGATTGAGGATGACGCCCGCAAACGGAAGGTCCGGCCGATAGGAGGCAAAGCCGAGTGCCGTCGCCGCCGCCGACTGCGCCTGCCCTCCGACATCGAGAACCAGCACCACCGGCCAGCCCATGCGGGCGGCGGTCTCCGCGCTCGATCCGAAACCCGCAAGCCCCTTGGTCGCGACGCCGTCGTAGAGGCCCATCGATCCTTCGCCGATACAGATGTCGGCGCCGTTGGCGTGCGCAGCCACAGCGTCAAGGAGCGTGCCGTCCATTGCCCAGGTGTCGAGGTTGAACGAGGAGCGCCCCGAGGCGGCGAAATGGAACGCAGGGTCAATATAGTCGGGACCCGACTTGAATGGCTGAACGATGGCGCCGTCCTCGGAGAGCGCACGCAGCAGCCCGAGCATGACTGTTGTCTTGCCGGTCCCGGAGGATGGCGCAGACACCAGAAGGCCGGGAGGCCAAGCCGTCATGGCGCACCTCCCTGCGTGCTGGTGTCGTCCTTCCACCCGGCCCAGTTGCTCTGCGCGGATTGTGGACGGTAGCGGCGGTCGTAGTAGGTCGCGTATAGGCGGCTTTCGGCGAAGTCTGGTGTCCCGAGAGCGCGTCCGACAAGAATGAGCGCGGTCCGGCTAATTTCCGGCGCGACCGCATCGGGCAGCTCGGACAACGGCGCGCGGATCACCTGCTCATCCGGCCAACTCGCGCGGTAGACCACCGCCGACGGACAGTCTGCGCCATAATGGGGCATGAGCGTATCGACGACCGCGGCGAGGTTTTGCACCGAAAGGTGGAGGACAAGGGTTGCGCCGGTCGCGGCAAACGCGGCGAGGCTCTCGCCCTTGGGCATGGATGAGGCACGCCCGGGCGTGCGGGTCAGGACAACCGATTGCGCGACCTCGGGCAACGTGAGCTCTGCGCCCAAAGTTGCAGCGGCGGCTGCGAATGACGGCACGCCAGGCGTGACGGTGTAGGGGATGCCGCGTGCCTCGAGTCGCCGGATCTGCTCGCCCATCGCCGACCAGACGGACAGATCTCCAGAATGGAGCCGGGCCACGTCCTCTCCGCGGGCATCTGCGGCCTCGATCTCGGCCATGATGGCATCGAGGTCCATCGGCGCAGTGTTCACGACGCGCGCCCCCTCGGGACAGTGCCTGAGCACCGCCCTGGGTACGAGCGATCCGGCATAAAGGCAGACGGGAGAGGCGGCGATGAGGTCGCGGCCGCGTAGTGTCAGAAGATCCGGCGCTCCGGGCCCTGCGCCGATGAAGTGTACGGTCATGTCGTGTCCTTCCTTGCCAGAGCGCAGGTCGCGCACCGGTCGCCTGAAATGCTGCGAGAGGCGATTAGGCGCGCGCCGGGTCCGAGCGAAGCGAGGGCTGCCGCTTCCGCTACGCTGCCCGTGTTCCGTGCTTCGCTCGATCTGCGTGACCGCGTGAGGGTGGCTTGGGTCTCCAGATCGGCGGAAGGAATGGGCCGCACCCCGACCCCGAGTTCGGCGGCGAGTGCGACGAGCGCCGGGTGGTCCGCCTTGTCCTCGGCCGTGGCGAGCCAGGCGGGCGCGGGGCTCGCGCATGCCCGACGGAGCGCATCGGCGAGGCTCTCGCGGGTCGCGCTTTCCCGGAAGCCGAAACCTGCCGCGATCATAGCGCGCCTCGATATTGAACCACGGGATAGGATGCGCGCCACGCGCGGCGCGAACCAAGGGGTGCGGCTTCAGCGAGCTCGATGCGCATCAAGTCACCGCCGCGTTCTTCCTGCCATTGCGTCAGGAGCGCCTCGGATTCGAGGGTCACGGCATTGGCGACAAGGCGTGTTCCGCGAGAAAGACGGGCGGCAAGATCTTCAAGCAGGGCGCGGTTCAATCCGCCGCCGACAAAGACGGCGTCGGGCGGCGGGAGACCCTCAAGCGCTTTGGGCGCCGTGCCCCGGACGACAGTGAGCCGGTCGGCCCCGAGCGCCGCCGCGTTGCTTCCGATGCGCGCTGCGCGGTCGGCCCGTGCCTCGATCGAGATCGCCTCGGTCGCGGGATGCGCGAGCAGCCACTCGATGGCTATCGATCCAGAACCGCCGCCGATATCCCAGAGCCGCTCCCCAGCCCGTGGAGCCAGGGCGGAGAGCGTCATGGCTCGTACCGGTCGCTTCGTAATCTGCCCGTCGCTCTCGAAGGCATCGTCGTCGCGTCCCGGCACGCAGGGCAGGCCGGGACCGCCCGCGATCTCGAGCGCCATACAAAGAGGGTGGCTGAAACTGCCCTCCGGCGCATCTGCCCGAAAGGCCGAATGCCGCTCGCGCGGGCCTCCAAGCGCCTCGAGCACGGTCACCTGCGTCTCACCGAAGCCCATCCTGGTCAGATAGCGCGACAGGTCCGAGACAGCTTCGCCGTCGCGCAGGAGCAGAAGGAGCCTTGCGCGCGGCGCAAGGTGCGGACGCAGCCGGGTCAGCGGCGCAGCGTGCAGCCCGAGGCAGGCGACGCGCTCGATCGCCCATCCCATGCGCGCGGCTGCGAGGGCGAAGGTCGACACACCCGGAAAGGCGCGCCATTCCGAGGGGCTCAATCTTTCCGCAATGACGCGCCCCGCGCCGAACCAGAACGGATCGCCCGAGGCGAGGGCGACGGCCCGCCTTCCGCGGTAGCTTTCGAGCAGGATGAGACCCTCGGAGAAGGGCACGGGCCATGAGACTTTCTCCGCAGAGAGATCGGGCAGCAGCGAGAGGTGGCGCGGCGGACCGATCACCAATTCGGCCGCGTCAAGCGCTGCGCGGCTTGCGGGCGGCAGCCCGTTCAGTCCATCCTCGCCCAGACCGACGATCGTGAGCCACGGACCTTCAGACATGCGTGCGAACCTCCTGATCCTTGCGGGAACGAGCGAGGCAACGGCCTTTGCCCGCGCCGCTGCCGACGCGGGGCTTGCGGGAACCGTCTCCTTTGCCGGGCGGGTGGCCCGCCCCTTGCGCCAGCCCCTGCCGCAGCGGTCCGGCGGGTTCGGCGGTGTCTCCGGCCTGCGGTCCTACCTGCGGGCCCACCGCGTGACGCATGTGGTCGATGCGACGCACCCGTTTGCGGCACAGATGAGCCGGAACGCGGTTGCCGCCTGCGCGGCGGAGAGCGTGCCGCTCGTTGCCTTGACCCGACCGGAGTGGAGCGAAGCCCCCGGCGACCGCTGGATCCGGGTCTCCGACATGGCGGGCGCGGTCGCTGCGCTGGACCGCCCGCCGCTGTCCGTCATGCTCGCAATCGGACGCATGCACCTTGGCGCGTTTGCACGGCAGGTGCAGCATCGCTACCTTCTGCGGCTGGTCGACCCACCCGAGGCTCCTCCACCCTTTCCCCGATGCGAGGTCATCGTCGACCGTGGTCCGTTCGATACGACCGGCGATCTCGATCTGCTGCGATCTCGCGGCATCGAGTTGGTGGTTTCGAAGAATGCCGGCGGGTCGGGCGCCTATGCAAAGATCGCCGTGGCGCGCGCACTCGGACTTCCCGTGGTCATGATCGACCGGCCGGTGCAGCCCGACCGGCGGGAGGTGTACGACGTGGCTGCGGCGCTCGACTGGGTGGTTCATGCGGGGACCGACCTCGGTGTATAGACAAATGGCGCGCCCTTCCGGGGGATGAGGCGGGTGGCGCTTGATCCGACGAGGACGAGTGTGCGCATGTCCGCCATCCCGGGGTCGGCTTCTGCGAGAGGTCTGACGGTGATCTGCTCATCTGGCGTGCAAACCGCGCGGGCAAAGATCATGACCCGGTCGGGCGCACACGTCTCTCGCAGGACGTCGAGCGCCCGGACGAAGCCTTCGGGCCGAGAGGCGGAGCGCGGGTTGTAGAACGCCATCGCGAAATCGGCCTCGACTGCGAGCCGCAGGCGCTTTTCGATCAACGCCCAGGGCTTGAGGTTGTCGCTGAGATTGATCGCGCAGAAATCATGCCCGAGCGGTGCTCCGACACGCGCCGCCGCCGCGAGCATCGCGGTGATCCCCGGCAGCACACGCACATCAAGTTCGCGCCACGCGCGCTCTCCGTGCTCCACAGCCTCGAAGACCGCGGAAGCCATCGCGAAAACACCGGGGTCCCCTGAACTGACTACCACCACGCGGGCACCGCCGGCCGCGAGGGTCAGGGCGTGACGTGCGCGGTCGATTTCCACGCGGTTGTCGCTTTCGTGACGGGTCAGGCCCGCCCGTGGCGCAACGCGCCTCACATAGGGGATGTAGCCGATGATGTCGGTCGCGGCGTCGAGCGCAGCGCGCACCTCCGGTGTCACGAGTGCGTCGGAGCCCGGTCCGAGTCCCGCGATGACGACGGAGCCAGTCATGGCCGCCGTCCTTCGCCATGCACGATGACGATGGAGAAGTAGGGCGCTGGCCCATCCTCGGCCTCGGCCAGGGGCGTCACGGTCTGGCCTTCCATGCTGGCATATTGCACCAGCACCGCCTGGTCCGCGCGGCCCGCATGGCACAGCGCGGCGCGGATCTTGGGCAGATTTCGACCGACCTTCATGACGACGAGCGCATCGGCGTTCTGCATGGCGCGCACCAGATCGGTTTCGGGCAGAGTGCCCATTACGACGCTCAGCACGTCGTCGCCCCATGTCATCGGGCGACCCGTGGCCGTCCATGCCGCCGACATACCTGTAATCGCAGGCACGACCTCGACCGGAACCTGTCCGACAAGCCGGTCGTGCAGATGCATGAAGGAGCCGTAGAAGAACGGGTCTCCTTCGCATAGCACCACGACATCCTCGCAATCCTCGGCGAGGGCGCGCAGACGCCTGGTCTGCTCGCAGTAGAACTGCGAGAGACAAGCGTTGTAGGCGGGATCCGCCAGGGGAATCTCGGTCGTGACGGGATATTCCATCGCGATCTCGCGCGCGCCCTCGGCTATCATGCCGGCGACAATTGCACGCGCACGCCCCGGCCGTCCGGCCTTGCGGAAGAACGCCACATTGCGCGCGGTGCGCACCAGGCGGTCAGCCCGCACGCTCATCAGATCAGGATCGCCCGGGCCGATACCGACGCCGTGTATGGTGCCCGTCTTCCTCATTCTACGCGGCACGCTATTGCGTTGATTGCGGCGACGGTGATCGCGCTGCCGCCGAGGCGACCCGTCACGATGAGCGCGGGGGCGGGCTGCGCATTCCAGAGCGCATCCTTCGATTCCGCGGCACCGACGAAGCCGACAGGACATCCGATGATCGCGGCCGGACGCGGGCATTCGGGATCCTCGAGCATCTCGAGGAGGTGGAAGAGAGCGGTCGGCGCATTGCCGATCGCGACAACCGCGCCGTCCAGACGCGGGCGCCAGAGCTCGAGCGCGGCGGCGGACCGGGTGGTCTTCATTCGCGCCGCCATCTCGGCCACCGACGGATCATGTAGCGTGCAAACGACCTCGTTTCCCGCGGGAAGGCGGGGGCGGGTGATCCCCTCGCTTACCATGCGCGCGTCACAGAGGATCGGGGCGCCGGCGTTCAGCGCGTTGCGGGCTCGGCCAACCATGCCGGGCGTGATCCGGATGTCGCGCTCCAGACCGACGAGACCCGCGGCGTGTATCATTCGCACGGCGACGGGTTCGGCGTCTGCGTCGAATGCGCCGAGGTCGGCCTCCGCGCGTATTGTGGCGAAGCTTTCGGCGTAGATCGCAGCTCCGTCTGTTTGGTAAGTGTAAGGCATGTCAGGGTCCGAAGAGCTGTTCGAGATCGGCATGTGAAAGGCCGCGGCGTTCCGGCACATCCCGGGCCGTGCCCTCCCGGACGAGATCGAAGCGACCGGCACGGCCCACGAGGGTGAGATCGGCTTTCCCGGGCCAGGCGCATCCTTTCGCGCAGCCCGAGACATGCGCGCGGATCCGGCCGGGCAGGCGGGTGGCCAGGCGGCGCGCGATCTGCCGTGTGGCGATCTCGCCTTGTTCGCAGCCCGGCGCCCCGACACAGGCCGCGATGCGCAGCAGCGGATCGCCTGGTGCAGTTATGAGGTCGGATCCGCTCAGTACGTCGTGCGCCGGCGGCTCCGTCAGGAACAGGAGGCCAAAGGGCGTAACGCGCAGGGCGCCGCCGGGTGCAAGCGCATCCGCGATGCGGGTCAACTGTGCTGCGGTGAACTGGCCGAACGCCGCGCCGACCGCAAGGCCTCCGGCGCGGGGACCGGGCTCGGGGCGTGGCGCCTCGGGCGCGGGCATTTCCGTGCCGATCAGGTCCGCGGGCAGCTTCGCCCCCGATGCGAGGTGCTGCGCCATCCGACCGCGGCCATCGGCGCCGACCCCGCCCGAGGCCAGAAACCATCGCGCCAGAGCGAGCGCGACGCCTACCGCATCCTCGGGATCTTCGACGGGGCGTCCCGCGGGAGCGCCGTCCGCACGCACCAGAAGGCCTCTTGCGTTGCTCTCGACGCGAATATCCCCGCTGACCTTGGCGAGCACACGTGGCCGGCATCCGGTATCAAGGACAAAACCGAACTTGTTCGGCAAGTCCACATATTCGGCACCCCGCAGAGCGTCGGCCAGTGCTTGCGAGATCCGGATCTGGGGATCGTCCTCTGCCCGAAACGGATCGAGGATGATGTTGCGCCGCGCCTCGCTGCCGTCGTCGGGATCAAGCAGGCCGAGAGCGTCAAGCCCCTCCAGCACCGAGGGAAGCCGTCCCTCGGCCACCCCGCGAATCTGCAGGTTTGCCCGGCTGGTGGCGTCGACCGTGCCGTTGCCGAACTGCGTCGCGAGTTCTGCCAGCCCCCGCAGTTCGAAATCCGAGAGCGTGCCCAACCACGGGCGCACACGGACAAGAAGGCCGTCTCCCGACACCATCGGGCGGTGCGCACCTGGACACCAGCCCTTCACCACGGGATCGCTCATTCTGCGGCTCCGAGGTTCGCGAGGATCGAGTTGCGCCGGGTCTGCCAGAGCCCCGCCTCGTGCAAGGCATCGAAGCGGTCTCGAATTGCCTGCAGGGCGCCGGGATTGGCTTCACCCAGAAACTCCGTGACGTCCGGGTCACCCAACGTCGCGTCGTAATAGAGATCGAAAAGGTGGGACGGGACGACATTCGCAAGGTGCGCGAAGGCCGCCATGTTTTCGAGCGTAGCCGCGATCTCCGCCGCGCCTCGGAAGCCGTGCCGCCGCATCCCGTCGATCCAGGCCGGGTTTGCGGCGCGGGCCTGCACGACGCGCGTGATTTCTTCCCTCAGGGCGCGTGCCCGGGGACGGGCGGGATCGGTGTTGTCGAGATGCCAGAGCCGCGCCGATCCCCCTGTGATCCCCTGCGCGGCGGCGAAGCCCGCCTCGTGAGCCGCGTAATCCTCGGCCAGGAGGAGGTCCGTCTCGGGCAGATCCTGCGCATGGATGAAACCATCCGCCGCCAAAACCCGCGCCTCGATCCCCGCACGGTCTGCCGAGGCATGCTCGCCGTCGAAGGCCCAGGCCGATGCGGCGAGCCAGGCCTCGCCGGCCGCGCGCCGACCTTCGTCCGAATAGGCGCCCAGCGACGCTCCCATGCGGAGCCCGAAGCTGCCGGGGGCCGGGCCAAAGACGCGGGCCGTCGGCTTTCCGACATAGGGGTTCCAGTCCGGCGCCTCGTCCCGTGCGGCGAGCGCCCGCACGGCCTGCTGGAACAGCGCCGAGAGGGTCGGAAAGACGTCGCGGAAGAGCCCCGAAATCCGCAACGTGACGTCGATCCGCGGGCGGTCGATTTCCGCGATGGGCAGAACCTCGATCCCCGTGACCCGCTCCGTTCCGGCATTCCAGACGGGTCGCACACCTAGCAGAGCCAGCGCCATCGCAAACTCCTCTCCCGCGGTGCGCATCGTGGCCGAGCCCCAGAGATCCACGATCAGCCCGCGCGGCCAGTCCCCCTCGTCCTGCAGGTGGCGCCGGATCAGCTCGTCCGCGAGCCTCTCTCCCTGGGCGAAGGCGGCGCGCGTCGGCACGCTGCGTGGATCTGTCGTGTAGAGATTGCGCCCTGTCGGCAGGACATCAATCCGCCCGCGATAGGGCGAACCCGACGGCCCGGCGGCGATGCGCTGCCCATTCAAGGCCTCGAGCAGGGCCTGTCGTTCTGACTGCGCCGCACCTGCGGCATCGAAGGGCGCCTGGGTCGCCGGGGCACGGCCCCAGACGTGCAAACCGTCACCGAACTGTGTTTCCTTGACGTCGCAGACGAAGCGGTCGATCCGGGTGATCGCCTCGGCGGGGCAGGACGCCGCGTCTATTCCGAGATCTCCCTCGACCCCGAGCGCCTGTGCCTCTGCGCGGATGTCGTCCGTCAGCCGGACGCGCCGCTTCGGATCGAGGCCGTCGGCGTTCGAAAACTCGTCGAGCAGGGCTTCGAGGCGGACAAGTCGATCCGGCGTCGTCGCCGTGCGCAGCGGCGGCGGCACGTGCCCGAGCGTGACTGCGCCGATCCGGCGTTTGGCCTGCGCGGCTTCCCCGGGGTCGTTTGCGATGAACGGGTAGACGACGGGAAGATCTCCGGTCAGCGCAGCGGGCCAGCATGTGCGCGACAGGGCTACGGATTTGCCCGGCAACCATTCGAGCGTGCCATGCGCGCCGACATGGACCATGACGTCGGACCGATCCTGAAGCCAGAGATAGAATGCGACGTAGGCATGCCGGGGCGTGCGCGAAAGGTCGTGGTACTCGTCGCCGCGATTGTCCGATGTGCCGCGTTCGGGTTGCAGTGCCACAAGAGCGCGCCCTTGTCTCAACGCCCTGAACCGGACGCCTTCGGGGCTGATATCGGGATCGTCTTCGGGTGCCCCCCAAGCTGTGGCCAGATCGTTTCGAAGCGTCTGCGGCAACCGGGCGAGTGCGCTCTTGTAGGCGTCGAGCGGCCATGCGATCCGCTCGGTGACAAGCGCCCGATCGAGGGGGGCACCTTTCGGGACGTCATAGCCTTCGCCCCGAAGGTCCTGGAGGATCGCCTCGGCCGAGGCCAGCGCGTCAAGCCCCACGGCATGGGCGAGGTTCCACTCGCGGCCCGGATAGGTGGAGAGGACGAGGGCGACGCGTCGTTCCCCGGCAGGTATCGCGGCAAGGCGGGACCACGCCGCCACGCGATCCGCAATTGCGTTCACGCGGTCATCGCATGCCGTGTGCCTGAACCGCGAGAACTGGAGTGCATCATCGCGGGCGTTCGGTTCCTTGAAAGATGCGACACCGGCGAAGAGCCGCCCGTCCACCTCGGGCAATACCACATGCATGGCAAGGTCGGCGGGTGAGAGACCACGCTCCGCTTCGGCCCAGGCACTCTGCGTAGAGGTCGCGAGTGCGATCTGGAACACCGGCACGCCCCCCGCATCAAGCGGCGAGGGGCCGCCGTCCCTTCCGCCCGAGAATGCCGTCGCGTTCAAGATGACGGCAGGCCCGAGCGCCGCAATTTGGGACGCAAGCCATGCACCGGCCTTCAGCGCCTTGAGCGAGGGGACGAAGAGGCCAAGCACCCGGAAGCCCCGTGACCGCAGCGCCCTGACGAGGGCCTCGACCGGCTCCAGATCCGCGGAGACGAGATAGGATCGGTAGAAGACGATGATCGCCAGCGGCTTCGTTATGGCGGAACCCCTTTCAGGGGGAGAGAAGGGGGCGGACCCTGGACCTTCAGCCTCCGGTACGTGCCCGAGGATCGGGCAGGCGACGCCGTGTTCCGGGGTCCACGCCCCGACAGGCGGCAAGGCCTTGATCCCCGGCACCGGCCCTGCGTAGAGCCCCGCAGCGAGCGCAATCTGTGCGAGTGCCGCCTGCGCTGCGACTTCCCCGCCCGTGTCACACAGATCCGCCAGCCGCCGAAGGGTCGAAGTTGGCACGGTCGAAACCGCGTCGAGCCGCTCGTCGGGTCGGCCGTCTGCGGGCAGGACGGCAAGCGCGATGCCTCGGGTGCGGGCGAGCGCCTCCAGCTGCTGGAGACCGTAGGCCCAATAGGACGTTCCCCCGATCAGTCGGATCAGAATGCCGCGCGCGCCTTGCAGCGTCTTCTCCACGTAGGTGTCGACCGACAGCGGGTGCTTGAGTGCAGCGAGGTTCGCTAGGCGCAGCGAGGGGATTCGTCCGTCGCGTCCGCCGCCGCGCTCCCATCCCGCCGCGAAGGCCCCGAGATCGCTGTCCGAGAACGACAGCACGACCAGATCGCCCGGCGTCTGCCCCAGATCCGTTGGCGTCTCGCATTCTTCGAGTCCGTGGCTTTCGCGGAAGATGACGTGCATGGCTGGTCTACTCGGCTGCCTCGCGGGTGTCGGTCAGTGCCTCCCGGATGGCCACCTCGTCCACGTCGTCATGCTCGGCGATGACCACGAGCCGACCCTGCCGCGCCTCATCGGGTCGCCACGGACGATCGTATTGATACCGCACGCGCGCGCCGACCGCTTGAAGCAGCAGCCGCATGGGCTTGCCCGCCACGGCCGCGTACCCCTTGACGCGCAGAATGTTCCTCGACCGTGCCAGCGCCTCGATACGGGCCACGAGATCGGACGGCCCCCTCACTTCGGGAATGTCGATCACGACGCTCTCGAAGTCGTCGTGATCGTGATCGTGAGGTTCGTCGTGATGCGAAGGCCGCGCATCCATGTCATCTTCCGCCGCGGCCTCGAGGCCGAGAATGACGCGCGGATCGACCACGCCCTCGGCCACCTCGACCACGGGCAGGTTGCGCCGCGCCTCGGCGGCAAGGACCTCGCGCGCCTTTGCGACACCTTCGGGGCCGGCAAGATCGGGCTTGGTCAGCAGAACGATGTCCGCGCAAGAGATCTGATCCTCGAAGACCTCGGACAGCGGCGTTTCGTGGTCGATGCTCTCGTCGGCCAACCGCTGCGCGTCCACGCGGGCGACGTCGGGGGCAAAGCGACCGGCCGCAACGGCTTCGGCATCCGCGAGTGCGATAACCCCGTCCACGGTGATCTTCGAGCGGATGTCGGGCCAGTCGAAGGCTTTGAGGAGCGGTTTGGGCAATGCGAGCCCGCTCGTTTCGATCAGGATGTGCTCGGGGCGCGGATCGAGCTTCAGGAGCGCCTCGATCGTGGGGATGAAGTCGTCTGCCACCGTGCAGCATATGCAGCCGTTGGCGAGCTCCAGCACGTTTTCGGCCGGACATTCGGGGACGGCGCAGCCCTTCAGGATCTCGCCGTCGACGCCGACATCGCCGAACTCGTTGACCACGATGGCCAGCCGCTTGCCGCCGGGGGTCTTCATCAGGTGCGAGATCAGGGTGGTCTTGCCCGACCCGAGAAAGCCGGTGACGACGGTGACGGGAAGTTTCTCGAGATCAGCCATTTGCGGCCTCCTTGGCGGGGGTCAGGGGCGGAACACGCGCGATGCAGTTGCGCTTGAAGTGTTCGGGGCGCTGGCGCCAGGGGATGAGCCCGTCCGTCGTGCCGCGATAGAGTTCGGCGCCGCCGACCAGGGTCTCGACGTCGGCATCCTCGTGCAGACGGCCGTAGATGTAGGTCCATCGGCCCGGCCCTCGTAGCGCGACGGTGCAGCCGTCATCGCAATTCTGAAGGCATTCGACCGGGGTGACGGTCACGCCCTCGGGCAGCTCTCGGGTTGTGAGGTTGTCGTAGAGCCGCGCGCCAGGGCGTCGGTCATCCTCGGGCGCTTCCACGCCGCGGCGGCACTTGATGCACACCAACAGCTCGGCCTGCTGCACCTCGTCGGTTTCGGTCACGTCTGTCCCACTCCTTCGGCGGGACGCGGGTCAGATGACGGGCGGTGTCACGTGTCGTCGCGCAAAGCATCGGGCGCGGACCACAGGGCCTCCCGACACCGGAGCACCCCGTCCGGTTTCGTCGTCTCACGCTGGCAGGTCTCCCGGCTTGCGGATCTCGGATCGCGAGGTGGCGATCCTGCGGTGGCCCGGCCTTCCCAGCCCGATGCGGGGCCAGTGGCCATTGGGCGACCTTTCCGGTTACGGTCGCGGGGGCGGCTGCGTCTGCCCCGGATGACCCGGGGTACGCATTCCCATTTTCACCCGACTACACGGGCACCAACTTTTGCTGACATGCGCGCGACACGCACATCTTGTCAAGTGCGAGGAGTCCAGAGCCCGTGGATGAAAAAACAGCCCTTCACAACGAGAAGATGAAACGGAACAGATACGCCTGATGGCGGAAAGGTCTTCCGCACCTCTCCAAGCATCACCCGATTACCGAGGCAGCCATTGTCGGCGTTTCGATGGCGGGCGCGGAAGAGTAATTTTCGACCTCAGCAGAGACGCTCGACTCAGTTTATCGTCGCAGACGCCCGGCGCATCTGCAGCGCGCAGTCGATCTGCTCGACATTGCACCCAGGCGGAAGAGGAATTCCACTTGATTGCGCATTTCATGGCAAATTTCGTGGCATTCGCTCAATGCGTCTCGACGATGATCTTCCAAGTGCTTGAAAAAATTGGCGCACCCGACAGGATTCGAACCTGTGGCCTCTGCCTTCGGAGGGCAGCGCTCTATCCAGCTGAGCTACGGGTGCCTGAACGCTTCTATATGCGAGCTTTCTGGCGGCTGCAATCGGGTTTGACACCGGAATCGCACTTCGTTGGTCTAGCGCGACCGACGTTCGGGAATAAGGCCCTTGGGCGCGAAACGGAGAACCACGAGAAGAATGACTCCCATGAGGAATGGTCGCAGGTGGGCCGCGCCTTCCAGCAGATGATTGCGCAGGAAGCTGGCGGGGTCCATCGGTGATGTGAGGGTGTCCATCAACCAGCGGCCTGCCGGTTCGGCCACGACCCAGACATACCAGATCAGTGCGCCGCCCAGAACCGCACCCCAGTTGTTGCCGGACCCGCCGACCACGACCATCACCCAGATCACGAAGGTATAGCGCAGCGGGTTGTAGGAGGTGGGCGTGAACTGCCCGTCGAGTGTCGTGAGCATGGCCCCTGCGATGCCGACCACGGCGGAGCCGAGCACGAAGACCTGCAGGTGGCGGCGCGCCACATTCTTGCCCATGGCTTCGGCGGCGTCGCGGTTGTCCCGGATCGCGCGCATCATGCGGCCCCACGGCGAATGAAGCGCCCGCTGGCTCAGCCAGAGAATGATCGCGACCACGATCAGGAACAGACCCGCGTATCCGAGGCGCACGGTGATGGTCGAGGCGGTGATGGGATCGGTGCCGAACCGCTCCGCCAATCCGATCAGCCAGTCCGACGCCTGCAGGTCGCGTTCGTAGGGAACCGGTCGGGGCAGGCCGGTGACGTTCTTCACACCGCGGGTCAGCCAGTCCTCGTTCTTGATGACCGAGAGGATGATTTCGGAAATGCCCAGGGTTGCGACGGCGAGATAATCCGACCGCAGGCCAAGCGCGACCTTGCCGATGACATAGGCTGCGGAAGCGGCGAAGAGGCCGCCTACCGGCCAGCCGATCAGGATCGGAAGGCCCAGGCCGCCGAGGTAGCCTTCGGCCGCCGCATTGACCGACTCGATGGCTTCGGAAGCGGGATCGAGGAAGACCCGCATCACGAAGTAGCCGGCGAAGATGATCATCAGCGTTGCCGGTCCGCGCAGGGCAGTGAGCCGGCTGCGCACGAAGAGGGCGAGGGCCAGCGTCAGCATCAGGGAGAGGGCAGCAAGGCCGAGATTGATGCCCCCGGCGGACCATGCGGCAGGAACGGGGGGCATGGAGGTGAGGACGGCGGCCACGCCGCCTAGCGCGGCAAACCCCATGATGCCGAAGTTGAAGAGCCCCGCGTACCCCCACATGATATTCACGCCCAGCGACATCACGGCGGAGATGAGGCAGAGGTTGAGAATGGTCACCATGACCACCCAGCTTTGCAGCAGGCCCACCATGATGAGGAGCCCGGCCATACCGGCGTAGAGGATCGGGACGCGGTAGTTGTCGAAGGCCTGTCTCATAGCACACGCCCCTTGAAGATGCCGGTCGGTCGGATCAGCAGGACCACGACGAGGATGATGAACGAGACCGCGAACTTGTAGTCCGTGCCAAGGAGCTGGACGAGACCGTCAGGCAGCATCTCGGGCGGGAGGACATACCGCAGGACGCCCTTGTAGGCATAAGTCACCATGACTTCCGAGAAGGCGACGATGAACCCGCCGGCAACGGCGCCCAGCGGGTGGCCGACACCGCCCACGATCGCCGAGGCGAAGATCGGCAACAGGAGCTGGAAGTAGACGAAGGGCCGGAAGGATTTGTCGAGGCCATAGAGCACGCCTGCGATGGTCGCGAGGCAGGCCGCGAGGATCCAGGTGATGCGCACGACTTTCTCCGGGTCGATGCCCGAGAGCAGAGCGAGATCCTCGTTGTCGGAATAGGCGCGCATTGCCTTTCCCGTGCGGGTCTTCTGCAGGAACCAGAACACGAAAGCCACGACCACGATCATCACCACGATGGTGATGGCCTGACTGGTCTTGAGCGCCAGGCCCTGATCAAGCCCGGTCCAGTCGCGGAAATCCCGGACGCTGATCAGGAAGCGTTCGCCATCGTCGAAGCGTTGGTCGCTCGTGCCGATGAAGAGCCGGGTCAGGGCATTGTAGACGAACATGACGCCGATCGAGGCCATGACGAAAATGACCGGTGCACTTCGCTGTCGGCGATAGAACCGGTAGACGACCCGATCCGTTCCGAGCGCCAGCAGCACCGCGACGGCGAGGCCCACGGGCAATGCGAGGAGAGCCGTCGGGAGGGGGCCAAGCGAGATGCCCATGGCCTGCAGACCCCAGGTGGCGAGGATCGTGGCCATGGTTCCGAATGCCATCATGTCGCCATGGGCAAAATTCGAGAAGCGCAGCACGGCGTAGATCAGCGTGACGCCGAGCGCCCCGAGCGCGAGTTGCGATCCGTAGGACAGGGCCGGGATCAGGACGAAATTGGACAGGACGATGACGCCATTCAGGATATCGGTCATGAACTCTAGCCCCCCAGAAAGGTCTGCCGGACTTCTGGGTCGGCCATGAGGGCCTCGCCGGTGTCGGTGAAGCGGTTGCGACCCTGCACCAGCACATACCCGCGATCCGCGATGTTGAGCGCCTGGCGGGCATTCTGCTCGACCATCAGGATGGCGAGCCCGGTGGAGGCAATCTCCAGGATCTTGTCAAATAGCTCATCCATCACGATCGGGGAAACCCCGGCGGTGGGTTCGTCCAACATGAGAACCTTCGGCCGGGTCATGAGCGCCCGCCCCACCGCGACCTGCTGGCGTTGTCCGCCGGAAAGTTCGCCCGCGGGCTGGCGCCGCTTTTCCTTCAGGATCGGGAAGAGCGAGAAGACCTGTTCCATCGTTTCGGAGAAGTCGTCGTCGCGGATGAAGGCTCCCATTTCGAGGTTTTCCTCGACGCTCATGCTGGTGAAGACATTGCCGGTCTGCGGAACGAAGCCCATTCCCGCCGAGACGCGGTCCTGCGGGGTCAGGGCGGTGATGTCGCGGCCGTCGAGGATCACCGAACCGCTGCGCAGCTTCAGCATGCCGAAAACGGCTTTCATCGCGGTGGATTTGCCCGCACCGTTCGGGCCGACGATGACGGCGATCTCGCCCTGGTTCACGCCGATCGTGCACTCGTGCAGGATGTCGGCGCCTCCGTAGCCGCCGGTCATGCCGGTGCCTTCCAGATACGCTCGGGCTTCTCTAGCTGTCATTTGTTCATCCGCAACCACTTGAGCGCGCCTGGTTCCATGCCCTTGAACTTGGGCGGGGCGGAGAGCGGGCTCACGCAAAGTGCGGTATCGGCCGGGAGCTGGCGTTTGACCGCATGGTACAACTTGGAAAGGGTCCGCGCGGAGCGGACGAGAAAGAGGCCCTCGGCCATGGGGTGGACGGGGTCTCCCAGGCTGACCTGTGTCCCCCGGCCGCCGTGCCACACGAGGAACAGGGCGTCTTGCGGCGCGGTCTCTTCCTTCCGGCTCATGCGGGGGCGCCCGACTTTTTCTTGTTCTTCAGGCCGCGCCCCAGGTAGGCCTCGATCACAGCCTCGTCCGCCATGACCTCGTCAGGGCGTCCCTGTTTCAGGAGCTTGCCCTCGGCCATGACGATGACCGGGTCGCAGAGCCGGGCGATGAAGTCCATGTCGTGCTCAATGAGGCAGAAGGTGTAGCCGCGCTCGGTGTTGAGGCGCTGGATCGCTGTGCCGATCGTCTTGAGCAGGGTGCGGTTCACGCCTGCGCCGACCTCGTCGAGAAAGACGATCTTCGCGTCCACCATCATGGTCCGGCCAAGCTCGAGGAGCTTCTTCTGACCGCCCGACAGATTGCCCGCAAGCTCGTCCGCCACATGAGAGATCTCCAGGAAGTCTATGACTTCATCGGCTTTCTCGCGGACTTCCGCCTCCCGCGCATTGACGCGACCGGGATGGAACCAAGCGTCCCAGAGGGTTTCGCCGGGCTGGTCGGGCGGAACCATCATCAGGTTCTCGCGAACCGTGAGCGTAGAGAATTCATGCGCGATCTGAAAGGTGCGCAGAAGCCCGCGGTGGAACAACTCGTGCGGTGGGAGGCCGGTGATGTCCTCGCCATCGAGCCAGACCTTGCCGGAGGTTGGCGTGTAATGGCCGGCGATCACGTTGAACAGCGTGGTCTTGCCCGCCCCGTTCGGCCCGATCAGGCCGGTAATCGAGCCCTTGGCGACTTCGATGGAGGTGCCGTCCACGGCGCGGATGCCGCCGAAATGCAGGTGGAGATTGTCGACGCGGATCACGCGGGGCGGCTCCGTGGGTTGCGGCCGGGCCCATGCGGGATGCGGGCCAGGCCTGGAGTTGAAACGGGATCAGCGATAGCTGATCGTCGATGGGGCGTTGTCGATGATCTCGTAGACACGGTAGGAGCCTGCGGCCTCACCCGGTCCGATCAGTTCGACGCCGGAAGCGCCCACGTAGTCGATGTCCTCGCCGGCCGCTGCCATTTCCAGGCCCTTGGCAAGTTCGCCGGGCAGGATCGGCTCGCCGGGTGCATTCGCGACGGCCATCAGGTTGTCGCGGATGCCGGTGCGGTCGGGGCCGCCGGCGGCTGCCATGGCGAGCGAAATGAGCGCTGCTGCGTCGTAGCTCTCGGGTGCGTAGGTGCCGGTCGGATCGACGCCGGCTTCCCCTGCGATGGCGGCGAATGCGTCTGCACCCGGACCTTCCGTACCTGGCAGGGTGCCGATGACCTTGCCGTTAATGTCGTCGCCCACCGCGTCGATCAGGCTCTGGCCATACATGCCGTCGCCGAAGAAGAACATGTCGAAGGCGCCGAGGTCCATTGCGGACTGGACGATGCCCACGCCGCCCTGATCGACGTAACCGAAGACCATGAGCGCATCCGCGCCGGTGGCCTGGAGTGCCGCAACCTCGGCGGAATAATCGCCCTTGCCGTCTTCATGGCTCTCGCTCAGCGCCACCGAGCCACCGAGCCCCTCGAAGGCTTCCACGAAGGCATCGGCCAGACCCTTGCCGTAGTCGTTGTTGGTGTAGGTCACGGCGACATTGCCGATATCCTGATCGGCCACGACCTGGGCCATGACTTCGCCCTGACGGGCGTCCGACGGCGCGGTGCGGAAGAAGAAGTCGTTGTCGTCGATCGTCGAGAGCGCGGGCGAGGTCGCGGAAGGCGAGACCATCACGACGCCGTTTGGCACGGCCACGTTGTTGGCGATCGCCGTGGTCACGCCGGAGCAATCCGCGCCCATGATGGCCACGACATTGTCGGAGGTGACCAGGGTTTCGGCCGCGGTGGTCGCGGCGGCTGCGTCGATGCAGGTGGAATCGCCGCGCACCACGTTCAACGTCGCGCCGCCCGGCAGCGCGCCGCTTTCGGAGGCTTCGGTAAACGCCATTTCGGCACCGGCCGCCATGCCGGGCGTGATGGATTCGAGCGGACCCGAAAAGCCGAGAATGATCCCTACATTCACGGAATCCTGGGCCAGAGCGGCGCCGCCCAATACAGTGCTAGCTGCCGTCGCGAGCAGAATGTGCTTCATGTGAAGTCTCCAGGTTGAACGCATTGATTTCCCGTTCCTTCGGGGCTCCGGCGATCGGAGCAGATTCGTTGGGGAGGAGATTACCGTCTTGTCGAAGCATCGCAAGTGCAGCCTAATTCGTGCCATCCAGCACCCGCGACAGCCGGCAAAAGCCTTCGAGCGAAACCTGCTCCGCCCGCCACGTGGGTTCGATCCCGGCGGACGTGAGCTGCGCCTCCACATCGGGGCCGAGGGATTTCAAGCTGGAACGCAGCATCTTTCGGCGCTGGTTGAAGGCGAGCGCCGTGAGGCGCGACAGGGTTTCGGGGTTCGCGGGAAAGCGCGGGCTTTCGAGCCGGTCAAGGTGAACAACCGCGCTGGTGACCTTGGGTGGCGGAGTGAAGGCGCGCGGCGGGATCTCGAACGCGATGCGGGGTTCAGCCCGCCATTGCGCAAGGATTGCCAGGCGACCGTAGGCCTTGCTGCCGGGTTTTGCGACGATCCGCTCGGCGACCTCCTTTTGGAACATCAGCGTGAGGCTCGACCAGAAGGGGGGCCACTCCGTCGGGCTGAGCCACCGCACCAGAAGCTCGGTACCAACATTGTAGGGCAGGTTGGCGACGATCCGGACGGGCGGCGTGAGGTGGGGCCGCGGGTCCAGCGCCAGGGCATCTCCTTCTAGCACGGTGAGGCGCTCGCCACTTGCCTCCGCAATCTCGCCCAAGGCGGGCAAGCAGCGGCTGTCGCGTTCTATGGCGACCACCTTGCGAGCGCCCTCCCTCAGCAGTCCGCGCGTGAGACCGCCGGGGCCGGGGCCAATCTCGAGCACGTCACAGGCGGTGAGGTCCCCGGCACGGCGCGCGATCTTGGACGTGAGATTGAGATCGAGAAGGAAATTCTGCCCAAGCGCCTTTCGCGCGCTGAGCCCATGGGCCGCGATCACCTCGCGCAGCGGGGGCAGCTCCTCGAGGCTGGCTGTCATTTCCGCGATTCACGTCTCGCGCCGAGATCGGCGGCCATGCGCAGGGCGGCGATGAGGCTCCTGGGGCTTGCTGTCCCGGTGCTCGCGATATCGTAGGCGGTGCCGTGGTCGGGCGATGTCCGGACGAAGTCGAGGCCGAGTGTCACGTTCACGCCGCCATCGAAATCGAGCGTCTTGATCGGGATCAGCGCCTGGTCGTGATACATGCAGACCGCCACGTCATAGCTGCGCCGGGCGACCGGGTGGAACATGGTATCCGCCGACATCGGACCGTGGACGCCGATGCCATCCTGTTCGAGCCGCTCGAAGGCCGGTGCAATGACGGCACGCTCTTCGTGGCCCATTTCGCCGCCTTCCCCTGCATGGGGATTGAGGCCTGCGATCGCAATCCGCGGATCCTCGATGCCGAAATCCTCGATCAGGGCCCGGTGCGTGACGCGGACCGTGGCCTCGATCAGATCCGTGGTCAGTTTGCGTGGAACATCGTGCAGCGGGATGTGGATCGTGACCGGAACCACGCGAAGCTCGGGGCAGGCGAGCATCATCACAGGGCGCCTGGCACCGCAAAGATGGGCGAGAAACTCGGTATGGCCCGGAAAATCGAACTTCGTGCCGGTTCGCAGGACCTTCTTGTTGATCGGGTTCGTGCAAAGCGCGCTGGCTTCGCCGCGCCGTACGATGTCCACGCCCCGGCGAATGATCTCGACGATGGCGAGCGAATTGGCCGGATCCGGCCGGCCAGCCGGCGCGGGTGCGGGCAGGGGATGCTTCAGGACCGGCAAGCCCTCACGCATGGCCGCTACGGCTTCGTGGGGCGCATCAATCGGAGTAATGGGCACACCCTTGCCCTGCGCCATGTGCGCAACGTGGGTGAGGTCGCCGATAAGGAAAAACGAGAGTTCCTCCCGAAGTTCCTTCCAGGCTTTCAGGGTGACTTCGCAGCCGATGCCGGCCGGATCGCCCATGGTGAGTGCGACAGGTTTCATTGTTCCCGGATCACCGCGTCGCGGCGAAGCTCCTGCAGGAATCCCTCACCGAAGGTGTTGACGCGTTCCGAGAACAATTCCAGCCGCATGGCTTCGCGCCTTTCGAACTCGGTTGTCTCGGGATCCTGTGGCGGACGCTCCTTCCGGATCGACAGGACCTTGATGATGGCGATGCCACCGGTGATCTGGATGGGCGGCGCAACCTGGCCGGGCGACAGGCCATTGACGGCATTGCGCAGCGGCCCCGGCATCCCTTCCAGCGGCATGGCCGGGATCCGGCCCCCGTCCGATGCGGTCTCGGCGCGGCTGAACTGAAGTGCGGCCGACGCGAAATCGCCCCCCAGCGACAATTCCCTGTAGAGATCATTCGCCAGTCGCTGGGTTTCGGTCTCCCCGCGCTCCGCGTAGGGAAGGGCAATCTCGCCCAGCTCGTAGACATCGATGCGCCGGTTCGCGGCCTCCACCAGAGCGGCATCGATTTCCGCATCGGACGGCATGGCCAGCTGGCGGAAGCGTGCTCCGAGGACCTCGCGCCAGATCAGGCCGGCCTCGACGAAATCGTCCATTGCCTGCCGGTCGATGTCGCGGGCATCGAGAATGCGCAACACGTCTTCCATGCCTGCGCCACGGGATGCCGCGAACTGTTCGAGGCCGGCAAGAACCGCATCCTCTGGCAGGTCGACTCCGATCCGTTCGCCCGACTGGACCTTGAGGCGGTCTTCCGTAAGCTGTTCCAGTGCGAGGCTTCTGAGATCGCCTTCGGCCCCGAGGGCCTCAAGCAGCCGGATGCGCTGATCGATATCGTAGTCGGTGATGACCTCGCCGTTGATCGTGCGCACAGGTGCATAGGGGTTCGCGGCGAAGCCGGAAAGCGGCACCGCCAGTGTCAGGCAAAGCGCGGTGGTTATCGTTCGAGCAATCCACATTCGGTCTTCAGAATCCCTTCGAATCTCGGCAAGGTTCCGGCTCCGGTCTCTTTACGCGCCTTTCAGGCGACAGTCACGCGACGGCCAGTCCTGGCTTTCTCCATCCCCCAATCCCGCGAGCTTGACGTCGAACTGGATGGACGTGGAGGGATCGAGATTAACCGATGACGTGAAGCGACGCGAGATGGAAAGCTCGAATTCGGCGCATTCGTTTCCGTAGACAAGCGCCCCGCCGGCCTTGAGATTCTGTTCGGTCACCACGTCGTAGCGCCAGAGCAATTCGAGCCCCCAGTTGGGCAGAAACCGATAGCTTGCCTCGATCCCAAGCTCGTTGATCTCCGGTTGCGGCCCGAGAATCTCGTTGGTCGAATCCTCGGCGAAGTAGGTGTAGCTCGTCTCCAGCTCGGTGCGGTCGTCCTCGTAGCTCAGGGCGAACTCGTTGCGCCGGAAGTTCAGCTCGCCGTCGAAGAGCGCGCGGTTGGTCACCTCGAACCCGGTCTGGAACCGGACCGAGACTGCGCCGACGTAATCCGACCACTTGCCCGCGAGGCCGGAGCCTTCCGGGAATTCGTTGTCATCGGTGGCGCGCACGACCCGCCCCATCGTTGCCCCGAGTGACCATCCGTCCGCATCGTAGCGGTTGTAGCGAAGGCCGAGATTGGCCCGCAGCCCGGTCTCGACGCGGTCCCTGCCGGGGTAGCGATTGAGGGCAAAGAGGTTCGTTTCGTCCAGTTCGGGCAGCTGGCTGTCCTCGTTGGGCACATTGCTCGAGCCGAGATCTTCGGACCACACCAGCTGCGCGATGGGTTCGATGACATGGGTTGCCCGCGCGCTGTTGCGCTGCAGGGGATAGCTCACCTCGGTCGAGGCGATGGGCACGGCCCGGAATTTTCCGCCATCGTCGCCATCGGGGTCGGAGCCCACGCCGTAGATGTCGAAATCGCCCGCTAGGGTCGCGTTTGTCACCAGCCCGTTGCCGAAGATCCAGCGCTGCTGCCAGTCCGCCCCACCGCCTGCGCGCAACACGTCGCGTCCCTCCTCGCGCGTGATGCCGAGCGCATTGGCGTTCAACCCGAACAGACCGCCGATCGCGCCGGGCATGGCGCCGCGGTAGTTGTATTCGTATTCAGGAAGGATGAATGGCACGGAGCCGTCGTCCTCATCCTCGCGGAGGCTCTGAAATCCGACGGTGCCGAGGTGGAGGTAGTCGTAGCTGCGCACCCGATCGACCTGCAGGTAGCTGGTGAGGCGGTCATCGTCGGAGTAGTCGAATTCCTGCAGGAAACTCTTGTCGGAGGCAAATTCGAGCTGGAATTCGGAGGTGAACCCGCGCGGCAACCGGAACTCGCCGCTGGCATCGACGGCACCGCGACCGCTGTCCCCGCTACCGTCATCAAGCGCGAGCGTTCCGCCCAGATCTATGCCGCCATTTCGGAACTCCCGCCGGTACTCGCCCTCGAAGAGGGTCGCGCCATCGGTGGTGACAAAGGGCGTGACCGTGATGTCCGCCGATGGCCCGAGGGTGAGGTAGTAGGGCAGTTTGACGCCCGATCCGAAGAGATCCGACTGGTGGTAGGACGGAAGGAGAAAGCCGGAGGAGCGTGATATCCGCGGATCGGGAATGCTCATGGCGGGGAGGTAGGCGATGGGCGCGCCCAGAACCTCGAAGCGGGCGCCTTCGAAATAGATCCGTTCCTCCTGCTCATCCAGCGTGACGCGCTTTGCCCGGATGCTCCACGTGGGGACGGGGTTTTCGGCACATATCACACAGGACGAGGCGATGGTGCGCTGAAGGGCGGTGTAGCGGCTCCCGGTGCGTTCGATCTCGCTGGCTGCGAGCTGCAACTGATCCGCGATCAGAAGCCGTCCGCCCTGGATCAGGCCGGCGGAAAAATCGGGCGAGAGCTGTGCGGCATCGGCCAGGAAGATCGTGCCGTCGATATCGGTGACGCTGATCGGCCCCGTGGCCCGGATCTCCTCGGCCTTCTCGTCGTAGACCAACGTTTGAGCGTGAAGCACGCGCGTGCCGTAGACCGCCTCCACGTCTCCGGTGGCCGTGAGCAGGCCCGTCTTCTCGTCGTAGGTCACGGAATCCGCAATCAGGCTCGCGGGCTGGGATTGGAGCGATCCGGCCCAGAGCACGCCGACCGTCGCAGCGGCGAGAGTGGACAGGGCCTTCCAGTTGCAGATGCGAGAGCTCAAGGCGCGGGGTCTCCTGTTGGTCGTTGCCCTGATTAGCCGTCTTCGAGGTGCAGCAACAGTCCCAGTGCGAAAAGGATCGCGGACAGCGGTGCCGCCCAGACCGATACGAACATCGGGATCTGCCCCTGTGCGCCGAGGGTTTCGGCGAAATCCTTGAAGAAATAGAGGGCAAAGCCTGCCAGGATCGCGACGAGGATCATGACGCCCGTCTGGCCGAAGCGCTGGGGGCGGAGGGAGAAGATCGCGCCGATCAGCACCATGGCGGCGAAGAGCGCGGGGCGCGCCAGCTCGCTCTGGAAGAACAATCGATGTCGTTGGCCTGAAAAACCCGCATTCTCGATATCATCGATGAAGCCGGGCAGATCCCAGAAACCGATCATCTCGGGGGCCGTGAAACTTTCGAGGATCTGCTCGGTGGTCAGCGTCGTGGGGAGATCGTAGCGCGACTGGGAAACGATCTTCTCGAACCTGCCGTCCGGCGCGGCCTCCCAGACATTCGCGACGTCGATGCGCCATGCGCCGCTCGTGAGGCGTGCCACCGGAGCCTCGATCCTGGAGTAGAGCGTGCCCCGCTCGTCGAAACGATGCATCGTGACACGGGTGAGGATCGTGCCGGTGATGTTGGACCGTGCGGCCTGGATGACCGTCTGTCCGTCCGCGTCGGCCTGTCGGAGCCAGATCCCCTCCGACGAGAACGACAGGAAGCTCGCGCGATCATTATCCATGTCGCCCTCGAGTTCCTCGGCCTCGCGCAGGGTGGCGGCGACGAAGGGGTTGACCATCGCAATCGAGAGATAGCCGAGAAGGATCGCGGCAAGGGCAGGCACGGCGATCAGCCGCAGCGCGGATATCCCGGCGGCGCGCATCACCACGAGTTCGCTGGTGCGCGACAGCTTGAGAAACAGCGCGAGGCTCGAGAGCATCAGTATGAGCGGGAAGATCTCGTAGAGCGTCTCGGGCATTCCGAGGGCGGTGAGGCGCAGGATGTCGCCGAGTTCGGCATCCGATCCGGCGTAGCGGCGCAGATCATCCACACCGGCAAACAGTGCAACGATGAGCGCCAGGACAGCGAAGACACCGAGAGTGGCCCGGATGAACCCCATGAGAAGGTAGCGCGAAAGCGTCACGACTGCACTCCCTTCCGTCCACCCCAGGGATGGGAGAGATAGCGCAGCATGATTAGGGTATAGACAATTGCCAGCCCTTGGGGTGCATACATCACGGGCCATTGACCCGGATGCGTCTCGACCTGGCTCTGACAGGCAAAACACACGGCCTGAAGAAGAGCGCCGACGCCGACAGCGACGATCACGCGCCGCCCGAAGCCTGATCTGCGGTAGCCCCCGGCGAGAAACGTCACCAGCGCGATAGCGGGGTAGCTCATGGCCAGGAGCGGCATCGAGATCTTGTAGTGCCCCTCCGCGATGTAGTCGCCGAGGTCGAAGCGCGTGTCGAGCATTTCGGGTGTAGGATCGAGCAGGGCAATGACGGAATACTCGGAGGGCCTTCGGGTTCGGCTGCCGTTGTCATCGATCAGGTCGCTCAGATCGAAGACGAACTGGTCGAAAGCGACATTGTTCAACTCGCCGTGCTCGGTCGTTGTGAGTGCCACCCCGTCCTGCATGACGAGGCGGGCTTCATCTTCCTGGCGCAGGAAGAGCGCGCGTTCGGCCGAATAGGTGATGACCTGTTCCGGGTCGCGCTGGTCATTGAGAAAGATGCCTTCCATCTCCCCCGAGCGTCCGGTTTCGTCGATGAAGAGGGTGAGACCGTTGAGCGGGTGGATGAATTGCCGCTCGACGATAAGTGATGCGGCGAGGTCGGAGCGGATCGCGCGGGTCCGATCCGCGAGCTCCCGTCCTGAGATGGGGACCAGCACCATCATGACCACGGCCATTGCGGCGGCGATGATCGTTCCGAAGATCAGGATTGCGCGGAGCAGTTGCACCGGTCCGTAGCCGGCCGCCATCATGACCACCAGCTCCGAGCCCGAATAGAGCTTGTTGAGGGCATAGAGAGCGGCGCCGATTGCGGAGAGCGGCAGGACGATCACGAAGACTTGCGGCAGAACCAGCGATGAGAACTCCAGGAAGATCCAGGCGCTCTGACCGCTCGAGATCACCGTTTCTATGAGCTGCACGGACTGGGTGAGCCAGATCACGCCGGTGAAGATCAGGAGGAAAAATCCGAAGGCCCCAAAAAGCTGCCGGAGAAGGTATCGATCTAGTCGTTTCAAGCGTATGCCCCTGGGTCCGGCGCCATTGCCCATCTGGCCATCCGGCAGGAAAGCCGTTAGGCCTTTGCCGGTCAGAGGACAATAAGGAGAGAGCCGTGACCACGCCACTCAAAACGAACTTCGTCGAGGCCGATGCGGAGGCGATCGGGACGCTTGAGGGGCGGCTCGTCGCATTCATCACTTCGGAGGGCACGATGGACCCGCTGGCAAAGCGCGTCGATCGACTCACGAAGAAGGCACTCACCCGGCTGGCCGAAAGCGACGGGTTCGCGAAGGGGAAAGCGGGTTCGAGCCACGTGCTGAATTTCCCGGCGGGCCTTGCCGCAGAATCGGTCCAGGTCATCAAGCTCGCGCGCAAGCCCAGTGCAGCAGATGCACGCAAGGCGGGTGCGGCAATCGCGAAGGCGGGGCTGCGCAAGCCCGTGACGGTCTTGGCCGGGCCGCTCGGATCCGTGGCCGATCTGTCCCTCGGCCTGACCCTGCGGGCCTATGATTTCGACGCCTACCGCACCAACCAGGACGAAGGCGAGGACAAGAAGCCCGGCCTGATTTCCGAGGTCACCGTCATGGTGAAGGACCCGGAAGCGGCTCAGGCTGCCGCCGCGCCTCTCGTGGCGCAGGCCGAGGGCGTGGTCTTTACCCGCGATCTCGTCAACGAGCCGGCAAACGTGCTCACGACCACCGAATTCGCCGACCGGCTCGCGGGATTGCGGGAGCTTGGGGTCGAGGTCGAGATTCTTGAAGAGGACGACCTCGAGAAACTGGGCATGCGCACGCTGCTCGCGGTCGGGATGGGGTCCGAGACACCCTCCAAGGTTGTGGTCATGCAGTGGAACGGTGGAGGCGACGAAGCGCCCTTCGCGCTGGTTGGCAAGGGTGTCGTCTTCGACACTGGGGGCATCTCGATCAAGCCGTCGGGCGGCATGGAAGAGATGACCATGGACATGGGCGGTGCGGGTGTCGTTTCCGGCGTGATGAAGACCGTCGCCATGCGCAAGGCGAAGGCAAATGTGGTCGGGCTCGTGGGTCTTGTCGAGAACATGCCCGACGGCAAGGCGCAGCGTCCGGGTGACGTGGTCAAGACCATGAAGGGTGACACGGTCGAGGTGATCAATACCGATGCCGAGGGTCGCCTCGTGCTGGCGGATGTGCTCTGGTACACGCAGGAGCGGTTCAAGCCCTCCGCCATGGTCGATCTCGCCACGCTTACCGGTGCCGTCATCATCGCGCTGGGCCATGAGAATGCGGGTGTCTTTTCCAACGATGACGATTTCGCGGAGGCTTTCCTCAAGGCTGCGAAATCCGAGGAGGAAGGCGCGTGGCGCCTGCCGCTGGGCGCGGCCTACGACAAGCAGATCAAGAGCCGGATCGCCGATATCGCCAATGTGGGCGGACGTCCTGCGGGCTCGATCACCGCGGCGCAATTCCTGCAGCGCTTCGTGAAGAAGGACGTGCCCTGGATCCATCTCGACATTGCCGGTGTGGCTTATGTCGCGAAGGGCACGGAGCTTTCGAACAAGGGGGCGACCGGCTGGGGCGTTCGCGCGCTCGACCGGCTGATCCAGGACAGATACGAGGGCTGATGCATCCTTGGCCGAGGTCCTGTTCTACCACCTGACGGCGACCCCGCTCGAGCGCAACCTTCCGGTGATGCTGGAAAAATCGCTCGAGCGCGGCTGGCGCGTGGTGGTGCGCTGCGGGTCCAAGGCGGGGATGGAGGCGCTCGATGCGCTGCTCTGGACCTACCGCGATGACAGTTTCCTGCCCCATGGCACGTCCGCGATGGGGCATGCCGAGGGGCAGCCGGTCTATCTGACCGTGGGGCAGGAGATCCCGAACGGCGCGGATGTGCTCATGCTTGTGGATGGGGCGCGGGCTTCCGTTGATGAAATGAAGCGATTCCAGCGTGTGTGTCTTCTGTTTGACGGGGCCGATGCCGGCGTCGTCGAGACCGCGAGAAACGATTGGCGCGCCGTGACTGCCGCCGGCTTGAGCGCGAAATACTGGACGCAGGAACAAGGCGCCTGGGTTCAGAAGGCATCCAACTGAAAACCATGCCAAAAAATCGATTTGAGGCGCGCGGCTAGTGGGGTTAATCACATTTTTCTGCGAAACGGTCAGATAATTGTGAACCAAACCGCCATGTAAGGCGTAAACACATCAGATCACGAGATAGGGAGTGTTCCATGCGACGCCTGTTATTCGCGCTTCTGCTGGCGGGACTATCGACCGGCGTCGAGGCCGGTGCGATCGGAGCGCGGTTCGATTCCATCGATGGCGAGGTCTATGCGTTGGAGGAATGGCGCGGGCGACCGGTCTTTGTGGTCAATACCGCATCCCGCTGCGGCTTCGCCCACCAGTTCGAGGGGTTGCAGACCCTTTACGACACCTACCGCGACCGTGGGCTCGTGGTGCTGGCCATTCCCTCGAACGATTTCCGGCAGGAGCTTGCGACCGAAGCCGAGGTCAAGGAGTTCTGCGAGGTGAATTTCTTCCTCGACATGCCCATGACCATGATCACCGAAATTCGCGGCGAGGCGGCCCACCCGTTCTACCGCGCGGTGCGCGATGAGACCGGCTTCGAGCCGAGCTGGAATTTCAACAAGGTTCTCATCGGGCCGGATGGCGAGGTGGTGGAAACCTGGGGCGCGACGACGGAGCCACTTGCGCCCGAGGTGATTGCCCGGATCGAGGAATTGCTGGACTGATCCGGGCATAAGGTATCAGGTCAGGAAGCGACCTGGATACCGATCTTGCCGATATGCGACTTGGAGAGAAAGACCTCCTGAGCGACCTTAAGCTCCTGCAATGAGTATGTTTTCGCGAGCAGCGGCCTGATTTCGCCATTCTCGATGTAGCGCACGAGGTCGGTAAAGACCCGGGGCGGCTGATGGGTGCTTCCGATCAGGGTCAGGTCGCGCAGGTAGAGCGTGCGAAGATCCAACTCCACGATCGGACCCGCGATTGCCCCGGAGGTGACATAGCGCCCGCCATTGCGAAGCGTTGCCACAACGGCTTCCCAGCGCGGGCCCCCCACGAGGTCGAGCACCACATCGAAGGCCCGCTCGGGCAGATCGCCATCGCGGTCCAGCGTTTCATCGGCTCCGATGGCGCGCAGATCAGCGGCTTTGGCAGGGCTTGTGAGCGCCGTGACATGGGCGCCTCGGCGCTTGGCGAGCTGGATGGCGGCGGAGCCGACCCCGCCCGATGCGCCGGTAATGAGGACTCTTTCCGCTCTGAGCGTTGCCCGCTGGATCATGCCCTCGGCGGTCGAGAAGGCGCAGGGAAAGCTCGCCAGTTCCACGTCCGACAGGTCGGATCGGACTGTGAGTGCGTCGGCAGCCGAAATGACGACATACTCCGCGAAGGCGCCGTCCATCTCGGAGCCAAGCGTGACAATCTGGAGGTCATTCGGATCATCGCCACGGGGCTGCATGGTCCGCGCCAGAATGCGCTCTCCGACCCGTCCGGGCGCGACACCTTCGCCGACCGCGACGATGGTGCCACAGCAATCCGCGCCCTGAACCCTCGGAAAAGACAAGGCATTTCCTGCCCAGCCACCATCTTCATCCGCGCCTTCGGAATAGCTGCCGGTGGTCCCCGACGCCGTGTCGCCCCGGACGCTTTTGGAATACCAGCCGATGCGGGTGTTGATGTCGGTGTTGTTCACGGAGGAGGCGCCGACGCGGATCAGAACCTCCCCGTCGCCGGGATCGGGCACGGGCAGATCCTCGCGCCAGACCAGCTTTTCGGGGCCGCCGTGGCCGGTCAGGACCATGCCCTTCATGGTTTGGGGACGTGTCATCATGCGCTCCGTTTGGTAGAATGAACTCTCTACTTGCTCAGGTAGAGGGGTCATTCTACATCGTCAAGCATGAGAGATACGAAAACCAAGATCGCCGCCGGTTTGGAGCGGGCCTTCGCCGCCCGAGGGTTTGCCGAGCCGAGCGTGGAGGACCTTCGGGACGCGGCGGGGGTCAGCCTGCGCACGCTCTACAAATACACGCCATCGCGCAGCGACATGGTGGTGGTGGCGCTCGAATACCGGAATGACCGCTACTTGGAGCGGGTTTTCAGTGGTTTGCCGGTCGATCCTGAAGCAGCACTTGATGTTGTCTTCGAGCGGGTCGCCGGGTGGATGGAGGAGGAAGCCTCCCACGGCTGCCTCTTTCACGCAGCGGTCGGCGCGGCGCCGCAAGACCCGGCATTGCAGGAGCTTTTGCGGCGTCACAAGACCGAAATGGCTGCGCGGACAGCACAGGCGACCGGGCTTGCGGGTCGGGAGGCGGACCTTACGCTCCTGATCGAGGGGCTGATGCAGAGCTGGCCGCTGCTCCGGGCCGAGGCGGTGGAGAGCGCGAAGCGGCTGGGCCGCATGGTGATTCGCGGAAAGTGAGATCGGGCGAAAATCAGGTGCTGGAATCGGTATGGTTTCCGTATGGAAACCGTATGGCAGACGTAAGGCTGCCCGGTTTTTCGTTGCGCACCTCAGGTGTTGCGCGCGCGCTGGAGAAAAGCCCCCTTTTTCCGGTGCGATGGGCGTGCGGCGCTTTGGTGCGCGGCGCAACGAAATCGCGACGTTCCTCCATGCGTCAGCGCACGAGGCGCATGACGTCGCCGGAGATCTCGATCCGGGCGAAGTGTTCGAGGTAGCTCATGCCCAGAAGCGAGGTGTGAAGCTCGCCCTCATTGACCGAGGCCTGGACGTTGCGCTCCTCGAAGGGGCCGAAGCGGACGCTGTCGAGGTAGATCGGCGCGATGCGCACGGTGCCGTTGGCGGTGCTGGCGCGGCCGGTGAAGGAGAGGCGGTCGGGGTCGATCCCGATCCGCTCCGCGTCTTCGAGCGAGAGTACAATCTGGGAAGCGCCGGTGTCCACGATGAAGGAGACCGGCGTGCCCTCGAGTTCGAGGCGGGCGTGGAAGTGGCCGTCGCGGCTCCGGCGGATCTCGATGGCCTCGTCCGAGGTCTGAATGGCGCGGTTGGGGAAAAGCTCGCCCGTCAGCACGTCGCGGAAGCCGTAGGCGATGATGACCATGGCGAAGATCAGCACCCAGATGCCGAGGTCGCGGACCGTCTTGCCCAGGCGCTGGCCGCCGCCGAAGAGGAAGAACCCGCCGACGCCCGCGAGCAGGACCACGAGGTAGATCAGGCGGGCGAAGCTGTCGGGGTCGTTCGGCATCGGCTCAGTTGCTCATGAGGCCCACATCCCGCAGCCCGTCGAGGACGAACTGGACCGAGAGGGCGGCGAGGAGGATGCCGAGAAGCCGGCTGACGACGACAATGCCGGTATGGCCCAGGAGCCGCTCGATGGGGCCTGCGAGACGGAAGAGCATGTAGACGATGGCGAGCACGAACAGCATGACGCCGTGGATCGCGGCGATGGCGGCGTAATCCCCGGAGTTCTGGCTGATGAGCAGGACCATCGTGGCAAGCGATCCGGGCCCCGCCAGAAGCGGCATGGCGAGCGGGAAGACGGAGGGGTCGGGGGGCGCGTCGATCGAGCGTTTCTCGCGGCGCTCGGTGCGTTTCTCGAAGAGCATGTCCACGGCGATCAGGAAGAGCAGCAGCCCGCCCGAGATGCGGAAGGCGGGCATTCCGATGCCAATCACGCCGAGAAGCGCCTCGCCGGTGAGCCCGAAGATCGTCATGAGCCCGGCGGCGATGACGATGGCACGAAGCGCCACCACCCGGCGTTCGCGCGTCGACATGCCGCTGGTGAGCGCCACGTAGATCGGGGTCGTGCCGATAGGGTCGATGATGACGAAGAGCGTCACGAAGCTGGTGATGAGAAGATCGAGCGACATCAGGGAGTTCCACCGGCGCGTTCAAGTTTCTCCAGCGCGGCCATCCAGAGGGCTTCGGCGCGGGCAAGACCGTCCTCGACCTCGGCGCGCTTCTTCTGGAGCTGGGCGAGCTTGTCGGTGTCGCCGCGATCATAGGTCAACGGATTGGCGAGGCGTGCGTCGATGGTCTCGCGCATTTCCTCGAGCTTCGAGACCCGCGCTTCGCATTTAGCGACCTCGGCCCTGAGCGGCGCGATCTCGTTGCGCGGCGCCGGCTTGGCGCGCGGTTTGGCCTCGCCGTTCTTCTCGGCCTTCTTCTTCTCGGAGGACCCGCCGCGTTCGCCGAGGAGCAGGCGGCGGTAGGCCTCCATGTCCTCCTCGAAGGGTCTGACCGCGCCGTCCTTCACGAGCCAGAGCCGGTCGGCCACCAGTTCGACAAGGTGGGCGTCGTGGCTCACGAGGATGACCGCACCGCCATAGGCGGTGAGCGCCTCCACGAGTGCCTCGCGGCTTTCGATGTCGAGGTGGTTGGTCGGCTCGTCTAGGATGATCATGTGCGGCGCATCAAGCGTCGCGAGGAGGAGCGAGAGCCGCGCCTTCTGGCCGCCAGAGAGCCGGCCCACCTCGGTGGTTGCGGTATCGGGGCCGAGGCCACCTGCGGCGAGGCGGGCGCGCAGCTTGGCGGGCGCTTCCTCGGGGCGGAGGCTCTGGAGGTGCTGGAGCGGGGTTTCGTCGAGGTTCAGCTCGTCCACCTGGTGCTGGGCGAAATAGCCGACCCGGAGCTTGGAGGATTTCACCATCCGGCCCGACATCGGCTCGAGCCGGTCCGCGAGCAGCTTGGAGAGTGTCGACTTGCCCTGGCCGTTGGCGCCCAGGAGCGCGATGCGGTCGTCCTGGTCGATGCGCAGGTCGAGGTTGCGCAGGACCGGGCGGCCGTCATAGCCGATGGAGGTGCCTTCGAGCCGGATGATCGGCGGGGAGAGTTCCTCGGGGGTGGGGAAGTTGAAGGCCGCGACCTGGCTCTCGACCACGGCGGCGACGGGTTTCATCTTCTCCAGTGCCTTGAGGCGGCTCTGGGCCTGGCGGGCCTTCGAGGCCTTGGCGCGGAAGCGGTCGACGAAGGACTGCATGTGCGCGCGGGCCGCGTCCTGCTTCTTCTTGGCGGCGATCTGCTGTTCGAGCCGGGCGCGGCGGGTTTCGTCGAAGGTGTCGTAATTGCCCTGGTAGAGGGTGAGCTTGCGGTCGTGCAGGTGGAGGATCGCGCCGACCGAGCGGTTGAGCAGGTTGCGGTCGTGGCTGATGACTAGCACCGTGTGGGGGTAGCGGGCGAGGAAGTTCTCGAGCCAGATCGTGCCTTCGAGGTCGAGATAGTTGGTGGGCTCGTCGAGGAGCAGCACGTCGGGTTCGGAGAAGAGCACCGCGGCGAGCGCCACGCGCATCCGCCAGCCGCCGGAGAAATCGGCGCAGGGGCGGGCCTGGGCTGCGGCATCGAAGCCGAGCCCGTTGAGGATGGCGGCGGCGCGCGCCTCGGCCGAATGGGCGTCGATATCCACCAGCCGGGTCTGGATCTCGGCGATCTCATGGGCGTCGGTGGCGGTTTCGGCGCGCGCGAGCAGCGAGGCGCGTTCGAGGTCGGCGGCGAGCACCGTGTCGAGCAGGCTGTCCTGGCTCGCGGGGGCCTCCTGGGCCACGCCGCCGATGCGCGCCTGGCGCGGCACCTCGATCTCGCCGGCGTCCAGCGCCAGTTCGCCCCGGATCAGCCGGAAGAGGGTCGTCTTGCCCGCGCCGTTGCGCCCGACGAATCCGACCTTGTGCCCGGCGGGGATCAGCGCCGAGGTGTGATCGAAGAGTTGCTTGCCCTCCAGCGTGAAGGCGATGTCCTTGAATGCCAGCATGGGTGCGATGTGACGCGGGGTTTGGGGCATGTCAACAACAGCTGCGGCTTCGAAGCGACATTAAGGCTTCCCCGTCCGGCGGCTGCGTGATACCTGCGCGCCCAAACAGCAAGGGACGCTTGACGAGACAATGGCGATTCAGAGAACTTTTTCGATCATCAAGCCGGATGCGACCCGGCGGAACCTGACCGGCGCGATCAATGCCAAGCTGGAAGCGGCTGGCCTGCGGATCATCGCGCAGAAGCGGATTCATCTGTCGCTCGCACAGGCGCAGGAATTCTATGCGGTGCACCGGGAACGCCCCTTCTTCGAAGAACTGACCGAGTTCATGAGCTCCGAGCCGATCGTGGCCCAGGTTCTCGAGGGCGAAGACGCCATCGCGAAGAACCGCGAAGTGATGGGCGCGACCAACCCGGCCGAGGCCGAGGACGGCACCATCCGCAAGGAATTCGCGCTTTCCATCGGCGAGAACTCGATCCACGGCTCCGACGCACCGGAAACGGCGGCTGTCGAGATCGCCTACTTCTTCTCGGGTCTCGAACTGGTCGGCTGAGGCCGCGCCGGAAACGGCTCGTGACGTGATGCGCGGGGCATCGGAGGCAGGCGCTTCCGGTGCCCCGTTCGCGTTTCGGGGTGGCGGCTTACGAAAACGTGTGCTTTCGGGGCGTTGCCAGCAACTGTTGAAGCGGCCAGACATGGCGCGACCACTCAATGTCCCTGCGACGAAATCCGAGGAGCGAGACCGAGATGACCCATTCCAAGCCCGAAGCCGGTGGCCTGCTGCCCGAGATGTCCTTCCCGAAGCTCGGAGGCGGGGAGATCGCCGTGGGCGGCATGCGCGAGCGGCACACGCTTCTCGTAGTCTATCGCGGCAAGCATTGCCCGCGCTGCAAGAAGTATCTCAATGCGCTGGAGGCGTTGAAAGCGGATTGGGAAGAGGCGGGCTACGACATCGTGGTTGTCTCCGCGGACCCGGAGGAGAAGGCGCAGGCGGATCTCGACGAGTTCGGCTGGAGCTTCGATCTCGCCTACGGGATGACCGAGGACCAGATCCGGACGCTGGGGCTTTACGTCTCCGATCCGCTGAGCCCGGACGAGACTGACCGGCGCTTTGCCGAGCCGGGTGTGTTCTGCGTGCGGCCCGAGGGTATCATCCAGCTTCTGTGCATCTCGAACGGTCCGGCGGCGCGGCCCGACCTGAAGGAGCTTCTGGACGGGGCGAAGTTCAACATCGCCAAGGCGCGCCCGCCGCGCGGAACGGCCTGAGCGGGCCGATATGACGGTCTGAGGGGGATAACCGGGGATGATCGACCACATCACGTTCGGGGTGGGTGATCTTTCCCGGTCTGTGGCCTTCTATGACATGGCCCTTACGCCTCTCGGTTTCCGTCGCCTGTGCGATCTTCATGAAGGGGAAGGCGGCGGGGTCCGGGTTTGTGGCTATGGGGCCGAGCGCCCGCAATTCTGGCTGGCGGAGGAAAATGCCACGTCGGGGATGATGCATGTGGCTTTCGCGGCGTTGAGCCGCGAGGCGGTGGACGTCTTTCATGTCGCGGCCCTTGCGGCGGGTGGAAGCGACAACGGGGCGCCCGGATTGCGGCCCCGGTATCACTCCGGTTACTACGCGGCCTTCGTGCTCGATCCGGACGGGCACAATATCGAGGCGGTTTGCCATACGGGTTAGACGGTTGCAGGGACTGCGCAGGTGCAACCGAAGCCGCTCAAGCCGTTGATGCCGCAACCCCTCCAGTTGTCACGCCAGAGGAATTGTGCCATCTGATGGAAAGTTCGACATGGCATGAAGGTTGTGCACGATGACCGATTTTGCGGCTGCGCGGGAAGCGATGGTGGATTGCCAGGTGAGGACCGCGGATGTAACGCGGTATCCGATCATCGAGGCGCTGCTGAGGGTTCCGCGCGAGGAATACGTGCCGCAGGGGATGAAGCCGGTCGCCTATCTTGGTGACGACATTGCGCTTGGCAACGGGCGCGTCATTCTCGATCCGCGCGTCTTTGCCAAGATGCTCGATGCGATCAATGTCGGCCCCAAGGACCTGGTTCTCGATGTGGGCTGCGGGCTGGGGTATTCCTCCGCGGTGCTGGCGCGCATGTCCGAAGCGGTGATCGCGCTCGAGGAAGACCCGGATCTCGCCCGCCAGGCCGAGGCCAATCTGAACGCGCAGGACGTGGACAACGCGGTTGCCGAGACCGGGCCGCTTGCGGAGGGCAAGGCCAATCACGGGCCTTTTGATGCGATCGTCATCGAAGGCGGGATCGAAATGCTTCCCGAGGCACTTGCGGCGCAGCTGAAACCGGGCGGACGAATCGTCGCGATCTTCATGGATGGCGCGAACGGGCAGGCAAGGCTCGGAATTGCGACCAATGCCGGGATCGCCTGGCGTCGTATCTTCGATGCCACAGCGCCGGTCCTGCCGGGGTTCAGTGAAACGAAAGCGTTTGAATTCTAGAGACCCGGTGTCGATAGTGAAGCAAGGTGTCCGGAGAGCGGGCCTTTTTGAATCGAGCAGTTTCCGGAGGATCGTCATGCAGAAGCGACGGTTGAAATCATTCTTCATATCGTCGGCTTTCGTCATGACGACGCTGGCCGCACCGTTGACACCCGCGCGGGCCGAGTCCCTCGCGGATGCCCTGATCTCGGCCTACCAGACCAGTCCGCTGCTTTCGTCGAGCCGGGCTGCCCTGCGGGGTGTGGACGAGAACGTGCCGCAGGCCCGCGCACAGCGCCGGCCCCAGACAAGCGCCAACATCGGCGCGTCGGCGGACGTGGATTACGGCGAATACGACGACCGGACGGACGCGCTCGAGGCCACGCTTGATGCCTCGCTGCTGCTCTACGATCACGGTCAGACCAAGGCCGCGATCGAATCGGCGCGCAACAGTGTCGCGGAAGGCCGTGCCGACTTGCAGAACATCGAGCAGACGGTGCTCTACGCCGCTGTTCAGGCCTATGTGGATGTGCGACGGGACGAGGAATTCGTCCGCATCTCGCGCAACGACGTGGAACGGCTCGAGGAGACGCTGCGCGCGACCCGCAACCGCTTCGAGGTGGGGGAAGTGACCCGCACCGACGTGAGCCAGAGTGAGGCCGCCCTTGCCGAGAGCCGGGCCAATCTCGCTTCCGCCCTCGGCGCACTGGAGGTTTCGCGCGAGGCCTATCGCGCCGCCATCGGGCATCCGCCGGACAACCTCGAAACGCTTCCGCCGCTCCCGGCGGTTCCCGCTTCGGTGGAAGAGGCGATCCAGATCGGAATTCAGCGCAATCCGCAGATCGTTTCGGCGCAGTATTCCGAGCGCGTCGCGGTCTACAACTTCGATCGGGCGGTGGCCGCGAAGGGGCCGACGATCAGCCTCGGCGGCTCCACGGGGCTTTCGCGGACCAACAACACCACATCGGGTGCCTGGGCCGGCGAGCCCTTTGCCGAAGTGACGCTCCAGGGCTCGATGCCGCTCTATACCGGCGGGTCGAATGACAGCCTCATCCGCCAGGCGCAGGCGCTGATCGACCAGCGCCGGTTCGAGGTTCAGGATGCTGCCCGGACGGTGACGCAGGACGTGTCCTCGGCCTGGGCGCAGCTCGAGGTCTCGAAGGTGGCGATCGTTGCCCGCCGCGAACAGGCCGAAGCCAGCCGTCTCGCCGCCGAGGGTGTGTCGGAAGAGGCCCGGCTCGGTGCGCGTTCGACGCTCGACGTTCTCGATGCGGACCAGGACCGCCTGCAAGCCGAAGCCGAGATCGTTTCGGCGGTGCGGGACGAATACGTGGCGGCTTATGCGCTCTTGCAGGCCATGGGGCTCCTGACGGTGGAGCATCTCGAACTGGGAATCGAGACCTATAATCCGGACGACTATTTTGCGAGGGTTCAGAATGCGCCAGTTGGCGGCTATGATACCTCCGCAGTCGATCGGATAAGGGCACGATGGGAACGATAGAACAGGATTTCGGCGGGAAGGCGACCTCCGCCTCCGGGGCAGACCCGGAGCGCGACGAGGCGACGATCCTGGACGAGGACGATCTCGATACGGAAGACGGCGGGCCCGAAGAGCAGCCGCCGAAGCAGGATCTCGCGGATGTTCTGGCCTCGATCCGCCAGCTCGTGACCGCGGAAACGGCGGCCCGCGTGGAAAAACGCGAGAGCCAGACCGCCGGGGCCGAGGGGGTTCTGATCCTGACGCCGGAGATGCGGGTCGATGGCGGCGGCCATGAGGCCCATTCCGGGGAGATCCTCACGGAAGGGATGAAGGACAACGCACCCGCGCAGGGCGCGCCGATCCTCGACGAGGAGGCGCTGCGGGCTGTCATCAACGCGATCATCCGCGAGGAATTGCAGGGTGAGCTTGGTGATCGGATCAGCCGCAATCTGCGCAAACTGATTCGCCGCGAGATGAGCGTGATGCTGGCCGAAGAGCGCGAGCGGGAAGACGCTTGAGCGTCCTCAGTCTTCAGTCCACGGGCACGAGGTCGAGCTCGTAGAAGATGCTTTCCTCGGCGTTCGGATATTGCGCGAAGGGGCCACGGGGTTCGAACCCGGCCTCGACGTAGATCTTGCGCGCGGCTTCGTAGCTGCTGCCCGAGCCGGTTTCGAGCAGGATGCGCTGGAAGATGCGCGACCGTGCCTCGTCGATCATGTGGTCTAGCAGGGCCTTGCCCAGGCCGCGGCCGCGAAATTCCCGCGCCACATGCATGGATTTCAGTTCGCAATCGCCGTCCCCCAACGGCCGGAGCGCGGCAATGCCGGCAAGCGCGCCGTTGACCTTGAGGCCGAAGAGCACGATGCCGGGTGCGGCGAGATCTTCCGCACTTAGCGCGAAGACGTTCTCGGGGGTGGTGCTGGCGATGGAGAAGGTGACGTGGCGCTGAATGAGCGCCCGGACGGAGGGGTCTCTTGTGTCAACCTGGGCTATGCTCGTCTCGTCCGTCATGATCATCTCTCATCCCCCCGTGGCGCCATACAGGCTTTCCCCATCCATGATTTCCGGCCAGAGGCGCGGAAAAGTGGCATCATTTTGAATGTGTTTTGTTAACAAATGCCTCCGCAATTCGATGTTTTGCGGGCCGGTGTGGCGTCACGGCAAGGGACAGGAGATCATTCCGCGGCCTGTCTCGCGCCATCGAGCCATGACCAGAGCCTGAGGGGCGTGAGCGGCATGTCCACGTGGTGCACACCGCGCTCCCAGACCGCATCGAGCGCGGCATTCGTCACTGCCGCGAGCGCGCCCACGGTTCCGGCCTCGCCGCAGCCCTTCATGCCGATGTCATTGGCGGTGGAGGGCACGAGTTCGGTGTGGAAGGCCATCATCGGCACGTCGTTGGCGCGGGGAAGCGCGTAGTCCATGAAGGATCCCGAGAGGAGCTGGCCGTCCTCCGAGTAGACCACCTGTTCGGACACGGCCTGGCCGATGCCCTGGGCAACGCCGCCATGCACCTGGCCCTCGGCGAGCATCGGGTTCACCAGGTAGCCGAAATCATCGACGACGGTGTATTTCACCACCTCGAGCCTGCCGGTGGCGGGGTCGATTTCCACCTCGGCGAAATGGGCGCCATTGGGGTAGGAGCGTGCGGGCACCGTGAATTCGCGGGTGGTGCTGAGCAGGTCGGTCAGGCCCTTCGAGCGCGCGGTTTCGGCCAGCGCGATCAGATCGGCGGTGCGGTCGGTGCCCGCGATGCGGAAGGCGCCGTCCTCGAAGACGATGTCCTCGGAGGCGGCTTCGAGCTCTTCTTCCGCCAGCGGTCGGAAGGCTTCGATGACCTCGCGCGCCGTCTTGATGATCGAGTTGCCCTGCATGGTGACCGAGCGCGAGCCGCCCGTGCCGCCGCCGCTCTTGATGCGGTCGCTGTCTCCCTGGACGAAGCGGACCTTCTCCAGCGGAATCCCGGCGTGTTCGTTGAGGAACTGCGCGAAGACGGTTTCGTGGCCCTGGCCGTTCGACTGGGTGCCGACGAGCAGTTCGACCATGCCGTCCTCGGCGAAGGCGATGGTCGTGGTCTCGTTCTGATCGCCCAGGATGGACTCGATGTAGTAGGCAAGGCCCAGGCCGCGCAGCTTGCCCGCGCCTGCGCTTTCGGCCTTGCGAGCGGCGAAGCCCGCCACGTCGGCCTCCGCGATGGCACGGTCGAGCACACGGGAGAAATCCCCCACGTCATAGAGCTCGCCGGCAGCAGTGCGGTAGGGGAACTTCTCCTTCGGGATGAAGCTCTTGCGGCGCATCTCGATCGGGTCCTGGCCGAACTGGCGCGCGGCATGGTCCATGAGCCGCTCGATGACGTAGATCGCCTCCGGACGGCCCGCACCGCGATAGGCATCGATGGGAACGGTGTTGGTGAAGATGCCCTTGACGTTGAAGAATGCTTTTTGGACGTCATAGACGCCCGGCATGACCTTCAGGGCGAGGTTGGAGGCGATGTGCTGGGCGAATTCCGAGTTGTAGGCGCCGAGGTTGGACACGCATTCGATGCGCAGCGCCTGCAGGCGATACTCTGCGTCGAAGGCGGCTTCGGCGGTGGTGACGTGGTCGCGGCCGCCGTTGTCGGTGAGCATGGACTCGGCCCGTGTCGCGGCCCAGGCGACGGTTTCGCCCAGTTCGCGCGCGGCGAAGGCACAGGCGAAATATTCGGGGTAACTGAAGCCCTTCATGCCGAAACCGCCGCCGACATCCGGTGTGGTGACGCGGACGGCCTCCGGCGCAAGGCCGAGGTTCTCGGCAAGCTCGTCGCGCAGACCCCAGACTCCCTGGCCGCCATAGGCCATGGATAGGCGCGTGCCGTCCCATTCCGCGACGCAGCCGCGCGGCTCCATGGAGGCGCAGATGATCCGATTGTCGAGCAGTTCGAGGCGAGTGGTGTGGGCCGCGGCGGCGAAGGCCTCGGTGACTTCGGCCTCGTCGCCATGGGCCCAGTCGTAGGCGAGATTGCCGGGCGCTTCCGGGTGGATGGTTTCGCCGCCCGTCGCGGTGGCGGTGTGCACGGGCAGATCGTCGAAATCGCAGACGATGAGGTCGAGGGCATCCATGGCCTCTGCGCGGCTCTCCGCCACGACGATGGCAATGGCCTCGCCCGCGAAGCGGACGCGACCGTCGGCAAGAACCGGGCGCGCGGGGGCGGCGCCCTTGGAGCCGTCGCGGTTCTTGACCGTGCTGAAGGCCATGGAGTTCTTCATCTTGCCGGCAAGGTCGGCGGCGGTGAAGACGGCGCGCACGCCCGGTGCCTTGCGGGCGTCGGCCACGTCAAGCTCGGTGATCTCGCCATGCGCGACGGGGCTGCGGAAGAAGGCGGCGTGGAGGCTGCCTGTCGGCATGACATCCTCGATGTAGCGCCCGGCTCCGCGGAGGAAGCGATCATCTTCGCGGCGCCGCACACTCTGGCTCGTTCCAAACTTGCTCATGACCGATGATTCCCCGACGATTCCACAGGGCGAAAGTAGCGCCTCAGGCGGCGGCGTCCACTGCATTGGCGCGCGCGTGCCCCCCTGATCCGGAGGCATCGTCGGGTGGCTTGGTTCGGGGCGTGAATTGGGTGTATGGTCTCTGGCCTTGCGGAGGACTGGAAGAACCCATGAGCGAGACGGAATTTGATCAGATACCCGAAGCGGCCCTCAATTGGGTGCGCAAGGGCAAGAAGGCCGCGTTGGCCACGGTTGTCGAGACCTGGGGTTCCGCGCCGCGCCCGGCGGGATCCCAGCTTGCCATCAGCGCGGACGCCGAGATCGCGGGCTCGGTTTCGGGTGGCTGCGTCGAAGGGGCCGTGGTGGCCGAGGCGCTGGAGGCCATCGAGGATGGCCGGCCCCGCATCCTGGAATTCGGCGTGTCCGACGAGGAAGCCTTCGCGGTGGGTCTCGCCTGCGGCGGAACGATCCGGGTGATGGTCGAGCCGGTGGCGGTGGGGCAGGGGCCGAGCGAAGCCCTGCTGGCGGATCTGGTCGCGGCGCGCGCGAGCCGGCGGCAGGTGGTTTATGCCGTCAATACCGTGAGTTGGGAGCGTTACCTTGTCAGTGCCGGATCGCTCGGCGATCTGCATGACGCGGTGGAAGCGGCGCTTGTCTCCGATCGCTCGGGCTTTTCGGGCGACTGGTTTCTCGGGGTTCACAATCCCCCCTTGCGTCTCGCCATCGTGGGGGCGGTCCATATCGCCCAGGCGCTGGTGCCCATGGCGCGGATCGCGGGATACGATGTGGCTGTCATCGATCCGCGCGAGGCTTTCGCCAGCGACGCGCGGTTTCCGGGCACGACGCTCTTCACCGACTGGCCCGATGCGGGGCTCGATGCCTTCGGGCTCGATGCGCGCACCGCGGTGGTGACGCTCACCCATGATCCGAAGCTCGACGACCCGGCCATCCGGGCCGCCCTTCGGTCGGAGGTGTTCTATCTCGGCTGTCTCGGCTCGACCCGGACCCATGCCAAGCGCGTGGTGCGGTTGCAGGAGGACGGCTACGGCGAGGATGCCATTGCGCGGATCCATGCACCCATCGGTGCGGATATCGGGGCCAAATCGCCTGCGGAGATTGCCATTTCCATCCTGGCGGAGATCACCGAGCGGCTTCGCAGGCCCGAAACCCGTCCTCAGGTTCGACAGAAGGCCTTCGCTTGAGATGAAGTTCGGGCCGGTTGCCGCGCGGAGCGCCGAAGGTGCGATCCTCGCCCATTCCCTGAGTTTCGGCAGACGCAAGCTGCGCAAGGGGCGCGTGCTCGGAGCGGCGGAGGTGGCCGAACTGGTAGCTGCGGGTGTGGAGGAGGTGGCGGTTGCGCGGCTCGAGGCCGGCGATCTCGGGGAGGACGAGGCTGCGGCGCGAATTGCGGCCTGCCTTCGGGCGGACGGGCTGGATGTATCCGCGCCCTTCACCGGGCGGGTGAACCTCTTTGCTGGAGCGGCGGGGATCTGTGCGGTGGATCGCGCGGCGGTGGATGCGCTCAACCGTATCGACCCGGCGATCACCCTGGCCACCGTGCCGGAATGGTCGCGGGTGCAGGCCCGCCAGATGGTCGCGACGGTCAAGATCATTCCATACGGCGTGCCCGGGGCGCTGGTGGATCGCGCGGTTGCGGCGATGCGGCCCGGCACGCTGGCGCTGCATCCTTTCGAGCCCACGACGGCGGCCCTGATCCTGACCCGGACGCCGGGGATGAAGGAGAGCCTGTTGCGCAAGGGCGCGGAGGTTGTCGCGGCCCGGATGGAGGCGCTTGGCGTCCAACTCGGTGCTTCGGTGACGGTGGCGCATGAAACCGGGGCGGTGGCGGCTGCGCTGCGGGCGGCGCAGGGTGATCTCGTGCTCATCCTGGGCGCGTCCGCCACCTCCGATCCGGAGGATACCTGCCCGAGTGCGGTCACGGCAGCGGGCGGAACGCTGGAGCGCTTCGGGATGCCGGTGGATCCGGGGAACCTGCTGTTTCTCGGACGCCATGCGGGCCGGCACGTGGTGGGGCTACCGGGGTGCGCGCGTTCGCCTGCGCTCAACGGTGCCGACTGGGTGCTCGAACGGCTGGTTGCGGGGCTCGAGGTGACGGATGCCGCCATTGCCGGTATGGGGGTCGGCGGGCTTCTGAAGGAGATCCCGCAGAGGCCGCAGCCGCGCGCGGCCCGGTCGCGTTCGGTCGTGTCGCGTCCGAAGGTGGCAGCGCTGGTCCTTGGCGCGGGTGCCGGGCGACGGATGCGGGGGGCGGACAAGCTGCTCGAGGATGCGGGGGGTCAGCCGATGCTGGCCCGCTCGGTGCGCGCGGCCCTGGAGAGTGCCGCATCGGAGGTGATTGCGGTCATTCCGGCCGGGCATGAGGCCCGCAAGGCGGCGCTCGCGGGGCTTGATGTGCGGGTCGTCGAGACGGCGCTCTGCCGCGAGGGCATGGCGGGGTCCCTTCGTGCCGGACTGGCGGCGATTCCGGATGCGGCGGACGCAGTAGTGATCCTGCTGGCCGACATGCCGGAGGTGGGACCGGGCCATGTGGATCGGCTGATTGCGGCCTTCGATCCGGTGGAGGGCCGCGAGATCTGCCGCGCGGTGACGGAAGCCGGCAAGCCGGGGCATCCGGTGCTGTTCGGGCGACGCTTCTTCGAGAGCCTTGCAGGGCTCACGGGGGACCGCGGCGCGCGGGATATCGTGCGTGCCTCGGCCGAGTTCATCGTCGATGTGCCGACCGAGGGCGAGGCGGCGGTGATCGATCTTGATACGCCCGAGGCCTGGGCGGCCTGGCGGGCGGAAACCGAGGCCGCCAGATAGACGTGGGCGCCGCTGTCAGCGGTAGTTCAGGGCGGCGCGCTCGATATTGAAGAGGCTGCTGTCGAGGCTGACGCCCTGGGTGAGGCGTGTGATATCGACATGGGTCTGCTGGCCGGCCTTGGTGATCACGTCCCAGCTCTTGAGCGCCACGGGCCCTTCGGAGAAGGTGAGAACAAGCCGACCTTCCTTCGGAGTCTTGGGGTCGATCAGGGTGATGTGGGTGCCGCCAGCGTCCTTGGTGGCGCCGAGCACCATGCCGGGTTCGCGCAGGCTGACATTGGGATCGAGCAGCATCCGCAGTGGTGTGCGGCCCAACGGGTAGCGGGTCGGATTGCGGTTGGACTTGGGGTCGAAAACGCCGACGAAGCTGCCGTCGGCGATCACCATGGCGCCTTCGGGCTTGTCGTAGTCGAAGCGGATCTTGCCCGGTTTGGAGAGGTAGAACCGGCCCGTCTGCGTGGAGCGGTTGGGGTTGACCTGGCGGAACGCCCCCTCTGCCGTGCGCAGGCCGCGGAGATAGGCGTCGATGGCGGTGGCGTTCACGCTTTGCGCCTGTGCGGGCAGGGCCGCAACAAGGGGCAGGGCGAGAAGGCCGAGAAGGGTGTCGCGTCTGTTCATAGCACCTAGATAACGCCGGAAATCCGCTTGTGCCACTCGCGCGGCATCACGCTTTCGGCAGGCTGTGGTGAGGGGGCGGGGCACCCCCGTGGCAATACTCGAGACAGGCCATTTGCGCGATCAGGGCCGAATTGTTGTCGGGTGGTTAATATTGTGTTATCGTATCGCGAGTGGAGGGTTTTGACATGAAGTATCTTTTGGCATTGCTTCCTGTACTCGCCGTATTGGCAACAATTGCTTTCTCGACCTGGCGAGCGCCCGACGCTGTCGCGGGGCCGTGCAATCCGCAAGTTCAAAGATGCTGATCTAAGGCCTGCCGCTCTTTTCATCTCTTTGCGCGGCAGTTCCAAATCACCAATTTCACCTGTCCATTCGTCTGGAGCCGGGGGCTGATTGATCGCGGCATGCCTCGACGGAAAGCGTGCCCGCCCCTCCAAAGCCCGGGATTTTCAATATGGAATCACTCGCCGGAATCTGGCCTGCCAGCGTTCCCGAAACGCTTTGGCAATTCAACTTGCTGGCGCCTGAGAGCCGGCGCGACTTTCCGTTCGTGGGTATTGCAGTCACATCTCAGTTCGTCCTGGCATTCGTGGCGGGCGTGATCCTGATCTGCGCTTTCGCCTGGAAGCGGTTCTCGGAGCCGACGTTCGATGTGGAGAGCCCAGCCTTTCGCGATTTCAGGGAGCTGGAAATCTGGAACCTAAAGGACAGCCACTCCCTGCGGCGCGCGTATTTCGTCTACTGCATCTCGCTCGTGGTCATCTATGCGACGCTGGCCTTCTTCGGGCGGGTGATCTTCCAGCTAGTCGAGCAGCTCAACGTATCCGGCCTGCAGCTCAACGTCGGAATCGTGCAATTTGATTCCTGGCAATGGCCGCTGTTTCTCGCCCTGGGAATTTCCGGGATCGCGCCGCTGATCAATCCGCTTGTCCCGGTGGAGGTTTGGCTGCGGCGGTTTTCGCATGAGGTCGTCGGTATACCGACGCGGCTCCGGGAGAAGGCGGACCGGCTCAAACCGATCATCGACGGCAACAAGAACCAGCATATGGAGATTGTCACGACAGAATGGGTGAAGGCCTATCTGGGGTGTCGCTTAGAGACCTGCTTTGCGCTCAAGCAAAACATGGCAGCGGTCCTCGACTGGTCATACAGCGAGCATATCCAGTGGTCTGACCCGGAGATTCGGGGGAAACTGCATGAGTTTGAACGACGTGCGCGGGAGGAAGCCGAAGCCGCGCTTCAGGAATTCGACTATCTTGTCAATCCGGAGAACGTGCCGGATTCGATGGTCTCGGAGAACCACCAGGCACGGCTGAAGGAATTCGAGAAACTGTTCGAAGCCTGCATCCAGAGTCTCGAGAGTGCGCGTGACAAGTTCTCGATCATCCTGGCGATCTACTGCGAGAACGGTTCGCGGCTGATGGAGAGCGAGAACGAGTTCATCAAGAACAACATATCCAACAGGCTGATTTCTCCGCTGGTGCTGCCGGGCACGGGATTGCCGATCTACGCCTTCCCGATCGTCTTCTTGTTATACTACTTCGCGACTCTGCTTTGGTGGCATCCGCTGATTTCTTCCGTTCCGCATACCACAACCACGGTGGCTGTCACGGCCGGGATGGAAACGCTGAAACTCTTTGTCCTGATCTGGTTGCCGATCATGTTCGTGGCGGTGATTTCGAGCGTCGTGGACAACTCGGCCAAGGCGGTAACCAACCGGGAAGCGGACCGGCCCGCCTGGACCCTTCTACCCGGAACGCTCGCGGCATTCATGATCGCCGCACTGACGATGTCGCTCTACGCGATACTCTATTCCGCGCTCCCGGCAAACAACATCACCCAGATGCGCGAGGCACTTCTTGGCACGCCGAATGGGGAGCCATGGTATGCGGCGATCTACTACTACCTGCTCTTCGCGCCGGTTGCCGCGATCTGCTACGGGTTCGTTTACGCGGTCAAGGCCGCCAGCAGGAGGCCGGGACAGTTGCTTGCGCGCGCCCTTGGTGTTGCTGCCAGCTTGTTTGTCTTTTTCTATATAGCGTTCCTGGTGGACCAGCTTTCCTATCCCTGTTTCGATGAAGGGGGGCAGAAGGTCTCCATCTGGCAGCTGGCATATGGATTTTTCGGATTGTCCCCACAGGAGCGGCAGGCCTGTTTCACCGTGTATTCGAGCCTGGACATGCTGGTGATTTCCGCAGCGGCCTTCATCTCCGTTAGCGGGCTTGTTTCCAGGGCATCGCGGCCCTCCCGGAAGGCGCAGGCGAAAAAGCCGCTGCGTTTCCCTTCGCGGCATCCGGCTGCAATCTGTCTGGCCCTGTGCTTGCTGGTCGCGTGGGCCGGGAAAGTCAGTGCTCAAGAAGAACCTGACGATGCTCGACAAGAACGGGACTTTCCCGTTGTGCTCGGGTTTCGCACCGACATTCCTCCCTTTTCCTTCGAGGCACCAGCCACTGGCGTGGTCGCTTCATCCGCGGCGCAAGTGTCCCAACGGCCCTACCAGGGATACATCGCGGATCTATGCTACAAGATCTTCGACAGGAGCGGATACGACGTTGTCCAGCGCCCCGTCGATTCCGGAAACAGGTTCGAGATCATGCGCGGTGAGCTTCCCGAAACCGCCGCCGGTTTGCCCGATGATTCTGACAACCAGGTGGACGTGCTGTGTGATGCAACGACAGTCCGTCTGGACGACGCAGAACGGATGAAGTCCGGGATCTTTTCTCCGATCGTCTTCGTATCCGGGGTTTCCTACCTGTCGCGATCGCGCCGCGGAATTTCGGCCGACGTGCTGCTCGGGTATGTGCGAAACTCCACGGCGAAGAGGGCCGCGCAGGAGGCATGCAGTGTCGATGTGCTGCGACTGGGAGGCGAGGATGCGCGACCGATCTGCAGGATGGGTAGCCCGGAGGATTGTAGCCTGCACAAACAGAAGCCGCGTGCGGACACGGAAACGATCCCACCCACGAAGACTCTCGAGGCCGTCTATGGCGAAGCGCCCGACTATGTGCTCTGCGAGAGGGACGACCACGACGCGCTGATCGAGTGGTTCTGCAGCGATGCGGATCTCGATCTCGGAAACGACAAGGTGTATTTCGGGGATCGGGATATCATCGTCGGAAAACTGGCCGAATGGGAAAAGAAGGGGCGGAGTTGCGAAAGGGTCCGCGATTCCAAGCGGTCCTTTACCTACGAGCCCTATGCGCTGCTGATCTCCAAGGCCGATGTCGAGTTGGTCGGCTTCGTGCAGCGCCGAATCTTTGAGATATTCTCGCATCGTTCGGGCGCGAGGGCGCTGTTCTACAAGTGGTTTCCGGAGGGCACGACCATGTCAGAGCCTTTGGCTTGGTTGTTTCTGCTTAACGGTGTCGCAGACGAGAACGATGTACTCACCGGGCCGAAGAGATACGAGAAGATTCAGGGCCTGACAGAAATTGCGGGTGCCGAGTAGGGCGCTGACCTGCTTTCGAGGCCTGACCGTACCGATACTGTCCTCAGCCGGAGCATTCGTTGATGGCGTCGCGATGGGCGCGGCCGAACGTGTTGGTCACGGAAATCCGGCTGCCCGCGCCGGCAACCGCGGCGTCCCAGGCTTCTGTCATGCTTTCGCCGCTTTCCTTGCGGTTCATGTAGTCGGTGCCGATGCGGTCATAGAGCGCGAAGTCATCCGGTGAGAGTTCGGCCTGAAGCCGCTCCGTGGCGCAGGTGCAGATCTCGGGCGGATCACGCTCGGCGCACATGCGCATGACCCCCTCCTGGGCATGGAGTGAGATGGGGGCGAGGGTGAGGGCGAAGGTGGCGAAGAGATAGGTTCGGGTCATGCGGCGAGGCTCGCATGACCCGGGATCCTGCTCCAGAGATTCGCGCCCCTCGGCCATCGGGGCGCGTCGTCGTCTATCGCTCGGGCACCAGCACTTCGCGTTTGCCGACGTGGTTGGCGGGGCTGACGACGCCTTCATCCTCCATCTGCTCCACGAGGCGCGCGGCCTTGTTGTAGCCAATGGCGAGCTTGCGCTGGATGTAGGAGGTCGAGCACTTGCGGTCCTTCGCGACGATGGCGACGGCCTGATCGTAGAGCGCGTCGTCGCCGCCGGTGTTGCCGCCGAGGCCCAGCACGAGGTCGATCTCGCTCTCGGCATCCGCTTCCGGGCCCTCGACGACACCGCTCTCGTAGGAGGGCGGCCCGAGTGCCTTGAGGTGGCGCACGACATCCTCGACCTCGTCGTCGGAAACGAAGGGCCCGTGGACACGGGTGATGCGCCCGCCGCCGGCCATGTAGAGCATGTCGCCCATGCCAAGGAGCTGCTCGGCGCCCATTTCGCCCAGGATGGTCCGGCTGTCGATCTTCGAGGTGACCTGGAAGGAGATCCGGGTGGGGAAGTTCGCCTTGATCGTGCCGGTGATGACATCGACCGAGGGGCGCTGTGTCGCCATGATGAGGTGGATGCCGGAGGCACGCGCCATCTGCGCGAGGCGCTGGATGCAGGCCTCGATCTCCTTGCCCGCGACCATCATCAGGTCGGCCATCTCGTCGACGATCACGACGATATAGGCCATGGCCTCGGGCGTGAATTCCTCGGTCTCGAAGATGGGCTCGCCGGTATCCTCGTCGAAGCCGGTCTGGACCGTGCGGGTGAAGTTCTCGCCCTTGGCGAGCGTGTCCTTCACGCGCGAATTGTAGCCGTCGATGTTGCGCACACCGAGCTTCGACATCTTGCGGTAGCGCTCCTCCATCTCGGCCACGACCCATTTCAGCGCCACGACGGCCTTCTTGGGGTCGGTGACCACGGGTGAGAGCAGGTGCGGGATGCCGTCATAGACCGAAAGTTCGAGCATCTTCGGGTCGATCATGATGAGCCGGCACTCGTCGGGCGAGAGCTTGTAGAGCAGGCTCAGGATCATGGTGTTGACTGCGACCGACTTGCCCGACCCGGTCGTTCCCGCGATCAGAAGGTGAGGCATGCGCGCGAGGTTCGCCACCACGGGCTCGCCGCCGATATCCTTGCCGAGCGCGAGGGGCAGAGGGTGCGGGCTTTCCTCGTATTTGCGGGCCGCGAGGATCTCGCGGAGCAGCACCTTCTCGCGGTGATCGTTGGGCAGTTCGATGCCGATGACCGAGCGGCCCGGAATGGTCGAGACGCGGCAGGCAAGGGCGGACATCGAGCGCGCGATGTCGTCCGAGAGGCCGATCACGCGGGACGCCTTGAGGCCTGCGGCCGGTTCGAGCTCGTACATCGTGACCACGGGGCCGGGGCGGATCGAGACGATCTCACCGCGGATGCCGTAATCGTCGAGCACGTTCTCGAGCATGCGGGCGTTTTCCTCGAGCGCCTCGTCGGTCAGCAGGTGGCGGACGATGCTGTCGGGATGCTGGAGGAATTCGAGGTCGGGGACTTCGTATTGCGCGGCTTCCGCGGTCGCGGTCGGTGGCGGCGCGAGCGGCGCGAGCGGCGCGCGGGGGGCGCGGGGGGCGACCTTGCGTTCGTGCTTGCGCTCGGCCTGTGGCCTAGGGGTGGGGGCCACGGGCGGATCGAGCAGATCGATCTCGTCCTCGTCTTCCATTACCGGATCATTCTCCGGATCGGTAAGGGGCGGTGGCGTTGCACGCAGGACCGGCGTGCGGGCTTCGGCGTCGGCCTTGGCGCGGGCTTTCACGGCGGCGGTGATCTTGGCGGAGACGCTGTCCTCGGCGGGTTCTTCGACTTCAGTTGCGGCGGAGAAGCGCGGGATGCCGCCGGGTTCGCGGCGCGGCTGGGGCAGGGGGGCGGCATCGGCCTGTTCGGCGCGGCGCGCGCGGCGTTCGGCGGCGTGTTTCTGGGCCGTGCGGGCCCCGCTTGCAGCACCTCGCGCGGCCTGACCGGTCACCCGGAGGATGCCAGCATAAAGCGTGATCGAGCCGCGCATGAGGTAGCGAAGCGCGGATTGCGCCTCGGCCTTGGTGACGCCGAGCGCGAAGGCGGAACTGGCGACGAAGGCGATGCCCAGCACGACGGAGGCCAGGGGCAGTGCGAGCCGGATGTCGAGCGGCACGAGGGGCAGGAGATTTGCCAGGACGGCATCGCCGAGGAGACCCCCGAGCCCGAATTCATGGGGCCATGAGGCGAGTGGCACATGGGTTGCGGCGAAGGCTGCGGCGGCCAGAATGGCGACGGGTGCGGTGACGGCGCGGGTGACGGCGCGGGTTTCGCCCCGGTGCATGAGGAAGCGCGCGCCCCAGGCGGCGAAGATTGCCGGCACGCCATATGCGGCCCAGCCTAACGCCCGGATCAGCGGATCGGCGATATAGGCCCCGATCAGGCCGAGCGCGTTCTGCGGTGGCGCGTCGGTGGCGGTGAACAGGCTAGGATCGCTGGGAGAGTAGGACCAGATCAGCGTGAACGCGAGGGCCGCGATGCCGACAAGGATGAGACCGAGCAGTTCGGCGCCGCGTCGGCGAAGGGCCTCCTCGGTCTCGCTTTCGATCAGCGGGGCGCGGCGTTTGGCCTTGGCGCGTGCAGCCATGTCAATCGGTCCCTTTCAGTTCAGGCATGTCTTCGAGCGTGTTGCGGATCGCGGTCAGGCCGGTCTCGACTTCCCGTGCCTCCGCCACGAGGGCGATGCGGATGTAGGCCGCGCCCGGATTGGTGCCGTCCGCCGCGTCGCGGGACAGATAGGCGCCGGGCAGGACGCGAACGCCGGTGCGGCGGTAGATCTCGACCGCGGCGCGTTCGCCGTCGGCGACGCCCAGCCAGAGGAAGAAGCCGGCCTGCGGCGAGGTGTAGCCGGCCAGCCCCCCGAGGATGCGGTCCGCGATCGCGAATTTCTCGCGGTAGAGTGCGCGGCTTTCTTCCACGTGTTTCTCGTCATTCCAGAGGCTTGCAGCCGCATGTTGAAGCGGAAGCGGAAGCGGTGCGCCGGAATAGGAGCGAAGCTGGAGCATGGCGCGAATGGCGCCGGGACCACCCGCGACGAAGCCCGACCGCAGGCCGGGTGCGCTCGAACGCTTGGACAGCGAGTGGAAGGCCAGGACACGCTCGGGATCCGCGCCCATTGTGCGGACGACCTGAAGCACACCCGGAGGCGGGGTGTCGCGGTAGATCTCGCAATAGCACTCATCGGCCAGTATGCGGAAATCATGGGTTTCCGCCAGGGCGATGAGATCCCGCCAGTAGGCCTCGGTCGCGACAGTGCCCTGCGGGTTGGCTGGGGAGCAGATATAGGCGAGCGTCGTGCGCGCCAGGATGTCCGCCGGGACGGAGTTGAAATCCGGCAGGAACCCGGTCCGCGCCGTCGCGGACAGGTAGATCGGCTCGGCACCTACCGCAAGCGCGGCCGTCCCATAACACTGGTAGAACGGGTTGGGCATCAGGATGACGGGTTGTCTGCTCGATTTGTTTTCCGGGCAGAGTGCGATGGCGGCGTTAAATAATCCTTCACGGGTGCCATTAAGCGGCAGGATTTCCGTGTCCGCATCGAGCTCGACGCCATAGCGCCGCGCGAGCCAGCCGGAGATGGCCAGCCGCAATTCGGGTGCGCCCTCGTTGGGAGGGTACTTCGAGAAACCGGCGAGATTGGCCGCGATGGCAGGGCCGATCTGATCGGGAAGCGCGTGTTTCGGCTCTCCAATTGTCATGTGAATGTCCGGGCCGCCGGCCGGAACATCGCCAAGCAGCCTCCGCAGACGCGGAAAGGCATACTCCGGCAGGTCGGAAAACCGCTGGGGATACTGCATCACTGGCCTCAGGTGTGGGATCTCATTGTCCCTTTGGCGCCATTCTACCCGGCAGGCAAGCGTCGGTCCAGATAATTGCACTGCGGCGGCGGCAGGGTTAGACAACGTCGGGAGGGGGCTTCGGATGGGGTGTCGAAGCGCGCAGGTCACAAGACTGTCGCCAAGCCCGGGAATCCAGATATAGTCGCGTTGCGAGTGATTGGGTGCAGAGCGTTCGCAGCAGGACGCGTGACGATTTGCGGGAGATTTCGCAAGATCTTTCATCTATAACGCGACTCTCCCGCGGAAGGTGTTTATCGTGGTGGAATTGATATTTCGGAAGGACTGTATTTTGCCCTTGCTGCGTGCAAGCTGGACCCGCCTGATCCTCATGTGGGCCGTGGTGTTGCCGTCCGTCACCCTGGCGCAGGATCGGGAAATCATCGACGTGCCCTGGACGGCGGCGGCCGGTTTGGCAAAAGCGGAAGCGAATGGCGATCCATCGGGCTTTTTCGTCGATCTTTCACGCGCCATTGCCGAAGAGGCCGGGTTCGACGTCCGTTTCCGTGAATACGAGACCGTGCAGGAGGCGCTGCAGGCGCAGTCAAGCGGTGAGACGCAGATGCTGTCGGGAATCGCGCAGACCGTACCCCTTGCCGAGACCAATGTCTTTTCCGTTCCGGTCGCAAAATCGACAGTGAACCTGTTTGTGCGTGCGGAGGAGCCTTTCGGTGTTCTGCCGGAAAGGCTTGAAGGACGGCGCATCGGAACGGTGGCGCAGATCCTCGGGCAGACTTTCGACGAGCTGAGCGCGCGAAACGAAATTGTGGATTATCCCGACCAGATGAGCGCGTTCGGTGCGTTGCTCGTCGGAGATATTGACGGCGTGGTCACACGCTACCAGCCGGCCGCGGTGGCGCTGGCGCGCGCGCGGATCGATTACCGGGTGCGTGTTGCCGGGTTGCCCCTCAGGTCGGAAAACCGCTTGGTCGCGATTCATGAATCGCGTTTCGATCTCTTGCCTCGGGTCAATTCGGCGATCGCCAGACTCGAGGCTGACGGCAGGCTCAATAGCCTGAGAGTTCTGTGGAACATGACCTTGCCCGAACCCATGCCCGAGGTGCTGACCGTCGGGTTTCTCGAATTTCCACCCCATCAGGTCATTGGCCCGAACGGCTCCTTCACCGGATTTGGCGTAGAGGCGCTGCGACACCTTGCGAACCGCGCCGATCTCACTCTCGAAATACGCGAGATTACCCGCGAGGAATGGCTCGAGGGGCCGGGAGCGAGCTATGACATGCTTCCGCCGCTCAGCGTTTCGCCGGACCGCCAGTTGCGCATGGATTTCACGCTTCCTCTCCAGCGTATGGGGTTCTCGATCTTCACGCGTCAGAGGGATGCGCCCACGGTTTCCGGGCTGCCGGATCTCGCGGATTCCGTTGTCGGCGTGTTTGAGCAAAGCATTTCCATTCCGGTTGCGCAGGCGGAGGGCGTTCGTAATTTCAGGACGTTCGACAGTGCAGATGACATGGTCGACGCGCTCGTCGCGGGTGAGGTCGATGCCGTTCTCTATCCAACGACGCCAATGCGTGGCGTTCTCGAGGATCGCGGGCTCATTGATGAAGTCAAAGCGGTTCCGGGCCAATTCATGGTCACGGAACGCGGTGTTGCCCTTCGTCCCGGCCTCGGGGTCGTGCGCGAACGACTGAATGGCGTGATACCGGGGTATCTGAGTTCGGAGGAATTTGCCGCTCTGCGAGATCGCTGGCTCGGTGAGCCGCAATTCTGGACACCGGAGCGGCGCCGGGCGGCATGGATCGCCGCGGCTGCACTCTCGGCGTTCGTGCTCCTGGCATTCCTGGTGCAGACGACGCTGGCGCGCTGGAGGGCCGAGGCGCTGGCGGCTGAGACCCGCGCGGTCAGCAATAGATTGGGTGCGATTCTGGACGCGGCGCAGAGCGGTATCGTGGGTCTGACGGAAAAGGGTATCGTGGCTGTCGCCAACCCCGGCGCGCGAAAGTTGCTGGGCCGCCCGGATGCGGAGACGCCCTTCGACTGGCCGGATGATGCCACGTTCATGGATCCCCACGACCTGTCTCTTCTCGGGACCATCAGAAGCCCGATCAAGCGGGCGCTTTCGGGTGAAACCCTCCGCGGTGAGATTGCCCTGCTTCGCAATGATGCAAGCAGCGAACCGCCGCGGTATGTCCGTCTTTCCAGCGCGCCGGTTGCGGATCGGGCGCCATCGGACATCTCGACGGTGATCATTCTCGACGATGTGACGGAGCAGGAGCGGACGCGGCAGCAGGTGGAACGCTCTGGCCGGCTCGACGCACTGGGGCAGCTCACGGGCGGGATTGCGCATGATTTCAACAATATTCTCGCGACCATAGAATACGGCATCGAGCTTGCCTCCGTCGATGTCAGTGGAAAGGCGCGGACCTTTCTCGACAGGGCGCGCACGTCCGTACGGCGGGGCTCGGAGCTGACGAACCGGCTTCTTGCGTTTGCCAAACAGCAGCCGGGTGCGGAGAAGTCGGTTCGGGTTGGGGAGGTCCTGTCGGAGTTCCAGAAGCTGGCCCAGCCGACGATCGAGAGATCCATCGATTTGACCTTCGCCGTCGAGGATGAGGATCTGATCGTCCATTGCGATGTGGGAAAGCTCGAGAACGCGCTGCTCAATCTGGTCTTGAACAGTCGCGACGCGATCCTGCAGGCCGGGAAGGGGGACCGGATCACCGTTCAGGTGCGTGGTCTGCCCGAGTTCGACCGTGTTGCGGGGGAGGAGCCGCGGTCGCAACGTGACGTAGAGCGAAGCGGCCCTTGCGTCGAGTTCTCGGTCACGGACAATGGCCCCGGGATGCCCGAGGAGGTCAAGCGCCGGGCGACGGATCCCTTCTTCACCACGAAGGGCAAGGCGTCGGGGACCGGTCTGGGGCTTTCGATGGTGTTTGGCTTCGTGCAGCAGGCGGAAGGCGTGCTGAGGATCTATTCCGAGGTGGGCCATGGCACGACGGTCCGTCTGGTTCTGCCGCGGGGAACGGAACATGGCCAGGTCTCCGAACCGGAAGCCAAGGTTTCGGAGGCCAAGGGCACCGGGCAGCGCATTCTGATCGTGGAGGACGAGCCGGACCTGCTCGCTGCCGTGTCGGAGATTGTCCGGTCCATGAACTACGAGGTGCTCGAGGCGGATTCGGGGCGTGATGCGATCGCGCGGATCGAGGCGGGGCTCGAGTTCGATCTCCTGCTGACCGACGTGGTAATGCCCGGTGGTGTCGGTGGCTTCGATCTGGCCAAGGTCGTGCGTGAACGCTGGCCCTCGATACCGATCATCTACATGTCCGGTTATGCCGGCATTCAGGAGCGCGAGATGGGCGGGGTCGTGGCGCCGACGCTGCAGAAACCCTGCCCGCCATCGGACCTTGCACGCATGCTGCGCCAACAGCTCGGCACGGCCTGAGGTCAGGCCGATACGGCATGGACAGATGTGGCGACGCGCACTAGGTCCAGTATCATGAGGGATGATTGCGATATTCTGATCGTGGGCGGCGGGCTGAACGGCCCCGCGCTTGCGCTGGCGCTTGCCTCGGCCGGTATCTCCAGCATCGTGCTGGATGCGCGGCCGAGGGCCGAACACGAGAGTGCGGATTTCGACGGGCGTGCCTACGCGCTTTCGCTGTCGTCGCGCCGGATGCTGGAGGTTCTGGGCATCTGGTCCCGTGTCGAGGCGCGGGCGCAACAGATCGAGGCCATCAAGATTAGTGACGGCAGGCCTGGCGAAGGGGCGTCTTCCCTGCATCTGCACTTCCAGAGCGCCGAGATCGACGAGGGCGCCATGGGGCATATCCTCGAAGATCGTTTCCTGAGAGCGGCCCTTCTCGAGGCCATGGACGAGGCCCCTTGGGTTGAGGCGCGCTCTGGTGTTCGGGTCGTGCGTCAGCACGTCGAGGCGGGGCGCGTTCGGGTGGAACTGGAGGACGGCACGCAACTGTCCGCGGCGCTTCTCGCCGGCTGTGATGGGCGGGGCAGCGAGGTGGCGCGCAGGTCCGGGATCGGACGGGTCGGATGGGACTATCGGCAGAGCTCCCTCGTCTGCGCCATCGAACACGAACGGCCCCATTGCGGCACGGCCCATCAGTTCTTCATGCCGGCGGGTCCACTCGCGATCCTGCCCTTGCCGGGCAACCGCTCATCCATTGTCTGGACGGAAGAGCGGTCTCAGGCGGAGGCCATCTCGCGCCTGTTTCCGCAGGAGTATCTCCGTGTTCTCGAGCCGAGATTCGGGGATTTTCTGGGCCGGATCTCGCTTGCGGGGGGGCGCTACAGTTATCCTCTTGGGCTCACGGTGGCGGAGAGGTTCGTCGGGTCTCGGGTTGCGCTCGTGGGCGATGCCGCTCACGGCATCCATCCACTGGCGGGCCAGGGGCTCAATCTCGGCCTGCGCGACGTTGCAGCCCTTGCGGAGGTATTGTCGGAGAGCTTCCGCTGCGGGCTCGATCTCGGCGCGCCGGACGTGCTCGAAAGCTACCAGCGCTGGCGGCGCTTCGACACGGCACTCCTGGCGGGGGCGACGGACGGGATCAACCGGCTTTTCTCGAACGACAATCCGGTTCTGAGGCTGGGACGTGATCTCGGTCTTGCAGCTGTGAACCGGCTTCCCCGGCTTCGGCGGGGGTTCATTCGCGAAGCCGCGGGGCTCTCGGGCGACCTGCCGCGGCTCCTTCAGGGGCGGGCGCTTTGAAGTCGAAATTTCCTGCCATTTTCCTCTGGACACCCGCGAGGAAAGGGCTTAGCAACGCCGCCGTTGCGACAACTACATGACCCCATGTCGCACAGTTGCCCGGGTAGCTCAGGGGTAGAGCAGCGGATTGAAAATCCGCGTGTCGGTGGTTCAAATCCGCCCCCGGGCACCATCTCCTCCCAGAAACGTACTACCGTCTCTCAATGGCGAGCCGCACTACCATCGGCGTTTCGCGCTTCGCAGGCTTGCTCCGCGAGGCACCTTCTCTTGCGAAATGCGAGTTGTTCTTCAGCCGCGGCGGGAGGGCCGATCACCCCCCCCCATTTAGTGATTCAGGAACTCTGTCGGCGCTGAAGCCGCGGCTCGCCCAACCCGCGCTTGCTGACTTCGTCGAGCATGTCGAGAATGGTCGAATCGACGTTCGGGTCGAACTTGCGCGCGAAGAATGCGTCCGATCCGATGAGTTCATCGAAGTCCTTGGAAACCAGGACATGCGGGTGGGCCATGCCGGGGGTCCAGTGGATCAGGTGACGGTTCGCCGACCTGGTGTCGCGGAAGGGACTGCTCATGATGAGCCAGGGCAGCCAAAATTCCTCGGGCAGTTTGCACCGGCGCAGGAACGCGTTCGCCGTTGCAACCAGGGGATCGCGATCAAGCCAGGTGCAAAAATCCCTGTGGAGAACCGACCAGTTCGATCCCTTCCATTGCGCATCGATGCTTGCCGGAGGTTTTCGCCGGATCAGCGGAATCTTCCGAAGCTTGCCCTTGAAGAGATACCAGTAGTGATTGAACCGTTCGCGCACATGTCCGGGGCACTGATCAAGATGCTGGATGGTGACATAGTTCGGCCAGAGTGAATTGCCGGTGGGCGCGCCATCTGCGTCGCAGGCGCCACATTCCTCGGCGGCCTCGAGCAGTCGCTGACGGATCTCATCGACCGGCTTCAGCGGGTAGCAGGCTCCGCTGAGGTTGATCATGTAGTCCCAATCGGGGATCTGCAGGGCCCGAGTGATCGCGGCTGCATGGGTCTCGACGAGGCTCCAATGTCCCCAATGGGTCATTCGAGATGGCAGGAACTCGAGTCGAGGATAATCCCTTGCGATCCGTGTGAACGACTGCTTGTCGTCATCTGTCGCGGCAGCACTGACATGGACGATAAAGTGATCTTTATCGTTGTATATTGCCGACACAAGCCTTCGGAACTGGTTAGGCTTGTCATGCACCATTAGAAAGAAACAAATTTGCAACTGCAAGGCAGCAGCGCTCCATACAAACTCCGAGTGCTCCATAGCATGTGACTGGCGCGGCCTGCAAAATCAATTCCCGCTTTTGCCTGCGTGTGGCAATCGCGCTACGGTTCGGCCCCGCCCGCATCAGGTGAGACGGGGCCGAATGCTTCAGTTTCGTGACAGTGCCTCGTTGACGAAGCCCGTGGCAAAAAGCCATTCCAACGCATTGGATTTCATGCCGTGTTCGGAGGACACGACCGCTCTGCTGGATTCAAAGATAGCGGCGTATCTCGGCCAGTCGGATTGCGCCTTCGGGTAGATGGAATCGCCCATGCTGTTGATCTCGAAGGTCCGCAGGTTGCCGGCGGCGGGACCAAAACACGGGTTGCCCGGAATCGGGCCGTCGATTGCATCCATCATCAATGGATCACCGAAAGGTCGAATACCCAATCCCTGGACAAGAGACACGTTGGACGGGTTGCAGCCGAGTGCGAACCACATGCCTTCAATTGCGGTGTCTGCCACTTCCTCCGTGATCTCACCCTTGGCGAGGAGGTCGAGGGCCAGGCGGCCGCAGCGCCAATTCGATCCCGGACCGAACCGCATCCAGCCTGCGCCCCAGGGATAAAGCCCCGTGCTGTGGAGGCCGTAATTACTGCCAATGCGTGTGTCGGTCGCAAAGCGCCTGTCGGACCATGTCACGATTGCCTCGCTCACAGTCGCATCGACCGCCCGACCTTCCTGTCCGGCGCGGACGTATTCCCAGGCTTCCATCACGTAGTCGCCACGGCGGGTTCCGAGATCTTCACCGGCTCGCGGCAAGCCATGTTTCGCGATTGGTTTGAACGCGTTGTAGGACTCGAAGACGGCGCGCGCGGCTTCATTGCCCGTTGCACGGTAGAGCGAGGCCGCTGCGGCGACCCGCACGATGGCCATCGCGGTGTTGTCAAACGTGTTGTAGCTGTCGATGCCGGTGTCGAGGGTCTTTTCCGCCCATTCCCAGGCAAGGCTGGCCTCGTCCTTCAGGGATTGGCCGAGCTTCTCGTCCCCGCAGACAACCGAAATGACATGACCGAGTTTGGCCGCTGCGGTGACGAACTGATAGGCGCTCCACTCTTCGGGCGCGTAAGCGTAGGTTTCCTGCAGGTGGTTCCAGGAGACCGATCCCGCAATTCCGTCGAGCGAATACTCCACGCCGCCGATGATGCCGCCATCCGCACGTTGGGTGCGGCGCCAGAGGGAAATGCCCCAGAGAGCTTCGTGGATCAGGTCGGGAAGTATGGTTTTTCCATCGCCGGTGTCCGTGGCACTCTTGCGTGCCTCGACGGGGGAATCCGCGAAAACGCAGCCGCTTTCCGGGATGTTGAGGTCGATCTCGCGCAGAGATGGCAGAAGCTCGACCATCTGCGCCATGGTGAAGACAACGCCCATGTGCTGGATACGGCGATCCCAGTCGCCGGCATCGTGCCAGCCGCCCCAGGCTTGTTCAGCCACTTCCGATCTGGTTGCGGTGGCAGCTTCGACTGCTTGGGTGTCGTCCGTGGCGTCTTTGGGAGACAGGGAGATGGCGTCGATCAGGCCGGAGGCTCCCGCAAGGGCGTCGATGAAGATACCTTGGTTTTCGGCATTCTCGATCTCGAACAGATTCCAGCCCGTCGTCAGTTCGGTGATCGCCTGGGTGGTGCCGCGATTGAGCTTCGCCCTGATCCTGCCGGTTAGTTCCACGAGATGAATGCCCAGCGTATAGGTCTGGTTCGACGTGGTCTTGTTGGTAAGGTCCAGCGTGGCATTGCGATAACCCGACGTCGCGTTGATCTGAAGGGCGCTGCCGGTAAGTATGAAACTTGCATCGAGCACGCGCCAGTTGCCGCTGTTGGCAAACGCGTCATTCGGTACGAGTTCGCCAGGCGAAGTGTCTCCGGTCGGCTCGGCGACGTCGTGGCTCGAGGAATGGCCTGTTTCCTTCAGAACCTCGAAAACGTCCGAGCCGCCGACAAAGCCTTCGGAATGCCGCCCGAGAAGGACGTCGGTCTGGTGAATGATCACGCCATCGGCGGGATGGTCGTTGCGGGGGCGCTCGCGGCCTTCGCCGAAGGGCTCTTCAATCGCGCAGCCCGACCGCTGGTGGAAATACCAGCGTGCTGCCGCCCGGAACGCTTCCGTGTAGGGTTGCTCTTCGATGGCAAAAGCCATGGAACTGCCGATCTTGGCCACTTCGAGGCGATAGTGGCCGGTGTCGGATACATCCGAGAAGTCCGCTTCGAAAATGTCGCAGCCGTTGTAGTTGAGGTTGGACTGGTGGGTTTCGGTTGCCGGTTTGACAAGTGACAGGGTTCCCGAAGCCGCCACCTCGTCATCCTCGACCCGGATGAGTTTCCAGCCGGTGTACGCGGACAGGGTTGAATTGGTCGAGGCTGCGTTGCCGCTCTTGTTCGTGCCGAGCCAGAGGCCGACATAGGCCTTCTTGGGGCCCGAGCTGGCGTAGCCCTCCTGACAGACATGGATGGCTTCCGATACCGCCTGGCCATCATAGCTCGCAGCGAGTGTTCCGCCGCTTGGTGGGGTCACGACAACAAGGGCGTTCGTCGGGATGTCCTCTTCGAGCTCGAGCGTCACGAGATGCCGGCGTCGGTTGTCATAGGTGCGTGGCGCGACCTGCGCGGTTTGGATCGGAACCGATTTGCGGAAGACCCGGGTGATCCGGACCGGGGCGCCATTGATCCGGGCGGTCCAGTTCTCCGGCAGATCTGCCGCGGAAAGATTGGCCGCGCCGCCATCGGTGGGACGAAAGGCGTCGGTGTATTCCGTTGCTTCGGCGCTTGCCCATGGGAAGAACAACTGGGGCGCGTTCTCGTGAACGTCGCTCGAGAAATTTCCGGCCGTGTCGGCGTAGCTGCCTTCCCCACCAAGGCGGTTATGTGCGTCCGGTTTCCAGCTGCGATCCATGACGGCTTCGACCGGGGTGTAGGCCGAAGGGGTGATCTTGTTGTCGTAGAGTACAGCCTGAACAAAACGGGCACCGGCGAAAGCCAACCGATCCGAGAAAGCGGCCTCGTGGTTGGCGGCAAGTGCTTCGGAAACAGCATTGTTCTCGCGTTCGGTCGTGACATAGAGGGTCGAGGAGGCCGAGCCACCGGAGTTCGCCGCGGTGACGATGATCCCTGTGTTGGAGAGTGGAATGTCCGTGGGTATCGCAAGAAGACCGGTTTCCGGGTCTATGGTCGCGCTTCCGCCTTTTGCCGTGAAACGGAGATCCTGACCCTCGAAGTTCTGCGCCGTTTCGAATTCTTCGACACCGGAACCAAAGTCGATGACTTCTTCACCCAAATCGGCCAGAAGGGTCGGCGCAGGGTATGCGACCCGAATAAATGGGGTTGTCGCGTCGCTCTGCCCTATCAGATTGAGGGCGCTCACTCGGCAGCAGAGTTCGGATTGATCGTCTTCCGGTGCAACATTATAGGTCTCGCCAGTGGCCCCGGGAATATCGAAGCCGTCGCGCTGCCACTGGAATGACAAAAGTGGTGCAGGCGTGCCACTCCAGGTTCCGGGTTCGACGCGCAACTCCGTTCCGACCTGAGCTGTGCCGGAAAGGGCCGGGTAATCGATGACTGACGGTCTGACGCCGGAAGGTTCGTCCTGGTCGCTGCTCACGGACACATCCACGGAATAGGCACCCGTAGCCGGGTCGGGTGTCACGGTGAATGACGCGTTGGTGGAGTCGAAACTCACCGACGGTCCGGTCAATCTGACGACATAATGGTCATTGTTTCTACTGGAATCGCTTGCCAAGGATCGCTCCAATCTGAATCGGTTTCACTCTCGAGAATTGCGAGCGTGAGCCGCCGGATGGGTGCTGGTGGATTGGTCCCGGACTTCGATCGGATTTCGGATGCGCCGCCACGGCCAGCATGGTTCTGCTCCGGGAGGCGTCATGCCCTTGAAATGTGAGCGCGGCACAGCCCCGGAGAGCCCACCGCTGCGGCTCTCTTATAGGGGCCGGGAGTAAAGAAGGCTTGAGACCTGCGCCCGTCAGAACAGATCTACAGGCAACGGGGAGCATACACCTATTTCGCGTAGCCCGCATGGTAGCGTTTGTCCGCGTAGGAAAACGCATCATCCGAATAGCTGTGTGCCTTCTTGGCTTCCACGAGGGTGGGCACGACGGCAATCGGAGTGACCCCCACGTCCTGAAGTGTGCGAATGGCGCTTTTGACGGCACTTTTCGGAGTCGAGTTCCAGCGGACAACAAGCAACGTGACATCGGCGGCATTCGCCATCGTCGCGAAGTCCAGCATCGGCAGAACGGGCGGCATATCGATGACGATCCGGTCATAGGTCGCGCGCAAATGCTTGAGGAAGATATCGAACTGCCGTGAGTAGGGCAGGTCCGACGGGTTTTCCGTGTTCGGAAAGGCCGGCAGGATGTCGAGGTTTTCACCCAAGGCCAGCAGGTGTTCGTCGATCTGTTCGGGTGCCGTGATCAGTTCGTTGAGGTCGGGGCCGCCGCGTCGGACAGCTCTCCGGTAGGGCGAGCGCCAGAAGTCCACATCCAGAAGAAGTGTCCGTTCCCCGGTCTGGGCGCAGGCCTTGGCAAGCAGGAGCGCGGTGGAACTCTTTCCTTCGCCCGGGAACGCCGAGACAATGGCTATCGAGCGCTGCTCCAAGCCTGTTGCGCCTATTGAGGACCGCAGTTTGCGCGCGCTCTTGAGCAGACGATCGTCGCGCAGGGTTCGGCCGCGCATGAGCGTTCGCAAAGGGGTTTCCCGGCCCTTGCTCTTTGGCATGAGGCTTATGACGGGGAGGCCTGTGGTCTCCTCGAAGTCGCTGACCGTGCGCAGGTTTCGCCGCCGCAACTCGACAATTGCCGTGATGAGACAGGCAAGGAGCAGGCCTATCACGCCCCCAAGGGCCATGAACTGGTTCCTGTTGGGGAAGGAGGGCCAGACAGCCGGACGCGCGGCCGAAATGATCTGGGCATCGGTGCGCAAAATATCATCCTGCTGCTGCATGACACTGAGCTGGGCCACAACGTTGGAGTAGATCGACTGAGTGACCTGAATCTCGCTTTCGAGACGGGCTGCCTCGGCCTCGAATGCGCCTTGCTCTGCAAGTGCGCCTTCCAGCACCGCCAGGGAGGCCTCGGTCTGCGAGAGGTCCGCTTCTGCCGCCCCCGATGCCTGTGCCTGGCTCAGTCGCGCGCGAAGGCGGCCTCTCTGCATCTGTGCGTTTACAAGTTCCTCTTCCGATGGAAAGGGCGACTCCAAGAGATGGGCTTCGAGCTGCGTGTTAAGTTCGGCCAGCCGGGTGTTCAGTTCTTCTGCGCGGCCGGTCAGCCAATTTGTGGACCTGTCCAGTGTGTCGAGTTTCGTCTGCATCTGGGAGGCGAGATACTGTTCGGCAAAGGCGTTTGCGATCCGCGCGGCCTTCTCCCGATCCACCGACGTGAAGCTGATGGTGTAGACCGCTGATACGCTGCTCAGTTGCTGAACGTCGAGTTGCTGGGCGACCGCCTGTATGACCTTCTCCTTGTAGAGAATGTCTTCAACGTCGGTTTCCGCGGTATCGTCCAGACCGGTTTCACCGTCCGTGGTGGGGGCATCGGAAATAAGCCCGGAAACCAGGGATTGTGCGGTATCTAGGACCCCGGAAAGGGTCCCGTTGTCTCCGCCTTCCGCATCGCCATCTACTTGCGCTAGGGCAACGATCTCATCTTCGGGCGCAAACTCGGGATCGTCCTGCAGACCCAGCGCGTCGACAACACGTTCTACCAGGTCCAGGGAGCGCAGAACTTCTGCTTCGCTTTCGAGGGAGGTCAGTGAAATCGGAAGTATGGTGTCTGAGGACCGAATGCCGCCTTCGACCTGAACACGGGTGTCGATCATTACCTGAGCGGAGGAGGTGAATTCCTCTTCGAGGTTCCTGACGATCAGAAAAGCCGTCAGGGATCCAAGGACTGCAGCTGCGACGATGATATACTTCGCTCTTAGGAGAGCGCGGAAGACGTCCGTGATGGCCCGAAGCTCGGTGACATTCGCGCCTTCGAGGAAACCCCGACCATACAGCTGATTTTCCAGCGCGGTCGGATCTATTCGCCGCATACTTAATCTCCCACAGGTAAACACCACCAGACCACCGGCATTCTTGACGTTGATCGCTGCCGGAAGGCAAGGCCGCCAACCTCGCGCAGGGCGCAAATGCTCGCGACCGTTGCCTGGATGTCGTGACATTTTTGCAAGATTGGTGCGGTTCTGTGGCCAAACTCGCGCTTCTACCGGGATTGTTAGTTCGACAGCCAAGTCTCCCGAGCGATTGAGCAAAAATGCCGCGGTTCGCCTCTAAAATGTTCGAGCTGAGTTTTTTTGCGTTGCGTCGCATCAGCAATACGAGTTTTTGTTAACTAAAAATAAATCTTTAGGTATGGCGGCGAAACAAGCCTCAACCGCGCGGTGAGTGGTGGCCCAGATTCGTTTGGGCGAGCAGAAGGAACGCAATTTCATGAACTTCGCCGTTCTGAATCCCGACAACATGCGGCGTGTTCCGCATGTCCGTATTGCGGGAATCCCGGCAGCCGTGGTTTCCGAACTCGGCTTGGCGAAGCTAATGAGCGACGACTGTTCGCGGTTCCGGGCAGGTTTGCTGCGCCGGCCCGTTACCGTCATGGATGTCAACGGGCAGGCCGTTTCCCTGTTTGCCCGCGACCCCGATTATGCGCGGGCACTGGAGTCCGCTTCGATCGTCCATGCAGACGGTCAGTTTCTTGTGACATTCTCGCGGTTCTGCAGCCGGAAGATCCCGGAGCGAACAGCGACGACGGACTTCATTCATGCCGCCGCCCAGAAAGCGCAGGACGACGGGCTTTCGTTTTATCTGCTCGGTGGAGAGGAGGGCATTGCTCGAGAGTGTGCTGACAGGCTCAAGGAACTCTACCCGAATCTTCAGGTCGCAGGATACCGGAGCGGTTACTTCTCCGAAGAGGAGGAGGAGAGTGTCATAGAGGAAGTGAACGCTTCTGGGGCCGACATTGTCTGGGTCGGACTCGGCAAACCCAAGGAACAGCTCTTCGTCTCGAAGAACCGCTCGAAGTTGCATTGCGCTTGGGTCGTGACCTGCGGGGGCTGTTTCAACTTCATTACAGGCGATTACAGCCGTGCGCCGAAGTGGATGCAAGCGGCGGGGATGGAATGGATTCACCGCATGCTGACCGGCCCGCGCTATCTCCTTACGCGCTACCTCACAACTGTTCCGCACGCCTTGTGGCTCACACTCTACTGGATGATCGCCGGGCGGAACGAAGCCAGTGTCGAATTCGATCAAAAGAAAGAAATTTGATCCGCCACGGTGGATGATAGTATGAGCGGCGCTCGAGAGTATCAGGTAAGCGGAATATGCGGGATCGGAACAGTCAGCGGCAATTGAAGGTGGATTTCATCGGGATTGGCGTGCAGAAGGCGGCCACGTCATGGCTTCACGATGTCCTGTCAGCCCACTCCGGAATCGAGGCAAGTACGCCGAAGGAAATCGATTTTTTTACGCATCATGTCGATCGCGGTTACGAGTGGTATGAAAGCTTCTTTCGAAGCGACGAGGCGGACGTGAAGCGCGGTGAATGCTCACCCTCCTACTTCTACAGTCTCTCGGCTCCGGCCCGAGCCAATGCATACAATCCAGAGTTTCGGATCATTGCAATCTTGCGCGATCCGGTTGCGCGTGCCTTCTCGAACCATCTTCACGAGATCCGGAAGGGGCACATTCCCGACACTCGGACATTCGAAGACGCTCTTGAAGCCAATCCGCTTTACGTCGAGCAGGGGCGCTATAAGAGGAACCTCGAGCGTTGGCTGGACGTTTTCGGCCGTGAGGCTGTTCTGGTTCTTTTGGCAGAAGACATCGCAGCAGACCCGGAGACTGCCTATGCGCGCGTCTGTGCGCATCTCGGTGTGTCTTCCGAGGTCCGGCCCGACACGTTGGGCGAGCGGAGCCACGAAAGCGTGGCAAGCCGGAATGCCGGTTTCCAGAAGGTCCTGAGATCGGCAGGCGATGCCGCGCGCTCGCTTGGCCTCGGGGATGCGGTGCGGAGTGTGAAGGCTGCACCGGGCGTGCGTGACCTGCTGGCACTGAACAAACGGGATCTTCGGTCCGAGATCGCGCCGATGCTGCCGGAAACGCGGGAGCGACTGTCGGCGCAATTTCAGGAAGATATCGGTTTCGTAGCCGAATTGCTTGAGCGCGAAACACTGCCCTGGCCCTCGCAATCGAAATCCGACCCTGAAGTCCGTGTGAACCTCGAGGTGGCCAATGCCCAATGATTTCCGCCGTGTCCTGAGTTCGCTTCGGCTCGGTGACATCTATCCGATGACGCGCCGCGTCACAGGGCTGTCCTATCTCGATCGAGAGGATTTTCTACCGCAGGTCGGCGCCGAAACTGCAGAAAGGCTGCGTGATATCGCACTCCATGCACGAGGAGACGGGCCTGCGCCCATCCTCGTATTTGGTGTGATGCCACGATCTGGCACGAATTTTCTCAGGGATGTGCTGGCACTGCATCCGGATGTATGTGCTGATCCGGGGCGGCTCTACGAATTCCCGTTGCTGCACGCGGCCCGCAGCGCCACGTCCTTCATGGATCAGTTCCTGTCGTATTTCCCGCGCAATGCGGAGGTGCTGGATCGGCTCGACGCATTGGCCCTGCTTTCGGGAGCCTGGTTGCGAGAGCTTCAGCGAGAGGCAGGTGAACGGCAAATTCTGCTGAAAAGCCCGCACGTTCAGAACATTGGCCTACTTACTACGATATTCCCGGGCGCAAAATGCGTCCTTTGCCTGCGTGACGGGCGCGATGTGCTCGACTCGTCCCTGAAGACATTCGGTTCAAGCTCGCTGGGGCGGAAGAATTTCAAGCAGCTTGCCTGGGAATGGAAACTTGGGACGGAGGCCATTCTTACCTTCGACGAGGGCGGTGTAAATCAACACCCCGATGTGATGGTTCTTCACTATGAAAGGTTGATCGATGATCAGGATACGGTCATCGAGGCGTTGCTTTCGCACACTGGGCTCGATCCTGTGCGCTACGATCGAGAGGCACTTGCGGCTTTGCCCGTGAGGGGGTCGTCACGCTCGGAAAAGACGAGCGACAGCCGGTGGCAGCCGCAAGCACGCGATGCGAGTTTCAAGCCGGTAGGACGGTGGGCAGACTGGAGCGAAGGCCGCAAGGCACGGTTCGACCGGATCGCTGGGGAAGTGCTGGAAAGGGCCGGCTATGTCCGCGCCGCTTGAGGACGGCTCAGCAATTGCTGCGAAGCGTGTCGCAATCTGCGTGGCGACATGCCGCCGGCCGGATGGGCTCAAGCGACTGCTGGAAAGCCTGAACGGCATTTTCCGTCCGGCCTCGGTGGTCGACCTTCGTCTGATCGTTGTCGACAACGACCCTTCTGCACCTGCGACCGAAACCTTGGGAGATGTCGCGACCCTCAGCAGATGGCCCTTGTTCTATGCTCAGGAACCGGTTCCCGGCGTTGTTGCGGCGCGGAATGCTCTCCTCGAACACGTTCCTGCTGATGTCGAGTTCGTGGCTTTTCTTGATGATGACGAGGTCGTGACCCCGGGGTGGCTCGTTGCCATGCTGGAGACCCAGGCGCGAACAGGAGCGACAGCCGTTCAAGGGCCAGTTCGTCCAGAGTTTGAAGTTGCGCCGCCGGACTGGCTGGTTAAGACCGGACTCTTCGAACTCGGACCTTTTAAGGAGGGGGAGCCCCTTCATTTTGCCGCGACAAACAATGTGCTCGTTTCGAAGCGGTTTCTCGACGAGCATGATCTGAAGTTTGACGTGCGGTTCAATAGGACGGGTGGCGAGGACGAAGAGCTCTTCACTCGACTGCAGGCGTTCGGTGGACGCATCTGTGCCTCGTCCGAGGCTGTGGTCATCGATCAGATCCCGCGGACACGGATGACGATGCGCTGGCTGATGCGCCGGTCCCATCGCATGGGCAACACGCTTGGTCGGATCGCCATCCTGCACAATTCCCGCAAGGCGGAGCGCCTTGCCAAGGGCTTTGCGTCCTCCCTTGTTGGGCTTGCTCAACTGGGGACGACGGGGCTTGTGATGACACGTCACCGAGTGGCGGGAGCAATCGAATTGGCGCGAGGAACCGGTATGCTTACGGCGTTCCTCGGCGTATCATTTGCGGAATACAGTTCCGCCGCGCTGTCGCATGATCGTGGGGAGAAGGCCTGAGATGAGCGCCGCCAACCCCCGCATATCAGTCGTCATCGCCGCGAGGAACGCCGCCGATCATATCGGTGAGACTCTTGCGAGTCTGGAGGCTCAACAGGATTCCCAGCAATTTGAGGTCATCGTCGTAGACGATGGTTCGACGGACGATACGGCCTCAATCGTCGAGGAAACTGCGACGCGCGATCCTCGATTCAAGCTCTACTCCGGACCAGCGCGCGGGGTAAGTGCAGCCCGAAACCAGGGGTTTTCTGCTGTTTCAAGCAAATTCGTGCTGTTTCTAGACGCCGACGATCTCTTGACGCCCCGTGCTCTGTCACGGCTCACAGAGAAGCTTGCAGCTGCGGATGCCGTTGCGGTGTTCGGTGGCGTTCGGAGAATATCGGAACATGGGGAGCCCTTGCCCGGGGCCGACAACAGAACCATTGCGCCGGAGACGGATACGCTTGCCGCTTTGCTCCGCAAGAACTTCGTCGTGACGGGAGGATCCCTTGCGATCCGGGCAGATGCCATTCGTCGAGCGGGCGGATTCGACGAGGACCTGAGCTATGGCGAAGATTGGGAATTCTGGTGCCGCCTGGCGGAGCTTGGTGATTTCGGTGTGCTGGACGGTGAAGAGGTGCTTCTCTACCGGCAGAGGGCGACGGGCGCGAATTTTCTGAAGAAGGGATCGCCCTTTGCGCGTCGGATGCCATGTATCGACAAGCTCGCGGCCAATGACTCCCTTCGCGCGCGCCTGGGCCGGGATCTCGACAGGGCATTGCGGGCGCGGCGCATTGACGTCTTCTGGTCGAAGGTGCGGTCCGAACTGCAATTTGGCGACAGAACACGTGCGTTGTTGGTGGCGTTTGGCGGAATTGCCGTCTACCCGGACAGCCTTCTCAAGCCGCGCCTCGCATTGCGGCTGATCAGGAGCCTCGGACGTTAGATGACCCTCCTGAACGCAGCCGGTCAATCCGGACAACAGAACCCGGGCAGTGCCTTCAACGCACTGACCATTCTCTGCGTTGCGCTGATCTTGTTTGTCGGGACGGATATTTTTTCGATCCTGCTGGGCGCGGAGGGTGTCGGGGGCCCAAAATTCCTCTGCTACGTGGGTATTTTCGGAGTTTGCGGATGTTTCTGGCATACTTACACGCGCGGCATCATTGCGGCTCCACCGCTGCTACTTTTGCTCGTTATGTCCTGCCTCTCAGTCGTCTGGAGCATAAACCCAGGGGAAACGGCCGAGCGCCTTATTGCTCTGCTGGCTTGTTCGTCTATCGGCATACTGATCGGTAGTGGCCATTCCCTTCGTGGACTTGTGCTTTTCCTGGGTGTCTTGGCTGCCGTCGTTGCGTGGTGTTGCCTGCTTGCGGTGGCCGGCTTTCCGGAGGCGCGAGGTGCTCCGCCCTGGGATACAACCTGGCGGGGGATATTCAATCACAAGAACGGGCTCGGCGGAGCGATGGCCATTGGTCTGCCGTTCATGCTCTATGCCGCCATCATTACGAGGGGCTCGGCGCGCTGGTTTTTCGTCTCTGGTGTCTCCGTAGGCCTCCTCATGCTCGTGGCTTCGGAATCGCGAACAGCGCAGATCGTTGGCCTTATCGCGATTACAAATCTCCTCTTCGGGGTCTTTTTCGTTTCTAGAAAGCTCACATGGGCGACTGTTGCGCTGCTCTTGCTGGCGTTTGCATCGAGCCTCGTTTTCCTTCTCTTCGCGACCGGCCTCACGGACGCGATCTTTGCCGCACTTGATCGAAAGCCAACGATTTCCGGTCGTATCCCGATCTGGGAACTTGCCTGGCCCTACATCCTGGAACGGCCGCTGCTCGGCTACGGCTACCACGCCTTCTGGGATCCCGAGTCGGACAGGGTTATGATGATGGCCGTCGATCCCGACCTCAGGTTTGCACCTTTCTACTCGCACAATGGTCTGGTCGAGACACTGCTCGCATTGGGCGTGGCCGGTGTCGGCTTGCTTTTCTGGGTCGTTCTTGGCCTTTTAAGAGCGGTTATTCGTATTCTGAAGTTGATTGCCAGAGCGGATGATCTGGTTCCTGTTCTCGTCTTCGCCATTTCATTCTGTTTGCTCAATGTCACCGAGAGCAGTGTCCTTCAGCGGGACGATATGACCTGGATCACCTTTGTCGCCGTTGTCGTCCGTGTGCGAACACTTCTTAAAAAGGTGGAACCGCTTCCGGAAGAGCCGCGCAATTCCATGCAACTTGGAGGAGCCGGGGCGTTGCGCCGATCCGGTGTTTCCATCTAGTGGCCTGGTTCTTTCTCTCGCGTGTTGCCGCTGCGCTCATTGCACTGATCACCCTGCTCGTGCTTACCCGCCTTCTGGCTCCGGAGGAGTTCGGGCGATACAACATGATCGTGGCGTCCGGTACGATCTGCCAGCAGCTCCTCTTCTCATGGATCATCAGTTCGATTACCCGATTTCACAGCGCTGAAGAGTTCGGTGGTCGTGTGCTCTCGGTTTCTCTCGGCGCGATTTTCGCAGCCGTGGCGCTCATTCTGCCTGTGACGATCGTGGGGTATCTGCTGATCCCTGCACCAATGGACGGGTTCTTCCTGCTTTCGGCGGCCTTCGCGATCAGCACGGCCTTGCACGAGTTTGTTCTCGCCGCTTTGCGGGTCGAGAAAATGGGGCGCACTTTTGCAGTCGCGACACTTCTGCGGCCCGTGCTGGCAACATCTCTAGCTGCCGGTCTTGTTCTGGCTGGAGGGAGCTACGGAAGTGCCGTCTGGGCGAATGTGGCCGGAGCCATGCTTGCCGTGTCTTTCGGATTGCCGCAGGTTTTGAAACTGGCTTCGATAGCGCGGCCCAGCCGAAGTGTCTTGAAGAGCTTCTTTGCGTTCGGCCAGCCGCTTTCGTTCGTGCGATCAGCCTCGATGCTCTTTGCCTTCTCGACGCAGTTCATCCTCGCGACGCTGGTGAACTTCGCGCAGGTTGGGTTCTTTTCTGCCGCTCTAACTCTATCGCAACGCTCAATCACGATGCTGATGGTGACCTTGGGGCAGACGACCGCTGCCAGCATTTTCGAAGCGTTGGAGAAGGAAGGCGAGGTGCGGGCCGCCGATGAGTTGCGCCGGCACTTCGAGATGCTTCTCCTCATATCGGCGCCGCTGACGGCTGTCATGGTGTTTGCAAACGACACCGTTGCCTCGATCATCTTCAATGATACGTTTGGCCCGGGTGTTGCGCCGCATTTGGCGATCTTGTCTTTGGCGGCATTCGTCAACGGGGTCCAAGCTTCCTACTTGGCCTTCAGTTTCAGCATGAACAAGGAAACAATGAAACAGTTGGGGCTCACGGTTTCGATCGCAGCGGTGCATATCCTTGTGACCTACTTCGCGACGCGGGAGTATGGTGCCATAGGCGCCTCATGGGCGATCCTTGGGGTCGCTATCCTGAATGCTGCAATCTACACCGCCTATGGCGCGAAAATGATCAGAGCCAGCCAGCCTCTAGAGCCTCTGCTGAAAGTCGCAGCGGCAATTGCCTGTGGACTCCCGTTTCTCCTCCTGGCCGACAGAATGAATTCGTCTCTCAATAGCTTGGCGCTTATTTGTGCAGCCATGGTGGCGTGTGGAATTGCATTGAAGATGCTGGGCTACGAAAGCCTCGATACCGCGCTCTACGGCGCAAGAAAATTACTGTCCCGCTATTCCACCAAGCTCGCGCGATAGTTGATAAGCGGAAAGCCGCGCAACCGCTTCCGCGAGTTGTGTTAACCAGTTTCCGGGTTAGTTATGATCATGAAGAATGTCAGGGCTGTCCCCGGGGATGGCTTGTTTTCCGCAAGATCAGCTACGAAATGGGGAGCTCGGGTGAAGTTTCGTTCGCGCCGCCTACTGAACAAGCAAAGCGCCGGTCCAGTCTGTCGCGTGATGCGAACAGCCCGGCTTTCCGTCAAGCCGAAGCGCGATGACCGTGTCGAACGGTTTGTGAACCGCCGCGCGAATCTTGTAGCGGCCCCTGTTCCCAAAGTGGCGAGCCGCACGGTCAAGCAGATGTTTGTTGGTATGCGCGAGACGGGCGGTGATATTGAAGAGCATCTGACCCCGGACGAAATTCGGCAGACTTACCCGACCGCCTTCGTGTTTTCCTTCGTGAGGAATCCCTGGGCCCGGGTCTACTCCTGTTGGAAAGACAAGATCGACGACGCAGTCACTCCCGGCAAGCTGTCGATCATCAGCCGCTTTCATCATCTCTATCCATTCATGCCTTTCGAGGAATTCGTCGAGTGGCTGGAAACAGAAGATGGGTCAGACGCCCATGCGGACCGTCATTGGCTTTCGCAAACCGCGCATCTTTCCTCTTCACTCGGCCAGAGCTTTTGCGATTTCATCGGCCGGATTGAGGCATTCGACGACGGGCTACGAGAAATCCAACGTCGGACCGGAGCTACACTCAGTTCCACGGGTGCGCTGAATGTCCAGAACCGCAGCGAGAGCTATGTCCGTGTCTTCAGCCCCCGTGCAAAGCGCATTATTGGGCAGAGATACGGCAATGACATCGAGACATTTGGCTATCAGTTCAATTGAGAAGTCGTTTGGCCCAGTGAGGCAACGCTGAACTGGCGCAAGCAGCGGGCGGGGAACGTTCAGAGCCGACCCTCAACCTTTCTGTGCGAACGTGAAGCCGCATATTGGTCGCCCGGACATGACTGGTATGTCAGGACGACCCATTCGTTCGCGAGCCTCAATGGCTGTGACGCGGTGACTTCGAATTTCCTATGTCTCTGTAGGCATCGGCACCTTCAAGGATCATGCCATCGCTGAAGGGCCTGACGCTCTTTCGGAACATGGATTGCCACGGAGTCTGGCTCTCTGGAATTGCGTAGCCACCGTTCTCTTCGAGCTCTTTCCTGCGGGCCTCGATTTCCTCGTCAGACAACTTCAACGTCACTTTCCGAGTGTTGAGATCGACACGAATGGTGTCCCCATCACGCAGGATGGCGAGATTGCCGCCGGCTGCTGCCTCCGGAGACGCATTCAGAATGGATGCCGATCCGGAGGTTCCCGATTGCCGGCCATCGCCGATACAGGGCAGGGCGCGAACTCCCTGTTTGATAAGGTAGGACGGCGGACGCATGTTCACCACTTCGGCGCCACCGGGATAGCCCTTGGGACCGGCCCCGCGCATAACGAGAATGCTTTTTTCAGTGATTCCAAGGGCAGGATCGTCGATCCGCTTGTGGAAGTCCTCAGGGCCGTCGAACACGAAGGCCGGACCCTCGAAAGCATTCGGATCGGAGGCATCCGATAGATAGCGGTCCCGAAAATCCGGTGTAATGACGGAGGTTTTCATCAGGGCGCTATCGAATAGATTGCCACCCATGTTGAGAAATCCAGCATTGTCGGTGAGCGCCGAACCGATAGGATGGATCACGTCTTGGTTCTCGATCTCGATTTCCGCATAGAGCGATGCGAACGGCTCCCCGGTGACTGTGATGGTGTCGGGGTTCGGGACCAGGCCGCCGCGCACCAGAGTGCCGATGGTCGCACCCAGACCGCCCGCGAGGTGATAGTCTTCGCTCAGATACGCCCCGGCAGGTTGTACATTGGCCAGCAGCGGCACGGAGTATCCGTGCGTTTCCCAATCCGCGTTGGTGAGTTCAATGCCCAGGTGGCGCGCAATTCCGTTGAGATGGATTGGGGCGTTGGTCGACCCGCCAATTGCAGAGTTGACAACTATGGCATTCTCGAAGGCAGCACGGGTCATGATATCGGAGGGCTTGAGGTCCTCGTGGACCATATTAACGATCCGAATCCCGGTCCGGTATGCCATTTGCGCCCGCTCGCGGTATGGAGCAGGGATGGAGGCAGACCCTGGAAGCTGCATGCCCAAGGCTTCAGCAAGGCTGTTCATGGTCGAAGCCGTCCCCATGGTATTGCAGTAGCCGACCGAAGGCGCTGACGAAGCTGCCATCTGGAGAAACTGCTCGTTGCCAATTTCCCCCGCAGCCAAAAGCTGCCGAGCTTCCCAGATGACGGAACCGGAGCCTGCTCGCTTGCCTTTGTACCATCCGTTCAACATCGGGCCGACAGAAAAGGCGATCGCCGGAATGTTTACCGTTGCTGCCGCCATCAGCAGCGCCGGTGTTGTCTTGTCGCACCCGATGGTCAGGACCACGCCGTCGATGGGGTATCCGAAGAGGGACTCCACCAGGGAGAGGTAGGCCAGGTTGCGATCGAGCATTGCGGTGGGTCGCTTGCCGGTTTCCTGTATTGGGTGAACCGGAATTTCGAGGGCCACGCCCCCTGCTTCACGAATGCCCTCACGGACCCGTTTCGCAAGTTCCACATGATGACGGTTGCAGGGAGACAGGTCGGAGCCCGTCTGGGCGATCCCGATGATGGGCTTGCCCGATCGCAACTCTTCGAGCGTAAGTCCGTAGTTGAGGTAGCGCTCGATATAGAGCGCGGTCATTTCAGGTTCATGCAGGTCGTTGAACCAGCTTTCCGAGCGTAGGGGCTTTTTCGGGGTGTCTTTGGTCATACTGGCCTCCCAGGCGCCAATTCGTGTTTATCCATGCCCGGTGATGCCGGGAAATGCGATAAGTACGGCGACCGCCAGGATCTGCAGCCCGATGAATGGCAGCAGGGCGCGGAATATGTCGCCGAGTGCAATATCGGGTGGCGCCACCGACTTGAGATAGAATGCTGCTGGCCCAAACGGTGGTGACAGGAAGCTTACCTGCATGTTCATGGCGAACAATACGCCGAACCATACCGGGTCGTAACCCATCTCGGTGACGATCGGGACGAAGATCGGCATGGTGAGAAGTGCAATTCCAACCCAGTCCAGAAACATGCCGAGGACGAAGAGAATTGCCATCATGAAAAGGATGACGACTGTCGGGTTCTCGGAAATGCCCTGGATCAAGGCGGAGACGAAACGTATCCCGCCCATGAGATTGAAGACCCCTACAAGTGCAGAAGCGCCAATCCCGATCCAAACGATCATGCCGACGGTGGTAAGGGTCTGACGTGCAGCGCCCACAAGCAGGCTCATCGAGAACTCGCCCCGGATCACCGTAGAGAGAGCCACGCCGACGACGCCTATGGCTGATGCTTCCGTCACCGAGGCGATCCCGCCATAAATCGAGCCAAGAACGAAAATCACCACGAGGATCGGAAGGAATAGCCCCTTGAGCAGGCGCAATTTCTCGGCACGTGATATTTCATCCGGCTCCGCGATCGGAGCAAGCGCCGGGTTCAGGTAAGCGCGGATCAGAATGTAGGCTGCGTAGAAGCCCGCAAGCATGAGGCCCGGCAGAAACGCGGCGGTGAACAGGTCGCCGACGGATACATTCGCCGTGAGCCCGTAGATAATGAGTACGATCGAGGGCGGAACCATTGTCCCCAAGGCACCCCCAGCGCAACAGACGCCAATGGCGAGGTTGCGGTCGTATCCAAGCCGAAGCATCTGGGGCAGGGCAAGAAGACCCAAGAGAATTACTTCACCCCCGATGATCCCGGACATTGCGGCCAGGATGACCGCGACCAAGAGAGTCTGGATTGCAACACCGCCGCGAATGCGCCCCGCCATCACCTTCATCGCATCGAAGAGGTCTTTGGCGATGCCTGATCGATCTAGAATGGCCGCCATCAGCACGAACATCGGTACTGAGACAAAGACGAATGAGTTGACGAAACTGAAGATCCGGCTGGTGATCAGGGGCACCGCCATCGGGCCGAACCAGCCGAGCGCAAAAATCAAAGCGACAAGCAGCGTTACGAATGCAAGCGGCATGCCTGTAAGCAGGAGTGCCATGAGTGTGATGAACATCGCGAGGGTGGCGCCTCCGATGCCGAGCGCCTGAAAGTCGGGAAGAAAATCCATCAGTTTCTGCCTTTGGCCCGAGCGTAATTGACGGCGAGGATTGCGAACTGAACGGCCAGCAAGATCAGAACCACGAAAAGGAAGACCTTCAGGAGTCCGGGGTAGGGCGGGTTCCAGGCGCTTCCGCTTGTTTCGAGATGGAATTCACCCTGAGGCGTCCAGGCAGCGCGCTTGACGCTTTGCCAGGCGGCCCAGGCGAAAAACACGGAAGAGACAAAACAGGCGATCGAGATGCCAACGTTGAACAGTCTTCGGGTTTGGTCCGAAAGCCGATCATAGAACAGAACGACGCGGATGTGCTTGTCCAAAGCTGCAGCGAACAGGCCGCCGAACACAAAGGCGGAAGCATTCAGAAAGACGACTGTTTCGTGCACCCACGAGGTTGGTGCATTGAACACATACCTCATGATCACTTCGTAGAAGAGCAATACTGCAGATACGAGAATCGCGAGTGCGAAAATGATACCCGCCCTCTGAACGCCCCTGCCAAACAGGCCCGCTTCGGGCGTGGCCTTGGGTTGTTCACGGTGAAGCGGATCCGCGTCTTCTGCCAATTCAGTCATGGAGAGCCCTTACCCTTACGGGCCTTTCTGGTAGGCCTCCGGCACGTGGCCGGAGGCACCACTCATATGCTAATTCGTCGGGGCGAGCAGTCCGTTCGCTTCGAGATATGCCGAGAGCGTATCGAAGACCTTCTGCGAGTTCGGAGAGGCTTGCGCTGCCTCCTCCCATTGGCTGCGCGCGATCGAACGGAACTTCGCGCGGTCTTCATCTGACCAATCGTGGACAGTGATCTCGCCCCCGGCTTTGGCCTCCTCGACCGCCGCCATGTCGGCTTCCTTGACCGTTTGGCTCTGGTATCTCGCGAATTCGCTTACACTCTCTTCAAGCGCTGTTTGCAGGTCTTCCGGCAGTGAGTCCCATGTCGTCTTGTTGATCGAGACTTCAATCAGCGGCATCGAGTGAAAGCCGGGGTAGACGGGGTGTTTCGCCACGTCGTGCAGTCCCTGCGCTTCGTTGGTCGAAAACGTATTGTAGTCGGCCGCATCGATCACGCCCTTGTCGAGCGAAGTGAAGACTTCGGAACCGGGCAGGTTCACGGGTGCAGCCCCCGCGGCGGCAAAGACTTTCTGTACCATGCCTTCGGGCGCGCGAAGCTTGAGGCCTTCGAGGTCGTCCACACCTTCAAGGGGAACTTTGGAGACAAAGGCCTCCAGTCCGGGGGTGGTGGCGCCGATGAAATGCAGGCCGTATGGCTCAAGCATTTCGTTCATGAGGTCTGCGCCGCCGCCATTCTCCATGAAGTCGAACATCTGATCCGGGTCCGACCAAGCGCCAACCGGGTTTGCGATCAGGCCGAAGGCTGGCTCCTTGCCTGCGAAATAGGAGGTGTCCGTGAAATGGCCGTCGATGATTCCGGCTGCAACTGCATCTTGGGTTTCGCTGTGGGCGACAATCGTTTCGACCGGCAGCATTTCGATAGCGACACGTCCATCGGTCTTTTCGCTGACCATTTCTGCCCATTCATTCTGCAGCGCGAAGTTGGTGTTTCCAGCCGGATCAGACGATTGGAAACGGAAGTTGTATTCCTGTGCAAGGGCACCGCCTCCCAAAGCGCCGTAAATTGCCGTGCCAAGCACGAGAATGCGAAGGTTGTTCGCCATTATTTTCCCCCCGATTTTCTGGTCTCTCAGATTGAGAGTATCGCGCCCGTTTCTTGTGTGAGACGCGAAACTTCCTCTGGACCGCTCATTAATGATTGCGTTAACATTTGTCAATCAAACTGATAGCCCGGGACGAGAGCGTTCCAGTGCTTGTCTATGGGATTACGCTTGTCGGGTTGAGGAGGCAGCGCAGATTCGCGAGGCAAATTCCCTGAGAATCTTCAGCGAAGTGGTGTGGGCGGTATCGGGTCAATGTGCTCAATTAGTCTATTTTTGTAGCAATAATGAGTAGCGAAGTTTGATCTCGATTGAGGAAGTAGTGCAGCGCCGCCACGAGTTCTGAAGCCCCATGAATCCTGCCTGTTTTTGGCCAATACGTAGCAGGAAAATGACACAAGCGGGATACAAGGAATAATCTGCGAGATGATCAAACGACCCACCCTTATCGATGTCGCTCGTGAGGCGGGTGTTAGCGCAATCACCGTGTCTCGTACGATTCGATCGCCCGAGATCGTTTCCGAACGTGCCCGGAGGAAGGTCGAAACGGCAATCAGTCGCTTGGGTTACATTCCTGACCCGGCAGCTTCTGCTCTGGCATCGAGGACGACGACTACGATCGGCCTTCTTGTTCCCTCACTGACCAACAACGTCTTCACGGATGTGCTGAGGGGTGTGTATGACGCAGCGGAGGGGACCCGTTACTTTATCCAGATCGGAAACTTCCGCTACAGTGCGCTGAAGGAAGAGGCATTGATTGGAAATTTTCTCAGTCAGAAGCCGGCCGGGTTGATCATCTCGGGAGTGGATCAGACAGACAGAGCGAAAGATCTTTTGCGCAAGGCGGCCTGTCCGATCGTGCAGATCATGGATATTGGTTCTGACGCGATCGATATGAGTGTGGGATTCCGCCATGCGGAAGCCGCAAAAGATGCGGTCAAGCACTTACTCGATTGTGGATATCGCCGACCCGGTTTCCTTGGAGCCAGGATGGATCCGAGAGCGCAGCGCAGACTAAGGGGGTTCCGCGAAGCTTGTGCAGGGGCCAGAGTGTTCGATGAATTGCGGATCGTGACAACGCCGCAGCCCTCATCCGTGGGGATGGGGCGCCGACTGCTAGAGACCTTGTTTGCTCAGGCGCCGGATACGGATTCGGTGCTTTGCAATAACGATGACCTTGCGGTTGGAAGCCTTATGGAGGCCAAGGCGCGCAATACCGCGGTCCCAGAGGCTCTGGGGATCTGCAGTTTCAACGACGTGGAGATGGCGCGACACATGGTGCCGTCGCTCACCGCAATTTCGACGCCACGTCAGGAGATCGGTCAGCGCGCCATCGAGATGATCATCGCCGAAATTTCCAATCCCGGCACGATCAAGGAGAGACAAATCGACCTCGGGTATCGATTGGAGAAAAGAGCATCGACCCGCCGCCTCTGACCCATCCTGTCAGCAATTTCGAGCAAGTTCACCAAGCATCGAATTTTTGGTGACTTCACCGATCAGGATTCCACCCTCGGTCACACCAATCGGGGAAGTCGTTCCGGTGAGCCGGGCCATCAATTCACTGACAGGCATATCGTGTGGCACGGTTTCCTGATGCTGACCGCTGGGAGGGAGCATGGCATCCGAGGCGGTCAGCACGCCGAGGGGATTCATATGCGTGACGAAATCCTGGACGTATTCGTTGGCCGGCTCGTTGAAGATGTCTTTCGGGGTTCCGCACTGGACGATGCGGCCTCCCTCCATGATCGCGATCCGGTTTCCGAGCTTGAATGCCTCGTCGAGGTCATGGCTCACGAAAATGATGGTCCGTTTAAGCTTTTGCTGAAGCTGTAGTAGCTCATCCTGGAGATGGTTGCGGATAAGCGGATCGAGTGCGGAGAACGGCTCGTCCATGAGCAGGATTGGTGCATCTGTTGCAAAGGCCCTGGCCAACCCGACCCGCTGCTGCATGCCGCCCGAGAGTTGGCTGACCTTGCTGTCGGCCCAATCGGAAAGTCCGACCAGATCGAGCTGACTTTGCACTCGCTTGTCGCGTTCTGCCTTGGGCATGCCGGCCAGTTCGAGGCCGAGGCCGACGTTTTCCTTCACCGAACGCCAGGGCAGGAGGCCAAACTGTTGAAAGACCATCGCAACACGGGATTGGCGCAAGCGACGCAAGTCGGCTGAGCTGGCTTTCGTCACACTCGCCATGCCATTGCCATCGTTGATCCGCACCTCGCCACGGACAACGGGGTTCAGGCCGTTAACGGCGCGCAATAGCGTGGATTTCCCGGAGCCGGATAGACCCATCAATACGAGGATTTCGCCTTCCTGCACGTCGATCGAGCAATCATGGACACCGAGAACTTGATCTGTTTCGGCTTGTATTTCCTGACGTGACTGCCCTGCGTCCATGAGCGGAAGAGCTGCCTCGGGTTTGGAGCCGAAGACGATGGAAACATTGTCGAAGCTGACCGTCGTACTCATTTGCGTTCTATCCTCAGCACACGGTCGAGCATTATGGCGACAACAACGATGACAAAACCGCTTTCAAATCCGAGCGCAGTGTTCACCTGATTGAGTGCGCGTACTACCGGGACGCCCAGTCCGTCCGCACCAACAAGAGCAGCGACGACAACCATCGAAAGTGAGAGCATGATGGTTTGGTTGAGGCCAGCCATGATCTGCGGCATCGCCCAAGGTAGCTCGACCTTCCAGAGTGTCTGTCCGAAGGTACCGCCGAAGGCCTGCACGGCTTCGAGGAGCGGCTTCGGTGTCGAACTGATGCCAAGATGGGTGAGCCGGATCGGCGCGGGCAAGACGAAGATCACCGTCGCGATGAGGCCGGGCACCATGCCGATGCCGAAAAAGACGATGGCGGGAATGAGGTAAACGAAAGTCGGGAGAGTTTGCATCAGATCGAGGATCGGTCGCAAGACACCGTATAGCTTTGGGTGGTGCGCTGCCGTGATGCCGATGGGTACGCCGATTGCCATGCAGACGACGCAGGAGGACAAGACAAGCGTGAGGCTTTCGGTGGTCTCCTCCCAGTAGTCCTGGTTGAGAATGAAAAGGAAACCAAGCGCAACGAAGAGGGAAATCTTCCAATTTCGCTGCAGCAACCAAGAGATGGCGACGAAAACGGCTACGACAATGAGAGGCGGGGGCTCCTGCATCAGCCAGAGGAGTGCGTCAATTATCGCTTCACCACCATCCGCGATCGCGTCAAACACGCCTTGCCCGATCCGTTGTAGCCAGTCAAAGAACCCGGCGGCCCAATCACCTATGGGTATCTTGTTTTCGGTTAGCCAGTTCATCTGCGCTCGCCCCCTCTCAGTGTCCCGCCAAGACAGCAACGGGTGGTCCCGTCCCAGATCCTGACGGCTTTCTGCGTCAAGGCGGCTCTTCCTGCTCGCCTCGATGGAGCCGGGACTTTCATAGGAAGCCCCGGCGGCTCATCGATCAGAGACCGAAAGCTTCTTGCACGGCCGGCAGGCCGGGTTCGCCATCAGTCGTAGTGACGCCTTCGAGCCAGCTATCGAGGATTGCGGGATTCTCCTTGATCCATGCCTGAACCGCGTCATCGGGGTCTTCGCCGTCGTCCAGGATGGCGCCCATGACAGTGTTTTCCATCTCCATGGTGAAATCCATCTGTTCCAGCAGTTTGCCGGCATTCGGACACTCTGCGACAAAGTCCTTGCGGGTAACGGTGTTCACCACACCTTCGCCACCGAAGAAATCCTCGCCACCGGGGAGATACTCGAGGTCGAAGTTCGCGTTCATTGGATGAGGAGCCCAGCCGAGAAACACGACATCTTCTTCGCGGTCATAGGCTCGGCGGACCTGGCTCAGCATTCCCTGTTCGGAACTCTCGCGTACTTCGAACTCACCGAGACCGAATTTGTCTTCCTCGATCAGGCTGACGAGATAGGCGTTTCCTTCGTTGCCCGGTTCAATGCCGTAGATGGTTTCGTCTAGTTCCTCTGCGAACTTGGAAATATCGGCGTACGACTGCAGGCCCTTGTCATAGGTGTAAGCCGGCACGGCGAGCGTGTAAATCGTACCTTCGAGGTTCGTGTTGACGGTCTCGATGCTTCCCTCATCGAGATAGGGGCCGATCGCCCCCTCTTGGGCTGGAAGCCAGTTGCCGAGAAACACATCCGTATCGCCGGAAGAGAGTGCCGCAAAGGTAACTGGTACGGAAAGAACCGACACGTCGACATCATACCCGAGCGCTTCGAAGACCTGTTTTGCAGCCGAGGTCGTGGTCGTGATGTCCGTCCAGCCCACATCCGAAAAAGAAACGCTGTCGCAGGCGGTCTGGGCACTGGCCTGACCGGCCGCAAGGATGAGCGCGAGGGCGGCTGTTCGTTTCATCAGGGGTGCTCCTTTTTTGATTGACCAGTCAATTAAAAGATGGTGAGCCTGAGATTACAACACTTGAGTGATGCCATGCCAAAACTCGGAATGCAGTCCAAGCGGAGTTCAGCTCTGATCGAAGCGGTCATAGCCGAGATCGGCAGTACAGGCTCGATGGATGTGACTGTCAGCCAGATTGCCAAGCGTGCAGGGATGTCGAGTGCCCTTGCTCACCACTATTTCGGTAGCAAGAACAGCATGTTCGTAGCCGCAATGCGCCATATTCTGAACGTTTATGGCAAGGAAGTCCGTGAGAGGCTGGCAGCCGCCAATGCGCCGCGGGAGCGGCTGGAGGTCATCATTAGAACAAGTTTCTCGGAGCAGAATTTCCGGCCGGAAGTCGTGAATGCCTGGCTCAATTTCTATGTCTTTGCTCAAAAATCGGGCGAAGTGGCGCGTCTTCTGGAGGTCTATCACAGGCGTCTGGAATCGAATCTGCGGCATGAACTGCGAATGCTCATGCCAGACTGCGCCGAGTTCGTTGCCGAGGGAATCGCTGCGATGATTGACGGGGCCTATATCCGACGCGTCCTTCGGCGAGATGGGGGGATGCCTTGCAGCCCGGAAGACATGGCCCTCGACTACCTTGATCTTTGCTTGAATAGGTCGGGAGCCGGATCATGACCAAGCCCAATATCCTCATCCTCATGGTCGACCAGCTCAATGGCACTCTCTTTCCCGACGGGCCGGTGGATTGGCTTCATGTCCCGAACCTGAGGCGATTGGCTGCTCGCTCCACACGCTTTGCCAATGCCTATACTGCCTCGCCACTTTGTGCCCCAGGGCGGGCAAGCTTCATGTCGGGTCAGCTCCCGTCCAGCACGCGCGTTTATGACAATGCGGCCGAGTTCTCCTCCGATATCCCCACCTATGCTCATCATTTGCGGCGTTCGGGCTACGACACCTGCTTGTCGGGCAAGATGCATTTCGTTGGTCCCGACCAGCTTCATGGGTTCGAGGAGCGCCTGACGACCGATATTTATCCCGCAGATTTTGGATGGACACCGGACTACCGAAAACCTGGTGAACGGATAGACTGGTGGTATCACAATATGGGGTCGGTCACAGGCGCCGGCGTGGCCGAAACCTCGAACCAGATGGAATATGACGACGAAGTAGCCTTCAACGCCGTCGCGAAGCTGCGCGATCTCGGACGCGGGAAAGATTCACGACCCTGGTGCCTGACAGTCAGTTTTACCCATCCCCACGATCCCTATGTCGCACGTAAGAAATATTGGGATCTCTACGAGAACTGCGAGCATCTTCTGCCAGAGGTGCCCGCCATGGCTTATGAAGATCATGACCCGCACGCGCAGCGAATTTTTGATGCCAACGATTGGCGCAACTTTGACATCACGGAAGAGAACATCCGCCGCGCCCGGCGGGGCTATTTCGCCAACATCTCCTATCTCGACGACAAGATCGGTGAGATCCTGGATGTTCTGGAGGCCACGCGGCAGGAGGCCGTGATCCTCTTCGTCTCGGATCACGGTGACATGCTCGGCGAGCGCGGGCTGTGGTTCAAGATGTGTTTCTACGAGGGATCGGCGCGCGTGCCGCTCATGGTCTCGGCTCCCAGCATGGCGTCTGGCCTCGTAAGCGATCCTGTCTCCAACATCGATGTGACGCCGACGCTCTGCGATCTCGCTGGCATCTCCATGGAAGAGGTTGCCCCCTGGACCACCGGCGAAAGCCTTGTGCCGCTGGGGCAAGGCAAGCGTCGCGAGAGCCCGGTTGCGATGGAATACGCTGCCGAAGCCTCCTACGCGCCGCTGGTGGCGCTGCGTGATGGTCGCTGGAAATACACCCGGTGCGTGCTCGACCCGGAACAGCTCTTCGACCTCGAAGCCGATCCGCATGAGTTGACCAATCTGGCCGGCGATCCGGCTCATGCAGACACGCTCACGCGCCTGCGTGCGGAAGCCGATGCGCGCTGGGATCTCGGGCGGTTCGATGCGGAGGTGCGCCAGAGCCAGGCACGGCGCTGGGTGGTCTACGAGGCGCTCAGAAACGGCAATTACTACCCGTGGGATTTTCAGCCGCTCCAGAAGGCCTCCGAGCGCTTCATGCGCAATCACATGGATCTCAACACCGTCGAGGACGTCGCACGCTTCCCGCGCGGCGAATGACCTACCTACCGCGGCTCCTGGGGCCCTGCCTGAACGACTGAAACCGATCGAAAGGAGACGAATGACCTATCTGATATCCTTTGGAATCCTGATGGCCTTCGCGTTGGTCATCTTCTGCACGATCCGCTGGTGGAACATGCGCCTGATCGGGCCGAGCCCGGTCCCGCTCTTCACCTTCATCGCGATCCTCTTCACCTCGGGTCTCGATGTCGGTCTGATCATGTTCCCGCTGGCCTGGGACTTCCCGCTCTATGCCGACACGAGCGAGAATCCGGCCTATGCCTTTACCAATCCGCTCGCGCTTGAATTCGGATTCTGGGGTTTCCTGATCTGGGCCTTCTATTTCCTTACCGCCTTCTACTTCTGCGCCATCGAGCCCCGGGTGAAGTTCTTCGACAAGCCGTTGGTGAAGTTCATCAACAACATCGTCATCATCACCACCTGTGCCTTCACCGGCAGCCTGTTTCTCATCTACCTGCCCTACTACTTACCCTCGATCGGCGATGGTGAATCCGTCGTGACGACCTTCTACGTGATTGTCTTCGCGGTGATCCTGGCCGCCTCCTACAGCTCGACCGACATCGGCTACGTGAAGGTTCTCTCGGTAGGCTCGACCGGCCTCTTCGGAGCACTGATCATCGGCCTGTGGCTCTATGCCGGGATGTCGATTGCCGAATTCGGCACATCGATCAGCCATATCGGGGGCTACTTCGGCAACCTGCATCGGTTCGTGTTGCCTCTGACCGAGTATCACGAGTTCTATCTGTTTTGGTGGTTTGCCTGGTCGATCATGATCGGACAGTTCACCTCGCGCTTCGTAGGCGGGATGAAGACCCAGCATATGCTGGCGGCGCTGATGATCATTCCGTCGGTCCCGCTCGCGATCTGGTTCGCCGTCCTCTTCTATTTCTACGAGAACAGCATCGCGACCGAGGGCCTCGTGAACATCGCCATGGTGATCGTCGGTACGACCTTCGTGATCAACTCGCTCGACAGCCTGATCCGGCTCTACACCGACAATCTCAACCTCACCGTCGATCGGTTCGGCAAGTGGCGTTATGTCGCCGGCAACACCGCCGTGCTCTTCGTGCTGACGCTGCTCTTCAAGAGCCAGTGGCTCCAAATCGAGTGGATCGGCGCCATCGTCATCGCGCTCTACATGGCGACGATCGTCTTCATCGCCATGTATGCGCGCCACGTCATGAACGACGCGCACGGCACCTACGCGAAACCCGAACTCGATCTCTGATCGACGGCGCCTCGACCGCGGGCCGCGCGCCCGGGGAGACATCGAAGGAAACGACCAATGCAGACACAGCCCAGGGCCAGCCATTTCATCGCAGGCGCATATGTCGAGGACGAAAGCGGCGAAGCCTTCGCCTCGGTGTATCCCGCCACCGGGGAAGCGATCGCCAGGCTGCATGCCGCGACCCCGGCCATCGTGGAGCAGGCACTTGCAGCCGCCGATGCCGCGCGGGCCGAATGGCGAGCCATGACCGGCGTTGAGCGCGGCCGCATCCTGCGCCGGGCAGCCGACATCATCCGCGAGCGCAACCGGGACCTCTCCCTGCTCGAGACGATGGACACCGGCAAGCCGCTGCAGGAAACGCTCGTGGCGGATGCCGCGTCCGGCGCCGATGCGCTCGAGTATTTCGGCTCCGTGGCAGCGGGGCTGAAGGGCGAGCATGTGCAGCTGGGCGCCGATTTCGCCTATGCGATCCGCGAACCGCTGGGGCTCTGCGTGGGCATCGGCGCCTGGAACTACCCGATCCAGATCGCCTGCTGGAAGGCGGCGCCTGCGCTCGCCTGCGGCAACACCATGGTCTTCAAGCCCTCGGAGACAACTCCGCTCACGGCGCTCAAACTCGCGGAAATCCTGACCGAAGCCGGGCTGCCCGAGGGCGTCTTCAACGTGGTGCAGGGCTTTGGCGAGGTGGGCGCGGCGCTTGTGGAAGATCCGCGCGTGGCGAAGGTCTCGCTCACCGGCTCAGTGCCCACGGGGCGCAAGGTCTATGCCTCCGCCGCGGCGGGCATGAAACACGTCACGATGGAACTCGGCGGCAAGTCCCCCATCGTGATCTTCGACGATGCCGATCTCGAGGACGCGGTCGCCGGCGCGATCAACGGCAATTTCTATTCCTCCGGCCAGATCTGCTCGAACGGCACGCGGCTCTTCGTGCAGTCCGGCATCTACGATGCCTTCGTCGCGCGCCTCGCCGAGCGGCTGAAGAGCGCGGTGATCGGCGACCCGATGGACGAGTCAACCAATTTCGGCCCCATGGTCAGCGAACAGCAGCGCGAGATCGCGCTCCGCTATGTCGAGAAGGGCGTGATAGAGGGCGCGCAGCTCGTGATCGGCGGGAGCGCGCTCGACCAGCCCGGTTTCTACATGTGCCCGGCGATCTTCGCTGACGTCACCGACGAGATGACCATCGCACGCGAGGAAATCTTCGGCCCCGTGGCGAGCGTGCTGAAATTCGAGACCGAGGAAGAGGCGATCGCGCGCGCCAATGCCACCGAGTTCGGCCTGGCGGCGGGCGTCTTCACCCGCGATCTTGCGCGCGGCCACCGCGTGGCGGCAGCCTTCGAGGCCGGCACCTGCTGGATCAACACCTACAACCTCACCCCCATCGAGATGCCCTTCGGCGGCGTCAAGGCCTCCGGCGTGGGCCGCGAGAACGCGGCTGCGGCCATCGAGCATTACTCGCAGCTCAAGGCCGTCTACGTGGGCATGGGCCCGGTCGAAGCGCCATTCTGAAGGAGAGCTCCATGGAGGCGGATTACGTCATCGTCGGCGCAGGGTCCGCGGGCTGCGCCATGGCCTACCGGCTGTCTGAGGCAGGCAGGTCTGTGCTGGTGGTGGAACACGGCGGGTCCGACGTGGGGCCATTCATCCAGATGCCCGCGGCTCTTTCGTACCCGATGAACATGAAGCTCTACGACTGGGGCTACATGTCGGAGCCCGAGCCGCACCTGGGCGGGCGGCGGCTGGTCACGCCGCGGGGCAAGGTGATCGGCGGGTCCTCCTCGATCAACGGGATGGTCTATGTCCGCGGTCATGCGCGCGATTTCGACACCTGGGCCGAAATGGGCGCGGATGGCTGGGCCTATGCCGATGTGCTGCCCTATTTCAAGCGGATGGAGAACTGGCATGATTGCGGGCATGGCGGCGACCCCGACTGGCGCGGAAACGATGGCCCTCTGCACGTCACGCGCGGTCCCAGGCGCAATCCTCTTTTCAAGGCCTTTGTCGAGGCGGGGCGGCAGGCCGGCTATGAGCTGACCAGCGATTACAACGGCGAAAAGCAGGAGGGCTTCGGTCCGATGGAGCAGACCGTCTGGCAAGGTCGGCGCTGGTCCACTGCGAACGCCTATCTCCGGCCGGCTCTGGAGCGGGAAAACTGCGACTTGGTGAACGGCCTGGTGGACCGGATCCTGATAGAGGACGGGCGCGCCATCGGCATCCGCCTCGTGGACGGCCGGGAGATCAAAGCGCGGTGCGAAGTCGTTGTGGCGGCCGGATCGATAAATTCACCGAAATTGCTGCTCATGTCGGGCATCGGGCCTGCGGTCGAACTGGCCGCTCTCGGGATCGACGTGAAGGCCGACCGGCCCGGCGTGGGCAAGAATCTGCAAGATCATCTGGAACTCTATATCCAGATGGCATCTTCCAAGCCGATCACCCTTTACAAATACTGGAACATGATCTGGAAAGGCGTGATCGGCGCGCAATGGCTCTTAACCAAGACCGGGCTCGGTGCGTCGAACCAGTTCGAAAGTGCGGCCTTCATTCGCTCGCGCGCCGGTGTCGAATATCCCGACATCCAGTTCCACTTCCTGCCCATGGCGGTGCGCTATGATGGCACGGCACCGGCAGAGGGCCACGGCTTTCAGGTTCATGTTGGACCGATGCGCTCGCCCTCGCGCGGCGAGGTCACTCTGAAGAGCACCGACCCGAACGAAGCGCCGCGGATCTTCTTCAACTACATGTCGCATGAGCAGGACTGGGAAGATTTCCGCACCTGCATCCGGCTCACCCGCGAGGTCTTCGCGCAGGAGGCGTTCAAGCCCTTTGTCAAGCACGAGATCCAGCCGGGCGAGGCGGTGCAGTCGGACGATGAACTGGACGGCTTCATCCGCGAACATGCGGAGAGCGCCTATCACCCCTGCGGCACCTGCCGGATGGGCCGGCGCGACGACACGCATGCTGTTGTGGATCCGGAGGCGCGGGTGATCGGCGTGGAGGGCCTGCGGCTCGCTGACAGCTCGCTCCTCCCCCAGATCACAAACGGAAATCTCAATGCTCCGTCAATCATGGTCGGGGAAAAGGCTGCGGATCACATTTTAGGAAAGACGCTGTTGCCGGCCATGAACGACAGGTCATGGATTCATCCAGATTGGCGAACCGAGCAGCGCTAGCAACTTGGATTCAGTTTCCAGACAAGCCCCAATGGGAACACAGAGCGCTTCCCGGTCAATTCTTCGCGAGACGCGCGGCGGATGGCGCACAAAACTGCGCGAAAACAAGGCAATCCTGTCGCGCATAACGTTAAGCAACTATTAATCGCTCTCTGGACTGGCGAAGAAGACGAATTCATAAGTTCGGAGCGTTCCGGTCTGGCTGCAGCTCTGTGAGGGGAGCATGGTCAGCTCAACGGTGGTTCGTGGGTCACCGGGCGTTAAGTGTGGGCTCGAATTGGTGCGCTGTTTTCGGGTTTGGGTGTTTTGGAAGTTCTGAGTGGGTGGCTTTGGTCTTCCAAGCAGAAGTCAGGCTTGGCTTGGCAGTCTCATCTTTGCACCGGGCCGACAAGGCGTGATCTGAAGAACCGTGGCGTTACCGCGGGAAACTGGAAGGACTGAAGAATGAAGACTATCAAGGGTGATGCCGGCAACAACCGGATTAGCGGCCGCAACAAGGAAGACAAGATCCTTGGTTACGAGGGCGACGATGTGATTGATGGCCTTGCATCATCGGACATCATCTACGGCGGAGAGGGCAACGACACTCTGCGTGGTGGCACGGCCAAGAAAGATGGCGATACGATAGTTCTTCCTGCCGGCGATGACGAGATTTACGGTGAGGATGGAGACGACGAGATTTTCGGCCAGGACGGATCAGACAAACTGTATGGCGGAAAGGGCGTAGATTACATTGTCGGCGGAAACGGCGCTGACAAGATCTGGGGCGGTGACGACGACGATATTCTTTACGGTGGCCGCGGAAGCGATCGAATTTGGGGCGATGGCGGAACTGATCATATCTTCTCCGAGGACGGCAGCGACACCGTGAAAGGTGGCGGCGGAAGTGATCTGGTCTTTGGGGGAAAGGGCAAGGACAAGATCAAGGGAGAAGCAGGCAACGACAGGCTTCATGGCCAAGAAGGCAAGGACAAGCTGGAAGGTGGGAGCGGACGCGACGCTCTTTTCGGGGGCAGCGGTGATGACAAGCTGAATGGTGACAGCGGCAAGGACACGCTGCAAGGCGGTGGCGGCGACGACACCCTCAAGGGTGGTGCCGGCGTAGACGTGCTTATCGGTGGTGATGGGAACGATGTCTTTCTCTTCAAGGAGGAGGATGATTCATACCCAGGAAGCGCCGATCAGATCACATCAGGCGATGGTGCAGAGGCCTTTGAAAAGGGGGATCTGATCGACCTTCGGAGCCTATTTGGGGACAAGAGTCTCAAGTGGGGTGGGGTTATCGATCTCGATGCTGGAGAGGCGCCGAGCAAGGGGCGGGTTGCCGTTTCCGACGCAAATGGCAATCCGAATAGTTACACCGTAGTTTCGGTGAACTTGGACGGCGATGACAACGCCGAGGTTCGCATCAATATTTTCGATGATGGGCGCGAGGCCAGCTGGTATTCTTCGGATGATTTCATGCTCTGACTAGCTTCTGTCTCGGACCGCTATGGTCCGAGACCCCGCTTGATCCGGCCTCATATGCAAGCGCTTGCTTTTAGGGGTGGGGGCCGAATGTACTGGGGCTATACACCTGAGGCCCTCCCGCGCAGCAGTGTGAGCCAGATCAGTGCGCCTCCGGCCATGGCGAGCATCGGGATCATGGCGAGGTTGACCGCCTGCCAGCCTTCCATCGCGCTGCCGCCTGAGCAGTTCATCAGCCCACCGGACGCGAGCGAAGCGACTCCGACGAGCCCGAAGACGGCAAAGTCGTTCATGCCCTGGACCCGGCCGCGTTCCTCGGGACGGTGCGAGGCTGTGAGCATGGCAGTTGAACCGATGAAGCCGAAATTCCAGCCCACGCCGAGCAGGATCAGGGTAACGTAGAAATTCGTGAGTTCGACGCCCGACAGTCCGACGACCCCGGCGAGGGACAGGATCACCAGGCCTGTGACGACAATGCGCTCGACCCCGAACCGGGAGATGAGGTGCCCGGTGAAGAAGGAGGGGCCGAACATGGCCAGCACGTGGGCGCTGACGATATTGGCGGCGTCGTTCGTGGTGAAGCCGCAGCCGACGACCGCAAGCGGCGTCGAGGTCATGACAAGGTTCATCAGCGCGTAGGAGACCATGGCGCAGATCATCGCCACGGCGATGCGGGGCGTTCGGATCAGATCCCAGCGGGAGCGTGCGGGAAGGTCTGTCCCGGCCGGGGGCTTGGGTTTGGGCGAGTCGAGAAAAAGGAAGATCGGCGCGCCGATGAGATTGAGCACGGCGGCGGCGATATAAGCACCGGCGAAGGGGATCGGCGCGAGCGCGTCCTGTGTCAGCTTCACGAGCTGGGGCCCGATGATGGCGGAGGCTAGGCCCGCGGCCATGACCCATGAGATGGCCTTCGGGCGGAAGGCCTCGCTCGCGCCATCGGTTGCGGCGAAGCGGTAGAAGCCTTGCGCCGACATGTAGGCCCCCGTGAGGGTCGAGCCTACGAGAAAGAGCGGGAAGGAGCCGAGCCAGAGTGCCCAGGCGCAGAGCGCAGAGCCGAGCGCACCACCCGCCGCGCCGACATAGAAGCCGAATGCGCGCCCGCGGCTCTGCATGAGGCTCGCCAGCATTGGCGCCATGACCATCGAGCCGAAAACGATCAGCGAGATGGGCAGGGTGGCGAGGCAGCCATTGGGGCTCAGAACCTGCCCGGCTAGGCCACCGAGAACGAAGGAAATCGGCATCTGGCTGCCGAGGATAACCTGAGCCAGTGCAAGCACGACAACATTGCGGCGGGCGCGCCCGTCACCCTCAGAAACCCCCTTGGGGGCAGAGATATCCGATACCGACATGGGCCGCTCATATCGGGCGCGGTGAAATATTCCAAGATGACAATTAGAAGCGCCTTAGCCGATGATGGGTTGTAGGTGCGACAGGGGTGTTCTTCGACGCTTCAAATTACCGAGGTAGCTTGACGAGGCGAATGTCACCATGTTTGAATTAATTGAGGAGGCCAATATCATGAATGATTTCGGCAATCCGAGTAGAGTTGATAATCGCGAAGATATCCTGATCCAGGCTTTGCCCACGGATATTAGGGCGCTGCGCGATTATCTACTGACTGTTCGGCAGCTTTTGGATGAGAGAGTTCGCGATATTGGCGACAGCTATGATCGCGAAGTCGCCTCGCAGCCCGAGCTCTCCGCGCTCACGCACCTGGAAGAGGCCATTTCACGGCGGGTCGCGGAACTTCCATGCGAGAGCATTCCCGAGATCCTGGGAAAGTTCAGCGTCTATGACATGCTCGACGAGATGGACGAAGGTGCAGATACCAGCATGGAACGGGATCGGCTGATTCGCTCCATCCGCCGGGATATCGAACACCTGACCGCGCGCGCCTGAACCGGATGGCGGCGCGCTGCGGTGGTGCCTTGGGTTCGCGGTTGATGATCAGCGGCGTCTGAGGCCGTCCATCAGGAGGCCAATCCTGTTCAGGACCCGTTTTTCTGCTTCCTCCGGGGTCACGTCGTCGAAAATGGCCTGGCGCATGCCCTCCTTGTAGATCGCCAGAATGATATAGAGCGTGTCGTCAATATTCAGGTCTTCGCGGAGTTCTCCGCTCTCGATGCCCAGTTGCAGGGTCTCGATGATGGGGCGAAGCGCGTCGCGGACCTGGGCCCGGTTCTGCATTTCCGTTTCCATCGGCCATTGCCAGGAATAGGCCTGCATGATCGAGTTAAGCTGCCGGTCCGACAGGTTGTGTCTTGCCCAGTTGTGCAAGACCATCCGGATCCGCTCCAGCGTCGATCCCTCCAGCTTTACCGTCTCGTTGATCTCGTCGATCTGCGCCTGATTGAAGTCGTGCAGGACGGCATAGATCAAGCCGGCCTTGCCACCGAAATAGGCGTTTATCAGTGAATGGGTGACCCCGGCCGCCTTGGCGATCTGGGTCACGCTCGTTTTCTCGAAACCCTGCTCCGTAAAGAGCTTTCGGGCCGCTTCCACCAGCCTTCGGCGGGTGGCTTCGCTCTTGCTTGTTGTCTGGGGTTTGCTGGTCCCCGCCAGTCTGATTGTGCTCATGCATCCTAGATAGCGAATGTGTTTACATTTTCAATAACATTATTTTTTACATACTAATTGACAATGTAAATAACCACACCCATATCCGTGATGTCGCAGGGAAACGACCCGGCCAGAAAGCGGAGCGGGCGGCGATCTAGGTTCTTGTCAAAGGAGATCAGAGGGATGGTCGATGTATTCGACGGTGGGCTTTTGCGTGTCTTGCTGAACGGTGCCCACGAACTGCCCCATGATATTGCGCGGCTGGAGGCGCATATCGTCGTCATTCGAGGGTTCCTCGAGGAATATGCGCGGGAGACGGACGAGGATTGGGAAAAGGAATGGCTGCGCGGCAGCGAGTTGAGCGCCCTTATCGAGCTTGAAGACAGCATTGGACGCAAGGTTGCGGAAATTCCGGTCGGAAGCCTCAGGGAGGTGATGATCAAGCTTCGGGTCTGGAAGGAACTCGCGGACGGAGAGGAAGATGCCTATGAGTTTTCAACCCGAGACAGGGTGGTTTCCTCGGTCTACAACGACGTCGAGCAGATCTTGGGCAATCTCACGGCCAACAAGACGCAAAGATGCCCGACATGCGCGACGCTTTTGGGCGGGGAAGCACTTGCACGGCCCTGACGGGTGCGAGGTTTGCGAACAGATAGCGGCATACGGGAGGACGCATGATCGGTCGCATCGTAGAGACACCGGAGGATGTCGCGGAGGGGTGCGCCTTTCTGGCCTCAATCGAGCCGCGTTTTGCCGAGGCCCTGAACTGGCTTGCACCCCTGCCGCTGCGGCGCAAGCCCGACGGTTTTGCCGAGTTGCTCTCGATCATCATCAGCCAGCAGGTTTCGGTCGCGTCCGCTCAAGCCGTCTGGTCGCGGGTGGAGGCGCTCGGCGTGGTGGATGCTGATCTGATCCTGCGTTGTTCAGACGAGGATCTGCGGGGATGCGGGCTCTCGCGGCAGAAGATCCGCTATGCCCGCGAGATCGCGGAAAGCGGTATCGATTTCGCGGCTCTGCGTGGTATGAGTGATGATGACCTGATTGCGCGCCTCGTTGAGGTGAAGGGGGTTGGGGTCTGGACGGCGGAGATCTACGCCATGTTTTCGCTGGGCCGGGCGGACGTGTTCGCCCCCGGTGACCTCGCGCTGCGCGATGCGGCACACAAGCTGCTCGGACTGGAGGCGCGGCCGAGTGAGCCCGAGTTGCGTGCGCTTTCGCTTCGGTGGTCTCCTTGGCGTTCGGTGGCGGCGCGGTTGCTCTGGGAATACTATCTCACGGCGAACCGGCGTGAGGGCGTGCGCTAAGGGCCCGCGTGTTGACATCGCAAGTAGCCACTCGCAAACAGTCACTTGTGAGCGTATTTCCCTGAAGCCAGATAGAGGCGATCCCGCGATGACAAGCTTGACCGGGCCGGAGCGGCCTGCTGCCGAGGGCGAGGCCGACAGTCTCGTCATCTTCCTTCACGGTTATGGCGCGGATGGGAACGATCTGATCGGGTTGGCGGACCCGCTATCGCCGCATCTGCCGAAAACGCGGTTCATGGCGCCGAACGCGCCCGAACGCTGCGTGAACAATCCCATGGGCTACCAGTGGTTTCCGATCCCCTGGATGGATGGATCGAGCGAGGCACAGGCTCAAGCCTCTGCTGCACAGTCCTTCAAGCTTCTCGACGGGTTTCTCGACCAGGTGGAAGCGTCCGGAATGCCGCCCGAGCGCACCATCCTCTTCGGATTCAGCCAAGGCACGATGATGTCGCTGCATGTAGGCTTGCGGCGAAAAAAGGCACTGGCCGGGATCGTCGGATTTTCCGGACGTCTGCTCAGCCCCGAGACGCTGGAAGCCGAGATCATGACACGGCCTCCGGTCCTGCTGGTGCATGGGGATGCCGATCCTGTCGTTCCCTTTGCGAGCCTGCCGGAAGCGGCGGATGCGCTGGCAGCGGCGGGGATCGAGACGTACACCCATGTATCAAAGGGTGTGGGCCACGGTATCGCGCCCGACGGGCTTGGCCTTGCGCTCCAGTTCATTAAGGAACAGCTCGGATAGGGGCGGCCCGTGCTCCGATCTGGCCTGCGATCAATGATCCGCGATTGCTTTGGGCAGCTTTGCCGCAGCCTGTCATAATTCTGTGCAGAGCCCGGTTTAGCGTGCGCTCGAACCTGGGAGCTGCCCTATGTAGGGCCTTGATTGGTTTCCCGGTCGAGATATAGTCGAGAGACGGGCTGCTCGCCCTGTGACGCCGCTCTGGAGCTGAACCGAGCAGTCCCTTGATGGGAGAGCGCATGCTGCAGAGCACCCACACTCCAAGTTTTGTGCGAAGGCCTGGTGGTCTTCGCGACCATCCCGCTCTTGTCCTGAACGCCGATTATCGGCCTCTTTCCTACCTTCCCCTCTCTCTCTGGCCTTGGCAGGAAGCGGTCAAGGCGGCCTTTCTCGACCGGGTCGTGGTTCTCGCGGAATATGACGAGGTGGTGCATTCACCCTCGATCTCCATCCGCATTCCCTCGGTCGTGGTGCTGAAGGAATTCGTCAAACCCGCGAAATCCACTGCTTTTACCCGGTTCAACCTATTCCTGCGCGACGAGTTTGCCTGCCAGTATTGCGGGGCGAAGGACCATCTGACCTTCGATCACGTGCTGCCGCGCTGCCGAGGTGGCCGGACCACCTGGGAAAACGTGGTTGCGTCCTGCGGGCCGTGCAATCTCCGGAAAGGGTCCAAGACCCTCAAGCAGGTGGGGATGCGGCTGCGGCGCAAGCCGTCGCGCCCGACTCCGGAGCAGTTGCAGAATGTCGGGCGGAAATTCCCGCCCAACCATCTGCATGAGAGCTGGATGGACTATCTCTACTGGGATGCCGAACTGGAAGCGTAGGCCCGATACCAAAGGCCTGCAAGCAGGACGCAGACCAATCCATTCCAGCTTGCCATCGAAAGTCCCCACATCTCCCAAGCAACCTGATCGCAGAGCACCACGTCGGTTGCCATGATCTGGTCGAGCAACTCGCCCGACGAGAGTTCGCCGACACTGCCGCCGGTGCAGGAATCCGGGCCTGGCCACCAGCCGCGCTCGATCCCGGTATGATAGAGGGAGATCAGTGCGTTCACGCCCATGGCGATCGCGCCGACCAGCGCCCAGAACCGCCATGGCAGAACCATCATGAGCGCCATGCACAGGACGGCCACTACATGCGGCCAGCGCTGCCAGATGCAGATAGGGCAGGGTGCGAGCCCACCGAGATACTGGAAGGCCAGGGCTGCGATCAGCATAGCTGCCGAGACGCAGCCCGGCCCGAAGGCCTGGCGTTGCAGTCTGTTCAATGTGTCAATCCCAAGATGAGGAAGCCGCCCACGAGCGCGGCCACGAAGAGGCTGAAGACGAGGCCGAGGCGCTCCTCGATGAAGGTGCGGATCGGCTCGCCGTATTTCCAAAGAAGTGCCGCGATGATGAAAAAGCGCAGGCCCCGCGCGATCAGGCTCGAGATCATGAACACCGTGAAGTTCAAGCTCGTGGCACCCGAGAAGATCGTGATGACCTTGTAGGGGAACGGTGTCAGGCCGGCGATCAGCACCGCCCAAGCACCGTAATCGTTGAAGGTGGCTGCGAACTCGTCGAACTTGTCGGCCTTGCCGTAGAATTCCAGCACCGGCTGCCCGACCTGCTCGAATAGGCCCCAGCCGATGAAGTAACCGAATGCCCCGCCCAGCACGGATGCCGCCGTGCACACCCCGGCGATCAGCCAAGCCTGGCTCGGGCGGGCGATGATGAGCGGAATGAGCAGGATATCGGGCGGGATGGGAAAGACGGAACTCTCGATGAAACTGACAGCGGCTAGCGCCCAGAGAGCGTGTTTCGATGCCGCGAGCGAGATCGTCCAGTCGTAGAGCCGTCGTAGCACTTCATTCATACCTTTTACTGATACTCGCAGCGAGTAGCAGCATGGTCCGCTTTCAACGTCAAGGCGGTTGCCAATTCGTGGCAGAAGTCAGCACCGAAGGGCATAGCGCGAAAATGAGCGGTATAACCGAAATCAAGGTCGCTTCGCAGGCAGCGCCCGAGAGCGGACCCGGTTCGGCAAACCCCGACAAGGTGCGAAAAGGTCAGGGGCGTCGGCGGATTCTTATCGGCCTGGCGATCGCGCTGTTCCTGATTGCGAGCGGTGCACTGATCTGGACCCTGATCAAAGACAACCGGATGAACGATCCTCTGCCGCCGGTGTCTTCCGAGCGGGCGTTGATCGTCTCGCGGCGTATCGGCGTGGCATTCGAGGATGCGCAACAGACCTGGTCGAACTGGTTCCGGGCAAAGCGGCTTTCGACGCCGCGCGCGGCGGAACTGGTGCTGTTCAGCGGCGCGCGCCCCTCGCCTTGCTCTGGCACATCGCCGGTGGGGGGGCCGTTCTACTGTCCGCTGGACCGCCGGGCCTCGTTCGATATCGTCGTTCTCAACCAGCTCGAGAAGCGGATGGACCGCGAGGCGGGTTTGGGCACGGCTTTGATCGTCGCGCGGGTCCTGTCGGAACATATACAGGGTGAGCTAGGAGTGCCGGCGGCGGTTGCGCGGCGTGATCGCGATACCTTCATCCGCATGCACACGCTTCAGGCCGATTGTCTGACCGGGGTCTGGGCCGGTCTTGCCAAGAGCAGGATCGGGACAGTGCGACCCGGCTTGTACTCGGAGTTGCTGAGCAAGGGCGCATTCATTACCGAGGTTTACGTGAACGGTGGTCAGCCGGACCAGCCTGCGCTCGATATCTTCCTTCTCGATGACTATCAGGCGCGGGAGGCGTCCTTCCGCAACGGCATTGAAGCACGAGATCCCAAGGCATGTCCGCGTCCGGCCTGAGCGTCGCGCGATCCGGCCGCCTGCTTCGTCGGCAAGTCCTTGTCGTCTATCCTGCCCCTTCACTCTGTCCTGAGCGGCTTAGGACCCGGTGTCGCGGGTCAGCGGCTCCAGCGCTCCGCGCCTTGGTGTGCCGTCAGGCTGCACGGGAAGAACCATTGTGGTGCAGGTGCCTTGGGGAACGAAGATCCATGCATTGCCCTGGTAATCATGACGGCTTTCGCCAGGTGCGACGTGATCGCCGATACCATCGTTCTCGCCCGCAAGCGCCACTCCATAGCAGCGTTCCTGCGACTGTGCTGGAGCAGGCGCGCCAGATCCGGCCACGAAAGCAACTGCAAGGAAGAGTGCGGCTGCACCCCGGAGGGCGCGTGTTGGGGCCGGATGAAGAAATTGTCTCATGGCGTGCTCCCGAAACTACAGTTGAGGGGTGCGTCAGAATGCACGCAAGTTCAAGCCCTGTCCTTTCTTTCCGGCATATGCCACTGTGCGGAAGCTCAGCTTCCCCATCGAACGAGACGACGGATGACCCGACTGACGCTGCCGGACCTGCCCGATCCTGTGCCCTCCGAACCGCTGGAGCTTGTCCGCCTGCGCGTGATGCCGAGCTGGCTCGATTACAATGGCCACATGACGGAAGGGCGCTATCTCCTAGCCTGTTCGGAGGCGACGGATGTCTTCCTGCACCTCATCGGCGTGAACCCGGATTACGTGGCGGCGGGGCGGAGCTATTACACGGTCGAAACCCACATCATGCACCTCGACGAGAGTGCTGCAGGCGATCTGCTGATCGGGCGGCTGCGGGTCCTGTCAGCCGATGAAAAGCGCCTGCATGTCCATGTGGAATTTTCGGTGAACGGTCGACCGGTCGCTGCGCTCGAGCAGATGCTGCTCCACGTCGATGCCAGGGAAGGTCGCGCCGCACCGGCGGATCCGGACGTGCTTGCCCGCCTACAGCCCATAGCGGATGCGCATGCTGCGCTCGAACGCCCCTCGGGCGTGGGCCGGTTTGTGGGCCAGCGCCGTGGCTGAAAAGCGCGCTGCCAAGGTGGGATGAAGGGCCGGTCATGAACATGCAGGCGGCCATGGGCGCGCAGCCGCAGATCGATCTGGAGCGAAGCGGGGACGGCGCACGTCTCCACCTCGGTGGTCCGCTACGGATCGCGACGCTTCACGACTGGCAGGCGCAGGCCATGCCGGAAATCGGGCACGTTGCGCTCGTCATCGACATTCGTGACGTGGTTTCTCTCGATACGGCGGGAGCTTGGTTCCTGCTCGATCTCGAGCGGCGGCTTGCGGCCGGCGGCGCGGAGGTGAGCTTTGATGGCATGAGCGCAAAAACGTCTGCGCTCATGGAGATCGTCCGAGACAATCTTCCCCGATCCGAGGAAGAGCCTGAGGCGAAAAAGGGACTGACGGGGTGTCTGGAGGATCTTGGCAGGACGACATGGAGCGTATGGCGAACCATGCTCGAGCTCAATGGCCTGCTTGGTCAGCTCCTCGTTCGAGGCGCGGGTCTCATTGTGCAGCCCGGCCGTCTGCGCTGGACGGCCATGGTGGCGCATATGCAGGCGGCGGGCCTGCAGGCCTTGCCGATCGTGGCGCTGATGTCCTTCCTGATAGGGGTGGTGATGGCCTTTCAGGGGGCGGTGCAGTTGCGTGCCTTCGGGGCAGAGATCTTCGTGGTGGATCTGCTCGCGATCTCGATTCTGCGTGAACTTGGCGTGCTGCTCACCGCGATCCTGGTCGCCGGGCGTTCGGGCTCGGCCTTCACGGCGGCGATCGGTTCGATGAAGATGCGTGAGGAGATCGACGCCATGAGGACCCTGGGGCTAGACCCGGTGGAGGTGCTGGTTCTGCCGCGGGTTCTGGCGCTCGTCATCATGCTGCCGATCCTGGCCTTTTTTGCCGATATTGCCGGACTGCTGGGCGGGGCGCTGATGTCCTGGATCAATCTCGGCATATCTCCAGGCCTCTTTCTCGCGCGGCTTCTGGAGGAGACGGATGTCTGGAACTTCGTCGTGGGGATGGTCAAGGCGCCGTTCTTTGCCGCGACGATCGGGCTGGTCGGCTGCTTCGAAGGACTGAAGGTGGAGGGCAACGCGGAATCGCTCGGTGCGCGCACCTCTCGCTCCGTCGTCGAAGCGATCTTTCTGGTGATCGTGCTCGATGCGCTCTTCTCGGTCTTCTTTGCGATTGTGGGGGTCTGATGGAGGACGCCGAGCGGGAAAAGGTTGTCGAGGTACGTGGGCTCTCCACGCGGTTCGGCGATCATGTCGTCCATGAGGATCTTGATCTCGATGTCTATCGCGGCGAGGTGCTCGGCGTCGTCGGCGGGTCGGGTACCGGGAAATCGGTGCTTTTGCGCGAGATCGCGGGTTTGATGCGCCCGAGTTCGGGGCAGATCCGAGTGTTCGGCACCGACATGGAGCGCGCAGACGAGGAGGAGCGCCAATCAGTGGAGCGACGCTGGGGCGTGATGTTCCAGGATGGAGCGCTTTTCTCGACCCTCGACGTGCAGGGCAATGTTGCGGCGCCCATGCGTGAGCAGCTTTCCCTCGATCCGCACACGCGGGCGGCGCTGTCGCGGCTCAAGGTCTCGATGGTCGGCTTGCCAGAAGTGGCGTGTTCGAAGTTTCCTTCGGAACTATCGGGCGGGATGCGCAAACGGGCGGGGCTCGCGCGCGCGCTCTCGCTCGATCCGGATCTGGTTTTTCTCGACGAGCCAACCGCCGGGCTCGATCCCATCGGGGCCGCTGCCTTCGACGATCTGATACGGAACCTTGCGGATTCGCTCGGCCTCACGGTGTTTCTGGTGACACATGATCTGGACAGCCTGCACGCCATCTGCAATCGGATCGCCGTGCTGGCGGAGAAGAAGGTGCTGGTGACCGGGACGATGCAGGACATGCTCGAAGTGGATCACCCGTGGGTTCGGTCCTATTTCCATGGGCCGCGTGCGCGCGCAGCCCTCGGCACGCGGCAGGAGTAAGCCATGGAAACACGTGCAAATTTCGTTCTGATCGGTGCATTCACGGTTGCCTCCCTGCTTGGATTGCTGGGATTCTTCATCTGGCTGGCGCAGTATCAGGTCGATCGCAAGTACGACTACTACGACGTGTTGTTCACCAATGTTTCTGGGCTGTCCCAGGCCGCCGATGTCCGGTTCAACGGCTTGCCGGTTGGACGGGTGGTTTCCATGCGGCTCGTGGAGGGAGATCCCTCCGTCGTTCGGGTTCGGATCGAGGTGCAGGATGGCCTGCCGGTCAAGTCCAATACGGTAGCCACTGCGCAGGCCCAGGGCGTGACGGGGATCTCGTTCGTTTCCCTCTCCGGGGGTAGTCCGGGGGCGGGGCCCCCGCCTGAAGGACCGGGCGGTCTGCCGACGCTTCAGGCGGAGCGATCCATTGTGGAGAAGCTCTCGGAGGATGGCCCAGATCTCCTGACTGAGGGCATCTCGTTGCTGCGCGATCTTCAAGGTTTTGCCAGCGAGCAGAACAAGGATTATGTCTCGAACATTCTCAACAACGTGAATGTCGCCTCGCAGCAGCTCGAGACGGCGCTGACCGATTTCTCCGATATTTCCCAGACGGTTTCCCGCGCCACCGATCAGATCTCGGCCTTTACGGACCAGTTGCAGCCGGTTGCGGAGTCGCTGCGCACGGCGCTCGATCAGTCGGGCACGCTGATTACCTCGGCCACGGCCGCTTTCGACGATGCGCAGACGACCCTGCAAGCCGCGACGACGACTATGCAAACGGCCGATGGAACACTGAAGGAGGTCGATACGCTGATCACCGGCGATGTGGCGGCAATGATCTCGGATCTCGCGCAGACCGCCAGCGAGTTGCGTGCCGATCTCGACAGGATCGCGGAGTCCGCGGATGGCGTCATCACGGATTACGGAACCGTCGCGGAGGTGGCGACTGCACGCCTCACAGAGCTTGCCACGACCCTTGCGACAATCGAGACTGTCATGGCCGATGCAGAGACGACCCTGAGCGATGTGGACTCGGCAGCCATCGCATTCGAGGAACTGGTGGAAGGCGACGGGGCCGAGCTGGTGACGGAGTCGCGGGCGACCCTGGTGAAGGTGGACGCCGCGCTTGACGCGATCAACGGGGTCCTGAACAGCGATATGCCCGCGGTCGTGGCCGATGTTCGGGAAGCTGTCGCTACAGTCAATCGTGTCATCAGCGAGGTGGGCGGAGACGTGACGGCGTTGACGGGGCAGTTCGAGCCACTGTCGGAAACTGCGCAGGAGGCGCTGATCGTTGCCACCCAAACGCTGCGTCATGCCAATGTGACGCTGGGGGGGCTCGATGCGGTGATGGAAAGCGCCGATGGAACGCTGAGCGCAGCGGAAGAGACGTTCGACGAGCTCAATGGGGTCATCCGCGAGCAGGCGCGCCCCACTGCCATCGAGATTCAGCAGGCGGCGGCCAAAATCGGTGGTGCGGTGGACGAGATCACCGCCGAAATACCCGCTGCGGTCAGCGATCTGCGCAGTGCCATGGCCAGTGCCTCAGCGACTATGGCGCGGATCAACACCATCGTGGAAAACTCCGCCGCCCCGCTCGACAATTTCACGCAGACCGGACTGCCGGAAATCACCCAGTTCACACGCGAGTTGCGAGAACTGATCGAACGGCTCGACCGGATTGCCGGAAAGCTGGAGCGTAATCCGGCGCGCTTCATTCTGGGTGGTCAGGCGCCCGACTACAGGAGATGACGAAACGGATGATACTGCTACCTTTGCGTCCCCTTGCCGCTTCGGCTTGCGGTCTGTTTCTTCTGGCTCTTGGAGGCTGCGGGACGATTGCCTCCCTTGATGATGCCTCGCGCCATCTCGATACGTTCGAACTGAATCCCATTGAAGTTGCCGGCGTCGCAGGTGGTGGCGCGGGTGGTGCGACGCTCTATGTGGCAGAGCCTTTGGCGACGGGTGCGATTGCCTCTGACCGAATCGTCATCAAACCCGATCCCTACCGGGTCGCATTCCTGCCCGATGGGCGGTGGGTGGACCCCGCCGGCACACATGTTCAGCAGATCATCACGCGGTCCCTCTCGCGGCTCAACCGCTACGGCCTTGTCACCTCCAGCACGTCCGCGCCGCTGCCCGATTATTCGCTCGTCACGGATCTTGAGGCTTTCCAGATCGAGGTGGCGCCTGCAGACGCGCCCGCGCCCTACCGCGTGGTGATCCGGCTTCAGGCTGCCATGGTTCGCGAATCCGACAGCCGCATCATCGCACGCCAACGGTTCGAGGCGGCGGCCTTCGCGGCCAATTCGACACCCGGGGCGGTCATTCCGGCCTTCGATGTGGCAATGGAACAAGTCCTGCGCGGGCTGACATCCTGGGTCACGGCGACGTCTCCGGGCGGGGTCTGAGGTGGTGCGCCAAATGGGGCGGTGCGCGGCACTTCTTGTCCTTGCCCTGCTCGCGATAGGAACGGCGGGCCGTGCGCAGGAAGAACCGGAGCGGCTGCGGGTCGGTATCGCACATGCGCCGCCCTACACGATACTCGGGAAGGATGGCACCTGGCACGGAATGAATGTTTCGCTGTGGAACCGGATCGCCACGGCGCAGGATCTGGATTTCGACTGGGTGGTCGATGACCAAGGCGATCCCGTCGCGCAGGTGTTGGATGGGCGCGCGGATATTTCGATCGCGCCGGTATCGGTTGATGCGGCCGCTGAGAGGCAGATCGATTTCAGCTATCCCTACAGCCGCGACGGTTTTGGTATCGCGATCAGGGAGGATCGCTGGCAAGGCGTGATTGCAACCCTTCGGGCAATCTCTTCGCTGGAATTCGCCTTGACCATGGGTCTTCTTTCACTTCTGGCCCTCGTGGCAGGAACGGTGATCTGGTTGCTCGAGCGGTGGAGAAACGGAAGCTCGTTTGCACGCACGGCGCGGCCGGGGGTCGGGGACGGTTTCTGGTGGGCGGTGGTGACGATGACCACGGTTGGCTATGGCGACAAGGCACCGATCACGCCACCGGGTCGGATCGTTGCAACGTTCTGGATGTATGCCGCGCTGATCCTGACGGCGGTTGCGACGGCACAGCTGACCGCTCGCATCTCGCATGACACCCGCGGTTTCCAGATCGTCGAACTGGAAGATCTTACCGGGTTGCGTGTCGCCGTGCTTCCCGGTGGCGGGGCTCGGGAGGAGCTTTCTCTGTTGGGGGCGACCGTTGTTCCGGTAGATGATTTCGATCAGGCTTTCGGTATACTAGAAGACAACACCGCTGATGCATTTGTTGCAAATCGCGAAGCGCTTAAATGGTACGCATCTTCGAAAGCCGAAATAAGCCTATTGGGTTTGACTATTGGCTTCAATGACTACGCATTTGTGCTACCCGAGGATTGGACATTGCGTAATACGATTAATGTGTCATTATTGAATGTAATTGCGCACGAGGATTGGCGAGTTTCACGAGATCAGTAGAGTGTGCCCAAGACGAACTTGGCAATTCGGGTCATGATCTGCCGATCGGACTAAGCAGTCTTTGACCCGATATAAGATGACGGGACAGTCGGATGCTGGTCGACGGTAGATCATATCGGTCTTTGTGGCTCGATAGGGACGGGCGCACGGTCCGAATCATCGATCAACGCTGGCTCCCCCACGAGTTATGGGTCGTAGGGCTCAACACGCTGGACGAGGCGATCGACGCGATTGCCGAGGGGCGTGTCCGCGGTGGCCCACTCACCGCGGCAGTGGCTGCCTATGGCATCGCTTTCGCAATGTTCGAGAACCCTTCCAATCTCTCCCTGATGCGAGCCTGCGGCCGATTGGCCCATGTCACCGCGGCAAGTGCGGAAGCGGGCTGGGTGTTGCGGGAGATGAACCGGGATCTGCTGTTTCGGCAGCCTTGGCAGCGGCGTGAGGCGGCATATGTCCGAGCGCTCGATCTCTGCGAAACCGATGTCGCCAATCGGCGCAGGATCGGCGAGCATGGTGTTACCATCCTCAAGCAAATGTCGATACAAAGGCAAGGTCGGCCCCTCAAGGTTCTGGCTCTCAGCAGCGCAGGCTGGTTGTCCGCGGTCGATTGGGGCTCGGCCTTCGCACCGATCTACAGCGGTCGCGAGGCGGGCATTCCGATGCACGTCCTGCTGGATTCGGGGCTCGATCAGCGTTCGAGTGCTGCGCTCATACGTTGGGAATTGGCCGGGCAGGGGCTCTCGCACTCGACGATCTCGACCGAAACCGGTCCCGATCTGATGCGTGAAGGCCTCGTGGATCTGGTGTTTCTCGACGCACAGAGTGTTTCCCTCCAAGGCGACGTGCGCAATCTCGAACCGGCGAGCCAATGGGTCGAACATGCGAGTGCGCATGGTATCCCGTGCTATGCCGCCGCAACCTTTGCCGCGATCGGCTGGGGGGATCTGGCAGAGCATGATGATGCAGTGCCGCTTCTCAATCAGATCGGGTCCGACGTAACCATGTCGCAGCATCTGACAGGGCTGATCACAGAGCGTGGCATATGCCGACCGGCGCGCGATGCACTCGGGCTGCTGTTTCCCGACCGGATCGAGGCGGCCTGAGAGAACCTCAGTTGAAGATCGTGCGTGGCATGTAGAAGCTCATGACCCAGTTCGGGGCATCGACCACTTCCGATACGCGAAGATCGCCGCAGACGGATGCAAGCATGTAAGCATCGATCGCAGCGAGGCCTTGCTCTGCGCATAGGAGGTCGATCATGCCGGAGACCGCATTGCGCGCGCCTTCCATCATGTCCGGGCCGACGCCGGTGGTCACTTCGTAGCCGTCCACGTCGAGATGGCGAGTGACGGGACCGGGCGTGGTGAAGCGGGGAAAGGTAAGCGGCGTAGACTTGATGAGATCGAATTTCAGGCAGACGTCTATGGCGCTTTCGATGGCGGTGCCGCAGACTTCGCCGTCGCCCTGTGCGGCATGGGTGTCACCGACGGAGAAGAGTGCGCCGGCGACCTCAATCGGAAGGTAGAGCGTGGTCCCGGAGCAGAGATCGCGGATGTCCAGGTTGCCGCCGACCCGGCGCGGAGGAATGATAGAGTGGCGCCCCGCCTCGGCAGGGGCGACGCCGAGTGTTCCGGCAAAGGGGCGCAGCGGCACGCGCGCATGAGACCCGTATGCGACAGGATCGAGCGAAACCGCGTCATAGTGCCAGAGGTGCAATTCCGGGTCCGGGAACTGATCGGCCAGAAGGCCAAAGCCCGGAATGTTGGCGGTCCAGCCGAAGCCCGATGGCGTGAAAGCCTCTATCTCGACCTTGAGCACGTCACCCGGTTCGGCTCCATCCACGAAGATCGGCCCGGTCACCGGATTTACACGTGCTGGATCGTTCGCCGCGAGGTCGGCGGCGATACTCGATGCAGTGATCTGACCGTCGGAACTTTCGCGGCACTTGAACGCCACGCGTTCACCCGGGGCCACGGTCTCCACCGGCGCGATGGACCTGTCCCAGCCGAAATGGTGGTGATGCGCATGGATCGTGTAGGCGGGAGCGTTGCACATGTTGCGTCCTATGGTCCCGGCCTACAGGCGCGATCATTCCATCGCGTTGTAGGCCGCGTCGAAGAAGGCGTGTTCAAGGTGAACGGCCTCTCGGAAGAGCGCCTCGATCTCGGTGCGCGTCGTTGCATCTGCCCTTTCCCAAGCGGTATCAAGTTGGCTTCTGAGATACTCGACGACACTTTCGAAGCCTTCACCTGCGTGAAGCGTGATCCATTCGGCAAAGTAGAACGGCAGGTTCGGATCCGGTGGATGGAACGGGGCAGCCCAGCTGAGGTAGCTCCATTCCGCCACCACGAGGACGGCGAGCATGTGTTCGTAGCGCCCGGAGGCAGCGGCGCGCGCCATGAGGTTCTGGAAGGCCGCGGTTTCGGGAGCCGCCGCAATGTCTGCGCCGCCATCGGGTACACCGAGGGTTTCCAACGCCCGAAGGAAATAGGTATTTTCGGGCCCGGTGATCACTGCGAGGAACTGTGCAGCCGGCACGCTGTCGGCCAGGCCGGGTGCGTGGGCGATGGCCGAAGCGAGCAGGCGGACGAAGCCTTCCACGAACTTGTAGTCCTGGGTGAGATACCAGGCCATCTTGTCTCTCGACAAGGTGCCTGCCGCGAGCTCGGAGCAGAAGACATGCCGGGTGGCGGCCTGCCAGTCGCTCTCGCATTGCTCTTTGAGGTTATCGGTCGGGCGCATATCGGGAAATTTTCAGAGAAGAAGGCCAAGCGCAACGACAAAACGAAACGGCCGGGCAATTGGCCCGGCCGCAACGATCGATCAGGATGTCGATGCGCGATCAGAACTTGATGCGCAGTCCGGCCATGGTCGAGAGACCGTCTTCGTAATCCGATACATCATCGTCATACTCGAACTGACGCATGGAAACATACCACTGGCTGTTCCAGTTATCGACGTTCTGGACCATGGCGAATGCATAGGAGGTGCTGTCCGCCCCGTCGGAGGAGATGTCCTGTCCGTCATAGTAGTCGACGGAGAAGGCTGTCGATCCGACTGCGAAGAATTCCCGCTCGAGGCCCAGCTTGGCATAGCCGTAGCTCGCGTTCACATCGGCATCGTTCTGACCCCCGGCAAGGGTGAAGCTGAGACCAGTGGGCGTGTGCAGGGTGGAGAAGGAGGCCGACAGGATGTCCGCATCATCGCCTTCGTCGCGGGCATATCCGACCGATGCGGCCACTTCGACCGTATTGTAATCGGCGGCATAGGTGGCCGCGATGTCGTAGAGGCTGTCGTCGTCGTCGTTCAGGGTATCCTGTCCGTATGATGCCTTAAGGGTGAAGCCTGAGAAGGTCGGCGTGTCGTAGCGGACGCGCATCTTGCGGCCCAGGCCGTCCAGGTTGGAATAGGCGCCCGATGTCGTGACGTTGGAGAGCGTGCCGTCATCCTCGCGGAAGAGACCGCCGCCGATGTCGGAGACGCTGGAGTAGGCAATGACGCCCGTACCGGAAAGGTCGGTTTCCGCGGTGCCGTCTGAGGCCATGCTGCCTTGACCGAGCCAGAACTTGCCGACGCGCTCGCTCGAGAAGGCGATCTCGGCCTTGCGGAAGTTGGTCTTGTCGAAGCCGTAGTCGGCGCCGTTCTTGTCGAGCTGGTTGACTGTGTTTGAGGCATGCGGCTGATACTCGAACTCGATGTTCGAGAACATCTCCCAGCCGCTGTCGAAATTGGTCGTCGACGTGATCCCCAGCCGGGTGCTGGAGTTGTCGTTGTCGACGAGGCCATAGCTGGTCGACTCGTCGCCATCGTCAAAGGTCAGGATGCCCTTGTTGATCTGACCGTAGAGCTGGATCGCGGTGTGGTCGCGGAAGTTCCATTCCAGCGGCTGGATACCCTGGCTGTCCTGAGCGATTGCAGCGGTTGTCGGCAAGGCGCAGGTAGCGAGCGCGGCGAACAGAACACGGCTCTTCATGCTGAGTGAAGTCATGACTAATTCCCCCAAAAATGGTTTCGAACTTAAGGCGTCGAACCGCCCTTGGGCGGCGCAACAGACAGCGCCAATCTATGCGCGTATCCGTGACACGGAAGAGACACGAAACTAAACGGTTGCGTTTCGTTTTGACCTGTTGCCTTTATGCATCCCCTCCCGGACGAGGCGAACGCTGCGGGCGGGGACCGCGATTTTTCCCAAGGACGCTTCACTCCAAGCGTATCCATCACGGGAGGGTAGTTCAAACTCCAATTGAGTAACTGATCGATTGAAGAGCACAGCGAGGCGCGCTCCATGCGTATTGCGGAGGATCATCGCAAAGGCGCTCCCTCCCGGATCCTCCCAGTTCTCGGGCTCCATGGCGTTTCCGTTCGGCATGTGCCAAGCCACGTCCGGTATGCCAGTCTCATCGGTCTCGCCACTGAGGAAGGTTGTCCCGGAGAGCACCTTCGTCCGTCGGCGCAAGGTGGAAAGTTCTGCGGTGAAGGTTTCCAGATCCCGGTCGCGGCCCTCCCAGTCGATCCAGGCGATCTCGTTGTCCTGGGCATAGGCGTTGTTGTTGCCCTGCTGGGTTCTGCCGAATTCATCGCCGGCGGTGAGCATGATCGTGCCGCGGGAGGCAAAAAGGGTGGCGAGCATTGCCATGATGTCAGCTCTGCGCGCCCCGAGGATATCGGGATCGTCCGTGGGGCCCTCGACACCGTTGTTCCAGGAGAGGTTGTCGTTGTGGCCGTCTCGGTTTTCCTCGCCGTTGGCCTCGTTGTGCTTGTGTGCATAGGTCGTGAGATCGGCGAGGGGGAAGCCGTCATGCGCGGCAATGAAATTCACGCTGCGCGTCGTTTTTCCTGTGAAGCTGTCACTCGACCCGGCCAGGGCGGAGGCGAATGGGCCGAGCATATGGCCATCACCGCGCCAGAAGCGGCGCACGCGGTCGCGGAAGCGGTCGTTCCATTCCAGCCATCCGTCGGGGAACTGACCGAGCTGATAACCGCCCGGGCCAATATCCCAAGGTTCCGCAATCATGATACGAGTAGAAAGCACAGGGTCGGCGGCAATCTCCTGGAGGAGCGCCGCTTCGGCGCTGAAGCCTTCCATGCTGCGTCCCAGGATCGGGGCAAGATCGAAACGGAAGCCGTCCACGCCCGCGTATCGCACGAAATGACGCAGGGACTCGAGGACGAGACGCCGCACCATGGGATGGTCGCAGGCAAGCGTATTGCCGCAGCCGGTGTCGTTGATCAGTGTGCCATCCGCCGCATGTCGGAAATATGCAGCATTGTCCACGCCGCGGAGCGAGAGTGTGGGGCCGATCGCGTCACTCTCGCCGGTGTGATTGTAGACAACGTCGAGGATCACGCCGATCCCCGACTTGTGGAGCGCCTTGGTCGTCTCGGCCAGTTCAGCTATCCCGCCGGGGCATATGCGCGGGTCGGGCACGAAATAGGCAACGGGGTTGTAGCCCCAGGCATTGGTGAGGCCGAGGGGAGGCAGGTGACGCTCGTCGATCCAGGCGACAATGGGCATGAGTTCGACCGCGCTCACGCCGAGCTTCTTCAAGTGTTCGATGACGGGGGGCTCCGCGAGAGCCGCCACGGTGCCGCGAAGACGCTCGGGAATGTCCGGGTGGCGCATGGTGAAGCCACGCACGTTCAACTCGTAGACCAAGCCACCAGGCGTGAATTTTGGGGCAGCGGGGCGCTTGGGCCGGGGCAGGGTGGTGACGACCGATTTCGGCATCAGGGGCGCGGTGTCGATGCCCTCTTCGCGCGGTGCGGCAAGCCGAGGGTCATAGGCGAAGGGCCGGTCGATCGCATGGGCATAGGGATCGACGAGGAGTTTCGCGGGATCGAACCGGTGACCCTCATGCGGCGCGAAGCGGCCATCGACCCGGTAGCCATATCGCGTTCCGGGCCCTGCCTCCTTTACGGTGGCCGAGAATATGCCGTCCTCCGCGCGCGCCATCTCGATACGCGCAGTCTCCTCCCCGCTCTCGGCGTCGAAGAGGCAGACCCATGCGTGCTCGCCTGCGCCTGACCAGAGCGAGAAGCGAGTGCCGCCCCTGACGGTCCGCGCCCCGAACTCCGCTGCGTCTTCGCTCAAGTGATGACGTCCGGTGCGTCGCGACCGGTGCGCTGCTTGATGCCTGCGAGATCCTCTGCGGCCCCGATAACATCGGCGAGGGCGGACTGGGTTTCGAGCGCGAGCTTGTCGGGATCAGTTGCGAGGCGTTCGAGGTAGACGCGGAGCGTCGCCCCGGCCGTGCCCGTGCCGGACAAGCGGAAGACCATGCGGCTGCCATCCTCGAACATCACGCGAACGCCCTGGTTCTCGCTCACCGAGCCATCCACCGGATCGTGATAGGAGAAGTCGTCGGCCATGCTGACGAAGAGACCGTTGATCTTCGTGCCGGGCAGGCTTGACAGTTCGGCGCGCAGATGGGCCATGAGCCCCTCCGCGGCATCCGCGTCGATGCCCTCGTAGTCGTGGCGGGTGTAGTAGTTGCGGCCATATTCCCGCCAATGAGCCGCGACGATGTCCTTCGCCGGCTCCTTGCGGGCGGCCAGGATGTTCAGCCAGAGCAACACGGCCCAGAGCCCGTCCTTTTCGCGGACGTGGTTCGAGCCGGTGCCGGCGCTTTCCTCGCCGCAGATCGTGGCCTTGTCAGCATCGAGCAGGTTGCCGAAGAACTTCCAGCCCGTGGGTGTCTCGTAGGATTCGATGCCGAGCTTCTCGGCCACCCGGTCGGCAGCACCGCTCGTAGGCATGGAGCGAGCGATCCCCGACAAGCCGCCCTTGTAGCCCGGAGCCAGATGGGCATTCGCGGCGAGAAGCGCGAGCGAGTCCGACGGCGTGACGAAGATCCCCTTGCCGATGATGAGATTGCGGTCGCCGTCGCCATCGGAAGCCGCCCCGAAATCGGGTGCATCTGCGCTCATCATCAGGTCGTAGAGTTCCTTGGCGTGAACGAGGTTCGGATCTGGATGATGCCCACCAAAATCGGGAAGCGGGGTTCCGTTCTTCACCGTGCCCTTGGCGGCGCCGAGACGGTTCTCCAGGATCTCTGTGGCATACGGGCCGGTGACGGCATGCATGGCGTCGAAGGACATGGTGAAGCCGCCATCGAACATCGCCTTGATGGCTGGGAAGTCGAAGAGGCTTTCCATCAGTTCGGCATAGGCCGCGACCGGATCGACTACCGAGACCGTCATGCCGCCAAGATCGAAATCACCAAGAGCGTCGAGATCGAGATCGGGTGCGTCGATGATCTTGTATTCCGAGATCGACTTCGTGCGCGCGTAGATTTCGGCAGTGACCTTCTCTGGCGCCGGGCCGCCGTTGCCCGTGTTGTATTTGATGCCGAAATCCTCCTTCGGCCCGCCTGGGTTGTGGCTGGCCGAGAGAATGATGCCGCCGAACGCGCCGGACTGGCGGATGACATTCGAGGCAGCAGGTGTCGAGAGGATGCCGCCCTGGCCCACGATCACCTTGCCGAACCCGGCAGCGGCGGCCATCTTCATGACGATCTGGATCACTTCCCGGTTGAAGTAGCGTCCATCGCCCCCAACGACGAGTGCCTTTCCCTCGAACCCTTCAAGGCTGTCGAAGATCGACTGGACGAAGTTTTCGACGTAGTTGGCTTGCTGGAAGTGCGGTACCTTCTTGCGCAGACCCGAGGTGCCGGGTTTCTGGTCATCGTAGGGTTGGGTAGAAACGGACCTGATCATCACTCTCGTCCTTATTCGGAAACCAAAGAAGCAAAAAGACTGGCGTATTCGGCGGCGCTGCGGTTCCAGGACACATCGAGCCGCATTCCTTGTCGCTGCATGGCAGTCCAGAGCTTCGGATTTGCCTTGAACTCGACCAGCCTCTGGATCGCCTCGACCAAGGCAAAACCATTGTCGGGTGGGAACTGGATGCCGGTTGCCACGCCGGCAGCAAGCGCTGCGCTATTCGCGTCGATCACCGTGTCGGCGAGCCCTCCGGTGCGCGCAACAACCGGAATTGTGCCGTAATGCTGGGCATAGAGCTGCGTGAGACCGCACGGCTCGAAGCGCGAGGGAATGAGGATGGCGTCGGCGCCGCCCTGCATGACATGCGCAAGCGCCTCGTCATAGGTGAGCTGAACGCCGATCCGCCCCTCATGCACACCCGCAAGCGTGAGGAACCAATGTTCGAGGCCGGGATCGCCTGTTCCCAGCACCGCCAGTTTCGCCCCCATTTCAACAAGTTCAGGTACCACCGACGCCACGATGTCGAGGCCCTTCTGATCCGTGAGACGGCTCACGACGATGAAGAGCGGCGCGTCATCGGCATCGAGCGAGAAGCGCCCTTCAATAAGGCGGCGATTGGCGACACGCGCCTTGAGATTGCGGATCGAAAATTGCGTGCCCAGGTGAGGGTCGGTCTCGGGGTTCCAATCCTCGATATCGATGCCATTGACGATGCCGTGGAGGTGGTCGGATCGGGTCGAGATCAGCCCGTCGAGCCCCATGCCGAAGGCAGGAGTGCGAATCTCCTTGGCATAGGTCGGGCTGACAGTCGTCAGCGCCCAGGCGGATTGCAATCCGGCCTTCAGGAAGCCGACTCCGCCATAATACTCGACACCGTCCACGCTGTAGGCATGGGGTGGCAACTCGAGCCGGCTGAAGATCTCCGGGCTGAACTGCCCCTGGAAAGCGAGATTGTGGATCGTGAGCACCGAGGGTTTTTCGATCCCGCGATACTTCATGTAGGCGGGGACAAGGGCTGCTTGCCAATCATGGGCATGGACGAGGTCGGGCACGAACTCCGTGAACGCGCCACCCGCAATCAGCGCGCCAGCCAGCGAAAAGGCGGCAAAGCGGTGCCAGTTGTCGCTGTAATCCTTGCCGTCCGTATCAAGATAAGGCCCGCCCTGCCGGTCGTAGAGTCCAGGTGCGTCGAGGATCAGGAGGTCAAGCTCGCCTGCCTTCGCGGACAGGAGCCGTGCGGGCACGCCGAGCAGGGTTCCGAAATCATGGATGGGCACAGCAGGCCCCGCCTTTTCCATCAGCCGGGGGTAGCCAGGCACGAGGGTCTTCACTTCCATGCCCATGCGAGAGAGCGCGGGAGGCAGGGCGCCGGCGACATCCGCAAGTCCACCGGTCTTGATCAGCGGGTAGATTTCCGACGCAACCGAAAGAATTCTCATCAGATCACAGATCCAACTTGTCGATCATTTTCTGTGTGATGAGGCATACACCATTGTCGGTGCGGCGGAAGCGTTTTGCGTCAAGCTCGGGGTCCTCGCCGACAACCAGTCCTTCTGGTATGCGCACGCCGCGATCTACGACGACTTTCGAGAGCTTCACGTTGCGCGAGACATAGGTGCTGGGGAGTATGACGGCCTCCTCGAGATTGGAGAACGAGTTCACCCTCACGCCCGTGAAGAGCAGTGTGCGCCAGAGCCGCGCGCCCGAGACGATGCAGTCCCCGGAGATCAGTGACGACACAGCCGCGCCCCGCCGGCCTTCCTCGTCATGAACGAACTTTGCTGGCGGCGTATTCTCCGCGTGGGTCCAGATCGGCCAGTGCCGGTCGTATAGATCGAGCTCCGGGGTCACGTCCGTCAGGTCGATGTTCGCTTCCCAGTAGGCGTCGACCGTGCCCACGTCGCGCCAGTAGGCATTCGCTTCCGAGTTGGAACGAATGCAGGAACTGCTGAAGCGATGCGCCATCGCCTTGCCGCCCTTCACGAGCATCGGGATGATGTCCTTGCCGAAGTCGCGGCTGGAGTTCGGGTTCGCAGCGTCTTCACGCAGAAGCTCCATGAGCTTTGCCGTGTGGAAGACGTAGATCCCCATAGAGGCCAGCGCCACGTCCGGATTGCCCGGAATTCCCGGCGGATCTGCGGGCTTCTCGACGAAATCGGTGATCTGATCCTTCTCGTCCACGTGCATCACGCCGAAACCGGTGGCTTCCATGCGTGGCACCTCGAGACAGCCCACCGTCACGTCCGCGCCGGAATTGACGTGGTCCTGCAGCATGATCTCGTAATCCATCTTGTAGATGTGATCGCCTGCAAGGATGACCATGTATTCGGGGCCGTAGCCCTCGATGATGTCGACGTTCTGGTAAACCGCGTCTGCGGTGCCTTCATACCACTGGGTTTCCGAGACACGCTGACTGGCAGGCAGGATGTCGAAGCCTTCGTTGCGCTCGTGGCGCAGGAAGTTCCAGCCGTTCTGCAGGTGCCGGATGAGGGAGTGTGCCTTGTATTGAGTGGCGACGCCCATCCGCCGAATGCCGGAATTCAGCGCGTTGGAAAGGGCGAAGTCGATGATCCGCGTCTTGCCCCCGAAGTAGACCGCGGGCTTGGCCCGCAGATCTGTCATTTCCTTCAGGCGACTGCCGCGCCCCCCTGCGAGCACATAGGCCATGGCGTCGCGCGACAGTGGATAGCTTCTGGTCGCCATCGTCTTTCCCCCTAGTTTTTTTCTCGGTGCGGCTCTTCGTTCGGCCTTATTCTTCGGGCTGGTATTCAAGCCAGATCGTTGCAAGTGGCGGCAACGACATTCTCGCGCTGACGCCGTGGTCGTCGGGGGAGGCCGTCACCTCGCCCATGTTGCCGACACCGCTGCCGCCGTAGCCTTCGGCATCGGTGTTCAGGATTTCCTTCCAGGCCCCCGCATGCGGGAGCGGCATCCGGTAGTCATGGCGCGGAACCGGCGTGAAGTTCGTGATCACCGCAACCGGATTGGCGCCGGGAGCCTTGCGCAGCCATGCGAAGACCGATGTGTGGTGTTCGTCAGCCAAGAGCCATTCGAAGCCTTCGCCCTCGCAGTCGCGTGCATGGAGCGCCGGCTTGTCCCGGTAATGGTGGTTGAGGTCCGACACGAGGTCCTGCACGCCCTTGTGCAGGTCGATGTCCAGCTGGAACCAGTCGAGGCCACGAGCCTCGCTCCACTCTCGCCCTTGCGCGAATTCCTGCCCCATGAACAGGAGCTTCTTGCCCGGATAACCCCACATGAAGGCGTAGTAGGCGCGAAGGTTCGCGAATTTCTGCCAGCCATCGCCCGACATCTTGCCGATCAGCGAGCCCTTGCCATGGACGACCTCGTCATGGCTTAGCGGGAGAACGAAATTCTCGGAGAAGGCGTAGAGCAGGCCGAAAGTCAGTTCGTTGTGGTGATACTGCCGATGGATCGGCTCGTAGGACATGTACTGCAGCGTGTCGTGCATGAAGCCCATGTTCCACTTGAAGCCGAAGCCCAGGCCGCCGTCATGCACCGGCTTGCTCACACCGGGCCAGGAGGTGGATTCCTCCGCCATTGTCAGGATGCCCGGATGGCTTGCGTAGACCTCCTTGTTGAAGTCCTGCAAGAACTGCACGGCCTCAATATTCTCGCGGCCACCATACTTGTTCGGGATCCACTCGCCTTCCTTGCGCGAATAATCGAGGTAGAGCATGGAAGCCACGGCATCCACGCGCAGCCCGTCGATATGGAACTTCTCCGACCAGTAGAGTGCGTTGTTGACCAGGAAGCTCTTCACCTCGCTGCGACCGAAATTGTAGATCGCCGTATTCCAGTCCGGGTGGAAGCCCTGTCGCGGGTCCGCGTGCTCGTAGAGCGCGGTTCCGTCGAATTTCGCCAGCCCGTGCTCATCGGTCGGGAAGTGCGCGGGCACCCAGTCGAGAATGATCCCGATACCAGCCCGATGCGCCCCGTCCACAAAGCGCGCAAAGGCCTCCGGATCGCCGAAACGCGCAGAGGGCGCGTAGAGGCCGGTAGTCTGGTAGCCCCAGGAGGGATCGTAAGGGTGTTCGGAAATTGGCAGGAACTCGATATGTGTGAAGCCCATCTTCACTGCGTAGGGAATAAGTTCATCCCCTAGTTCGTCCCAGGACAGGAAGGTGCCATCCTCGTGCTTCTTCCAGGAGCCGGCATGAACCTCGTAGATCGATATCGGCTGACGGCGCGCATCGCAGTTGGACCAGTGCGCGCGGTGGTCGGAATCGCCCCAGTCGTGGTCGAGTTCTGGCGCAACGATGGAGGCCGTCGCGGGCCGCAATTCGCTTTCGCGCGCAAACGGATCGGCCTTCAGCGGCAGCCGGTTCCCGTTGCTGTCGATGATCTCGTATTTGTAATGCAGTCCCGCGGTCGCATCGGGAATGAAGATCTCCCAGATGCCGGTATCCACACGAAAGCGCATGGAATGGCGCCGCCCGTCCCAGGCGTTGAAATCGCCGACAACGGAAACACGCCGGGCATTGGGCGCCCAGACCGCGAAATGCACGCCGTCTACACCCTCATGCGTGAGCGGGTGCGCACCGAGCTTGTCGAAGAGGCGCAGGTGGCTGCCCTCTCCGATATAGTAGTCATCCAGCGGCCCGAGCACCGGGCCGAAGGTGTAGGGGTCGGTAAATTCCCAGCTGTCGGTCGCATTGCGCGCCTTGTATTTTAGCGGCTGTTGCTTGCGGATCTTGAGCTTGCCAGCAAAGAGACCATCGGGGTGCAGGCATTCGAGAACGCCTGCACTCTTGCCCCCGAGCGTGAAGGCCTCGACGCTCTCCGCGCCCAGAACGAGCGCGCGGGCGACGAGGCTTTTTTCCGGTTTGTGAATGCCCAGTACCGAGAATGGGTCCCTGTGCTGCCCGGCGACGATGGCGTCGATTTCAGCTTCGCCGAGTGCCGGGTCTTTCAGCACAGCTTTTGTCGCTGTCTCTAGGTTCTGGCTCACGGGATCCCCTCTTCCTCTCAGGATGCTATGCCACTACACGGGCACATTCCAGATTTCTTTTGAATACTCCCGGATGGACCGGTCCGACGAGAACCAGCCCATGCGGGCCGTGTTGAGAATGGTCTTCTCCCACCACGACTTCGGATCGGACCAGATCGCATCGACCCGGCGCTGAGCGTCGGCGAAGCTGTCGAAGTCCGACGCGACCATGAACCAGTCATGGTCATAGAGCCCGGCGACCAGATCGCGGTACCGGTCCGGATCGTCCGGGGAAAACACGCCGGATGCGATTGCATTCAGCGCCTGGCTGAGTTCGGGCGAGCTTTCGATGATGGAGCGCGGATTGCTTCCGCTCGCCCGGCGCTCGGCCACTTCTTCGGCCGTCATGCCGAAGATCACGATGTTCTCGGCACCAACCTGTTCGCGCATCTCGACATTGGCGCCGTCGAGCGTGCCGATGGTCAGTGCGCCATTGAGCGCGAATTTCATGTTGCCGGTGCCGGAGGCTTCCATCCCGGCGGTCGAGATCTGTTCGGAAAGATCTGCGGCGGGCACGAGTACTTCTGCAAGGCTCACGTTGTAGTTCGGGATGAACAGCACCTTGAGCACGTCGCGCACGCTCGGATCGCCATTGATCACCCTGGCGACATCATTCGCCAGTTTGATAATGAGCTTGGCGTTGTGATAGGAGGGCGCGGCCTTCCCGGCAAAGATCTTCACCCGCGGAACCCAATTCTTCTCGGGGTGCGAGCGGATCTGGTCGAAGAGCGCAACCGCCTCGATGATATTCAGAAGCTGGCGCTTGTATTCGTGGATGCGCTTGATCTGAATGTCGAACATCGAGTTAGGGTCGAGCCGGACACCCATTCGCTCCCGTACGAGTTCGGTAAGCCGATCCTTGTTGCGACGCTTCACCTTGGCGAACTCGTCCTGGAAGGCGGGGTCGGTCGCGTATTCCTCAAGATTTCGCAGCACGCGAATGTCATCGAAGAACTTGTCCCCGATCGTGTCCTTGATGATCCCCGTCAGTCCCGGATTGCACTGCATCAGCCAGCGCCGCGGGGTGATCCCGTTTGTCTTGTTGTTGATCCGGTCGGGATACATCTTGTGCAGGTCGCGGAATACGGTCTGCTTCATCAGTTCGGTGTGAAGCGCGGACACGCCGTTGATCGAATGCGCGCCGACGAACGCGAGGTTGCCCATCCGCACCCGCCGCTCGCCGCTCTCGTCGATCAGGCTGATGTTGCGGATCGCATCATCCCCGAAGCCGTGTTCCTGCCCGGCCTTGCGCAGAAGGTGCGCATTGATTTCGTAGATGATCTGCATGTTGCGCGGCAGAAGTCTTTCGAACAGGGGTACGGGCCAGCTTTCCAGCGCCTCCGGAAGAAGCGTATGGTTGGTATAACTGATGGTGGCCTGCGTAAGTTCCCAAGCCTTGTGGAAATCGAGTCCATGCAGGTCCATCAGGATGCGCATGAGCTCCGCGACACACACGGCGGGGTGGGTGTCGTTGAGCTGGATCGAAACCTTGTCCGAAAGGTTGTCGAGCGTGCCGAACTGGTTCATGTGGCGGCGCAGGATGTCCTGGAGAGACGCCGAGGAGAAGAAATACTCTTGGCGCAGGCGGAGCTCCTGGCCCGAGGGCGAGGCATCGGCGGGGTAGAGCACGCGCGTCAGCGCATCAGCCCGGTTGCTCTCCTTGAGCGAGCCGATGTGATCGCCTGCGTTGAAGGCATCGAGCCGGATCGGCGCGACCGGCTCGGCGTTCCAGAGACGAAGCGTATTCACGCGCGCCGCGCGCCACCCGACGACGGGTGTATCATAGGCAGAGGCGATGACCTGTTCGGCCGGGTGCCAGACGAACTTCTCCTCTTCGCCAACCGCTTCGTGATAGTCGACATAGCCTCCGAAGCCGACAACATAGGCGCTTTCGCGGCGGTCGAATTCCCAGGGGTTGCCGTGCTCCAGCCATGTCTCGGGGTATTCGAGTTGCCAGCCATCCTTGATCCGCTGGCGGAATAGGCCGTGGCGATAGCGGATGCCATAGCCATAGGCGGGCACCCCGACGGTCGCCATGCTCTCCATGAAGCAGGCGGCGAGCCGACCCAGGCCGCCATTGCCAAGCGCCGCATCAGATTCGAGCTTGGCGATTTCCTCGAAATCGACGCCGAGCTGGTCGAGCGCTTCCTTCATCTCTTCCAGAATGCCGAGGTTGGAAATCGCATCGCGCATGAGGCGACCGATGAGAAACTCGAGGCTGAGATAGTAGACGCGTTTGCCGCCGGATTCGTAGGTGGCGCGGGTCGACTCCATCCAGTGCTCGATGGCCCGGTCGCGGGTGACGAGGATGGTTGCCATCAGCCAGTCATGGGGCTTGGCAACCTTGGGGTCCTTGCCGACGCGGTAGCAGAGACGACCGATGATTTCGCGGGCGATATCCTCGGGCTTCGATGAACGCGGTTTGGGAAGCATGAAGGCGTTGTCGGGCTTGTTCACTTTGTCTCTCCGCTCTTCCGTTTGAATGCGGTTGAAGAAAACTGCATGGCTCTTGCTCATGCATCAGCAGCACAGTCGTCGCATCAGGTCCGCACCCGCGGATCAGCTCGCGATCGTATCCACCCCTCCGCGCGCGGCGGACCATTCCAGCGGCGCATCGAGAAAGGCCTCGACCTCTCTGAGCGTTGCTTCGTCGAAATGCCCCCCTGCGCGGGCTTCGGACAGCACATCCCTCCAGACGGCGAGATAGTGTAGCTTCAACCCGTGATTCTCCAACACCGATTGGGTCTGGTCAAAGATTCCGTAGTAGAAGACCACGGCGGTATGCGCGCATTCTGCCCCGGCTGTGCGCAGCGCCTCGGCAAACTTGATCTTGGAACCGCCGTCGGTGGTGAGATCTTCCACCAGAAGCACACGGCTGCCTTCCTCCATATAGCCCTCGATCTGCGCATCGCGGCCAAAGCCCTTGGGCTTCTTGCGCACGTAGAGCATCGGGAGGCCAAGCCGCTCGGAGATCCAGGCCGCGAAGGGAATCCCGGCCGTTTCGCCGCCGGCGACCGCGTCGAACCGCGCAAACCCCGCATCGCGCAGGAGCTTGGCACAGGCGAAATCCATCAGCGCAGCGCGCACGCGCGGGAAGGAAATCAGCTTGCGGCAGTCGATATAGACCGGCGATGCCAGTCCCGAAGTGAGCTTGTAGGGCTCGTCGGCGCGGAAGTGCACCGCCTTCACTTCCAAAAGCATGCGCGCGGTCAGGCGCGCCATCTCGGCGTCGTCGGGGAATGAGTTCGCGAACATCGCGTCTCCTGTCAGTTGGCGACCCGCCAGAAGAGTGGCGAACCGGGATCGAATACAACCACCGGTCCCGCGCCGGTTGCAACCGTCTCTGGTAGCGGCTGAGGTGCATCTTCGCGGATCAGGGTTATGGTGTCGCTGTTGGGGGGGAGCCCGTAGTAGGCCGGGCCGTTGAGCGAGGCGAAATCGGCCAGCCGGTCGAGCGCGCCTTCTTCTTCGAAGACTTGAGCGTAGCAGGCGACGGCGAGAGGCGCGGAGAACACGCCCGCGCAACCGCAGGCATTCTCCTTCGCGTGCTGGGCATGGGGCGCACTGTCGGTGCCGAGGAAGAAACGGCGGTCGCCGGAGGTCGCGGCGCGGCGCAGCGCCTCCTGGTGGATGGAGCGCTTGAGGATCGGAAGGCAGTAGTAATGGGGCCGGATGCCGCCCACCAGCATCTGGTTGCGGTTGAGCATGAGGTGCTGGACCGTCAGTGAACCGGCGAGGTTCTCTTCCGCACTTTCGATATATGCCACACCATCCGCGGTGGTGACATGCTCCATGATGATCTTCAGTTCCGGCAGTCTGCGGCGCAGCGGATCGAGCACCCGGTCGATGAAGACCGCCTCACGGTCGAAGATGTCGACCTCCGCGTTGGTGACTTCGCCATGCATGCATAGCGGCATGCCGATTTCGGCCATGCGTTCGAGCACGCCCATGACCTTCTCGATGTCGCGGACCCCGCTTGCGGAGTTGGTCGTCGCGCCAGCCGGGTAGAGCTTGACCGCCGTCGCAATCCCATCTGCATGGGCCGCAGCCACATCCGCGGGATCGGTGGCCTCGGTCAGGTAGAGCGTCATCAGGGGGGTAAAGCCCTGGTCCTCTGGCAGGGCGGCCAGGATGCGGTCGCGATAGGCCGCGGCATCTGCGCCCGTCACCACGGGCGGCACGAGGTTCGGCATGATGATCGCACGGGCGAAATCGCGCGATGCGGGAAGAACGCCCTCCATCATTGCACCATCGCGCAGGTGAAGGTGCCAGTCGTCCGGGCGCGGCAGAGTGATCGTCTTTGTCATGGCAAACCCCTGTCTTCGCCTCGGGCTTAGACAGGGATTCGACCAGTGGCAAGGCCCGGCAGGGCCGCACCGCGCGTGCATGGCAGAATGAGACCGGTCGTGGATCTCCGGTCAGGCCAGGTCAGGTCAGGCCTTGAGGCCCTGGCTGAACAGCAGTTTCTGGGCCTCGCGATCGTCCTGCAGATTGCTGCGCGCATCGGCTCCGACCTCTGCGCCGGTCTTCACTGCAGGCCGTGCCCCGACACGCTCGAGCCAGGCGGCCATGTTCGGAAAATCCTCGATCTTCTGCTGCTGGCCTTCCCAGCCCATGGCCCAGGGCCAGATCGCCATGTCGGCGATTGAGTAATCTCCGGCAACGAAATCGCGATCTGCCAGACGCTTGTCGAGCACGCCGTAAAGCCGTCCGACTTCGTTGCGGTAACGGTTCTTGGCATAGGGCAGGTCATGAGGCGGGTCCATCGAGGGCGCATACTTGAGAAAGTGGTGCGCCTGGCCGGCCATGGGCCCGAGCCCACCCATCTGCCACATCAGCCACTGCTCGATTTCGATCCGATCGCGTTCGCTTGCGCCGTAGAACTTACCGGTCTTTCGGGCGAGATACTGTAGGATCGCACCGGATTCGAAGACCGACACCGGTTCGCCGTCCGGTCCATCCGGGTCGATGATCGCGGGCATCCGGTTGTTCGGCGAGATCTTGAGGAACTCGGGCTTGAACTGGTCACCGGCGCCGATATTCACCAGGTTAAGGGAGTAGGGTAGTTCCATCTCGTGCAGCGCGATGGAAATCTTCTTCCCGTTCGGCGTCGGCCAGTAGTAAAGTTCGATCGGATCGGACATGCGTCACCCTTTTCTGGAACATCTGGTCCAGATTTAGGCGTTTTTGGCTCTTTGCCAAGGGGGCAGCCGAGATGTATCTCGTGAACGTGCAGATCAATATTGAGACACACAGCGTAACGATCCGGCTGTAAGGCGCTTTTTGGGTTACGCCTCGCGCAATCCCTGTGCTGCGTCGATTTCCTGCAGTTCGCTGGATGGCGAGCGCCACGGTCGCAAGTGGCTCCAGCGCGAGTCCTGCAAGCGAAAGCACGGGGCCATGCGCAGGGTCTCGATGTCCCAGCCCGGTCTGCGGCGCAGGATCGCCTCGTAGACGTCCAACGCACCGCCACGGGTATAGAAACTCCAATGGCAGAAGCGCGCTCTTGCCCTGTGAAGCGGGATGCCACGTTCATTGATCCAGGCGGTAACGTCGGGTCGGTCGATCTGAATATCGAGCCAGTTTTCCGCGGTTTGCCCGAGGCCCTGTCCGAGAGCGCGGTCACCCGGAGCTCGCTTCGGCGCGAATGTCTCGAACATCGCGTCGTAAAGATCGTTGAACCGCGCTGTGACGTTGTAAATCTCGGGCCGCTCCGTTGTCCGGATGGCTCCGAGTGCCGACAGGGCAGCGCTCTGGTATTCGGCAGCGCCCAGAAGGATGATCCGTCCCGGAGCGCGCGCCACAAGCGGGAGGGCGGAAAGAGCTACACGCGCACCCAGCGAATGGGCGAGGATCTCGACCCGCCGCTGTGGCGCGACCCGATGGATCATGTCGATCAGGCGAGCGAGGCCGGCTCCGTGGCGCGCGGCATCGGCGTAGACCTGGGAAAAACCCGTGCGACCCCGGCGGAGCAGTGTCTCGACATGGGGCAGGCGGGCGGGCCAGCCAAAACCGATGCAGAGCCCGGTCTCAAATCCATGGCGCGAAAAGCCCAACCCCAGGGGCCAGCTCCGGATCTTGCGGCAGCTCTGCACGTCGCGGAAGGCGTAGATATGGCGCTGCGGATCAGCGGTGCGGCGGCCGGGATCGTAGCGATACCCGTGAACCAGAATGACGATAGGCGCGTTTTCGGGAGTGCGCGAGATCAGCCTTTCGAGATGCGCGGCGGGCGAACCGCCCGTACTGGCCAAACAGGGACCCGACGGTCCGGCAGCAATCCCGACATAGGCCATCGTTTCAGCCCCACTCACGCGAAAAAGATCAACTTTGATGCTAATTATGCGGACAAGTTTAATGATCTGTGGCGAAAGGGTGACGGTCGCATGACAAGACGTTGCAATTCCGCTCGGAGAGGCGCAGCAATTGGCCCTGACATTGACGCAGGTGGCGCGCTTGAGTAAGGGCGCGCGTGGACAAATCCGCAATTCGAACCTTTGCAGCGCGGGGCCGGGGCGATCCGGGATCTTCTGATATGACGAGTGATTGGGCCAATCGGACGAAACTGGTGCATTCCGGCATCCGCCGGAGCCAATATGGCGAGATGTCGGAAGCGATCTTCCTGACTCAGGGCTTCGACTATCCGACCGCGGAGGCGGCCGAAGCGAGATTCATCGAGAGCGGCCCGGACGAGTTCATATATGCCCGCTATGGCAACCCAACAGTGCGGATGTTCGAAGAGCGGATAGCTGCGCTCGAAGGCGCGGAAGATGCCTTCGCCACTGCATCCGGAATGGCGGCAGTCAATGGCGCACTGTTCTCGATGCTTTCTGCCGGTGATCATGTCGTGTCCGCCAAGGCACTCTTCGGGAGCTGTCTCTACATCACCGAGACGCTTCTGCCGCGGTTCGGCGTCGATGTCGATTTTGTGGACGGTACTGATCTAGAGGCCTGGCGTGCTGCGGTGAAGCCCGGCACGAAGCTCGTCTTCCTCGAAGCCATGTCGAACCCGACACTCGAAGTGATTGATATTGCAGGTGTTGCCGAGATTGCCCATTCAGTCGGTGCGATGGTCGTCGTGGACAATGTCTTCGTGACGCCGGTTTTTCAGCGCAGTCTCGAATTGGGCGCCGATGTGCTGGTCTATTCCGCGACCAAGCATATCGACGGGCAGGGACGTTGCCTGGGCGGTGTCGTGCTCGGGAGCCGCGAGTTCATCCGCGGACCGTTCGAGACCTATCTCAAGCACACGGGCGGGGCGCTCAGCCCGTTCAACGCCTGGGTCATGTTGAAGGGGCTGGAGACACTCGATCTGCGGTGCCGCGCGCAGGCGGACACCGCCTCGACCATTGCGCGCGCGCTCAAGGATCATCCCGCTCTAGAACGGATCATCTACCCTGGTTTGGCGGATCACCCACAGGCTGCGCTTGTGGGCCGGCAGATGGAAACCGGCGGCACAATGTTGGCAATTGACCTCAAAGGTGGCAAGGAGGCAGCATTCCGGTTCCTGAACGGGCTCGAGATACTCGCGATCTCGAACAATCTGGGCGATGCCAAGAGCATTGCGACTCACCCGGCAACAACCACCCACCAGCGCCTCTCCGCTGAGGCCCGCGCGGAACTCGGAATCGGGGACGGACTGATCCGGATTTCCGTCGGATTGGAGGATGCCGGCGACCTCGTGAATGACATCCTTGGAGCGCTCTCGTCCCAATAAATGTGGCCGATGAAGAGAAATTCGACACGCTCTCGTGTACCGATAGTCGGAATGCGGGAATTCTACTTTCGTTAAATGCGAAAAATTTGTCGAAATTCTCTCGGAAGTTGTATAAGTTGAATACCGTTCAGCGCGGGTATGGACGGGAGCAATTTTCTTCCTAAGTCTACAGTCTGCATCATAATGTAACCGACGAGCCCAAGTGGCGGAGGCGCATCAATGAATGTTTTGTCGAGCACCAGGTATGATGGCCTTCGTCTGGAGACAGCGGAGGACAGGCCCTCGCTGTCGGAAGCGGAGGCGGCCATGGAAACGTTGCGCGCCTGGGCGTCCGGGGTCGGACCCGCAACGCAAGCCCGTCTGCTCGCAGGGCTGGCGGAGGATTTCCCGGCGGCGGCCTACCCGGTATTCAGCCGGGACTACCCTAAAAACTTCGTGGTCGACGCCGAATATCGCTCGGGTCTTCCCGATCTGCAGAACGGTCCCGCGAGCCTCATTCAGGGGGCCAGGACGGCCATTCAGCATGTGGGGATCTCGAATTTTGTCCTGCCCATCCGGTTCCGCAGCCGCGAGGGAGGCGAGGTCCAGCTCGAGACATCCGTTACCGGCTCGGTCTCTCTTGAGGCCGACAAGAAGGGCATCAACATGAGCCGGATCATCCGGTCCTTCTACAAGCATGCAGAAAAGTCCTTCTCCTTCGAGGTAATCGGTGGCGTGCTCGAGTCCTATCTGAAGGATCTCGAGAGTTATGACGCGCGAATCCAGATGAGGTTCCGCTATCCGATGCTTCGCCGCTCATTGCGCTCCGAGCTCGACGGATACCAGTACTACAATGTGGCGCTGGAAATGGTCAAAACGGCCGAGACCACGCAGCGGATCGTACATCTCGACTACGTCTATTCATCTACCTGTCCCTGTTCGCTGGAGCTATCGGAGCATGCACGGCGTGAGCGCGGGCAATTGGCAACACCGCACTCCCAACGGTCGGTCGCGCGGGTATCCGTCGAACTGGCCGAGGGCGAAATGATCTGGTTCGAGGAAATCGTCGAACTGTGCAACGCGGCGATCCCGACCGAGACGCAGGTCATGGTGAAGCGCGAAGACGAACAGGCGTTCGCCGAACTCAACGGTGCGAACCCTATCTTTGTCGAAGACGCCGTGCGGCTTCTTTGCGAACAACTCGAGAGCGAGCCGCGGATCGCCGACTTCCGGGTGGTCGCAAGCCACCAGGAATCGCTGCACAGTCACGACGCGGTCTCCATCCTCACGAAGGGTGAGACCTTCAAGCAGTCGAGCTACGATCCCCGACTGTTCGACTCGCTCTATCACACCGGCTGAATACCGGCCCCGGCCGTGGCCTGTTGCTCCAAGCCGGGGCAATAGTGCTGCGGCTTTCGCTGGTCATGCGACCATGTCGAAGGAACCGCCCATCGTTTCCGATGGTGTGTTCAGAGTCACAAGAGCGGATGCGTAAGATCCGCCATCTTCGGACGAGGTCTGACCAATGACCATGGCCTCCGGAGCCTGACCTATGCTTTCGACAAGGTTCGCCGACTGCTCGCGAGCTTGCAGCGCAAGCGCCATCTGGCGAGCCCAATCTATATCTTCCCCGCTGTAATCCGAACTGAAATCATAGCGAACGGCAGATTCGTCGATCGGTGTTCCGCCGCCGGAACTGGACCCGCCGGTCGAACTGCCGGTATCCGGGTTGGAACTGGTTCCGCCGGTCGTGACGGTATCGATGATGTCGCCAACACCGCCAGTGCCGGTCGGGGTTTCTCCGGTTTCCGTCGTCTCCGATCCCGGATCGGTTTCGGTATCGGGATTGAGCAGATCGTCGATGATGGTCGTGATCGGTGCGACAATGTTGCCGGCCGGTGGTGAAATTGGTCCTAGTAGTGACATCAGAAACTCCTGTTGCGTTTCAATTACACTCTACCACGTTGCGCCGCACACCGATCAGGGCAGGCTCGCTCCGCGATTAATTGACTACCAAAACATGATTCCCGAGTACACCTACTCTTCATGATATAAGTCATTGAATTCATTTGTGCATAAAGAACTCGTTTTGTGAAAACTTTGCCACAAACGGAGGACGTTTCCGCGCTGTTAGGCACGCGTCTGATTACTTGTCCGGGAGGTGGGATTTTCTCTTTGGCCGCACGAAGAATCACCACTCCGACATCAGGAGTTCAAGTCCGTGACAATCGGATCAGCGCCAGCATCGCCGCTTTCTCCATCAAATTCCCAGGAAACGGCACAGATAAGGTGGTCGGAACGCACCGCTGGATGAGTGCAGCAACCGAGCCCGCTTGACAGAATTGCCGCAGCGCGACAACGATCCGCCATGATCGATCTCAGACCCGCCGGGTATCTCGTAGGCTGGCTCGTCGCGGTTCTTGGCGCGTCGATGATGTTGCCGCTCATCGCTGATCTGGTGATGGGGGATGATCAGAACGCGGGCGAGTTCTCGGCTGCGGCCATTATCACCATAGTTGCCGGGGCCTCGACGGCCTTTGCCTGTGCCAACAGCCGGGGCAAGAGCATCGGCGTACAGGAGAGCTTTCTGCTGGCAACCTTGGTCTGGGCGGTCTTTCCCTTCTTCGGGGCGCTCCCGTTCATCATGGGATCGCCAAACGCGACCTTCACCGATGCTTTCTTCGAGGCGATGTCGGCACTGACAACGACAGGGGCGACCGTGTTCGTCGGCCTCGACGATCTCCCCGCGGGCGTGCTGCTCTGGCGGGGCATGCTGCAATGGTTCGGCGGTCTTGGGATCATCGTCGTTGCAATGGTCTTCCTGCCGACCCTTCGGGTTGGCGGCATGCAGATCTTCCGCTCGGAAGCCTTCGATACCATGGGCAAGATGATGCCGCGGGCCGCGGAGATCGCCTTCTCGCTGACGCTGATCTACTGCCTCATGACGTTCTTCTGCTTCATGGCCTACATCTTCACCGGCATGGAGCCTTTCGACTCCCTTGTGCACTCACTGACCACAATCTCCACCGGGGGCATGGCGACGACGGATGCGTCCTTCAGCGAATACGGCGCCGCCACCCACTATGTTTCGGTGGTCTTCATGATCCTCGCGGCACTGCCTTTCGTGCGCTTCCTGCAGATCGCGAACGGTGCCTCGCGCCCCTTCTTCCGTGACAGCCAGATCCACGGTTTTCTCCTCGTTATCGGGGTCTACACACTCATCCTCTCGATCTATTACGCCGCCGACGCCGAGGGCGGTTTCGAACCTGCCTTCCGCGAGGTCATCTTCAATGTCACCTCGATCGCGACCGGAACCGGCTATTCCAGCGCCGACTACGGCTCCTGGGGGCCGCTGGCACTGACGCTCTTCTTCACGATTGGGCTGATCGGCGGATGTTCCGGCTCTACGGCCTGTTCGGTCAAGATCTTCCGCTACCAGCTGCTCCTGTCGGCAATCGCGGCCGAAGTGCGTCGTGTCCACTCGCCAAACCGCGTCTTCACACCACGTTATGCCGGGCGGCGGGTCTCGGACGACGTGATGAGTTCGGTCATGGCGTTCTTCATGTTCTTCTACCTGACGCTTGCGATCGTTGCTGTCCTGCTCGTGCTCGTGGGGCTCGACCCGGTCACCGCGATTTCCGGCGCGGCTACGGCCATCGCAAATATCGGGCCGGGGTTGGGGCCCGAGATCGGACCGGCGGGGAATTTCGCGGGCCTGCCGGAGATTGCCAAGTGGATCCTTGCGGCGGCCATGCTGCTCGGCCGCCTCGAACTTCTTTCGGTCTTCGTCCTTTTCACCCCGGCCTTCTGGAGAGGGTAGCTCGCTCGCTGTCTTGCCACGCCAGACCGGCGCTGGTATCCCTCCCCAAATTTTTTCGCGCGGAGATGGGGTGGAGTTGATGACTGCCGGGCTGGAGCAGCCTCCGTTGCCCCTGTCCATGAAGGGGATCTGCCACGACTACGGCGAAGGCGCCGTGCTTAGGGATGTCTCGCTTGATCTCCATGAGGGGCAGGTCACCTGTCTGCTCGGACCATCGGGGTGCGGCAAGTCGACGCTGCTCAGGATCGCCGCGGGTGTCGAGCGGCAGTCACGCGGAACCGTCAGCATCTCGGGGCGCGTGGTTTCCGGTCCTGGTATCCACCTGCCACCCGAAAAACGCGATGTCGGCCTGATCTTTCAGGACTTTGCGCTCTTCCCCCACCTGACGATCGAGGAGAACGTGGCCTTCGGTGCGCTCGGTGGCAAATCCGAACGCCGGACACGCGCCGGGCAGCTTCTCGAACGTGTCGGGCTTTCCGGCTACGGCGCACGCTATCCACATCAGCTTTCGGGCGGCGAGCAGCAGCGGGTGGCGCTTGCACGCGCCCTTGCCCCGAAACCGCCGGTTCTCCTGATGGACGAACCCTTCTCCGGCCTAGACAAACGCCTGCGCGATGGCATCCGCGACGAGACACTGGCGATCCTGCGCGAGGAGGGGGCGGCGGTCATGCTCGTGACCCACGAACCGCAGGAAGCCATGAGCATGGCGGACCAGATCGCTCTCATGCGCCGCGGCGAAATCGTGCAGCTCGACGAGCCTTACGCGATCTACAATACGCCGGTGGACAAGGAAGCCGCGCTCTTCTTTTCCGACCTTAACGTGATCCACGGCGTTGTGAAAAATCGTCATACCGACACGCCTTTCGGGCGGTTCCAGGCCCCGGGCCTTGCGGATCAGGCCGATGTGGAGATCGTCATCCGGCCGCAGCATCTGAAGATCGATTTCGACCGCCACGGCAGGGGACCGCATCCCACCCCACAGGACGGCACGCCGGCCCGTGGTCGTGTGGCGCGCGCTCGGTTCACCGGAACGCAGAGCATTGTTGAGTTCAAGATGGAACATGACGGGACGATGCTGAAAGCGGAGGTTCCGGGCGTGTTTCTTCCCAAGCCCGGCATGCCGTTCTGGATCTCGCTGCGGCGCGACCGGTGCCATGTTTTTCCCTGCGCGCGGCAGCGCGTGCTCGAAAACCCTTACCATGCCTGAAAAAAGATTTCTTGCCCCGAAGGCCGGGGCTTGCCCTGGCGGCATCGATTGGGGTTTGAATGACGGCACGAGACGCCATATGACATGGCGGGAGAACCGGGATGACTGGCCTGGTTCGTCAACGGAGACGCGACATGCTTAACAATATCGGACCGGCTGGCCTGATCCTGATTGCCATCGTTGTGCTGGTGCTATTCGGCCGTGGCAAGGTGGCGGGGCTCATGGGCGAAGTGGGCCGCGGCATCACCAGCTTCAAGCGCGGGATCAAGGAAGGCACCGACGAGATCGAAAATGCCTCCAAGACCGAAAGCGATCAGGCGCGTGACGTGACGCCCGAGAAGGACAAGGTATAAGCACCTGTCCTGTGCCTTTGGTGGTCGGAGCCTTGTAAATGCTGGATATTGGTTGGGCGGAACTTCTGGTGATCGGTGTGGTTGCGCTGATCGTCGTGGGGCCCAAGGATCTGCCGGGACTGTTCCGCTCGGTCGGGCAATTCACGGGCCGTGCGCGTGGCATGGCGCGCGAGTTCCAGCGTTCGCTGGAGCAGGCGGCTGACGAGACGGGCGTCAAGGATGCGACCAAGAGCTTCAAGGCCGCCACCCGTTTCGACCTCGACGCCAGTCTGGCCAAGAACCCGGCCGTATCGCCCTCGCCGAAGCCAGAGACGGGCACGGGGCTGAAAGAAGACAAGTCCGCTCCCGAGCCTGCTGCGGCCAAGGCCGACAGTACTGGTGACGACACCGCGGCGGGCGGTTCGTGAGTTCCAGAATGAATGATCGCGAGATTGACGATACCTCCGCGCCACTGATCGAGCATCTTGCCGAGTTGCGGACGCGCCTGATCAATGCGGTGCTGGCCTTCGCCATATGCATGGTGCTCTGCTTCACCGTAGCTGGATCGATCTTCGATTTTCTGGCGCGGCCCTTGTCGAGCGTGTTGCGCGCAAACGGACAGGAACCCGAACTCATTTTCACCGGGCTCCAGCAGGGCTTCATGACGCAGGTGCGGATCTCGCTTTTCGGCGGCTTCGTTCTGGCGTTTCCGGTGATCGGCTATCAGCTCTGGCGTTTCGTGGCCCCCGGTCTTTACCGGCAGGAGAAGAACGCCTTTCTGCCCTTTCTGCTGGCCTCCCCGATCCTTTTCGCGATCGGTGCGGCCTTCGCCTACTATATCATCCTGCCGCTCGCTTTCGATTTCTTCCTGAGCTTCCAGCAGCTTGCGCCCGACGGCGTCGCGCCCGTCCCGGAAGAGGGGCAGGACGAGGTCGGCATCCAGTTTCTCGGGACGATCAACGAGTATCTCGGGATCACGATGAAATTCATCATCGCGTTCGGGCTCTGCTTCCAGCTGCCGGTACTGCTGACGCTGATGGGCAAGGCGGGGCTCGTCTCCGCGCGTGGACTGGGGCAGACGCGCAAGTATGCGGTGGTGGGTATCCTGACGCTGGCTGCACTCGCGACGCCGCCGGACGTCGTGAGCCAGGTGATCCTCTTCGTGGTGGTTTACGGTCTCTACGAGATCTCCATCATTCTGGTCCGGTTCGTCGAGCGCAAGCGCGAGGCGGAACTCAAAGCCGCTGGGCTGTGGGATGAGGAACTGGAGCGCGAGGCCGAGGAAGCGGCTGAGGAAGGCCGGTGACCGTGTCCGATAGCTTGCTTGCGCGCATCGCCGATGCGCTGGACCGGATGTCGCCGCCGCCCGGAGAAGCCCCGGATTTCGCTGCTGCCGATGCCTTCGTTTGGCATGTCGCGCCTGACCGGCTCGAACCGGTCGAGAAGGTGGCAGCGATCGGAATCCGGCTTCTGGTCGGGGTCGACCGGGCGCGCGACACGCTTCTGGCCAACACGATGCAGTTCGCCCGGGGTTTTCCGGCCAATAACGTGCTCCTTTGGGGCGCGCGGGGCATGGGCAAATCAAGCCTCGTGAAGGCCGCCCACGCGGAAGCCGCCCACGCGCATCCCGGTCTGAAACTCATCGAGATACAGCGCGAGGACCTGCCCTCGATCAGCCGCCTTCTCGGTCTGCTACGCGGCGCCGAGGGGCGGTTCATCCTGTTCTGCGACGACCTGTCATTCGAGAAGGATGACAGCCATTACAAGAGCTTGAAAGCTGTTCTTGATGGCGGAATCGAGGGTCGGCCGGAGAATGTGGTGCTTTATGCCACCTCGAACCGGCGTCACCTGATGCCGCGCCAGATGATCGAGAACGAGCGGCAGACCGGTGTGAACCCGGCCGAAGCGGTCGAGGAGAAGGTCTCACTCTCGGATCGGTTCGGGCTTTGGCTCGGGTTTCACCCGTGCAATCAGGACGATTTCCTCTCCATGATCCGGGGCTATTGCGACGCGTTCGGAATCGAGATTTCCGATGCAGATCTGCGGGCAGAAGCCATCGAGTGGAGCCAGACGCGGGGCGGGCGTTCGGGGCGGGTGGCTTGGCAGTTCATCACCGATCTTGCGGGCCGGCGCGGGGTACGCCTCGGATAACGCTCAGCCGGTCTGCGCGCCAAAACTGACGTTTCGCCAAAGACTTACCCGTTTTCGATAAACCGCATAGGCCTCCGGATGCCGCGCCAGCATTACGCGTTCCTCGGTCTCGGACAGGTGCCAGAGCACGAGGCATGTAGCAAGGCTCATGACAAGCGTGAGCGGCTCGGCGGCCAGAATGCCCCAACCGACGAAGCCCAGACCCTGACCCCAGTATTGCGGATGGCGCATGAAACTGTAGCTGCGCCGGTCGTAGATCCCGCGATCCCACCCCGATGTTGCCTTCAGTCCGAGCTCCGCGACGGACACGCCATGCAGCACGAGGCTGGCAATCGTCAGCGTTCCGCCGATGCCCCACGTTAGGAAGCGGGGCAGGCCGGCGGGGTTCCAGTTCTCGGTGCCGAGCCCAATAAGTCCGATATAAATCAACACCGTAACGCCCCAGGCCCAGATCGCGGTGACGAGATTGCCGCGCACCGGGGGCCAGGCCGCGTGCCGTGGAGTGCGGCGGGCGCGGGTGGATATCGCCAGCCAGATCAGCAGCGGGGCAACTACGAGCGCAAGGTTCAGGATCACTGGGGGCATTCCAATCGCGATGGCCTCTGGTGGCGTCTGCCGAGACATAGCGTGGGTCGGTGCCTGCGTCTCGTGGAGGGGCGATCACATCGCGATGAGCAATATGGTTTCGGTATGGAAACCGTATGGAAACGATATGGCTGAAAGTATGGTTCTCGACATTGCCGATCTTCGGCGCGTCCGTCACCAATGCGGCGCATAGGTCGCAGGAATGAAAGAAAAATACGCGTGAGGCGGCATATGCGCAACAAACGGTGAAGTCTTTGGTTGACCGGGGCTTACTGCGCCCCTAAGACAGGCCTTCCAGGGAGAATCAAGTGAACCATTCGGTACTCGAAGTAAGACAGCGCGGGCGAAGGACGGGACGGTAAGGCCCAGTCCGGTACCCCGCGCATGGGCCCCTCTCGAGGGGCCTTTTGCTTTTTGGAAGCGGCGCATCCCGGAGGATCGGGAGTGTGCGCGAGATACGGAGAAGATGACATGACCCGTCGCATGACCGGTGCACAGATGGTTGTTCAGGCTCTGAGGGATCAGGGTGTGGACACTGTATTCGGCTATCCCGGCGGCGCGGTACTACCCATTTACGACGAGCTGTTCCAGCAGAACGACATCCGCCACATTCTCGTTCGCCACGAACAGGGCGCGACCCATGCCGCCGAAGGCTATGCGCGCGCGACCGGCAAGCCCGGCGTCGTCCTGGTCACCTCGGGTCCGGGCGCGACCAATGCGGTCACCGGCATCACGGATGCGCTGATGGATTCGATCCCGATCGTTGTCCTCTCGGGCCAGGTTCCGACCTTCATGATCGGCAATGATGCCTTCCAGGAGGCCGATACGGTCGGGATCACGCGGCCCTGCACCAAGCACAACTGGCTGGTGAAGGAGACGGACGATCTGAGCAAGACCATCCACCGGGCGTTCCATGTAGCGACCCATGGTCGGCCCGGCCCGGTTCTGGTCGACATCCCCAAGGACGTCCAGTTCGCCTCCGGCACCTACAGCGCGCCGGCAGACGTGTCCTTTGCGCAGTATCAGCCCAAGACGAAGGCTGACCCCGAGGCGATCCTCGCGGCGGTCGAGGCGCTGGAAGTGGCGGAACGGCCGGTGATCTATTCGGGCGGCGGGGTCATCAATGCCGGTCCGGAGGCGAGCGCGCTTCTGCGCAAGCTGACGGGCGAGACCGGTTTCCCCATCACCTCGACGCTCATGGGGCTCGGCGCCTATCCCGCTTCGGGCGAGAACTGGCTCGGAATGTTGGGGATGCACGGCACCTACGAAGCCAACTGGGCGATGCACGATTGCGATTACATGCTCTGCATCGGTGCACGGTTCGACGACCGGATCACCGGGCGGACGGATGCCTTTTCGCCCGGCTCGTTCAAGGTTCACATCGATATCGACCCGTCCTCGATCAACAAGAACATCCACGTAAACGTTCCGATTGTCGGCGATGTCGCCTCGGTGCTCGAGGACATGCTGGCACTCTGGAAGAAGCGGGGTTCGAAGACGGCCTCCGAGGCGGTTTCGCGCTGGTGGAAGCAGATCGAGATCTGGCGCGGGCGCAACTGTCTTGCCTATCGGAACTCCGAGACGGTCATCAAACCGCAATACGCGCTGCAGCGGCTCGAGGCGCTGACCAAGGGGCATGACCGCTATATCTGCACCGAGGTCGGCCAGCACCAGATGTGGGCGGCGCAGTATCTCGGCTTCGAGGACCCGAACCGCTGGATGACGTCGGGCGGGCTCGGAACCATGGGCTACGGCATGCCGGCCTCTCTCGGGGTCCAGATCGCGCATCCCGATGCGCTGGTCATCAATGTCGCGGGCGAGGCTTCGTGGATGATGAACATGCAGGAGATGGCGACGGCGGTGCAGTTCCGCCTGCCGGTCAAGCAGTTCATCCTCAACAACGAGCGGCTCGGCATGGTGCGCCAGTGGCAGCAACTGCTTCATGGCGAGCGCTATTCCTCGTCCTGGTCCGAGGCGCTGCCCGATTTCGTCAAGCTCGCGGAGGCGTTCGGGGCAAAGGGGATCATCTGCAAGGATCCGGACGCCCTCGATGACGCCATCATGGAAATGATCGAGCATGACGGCCCGGTGATCTTTGATTGCTGTGTCGAGAAGCACGAGAACTGCTTCCCGATGATCCCGAGCGGCCGGGCGCATAACGACATGCTTCTGAACGAGGACGTCGCCACGGACGCCATCGGCGCCGAAGGTGCGGTTCTGGTCTGAGGCGGGGGAGAGAGACATGAACGCACTGGCGATCAAGAAGGGCGCGAGCCGCCATTCGGCCTACGATCTACGCAACCCCATGGACGACCGGCAGGAGACGCATACGCTTGCCGTGCTCGTGGACAACGAGGCGGGCGTGCTTGCCCGCGTGATCGGGCTGTTCTCGGGGCGCGGCTATAATATCGAGAGTCTCACGGTTGCGGAGGTCGATCACGAGGGGCACCTCTCGAGGATCACCATCGTCACCACCGGGACCCCGGCGGTGATCGAGCAGATCAAGGCGCAGCTTGCGCGGATCGTGCCAGTGCATGGCGTGAATGACCTGACGGTCGAAGGGCCCTCGGTCGAGCGCGAGCTTGCACTGATCAAGGTGGCGGGAACGGGCGACAAACGCGTCGAGGCAATGCGGCTTGCGGAGGTTTTCCGGGCGCGTGTGGTGGACACGACGCTCGAGAGTTTCGTGTTCGAGATCACCGGGGCGCCCGAGAAGGTGGATGCCTTCGTCTCGCTCATGCGTCCGCTGGGTCTGACGGATGTGGCCCGGACCGGAGTGGCGGCAATCGCCCGTGGTGTTGGTGGCGCGGTTTCTGCCCGGCCCGTGCCCTGAAGGAACCGGCCTGCGCGGCCCTCCGGGCGGCGCAGGCCGGTTCCGGTCTGACCCTCAGGCGGCCTTTGCCGCCATCAGGAGCGCGCAGGTGCGCGCACTATTGGTAGTTTTGCGCCGCGCCTGTTGGCGCAGCGCGACTGCTCTCCAGGTTAGCAAACCTATATGAAATCCCGTCTAGGCGGATTGCCGGACGTCGGGGCTACTTCGTGCCGGGCAGTTCTATTGCGGCGAGCTGCGCGCGGATGGCCGTGGCTTCGCTGCGCTCATGGGCCGAAGGGGCGCGATCGGCATCCGTGACCGGGCGCCAGCGCCCGTCGGCGAAGATTTCCATCGGATCGTAGCGCGCCTTGTAATCCATCTTGGAACTGCCGGGGACCCAGTAGCCGAGATAGACATAGGGCAGGTTGGATTCCTGGGCGATGCGGATGTGATCGAGGATCACATAGGCTCCCAGGCTCTGGCGGGTGAGGTCCGGGTCGAAGAAGGAATAGACCATGGAGACGCCGTCGGACAGGATGTCCGTCAGGCAGACCGCGATGAGTTCACGGCGCCCGCCGTTCTCTCCCGGGCGGTAATACTCGATCACCCGGCTGCGCACCGGGGTTTCCTCAACCATTGCGGCGAACTCGTGCATGTCCATGTCGGCCATGCCGCCGGTGGCGTGGCGGGCATCGAGATAGCGGCGGAAGAGATCATACTGGGTCTCGGTGGCCCAGGGGCTGCGCGCGAGGCGTTCGACCTCGGCGTTGCGTTTCAGGATGCGCCGCTGGCCGCGGGAGAACTTGAAGTCGCTCGCGACGATCCGGGCGGAGAGACATGCCGTGCACGTGCCACAGGAAGGTCGGTAGAGCACGTTCTGCGACCGGCGAAATCCCTGGTGCGAGAGAACGTCATTTAGGTTGTTCGCGCTGTCGCCTTGCAACGCGGTGAACAGCTTGCGTTCTACCTTGCCATCGAGGTAGGGGCACGGCTGTGGGGCCGTGACATAGAACTGATGAGACTGCGGCAGCATATGTCGCATGATCGGCCCCGGTTTCCTCCTTCTTGAACGCAAAAGTTAGCAACAGGTTTCGTACCCGGGCAACTTCTTTCTTTGGGTGTTGTTACCGCTGGAGATCCTGTCAGTCCGCCGGGCGGTTGATCATCGCCGTTCTCAGGAACAGATCGGGCACAGACTGGCGGTAGCGGGTGGTGAGGATGGTGACGCAGCTCACGACCTGGATCACGAACACCGTCATGGCAACGATGTAGCCGAGCGTGTGCAGGAAGGCGGTGATCGCATCGAATCGGCTGCCATCATGGCGGCGCAGTTCGATTCCCATGAAGCGCATGCCCCAGGTGGCGGAGCGGGACGCGATGGTGGAGGTCCGATAGATGAGGCTGGTTGCGGCCATGATGAGCGGAAACGCCGCGAAACCGAAGCCCAGGGTCACGATTCCGAAGATCAGTCCGATGGGCAGGGCGATGGCCAGCGTGATGGCAAAATCAACGCCCCAGGCCGCGAGACGCCGCGATGGTACGCCCTCGTAGAATTCCGCGTTGGTGTCCGGGTCGGGGAGGCCCGGCAGGTATCCGGCAAAAGCGGCCGTCTGCATCCGTCGTCTTCCTCATGGTGGTGTGCAACTGAGATGGGGGTGTTCGCCCCGGGGTGCAAGGGTTCTGCCCCTGCCGCTGCCCGGTCGGCACCCACACCCGAATTTCGCCTCTCGGCTGAATCTTGCTTACAAAACCAAGCTCAGGTTGTGGTTCGGTTAACTCTCTCATAACGTGATTGGCAATTGGGATAATTTCAATGGGTCGCATTATTGCCGGGGGCTCTGCCATGGGCCGCCCGAAGGTGTGCCTTTTTGCGTTGTCCCGTCCTTTTCGATGTTCTGCGGCAAGATCCGGGAGAGTTTGGGTGATCATATCCCATTCGAAAAAATTTATCTTCATCAAGACGATGAAGACGGCGGGCACCTCCATGGAGGTTGTTCTTTCCGATATCTGCGAAGACGGGGACGTGATCTCGCCACTGGGCGAGGCAAGCGACGAGCAACTGCGCGCAAAGGTGACGGGGCGCAACCCGGTGAACTATCGCTACAGCTTCCGCGATTGGCTGAGGCTTGGGCGGAAGGACAAGGCCCTTGCATTCCTGACCGACTACTATCGCTCGAAGTTCACCGAGCACATGCCGGCTGCGCGCATCCGGCAGCTTGTGGGCGAGGACATCTGGAACAGCTACTACAAGTTCACCATCGTCCGGAATCCCTACGACCGGTTCGTGTCACGCTACTTCTTCGATCTCCACAAGATGTATGTCGCGCCGAACAAGCGCGAGGCGGCGCGCCCGAACTGGGGCATCGAGACCCCGGACGAGTTCATCCGCTACAAGCCCGAGAGCGTGAACGAGAACTGGCGGATCTACTCCGACAAGGACAGGGCGCTGGTCGACAAGGCGGTGCGCTACGAGCATCTGGCAGAGGATCTGGCGGAAGTGAGCGCGCGGATCGGACTGAAGGACAACCTTTTCGACCGGATGAAATCCGTCCGGACCAAGAGCGGTATCCGGCCCAAAGGCAGCAAGTCGGTCGAGGAACTTCTCGGCCCGGAACAGAAGCTCTCGATCTATCTGCTCTGCCGCCGCGAGTTCGAGCTCTTCGGCTACGACATCGGCGAAGACGTGCGCGAGCTGCTGCGGGGCGAGGCACCGCGCCGGATGCTCAGAACCGCCTGAGGCACGCGCACTTGCGACGAAATTTGACCTGAGCCCGGAGGCTCAGGTTCCGATCAGGTCCATCTCGAAGGGAACCGTCTGGTAGATCTGGTTGATCCAGTTCCCGTAGAGCAGGTGGGCATGGCTGCGCCAGCGGTTGATCGGCGTGCGGTTCGGATCGTCCTGCGGGAAGTAGTTTACCGGCATGGAGATCGGCCCGCCCTTGGTCAGGTCACGGGTGTATTCGTCGCGCAAGGTGGTCGAGTCGTATTCCAGGTGGTTGACCATCACCAGCGCGCGGTGATCCGGATCGTCGATCAGGCAGGGGCCAACGTCCTCGGAATGGACCAGAATCTGGAGATCCTGGTTCAACTCGAGATCTTCCGGGCGCAATTCGGTCCAGCGGCTGACAGGCACCGTGAAGCCATCCGAAAAGCCGCGCAGGAAGGACGAGGTGGGTTCGATCGTCACGTGGTCGAAACAGCCGAATGCCTTGCCGGGCAGCAGGTGTTTCGGGATTCCGTGGAAATGGTAGAGCATTGCCATGCCGCCCCAGCAGACCCCGAGCGTGTGGTGCACGTTGGTCTGGGTCCAGTCGAAAATCTCGCGCAGCTCTTCCCAGTAGGAGACATCCTCGTATTGCAGATGCTCGACCGGCGCACCGGTGATGATGAGACCGTCGAATTTGCGACTGCGGGCCTCCTCGAAGGTCTGGTAGAACGACTCGAGATGATCCATCGCCGTGTTCTTGGGCTTGTGCTCGGTCATCCTGATCAGTGTCAGCTCGATCTGGAGCGGGGTCGCGCCAATGAGCCGGGCAAACTGGATCTCCGTCTGCTCCTTCTTCGGCATCAAGTTCAAAAGCCCGATCTGCAGGGGGCGGATATCCTGCCGAAGTGCGGTCTCCTCGGACATGACCGCAACGCCTTCGCGGCGGAGAACATCATGCGCGGGCAGGTCTGAGGGGATCTTGATTGGCATTTGACTTCTTTTTCCGGGGAAAATTGTCGGGGGTCCGACCTAGATAGGACGGGAGGCCGCGCACTGCAACCCGCGGTAGTACAACGCTTTCGTGGGAATGCCGATCAGGGCGCCGGGGGCGTCAGCCCTCGTTGCGCCGCGCGATGGCCGCGGCGATCAGCTCGTCGAAATCCTCCGGATCTCGGACAGATCCGGCTTCCATGGCGTCGACCGTGACGCCCCAGCGGTCGGCAATGGCCTGGTAGCGGGGCAGGCGGTGGTCGAGCAGGGCGCGGTAGCCATGGCGGATGAACTCGTCGGGATCGACCTCATCGGGCTTCTCACCCTGTTCCGCGAGATAGCGCTCCCAGAGTTCGAGCAGGAACGGCTCGGAGTAGTACATCGGCTTGGGCGCGCGATCAAACCGGCGGGCCAGCAGATCGAGGTGGGCTTCCGTTCCGCGGATCCAGACCGGGAGCAGCGCGGAGGTGAGCGTTGCCATCGTCTGGTCGTCGGCCTCGGGATCGACGATTTCGCAGAGCGAGCCGGAAGTGTCGCAGACGAAGTTGTCGTAGCCGTAGATCTCGTTGGCCTTGCGGATGAAGAGGAGGGCGTCACGTGTGGCGGCGATTTCCGCGTCGCGATGCTGGCGCTGCCGGTGGAGATATTCCTCGAAGGGGATGCCGCCCAGGTCCGGGTTGCCCGGTTTGCCGAGATAGGCCGAAAGTGGCTCGAGGTTGTGGAACGAGATGTTGGAGGCGATGTAGATCGAATCCGTCAGCAACAGGCGGCGCAGATAGGGATTGCGCATGGCCTCGTGCTTGAAGTTGTCGACGATATGCTCGCCCATGTAGCGGGTGCCGATGCGGAAATCGACGGAGTAGTGGAACCACTCGGCCTCTTCGCGCAGCATTGCGGACAGCCTGGTCTTGCCGAGGCCCGACATTCCGAATAGCGCGACGCGCTTGTGCCGGGCGCCAAGCCAATCTTTGGGGGTCTCGTACAGCATCTGGGGTCTCGCGGCAGTCCTGTGGTTTGGGTAGCCGCGCCCGGCAGCCGATGCAAGCGACTGCGCAGGATTTGATTAATTTCTTTCCCGTCGGGCAGATGCTCAGAAGGTATAGCCGAGCCGAAGCCCCGCGCTCCAGACGGAGCCATCGTCGAAATCGGTTTCGAAGCCGTTGCTGGTGCTTCCGAGGTGGCCAAAGGCGAAGCCGCCGGTGATGTTGATCCGCTCATCGACGTCATAACTCATGGCGGCGGCGCCCAATGTGCGGCCGTCATAGGGGCCGAGCGTGTTGAGGTTGGAGCCGCCTTCGGAGGGCTCGTGGATGATCGAGAGCGATCCTGCGAGCTTGTCCGTGATCTGGCGGCCGATGCCGAGCGTGTAAGTGGTGTAATCCTTCTCGTAGTTCACGAGCGGTTCGCGAAACTCCGCGACATAGGCTTGCGGGGCCATCTCGAAGACCGACCATTCGACCCAACGGATGGAGGCAAAGAGCAGCGTGTCCTCGGCGATGCCGGTCTGGAACTCCAGATCGACCGATTGCGGGAAGGTGACTTCGGTGGTGCTGTCGAAGGCCTGCCATTCCTCGGTGTCGTAGCGGATCGTGACTTCCGAGGCGTAGGTGAGCGCGACCCGGAGCGCGATCTCCGGGCGGCTGTAGGCGATCCCGGCGAGATAGCCTGTGCCCCAGTCGGAGCCGGTTTCGACGCTGTAGTTGAAGAGGAAGGGCACGTCGGCGGAGGCCTCCGTCCAGAGCGCGCGCACCCCGCCATAGATCTTGAGGTCGGGGCGGATGTCATAGGCGATCACGCCCGAGACCTGCCAGGTGTCGAGGGTCGCCGTCGTGCCCTCGTAGCTCAGAACGGCTGGTGAGAAACTGTCGGGTCCGTAGTCGGTGTTGGCGCCGAAGGGCTGATCGAGGAAGAGCGCGTAGGAGAGCCGCGAGTTGATGTCGCTCTTGAAGCTGCCGGAGAGGCTCCAGTACGGATCGAAAAGGTCCGAGGTCTCGCCGGCGAGCGGGAGCGGCACCGGAAGGCCGGTAAAGCCCTGTGGCAGGAGCGCGTCGTCGCCGCGCTGATGGGGGTCGGTATAGGTAAGGCCGACCTCACCATAGGTGCCCTCCTCGAACAGGATGCGCGTGGTAGAGGGCAGGGTCCGGTCGATGCCAGCGGCGCTGGCGAAACCGACGGAACCAACAAAGGCGGCGAGGCCGAGGCCGGCATGGGTGATGGGGCGCATTGTCCGGGTCCGTTTCCTTCAGGCTCGTGGCAATTTGCGTTCTGGCGTGCCTCGGCGAGGCTCCGGGCGATCAGCGGTCAGCAGCGGGCGACGCCCTTTCCCGACATGCCGGTAGGATCGCGCTCTGATTGTGTGAAATCAAGACAATTTTAGTAAAAGTAGTGTTCTATGTACGGAGTTGCCCCACATCTACCCGGTCACGTCAGGGAAAGGGTGGTTTCTCCGACATCGACCAGATCAGCAGCGCCCCGGCCTTTGCCCCGCCGGGGCGTTCGCTTATCTGTCGGCCATTCTTTCATTTTACTATTTCGTTGAACGAAGGCCGCGTGCATGGTAATTATACCGTATGGTTGAATCAGAATCGGTTGAAATCAGCTCCGTCTTCCAGGCGCTCGGCGATCCGACACGCCGCGGGATGATCGGGGCCCTGTCGGAGGGGGAACGCACGGTGAGCGAACTGGCCGAACCCTTCGAGATGTCGCTGGCGGCGGCATCGAAGCACATCAAGGTGCTGGAGAAGGCGGGTCTCATTCGCCGGGAGATCCGCTGGCGGACCCATGTCTGCCATCTCGAGCCCGAACCGCTCGCCCGGGCCCATGCCTGGCTTGCGACCTATGAGCGTTTCTGGACCGGACGTCTCGATGCGCTCGAACGGCTCCTCCGCGAGGAGGACCGCAAGGCTTCCAGATCCGAACCTTCAGGAGACAAGGGCAATGGACCAGATGACACTTGATCCGCGCGCGGAATTCCTCGATCCGACAAGCATCCAGTTGCGGCGGACGCTTCCCGGACCCATCGAACGGGTCTGGGCCTACCTGACCGAGAGCGACCTTCGCTCGAAATGGCTCGCATCAGGCGAGATGACGCTGGAGGTGGGGGCGCCCTTCACCTTCACGTGGCGCAACGGCACGCTGACCGCTCCGGCCGGAACTCCGCCCGAGGGAATGACGGGCGAGCATTCCATGGAGAGCCGGATCACCGAGCTCGATCCGCCGCGAAAGCTCTCGTTCACATGGGACGTTACCGGCGGGGTGACCTTCGAGCTTGAGCCGGACGGAGACGAGGTGGTGTTGACGGTGACGCACAGGCGGGTCGAACGCCGCTCGCTGCTGGTGGGTGTCAGCTCCGGCTGGCATACCCATCTCGACCTTCTGGCCGTGCGGCTTGCCGGGGCCTCGCCCGAGCCGTTCTGGGATGGCTTCAGGCGCAACCGGGCCGACTACGAGGCCCGCATTCCCCAATAGGTCGGGCCGGAAAAAGACGAAGGCCGGAGCGTCGCCGCCCCGGCCCTCTGAAACCTGACGCGGATGCGTCTTACTTCTTCATCGTGTCGAGCGAGGTCTGCAGGATCGACTTGGCTTCCGCCTTGTCGCCCCAGCCGATGACCTTCACCCACTTGCCTTCCTCGAGATCCTTGTAGTGCTCGAAGAAGTGCTTGATGCGGTCGCGGGTTTTCGGAGCGACGTCCTCGAGATCCTGGATATGGGCCTGGAACGGGTCGATCTTCTCGGCCGGCACGGCGATGAGCTTGTCATCCATGCCGCCGTCATCTTCCATCTTCAGCACGCCGATCGGGCGGCACTTGATGACGTTGCCCGGGTAGAGCGGGAAGTCGCAGAGCACGAGAACGTCGGTCGGGTCGCCATCTGCGTGGAGCGTGTTCGGCACGAAGCCGTAGCTGCAGGGGTAGAACATCGGGGTGTTGACGATCCGGTCGACAAAGACCGCGCCGGAATCCTTGTCGAGCTCATACTTGATCGGTGCGCCGCCCGCGGCTCCACCGGTGATCTCGATGACGACGTTGATGTCCTCGGGCGGGTTCTTGCCAGCCGGGATCATGTCGATGTTCATGCGTATTCTCCTCGTTCCACGCAACGCTGGCGCTCGCCTAGCATGTGCGTCGGCGCAAAAAAAGGGGGCTTGAACCGAGGTATTTACCCTGTGCCTCCATGGTCTCGCCTCCACGGGCCCGGCTCATGCGTGAGGCGGCGCATCGTTGCGCCATTCGGCGAGGGGACCGCCGCAGGACGCGTAGATGTCGCGGACGACCTGAATTGCGTCAACGGGATCCGCGGTAATGAAAAGCGTCTCGAAGGCGGACAGGTAGTCGACGCCGAGCGTTCCCTCCTCCTGGCGTAGGGTCCGGACGATGTGCTTACCAGTTGCACTCCATTTTCCGTTGATCCTCCGGTGGTGATTGAAAGCGTAAGAAAACAAGGAGGCACCGATCGCTCGTATCTCCGCGGGATCGCTCGCACCGCCAAGATCGTCGAGCAGATCACCTGCAGTATAACGTGACCGATCCACCTCGTCCGGGGTCCAAGCTCTTGGTCCCGCTGCGAGGCCGAGCGAAGCGTCTGCCTGGAGTTGTGCGCTGATTGCACCCTCGATCAGGGGAATGCCTTCGGCGATCATGTGCATCAGCGACGGCACGCCACGCTCTGCGTCCTGCGCAAAGAAGACGCGCAGCGAGTGCGGATCATGGACGAAGGTCTCGCATAGCCGGTTTTCCAGGATAAAGCTGTCCCGCCAGGCATTGGCCAACCGTGCATGAATGACCACTAGGTCGATGTCGGAGGTTGGCGTTCCATCTCCGCGCGCCAGGGACCCTGCCCAGTAGGCCGCTACGGCTTCTGGGTGGCGGTTGGCAAGGATGTGCTGAGCAATTTCAATGGGTTTCATGGGGAGTAAATAGCCTTGGCTTTGTGCTCAAAAAAACTCTCGACCGCGTGAGGGCTAGTAACGACGCTAGCGCAGCCCGTTGCAGACGGTTTGCAACATTAATGGAAAGGGCTTGATCAACCGAGGTATTTACCCTGTGCCTCCATGGTCTCGCCCCCACGGGCCCGGCGGAAGCTCAGCGCAGGCCCGGCTCGCGCGGGCGCCGCTCCGCGACGATATTGAGCAACACGCCCCCGATGATGATCGCGCCGCCCGTGAGCACGAAGACATCGAGGGGCTCGCCATAGAGCGCGAAGCCCACCAGCGCCATCACCGGCAGGCGCAGGAATTCCATGGGCGCCACGATGGTTGCCGGTGCCGCGGCCAGCGCGGAGGTGAGCGCGAAATGGGCCGAAACGCCGGTGAAGCCCGCGACGACCAGCCAGGGCAGCAGCTCTGCCGTGGGCAGCGGAATGCCGCCCGACGCGAGCGAGACCGCGATCGACATCACCGTCTGGCTCAGGGTCATCCAGAAGAGCAGGCACAGGGTCGAATCGTCGTGGACGATGCGGCGGGTGTAGATCGAGGTCAGCGCGAAACTCACTGCCGCGAGAAGAGCCGCGCCATGACCGAGATCGAGCGGGGAGACACCGGGCCGCGCGACCACCAGAACGCCGAGAAACCCGACCAGCGCGGCGAGCGCACGGGTACGGGTCATGCTCTCATGGAGCAGCAAGGGCGCGAGCACCGCGACCCAGATCGGGTTCGACATCTCCAGCGCGACGAGCTGCGCCAGCGGAATGGCCGCCACGCCGTAGAACCACGCGTTCTGGCCGACATAATGGACCACGTTGCGCTGCATGTGCCGCCCGAACTGTCGGGTGTGGACAGGCGCGAAGCCCTGGCCGAGCCTCAGAACGGCCAGAAGGACGATCAGCCAGCCGATAAGCGAGCGATAGACCATGAGTTCGAATGTGGTGAATTCATCCGACACCGCGCGCCCGGCAATCGCCATGGCGACGAAGGAGGCCATGGCGGCCATCATCCAGGCCAGCGCCAGCCAGGGGCGCGAATCGGGGGCGGCGGATCGGCTCATGCGGAGAGGATCATGGCGTGCGGTTCTCCCGCCAGCAGGTCGGAGGTGTCCGACTGTTCATAGCCCAGGGCATTGAGGGTGAGCCAGACACCGAGTCGGCCGACATTGAAGGACCAGGCGAGCGATTCGCGGGCCACCCGGCGGGCCTGCGCGCGGAAACTGCCCTTGCCGAAGGCCGTGGCGGCGGAGACTTCCACCGGGTGATAGCCGGCCCAGCGGAACGAGGCCCAGGCCCGGCCGAGGTGATAGCCATCGGAGACCAGGATCACTGGCCCGGCCTCCTCGGGCGGCAGGGGGGCGCGGGAGAGTAGGGCGTTCTGCAGTGTCGAGCGCGAGGCGTCCTCGACGGTGATGGCCTCGGCCGGCACACCGGCGGCGATGGCGACTTCGGCCATGGCGCTCCCGAGGCCGGGCAGGTTCGGATTGCCGTGGCCGCCGGTGAAATGCATCCGCGGCGCGAGGCCCTCCTCGTAGAGCGTGATCCCGTGATTGAGCCGATCGCGGGTGTCCGGGCCGGGGGCGCCATCCTGGAGCACACCACCGCCCAGCACGACGATCACCGACGCCGTGCCCGGCCGGGTGTCCACATGCGTGAGCCAGAGCGCGTGCGCGACCACGCCCGCCCCCGTGAGGACGAACAGGAGAACCACGATGAGAAGGGCGTTGCACAGCCACAGGAGTGGCCGGAACGGTCGGGGGAGCTGCACGCTTGCGGCTTTCATGCTGCATGGATCCGGTTGCCGTTGCACAGCATATGATCAGTTTCCGGGCCGCGAAACCGCAAATTCCGCATGTGCCGTGGCCGTGATGCGCCATTGATACGGACCGGGGCAACTTCTGTGGTGCTTTGGGAATTTTCCGGTCAGAAGTGGACGATATTCTCCGCTTTCACGCCTTCTTCCCGAGGAGTCCCGTTCATGCACCGATCCCCGTTTCTCGCCCGTGCCGATGCAAGCCTCCTGCGGTATGGCGCGCATTTCTTCGAGCGCGAGATCGTCGGGGCGGAGGGCAGCCATGTGATCGCCGCGGACGGCCAGCGCATACTCGATTTCACCTCCGGCCAGATGAGTGCGATCCTCGGTCATGGGCATCCCGAACTGCGCGCGGTGGTGCACGAGTGGGTCGACCGGGGGATGCACCTGCATTCGGCGATGCTGAGCGAACCGGTGCTCGCGCTTGCCGAGGGTCTCATCGGGATGACGCCGGACGGGCTCGACCGAGTGCTGCTGCTGACCACGGGGGGCGAGGCCAATGACGCCGCGATTCGCCTCGCGAAACTCGTGACGGGTGGGCATGAGGTGGTGAGTTTCGCGCAATCCTGGCACGGCATGACCGGCGCGGCGCACGGGGCGACTTATTGTGCCGGGCGCAAGGGCTATGGCCCGCCCGCGCCGGGCAATTTCGCGATCCCCGTCCCGAACCCCTACCGCCCGCGCTTTCCGGGCGTGGATCTTGATTGGCGGGTCGAACTGGACGATGCCTTCAGGCAGATCGACGCGCAATCTTCCGGTGCTCTGGCCGCCTTCATTGCCGAGCCGATCCTCTCGACTGCCGGCATCCTCGAACTGCCCGAGGGCTATATCGCGGCGCTGAAGGCGAAATGCGCCGAGCGCGGCATGCTTCTCATCCTCGACGAAGCCCAGACCGCCATCGGGCGCACGGGGCTGATGTTCGCCTTCGAGCGGGATGGCGTCGTGCCCGACATCCTCTCGCTCTCCAAGACCATCGGCGCGGGGCTGCCGCTCTCTGCCGTCATGACCAGCGAGGCCATCGAGGCGCGGGCGCATGAGCGCGGGTTCCTGTTCTACACCACGCATGTCTCCGATCCGTTGCCTGCGGCCATGGGGTGCAAGGTGCTGGAGATTGCCCGGCGCGACGATCTGCCGGCGCGCGCACGGACGCTTGGCACGCGGCTGAGATCGGGCCTCGAGGCGCTGGCGGACCGGCATGAGAAGATCGGCTGCGTGCGCGGGCGCGGGCTGCTCCTCGGGGTGGAGGTGGTGACCGACCGTGAGAGCCGCCGGCCGGACGATGTATTCGGGATCAGGGTTATGGAGATCTGCGCGCGCGAGGGGCTCAACATGAACATCGCCGCCCTGCCGGGGCTTACGGCGGTGTTCCGGATCGCGCCGCCCCTGACCGTGAGCGAGGCCGAGATCGACCAGGCGCTGGAGATCTTCGATGCAGCCCTGGGCGATGCGGCCCGCGAGGGCGCACCGCCCGTTGCGGAGGCCGATCAGGCCATGGCTGTTTCCGGCGCCGGTGCATAGCCCAGGCCGGCTACGCACTCGGTACTGGCGCCCACAGTTTGGAGGCGCGCGATGTCGGGCTTCAGGCCGGGGGCAATCGCGGATCCATCAAGCCGCGCAATAGTGCTTGCCGAAGACGTTCATGATGGTCTCGACGATCTCGGGTTTGATGTGCCGGTTGTCGTCCCGGTAGGGGTCGGTGAAATACTCCTTCACGATCTCGTAGGACGGGAAGTAGTAGACGTTCTCGCGAGACTGCGAGATGGCGCTGTCGATTGCCACCCGCAGGATCGCTTTCGAGACCGAATTGGCCGAAAGGCAGCTGACGTCCCGGAATGTCGCCATGAGCGGGATCGGCGAAAGCGTGAAGACCAGATTGCAGTCGGGCATGTGGGTCCCGACCAGTTCGCAGATCCTGACCAGGTTGTCCCGATTTTCCTCGACAGTGCTCAGGCGGAACCCGTGCCGCTCCTCGTCGAAGATCGAGGAAGGCACCGCCCGCCAGAAGGCCCGACCCGATTGCTTGTCATACCAGATCTCGGAAAGGCCAAGCGTGATGATGAGGGTGGACGTGGATTTGAGCAGGGTTTCCGTGTTCTTCCGGACATCCTCGTCAGGGAAGGCGATTTCCTTGTTGGCCCCGAACCAAAGGCCCTCGGTCAGGCTCAGGCCCTCGAGCGCCCATTCCAGCTGCTCCCGGATCGCGAAGGAATTCACGATCCCCTCGCCGAAACGGATGATGTGGCTGTTGAGCGAGAGTTTCTTGCCGAGGACGTTGTAGCCGTTGGCTTCGAGCCATTCGCTGATGTTCTGGGCAAAGCAGCTGCCGAAGGCGGTGACGACCGAATCCTTGTCGATGAGCGGCCTGTCCGGCAGCCAGCCCTTGAGAATGTATTTCTCGATGGCCTCGGAGTCCCGGAGAAGCTTCTTCGAAGGGATGAAGTTGATCTGGTTGCCGCGATACCAGGTTCCGTTGAACCTCTGTGCATGCTTGCCCGTGCGGATCACGAGGTCTTCGAGGTCTGTCATGTGTTCACCATCTCAGCCGTTGGCCCCGGTCGTTATGCTAGAGGTTGAAGAGCGGGATGCCCAGTGCGTGTTGGCCACCTATGGGCGCATCATGCGCGTCACGCCTGCGCCTGCCGTGCCATCCAGTCCTCGCACACACGGTAGAATTCGATGTCTCGCGCATACCAGAGCGCGAGCTTCGCGCGTGCCGTCTCCGAGAGCGGCGGGATCTCGGAATAATCCGTCGCGTGCGCCGCGGCCCTGTCCTCCGCCGTGCAGAGATCGGCCATGGTCACGCCGAGCCCCGCGCGCGCAAGGAAGCGATCCATGTCGGTCGCGAAGTGTTCCTGCCGGATGATCCAGAGCGGCGGCCGGTTGAGAAACATGTAGCCGTTGCGCGTGAACCAGTCGACCTGCTGCATGGCCGTGTGCGAGATCGACTGGACCGCCATCAGCGCCTTGCCGCCACGTTCGCCGGGCTCGAAGAGGCTTTCCGCGAGATCGTTGGCATGTTCGAAATCGGCAAAGGCACGAGCTTCGGCCGGGCTCCATTCGGAAAGGACCCGCGGCTGGCCCTTGCGCTTGCGCGAGTAGAAGCCCGAACGGAAGCGGCTGATCGGATCGCGGATCGGAAAGAAGTAGGGCTGGTCGGGGCGGATGCGCGAGAGATCGACACGGTGGGCGTGCTTGACGATCCGCACCCCGGTCTGTTCCTCGATCTGCGCCGCAAGATGGACGATCTGCGTGCCTGCACATTTGCCGATGTGGAGAAAGGCGATCTCCCGCCCGGTCTCCTGCGTCTGTGACCCGCCGATGAGGCGGCGGGCGCGGGTGAACAGCTTGTGCCTGTCTGGTCTCATTCCCACTCGATGGTGCCGGGCGGCTTTGATGTGATGTCGTAGGTGACCCGGTTTATCCCCTTGACCTCGTTGATGATCCGGGTCGCGGTCTCGGAGAGGAAGTCATGGGAGAAGGGGTAGTAATCCGCAGTCATGCCATCGACGGAGGTGACGGCACGCAGCGCGCAGGCAAAATCATAGGTGCGGCCATCGCCCATGACGCCCACGGTGCGCACGGGCAGGATCGCGACGAAGGCCTGCCAGATCTCGTCATAGAGTCCGTGCTTGCGGATCTGGTCGATATAGACCGCATCCGCCTTGCGCAGGATGTCGAGCTTCTCGCGGGTGATCTCGCCGGGGCAGCGGATCGCGAGGCCCGGACCCGGAAACGGATGACGCCCGATGAAGCTCTGCGGCAAACCCAGTTCGCGGCCCAGTTCGCGCACCTCGTCCTTGAAGAGCTCCCGAAGGGGCTCGACGAGCTTCATGCCCATCTTTTCCGGCAGCCCGCCGACATTGTGGTGCGACTTGATGGTGACGGACGGCCCGCCCGAGAAGGAGACGCTCTCGATAACATCTGGATAGAGCGTGCCCTGGGCGAGGAATTCCGCGCCGCCAAGCTCCTTGGCGTGTTTCTCGAAGAGCTCGATGAAAAGCCGGCCGATGGTCTTGCGCTTCACCTCCGGGTCGGAGACGCCCTCGAGCGCGGAGAGGAAGGTCTCGCTGTCATCGGCATGAATGAGCGGCAGGTTGTAGTGGTCGCGGAACATGCCCACGACCTCCTCGGCCTCATTCAGCCGCAAGAGTCCGTGATCGACGAACACGCAGGTCAGCTGTTCGCCGACCGCCTCGTGGATCAGGAGTGCGGCCACCGAACTGTCGACACCGCCCGAAAGCGCGCAGATGACCTTCGCATCGCCAACCTGCTCGCGGATCTGCGCCACCGCCTGTTCGCGGTAGGCTTCCATGGTCCAGTCGCCGGTAAAGCCCGCCAGGCGCACGAAATTCTCGTAGAGCTTCTTGCCGTTCGGCGTGTGGTGAACCTCCGGGTGGAACTGCACCGCGAAGAAGTTGCGCGAGGCGTCGGCGGTGATGGCGAAGGGTGCGTAGGGCGAGGTGCCATAGACCTCGAAACCCGGCGCGAGCTTTGACACGTGGTCGCCGTGGCTCATCCAGACCTGCTCGGAGGCGCCTTCGAACCAGCCGTCGAGCAGAGCGAGCCGGTCATTGGCGGGCGTGACATAGGCCCGGCCGAACTCCGCGGTGCCGTGGCCGCTTTCCACAGTGCCGCCCAGGCAATGCATCATCACCTGCTGGCCGTAGCAGATGCCGAGGATCGGCACGCCGAGATCGAAGACCTCCGCGGGGGGCATCGGCGCGCCTTCGGCGAAGACGCTGGCGGGGCCGCCGGAAAAGATCACGGCTTTCGGGGCAAAATCCGCGAGAAATTCCGCCGTCACGTTCTGGAACGGGTGAATCTCGCAATAGACATTCAGCTCGCGCAGGCGTCGCGCGATGAGCTGCGTGACCTGGCTGCCGAAGTCGATGATCAGAAGGCGCTGGTGCATGTCCGGTGTCATGGCTGACGCATAGGGCGCCGCGCCGGGGGAGGCAAGAGGTCTGCTTACCCGGTGACGGCAAGGTAGGCCGATAGGGTCAGAATGGAGAGAATCGTTGTCGCCAGAACAACGCGCGCGGTGATGAGCGCGCCGCGCCCGTAGTATTCGGCCAGCATGAACGGGCCGGTGCCGGTGGGAAGCGCCGAGAGGATCACGACCATATGGGTGGTCTCGGGCGGCAGGCGGAGAATCAGGGCCGCCACCACCCAGGTCAGGGCCGGTTGCAGCAGAAGCTTGAAGCCCATGAGCATGGCGGCAGTGCCCCGATCCGATTCGAGCCTGCGGCCCGCGCTGTCAGCGAGAAAAAGGCCGAGCGCAATGAGGGCGCAGGGCGAGGCCGCACCGCCCAGCAGGTCGAGGAAACGGGCGAGGGGGTCGGGCAGGGGCAGACCGGTGATCATCACCACCGTTCCGGCGGCAGGAGCCACGATCAACGGGTTCCGGACCAGCGCCAGGAAGGTCTGACGTGCGATGTTGCTGTGATGGCTCTGGGATTGAAGCCCCGCCTCGATGCAGGCGATCGCGACCCCGAACAGCACGCAGACCGTGAGAATGATCGAGACGAGCGTCACGGCAAGCGCTTCTGGCCCCACGATCGCCAGCATCAGCGGCACCCCCATGTAGCCGGTATTTGGGTAGCTCGCGTTCAGGGCATCGATCCCCGCATCCGCCAGGCCGCGGCCCTGTCGCATCCGCAAGGCAAGCGTGAGCGCGAAGACTGTGCCCGCCCCGGCGGAGAAGGCCAGGATGAAGCCGGGCTGCCAGATCTCGGAGGGTGTCGCGCTCGCCATGATGTCGAAGAGAAGAGCTGGGAGCGCCAGCCAGACCACGAACCGGTTGACCTCGCGCGTGGCATGGGGCCCGAGCGCATTGGTGCGCCGGGCAATCCAGCCGGTGAGGATCAGCGCGAAGATCGGCAGGACGATCAGCAGGTTGGTGAGCATGCGGTCTCCGGTTGCGTTACGGGCCGTCTTACCGGGAGGGGGCACCGACGGCCAATGGGAGAAAGGTCGCGGGTTTTCGCACCCGCCCGCACCCCGAATGTCGCGGATCGGCCCTCCGAGGGCGCAAATCACCGCTACGCGGACGGTCACTTGGGTAAAGCTTGGAGGGCAGGATCGGTTCCGGCACCGATGGAGGAAGGATTCATGGGCGAACTAGACCTTGAAAAGGCACGGCCCGCGCGGGGCCGCAGGGCCGGCGGCGGCGCGGCGCGGCGTGCGGAACGCACGGCCCCGAAGATCGAGTTCGCGCGCTATATCGAGCGCCGCATTCCGAATTTCGAAATTCTTGACGAGGAAGGGCTCGCGATCATCGAGGCCAATGCCGAGACGGTGCTCGAGGAGATCGGCGTGAGCTTCGTGGACAATCCGGGTGCGCTCGAAAGGTGGCGCGAGGCCGGCGCGGACGTGCGCGGCGAGCGGGTGCATCTCCCGAAAGGGCTTGCGCGCAAGCTCTGCGCCACCGCACCGTCAAGCTTCACCCAGATGGCCCGGAACCCGGACAAGAATGTGGTGATCGGTGGGAAAAACCTTGTTCTGGCACCGGTTTACGGCCCTCCCTTCGTGCATGACATGGAGGGCGGGCGGCGCTACGCCACCATGGAGGATTTCCGCAATTTCGTGAAGCTGGGCTACATGTCGAAATGGGTCCACCACTCGGGCGGAACCCTGTGCGAGCCCACGGATGTCGCGGTCAACAAGCGCCATCTCGACATGCTTCAGGCGCATATGACGCTGACCGACAAACCCTTCATGGGCTCGGTGACGGAGCCGTCGCGCGCCGCCGATTCGGTGGAGATGTGCAAGATCCTGTTCGGAGCCGAGAATGTCGGGCCGAACTGCTACATGACGAGTCTGATCAACATCAATTCGCCGCTGACGTTCGATTCGGTGATGATGGGCGCGCTCGAGGTCTACGCGAAGGCGGGCCAGGCCTGCATCATTTCGCCTTTCATCGTGGGCGGCGCAATGGCACCGGTAACGGTCGCGGGTACGCTGACGCAGGTGCTGGCGGAGGCCATGGCGGGAATCGCCTATTCCCAGCTTGTGAACCCCGGCGCACCGGTGGTCTTCGGCGCCTTCGTGACGTCGATCGACATGAACTCGGGCGCTCCCACCTTCGGCACACCGGAAGCCTCGAAGATCCTCTATGGCGCGGGGCAGCTCGCCCGGCGCCTCGGCCTGCCGTTCCGCTCGGGCGGGGCGCTCTGCGGCTCAAAACTCCCCGATGCGCAGGCGGCCTACGAGACCACCAACACGCTGCAGACCGCGCTCATGGGCGGCGTGAACTTCATGCTTCATGCCTGCGGCTGGCTGGAGGGCGGGCTCGTCTCGTCCTTCGAGAAATTCGTGCTCGACGCGGATCAGCTCGGCGCGCTGCACTCGCTCGCGCAAGGCATCGATCTCACCGAGAACGGCCAGGCGATGGATGCGATCCGCGAAGTCGGGCCGGGTGGTCACTACCTCGGCTGCGCCCACACCCAGGGCAATTTCAAGACCGCCTTTTGGCGCTCGGCGGTGTTCGACTATCGGCCCTACGAGACCTGGATCGAGGATGGCGGGCGCGATTCGATGCAACTGGCGAACACGCAGATGCGCAAACTTCTGGCAAATTACGTTCAGCCCGAGATCGATCCCGGCATCAGCGAGGCGTTGTCGGAATTCGTGGCGAAACGCAAGGCCGCGGAACCCGACGCCTTCGGATGAGCAAAGCGAAACAGTTCAGACCGAAACGGTCTCAGCAGGGATTTTCGCTCCGAACCGTGGTTTTGGTCTAGGCCAGGCGCTCGGCCTCGCGCCGCAGCCAGGCTCGGAACGCGGCAGGGTCGGGGGCATGATAGGTCGCGGCGGTTTCGCCGTCACCCACCTTGATGCCCAGACCGCCAAGCTCGCGCGCGACGCGAATCGCATCCTCATCGGTGGTATCGTCACCGGCCATGATGGCGCGCCGTCCCGCAAATTCCGGTTTCCCGCTGATCGTGCGCAGGGCAACACCCTTGTGGGCATGGGCCGGCTTCACTTCGACCACCATCTTGCCGGGCTGAAACACCAGGTCCGTGCCCAGTCCGGCCGCCCGTTCGGCCGCTGCAATACAGGCATCCCCCCGATCCGGTGCGGCGCGGTAGTGCAGGGCGGCCACCGGCCCCTTGAGTTCGAGCCAGACGCCATCTACCTCTTCGATTGCCCGCAGCGGTGCAAGAACCTCGTCGGGCAGCGGACCGGGCCGCTCGGGCACCTCCGCGCCAGGCGCGACGATCTCCAGCCCATGCCCCCCGGCGCGCCAGGCAAAATCGGGGGTCCGGCTTGCTAGATCGCGCACGTCGCGGCCACTGAGGAACACCATCGCACCGTCGAGCTTTTCCGCCAGAACCCGGAGGGCGCCGGTGGTTTCGGCGTCGATGCCGATCGCGTCGGGGTCGGGGCCGATTTCCGCCATGGTTCCGTCGAGATCGAGAAACAGCGAATCGTTCCGCGTCAGCGAAAGCGTATCGAGAGGGTCGAGGGGCATAGGCGTTACTTGACCTCTTCGGGGATCTTTTCGAGATCCTCCAGGAAACTCTTGCGCCACCAGGCAATGCTGCGGTCGCGCACACCGCTGTCCATGGATTTCCAGCGTTCGATTCGCTCGTCGAGCGGCATGTTGATGCCCTGGTAGATCGCATCCGCCGTGGCGGATATGTCGTGAGGATTGACCAGAATGGCACCGTCGAGCTGTTCCGCGGCCCCTGCGAACTCCGAAAGCACGAGAACGCCCGGATCTTCGGGGTTCTGCGCCGCGACGAATTCCTTCGCGACGAGGTTCATGCCGTCATAGAGCGGCGTCACCAGACCCACCCGTGACAGGCGGTAAAGCCCCGCGAGCATCTCGCGCGGGTAGCCACGGGCGAGATAGCGAATCGGCACCCAGTCGAGATCGCCGTAGTCGCCGTTGATCCGCCCCGAAAGCTGGTCGAGTTCCGCCCGCAGATCCTGGTAGGCATCCACGTCGGAGCGCGAGGGCGGCGCGATCTGCAGGAAGCTGACCCGACCGCGTGTGTGCTCGTGATCGTCGAGCATGCGGCCGAAGGCCTCCATGCGATTCGGCAAGCCCTTGGAATAGTCCATGCGGTCGACGCCGAGCACCAGCGCGCGCTGGTCGATGATCCGCCCGAGCCGCGAAGCCGCCGCGGTGCCTTCCTCGCCCTCCGCAAGGCCGAGAATCTCGTCCGCGTCGATCCCGATCGGATAGGCCTTGGTGCGGAAGACATGGTCGAAGGCGCGGATACGGCCATCGTCGAGGAAGGTCGCCCGCCCGATCTCGCGCAGATACCGCTCGAAATTTGCCCGGTCGCGATCCGTCTGGAACCCGATCAGGTCGAAGGCGCAGAGGGCGCGCGCGATGCGATTGTGCTGCGGGAGGGAGGTGAAGATCTCCGGTGCCGGGAACGGGATATGGAGGAAGAACCCCATTGGGCCTTCCCACCCGGATTGCCGCATTTCCTGGCCCATGAGGAGGAAATGGTAATCGTGGATCCAGACCGTGTCGTCGGTTCGGGTGAACTGCGCCAGCAGGCGGCCGAAACGGCGGTTCACCTCCTCGTACATCGCGAACTCGTGGTCGTCGAAATGGGCGAGATCCACCCGGTAGTGGAAGACCGGCCAAAGCGCGCGGTTCGCATACCCGAGGTAGTAGCCCTCGTATTCGGCTTCCGTGAGGTCCGCGAGCGCGAAATCCACGTTGTCTTCTGCAAAGAGCCGGACGCCTCGCGTCTCGCGCTCCAAGGTTTCCCCGGACCATCCGAACCAGACACCGCCGCCGCGTTCGCGGAGTGCCTCCCAGATGGCGACCGCGAGCCCGCCGACCTTGGGTTCCCCAGGGCTCGCGGTGCGGTTAGAGGCTATGATCATTCTTCCTGTCACGGCGCGGAATTGACCGCAAACCGTCCCAAGAAGCAATAGGTTAATGAAAACTTCACGCTAGCGGGTCGGCCGAAACTGGCCGATCCCCGTTTTCGGGGTCAGGCCGCGATGGAAAAACAGGATTTGGCTTCCGGCGCACCGCGCAGCGCAGGCTGGTGACGGGCCTCCGCGATCAGCGCGGTGAGAACGGCCACGTGACGCTGCACCGAATAGGTCGCATCCCCGCGCGCCCGGATCATCTCGATTCGCATTTCCTCGCCGAGAAGCGTGTTGAACGCAGCCTCGGACGAAACCGATTTCGGGTTCTTTATGAAGCGCTTGAGGTCCCTCTCGCGCCGATACTCGGCCACGCCGGCGCGGGCCGCACGGATGAGAATACGGGGGCGGCGGAGAGCGGAGAGAAGGGAAGTCGTGTCGGTCATGCTGTCCTCGTTTCGGTTTTGTGACGGTGAGGATGGCCGAGATTTTCGACGTGTTGCTCTACTTGTGATTGTTGCGCGCGCGGGCTCAGAGTTAAATTGATGTTAAATCAGCAAGTTAATGATGTTTAAGGTTTCTTTGAGGAATCAACTTTAAGACGAGTTTTGCGAAAAATGTGCAGAAAAGCAGGGCTTGTTGTGCAAGGAACCCATCCCATAGACGCTTCAGAAATCGACCCGGAAGGCGTCCGCTCCCGGCTTCCGGACTGGCTACCGGAACCGGCGGTCACCTATCTCGTGCATACGTCCGCAGGGCAATCGATCCGTGGCCTCGCCAGAAAGAAGGGATGCCATGCATCGACGATCCTGCGCCAGGTCCGCAAGGTGGAAGCCTGGCGCGACGATCCGCTCGTCGATGAAGCACTGGATAAACTCAGCCGCAAGCTCAGCTCCCCAAGCCCTTACAATACTGTAGAAAACGAGGTTTCGCCCATGCCCAATACGGCCACGTCCTCTTGCGACCGCCCGGATCCGCGTATCGAACGGGAAGCACGGCGCATTCTTCGTCGGCTGTGCGAAAAGGGTGCGTTTCTTGCGGTTGCCCCCAACATGGAAAAGGCCGTCGTCCTGCGCGAGGTCGTTCCGGGGCGGCAGAACCGCATCGCCGTGGTTGATCGGGATGTAGCCCACGCCTTCGCGTTGCAGGAGTGGATCTCCTGCGATCGTTCTGGAAAGATTGCATGTTATACGATTACCACCGTGGGCCGCGCGGCGCTGAAGCGTCTGCTCACGGAGGAGCGCCAGGCCAAGGCCGCGAAGGCCACCGGGTTCGCCGAAGTCCAGAGCCCGTTCCAGGATCAGCATCGCGAGTTCGCCGAGCGCGTGGTCGCCGCTTCCGATGGGTCCGGCGAGAAGCGGATCCGCTACAACCTCGCTGAAAGCCCGCTCTCCGTTCTTGGCCGCAAGCAGGGCAAGGACGGCAAGCCCTATCTCTCACCGGAGTTGATCGAGGCGGGCGAGCGCCTGCGCGAGGATTTCGAACTCGCCCAGATGGGGCCGCGGGTCGCGCAGAACTGGGATCGGTTTCTGACCGCGGGCGGCGACCGGGGGGCCTTCAACGCCGAAAGCGGGCCGGCCGAAGGGCCCACCGGCGCACGGGATCGGGTCGGCAAGGCGCTCGAGGCGCTCGGGCCGGGGCTTTCGGACATCGTTTTCCGTGTCTGCTGTTTCCTTGAAGGTCTCGAAGCCGCAGAGAAGCGTCTTGGCTGGTCCGCGCGCTCGGGCAAGGTCGTGCTCAAGATCGCGCTCGAACGGCTGGCAGCACATTACGCGCGAAGCCACGGTGGCGCGCAGGAAGACCGCAAGGTCGGATAAGTTCCAACCGCGCATCCCGCCCTGTTTCCCGGGGGCGGGACGTTTCCCTACAAAACGGCGAGTTGATCGCGAACTCTTGCCGTTCTACGATTGGCGCCCGGTCGCTGGTCCAGAATTTCGGGGCCATTGCGGCGAGGAAAATCTGGCCGCAACGCGCTTATCGCACACGAGGGAACTGACAATGCTTCTCGACGAGGAAAAACCCACAGTCGCGCTCCACGTGCCCCGGAAGTTCCGGCGGGGCCAACTCGGACACGACGAGGCAATGTCAGTGAAATCCGGCCTGCAGCTTCTCGATCTCATTGGTCAGAGAAAGCCGGTCGAAGGCGCGAAGATGCTGGACATGGGCTGCGGCGTGAAGGTGGCGCAGGCACTCTACGAACGCGGCTCCCCGCAGAAGCTCTATGTCGGCCTCGACGTCTACAAGCCCATGATCAGATACATGCGAAATGCCTTGTCGGGGAACGCGAAGTATCGCTTCAAGGCCGTTGATTTCCATAACGAAAAGTACAACAAGGATGGCGTCCGCATGGACGAGGTCGATGACTTTCCCGTCCGTCGCCGCGATTTCGATATCCTGACCATGTTTTCCGTGATCACGCATATGGTCCCGGATGATGCGCGCGATGTGCTGAAGAAACTGCGGGCACATGCCGCAGACGATGCCGTGCTGATCTTCTCGACATTCGTGAGCACCGAACAGGAAGAGGATTTTGTCGATCTCGTTCCCGAAAAGCCGCTTTTCAAGGCATCCTACCGGAAGGATTTCCTCGAAACGATCATCGGGGAGTGCGGCTGGCGGATCGAGGAATTCCACCCGATCATCAAGAGGGTGATCACCAACCACTACGTGTGCCGACCGGCCTGAGTGCTTGGCCGCTCCGCTCGCTTTCCGGGCGGAGCGCTTTTTCGTGGTCTCGGCCCGCGATCAGCCGGCCGCGGAGATGATCCCCCCAAAATCCTCGGCCTTCAGCGAGGCGCCACCGACCAGCGCGCCGTTCACGTCGCCGATGGCGAAGATCTCCTGCGCATTGCCCGGTTTCACCGAACCGCCATAGAGCAGGCGAATGCCGTCGGCAATCTCCGCGCCAAACCGCTCTTCGAGGTTATTGCGCATGAAATCATGCACTTCCTCGATTTCCTTCAAGGAAGGCGTGCGGCCGGTTCCGATGGCCCAGACCGGTTCGTAGGCCACCACGAGGGTTTCGGCCGTCGCACCGTCCGGGATCGAGCCCACAAGCTGGCTGCCGATCCGGTCCAGCGTGGCGCCACTGTCGCGCTCGGCTTCCGTCTCGCCCACGCAGACAATCGCCAGCAGGCCCGCGCGCCAGGCAGCGGCCGTCTTTTCGGCCACCATGATATCGGTTTCGCCATGGTCAGCCCGACGCTCGGAATGGCCCAGGATCACCGCCGTGGCGCCGGCATCCACCAGCATCTCGGCGGAAATGTCGCCGGTGTGCGCACCCGAGACCTTGGCATGGCAATCCTGCCCGCCGATGGGAACCGGGCCACCCGCGAGTGTCGCGATCAGCGTCGCGGGCGGACAGATCAGCACGTCGCAACCGGGCGAGGGATGGCTGGCCGCGAGTTCCTCGAGCATCGCCGAGGAGGCCTTGAGACCATTCATTTTCCAGTTTCCGGCAACGAGTGTGCGTGGCGACATCCATCCAGCTCCCTATTTATGTTCGGGACTTGCTAGCAGAGGCGCGGGATCAGGAAAAGTCGGGATCAACCGCCCGGAGCGCCCGTCTGGCCCATTCACAGGCCTCCTCGGGATCGTCGAGTGCGGTTTCGGGCAGGGACCAGTAGCCCATGCGCGCGGGTTTGCCCTTCTTGCCCGTATAGGTGAACTGGTGCGCGCCCTCGGCTTTGAGGGCTTCGGCAAACGATCCGCTCGCCTTGAGGAAGAGCCCCTCGTCGGAGCCGGCATAAAGCGCGAAGATCTGGCCGCGGGAATAGATCGCGAGCCCGCCCATCATCGCGCGGGCGGTCACGTCGCCCACACCCTCGAACAACTCGAGGATGTAGGCTTTCGTCTCCGCCGAAACGGCCAAGTCACATGTCCGAGAACTTGATCGATTCGCCGCAACCGCAGGATTCGGTCACATTGGGGTTGTTGAACTTGAAGCCGGATTCGATCAGCCCGGTTTCATAGTCGATCTCCGTGCCGAACAGGAACATCTGCGCCATGGGCGCGATCAGCACCCGCGCATCGTTCTGTTCCACGACCTCGTCATGCGGATCGATCGCGTCCACATAATCCATCGTGTATTCCATGCCCGCACATCCGCCTTTCTTCACGCCGATGCGCAGGCCCTTCTTGTCGCCACGCGCCATCAGCCGCGCGATCTGGGCCTCTGCGGCCGCCGTCATGCTGATGGGGGGCTTTCCGGGAATGCCGAACATGTCCGTCCAATCTCTGAGCCTTGTTGGCAGATAATCTAGGCGAGATGGGCGTCTTTCTCAAGGGGCGGGGGGCGGCGCACGCAGGAGGTCCAGCGCCGCGACCGTTGCCTGCGAGGCCGCGAGTCCCCAGGCAAAACTGGCCAGCGTGCCGATGATGACATATTCGCTGACCTTCCGGTCCTTTTCTCGTGAGAGCTCGTTGAAGCGCAACACGGATTTCGCGGCAATGAGAAAGCCGATCGCATCCACATGGCCTGCCAGCGTGATCATGTAGATCAGCAGCCGTTCGAGCCGCCCGATGAAGAGCCCGCCCTTGGGCATGTCGAGGCGTTGCTCGGCCTCCTCGATCTCGACGCTCGTCATCAGTTCCTTGACCGCATAGCCCCCCGCGAAGACCGAAGCTATGAGGCCCGCGGCAAGGGCCATTCCCACGGGCAGGGCGGGTGCGATGGGCGCAAGGGCCGGATTGGCCCAGAGCCCGGCGGTGAAGGCCTCGGGCTGGAGTGTCGCGGCTAGGCCGATCATGACGGCATGGGCCGCCTGATCGACCAGGAAGGATGTCACTCCAGGCCCGCCCAGCCGCGCCTTGAGCGCGTCGAGCAGCGCATGGCTCCCGGCAATCAGGCCGATCACGAGGGGCACGGGCGCAAGGCCGAGACAGGCCCAGGTCGCGGCGGCAACGATGGCGACATGGACGGAAAGTGCGCCGATCCGGCGCTTGTTCTCCACCATCCACCTGGTCTGGAACACGAAATCCGCGAGCAGATGTCCAAGGGTCAGGGCGATGACGGTTTCGATCATCCGGCCGTCCCGCAGGGTGCAGTCAACGCAGCGCGTTCAAGGTTGTAATCGAGAAAACAACTTTTAAGGGTTGTCATTCCAAGGCCAAACCCGCTTCGAGTGTCTGCATCGCTTGCTGAATGGCCCAATCACCCCCGGTGCGCAGATGCTTTGCGATCATCTGCTGGCTGACGCCGAGCGCCTCGGCTGCGCCCTTCTGCGGTCCGGCATCGGGGGCAAGCATGCGGGAAAACACCTGCGCCTGCTTCACCGTCCAGCGCCGCGAGATTTCATCGGCCAGCCCGAACATCGCCTGAACAAGCGCCCTCTCGCGCGCCGGGGCCCCTTTCGGCGGGTCGGCATGATCGATCGCGAAACGCGCCGTGCGCGGCATGGCGTCGAGACCGCGCCCAGAGACCTCGAAGGCGGGACCGGCTGACGCTCCCAATGCACCGCCCCGGATCATCCCCGATCCGATCCCGATCGAGACCCGCGTGTCCCGGTCCGGCCCGAGACAGCGCACGCGGGCGCGAAAAAACAATGCCGCGCGCAGGGCCACCTCCGGCTCCGGCAGGACAGCCTGCCAGCCATCACCCCGAAACCGAACGAATTCGGGCGGCTGTGTGCGAATCCTCCAGCGCCACACGAGGCGGCTGGCCTCCCTCAGCGTTGACATGACTTCGTCGAGTTCGTCGGCACCAAGCCGGGACGAGGCGACAATATCGCCCGTCGCGATGGTCAGATCCTGCATGTGTTCGCGGTTCCGCTTCTGTTGCAGTGCAAATTACCCGCACTGCGATCAACCGCAAGGTCTACATGAAGCCGAGTTCGAGCCGTGCCTCGTCGGACATCATGTCCATGCCCCATTGCGGTTCCCAGACGAGATCCACGTCCACATGGCGCACGCCCGGAACCACGGAGATCGCATCCACGACCCAGCCCGGCATCTCTCCCGCCACGGGGCAGCCCGGCGCGGTCAGCGTCATGATGATCTTCACGTCGTTCTCGTCCGAAATCTCGATCGTGTAGATCAGGCCGAGATCGAAGATGTTGACCGGAATTTCCGGGTCGTAGACACTCCGGCACGCATCAACCACCGCCTCGTGGAGTTCATGGTCCACCGAAGACGGCTTGATGAGAGGGGTTCCCTCCATCGGGCTGTCGGGCTCGACACTCATCTGGCATACTCCCAAAATTCCTGAGCACTACTATAGGAATTGAGGCCGCCCCCGTAAAGGAGGGGGCGGAGAGTTCGTCACCAGATCGCCGGGCTCAGTTCAGACCCATGCAGTTCGCGTAGTAGGTCGTCGTGGCCGGCCAGTCGGAGAAGAGCCCGACGACACCCACATCCTGCGCCAGAACGTCCACAAGCTCGAACATCTGGCCGTCGGAGGTGATCATGTCGTTGAGCGGAGTGTAGTACCAGCCGCCGCCCGTGGTGAGCGGGCCCGAGCGCTCCAGCGTCCAGGAGATCAGGTTCAGCCCGGCGGCCTTGGCGGCCTTGGCATATTCGCTGGCCGCGATGGTGCCGTCCGCATTGGTCACGAGCATATTCATGGACGGGGCCAGATAGTTCACGCCCTGCGCCTTCAGCTCCTCAAAATTCTCCGACCAGGTCGCCGGGTCCTGCTCGTCGAATTCGCCTTCCGAAGGCCATTCCACGAGATAGACCGCCTGCGCGCCATATTCCGGCTCGGCCTCGATCCAGTAGAGCACGTCCGCGAGATTGAAAGACTGCGGGAACACGTCCTCGGCCGGAACACCCGCGGCCTTGTATTCGTCGATCAGCTTCTGGGCGTAGTCTTCCTGGCTGAACCCGTCGAACGGCATCTCGACGGCGGGGGACTTCAACTCGGGCGTGAACTTCGTGCCCAGTTCCTTGAAGAGCGCGATCGATTCCGCATGGGTCATCAGCGTGCCGCCCTGCGCGGAATAGAGATCCGTGCGCCAACCGGCAGTTGCGTCCATGAAGCTCTCGATATCGGTCGCGGTGTCGTCGCCCGCGTCCATCTTGCCCTCGAGGCTCTTGAACTCCTCGAGCGTCAGGTCCGAGGTGCGGCAATCGGCACCGGCGGGCGTGTCACCGGAGGCAGGCGTGAAGCCGGCGGTGCACTTCTGGCCGAGATCGGTGGCGAGAATGTTCGTGGTGGTGGCGAGATCGTCCTGCGCGTGGCGGCAGACGAGTTCCTTGTCGGCGGTGAAGGCGACATCGCACTCCAGCACGCCCGCGCCCATTCGCGCCGCGGCCTTGTAGGATTCGACCGTATGCTCGGGGAACTGCATCGGCGCGCCGCGATGGCCGATCGACCAGGCCGAGGGCTGGAAGTCCATGTCTGCGCATTGCGCCAGCGTGTCCTTCAGGTCGCCGTCTTCCATCTGGTCGATGAGAAAACCGGGGCGGGGGCCAAGCTCGACATTGGCGGCAAGCGCAGGCGCACCAAGAGCGGCCAACGCGACGGAGGTGAGAAGCGATTTCATTTACTGCATTCCCTCGTTGATATGCGGGGTTTCCTTTGATCGCATTTAAGTGACAGAAGCGCGACACATTCGTGATGGTTTGTCGAGCCGCCCCCGAGCGCGTAAAGGAGCGCCATGACGAGATTCGCTTTTCAGATCGAGGCCCGCTCGGGCCGGGCGCGCCGCGGCGTGATTTCGACGCCTCGCGGCGAGATCCGCACGCCGGCCTTCATGCCGGTGGGCACCGCCGCGACCGTGAAGGCCATGTTGCCCGAAAGCGTCCGCGCCACCGGGGCCGACATCCTCTTGGGCAACACCTACCACCTCATGCTGCGCCCCGGCGCCGAGCGGGTGGCGCGCTTGGGCGGGTTGCACCGCTTCATGAACTGGGACCGCCCGATCCTCACCGATTCCGGTGGCTTCCAGGTGATGAGCCTCGCGGACCTGCGCAAGCTCACCGAGAAGGGCGTGACCTTCCGCAGCCATGTGGACGGCTCGAAGCATTACCTCAGCCCCGAGACCAGCATGGAGATCCAGCGGCTTCTGGGCTCCGACATCGTCATGGCCTTCGACGAATGCCCCGCGCTCCCCGCGACCGAGGAACAGGTGGCGGCCTCCATGCGGCTCTCCATGCGGTGGGCCGAGCGCTCGCGCGAAGCGTTCGGTGACCGCCCCGGCCACGCGCTCTTCGGCATCATGCAGGGCGGCGTCACGCGCGACCTGCGCGAGGAAAGCGCGGAGGCCCTCAAGGCCATCGGCTTCGAGGGCTACGCCATCGGTGGGCTGGCCGTGGGCGAGGGGCAGGAGGCGATGTTCGGCGTGCTCGACTACGCCCCCGGTTTCCTGCCCGAGGACAGGCCCCGCTACCTCATGGGCGTGGGCAAGCCCGACGACATCGTCGGCGCGGTGATGCGCGGCGTCGACATGTTCGACTGCGTGTTGCCGAGCCGCTCGGGGCGCACGGGCCAGGCGCTCACCCGGCGCGGGCCGGTCAACATCAAGAACGCCCGCCACGCCGAGGATCCGCGCCCCCTCGATCCGGACTGCAGCTGTCCGGCCTGCACGGGCTATTCCCGCGCCTACCTGCACCATGTCTTCAAGTCGGGCGAGATCATCGCCTCGATGCTGCTCACCTGGCACAACCTCCACTACTACCAGGAGCTGATGGCGGGCCTGCGCGCGGCGATCTCGTCGGACACGCTGGAGAGCTTCTCGGAGAGCTTCCACGCGGGCTATCGCGGCGGGGATCTCGAACCGCTCTAGGAGGGAGCGATCGAGCGGCGATGGCTTTCCACCAAACGGAACATTACCCGCGGGTCAGCGGCGAGACATGGCCCTCGCGGATCACGGCGGGGTCGTACGCCTTGCGACCGAACACCTCCTTTACCATCGGCGCGAAGTGATCGAGCGTCTGCATCTCGTAGTCCGGGTCGAAGGACGATTGATCCCACAATTCGCAGAACTGAGCGCAGGACTCGAAACAGGGATGATCGCGAAACCGGTCGCGTGCATTCTCGTCCCACCCGTAATGCCGCCCGTAGTAGAGGGTCTGGAATATGCCGTGATGCTCGACCACCCAGGCCACATCCCACCGGACGAAGGGACGGATCACCTCCGCCGACATCCGGTCATGGTTCTGGGGCGCCAAACCGTCGCCGATATCATGGAGAAGCGCCCCCACGATCCAGTCCAGATCGGCACCATCTTTCTCCGCGCGCGTGGCGGATTGCAGCCCGTGCTGGAGCCGGGTGATCTTGTAGCCGTCCAGCGTGTCCTCGCCCGCACGCGCCAGTTCCGCGAGCACCCGGTCTGCGGTCAGGGCCAGGAAGGGTTTCTCAAGCTCCGCCAGGAGCTGGTAATCTTCCCTGGTCCCGTCCTTCATCCGGGTAAAGGACACCGTCTTCTCATGGCTGTTCACGAGGCTTGCTCCGTCTCTGTCGCACCGCCCCACGGGGCACGGCACCTTCTCCGGCTACAGCGTATCGGGGTTCAGCCGATTCGACAGGACCCGATGAGTGTAATGCGAGATGAGGTCTCCTGTCCGCTTCGTTACGCTCGCCATGCCAGCGGCGGGCCGGGGGTTGGCGCACGACCGGCTGTTCGACGCGGTTTATGGTTACAATACTGCGTAGTTCAAAACGATGGCCCGGCCTCGACGATGCGCCAGCCCGTCCGGCCGGGCCGTCGCAGGCACGGCGCCTCCGGCTTGTTCCGTGCCATTCTCTCCCGGCACCAATGGCGGGTCTCGCCAACGACAGCAATCGGCCATTTTTGTCCGTGTCGGAACACGTGCGGGCCAGCGGCGGGCCGGGGGGTGGCGCACCACCGCCTGTTCGACGCGGTTTATGGTTACAATACTGCCTAGTTCAAAACGATGCCCCGGCCTCGACGATGCGCCAGCCCGTCCGGACGGGCCGTCGCAGGCACGGCGCCTCCGGCTTGTTCCGTGCCATTCTCTCCCAGCACCAATGGCGGGTCTCGCAATCCGCAATTCCCCCGCCAACCTGACATGCACACACGTTTGCCACAGCAGATTTCCCCGAGGGCATTCTCCTGTTGAAGCCAGCGACGCAATCGGCACCTTCAAGGCAGTCCAACACATCCGGCAAAGGGGCTCGCCCAGCATCATGCACCACTTCCGAACCGCCCGGCCCACGGACCTCGATCGCTGCTTCGAGATCGAAGTGGCGGCCTATGAAGGCGACGAGGCCGCGACCCGCGAAAGGATCGAGAGGCGCATCCTCGACTACCCCCAGGGGTTCCTGATCGTCGAGATCGAGGGCGAGGTGGCGGGCTTCATCAACAGCGGTTGCACGCATGAGGTCGAGATGTCCGACGATGCGATAAAGGACTTCGTGGTGCATGACCCGGAGGCGAGGAACATCGTCATCATGTCCGTGGTCGTCGATCCCGCCCACCAGGGGAAGGGCCTGTCGCGGGCGCTCATGGTCGAGTTCATCGCGCGGATGCGGGCCATGGGCAAGGCCACGATCCACCTCATGTGCAAGCCGCATCACGTCCCGCTCTACGAGAAATTCGGCTATGTCTATCTGCGCCCGTCCGCATCAATCCATGGCGGAATGGCGTGGCACGAGATGTCCATGACCCTTTGAGCAGCAATCCGCCGCAGTTCGTGACGCCCGGCAATCATATGCATGAAATCTGCATGGAATATGCATGAAAGCTGCATTGGATTTTTCGGCTCTCGAAATGCCGAAATCACCGCTTTTCAATCACTTACAGACCGCGGTTCGGCGCGATTAACCAGCCGTTAACCCTCACCCCAGATGCACCGTTCCCGCCGGGTAGGCGATCCGCCTTTTCGGTCCCATGGCGAGGATGAACCCGAGCGTCAGGGGGCCGACCCGCCCCACGAACATCACGCACATGATCACCACGCGCCCGGCCGTGTCGAGATCGCCGGTGGTCCCGCGCGAAACTCCCACCGTGCCAAAGGCCGAAGCCGTCTCGAACATCAGGTCGAGGAACTCCCCCTCGTGGAACAGGATCAGGATGAAGAGCGCCGTGAAGAGCGTCAGCACGCTCACCATCGAAAGCGCCAGAACCTTCATGATCTCCGCCGAGCCGAGACGCCGACCGAAGATGTCCACCGCCGTACGGCGCTGAAAGAACGCCTTCGTCGCGAGCAGCAACACGATGAAGGTCGTGACCTTGATGCCGCCCCCCGTGGAGGTCGAACCGGCCCCCACCACCATCAGAACCATGTACATCAGACTGGATCCATTGGTAAAACCGCCGATGTCGATCGTGTTGAAACCCGCCGTCCGCGCGGTTGCTGCCTGAAACCAGCTCGCGACAAACCGCGTCCAGGGGCTTTCAAGCGCGCCGAGCGTCGCGGGATTGGTCCATTCCATCGCGGCGATGGCGAAGGTCGGAACCGTGAGCAGGATGGCGGTGCCGATCAGCATCAGCTTCGTGTGGAGCGAAAGCTGGTGCCAGCGCCGCTTGGCGCGCAGATCCATCACCACCGTGGCACCGATCCCGCCAACGATGAAGAGAGCGGGGATCACGATGTTGATCACCGGATGGCCGACCCAGGCCGAAAGCGAATCCGGAAAGAGCGCGAATCCTGCGTTGTTGAAGGCCGAAACCGCGTGAAAGAGGCTCATCCAGAGCCCGCGACCCAGCCCGAATTCGGGCACGAAAACCAGGCAGAGCAGGAGCGCTCCCACCGCCTGGCAGATGAGCACGAAGCGGAAGATGATGCGCACCAGGTCGAGGAGCCCGTGGATCGAGGTCTGGTTGAGATCCTCGCGCAGGAAATGGCGGTGGGAAATGCCGATGTGCAGGCCCAGCATCGACAGGATCAGGATGGCAAAGGTCATGATCCCGAGCCCGCCACACTGTATCAGAACCAGCAGAACTGCCTGACCGAACAGGGTAAAAGTGCTGCCGGTATCAACGACGCCCAACCCCGTCACGGTGATGGCCGAGGTGGCCGTGAAGGCCGCGTCCGACCAGGTGATGGGAGCGGTCGTGGCAATGGGCAGCTTGAATGCCAGCGTGCCGATCACGATCAGCGCGCAGTAGAGCAGGATCAGTACGAGAGGGGGCGGCAGACGCCAGCGGCCCATGGCTCAGCGACCGCCGGGCAGCGAGCCGATGAACTTCTCCAGACCCGCGCGTCGCCCCAGAACGAACAGCCTGTCGCCCTTCTCGAGACGCGCCGTACCATCGGTGCAGTCGATATGGGCCGTGCCGCGCATCGCGCCGAGCACCCTCAGGTTCTCATCCACGTGCATGGGAAGCTCGCTGACCGTCTTGCCTGTCAGAACGTCTGGAACCATCAGGTTTATCAGGCTGAACCCATTGCCCATGTTGATGAAATCACGCATCAGGGGGAAGTTGAGCATTTGCGCCACATGGCGTCCGGTTTCCTGTTCGGGCAGGATGATGCGGTCGATATCGAGCTTGGCGAGGATGCGGTGATGGGTTCGGTTGGAGGCCTTGGCCCAGATCGTCTTCACACCGAGCATCTTCACGTTCATGGTGCAGAGGATATTGGCCTCCAGATCCTCGCCGATGCCCACGACCGCCACGTCATAGTCGCCCACGCCTGCCTCGCGCAGCGCTGCTTCCTCCCGGCCATCCGCGATGATGGCCTCGCGTGCGGTCTCCGCGAAGGGGCTGACCCGCTTTTCGTCGATATCGATCACCAGGACCGGGTTCCCGTAGCGGCAAAGCTCGCTCGCCACCATCGTGCCGAAGGTCCCGAGGCCGACGACCACAAAACTGCGTTTCTTCAAGACACACCATCACAAGCTGAACAGCGGGATTCGCCGCGCGAGTTTAACAGAGCGGCGGTCTCATGCACGCGCCGCTTGCTGTTCTTGATCGTTTGCGTGGCCCCCGCCACGAAACGAATGGAGTTGCGGCTTTGGGCAAAACAGCAACAGATCAAACCATCTCTGCGTCGATTAGCTTGTGAAATCTCCTGAAATACATTCCAGGAATGGGAAACAATTTTCTGAACTCGCAAGTTCGGATACTTGCATCATGCTTTCTCTCCCTACAACACTTGGTGGCATCACCAATCGCAGATCCATGTGTTTCTTTATATTCGACAATTTAGGTAAATCCGACATCCCCGCGGAGCAAGGCAGGGCGGAGCACGTCCGGATCGGGTTCGGATCCGGGTTACCTTGGTGGAATGCTTCTCTTGCAGCCGCCGAACCGTAGGCGCAGAATGTCATTTGCTTGAAACGCAGCGATGGGCGCGCCATTTGTCACCCAAGTGGAGGTGTCGCGTTGCCGCGGAAGCGGGGCGCGAGTGCCTTGCCAAGAAAAGGACGACATACATGAACGAACTGAGCAGTCCGACCCATCCGGTTCTCCCGTTGCGCGACATCGTGGTCTTTCCGCATATGATCGTCCCGCTTTTCGTGGGCCGCGAGAAATCCGTCCGCGCGCTCGAAGCGGTCATGAAGGACGACAAGCAGATACTGCTCGCAAGCCAGAAGGATCCGTCCGAGGACGAACCCACGGCCGAAGGCATCTACAGGGTTGGTGTGCTGGCGAATGTGCTTCAGCTACTGAAACTGCCCGACGGAACGGTGAAGGTCCTGGTCGAGGGCAAGAGCCGCGTTGGGATCGAGGAATTTCTCGAAAACGAGGACTACTTCGAGGCCAACGCCGAGGTGATCGAGGAGACCGAGGTCGATCCGGCGGCGGTCGAGGCCCTGGCGCGTGCCGTGGGCGATGAGTTCGAGCGCTATGCGAAGCTCAACCGTAACATTCCCGACGAGGCCGTTTCGGCGATCACCGAGGACATGCCGCCGGCAAAACTCGCGGATACGGTTGCGGGTCACCTGGGCGCGAAGCTCGAGGAGAAGCAGGCGCTTCTCGAGGAATTCGACGTGGGTGAGCGGCTCGAGACGATCTACGGTCTGATGCAGGGCGAGATGTCCGTGCTCAAGGTCGAGAAGAAGATCAAGAGCCGCGTCAAGAACCAGATGGAGCGCACCCAGCGCGAATACTACCTCAATGAACAGATGAAGGCGATCCAGCGCGAGCTTGGCTCGGGCGATGGCGAAGGCCAGGACGACGCCTCCGAGTTCGAGGAGCGGATCGAGAAGACCAAGTTCACCAAGGAAGCCCGTGACAAGGCGATGGCCGAGCTCAAGAAGCTGCGGAACATGTCGCCCATGTCCGCCGAGGCCACCGTGGTGCGCAACTACCTCGACTGGATGCTGTCGATCCCGTGGGGCAAGCGCAGCCGCATCAAGAAGGATCTGAACGCGGCCCAGAGCGTGCTGGATGCGGACCATTACGGTCTCGAGAAGGTGAAGGAACGCATCGTCGAGTTCCTCGCGGTGCAGTCGCGTTCGGCCAAGTTGAAGGGGCCGATCCTCTGCCTCGTCGGACCTCCAGGCGTCGGCAAGACCTCGCTTGGGAAGTCGGTCGCCAAGGCGACGGGGCGCGAGTTCATCCGCATTTCGCTCGGCGGTGTCCGGGACGAGGCGGAGATCCGCGGTCACCGGCGGACTTATATCGGCTCGATGCCCGGCAAGATCATCCAGTCGATGAAGAAGGCCAAGACGACCAACCCGCTGATCCTGCTCGACGAGATCGACAAGATGGGCCAGGACTTCCGCGGCGACCCGGCAAGCGCCATGCTCGAGGTGCTCGATCCAGAGCAGAACTCGACCTTCATGGATCACTATCTCGAGGTGGAATACGACCTCTCGAACGTGATGTTCCTCACCACGGCCAACAGCTACAGCATGCCGCGGCCGCTCCTCGACCGGATGGAGATCATCTCGATCTCCGGCTACACTGAGGACGAGAAGGCCGAGATCGCGCGCCAGCACCTGCTCGAGAAGCAGGAAAAGGGGCACGGCCTCAAGAAGGGCGAGTTCGAACTCACGGCCGAAGGCCTGCGCGACATCATCCGCTACTACACCCGCGAAGCCGGGGTGCGGAACCTGGAGCGCGAGATTGCCAAGCTCTGCCGCAAGGCGGTGACGGAAATCGTCAAGGGCAACTCGCAGAAGGTCGTGGTCACGCCCGAGAACCTCGAGGAGTATCTCGGAGTGCGCCGGTTCAAGTATGGCCTCGCCGAGGACGAGGATCAGGTGGGTGTCACCACCGGTCTGGCCTGGACCGAGGTGGGCGGCGACCTGCTGTCCATCGAGGCGCTGAAGCTGCCGGGCAAGGGCCGGATGAAGACGACCGGCAAGCTCGGCGACGTGATGAAGGAGTCGATCGACGCGGCCTCGTCCTATGTGCGCTCGAAAGCGCCGGACCTGGGCCTCAAGCCGCCGATGTTCGAGACCGCGGACATCCACGTCCACGTGCCCGAAGGCGCTACGCCCAAGGACGGCCCCTCGGCTGGTATCGCGATGGTCACGTCGATCGTCTCGGTACTGACCCAGATCCCGGTGCGCCGCGACGTGGCGATGACCGGCGAGGTGACGCTGCGCGGCAACGTGCTGCCGATCGGCGGGCTGAAGGAGAAGCTCCTCGCAGCGCTCAGGGGCGGCATCACGACGGTGCTGATCCCGTCCGACAATGTGAAGGATCTGCGGGATATTCCGGACAACGTGAAGAACGGTCTGGAACTCATCCCGGTCTCGAACGTGATGGACGTGCTGAAGGTGGCGCTGGTGCGCATGCCTGATCCGATCGAGTGGGACGAGGCCGACGAGGCCGCCGCCCGTGCTGCCGTGGCCGCATCCGAGCCGACGACGCCCACCGCGGCACCGCACTGATCAAACGCCCGCTTCGGGCAATCTCGCTGCCGGCCTTCGGGCCGGCAGTTTTCATATGGGGCTTCGTCCAAGGGAGATCGCGGCACATGGGAGAGACCGTGCTGGCCCTCGCCGGCCTCTTTTCCGTCGCATTCCTCGCGGCGACCTTCCTGCCGGCGCAATCGGAGATCCTGCTGACCGCAATGCTCGTCGCGGAGCGCTATCCGGTTCCCGCACTTGTCGGCATCGCCACGCTGGGCAATGTGCTGGGCTCGACACTGAACTGGTGGCTCGGCCTGAACCTTGCGCGCTTCGAGGGGCGGCGCTGGTTTCCGGTCTCGCGCGAACAGGCCGCGCGGGCCGAAGGCTGGTATCACCGCTGGGGCCGCTGGTCGCTGCTCCTGTCCTGGGCGCCCTTCATCGGCGATCCGCTCACCTTCGTCGCCGGGGTGCTGCGCGAACGCCTGAGCGTCTTCCTGCTCTTCGTCACCGTCGCCAAGCTCGGGCGGTATCTGCTGGTGGTCTGGGCCACCGCAAGCTGGAGCGGGGCCTGAGAGCCCCTGCCGGCTTGCTCGGTAAGGCGCTTCCGGTCAGGCGATATCATCGGGCAACACACCCGCGGGCACGTTCTGGTAGCAGACCGGCCGCAGGAAGCGCCGGATCGAGAGCGTTCCCACGCTTGTCGCACCGAAATTGGTCGAGGCCGGGTAGGGGCCGCCATGAACCATCGTGTCGGAGACCTCGACCCCCGTCGGGAAGCCATTGACCAGCACGCGGCCTGCCTTGCGCTCGAGGATCGGCAGGAGGGCGCGTGCCCGCGCCGTATCGCCTTCATCCATGTGCATCGTCGCGGTGAGCTGACCCTCGAAGCCCTTCGCGAGCATCTTCATCTCGTCCTCGCCCGAGACCCGCACGACGAGCCCGAGCGGCCCGAAGACCTCCTCGCCGAGCGCATGGTCCTGAAGATAGGCCTCCGCATCCGTTTCGTAGAGGTTCGGCGCGGCCGTGCGACCATCCTGCTCGGTGGTCAGAACCGGGGTCACGGCATTGCGGCCGTCGAAGCGTGCCTTGCCGTCACGATAGGCCTTCGCGATCCCGTCAGTGAGCATCACCTGCGGTGCGCTTTCTGCCAGCGCGTCCCTGGCCGCGGCGACGAACGCGTCCCCTTCCGGGCCTCTCTCAACTACAGCGATGCCTGGGTTGGTGCAGAACTGGCCTGCTCCCATGGTGAGCGACCCGGCCCAGCCCTTGCCGATCTCGGCCCCGCGTGCCCTGGCCGCCTCGGGCAGGACGAACATCGGGTTGACCGAGCCGAGCTCGCCGAAGAACGGGATCGGCTCCGGGCGCTGCGCACAAAGATCGAAGAGTGCACGCCCGCCCGCCAGCGAGCCGGTAAAACCCACCGCCTTGATGTCGGGGTGCTGCACAAGCGCCTGGCCAACCTGCCGGTTGCCGCCCTGGATCAGCGAGAAGACACCTTTTGGCATGTCGCAGCGCGTGACAGCCGCCGCAATGGCCTCGGCAACGATCTCTCCCGTGCCGGGATGGGCGGAGTGGCCCTTCACCACCACCGGACACCCGGCAGCAAGGGCCGCGGCCGTGTCCCCGCCCGCGGTCGAGAAGGCGAGCGGGAAGTTCGAGGCGCCGAATACGGCCACCGGGCCGATCGGACGCTGCATCATCCGCAGGTCCGGGCGCGGGAGCGGGGCGCGGTCCGGCAGGGCCTCGTCATGCCGGCGGTCGAGATAGTCGCCCTTGCGGATATGGGCCGCAAACAGCCTGATCTGGCCGGTGGTCCGTCCCCGCTCGCCCTGAAGCCGGGCTTCCGGCAGGCCAGTTTCCTGGCAGCCGATCTCGGTGATCGCGTCCGCCCGGGCCTCGATCTCCTCGGCAATGGCATCGAGGAATTCCGCGCGCGCCTCGCGGCCCAGATAGGCATAGGTCCAGAAGGCCTCTTCGGCCGCCTTGCAGGCCGCATCCACCAGTTCGACGCTTCCGATGCTGAAGACATGGGCCGGGCCGGTTGCGGGCTCGGAGGAAAATGTCCCTTCTCCCGAAATCCAGGCGCCCGCGATAAGATGCTTCCCATGCGGGGTGAATTTTCCGTCGAGCATTTCGATCTCCCTGATCTTCTCGCTGTTCTTTACCGGGCGCTGCCGCAGAACGTCCTGCCGGTTCCCGCATACGCAGTCCCCCGTGAGAACGGCCCTCCAAGTGGCCGCCTCGTGCAGGGCCATGTCGTGAAACACCCGCCCGGTCTTTCCGGTGTTCTGTACGCGGTGGCGTTTTTGCGTGTCAATCAGCCGCCCGGTTGCAATCGTTTCATAAATAGCATCGTTCGCCTGGTTGACAGGCTTTGCGCGGGCCCTGGGACTGGCGAACATCCGCTTCACCAATCCGCAGAAATCCAAAGAATACCTCTTGATGGTGCCCGGTGGAATATATATCAACCCGGCCACCGGGCGATTAGCTCAGCGGTAGAGCGCTACGTTCACATCGTAGATGTCGGCAGTTCGATCCTGCCATCGCCCACCATCTCCGCTTCTGCGGGGCCGGGTGATTAGCTCAGTTGGTAGAGCGCTTCGTTTACACCGAAGATGTCGGGAGTTCGAGTCTCTCATCACCCACCATTCCCCATTCGCGAATCGCAGTCTGCCGAAGAACGGAGGACGCCTCCTGACGCGGTCTGCTCTTGCGGGCCGGTGCCCGCCGCGCGATAGAGGTGAAAAGCCCGCGCAGGTGAATGGAAGGCTCGGATGAACGCGATCGATTGCAGGCCATGGAACAAGCGAAACATCACGACCACCTTGCGTGACAGCACCCCGTCCGATGCCCTGGGCTATCTCTTCATTCCGCTGGGCAAGGCCGCGAACACCGAAGTCAAGCGTCAGCTCTGGGAACTCGAGCACGAAGCGGGCAGCACGGTTCCGGTGCCCGAAGAGTATTTCGCCGTCCACAACTACAAATGGGGCGGAACGAAGGGTGAGGTCGAAACGCCATGGGAATCCTATTCGGGTGATGACGTCGATCGCCTCGTGGGCGATCTGATGAACAAGTATCTCTTCACCGTGGTCCGCAATCCCTACACGAAGCTGCTCTCGGCCTATCTCGACAAGATTATCAAGCTTCAGGCCAAGGTCGCCGCCGGAATGTCTCCGGAAAAATACAATGGCTTCAACCTGCCGGGCGTGCCCCAGAGCTTCGAGGCCTTCGTCGAGATGGTCTGCGACCAACCAGATCGGGATGTGGACATCCACTGGGCGGGGCAGGTCTACAAGACGTTCTTCCACTTCGTGAAATATAGCCATGTCGGCCATTTCGAGGATCTTCCGGGCCATTTCGCGCAGATCTCGAGCCGCTTTTCACAAGCCGCACCCGCGCGCGAGAACAAGGCCAGCCACGCCACGTCGGCCTCGCAGAAGATCCGCGAACACTACACCGAAGCGCTCGCGGAGAAGGTCCATGCCCGTTACCGCGAAGATTTCGAAGTGTTCGGATATTCGCCCGACCTGTTTGCCGGAACATTGGCTCCGGTGCGCGCCACCGCCCCGAGCGGAGAGTATTGCGACTTTGCGCGACCGATGTCGCGGGTGGTCAAGCACGCCCACGCGGGCGAGCGGCGCAAGGCACGAACCGTCTTGCGCAAGGTCCAGGAAAAGGCCGACAGGATTCGCCGGGAACTCGTGCTCGATGAAAGTCTGCGCGGTCTACTGAAACGGTCGGAAGTGGACGCCTAGAGCGGAGACGAGTTCAGAGTGCCGCCACCGTGCGGTTCTCGCCATCGATCCAGCCGGGCAGGGCGCCGATGCTGGGCAGGATGACATCCGCGAGATCGGCGAGCTCTTCGGCTTCCGCGAGCCCCGTAAGCACGCCGACTGTCCGCATCCCCGCGGCGCGCCCGCTGAGCAGATCGTGGGTGCTGTCTCCGATCATCACGCAGTCCGCAGGTTCGAAATTCGAGTGATCGCAGAAGGCCAGGAGCATCCCGGGGTCGGGTTTCGCGCCGAAGCCGCTGTCGTATCCTGCGATGAAGGAGAATTCCTCGAGGATGCCGCTCGAATCCAGGTGGTGACGCGCTGCCTGTTCCGCATCGTTCGTTGCGATGCCGAGGGTGTGGCCGTCGCCCTTCAGGCGGGCCATGAGCGCGGATAGCGGCACCGCCTCGACCTGCGGAACCTCCGACGTCGAGGCCAGGACATGGGCCCGGATTGCCGCCCGGCTGAGTTCCGGAAAGCAGGATTTGATCGCTTGGACCACCACGTCCATCGTTCCCGCGATGACCGGGCTCGTCGGTGCGAACTCCTCCCTCACCAGATCGTATCCGAGTTTCCCGGATAGCGCCTCCGCCGCGCTTTCGTCGCCTTTCGCGAGATCGCGGATGAAACCGGCGCACCATCGCCCCCAGGTCAGGCGGAAGTCGAACAGGGTGCCGTCCTTGTCAAAGAGAAGGCCACGGATCGGCTGGCCGCCGGGTGGTCGCGAAAAGGATGCCATCAGTCAGTGAGCCCGCTCAATCTCGTCAGTGACCCGCAGGTTACGCTGAGCTGGGCCCCGGCCGCAATGGCGTGCTGTCGGTGAGGTTTGGGCGGCCCGAAAGTCAGGCCGCCTCCGCGTAGAAGGTCACGCGGTTCCGCCCGCCTTCCTTGGCCTCGTAAAGCGCACGGTCGGCGCGGTGGATCACCGCTTCCGCATCCGTATCGCTGCCGTCGGCAATGGCGACCCCGATCGAGACCGTCACATTCACCTCGCCCTTGTCACGCGGCAGCGGGAAGGCGGTTCCCTCGATGGCGCGCCGTATGCGCTCGGCTGCCGCGGCTGCGGCATCGTGATCGCTGTCGGGCAGGGCCACGAAGAACTCCTCGCCGCCGAACCGTGCCACGAGATCCACGCCGCGGATGTTTTCCTGCAAGCGCCGTGAGAATTCCCGCAACACCGCGTCGCCGGCGTCATGGCCATGCTCGTCGTTCAGGCGCTTGAACTTGTCGAGATCGATCATCATCACCGCGAAGTACCCGTCGGTGTCCCGTGCGCGTTCCATCACGCTGTTCATGTGTTGCGAGGCATAGCGGCGATTGTAGATCCCGGTCAGAGGATCGATCACCGCCATCTTCAGCCCGTCGCGCACGCTGCGCCGCAGCCAGTCCGAATAGCATTTCCGGCGCAGAAGCGACCGGATCCGCGCCGTTAGTTCGCTCGGGTCGAACGGTGCCTCGATATAGTCCGAGGCCCCGATCTCCAGCCCCTTCGCCGCGGTCTCCACATCACCCTTGTTCACGACAAGAAGGATCGCGGCCTGCCGGGTTTCGGGTCGTGCACGGAGCGTGGAGACGAACCTGAGCCCGTCGCCGCCTTCCATCATCGTCTGATTCACCACGAAACAGTCGGGAAGCTCGAACTGCGCGAGGTTCTGAGCCTCGCGCTCCGAGCAGGTCTCGATGGTCATGGCCCCGAGCCCGGACTTGAGATACCGGGCCCAGGATCGCCCCTGTTCGACCGAACCTGGCGCGAGCAGTATCGGCGCGGAATAGTCCGGTTCGATGTCCTGCTCGGACACGAAATCGCTGAGACCCAGTTCGCGCGAGGTCAGATCACGCAGGCGCAACTCGTCGAACATCATCTTCATGCGCAGGAGGTTTCGCACCCGCGCAAACAGGGCGAGATCGTTGAACGGCTTTGACAGAAAGTCGTCGGCACCGGCCTCGAGCCCGCGCACCCGCTCTTCCGGCGTGTCGAGCGATGTGACCATGATGACCGGAATATGGGCGGTCTCGGGGCGCGCCTTGAGTTCACGACAGACGGTGTAGCCGTCCATGTCCGGCATCAGCACGTCGAGCATGATCATGTCCGGCTGTTCGCTCAGGGCCATTTCCAGCCCGCGTGTGCCGTTCTCGGCAGCGAACACATCGTAATACGCAGCGGAAAGCTTGGCCCGAAGCAGCAGCCGGTTGGTGGGTACATCATCAACCACCAGGACCCGACCAGACATTGATGGACCTCCGAGGAAAGGAAGAAAAGCAGCATTGATTGCGCCATTTATTAACGGCAAATGTGTTAACGAAAGGTTTCGGGCAGCCCCGCCAGGTGTAACGAAGAGATGAAGACGGAACTCGCAAAATCCATCGCGCAGGATGCGCTCGTGGCCCTCACGGGCGATCCGGAGAACCTCTCCCATTTCCTTGCCGCAACCGGCGCATCCACCGATGATGTCAGGCAAAGGTTTGAAGATGAGGAGTTTCTCGGGTTCGTGCTCGACTTTATTTTGATGTCGGATGAGCTTGTGATCTCGTCAGCCAGCGCTGCGAACGTCGCTCCGGAGCGCATCATCGTGGCCCGCCATGCCCTGGGAGGTGGCGCAGCGCCGAACTGGACCTGACCGGGAAGACGCGCTGAAATGGTAAACGCCGCTACGGCTCGTTCCCGGCGGTGCCAGTCAGGATTCGGTGGTGTAGGGGTCCGTTCGTCGGGCTGGCTGAGGGCGGCGGAATGACGTAGAAAGAGGCATGACCGACTCGAGGACGACCATGACCCAGGACGACGAACCGCGGGATACCCGCCAGGCGCTTCTGCGCGGTGTCATGATGAAGTGCCCGGCCTGTGGCGAGGGCGCCATGATGGAGAAATACCTCGAGGTCGCCCATGCCTGCCCGGCCTGCGGCACCGAACTCTATCACCATCGCGCCGACGACGGCCCGGCCTGGGCCACGATCCTCATCACCGGTCATATCATGGCACCCCTGATGCTGACGATCTTCGAGGTCTTCCGCCCCAAGGGCTGGGTGATGGCGCTCGGCTTCTCGGTCTTCTTCGTGCTGTTGTCACTCTATCTGTTGCCGAGGATCAAGGGCGCCTTTGTCGGCCTGCAATGGGCCAAGCGGATGCACGGGTTCGGCACGCCAGAGAATGTCGGCTCCAACGCCTGACGCGGGACGCGGTCCCGCTCCGGTCCCGCTCCGGGATGCCGCGACACTGATCCTCTACCGGCGCGAGGCGGAGACCTTCCGCGTACTCATGGGCCAGCGCGGGGCCAGCGCCGTTTTCATGCCGCAGAAGTTCGTCTTTCCCGGCGGCGCGCTCGATGCCGGTGATGGCGCGATCCTGCCCGACAGACCGCATGACCCCGAAACACGCGCACGGCTCGAGGTGGAGACGCCCCCGGATGTGGCGCATGCCTTGCCCTATACGGCGGTGCGTGAACTCTGGGAGGAAACCGGTGTGCTTCTGGGGCGTGCCGGCGCGCCGCCCGAGGGTTCGGTGCCGCCTCCCGGATGGGCTGGATTCCTCGCGACTGGTCAGGTGCCGGATGTGCGGGCGTTGCAATTCGTGTTTCGCGCCGTCACGCCTCCGGGGCGTCCGCGGCGCTTCGACGCGCGTTTTTTCCTGCTCGATGCCGGAGAGGCCGGTCTCGATGCTGAGGATTTCGCCCGGGCCGATGGTGAGCTCAGTCACCTGCAATGGCTCGAGATCCACGAGGCCCGCCGGTTGCCCCTGCCATTCATCACTGAAATCGTGCTCTCCGAGCTCGAAGCCCGGTTCGCGGCCCCGCACAGGCCGAGGCCGGTGCCTTTCTTCGATCACAGGGCGGAGGGCTCGCATTTCCTCATGCTTTGAGGCTTGACTCGCACGGGCGCATGGATAGAAGAGCGGTCTGGAATTTTGCCGCGCTCTGGAGCGCGGTGTGGGCGTATAGGCGCCAGCAGCCTGGCGGGAAGGATAAACCATGGCGAAGCCAACGACGATCAAGATCCGGTTGAACTCGACCGCTGATACCGGACATTTCTACGTGACGAAGAAGAACTCGCGCACCATGACCGAGAAGATGGTCGTCAAGAAGTACGACCCGGTCGCGCGCAAGCACGTCGATTACAAGGAAGGCAAGATCAAGTAAGATCTGCCCGGACGACTGGCGTTTCTCTTCCTGCGAGGAGCGCACGCCTGAAAGCCCGCGTTTGACGCGGGCTTTTTTCATTTGTTCATGTCTGGGGGTGAGGCCCGTCAAAGACGGGCCAGCAACTCCGTCTTCTTCTCGTCGAATTCCGCCTGGGTCAGAATGCCCTTCTGCTGCAGGGCGGCGAGCTTCTCGATCTTGGCGATGATGTCGTCTTCCGACGAAGCCGAAGCCTGCGGCGCCGGAGCTGCCGGTACCGGCGATGGTGCCGAACTCGGAGTGCTCGGTTCGGGCGCGCCCGAGACTGCCGCTTCCGCCTTGGGGGCCGGGGCTGCTGCCGCCGGTTCGGGGGATACGGCTTCCTTGGCACCCGCTGCCTCGCCCTCGAGCCTTACCTTGGGCAGATCGGCCACGCGCACGAGCCCATGCTGGCTGGTGAAGGTCAGCGACTGGTCGCCGCCCTGCTGCTGGGAGAAGCCACCGATCTGGTGATCGCCGGTATCGTATACCGTCGTGTCGTCCCCGAGCCGGATGGCAAGCCTGCGGGTGGATGGGAAGAAGGCGTAGCGCAGGTTGTTCTGTGCGCCGACGGAGGAGGGCGTCCCGAGGCTTTCCGGCCACCAGTCGCTTGACTGCTGCATGCCGGAGACGAAGAGGCTCGTGCCCATTCCGCCGCTCGACTGGCTTTGGGATTGCGCGACCCGCGCCGGGGCCCGTGCAAAAACGTCACCCGATTGCAGCGCATTCGAAAGCTCGGTGCAAAGCGCATCGACCCGCGCCTTGAGCGCGTTGTTGAACATGTCGCCGACCATCGTCATCCCGCCGCGGGACCATTGCCCCATGCCGCCGAGATCGGGGTGGTTGAACTGCGCCTGGTTGCCATTGCTCATCGCAAGGGCCTGCAGCAGAACGGTCACGGCGTCCTCGCTCACCCCATGTCGGGCGGCGGCGTCGGTTGCGATGCTTTGTCCGTGTTCCGTGAGAAGGCTCATATTTCAGTCTCTTTCATGGTTCTTGTTCTGGTTTCGACTGGGCGATCCTTGTCATTCGATATGGGCGGTGGGGGCAATGGCTTTCAAGCGTCAGGAGCGCGAAAGAACGTATTCCGCGAGAATTGTCCGCTGCAGTGCATTGAAATTGTCATCCGAGATCAATGTGACGCGAATCTGCCCATCGCCGTCGCGCCAGACCGAGATCCCTTCCATGTTGTCGAGCGCACCGTCCCCGAGCCGGGTTTCCATCAGGGTGCGCTCGTCGGTCAGCCCGCCGGAATCGACCGCGAAGCTGCGGACCCGCGCGATGAAGCCGCCGAGAAACTGGAAGTGGCGCTCCAGGATATAGAGCCGCCCGTCCGGCCCGAAATCCGCTCCGGTCACGAGAAACTTGCCACGCCGGGTAACAGAGAGTTCGCGGTCCCACCGCCCGTCGCGTAGCCGATATACGGGAAAGGGCCGGTCCCACTCGCCCGAGCGTTCCGGGATGGCATAGAGCGTGCCTTCCGCATCGACGGCCAGCGCTTCCAGCCCGGAATTGCGCTGCAGGCCCTGAAACTCGCGCGGGCCATCGATGTTCTCGGCCGGGCCATCGATCCGCGGATAGCGCCGGATGCGGTGGAAATGCTCGAAGGACATGTATGCCGCGCCGTCCGGTGCGATGGAGAGATCTTCCGCATCCGCGTCCTGCCCCGAAAGCGGCGCGCCGGAAATGGCGAGAATCGGTCCAAACCCGGTGAGCCGCGCGCGCTGCAACGTGCCGTCGGACTTGCGGATCAGATCTGCCCGTGCCCAGTGACCCCGGTCCGAGACCACGAGAATCCGCGCGCCACCGTCAAGCACCTCCAGCCCCGAAAAACCGCCGAAGCCCGCCTCCGCATGGCTCCAAGTGATCTTCGAGGAAAGCTTGAGGGCATTCTCCTCCGCCGCGGCCCCCGCGGGGAGCAGCAATGCAAGCACGAGAAGAAATCGCTTCACGGGGCAGCGACCACGCTGGCACATTGCGGTGGCAGATCGGCGAGCCGAATGGGCGGTTTGGGCTTCGGCGCAGGCGCATCCGGATCGGGCGGCTCCAGCGCTTCGGTCACCCACCAGATCGCCTCATCGCAGCCATCGCCCCGCGGCACCGGATCGGGGTTCACGCAGCCGCGCGCCCCCCGCGGGCAGTTGAGCCGCACATGGAAATGGGTGTTGTGCCCCCACCAGGGCCGGATCTTGCCAAGCCAGGCACGATCGCGCGCGGGCGCATCGGCGCACATCTGGAGCTTCACGGGCGCGGTGATGAAAATGCGGTTCACACGACCATCGCGCGCCACGGCCTCCAGCAGCCGGTGGTGCGACCGCGTCCAGTTGCCATTGACGGAGCGTTGATCGGCGGAGCGGACATTCATCGAGGAGATCCGCTCGCGATCGCCCCGCGAGAGATCCAGGCGACCAGGGGGCAGGAGCCAGAAATCTACATCCAGCCCGATCTGGTGCGAGGCATGGCCCGGTACCGGTCCGCCGCGCGGCTGGCTCAGATCGCCCACGTAAATCCCGTTCCAGCCGACCTTCGTGGCCGCCCGGCTGACCTCCTGCACGAATCGGATCGTTTCCGGGTGGCCCCAGTAGTGATTGCGCGAAAGGCGCATCGCCTGCCAGGTCGGCCCGCTCTCGGGCAGCGCGACACCACCGGCAAGGCACCCCCTTGAGTGCTGCCCGATGGCGTAGGGGCTCTCCGAATTGAAGGGTGTCTCCTTGGACGAGAACAAGGCTTTCGCGTCCTGCGCCCGCAAGTTCCCTGGCATGGTCGCCAGAACCCCGGTCAGCAGGAGCGCCGCCGTCTTGCGCAGAATGCTCGCTTTCATGGCTCAGTCTCCGATCCGCGCCCCAGTCCTCGCTCGCAGGAAGAGTAACAGCAGAAGTCCGAGCGCGAAAAGCCCTATCACCGGCGTGACGCCCAGCCGTTGCGAGCCGGTCGCCGCCGTTGCGATGGCAATGAGCGCAGGCCCGATGAAGGCGGTGGCGCGGCCGGAGAGCGCGTAAAGCCCGAAAGCCTGCGCCATCGCCACGCGGCCCTCCGCCTCATGGACAAGCATGGTGCGCGAGGCGGCCTGCAACGCACCCGCTGCCGCCCCCAGAATACCGCCTGCGCAGAAGAAGAGGAGATCGGGCGCCGTCGATCCGGGCGGAAGGGCCACGAACGCGATGCTTTCCCGCGTGGTGAGCAGGATGACCGCGCAGACGGCGATCAGCGCCCAGTTCGCGGTGATGATCACCGGACGCGGCCCGAAGGCAGCGTCCCCGCGACCGCCCGCCCAGGCCCCGAGCGCGCCGACGCCCGCCGCGATGATCCCGAACACCCCAAGCTGAAAGGTTCCCCAGCCCAGCACACCGCTCGCGTAGATCCCGCCGAAGGCAAAGAGCGCGGCCAGCCCGTCGCGATAGATCATGGAGGCGACAAGGAAGAGAAACAGCCGGCCATGGCTGCGCGCCTCCGTGACGGTGCGCCGGAGATCCGCCAGCCCGCTTCGTGCCGCCTGCGCGAGCGGCACCCCCCGTGGCGTGTCACGGGTCAATAGGAAGAAGGGCAGGGCGAAGACGATGAACCAGAGCGCCGCAAGCGGCCCGGTGGCCCGCGCGGGTTCCCCTTCGGCCACCTCCAGACCGAAAATCGGCGCCATCCCGAGCAGAGTGGTCTCCTTGCCCGGCGCGGGGGCGAGCAGTGCCAGCACCAGAATGAGCGATATGAGCCCGCCCAGATAGCCCAGCGCCCAGCCCGAGCCGGATACGCGCCCCGTCTCCCGGCGCGGGGCAATGTCGGGCAGCATCGCGTTGGTGAAGAGAAGCGTAAGTTCCGAGCCGAGGAAGGCCAGCCCGAAGAGGATCAGCACCGGCAGCGGATCGTCCATGCCCGGCACCGCGAGCCAGAGACCGGCGCACCCCGCAATGAAGGGCAAGGAAAAGGCAAGGACCCAGGGCTTGCGCGCGCCCGTGCGATCCGCGATCGCGCCCAGCACCGGGGCAAGGAGCGCCGTCAGCCCGCCCGCGATTGCCACCGTCGTGCCCCAGATCGCCTGGCCCGCCACCGGATCGCCCGCGACCTGAGCCACGAAATAGGGCGCGAAGATGAATGTCACGATCAGGGTGTGGAACGGCTGATTGGCCCAGTCGAACAGCATCCAGGAAAACACGCCCCACCGGCGCCGTCGATCCGTCATCGGTGTCACTGATCCGTGTCAAACTGCCTGTTTCCGCATCCTTTCTAGTGGCGGATGGCAGCTCTGCCCAGCCCGCACTTGCGGCTCCAGCCGCAGGTGTCTACTTATTCCCCAACCGCCGGTCCAAACACGGAAAACCCACGCATGACATCGCTTCTCCAGATCCTTCTGCTCATCCTCGACATCGTGTGGTGGTTCGTGATCATCCAGGTGATCATGAGCTGGCTGATCAACTTCAACGTGCTCAACCGGAGCCAGCCGCTTGTCTGGCAGATCTGGACCGGGCTCAATCGCCTGCTCGAGCCGATCTACGGCCCGATCCGCAGCGTCCTGCCCAACATGGGCGGTCTGGACCTTTCGCCGCTTGTGCTTATCGTGATCCTCTATGCGCTCCGGATCATCATCCTGAACAACGCTGGCGTCTTCATGTAGGCTGCTACACCCGAGCGATTTGCCCCCGTCCCACTGGGCGGGGAGGCAGGATCTCGCCGAGCGCTGATGATCGCGAAAGTTGATGTCTCCGGCGTGGAACCCGCGGGGCCTCTGGAGTGTTCCCACCATCAGATCCAGACTGGATCTGTTGGAGGAAACGCAAATGGAACATTCCACATTCATCCGGCTCAGTGAAACCGAGCTGACGAAGGAGAAGCTTCAGGGCGCCAAGGTGCACGGGCCCGACAACGAGACGGTCGGCACCGTCTCGAAGGTCGAGGAAGTCGGCCTTGAGCGTCGGGTCATCATCGATGTCGGGGGCTTCCTCGGGATCGGCACGAAACGGGTCGCACTGGACGCGAGCCGGTTGAACTTCGGCGTCGACGAAGATGGACATGTCCACGGCTCGACTGCCATGACCAAGGACGAAATGAAGAACCTGTCCGACTACACAGGGTAATTCGCGACAGCACGAGCCGCGATCGACGCCTCGTCGATCTGTCGAGCCGCGTGAGAGACAGCGCCCGGACGGAAATGCGGGCCGGGCGCTACTTCTTGCCGATCTTCGGCTCTTCGCCCTTCAGCAACCGGTTGATATTGGTGCGGTGGCGGGCAAAGACCAGTGCGCCCAGAAGCAGCGCAAGCAGGATCGCATCCGCCCGGCCGAAGAGCGCGAGCCAGACCGGGCTGAGCATCGCGGCGATGAGTGCCGAAAGAGACGAATAGCGGAAGGCAAGGGCCGCCACGAGCCATGTGGCACAGGACGCAAGCCCCGCCGGGAAGCTCACTGCCAGCATCACGCCCAGGAATGTCGCCACGCCCTTTCCGCCCTGGAACTTGAGCCAGACCGGAAAAAGATGCCCCAGGAAAGCCGCAAGCCCGGCGACAAGTGCCGCCTGTTCGCCGAGAAACGCCCGCGCGAGCAGGACCGCCACGGCCCCCTTGCCGCCATCGAGAACCAGCGTCGCGAAGGCGGCGGCCTTGTTCCCGGTGCGCAGAACATTGGTCGCGCCGATATTGCCAGACCCGATGCTGCGCAGATCCCCCAGTCCCATGCCGCGGGTGATGAGCACTCCGAAGGGGATGGAGCCCAGCAGATAGGCCAGTATTGCACAGAGGATCAGCATGTCTCGCTCTCCCGGTCAAACACGACGCTGCCGCCGACGATGGTCTTGAGGACACGGCCCTGCATCCGCTGCTCGTCAAAGGGCGTGTTCTTTGATTTCGACCGAAGCTTGTATCGGTCGAGCACATAGGGCGCGTTCGGATCGAAAAGAATGAGATCCGCAGGCGCACCCGGCGCGATCCTTCCGGTTTCAAGCCCCAACCGTTTCGACGGGTTGAGCGAAAGCGCGCGAAAGAGCGTCGGCATGTCGATATCGCCCGCATGCCAGAGACGCAGGGCGGCAGGCAGCAGGGTTTCGAGCGCCACCGCACCGGAGGCCGCCTCCTCGAACGGAAGGCGCTTCGATTCCTCGTCCTGCGGTGTGTGCATGGAGGAGATCACGTCGATCACGCCCGCGGCCAGTGCCTCGACCATGGCCTGCCGGTCGGTTTCGGCGCGAAGCGGCGGCTTCACCTTGAAGAAGGTGCGGTAATCGCCGACATCGAGCTCGTTCAGGGTCAGGTGGTGGATGCTGACCCCCGCCGTCACATCGAGCCCCGCGGCCTTCGCCCGCTCCAGCGCAGGCAGGCTCGTCGCCGCCGAGAGGTTGTCCGCATGGTAGCGCGCGCCGGTCATCTCGACGAGGGCAAGATCGCGCTCAAGACCCATCCGCTCGGCCATGGGGGAGACCGCCGGCAAGCCGCGCAGCGAGGCGAACTTGCCGCTTGTCATGGCGGCGCCCTTGCTCAGCACCGGCTCCTGCGGGTGGGCAATGACCAATGCACCGAGCGAACGGGCATAGGTCAATGCGCGGGAAAGCACCTTGGTATTCTCGACGACCTTGTCGCAGTCGGTGAAGGCGACGGCCCCTGCATCCTTCAGGAAGCCGATTTCGACCATCTCCTTGCCTTCGCGTCCCTTGGTGAGCGCCGCCATGGGAAGCACGCGCACGGGCGCGACCTCGCGGGCGCGACGGGTGACGAATTCGAGTGCCTCGGGATTGTCGATGGCCGGTTTGGTATCGGGCCGCGTCACCATTGTCGTGACCCCGCCCGCGGCGGCGGCCCGCCCCGCGGTTCGGAAACTCTCCTTGTGCCGCTCGCCAGGTTCGCAGACCTTCACCCCGATATCGACGATACCGGGCGCAAGATACCGCCCTCCGCAGTCGATCACCTCGCGGGCGCGGATGATCTCGTGGCGTTCTCCATCGACCTCCGGGATCACTTCCGTGATCGTATCGCCCGCGATTCGCACCGCGCCGCGCGCCTCGGTGCCCGTGTCCGGATCGACCAGAATTGCGTTGGTCAGAAGCAGGGTCATGGCGTGGTCTCCTCCATGCCGGGCGCGTCGGCCGGAGCGCGCTTCAGCCCGCGATAGGCGGCGAGGAATCCGTCCCGGTCCTTCAGGTCATACAGGGTGAATGTCGGAATGCCGACGAACTGGACACCGTTGGCGACGATCGGAGTCGGTTCGGGATAATCGGCGTGCCGGATCCATTTCGGCTTCCCGTTGCCGCTCACCGACATCACCCGCTGATCGGTCAGCACATAGTCGATGGACTGCCGCGCGAACCTGTCCACGACGACCCAGACGGCGCTCGCCGCGAGAAACATCAGATGCCGCGTGGAGTTGGCAGAATCGAGGATCGCGGCCAGAGCGAAACCGGCGAGCATCGCGATCTTCAGCCACTTCAACCGACCCCAGAACCCAGGGGAAGGCTGCCCGGACCAGACGACCGTCTCGCCCTCGTTGAGATGCTTCTTCACCAGAGCGGTCACGCGTTCGCCCCGGCCGTCCCGCGCGCTTCGCGCAGGTTCCGCGCCAGGAGATCCATCGCCGCCATGCGCACAGCCACACCCATTTCGACCTGTTCCTGGATCACGGAGCGGTTGATGTCGTCCGCGATGGTTCCATCGATCTCCACGCCCCGGTTCATCGGGCCGGGATGCATGACGATGGCATCGTCCTTGGCGTAGCCGAGCTTCTCCGCATCGAGCCCGTAGCGGTGGAAATACTCGCGCTCGGAGGGAATGAACCCGCCATCCATCCGCTCGCGCTGGAGCCGCAGCATCATCACCACATCGACACCGTCGAGCCCCTCGCGCATGTCCTCGTAGACCTCGACGCCAAGATCGGCCGCGCGCGAGGGCATCAGCGTCGGCGGACCCACCAGCCGCACCCGGTTCTCCATCCGTCCGAGCAGCAGGATGTTCGACCGCGCCACGCGGCTATGGGCAATATCCCCGCAGATCGCGACGTTGAGCCGGTGCAGCGTGCCCTTGGCGCGGCGTATGGTAAGCGCATCCAGAAGCGCCTGTGTCGGGTGCTCGTGCCGCCCGTCGCCCGCATTCAGCACCGCGCAATTGACCTTCTGGGCCAGCAGATGCGCCGCCCCCGAGGAGGGATGCCGGATCACCAGAAGATCGGGGTGCATCGCGTTGAGCGTCATCGCGGTATCGATGAGCGTCTCGCCCTTCTTCACTGAGGATTGCGCCATCGCCATGTTCATCACGTCCGCACCGAGCCGCTTGCCGGCCAGCTCGAAACTGGCCTGCGTCCGCGTCGAGGCCTCGAAGAACATGTTGATCTGGGTAAGACCCTTGAGCGCGTCGCCGTGCTTTTCCGGGCGCCGGTTCAGCTCGGCATAGACCTCGGCAAGGTCGAGAATCGCTTCGATATCGGATCGGCTGAGCCCCTCGATCCCCAGAAGATGGCGATGCGCAAACAAGGCTACCTCACTATCCCGTATCCGTTTGCCCGCCTCTATAACAGCCAGACGGGGAGGAACAAGCCTGCAAGACGCAGCGAGGTCATGACAGCGCGCCTCGAACGGTCGAGAGAGCGAGTTGCCCGAATGCTCCTATCCGGTGATCCGCCGGAGGAAGGAGCGTGCCCCGAAAGGGCAGGGCGCGGGCCTCCCCGTCGGCAGACGATGGTGCGCCCGAAAGCTGCTCAGTATGCCGACATGGAACCGCAACATTTGGTTGCGGGCCTCGGACTCGGTGTCGAGGCTGCCTGGACGGGGCTTCTTCACCGTCAGCGATGGCCCAACCGGCTGCTGCCGATTGACGAGAGCCAACAAACCTCACCCCCGGAAGGCGCGCGCCACGCTGAGCAGCACGTCGCTGAGATCCATCAGCCGAGCGACATAGAGGTCATACGCCACGTAGCCTTGCGCATCCGCGGCATCGAAGGAGGTTTCCAGGCTGTCGATCAGGCTGTTGAGCCTGCGCTCGTGGATGCCGAACTGGCGCTGGACCGGGTCCGAGATGATGCCGGCAAAGGCCGCGACCACCGCTGCCACCCCCATCAGCCCGGCGGTCGAGCCCGCCACCAGCGCGGTCGAGGCCTGCGCCGGGAACACCCCGTACCAGAGCCCGCCTGCGGTCGCGCCGAGCGGAAAGGACGCCACCGCCATCTGTTGCGCGAGCGAGGCTGCAATCGCGGGGCCCAGCGCCAGCGCACCGGGCGTCGCCTGCTTGAAGGCCACCGCCCCGGTGCCGATCGTCACCAGCGCCGTGGTGATCTCCGCGGCGGCCGTGCGCGTCCCGGTGTATTCGGTCAGGGCTTCTTCCATGCGGGCGCGAAACGCCGGATCATCCTTGCGCGCCCCGACCGTTGCCGCAGCATCCTCGACGAGATGCTGAACCTTCGGATGGGTCAGTATCGCTTCGGCCAGCCCGTTCTGAAGCGAGACGCGATCCCCGTCCTTGAATGGCTGACGCAGGAGCTGCGTGAAGATGCGCCAACGCAACTCGCGCGCCACCGCCGTCTCCAGAAGCAGGTTCTGCCGCTCCAGCCAGGCGGCGGATTTCCTGCGCCCCAACCCGCGGGCACCGAGCGCCGAAAGCTTGATGCCGATCTGGGGCAGGGAGAGAAGCGCATTGGCCGGAGCGCGCAGAACGTCCCATCCCAATGCATGGCGATGCAGCCTCGCGGAGCCGAGAAACGTGAAGGTCTCGTCCACGAAGCCGGGCACGCGTGCGCGGCAGGCGTCGAAATAGGTCTTCGCGGCCTCCGCGACGATGGCATCCGCCTCCGATCGCTCCAATCCGCCACCGATCTCTGCCGTTTCCACTGCGGCGTCCATTCCGTTCATGCTCCCATAGAGGTGTTGCTTCCGCTGATATGGGGTTGTCCCGAACATCTGCCATGGGGCATCGCGCCGAGGCTGGTGCTATCGGCGGATGCATGCTAGCGGGCAATCATGTCCGATCTTCCCAGACTCGACCTCGAGGCCGTAGGGGCCGCCGCAACCGCGCTCCGGTCGCTCTTCGAGCCGACGCCCCTCCAGCAGAACGCCTACCTGTCCGCGCGGTGCGGCGCGGAGATCTGGCTCAAGCGCGAGGATCTCTCGCCCGTGCGGTCCTACAAGATCCGCGGCGCGTTCAATGCCATGCGCAAATCACTCGACGCGCAGCCCGAGCGGCGGAATTTCGTCTGTGCCTCGGCCGGAAACCATGCCCAGGGCGTGGCCTATGCCTGCAGGCATTTCGGCACCCGCGGCGTGATCTTCATGCCCGTGACAACTCCCCAGCAGAAGATCGGCAAGACGCAAGCATTCGGCGCGGGGCAGGTGGAGATCCGTCTCATCGGGGACTATTTCGACGAGACACTCAGGGCCGCCATGGAGTTTTGCGCGGCGGAAGGTGCCCGCTTCCTTCCCCCCTTCGATGATCCAGACATCATCGAGGGGCAGGCGACCTGCGCGCTCGAAATCCTCGCCCAGATGCCCGACGGAAGGGCGCCCGACCTGCTGATCCTGCCCGTTGGGGGCGGCGGGCTCTCCTCGGGCAGCACCGCCGTCTTCCGCCAGCGCGCGCCGGAAACCGCCATCCGCTACGTTGAACCCGAAGGGGCGCCGAGCCTGCGCACGGCCCTCGAGAGGGACCATCCGGTGCGTCTCGACAAGGTGGACAACTTCGTCGATGGCGCCGCGGTCGCCCAGATCGGCGCGCGGAATTTCGAACTGCTCCGGGGCGTCGATCCCGCCCATGTGGCGCTCGCGCCCGAGAACCGGATCTGCGCCACGATGCTCGACATTCTCAACACCGAGGGTTTCGTCTTCGAACCCGCCGGCGCGCTGGCGGTGGATGCCCTGCGCGATTTCGGCGATCTCTCGGGCAAACGCGTGGTGGCCGTCGTCTCGGGCGGCAACTTCGATTTCGAGCGCCTGCCGGACGTGAAGGAACGCGCCCTGCGCTGGGAAGGGCTGAAGAAATACTACATTCTTCGGCTGCCCCAGCGTCCGGGAGCCCTGCGCGATTTTCTGGCCATTCTCGGCCCCGACGACGACATCACCCGCTTCGAATATCTCAAGAAGTCGGCGCGCAACTTCGGCTCCGTCCTGCTCGGGATCGAATCGCGAAAGCAGGGCGCCTTCGCGGACCTGGAATCGCGCATGACAGAGGCCGGTTTCGTGTTTCAGGACATTACCGAAGATGCCGTCATAACCTCCCTGGTCGTTTGAGGAAATCCGATGCTCAATACCATCATTCATGGCGAACCGCGCGACACCCCGCCGCTCGTCATCGCCCACGGGCTCTACGGCTCCGCTCGAAACTGGGGCGTTGTGGCCAAGCGTCTCTCCGAAGACCGTCAGGTCATCGCGGTGGACATGCGCAACCACGGCTCCAGCCCGCGCGCCGAGGACAACGGCTATCCCGCCATGGCCGGCGATCTGGCCGAGGTGATCGAGGCCCATGGCGGCACTGCCGAACTGCTCGGGCATTCCATGGGCGGCAAGGCGTCGATGGTGCTGGCCCTCTCACGACCCGACCTGATCTCGCGGCTGATCGTCGCCGACATCGCGCCCGTGGCCTACGAGCACTCCCAGATCCAGTATGTCGAGGCAATGAAATCGGTCGATCTCTCGAAGGTCTCTCGGCGCAGCGACGCGGACGCGCTCCTTGCGCCCCATGTGGCCGAGGCCGCGCTTCGGGCCTTCTTTCTCCAGAGCCTCGAGCTTGGTGAGGGCGGCACCACTTGGAAGCTGAACCTCGACGTGCTGGGCAGGGAAATGCCCAAGATCGTCGGTTTCCCGGAGGTCGAGGGAAGCTTCGGCGGGCCCGCGCTCTTCATCACCGGCGAGACATCGGATTATGTGGGCAAGGCTGACTGGCCGCGCATCACCGAGCTTTTCCCCAATGCGCAGCAGCATGTGGTCCCGGGTGCGGGCCACTGGCTCCATGCCGAAGCGCCGCGACCTTTCGTCGAGGCCGTGGCGGAATTCCTGGCCGCCGATAAAATTTAGCATCACGACGCGAAAACCTCCGGCAGGGTCTGGACGGCTCCGCCGGCGGTTGATATTGACCCCGCCAGCGCCGCTGTAGCTCAGATGGTAGAGCACGTCATTCGTAATGATGGGGTCGGGGGTTCGAGTCCCTTCAGCGGCACCAGATATCCTGAAATCTGAAATCCTTGCGCCCGAAGTGGTCTTTCGCAGTGCTTCAGCGTACCTTAGACAAGCAGCCCAATTCCTCCTGTAGACGGAACTAGCAGGTCGGTCCGTGGGTAAGAGGTAAAGGCAGCTTCTGTTCGCTAGTGCTCGCCGGCCCCTTCCGAAAAAAAGACTACTGAAATCCGGCCAGCAATCTCGGGCTTGTGGTTACGTGACAAGAGTTCGGCTTCCTCAATCACTTCCGACATCAAACGATGAACCTCAACGGAGCGGAAAGTGTCTTCCTCGAGCTTCTCCAGTATCGCATTGATTGCTATGTAGCCCTTCGGGAGATCTTCATAGGCGAAACTATCTCGTACTTCCCGTTTGGTTTGCTCCCAGTAGGGGTCAAGCAATCTGCTCCAGGATTCACAGATCATTTCAATGACGGTGAGAGGCAGGTGGCCAAAGAGCTCTCGATCATCGAGTTCTCGATCGGCTCGACGGCTCATGAACTGCGCACAGGCTTTCATCAGGCTCTCGACACGAGCGGGTCTCAGGTCCCACTCGGTGAGGCGATTCAACTGATCGGAAATGGTCTCGAGCGCAGTAACTAGATCCGACTCGCTGATTCCTGCGTGCTGCTTTTTAAGGCTCTTCGTGCGCTGGAAAGCGGCCTCCAGAGTTCGAGCACAGGCCAACTGATCTCGGTCCAGGACGAATCCCCCTTCTGAGGAACGGAGAAGCAATAGACGCGGCGGGAAGAAGCTGGTCGGCTTGTCGACACCCTTCAGGTGAAGAGCCGTGAACGTCTCCCTTGCAGACATTAGCGCCAATTCAGCACCCCAGGTTTCTTTGATCTTTGCCCTGCTGATGAGATAATGATGTTCCGATGGGATAAGATCCCTCGTTCGCGAAAGAACGTCGTGAAAATTGGCGTTCCGCAGGCGTCTTGAAGACCTCAAGTAGGCTACCACGCTCTCCAGGATTACCTCGGTATCCTCCGATCCGAGCTCCTGTAGGGCGTCAATCAGTTCCTCCCCGGCGAGTGTCCGATAGTTCTCGATACGGTTCGCGACCTTTTCGTCAGACGCAAAATGCCCCACCGGGATATCCACCAAGTGATAATTCACAAGTCCGAACTGACTATCAATGCGGTCGATGCGGCCCAATCCCTGAATGAGCTCCTTCAGGTTTGATGTAACACCGAGAAGCACAAGCGTATCTGACGATTGCAGATTGATACCTTCTGCCATCTTGTACGTCAGGAAGATTGAGGCAGGCCCTGGTGGCGCGTTCTTTCCACCGGGGCGGAAATAGGACTCGACCGCCTTGCCTTGGGTGATCCGTCTAAAGCTGTCCGGTCCCTTACCGAAAATCGTCTTTACCGCTCTCTCGTCACCCTTCGTTTGATTGCCGACGACGAAATTCGCATGGTCCCCGCGGCGGGAGAGCACCTCAGCAAAGATCTCGAGCGTGTCCGTTCTTTCCGCGAGGAAGACAACCCTGTCCTTCTGATTCTGGATGCGAAGACACGCTTCATATCGCTTCTCGTCGAGGTCGCGCAGTGGCTGTGAAGCAAGTTTCTTGGCCAAGGCGTCACATTTCATGGTTGGCACCAAAGGATCAATGCCCAGAAGTCCGAACATGTCGGCCTGATCGAATGCACGCACGTTCCCGCCCGTCTTCTTGCCTTGCTCGAATTCACGCAGCCATTTCCCGATGACACCATGAGACATCTCCCAGGCTGCTTGACCAGTATTCACGCGGAGTATGTTCAAGAGGTTTCGGATATGAAGCTGGTCCTGAGTGATCTGTTGGGTCTTGATGTGACCAAACCGGCTCTTCTCGATCGCCGTAACTCTTCCGCCAGGAGAGAGTTCGTTGCATAGAGAAACGATTTCCTGCAGACTCGCGTTCTGGGACTTGGTGGGTTTGAGTTTCCGGGGGCGCCCGTGGTTGGCCAACCTGGGGTAGGCGTGTTCTGTACGATCTTCGCTTTCACCAATGCAGCACCGCTGACGACGTGTTAGGAACGGCGATATCAACTCCGCAAGTTTCGTGCGGGTTGGCCTGGAGAGAGTTGTTTGGGGGTCGGTCAGAACTGCAAAAGAAGGGTTCTGATCGAAGATGTCCGACGAATTTTTCATTTCAAGATCGAACAGCTCTCCCATTCTTTGAATGTAGTCCGGCGTCATGAAGATAGATGCCCGCTTCTCTTGCATGTGGGCAAGCCAATCCACGTCACGATTTCCGAGCAAAGTCGCGGACAGACAGACGTTCCAGCTTGGGGGTGCAAGCTCCACCGCCGCCGCCATCTGGGACGCCTGTTCGAAACCGGGAGTAACCGTATGGCTTTCATCGATAACGAGAATCCCAAACTGATCGAGCCTCAAGCCAACTTTATCGCCTTCGCCGGTTCCGCGCAGCCGCAGCTTCGAAAGGCTTGTATTTGGAATTGCCTTGAGGGCATTGGTGGAATGCCTTTCCCAACTTGGAATTACCTTCGGCGGGGCAATGACTGCCGTGTTCTTTCTGGCGACGTCATGCACGGGAGAGCGGGGTATGACCCGTGAAAACGTCTCGGATAGCGCCTCGGCAAGATGGCAGCCGATCTCTGTCTTGCCTGAACCCGTCGGTGCTTCCACAAATGCGATGCCGTGGTCGTAGACTATGGCGCAAGCCTCGTAGGTAAGCTCCTGTTGGTAATCAAATAGAGTATGGCCAGTGATCTGCTGCCGAGTTCCGGTAAGCCACGGTTCGAAACCCTTCTGCTCGGCGATCATACGGGCCATCGCGTGTTCGGCAGTAACCGGTTTTATGAGGCTATCGAGTATCGAAAGTGCCTCTGCATTCCAGTCGGTGGATACCTCCCATATCTGCTCCGCTGCGTGCGCACGCTCGAGCTGCAGCTCATGTGATCCCCTGTCGAGTCCATCCGCATACTCGATGTTGCTATAGAGTCCGGACCGGGAGAAGTTCGCGGATCCGGCGACCGCGCCGATTTGTGAACTCACGATTTTGGAGTGCATCCGGCGCTCACCGGATATTCCAAATCTTTGTTGGGCCAGGCCGGGGTCGAAGACTCGGAGCATGATCTTGCCAGACTGGATGGCACGCCTTGCCAGCACGGCGAGTAGGTCCCCCTCGTCTTCGACCTGGAGGCCGGACCTCTCCAGCCAGTACAGTTTCATCTCTTCTGTCACGGGCCTTTGGCGGGCCAATCGTCTGGAGTTTGCCGTGTCGATCCCAAACGATAGCCGGATGCAAACGTCTAGGTCCGCGTCTGGATCCCTGAGCACATCCACCTCGCGCATCAACACCGATAGCGAAGACAGAAAGTCTTGGTAGCCCGTGATGATCAGACAATCGCCAGAAGTGATGTGAGGGCGGTAGAGATTGATGACGGGACGGTCGATGTTCGTGCCGACACTAGTATGGGCCCCATGCCCGATTGCAGCCGGTCTATGGGACTTCGAAGGCGCAATATTATGAGGCTTGGACCGCAGCCAATTCGGAAGAGAGAACAAGGATTGACACCAAAAAGTTCAGATAGAACGAATATGCTACCACAGCCTCCAATCGGGCAATGGATTGTTGTATTGCATTCTCTTGAGATCGCTTTGGAAACTCTATCCGCGAACCTGGTGAAAACGCCCCGCGCACGGGCGATCAATCCTCCGCCACGCGGCGTCATCCTGCCTTTGCCCGACACCCACCCGCACGAAAAAATGCCCCGGATTTCTCCGGGGCATCGAGGTAAGTCAGCTCAGGGGGAAGAGGCCGACTATTGCGCGGCGGCCAGCTGCTTGGGCAGCTTGAAGGTCCAGACCGTGCCGCCCTGGTTGAGGTAGGCGACCTTCTTGGCGACCTCGCCACCCCAGAGCGGAACCGCACCGCCCCAGCCGGAGATCACCGAAACATACTGCTCGCCGTCCTGATCCCAGGTAATGGGCTGGCCGACGATGCCCGAGCCGGTCTGGAACGACCACAGCTCCTCGCCGGTCTCGTCATCAAGGGCGACGAACCTGCCCTCGGGCGTGCCGAAGAACACGAGGCCACCGGCGGTGGTCATCACGCCACCCCAGAGGGGCGCGTCATTGTGGTAGTCCCACTTGATCTCGCCGGTATTTGGGTCGATCGCCTTGAGCGAACCGATATGGCTTTCGAAGAGCGGTTTGATGGTGAACCCCGCGCCCAAGTAGGCCGCGCCCTTCTTGTAGGAGATCGGTTCGTTCCAGATATCCATGCCCCATTCGTTCGAGGGCACGTAGAAGAGCTCGGTCTTCTGGCTGTAGGCCATCGGCATCCAGTTCTTGCCGCCGAGAAAGGACGGCACCGCGAAGACCGTCTCGCCCTTGGCCCCATCCGCCGCTGCCGTGGGATCGCCCGGCCGGTTTTCCTCGTTGTAGATCGGTCGCCCGGTCTCATCGATGCCGGAAGCCCAGGAAATGTCGCTCACGAACGGGTAGGCGTTCACGAAGGCCCCGTCCTCGCGGTTGAGCACGTAGAAGAAGCCGTTGCGGTCGGCAGTGGCGAAGCGCTTGTTGCCCTCCGCGTCGACGTAGGGAACCACCTCGTTCACGCCGTCGAAATCCCAGCCCTCGCGCGGGGTGGTCTGGAAGTGCCACTTGATCTCGCCGGTATCGGGGTCGATGCCGATGCGGCTCGCGGCATAGAGGTTGTCGCCGGAATTGTCGTCCTTGGGCTCGCCCGCACCGCGCAGATGGCTGTTCCAGGGCGAGGGGTTGCCCGCACCGAAGACGAGCGTGTGCGTGTCCGCGTCATAGGAGCCGCCGAGCCAGGTTGCCCCGCCGCCGGTCTTCCACATATCGCCGGGCCAGGTGGCATTGAGCTCGCCCGTCATCGTGGAGGGCTCGCCGTTGAGTTCACCCATGTGGCCCTCGATGACAGGGCGCTTCCAGACCAGATCGCCGGTTTCCGCGTCATAGGCATAAACGGCACCGACCACGCCGAACTCGCCGCCCGAATTGCCGACAACAACCTTGCCGTCCACGATCAGCGGGGCGGCCGTGTAGGAATAGCCGGCCTTGTAGTCCTCGAGCTTCTCGCGCCAGACCACCTTGCCGGTCTTCAGGTCGAGCGCCACGAGGCGCGCATCCAGCGTGCCGTAGTAGATCTTGTCGCCGTAGATCGCCGCCCCGCGGTTGATCACGTCGCAGCATGGCAGGATGCCCTCGGGCAGCCGCGCATCATACTGCCAGAGCTCCTTGCCAGTCGCGAGATCGATTGCATAGAGGCGCGAATAGGAGCCGGTGATATACATCACCCCGTCATAGATCAGCGGCTGGGCTTCCTGGCCCCGCTGCTTCTCGCCACCAAGCGAGAAAGCCCAGGCCGGAACGAGATTGTCCACGTTGTCCTTGTTGAGGATGTCCAGCGGGCTGTAGCGCTGCAGATGCCGCCCCATGCCATTGGTCACGACCTGGCTCGTGATGCTCTGGTCATTGGCCAGATCCTCCTCGGTGACCTCCGCACCGGCTGCGCCCGCAACCAGTAGCCCCGCTGTCACGGTGGCGATGAAACGGTTCATGTTCTTTCCTCCCAGCTCAGGTCTCGTGCAGCGGTGCGTCGGTTCACGCGCCACCGGATCACTCGCCTTCATTATTGTTTTCTGACTATTGGGCGAAATTGCACATTGGTCGTATGTTGAGGGGTTTTACTTGTGCTTTCAAGTGGATGAGTTGTCATTCATTACTTGAAACGCAGCCCGAAACACTGTCTTTCAGCATCCGGGCCATCCGGCACGTGCGCTCCCATCGAGGCCCGCCCCATTCCGCGCCACGCGGCACCGGGCAGGAGACGAGTTCGCAAGGCGGCCGGGCCTCAGTAGAGCCGCTGCTCGTATTTCCAGTTGTCCGCGTCCGGCGTCACCTCGTCGAGATCGTATCCCGATCCACGGAGCCTTTGCGCAACACCCAGACCGGCATCGGCCGCCTCGTCGACCAGGGCCCGCCCACGGGCTTCGTCCCGGTCCACGCCGCGCCCCCGCATCAGGCTGAGGCCATAGTTGAACTGGCCCACCGGATCGCCCGCCATCGCCGCGCGGCGGCTCCACTCGGTTGCGGCCGCCGGGTCTTCCGGCGCGCCCAGGCCGTTGTCGTCGAGCTGGCTCATCCAGGTCATCGCGCCGGTATAGCCATCATCGGCGCAGGTCTCGAAGACCTCGCGGGCCATCTCATGCTCGCCCTTCTTTGTGATGAAATACCCCGAGGCGCAGGTCATCATGTCGGTCTCGCCGCGACGGATGTTCTCCAGCACCCGGTCGATGGTCATTTCGGGCGGGTTGAGATCCCCGTCCACCTCGCCCCAGGCAGGAGAGAACGGCAGCAGCATGGCAATCAGCACGGCTTTCTTCGACATCGGGTCCACCACTTGGTTTTGCCGCAGGATAGCACGCGCGCCCCGAGCCCTCCTTCCGACCAAGGTCGCAGGAACTCCGCGCCCGCTCAGGGCCGAAGCGCCGCGCCCCAGGGGAAGCGGCCGACCTTGATCGTCTTGATCGGTTCGCGCGCGGCCACATCGATCACGGTCACATCGCCCGAAACCCCGTTGGTGGTGAAAAGGAGCGACTTGTCGGAGTTGAACGCCATGTGCCAGACACGCCGCCCCACAAGGATGTAGTCCTCCACCTCAAGCGTTTCCGCATTCACCGCGGCCACATGGTTCGAAGGTCCGAGCGCCACGAAGACGGTCTCATGGCTGCCGTCGAACTCGAAGCCCACGGGCTGAACCTTGTCCGGGTGCACCCCCTGGATCTCGAAGGTGATCTTGCCGATCTCCGACTGATCCGCGGTTTCGAAGACCGTCACCGTGCCACCGATCTCCGCGCTCACCCAGAGCTGTCCGCCATCGTGGGTGAATTCCGCATGGCGCGGGCGGCTGTCCACCAGCGTGTTGGCGAAAAGCTCATGGGTCGAGGTATCGATCCAATGCGCCATGTTGGTGGTCTCGGAGGTGGTGATCGCGATCTTGCCATCGGGCGAAACCGCCATGCCCTCGGGCTCGATCCCCACACCGATCTGCGCCACCACCGTCCGGCTCTCGGTATCGACCACCGTGGTGATCGCATCGTCCTCGTTGGCGATGTAGAGATGCCGGTCGTCGGGATGGAGCACGAACTGTTCGGGATCCTCTCCCGAGGGCAGATCAAAGAGGATCTCGCCGCTTTCGGGGTCCATCACCTGCACCGTGTCGCTGTCGGAGGCGCAGATGTAGAGCCGGCTGTAGTCATGGCTGAAGGTGATGCCGCGCGGCCGCTCGCCCACATTGATGGTGCGGGTCACTTCCAGCGTGTCGACGTCGATCACGCTCAGCGTGTCATCCTTCTCGTTCGAGACCCAGATCTCCTCGGCGAATGCAGGGTGCGCGGCGGCGAGAGCCGCGAGTGCAATGAATGTCTTTGCCTTCATGATCCTATCCCTGAAATGCAGTGCAGCCGCTTTCCGGCGCATCGAGCCCCAGCGAGTCGAGCTCGTTCACCTGGTGCAGAAATCCCTCGATGGGAGCGAGCGCCACCAGCGCATCGGAATCGATCAGCGGCATCGGCTGGCGCAACTGGCCGTTCCAGGCCCGGTAGCTCAGGGGCCGCCCCTTGAAGCCCGCAAGCTCGAACTCGTCGGAGAGGATGAAGTCTCGCAGGGTCGCGGCATCGGCCGTGCCCGTGCGCGTGACCGCTTCGCCAAGCGTGCGCATCGCGGCCCAGGCGGCATAGTCCTGCGGCTCCATGTCGCGCCCCGCCAGTTCGGTGAACCGACCCTGTAGCTGCGCAGCACCCCATTGCTCGACCACCGGCGCCCAGGCCTGCGCGCGCAAGCCCACCGATCCGGCCACGGGCCGCGGCAACCAGGTGTTGAAGGCGATGTAGCGCCCGAAATCGCCGGCCTCGTCGGCGACCAGCAACACGTCGTACTCGCCCAGATCCTGGGTGAAGAGCGGCACCTCCTGAGCGGCATTGCGCCGCATGTCGGCATCGAAGGCCCAGGTCTTCGACGGGCCCGGCGCCAGCCCGAACTTCACCAGCGATGCCTCGAGTTGCGCGGCATAGAGTTCGTCATCCGCGAGCGTGCCGGTGATCTGCGCCGTATCGGTCCAGCGCCGCGAAACGAGAAACTGCACAAGCGCGTCCGTCCGCATCGCGTGCGATGGCATGGTGTGCAGCAGGTTCCCCCGGCACTCGGTATCACGCAGGCGCATGTCTTCGCTTGAGGCATTGAAGATCAGCGCGCCTTCCGCCTCCGACATATCGGCCAATTCCATAAGCTGCTCGGCAGGGGCGTCCGCGATGATGAAATCGGATTTCGCCAGGGCCTCGCGCGCCGCCGCCAGGAAGTCGCCCTCCGGCGCAACCGAAACGATATCCAGGTCATAGCTCTGGCCGAGGAACTGCCCCGTGGTGCGGTTCTCCTCAAGGCCCAGTTTCGCGCCCGAGAGCCCGAGATCCTCCGGGATCGGGTCGAGGTTCGAGAGGGTAGGCGGCGCGACAACCTCCTGCCTGAGATAGATCGCCGCAAGCTCGGTTTCGGCGGAGGCGATGCTGCCTGCGGAAACCGCGATCGCGGCCAGTATCGGACCGATGCGCATGTCGTGATTCTCCTCCCGTTCGGGAAAGAGTATTGCCCTCGGCCCAGGCCCGGAATTCGACCAAGGTGCAATGGTGTATCCGGCCCACATATTACGAACGTCCAATACCGCACCGCGGCCGCCCCCAGTAAAAGTTCGGTCCAGCAACAGAAAAACTGGAGGGAGCGCTAGATGAAGCCCCGTTTGAGACTTGAGAGCCTGACGCCGTTCGCCGCCGTTCTCCTGACAGCCGGCATGGCCCTTGCACACGGGGATGTGGCGCCGCAGCCGGTCAACACCGATGCCCTGCCGGACGTGGGCGAGGAATGGCTGATCGAGAACCCCTATCGCGACATGGGCGATGATGTCTGGTCGGCGGCCATCGATATCGGCTCCTCCGGCTACAACCAGAACTGCGCCCGCTGCCACGGCCTCGAGGTCGTCTCCGGCGGCCTCGCCCCTGACCTGCGCTTCCTGGAAGCCGAGGAGTTCGGCGACGAGTGGTATGTCGAGCGGTTCCAGAACGGCTATACCCAGAATGGCACGACGATGATGCCGGCCTTCGGTGAGCTTCTCGGACAGAAGGCCGCCTGGGCGATCCGCACCTATATCGAGACCCGGCCCGACCAGGACACGATCGAAGGCTTCTATCCCGACCTGCGCGATGCCCGCGACTCGCTTGCCTCGCTCGCGGATGCAGGCGAAGCTTCGCCGGAAGCCGAAGCGATCAAGGAGCAACTCGTGGAAATCGCCAGCCAAGTCGAAACCCTTTCGGGCGCGCCCATCGCGGATTCCATCGCCTTCCGCGCCGCCAACCAGATCTCCGCCGAGCCCGCCTCCTACAAGCGGGCCGCCGAGACCCTCACCGTAGGACTGCCCGTTGCCCACTAGGCGAAAACCGATCCGGAGCGAGGGCGCAGTGGCAGCGATTGCCGCTGCGCTTCTCGCGTTTCTGGCCTCGTCCGACCCGGCCCTCGCGCGCTGCGAGGATTTCGTTCCCGGTCCCAAGCCGCAGAACACCGCCCGCGACATTGTGGGCCAGGACCTCGACCAGATCCTCGAGCGCGGCTGGATCGAGTTCGCGCTCTACGAGGAGTTTCCGCCCTATTCCTACCTCGAGGGCGGCAAGCCCGCAGGCATCGACGTCGAGATCGGCGCGCTCATTGCCGAGGATCTCGGGGTGGAGCCGCGCTTCCGCCTCGTCGCGGCGGGCGAGAACCTCGATGCGGACCTGCGCAACTACGTCTGGAAGGGCGCGATCATCGGCGGGCGCGTCTCCAACGTGATGATGCGCGTGCCCTACGACAGCGAATATGCCTGCCGGGTTGAGCAGGTGGTCTTCACCGGCCAATATGCCTCCGAGCGCATCGCCATCGCCTACGACAAGGCCGCTTACCCGGAGGACGCCCCTGTCCCGGCCTATTTCCGCTTCGATCCGGTGGCGGTCGAGAACGACTCGATTTCGGATTTCTACCTCTCCGGTCTCGCGGGAGGCCAGCTTCTGGGCATGATCCACCGCTATCCCACGATGGAGGACGGCATGGCCGCGCTGGCGGGCGGCGAGGTCAAGGCCGCCATGGGTCCCATCGGCCAGCTCGAAGCCGGGCTGAACGAGGCCATCGCGATCCACGAGCCGCCGCTGCCGGGGTTTGCCTCCGGCGAATGGACCTTGGGCGTTGCGGTGCACATGGCCTATCGCGGGCTGGGCTACGCGGTGGACGATGCGATCTACAACGCGCTCTCAGATGGCCGGATCGCCGCGATCTACGAGGCCCACGGCCTTACCTTCAATCCTCCAATCGACCGCTGAGTAGTCCGGCCTCCGCTTCCCAATCAACCGGGGAGCGGCGCGGGCCCTCCGTCAGGGGCCTTCGCAGCGGAGGCCCTTGCCGCCACCGGCGCGCGCCGGCCGCGTTTCTTCAGGACAACCGGCACGCATTGCTTCGGATCATCATGGATCGTGACGCAGTCGAGACACTGGAAACACTCGGAGTAATCGATCTTTCCACTCGGTTCGATGGCGCCATAGCGGCAGCGCACCTTGCAGAGCTGGCAGGGCGAGCCGCATTCCGTGCGTCGCGCGATCCAGTCGCGCCCCCGCAGCAGCCCGCCGAGCGCCATGAAGGCCCCGAGCGGGCAGACATAGCGGCAGAACCCCTTGAAGAGCACCAGCCCCAGCACCAGCCAGAAGGCGGCATAGAGGACATAGAACCACTCGCGCACGAAATGGACCGTGATCGCGGTCTTGAAGGGCTCCACCTCCACCGCCTTGTCGAGCGCCGCAGGCGCAACCAGCGCCACCGCCACAAGCGCTGCCAGTATGACGTATTTCAGCTTCCGCAGCCGCGCATCCCACAGGGGCGAAGGCTCTATCACCGGCAGACGGAGCCACCGTCCGATCCTGTCGGCAAACTCCTGCAACGCGCCAAAGGGGCAGAGCCAGCCACAGAAGAACCCGCGCCCCCAAAGCACGAAACTCACAAGCACGAAAACCCAGAGAAGTGTCGAAAACGGATCATAGAGCAGGAAGGCAAAACTCCCCCCCTCGATGGCGGTGCGCAGCGTCGCCAGCGGCGTCACGATGGAAAGCTGCCCCTGTCCGTGCCAGCCGACAAAGACCAGCACCACCGCGAGGATCGCCAGCCGGATCTGCGGAAACCACCGAGTGCCCGCAAGCCGGTTCATGCCCATCAGTTGCACGCCGCCAAGCAGCACCAGCCCGGCCCCCAGAACGGCAATATCGGTCTGCCGGTTGCGCAGCGCATCGAGCCAGGGCGGTGCGGGCTTGGCCACCTCTTCGCGCAGGAAGAACCGCGCGTCCGTCTGATGGGCAAGCTCCAGCGTGACCGAGCCGATCTCGGGGCGGAACATGCCGTGTTCGCGCACCGCCTTGATCCCCATGGTCCATTCGCGCGAGGGGTCGAAGCCAAGCCTGCGGTCGGTGCGGAAGATCATTGCCGTGCCGTCGTGCAGACGCTCGGGCACGTCTTCCGACAGCTCCACGAGAAGATCCGCATCGCGCAGCGCCACCGGCAGCCCGTCCTGCTCCATCGTCACCCAGTCGGGCGCGGTGTTGCGCACGAAATCCGGCGAAACCAGCCCATGCCGGCCCGCTTCGATCACCAGGATCGGCTCGTCGCTGCCGCTGATCGCGAGAAACGCCTGCAACTCGTCGTAGCTGCTCTCCGACAGCAGCGCGCGCGCAATCGCTGGCGGCCCCAGATCCGCGACCCGGAGATCGAGATAGGTCTCCTCGGGATAGTCGCTGGCCTCCGGATCGTCATCGGCCCAGATCGTGCCCGCAAAAGCCGCGTCCACCTCCGCGTTTGTCACCGCAAGCTGCGTGACGAGCCCCTCGGCCACAAGCGCTTCCCAATCGAGCGGCTCGTCATGGTCCGGATCGGGACGGGCGGGGGGGCCGGTCTGCACGCCTTGCATCTTGTCCCGCGCCACCTGAAGCGTCGCGGCGAGGATGCTCTCATGGGCGATCCGAACGCTCGCCGTCGCCTTCGTCACCCCGTCGAGATAGACCAGCGCATCAGCGCTGCTCGCACTCCCGTAGGGCGTGCCGACCACGATTGAGGAGGTGATCGAGAGACCGCGATACTGTTCGAAGAACTTCCGGAACGGGGCCTCGCCGAGGCCCGAGACGAAGATCGGCTCGTTGTGCGAAATCAGCTTCACGTCCATGAACCGCCCGTCGAGATCGAGCATCACCATCACGTTGATCGGCGCGCCGGAGAAACCGGGCAGGGGCGCGAGCGGTTCGGTCTCGAAGACATACCCCGACATCGCCCCGCCCGAATTGAGCAGTTCCCAGACACCTTCGTCGTTCACCGGCTCGCCGATGCTGAAGGGCGGCACGACGAAGGGCGCGAGATCCTCGCGCTCGAGCGCGAAAGCCTGCGAGGCGATCAGCGCCAGCATCAGGCACACGGCCAGGGGCAAACGGGCGGCGGCAGTCATCGGCGGTCTCACTGGCTGCAAGACGCGCATTTAACCAAGCGAACCTGTTGGGCGGGAATCCGACAAAGGTCCAAGCTGCACTGCAGCAGCGGCGGGCAGGCACAGCCGAGCATGGCCCGGATCGTATGCCGTCAGGTCACGTCATTCACGGCCAGATCGGTTGACGGTTCGCAAGTTTCGGTATGGCGAAACAGCCATACCGAAACCATATGGATTCCATATCGTTTCCATACCGCGTTTCGCGGCTCAGTCGGCGGCCATCGCGTGGCGCAAACCGGCGATCACGCCCCGCAGTTCCGCAAGCCCCTTAAGCCGACCGATGGCCGGATAGCCGGGCTGCGCCTGCCGCCCCAGATCGTCGAGAATGTCCTGTCCGTGGTCGGGCCGGAAGGGGATCGACCAGTCCGAACGCCCCGCCGCCTTGCGTCGATCTTCCTCGCGCAGTGCCGCCGCGACAAGAGCCGCCATGTCGGTGTTTCCGCCCAGATGCGCATCCTCGTAGAACGAGCCGCGAATGTCGTCCGTTTCCCGACGCACATTGCGCAGATGCAGGAAATGAACGCGATCCCCGAGCCGATCCATCATGCCCGGCAGGTCGTTGTCGGGCCGCGCGCCCAACGAACCGGAGCAGAGCGTGATGCCGCTCGCGGGGCTTTCCACCGCGTCCATCACCGCCTTGTAGTGCGCCTCCGTCGACATGATCCGCGGCAGACCGAGCAGCGGGAAGGGCGGATCGTCCGGATGGCAGCAGAGCCGCAACCCGAGCTTCTCGGCAGTGGGCACAACCTCGCTGAGGAAGTCGATCAGGTGCCCGCGCAACTGCTCTTCCGAAATCGCGTCGTATTCCGCCAGGTGCTGGCGCACGTCCTCAAGCGAGAAGCTCTCCGCCGCACCGGGAAGGCCGCAGACGATGTTTTCCGCAAGTTTCTTCTTCTGTTGGGAATTCATCGCGGCGAAACGGCGCGCAGCCTCACCCTGCAGCGCCTCGTCATAATCGGTTTTCGCACCGGGCCGCTCGAGGATGTAGAGGTCGAAGGCCGCGAAATCGGCCAGTTCGAACCGCATGCAGGTGCCCCCGTTGGGCAGCCGCCATGCTAGATCGGTGCGGGTCCAGTCGAGCACCGGCATGAAGTTGTAGCAGATCACCTCGATCCCTGAGGCGGCGAGATTCTCGAGCGATGTGCGGTAGGTCTCGAGATGGGTGCGCCACGCGCCCTTCTGCTTCTTGATGTCCTCCGACACCGGCAGGCTCTCGACCACGTCCCAGGTCAGCCCCGATGGCCCGCCATCGCGGAGGCGCGCGACCTCGCCCTGGCGCTTCGCGATCTCCTCACGGGTCCACACGGCGCCCGTCGGCACGTGATGCAACGCGGAGACGATCCCCTCCGCGCCCGCCTGTGCGATGTCATCAGTGGACACGATGTCCTTGGGGCCGAACCAGCGCCAGGTTTGTCTCACGGTCGAATCCTCCTTCGGTTGTTGCAGGTTACATACCAGCAAACTCATTTGAATGGTAGTATGGTAGTGTGTTATCCCGTGAGAGGGAGGAATGCGAATCATGGTTCTGCCGGAGGAGATCGACGGCGCGCTCGACGCAGCGCAACCGATCACGCCACAGATCGCGCGACATCTGCGCTCGCGCATCATCCGGGGGGATCTCAAGCCCGGAAACCGCATCTCGGAAGCCGAGATCGCGCGCCGGTTCGATGTCAGTCGCCAGCCGGTCCGCGAGGCTTTCATCAAGCTTGCCGAACAGGGCCTGCTCGCCATCCTGCCGCAACGGGGAACCATCGTCAGCCGCATCGCCTGGTCCGCCGTGCATGACGCGCGTTTCCTGCGCGAGGCGATCGAGGCGGATATCGTTGCGATCCTAGCCAATGACCCATCCCCGGGGCTGATCCGCGATCTCCGCGCCCAGATCGAGGGGCAGCGCGCTGTCGCGCAATCGGAGCCCATGCGCTTCATCGAGTGTGACGACCTCTTTCACCGTACGCTTGCAGAGGCGGCTGGAAAGAGCGGCGCCTGGAAATCCATAGAGGGGCTGAAGGCACAGATGGATCGCGTGCGCTTCCTCTCGCTCGGCCATTTTCCCGTCGACAAGCTGATCTCGCAGCACGTGGCGGTGATCGATGGCATCGAGAAGGCCAACAAGACGGGCGCCAACAGGGCGATCCGCGTCCATCTGCGCGAGGTCCTGCGGGATCTGCCGGAGATCTGCGGGGCCAACCCCCAGTATTTCGAAATGCCGGCGGGGGTTCTCCCCGAACCGGTGAATGCACCCATTCAGGGAGGAGTGGAAAAATGACGTTCGATTGGAGAAAACCCGTCCTTGCCGGAACCCTTGCCGTCTTCGCGGCGGTCCCGGCACTGGCGCAGGAGGTGACCCTCAAGCTCGGGCACCTCGCCAACGAGGACAACCCGTGGCACCAGGCCGCGGTCAAGTTCGGCGAGGAACTGGCTTCTCTGACCGAAGGCCGCATGGTGGTCGAGGTCTTCCCGAACGAGAGCCTCGGCAAGGAAATCGACCTCATCAACGGGATGCAGCTCGGCACCGTCGACATGACGATCACCGGCGAGAGCCTGCAGAACTGGGCACCGATGGCCGCACTTCTCGCCGTGCCCTATGCCTACAGCTCCATCGAGCACATGGACGAGGTGGCCTCCGGCGAGATCGGGGACCAGATCGAGGCGCAGATCGTCGAGAAGGCCCAGATCCGGCCGATCGCCTATTTCGCCCGCGGTCCGCGCAACCTCACCTCGAACCGTCCGATCACCACGCCCGATGAACTCGACGGGCTGAAGATGCGCGTGCCGAACGTGCCGCTCTTCGTGGATGTCTGGGACGCGCTCGGCGCAAACCCCGGTCCGATGGCGTTCTCGGAGGTCTTCACCTCGCTCCAGAACGGCACGATCGACGCGCAGGAAAACCCCCTCGCCCTGATCCGCTCCGCCTCGTTCTACGAGGTCCAGAGCCATGTGAACATGACCGAGCATGTCCGGTCCTGGATCTACCTCACCATCGCGGAAAACACCTGGCAGGGCCTCTCGGAAGAGGATCGCGCGGCCGTCATGGAAGCGGCAACCGTCGCGCAGGCCTATGAGCGCGAGCTTTTCCAGGAAAGCCTCGACGCCGACCGCGCCTTCCTCGAGGAACAGGGCATGACCTTCGTCGAAGTCGATGGCGCCGCCTTCCAGGCCGCGGCAAAGGATGCTGTGCTCGCCAATGTGAACGACGAGATCAAGCCGATCGTCGAAGGTCTGTTCACGCAATAGGTGCAACACGGATATCGCGGAGCGAGCCCAAGGGGTCGCTCCAACCTGACGAACAGGCCAGGAGCCCTCTCAGACGTCATGTTCGGCGGAAAGGGTCCTGGTCCAGTGTCGGCGCGGCCGGTCCTCTCCGCGTCGACACACCCCTCCGGACCAAGGAAACTGAAACATGCCGCGCGCCGGCAAGCTGATCGCGACCATCGCCACACTCGCCCGGCTCGGCACGGGACTGTCCTTCGCCGTGCTCATCGCCGCCGTCCTGATGCAGGTCGTCGGGCGGCTGACCAACAGCGCCCCGGTCTGGACCGAGGAACTCACCCGCTATGCGCTGCTCTTCACCGTCGCGTTCGGCGCCGGGCTCTCGTTCCGCACCGGCGACCTCGTGAACGTGGACGTGGTGAGTGAATCGCTGCCAGGGCGTCTGCCCTGGATGCTGCGGTTTCTGGGCGCCATCGCCACCGCGGGACTGGCACTCTTCCTGCTGCCGCACGCCTGGAAATACGTCTCGATCGGCCGCATGCAGACCTCTCCCGCACTCGGGTTGCGCATGGATGCGGTCCATTTCACCATCTGGCTGATGCTGGCGCTCATCGCGCTCTTCGCGGTCCTGCGCGTTGTCGGAATGCTCACCGGCTCCGAGGATGGCCGGCCCGTGCTGCGCGAGGAGGATTGAACCCATGGACGTCGCGATCCTTCTCTCCGTCTTCATCGGCGGGCTCGTGCTCGGAATACCCGTCGCGATCACGCTCGGCCTCTCCTCGCTGGCCTACATCCTCGTGGCCGGCATCCCGCCTGTCGTCATGCCGCAGAAGATGTATGCGGGCATGGATGTCTTCGTCCTGCTTTCCATTCCCGGCTTCATCCTCGCGGGCAACCTGATGAACCAGGGCGGTATCACCGGCCGCATCATCCGCTTCGCCAATGCCCTTGTGGGCTGGATCCGCGGCGGGCTGGGGCTGACGAATATCGCCGCCTCCATGCTCTTCGGCGGCATCACCGGCACAGCGGTCGCCGACGCGGCCTCCATAGGTGGCGTGATGATCCCGGGCATGAAGAAGGCAGGCTATCCCGGCGATTTCTCTGCCGCCGTCACAGCCGCATCCTCCACCGTCGGGCCGATCATTCCGCCCTCGGTCCCGATGATCATCGTCGGTGCGCTCTCGGGCATCTCGGTGGGCCAGATGTTCCTGGCCGGCGCGGTTCCCGGCATCCTCATGGGCGTCGCGATGATGGTGACGGCCTATGTCATCGCCAGGAAGCGCAATTTCCCCCGGCAGGACTGGCTGGGTGCGCGGGAGGTCGGCCGTTCCTTCGCCGGGGCCTTCTGGGCGCTGGCGATGACCTTCCTCATCATCTACGGCCTGCTCTCTGGCCTTGCCACGCCGACCGAAACTGCCGTGGTGGCCTCGGTCTACGCCTTCTTCGTCGGCGCGTTCATCTACCGCGAACTGCCGCTTCGCAAGGTGCCGGGGATCATCATCGACAGCGCGATTTCTGCAGCGGGCATCCTGGCGCTGGTAGGCTTTGCCAATGTCTTCGGCTGGATTCTCGTCTCCGAGCGCATCCCGCAGGCGATTGCCGATGGCGTGCTTGCGGTGACGGACAATCGCATCCTGGTGATCCTGCTCATCAATCTGCTCCTCCTCTTCGTCGGCATGTTCATGGAGACGATTGCCGCGCTGATCATCCTCTTCGTGCCCCTTCTCTCGCTGGCAGAGGCCGTGGGGATCGAACCGCTGCATTTCGCCACCTTTGCCGTCCTCAACCTGATCATCGGGCTGACGACGCCGCCCGTGGGCGTCTGCCTCTTCGTCTGCGCGGGCATTGCCCGGCTGCCGCTCATGCCGGTGATCGTGGCGATCATGCCCTTCCTGTTGTCGAACCTGCTGGTGCTGCTGATGGTCTCCTACATACCCGCGCTCGCGACCTGGCTGCCCTCCCTCCTGACCCCGTGAGGCCGGATATGAAGACCCGAGTTTGCCGCCTGCATGGCCGGAACGACCTGCGCATCGAAACCGAAACCGTTCCCGAGCCAGGGGAGGGGCAGGTCCTCCTCGCCATCGAGGCGGGCGGCATTTGCGGCTCCGACATGCACTACCTGAGCGAGGGCGGGATCGGCACGATCCGTGTGCGCGAGCCGATCATCCTGGGCCATGAAGCATCGGGCAGGGTGGTCGAACCCGGACCCGGCGTGTCCGGTCTGTCACCGGGCGACGCGGTGGCAATCAACCCGAGCCGGCCTTGCGGCACCTGCATCTATTGCGCCGAGGGCCTGCCGATGCATTGCCTCCAGATGCGCTTCAACGGGTCCGCGATCCGGCTCCCCCACGAGCAGGGGCTTTTCCGCGAACGGATCGTCGTGGATGCGACGCAGTGCATCCGGTTGCCGGAGGGCGCGGATCTCGATGCGGTAGCCTGTGCAGAGCCCCTCGCGGTCTGCCTCCATGCGCGCCGGATGGCGGGCGATGTGGCGGGCAAGCGTGTCCTCGTCACCGGTGCGGGGCCCATCGGCAGCCTCTGTGCCGCCGCGGCGGCGGAAGCGGGCGCAGCGGAGGTCGTCGTGACCGATCTTGAGGACGCGGTGCTCGATGTTGCGCGCAGGATGGGCGCAACCCGGACGATCAACGTGGTCCGCGACGGCGCGGAAATGGAACACTACGGCGAGAACAAGGGCTATTTCGACGTCGCCTTCGAATGCTCCGCCGCCGCGCCCGCGATCCGCTCGGCTGTCAACACGCTCCGGCCCAGAGGCGTCCTGATCCAGGTCGGCGTCGCGGGCGATACCCCCATGCCGGTCAACGCACTCGTGGCAAAGGAGATCTGCCTTCAGGGCACCCACCGTTTCCATGCGGAGTTCGCCGAAGCCGTGGAGGCGATCACCTCGGGCCGGATCGATGTGCGCCCGATCATAACCGGAACTTACCCGCTTCAGGATGCCGCCGAAGCCTTCCGCGTTGCCGCCGACCGGTCAAGATCGGTGAAGGTCCATCTCTCCTTCGGGCAATGAAGCCGGACCGGTGATCACCCAGGCGGGCAGTTTTCCCGAAGATAGATGTCAAAGGGCGTGAAATCGGCCATGGGCGCGTCGTGCTCGCTTCGCTTGAAGTGGCGCGCGAGCACCTCGATCGCCCGGATGGCCTCGAGCCGTGGGTTCTGGTCGATCACCGCATCGAGCACACCTGTCCGCAGCAATTGCCGCCGCAGTGGCGTCAGCTCATGGGTGATGAAAGTGACCTTCTCCTGCAGGCCGAGCGCCTTGATGCACTGAGCAATGGCGAAATTCCCGGCCGTGACATTGTAGATGCCGCGAATGTCCGGTTGCTGCTTCAGGGTCCGGTAGATCAGGTCGCCCGCGCGTTCTGCACTTTCGGCGCTTTCGAGGATCTCGACAATCTCGCAGGCGGGGAACCGCTCCCGCAAGACGGCCCGAAAGCCGATTTCGCGGTCGAGATGCCCGGCGAATTGCTGCGAGCCGAGCATGACCAGAACCTTGCCGCCACGCTCGCCGAGGAAGCGCCCCATCAACTCGCCCGCCACGCGACCCATCTGCCGGTTGTCCGGCCCCACATAGGCGATCCGCCCCGAACTGGGCAGATCGGTCAGGAAGGTGACGACCGGCCTGCGTTTCGAGACCTGCCGCAGCTTCTCGGTGACCGACACATGATCGACGCAATCGATGATCAGCCCGTCATAGCCGCTCGCGGCCGTCTCGATCTTGCGAATGGTGTCATCGAGATCTCCCGGATCGACGTGGAACATGTGGAGGTTCATTCGCAGATCCTGGGTCGTTGCGTCGGCGGAGGAAAATGCCTCGCGCAGCGCGCGGTAGAACGGGTTCTCCGGCGATTGCATCAGCACCGCGATCCGCAAAACCTGGAGATGGGCGCGAAAGACCTTCCGGTCGAGGTTCAGCCGTGTGGCCCACTCAAGGACACGCGCCTCCGACTTGGGGGAGACACCGCCGCGCCGGTTGATCACCCTGTCCACGGTGCTCAGGCTGACTTGCGCGGCCTCCGCGATCTGCTGGAGTGTTGTCTTGTTCGACACGGCCATTCCCACCTGTTGCACGACCCCCGTTTTGAAGGGTTCCCATCATTTTTCAAGATGAATGAAGGGTTGGCGTCATGTATCCGTAGCGCAAAAAAGTGCCGGGAGGAGAGAACACCATGTCTGCTGGAGTTGCGGCCAGCCGCCGCGTGCGGTCGGCGCGGAATTGGTTGGTCCTGGCATGCGCAGGTCCCAGGGGTCGCGCGGCCCAAAGCACGGTCCGCTTCAGTCATCCGACCGAAGGATCGAGGAAACCGGGCGGAGGACGGCCACCTTCGACCGGCACAGGGGTGCCGCGCCTGATCTCCCCGCCGGCACCCCGCCCACCTCTCGAAACCACCGCCCCAGGAACGGAACCAGACGCATGAAGAAACTCGACGTTATCACGATGGGCCGGAGCTCGGTCGACCTCTACGGCGCGCAGATCGGTGGCCGTCTCGAGGACATGGGGTCCTTCGAGAAGTATATCGGCGGGAGCCCGACGAACATCGCCTGCGGTGCGGCGCGCCTTGGCCTCAGGACGGCCGTGATCACCGGCGTGGGCGACGAGCACATGGGCCGCTTCATCACCGAGCAGCTCGCGCGCGAAGGCGTCGACACCACAGGCGTCAAGGTCGATCCCGAGCGGCTCACAGCGCTCGTGCTCCTGGGCATCCGCGACGAGGACAGCTTCCCGCTGATCTTCTACCGCGAGAATTGCGCCGACATGGGGCTGACGGAAGCGGATGTGGACGAGACTTTCATCGCCTCGGCCCGTGGATTCGTCGCCACCGGCACGCATCTCTCGCACCCCAAGGTCGAGGCCGCGACGCTCAAGGCGCTCTCGCTCTGCCGCAAGCACGGGCTGCGCACCGCTCTCGACATCGACTACCGCCCGAACCTCTGGGGCGTGGCGGGTCACGGCGAGGGCGAAAGCCGCTTTGTCGAAAGCGCCGAGGTGACACGCAAACTGCAATCGCACCTGCATCTCTTCGACCTGATCGTCGGCACCGAGGAGGAGTTCCATATCGCGGGTGGCTCGACCGACACGCTCGAAGCGCTTCATGCCGTTCGTGCGGTCTCGGATGCAACGCTCGTGTGCAAGCGTGGCGCGAAGGGCGCGGTGGCGATCGAGGGGGAGATCCCCGGCAGCCTCGATGAGGGCCAGGCCGGTCCCGGCTTCCCGATCGAGGTGTTCAACGTGCTTGGCGCCGGCGACGGCTTCTTCGCCGGCCTCCTGAAGGGGTGGATGGAGGCAGAGGACCTCTCGTCGGTGAACTGGCCGCGCGCGCTGGAATACGCCAATGCCTGCGGGGCCTTCGCCGTTTCGCGCCATGGCTGCACGCCTGCTTATCCGAGTGCGACCGAGCTTGAATTCTTCCTCAAGCGCGGCATCAAGCGGCCCGATCTCCGCAATGATCCCGAACTGGAGCAGATCCACTGGTCGACCAACCGCAAGGGCGACTGGTCGACAATGCGGGTCTTCGCCTTCGACCACCGGCTTCAGCTCGAGGAAATGCCGGGCTACACGCTCGAAAAGGGCGGGGCGTTCAAGGAACTGTGCCTGAAGGCGGCCCTTCAGGTCCAGGCTGGCCAGGCCGGATACGGCATCCTCTGCGATAACCGTATCGGACGGAAGGCGCTTCATGCCGCGTCCGGCACCGGCCTCTGGATCGGCCGCCCCTGTGAATGGCCGGGATCCCGCCCGCTTGAGATCGAACCGGAATACGGGCCGGACTTTGGCGGGCTTTCGGAATGGGCGCGCGAGAACGTGGTTAAGGTGCTCTGCTTCTGCCACCCCGATGACGACGCCGCGACCCGTGCCTCCCAGAAGGCGACCGTCAAGCGGCTGTTCACGGCCGCCCGCCGCAATCATCTGGAGTTCCTGCTCGAGATCATCCCGTCGAAGGTCGGCGCGGTTGATGAGGACACCACCGCGATGCTGATCCAGCAGTTCTACGATATCGGGGTCTATCCCGACTGGTGGAAGCTCGAACCCCTCAAGAGCCGCGCCGCCTGGGAAAAGGCGATCGCGGCCATCGAGACGAACGATGCCCATACCCGCGGCATCGTGGTCCTGGGCCTCGACGCACCGGAAGCCGAACTGGCGGCCTCCTTCGACGTGGCGGCTGCCTACGATCTGGTGAAGGGCTTCGCGGTGGGTCGCACGATTTTCGGCGATGCGGCGCGGGCCTGGCTCCGGGGTGACATGAGCGATGAGGAAGCCGTGGCGCAGATGAGCGAGCGTTTCACCCGGCTCTGCAACATCTGGGACAAGGCGCGGGCAAGCGCAGGGGAACTTGTGGCATGACGAAGACGATACGACTGACGGCCGCACAGGCCATGGTCCGCTGGCTGAGCGTGCAGCAGACGGAAGAGGGCCAGCGGTTCATCGAGGGCGTCTGGGCCATCTTCGGCCATGGCAATGTTGCGGGGCTCGGCGAGGCGCTGCACGGGATCGGAGACGCGCTTCCCACCTGGCGGGGCCAGAACGAGCAGACCATGGCGCATACCGCCATCGCCTATGCCAAGACATCGCGCCGTCGCCGCGCCATGGCCGTGACGTCTTCCATTGGCCCCGGCGCGACCAACATGGTCACGGCGGCAGCCCTTGCCCATGTGAACCGCCTGCCAATCCTCTTCATTCCGGGCGACGTCTTCGCCAACCGCAGACCCGACCCGGTCCTGCAGCAGATCGAGGATTTCGACGACGGCACGATCTCGGCCAATGACTGCTTCAAGCCGGTCGTGCGCTATTTCGACCGCATCACGCGGCCCGAGCACCTGCTGACCTGCCTGCCGCGGGCCTTGCGCACCATGACGGACCCGGCCGATTGCGGCCCCGTCTGTCTCGCCTTCTGCCAGGACGTCCAGGCCGAGGCCTATGACTATCCCGAGAGCTTCTTCACGCCGAAGGTCTGGCGCATTCGCCGCCCCGAGCCCGATGCCGGCGAAGTGGCCGAGGTCGCAGCCGCGCTCAGGTCAGCGGAGAAACCGGTGATCGTCGCAGGCGGTGGCGTGCTCTATTCGCAGGCGGAGGCGGATCTTCTTGCCTTCGCGAAGGCGCGCAACATCCCCATCGTCGAGACCCAGGCCGGCAAGGGCGCCATCGACTGGCAGGAAGACCTCAATTTCGGCGCCCCCGGCGTGACCGGCTCGGATGCGGCCAACCAGACGCTGGCCGAGGCCGATCTGGTTCTCGGGATCGGCACGCGCTTTCAGGACTTCACCACCGGCTCCTGGACGGTCTTCGCCAATCCCGCGCGTCGGCTCGTCTCGGTGAACCTCGCGGGCTACGACGCGGCCAAGCACGGCGCGATCCCGATGGTCGCGGATGCGAAGGTCGCCATCGCGAAGATCGACGCGGCCCTTGGCGATAAGGCCTACGCTGACCAGGATCAGGGCCGCCGCGCAGCCTGGTTCGAGGCGGCGGACGCGGTGATGGCCGTGCCCAACCATGACGGGTTGCCATCGGATGCCCAAGTGATCGGCGCGGTGCAGCGGGTCTCGACCGAGAACACCGTGGCCATGTGCGCCGCAGGCACGATGCCGGGCGCGCTACACACGCTCTGGCGCTCCGCTCCCGGTGGCTACCACATGGAATACGGCTTCTCCTGCATGGGCTACGAGGTCGCGGGCGCCATGGGCATCAAGCTTGCGGATCCTTCGAAGGAGGTCATCTGCTTCGTGGGCGACGGCTCCTACATGATGGCGAATTCCGAACTGGCGACGGCGGTGATGCGGCGCGTGCCCTTCACCATCGTGCTGACCGACAACCGGGGCTACGGCTGCATCAACCGGCTCCAGATCGGCTGCGGCGGGGCGGAGTTCAACAACATGTACAAGGATTCGAACGTCGAGGCACAACCCGAAATCGACTTCGTGGCGCACGCCCGCAGCATGGGCGCCCATTCCGAGAAGGCCGAGAGCATTGCCGAACTGGAAGAGAAGATCGTCGCGGCACGGTCGCGCAACATTCCGTCCGTGATCGTCATCGACACCGAGGCGGTTTCCGGCACTGGCGCGGGCGGCACCTGGTGGGACGTGGCCGTGCCGGAGGTCGGCGGCCCGGAACGCCTCGAGAAGGCCCGCGCGCGCTACACCGAGGCCAGGGAACTGCAGCGCGCCTTCGATTGATACCACCCATCCCGGAAGGGCCGTGCGCAGAAGACCGTGCCCTCCGGAATGCATTGATCCGAAAAATCATAGATGCCGAGGGGCCGGCAGGCCGGCCGGTCGGGCATCGAAAGAACAACGGGAGGAAACCAGATGATCCTTTACGGCACCAACCCCATCGCCTGGTCGAATGACGACGACTGGTCCATCGGCGACCACATCAGCCTCGAGGAATGCCTTTCCGATTGCCGCACCATCGGCTTCGACGGCATCGAGAAGGGCCACAAGATGCCCGACGACGGCATCGCGCTGAAAGCAAAGCTCGGCGAATACGGTCTGAAGTTCGCCGCAGGCTGGCACTCGACCAATATTCTCATCAACGACATTGAGACCGAAAAGAAGGCGCTCAAGGCCTGGATCGACTTCACCAGGGCCGCGGGCGGCAGCCACATCAATGCCTGCGAATGCTCCAACACGGTCCATGGCAACGATCATGTCGCGGTGAACAACCGTCCCATCATGACGGATGCCGAGTGGGACCGCTTCTCGCGCGGCTACGAGGAGCTTTCGGCCTTCGCGGCATCCGAGGGCATGCCCATGGGCTACCACCACCACATGGGCTCGATCATCGAGAGCGCATCTGATATCGACCGCTTCATGGAAATGGCGGGTCCCCACACGCGGCTTCTGCTCGATACCGGGCACTGCACCTTCGGCGGCGCGGACCCGGCGGAAGTGGCCCGCAAATACATCGACCGGGTGAGCCACATCCACGCCAAGAACGTCCGGCCCGACATCATGCGCGAGGTGCGCGAGGAGGGGCTCTCCTTCCTCGAAGGCGTGCGCCGCGGGGCCTTCACCGTGCCGGGCGATGCGGAGGGCTGCGTGGCCTTCGAACCGGTTCTGAAAATCGCTGCGGATGCCGGCTACACCGGCTGGCTGGTGATCGAGGCCGAGCAGGACAGTGCCGTGCGCAACCCGCTCCACTACCAGGACATGGGCCTCAAGGCGCTCAAGCGCATGGCCCGCGAAACCGGCCTCGACACCTCCGCGGCTGCCGAGACCGCCTGATCCCGAAGGGACCCCAAATGAAGATTGTCGACGCCTCCCACCCCTTCTTCAAGCCGCTCTGGCGGCGCATTGCCGTCGTGGCTGTGACTTTGGGCTGGGCGGTGGTCGAGTTCGTTTCCGGCGGGCCCATCTGGGGGTTTATCTTCGCGGCGATTGGCGCCTGGTGCGCCTGGGAATTCTTCGTCTCCGCCCCAGGGACGAAAGACACGGACGAAAGGCAAGACTGATGAGCCACCTTCTCAAACGCCCCTTCGGCACCCACGGCAAGGTGCACGAGATCACCCCCCAGAGTGCGGGCTGGCGCTATGTGGGCTTTTCGCTCTGGAAACTGCGCGCTGGCGAAACCGTGGCCGAGGCCACCGGCTCCACCGAGGTGATCCTCGTCATGGTCGAGGGCAAGGCAAAGATCACCGGTGCGGGGCAGGACTGGGGCGTGCTCGGGGACCGGATGAACGTGTTCGAGAAATCCCCACCGCATTGCCTCTACCTGCCGAACGGCAGCGAGTGGGAAGCGACAGCCGAGACCGACTGCACCCTCGCGGTCTGCACCGCGCCGGGCAAGAGCGGCCACGCGGCCCGCCGGATCGGCCCCGACGGCATCACGCTCACCCCCCGCGGCGAGGGCACCAACACCCGCCACATCAACAACATCGCCATGGAGAACGAGGATTACGCCGACAGCCTGCTGGTTACGGAAGTCTTCACCCCCGCCGGCCACTGGTCGTCCTATCCCTCGCATCGCCACGACGAAGACGATTTTCCGCGCATCACCTATCTCGAAGAGACCTACTACCACCGGCTGAACCCGGCCAACGGCTTCGGCATCCAGCGCGTCTATACCGACGACCTGCAACTGAACGAAACTATGGCGGTGCATGATGGCGATGTGGTCTGCGTGCCCCGCGGCCACCACCCCTGCGGCGCGCCCCACGGCTTCGAGATGTACTATCTCAACGTCATGGCCGGGCCGCGCCGGAACTGGCGCTTCGTGCCGGCCCCCGAGGTCGAACATCTCATGTGACGAATGAGCGGGGCGGCAGGCCCGGCCAGAGCCGCCCTCCGTGACATTCGATCCGCGTCAGGCGCTCTCGCGGCGCACCAGTTCCCCGGTGTACTGGCGCTGGCCGGACGCAGGCCGACTGGCCTTGAGGATCTGCACCAGCCCCTCGGCCATTGCGGTCAGTGGCTGACGATAGGTTGTCAGCCGGTAGTTGGGCGATTCCGCTTGGGGCACGTCGTCGAACCCGGTCACGGCGATGTCGCCGGGCATGTGCCGCCCGAGCTGGAAACGGATCGCATCGACCGCGCCGATTGCCAGCGCATCGTTTTCGCAGACCAGGATGTCGGGCAGCTCGTCCTGCTTCATGCCGCCGAGGCATTCGGATACCCGGTCATAGGCCAGCTTCGGGTCGTAGCGCGGCACCGAAATCGAGGGCGGCACCACGCCCTTCTCCCGCTGCCACTTGCGCAGGAAGGTTTCCTTGCGCATCAGATGCGCCGAATAGGTCTCGGGCCCCGCGAGAAAGAACGGCCGCTGGTAGCCCCTCTCCCGAACATAATTCGCGATGAGCGACATCGCGGCCTCGTCATCGCAGCAGATCGAGACCGTGTTGGGGTTCTCCGAATAGCGCGCGAAGACGATGAGCTTGCGCATCCGCTGCGCGCCCAGGGCGGTCCCGAGCACCTGTTCGTTGAACTGCAACCCGATCAGAACGGCCGCATCCACCCGACGCTGGCTGGCATTCAGTAGCGCCGCCGGCGCATCGGCCTCGTCGAGCGTGTTGACCAGCAGCGTGTCCCACCCGCCCTTGCGCAGGATCCGCGTGAGGCATTCGATCATCACGAGCTTGTGGGGGTTGGAAAAATCATCCACGAGCAGCGCAACGAGGTTCGAGCGGTCCGCCCGCAGACTGGAAGCCAGGAGGTCGGGCGCGTAACCAAGCTGCTCGGCCGCTTCCATCACCTTCTGCCGGCTCTTTTCCGAGATCGAGGCGTCCTGCCGGAAGGCGCGATTGACGGTCCATCGCGATACGCCGGCCACCTCGGCGACCCGGTCTGCGGTGATTGTGTTCGGGCGTTGCTGTTTATCAGGCATGGCTTTGCAGATCTTTCTGGAGGCCCACCTTACCGGGCAATTTCGCGTCGCGCCACCGTTTCTGCTCTCGTGTGCAATAATCTTTCGGCCCGCCATCCAGGGAGTCCGGCGCCGATAGTCCCTTATGTCCCGAGCAAGGCCTCACTGAGTGGGCTAGCTGGATCACGCATGCCCTCGATGACCGAGAAATGGTGGTGATCGCCGTCGATCCTCAGAGCCGTGTCGCAGCCGAGCCCCGACCAGATCGAGGCAATCAGTTCCGACTGTCGGATGAATTCCGGCCGCTCTCCACCCCCGACCCAGGCCGTAAGTCGCGCGATATCACATGGCTCGAGAAGGGCGGGGCTCTCGGCACGGGCCTCCTCGAGATCGAGATCGAGCGTGGCGTTCATCCTTGTCCGCAGGAGCGGGCGGAGATCATGCAACCCGCTGATCGACACCACAGCCTCGATGCGGTCCCGCACCTGGACGGGCAGTGGCGTGTTCGTGCAGATCATCCGGCAGGCAAGATGCCCTCCGGCGGAGTGGCCCGAAAGCCGGATCGGCCCCTCCACCCGTTCCGCGGCGCATGTGATCGCCGCACCGATCTGCCGGGTCATTGCAGAGATGCGGGCATCGGGCGCCAGCGTATAGCTCGGCAGGGCGACGGCCCAGCCCCGTGCGTGCGCACCTTCCGCCAGATGCGTCCAGTCGGATTTCGACAGCTTCATCCAGTAGCCGCCATGGATGAAGACCGCGAGCCCCTTCGGCTGAACCTCCGGCCAGACGATATCGAGCCTCTCGCGCGGCGAAGTCCCGTAGGGAATGTCCAGATCGACGGGAATGCCGCTGGCACGATAGTTGGCCGCTTCCTCCGCCCAGCATGCGGGCAGGGCGGTCGCGCCCGGAACGTGCCCCATGTTGTCATAGGCGTCGTCCCAATCCATGCAGTCTTCCTTCCTGATTGCAGTCCATCCGGTCACCGGAGCCGGTCAGACGCCCACGTATCTGTGCGAGATTTCGGGCGGCAGCGTGCGCATTTCACCGGACCAGACCGTGCGCCCACGCGCGAGGATGACGGCGCGGTCGGCCACGGCGGTCAGTTCCCGCAGCGACTTGTCGATCAGCAGGATGGCAAGCCCCGTCTCGCGCTTGAGTTCCGCGATCGCGGTCCAGATCTCCTGACGCACGATGGGGGCGAGCCCCTCGGTCGCCTCGTCGAGAATGAGCAGTCGCGGGTTGGTCATCAGCGCACGCCCGATGGCCAGCATCTGCTGCTCACCTCCCGAAAGCGTTGCGGCGCGCTGCGCGGAGCGTTCGCCAAGTCGCGGAAAAAGGGCTTGCACCCGCTCCATCGTCCAGGGGCCGCGCCGGGCCGCCGCCATCAGGTTCTCGGCCACCGTCAGATCCGCGAAGCAGCGCCGCCCCTCCGGAACCAGACCGATGCCGAGCCGCGCCGCCTGGTGGCTCGCGCGCCTGTGCAGGTCCTGCCCGTCGAAGCGCAACCCGCCCTGGGACGGAATCATCCGGCAGATCGCCTTGACCGTCGTGGTCTTTCCCATGCCGTTGCGACCCATGAGCGCCAGGACCTCACCCTCACCAAGCGAGAGATCGACCCCGAAAAGCGCCGGCACGGGACCATAGGATGCCGTGAGCCCCTCGAGCGCGAGCAGCGTCATGCCTCTTCTCCGAGATAGGCGTCGCGCACCTCCCGCGAAGCGCGGATCTCCTCCACGGTGCCCGTCGCGATGATCCGGCCATAGACCAGAACGCTGATCCGATCCGCGAGAGCAAAGACCGCGTCCATGTCGTGCTCCACCAGGAGGATCGGAGCCTCCTGCCGCAAGCGGTCGAGAAACCGGGTGAGCTCGCGGGAGCCATCGGCGCCAAGCCCGGCCATGGGTTCATCCATCACGAAGACCTTCGGGGAAAGCGAAAGGGCCACGGCGATTTCGAGTTGCCGGCGCTGGCCATGGCTGAGCTCGGAGGTCCGGACAGCAGCGCGGTCCGCAAGCCCCACGCGCTCCAGTGCGGCCATGGCACGTGCCTGAAGCTCTGCCTCCCGCAAAACGGGTCGCCAGAACCGCCAGGGATGTCCCGAATGCCCCAGCGCGCCCAGGAGCACGTTCTCGAGCACGCTGTCTTCCATCGCAAGCGCGGAAATCTGGAAGGTCCGGCCAAGCCCGGCCCGCGCACGTGCCTGCACCGTGTCGCGGGTCACATCCCGCCCCAGGAGCGCAACGGTCCCGGAATCGGGCGCCACGCTGCCGCAGATCTGGCCGATCAGCGTCGATTTTCCCGCGCCGTTCGGGCCTATGATCGCGTGGATCTCGCCCGGCATCACGTCGATGGAGACATCGTCGGTCGCGCGCATCGCCCTGAAACTCTTGACGAGATTGCGCGTCGAGAGAAGCGGCTTAGACATGGGGCCCCGCCTTTCCCGTCAGAAGACCGACAACCCCGCCACGGGCAAAAAGCACGATCCCGAGCAGGATCACCCCGAGCCAGATATGCCAGAAATCGGTGACCCCTCCGAGCCAGTGCTCGAGCGCGACGAACAGCACGGCACCGATCACCGGCCCGATGAGCCGCCCGGTTCCGCCGATGATGATGAGAACGATCAACTCGCCCGATAGCTGCCAACTGAAGGTGGACGGGCTGACGAAGCGGTTCAGATCGGCATAGAGCGCACCCGCGAGCCCCGTGATCGCGCCGGAAATCACGAAGGCCACCAGCTTGAGGCGCATCGGATCGAGCCCGACCGTCTGCACGCGCTCCGGCACCTGGCGCGCGGCGTTCAGGGCAAGACCGAAGGGTGAGGCCCGCAGTCGTGACTGCAGCACCAGCGCCACCAGAAGACAGGCAAAACAGAGGCCGAAGAACTGGATCGGCACGAGCGTGTTCAGGCCGGGAAACCCGTTGCGCACATAGATCGACATCCCGTCCTCGCCGCCATAGGCGCTCCAGGAGATCGCGAAATAGTAGAGCATCTGCCCGAAGGCGAGCGTTACCATGATGAAGTACACGCCCGAGGTCCGCAGCGTCAGCAGCCCGATGACGAAGGCCGCCAGACCGGAGGCAAGCAGCGCAACCAGCCAGATCACCGGCATGGATTTCGTGCCCTCGATGGACAGCCCCGCGATCTCGAGCGGCGTGTAGCTCTGCGCATGGAAGGCCAGAATGCCCATGGCATAGGCGCCGATCCCGAAGAAGGCCGCGTGTCCGAGGCTGACGAGCCCGCCGATCCCCAGCGCGATGTTGAGCCCGACAGCGGCCAGCGCCAGGATCACCGCGCGCGTCACAAGCGTGATCGTGAAGGGCGCGTCGGTCAGAAGGGCCATGAGCGGCACCGCCAGAACCCCTGCCAGAACGGCGAGCGTGAGATGACGCTCGGCAATCATCGTGCCGCTCCGAAAAGCCCGGTGGGCCGCCAGATCAGCACGAGGCTCATGAGGATGTAGACGGACATGGAGGCAAGTGCCGCCCCCGTTCGCGTCGCGGCGCCGGGCTCCATGAAGAGTTTGAAGACCTCTGGCAGGAAAACGCCGCCGAGCGTGTCGGTCAGCCCCACCAGGAGCGCGCCGAAGAACGCGCCCCGGATCGAGCCGATCCCGCCCACGACGATCACGACGAAGGCCAGGATCAGAACCGGCTCTCCCATACCGACCTGCACCGACTGGATCGTGCCGACCAGCGCCCCGGCAAGCCCCGCGAGCCCCGCACCGAGCGCGAAGACAAGGGTGTAGAGCCGTGAGATATCGACGCCGAGGGCCGCGATCATCTCTCTATCGTTCTTGCCCGCCCGGATCTGCATGCCGAGTCGGGTGCGCGCCGTCAGCCACCATAGGCCGAGGGCGACGGCCACGCCGATCCCGATCAGCGCGAGACGGTAAAGCGGATACTGGATGCCACCGGGCAGGCCGACCGGGCCTGAGAGGTAATCCGGCACATCGAGATAGAGCGGGAAGGAGCCGAAGAGCCAGCGCGTGCCCTCCGAGAAGATCAGGATCAGCGCGAATGTCGCCAGAACCTGATCGAGATGGGCCGCGCGATAGAGCCGCCGGATCACCACGATCTCGACCAGTGCCCCGATAAGGGCGGCAGCGGCGAGGGCTGCAGCCAGCGCAAGGAGAAAGGATCCCGTCGCCCCGGCCACGGCGGCGGCCGCGAAGGCCCCGACCATGTAGAGCGAGCCATGGGCAAGATTGATCAGCCCCATGACGCCGAAGATTAGCGTCAGCCCGGCGGACATGAGAAACAGCATGACCCCGAACTGCAGCCCGTTCAGGATCTGCTCGACAATCAGAACAAGAGACATGGAAAACCGTTGCAGACAGTGCGATCCGGCCCGGTGAAGATGAAACCGGGCCGGGTGCAGGTATTACATCTCGCACTCGGCGGCATAGGCATCCGCGTGGTTCTCGAGTGCCGGGCCGATGATCCGGTTGGTCAGAACCCCGTCCTCGCGCACCACCTCGCGGGCATAGATGGTCTGGATCGGATGCTGGTTCGGACCGAAGGCGAAATCACCGCGGGTGCTTTCGAAATCCGCCGCTCTGAGCGCCTCGCGGAACGCCTCCGTATCGGACGGATCGGCCGTCTCCAGCGCCGAGATCAGGAGGTTCGCGGTATCGAAGCCCTGGCTGGCATAGAGCGAGGGCAGGCGGCCATACTTCGCCTCGAAGCTTTCGACGAAGGCCGCGTTGGTCGGATTGTCGATATCGGCCGACCATTGCGATGTGTTCACGATCCCCAGCGCCGCATCACCCACGGCCTGAAGGATGCCCTGGTCGAAGCTGAACGCCGGACCGATCACCGGTATCTCGATGCCTGAATCGGCATACTGCTTAAGGAAGGAAATCCCCATTCCGCCGGGCAGGAAGAAATAGACGCTGTCCGCGTCCGAGGCCCGGATCTGGGCGAGTTCGGCCGCGTAATCCGTCTGGCCGAGCTGCGTATAGACCTCCTCGGCGACCTCACCCTCGAAGAACCGCTTGTAGCCGGTCAGCGCATCCTGCCCCGCCGGGTAGTTCGGCGCGAGGAGGAAGCTGTTGGTGTAGCCCACCGAATTGGCGTGTGCGCCGGCTGCTTCGTGAAGGTTGTCGTTCTGCCATGCCACGTTGAAATAGTTTGGGTGGCAGCCCTTGCCGGCAAGCGCGGAAGGCCCGGCATTCGGAGAAAGGTAGATCACACCCTGCGCGGTGGCCGCGGGCACGACCGCCATGGCGAGGTTCGACCAGATGATGCCGGTCATAACATCGACCTTCTCGGACTGGATCATCTTGTCCGAAAGCTGCACGGCAATGTCGGGCTTGCGCTGATCGTCCTCGATCACGACCTCGATGTCGTCGCGCCCGGATTGCTCGATCGCCAGCAGGAAACCGTCACCGACATCGATGCCCAGACCGGCGCCGCCACCGGACAGGGTGGAGATCATCCCGACCTTCACGTCCGCCAGCCCCGCGCCCGCGGCCAGCGCGAAAGCGGTAGTCAATCCAAGCAGTTTCCTCATCCGATGTCTCCTGTGTCTCAAGCGCGCAGGCCGGGTCTGCACCGGCGGCGCAGTCTGACCGTTCGTGTCGCTCATGTCTCGGGCTTCGGGAGGGAAAAGTGAAGAGAAACTCTTCATTTTCGTGAAGGCGCAGAGCCTCGCGACCGGCTCACTGATCGCGAAGGTGCTCGTGCGTCACATCGCCTGCACGGCAGCGTTGCAAGCGACACTAGAAGACAGGCCGGCCCGAAGCATAATGCCCACGGCCGGCCCGATCGTTTGCGTCATTCCGCTCCGGCAGCGCGCAGCGTCTCCGCGAAGGTCTCGTAGTTCATGTTGCCGTACTTCTCGCCATTGATCACGAAGGAGGGCGTCGAATCGATGCCGTCGGCACCCGCGTTCTTCTGGTAGCTCTCGACCAGGGCCTCGGCATAGGCCTGATCGGACATGCAGGCATCCATGCGCTCGTTGGTGAGCCCGGCCTGGCGCCCGATGCCATAGAGGTTCTCGACGAACTCCTCGTTGGTCTTCGCGGTCGCCCACTCGCTCTGACGCTCGAAGAGAACATCGACGAGTCCGAAATAGCGATCCTTCGGGGCGCAGCGCGCGATCATGCTGGCCCAGAGACCGGCGCGATCGAAATAGACCTCGCGGAAGATGAGCTTTGCCTTGCCCGTGTCGATGAAATCCGCCTTGAGCCGTGGCATCACCTCTTCATTGAAGGTGGCGCAATGGGGGCAGGTGAAGGACGCATACTCGATGATCGTCACCGGCGCATCGGGGTCGCCCTCGACCATCTCGACCACATCGTTGATTTCCTGCGCAAAACCCAGCGCGGGTGAAAAGGCGAATGCGAGGCCGAGTGCGAGCGTTCGGCGGCGATCGAAAAGAAGCGTCATATGTCTCAGTCATCCAGGCTGCGGAGTTATCGGGCCCTCGATAGCACATTGCGCGCGAGAGTCTGCAAGGCATCCCTCAATTCATCGTCACCAATGCTTGAGAGGCTCTCGGCCATGGGCTCGGGCAGGGCGGAGGCCGGGATCGGTTCCGGCCTGTCATCTTCCGCGGGTTTGCGCGCGACCCTCCGGAAGGGTGTCTGGGTGAGCTGTATGCGCCCCACGGTTCCGGGGCCGAGGCCCGCATTGATCTTGTCGCGGATCGTGGGCAGCATCATCTGGATCTGCGGGGCATGCGCGCCATCCACCGCGAGCTTCAGCAAGCCACCCGAAGGCCCGCGCGCGCTCGTCAGCTTCTCGGGAAAGCAGAGTTCGGCGAGTTCGCGTCCCACGAGATCGGGCCAGAGCGCCTCCAGCCGGGCCTGCGCATAGCCGCGCTTCGCCTGGGCCGTGCGCATCTGCTGCCCGATCAGCCCCGCCGCCGGCAGAAAGCCCACGGATTTGCGTTTCGGAGGGTCATATCTCTTGCGCGTTTGCTTCGTCTGGGCCATGCGTCCACGCTCCATCTGGACCCACAGGTTAACGGCACGGCAACGGCATGTCATCGGCAATCGGGAGCATCGGGAACGAGCGCGATCTCGCGGGCGAAATTCTCGCCTGGTATGACCGCCATGCCCGCGATCTGCCCTGGCGCGTGCCGCCCGGATCCGCGGAGACACCCGACCCCTACCGGATCTGGCTCTCCGAGGTCATGCTTCAGCAGACCACCGTTGCGGCGGTGCGCGACTACTTCGAGACCTTCACTCGGCGCTGGCCCCGCGTGGAGGATCTCGCGGCAGCCGAGGACGGCGATGTCATGGCCGCCTGGGCGGGCCTCGGCTACTACGCCCGCGCCCGGAACCTCCTGAAATGCGCCCGTGTCGTGGCGTCGGATCATGGCGGCACCTTCCCCGACACCGAGGAGGGCCTTCTCGAACTGCCCGGTATCGGCCCCTATACGGCGGCGGCCATCGCGGCCATTGCGTTTGACCGCCCGGCGGTGGTGCTCGACGGAAATATCGAGCGGGTCATGGCGCGCATCTTCGCGGTCGAGGAACCGCTTCCCAAGTCCAAGCCGATCCTGCGCGCCCATGCCGCCTCGCTCACCCCGCGAGATCGCGCCGGAGACTACGCCCAGGCCGTGATGGATCTGGGTGCTACGATCTGCACGCCGCGCAACCCGGCCTGCGGTATCTGCCCCTGGATGGAGGCCTGCCTCGCGCGCGCCGAAGGGATCGCGGCCCAACTGCCGCGCAAGGCCCGCAAACCCGCGAAACCGGTGCGTCAGGGGATCGCCTGGCTCGCCATGCGTGAAGACGGCGCCGTCCTTCTGGAGCGCCGCCCGGAGAAGGGCCTTCTGGGCGGAATGCTCGGGCTTCCCGGCAGTGACTGGCGCGAAAAGCCGCCCGATCCCGTGCCGCCCTTTGCCGCCGAATGGCAGCCCTCTCCGGGCGACGTGCGCCACACCTTCACCCATTTCCACCTCATCCTGTCGCTCAGAACCGCACGAGTGCCGCAGGATTTCACCCCGCCGGAGGGACTGGCGTTCCACGGCGGCGATCCGGGGCGTGCCATGCCCACGGTCATGCGAAAGGCGCTCAAGCTCGGATTGTCGTCACTCGAATGAGCGCAGCGCCGGAGCGGAACCCTTGCATTGCCCCGGCATTCTGCAATCATGGAGCTTTATGCGCCCGGAGCCGCCAATAGATGCATGATGATTATTCCCTGCCTGCCGATTTGACCGATCCGAAGGTAAGCAGCGCGGATCGCGGGTTTCACCATGTGGTGGCGATCGGCGGCTCGGCTGGCGGCGTCGAGGCGCTGACAGAACTGGCACCAATGTTCCCACGGGCGTTTGCCGCACCTATCATCATCGCGGTGCACAGTTCTCCGGGAAGCCAGCTTGCCCCGATCCTCGATCGCATGTGCCCGCTGCCCGTCATTTCGGCCGTTACCGACATGCAACTGAAGCCGGCGCATGTCTATGTCATTCCCCCCCATGCCCAGATTCGTTTCGAGGGGTCGTGGATCATTGTGTCGCAACGCAAGAGCAGTGGCTTGTTCCGCCCGTCCATCGACGGTCTTTTCCTGGCAATGGCGGAAGAGTTCGGAGATGCCGGAATTGGCGTGGTGCTTTCAGGTGCGATGGACGATGGCACGTTGGGCGCGCGGATCCTCCATCTCGTGGACGCGCGCATGATCGTTCAGTCCCCGGAGCAGGCAGGCTTTTCCTCCATGCCCCTGAACGTCATTGCCCATGATCACCCCGAGGCGGTCCTCTCCCTGAAGGGCATCGCCCAGAAACTCGTCGATATCGTCGGCGTCAAGACGTCGGATTGACCCGCCCGTTAGGGGCGGGCCGGGATGGAACCGGCGCTCAGACCGTCATTTCCGAACGGATCTGCTGCCGCCAGTAGTCGATGGGCACGGCCACGCCATCCTTCTTGAAATGCCAGAAGGTCCAGCCGTTGCAGGACGGCGCCCCCTGAACCGCCGCACCGACCTGATGGATCGAGCCGCGCGCGTCGCTTGAAATCAGCGTGCCATCGGCCCGGACCTTTGCGGAATGGCGTCCGTTCTCGGAGATGAGCGTCTCGCCCGGAGAAAGCAGCCCGCGCTCCACGAGCTGGCCGAAGGCCACCCGCGGCTCGGCGCGCTTGCGCGGCGTCACCTGAACGCTGTCCTTGTCGAGCCGCCGCACGCCGCGAATGCGCTTTTCCGCCACAGCGCGGTACTCGGCCTCGCGTTCGATGCCGATATAGCGCCGATCCAGCCGCTTCGCGACCGCACCCGTCGTGCCGGTGCCGAAGAACGGATCAAGCACCACATCGCCCGGATTGGTCGAGGATAGCAGAACCCGGTGGAGCAGGGCTTCCGGCTTCTGGGTCGGATGGGCCTTGCCGCCATCCGCGTTCTTCAGCCGCTCGCCGCCGGTGCAGAGCGGGATCGTCCAGTCGGACCGCATCTGCACGCCTTCGTTCAGCGCCTTCATGGCCTCGTAGTTGAAGGTGTATTTCGAGCGGTCCGACTTGGCCGCCCAGATCAGGGTCTCATGCGCATTGGTCAGCCGCTTGCCGCGGAAATTCGGCATCGGGTTGGTCTTGCGCCAGACAACATCGTTGAGGATCCAGAAGCCCGCATCCTGGATCGTCGCGCCCAGACGAAAAACATTGTGGTAGGAGCCGATCACCCAGATCGCGCCGTCCGGCTTGAGCAGCCGCCGCGCCTCGATCAGCCAGTCGCGCGTGAAGGCGTCATAGGCCGCGAAGGAACTGAAGCGATCCCAGTCGTCGTCCACCGCATCCACGCGGCTGTTGTCAGGCCGGTGGAGCGTGCCTTTCAACTGAAGATTGTAGGGCGGGTCCGCGAAGATCAGATCGACGCTTTCTGCCGGCATGGACCGCATGACCTCGATGCAATCCCCCTCGAGAATGACATCGGTCTTCAGGGGGGCTGGGCGGACGGTCGTTTTCGCTCTGGACACTGGGGCTCTCCGGCAAACAATGCTTTGAACGAATCATGATTCAAAAGTGATTCACCGTCAATTACGAAACGAATCAGGGGTATATCAGCGGGATTCGAAGTCCGTTTCCGCCTGTTGCCACAACATGTCGTGGATTGGCCGGAAGGTCTTGCGATGATGTGGGGTCACGCCGAGGCTGGCGAGTCCCGAGACATGTGCCCGAGTGCCATAGCCTTTGTTATTTTCCCAGCCATATCCCGGAAACTGTTGCGAAAGTGCCACCATTATCCTGTCGCGAGTAACCTTCGCGACGATGGAGGCGGCCGCGATCGAGAGGCTGCGCCCGTCGCCGCCGATGAAGGCGCGGGCGTTGCATCCCAGTCCGGGGGGCGCGTGGCGACCATCGACAAGCGCCAGATCCGGGACCTGCGGCAGTTCCGCGATGGCGCGCCGCATGGCGAGATACCCGGCGCGGCTGACATTGTAGGCCGAGATTTCGTCGACGCTTGCCTGTCCGACGCCGACCTGCGCGCATTCCGCCAGTTTCTCGAACAGCGCGTCGCGGCGTTTCGCCGAGACCTTCTTGCTGTCGTTGAGGCCGGGGGGGATATTCGCGGGATCGAGCACCACCGCTGCGGCCACGATCGGGCCGGCCCAGGGCCCGCGGCCCGCCTCATCGACGCCGCAGACCGTTCGCGCACCATGATCGTGCGCGGAGGATTCAAGCGTGAAATCCGGCAAGGCTCCGGTCATTTCGGGCGGGCTCCGGCTAGGATGGTGACCCCGGATGGATTCGAACCATCGACCTACCGCTTAGGAGGCGGTTGCTCTATCCCCTGAGCTACGAGGCCACGCGCTTCTACTAGCCGGGTTGGCGGGTGGGGGTCAATCGCGAGCGGCCTTGCGATTGCGCCGCCGGGTGCTAATTCTCGCGCAACCGCAGCAGAAGGAGTGAGCGCCTATGTATGTCGCGATGAACCGGTTCAAGGTCGTGTCGGGATCGGAGGCGGATTTCGAGGAGGTATGGCGGGGCCGCGCCAACCGGCTGGGCGAGATGAAGGGCTATGTGTCCTTCCATCTGCTCAAGGGGCCGGAGGCCGAAGATCACACGCTCTATGCCTCGCACACCATCTGGGAGAACGAGGCTGATTTCATTGCCTGGACGAAATCCGAGCAGTTCCGCGATGCCCACAAGAACGCAGGGTCGAACAAGACCAAATACCTGGGCCATCCGCAGTTCGAGGGCTTCACCAGCGTCGATGGGATCTGATCAGCCCGCGTTCGCGGCGTTCTCGGGTTTTTCCACCGCCATGTCCTTCGGGTAGCGGATGAGCAGGATGGCGGGATTGCGCACCTCGGCTGCCTCGATGTCCTGCGCCATCCTCTCGAGCCGCGTGCGGACGATCTGCTGGTCGGGCGAGGCCGCACGGCTCACGATCTCGACCGGAAGCGAGGCGGGAAGTCCCTGCGCGAGCATGTCCGCCTGAATGCGTCCCGAGCTTGCGATGGCCATGTAGAGCGCCAGCGTCGTGCCGGGATGGAGATGATTTGCCCAGTTCTGGATCGCGAAGCCTTCCCGTGTGTGCCCCGTCGTGAGCACCACCGCATCCGTGACACCGCGCTCGGTCAGGAAACCGTCGAGCGAGGCAGTCGCTGCAGAGGCCGCCGTGACGCCTGGAACGATTTCCCACTCGATTCCGGCTGCCTGCAAGCTCTCGGCTTCCTCGGCACCGCGACCGAAGATCCCCGGATCGCCGCTTTTGAGCCGCACCACGCGCTTGCCCTCGCGGGCGGCGGCCACGATCACGCCGTTGATCCGGTCTTGCGGCCAGGAGGGCACGCCCGGTTCCTTGCCCACATAGACCCGCTCGGCATCGCGCCGCGCCAGTTCCAGCAGGTCCGGGTCCACGAGCCGGTCGTAGAAGATGATGTCGGCTTCCTGTAGCCGCTGCACGCCGCGAAGCGTGATCAGATCGCGGATGCCGGGACCAGCGCCCACGAGGCTCACGAAACCCGCCTCGTTTCTCTCGAGCGGCTGCCCGCCGGCCTCGATGGCCTCCTTGATCATGCGCGCGGCCTCGCGCTCGGCCCCGCGGGAATGCTTGAGCCGTGGCTCGCCGTTGAACACCCAGCCCCAGAAGGCCCGCCGGCTCTTCATGGGAATGCGTTCCGCCACCAGGTCGCGCAACCGTCCTGCGAGGGCCGCGAGATCGCCGAGACGCGGCTCCAGCATCTCCTCGATCCGGGTCTTGATCTGCCGGCCCAGCACCGGGGCTGTGCCCTCCGTGCCGATGGCGACGACAACCGGGTCGCGATCCACCAGCGAAGGGGTGAAGGCGTCGCAGAGATCCGGACGGTCGACCACATTGGCCACCACGCCGGCGGTCTTCGCACAACCCGCAAGGGCAGTGTCCATCAGCGCATCGCCGGTGCAGATGAAGACGAGCGCCGCCCCTCTGAATGTGCCGCAGGTGACGGGGCCCTTCTGCTGGCGGATGCGTCCGCGCGCAGCGAGGGCGGCAAGTTCAGGCTCGACCGTGTCGGCGGCGATGACGATCTCCGCCTCGGTCTTGAGCATGAGGCGCGTCTTCTGGGCGGCCTGCTCGCCGCCGCCGGCGATCACCACGCGGCGGCCTTCGAGCTTGAGGAACATCGGAAAGGTTTTCATCGGTCTTCTCTCGGCAATGAGCCTTCGGTCTATTCGGCGGCGACCTTCTGGCTCGCTTTTGCCAGCAGGGAGTTGAGTTCGGGGCGGCAGGAGCCACAATTCGTGCCGGCGGAGAGCAATGTGCCGATCTCGGCCACGCTGCAGGCTTCGCCGCTTTCGATCGCTGCCATAATCGTATTCACGCCAACATTGAAGCACACGCAGACAATAGGACCAACATCGGGTTGATCCGCACCGGCGCGACCGGCCAGCAGCGAGCCGGTGTTGCTGGCCGCAAAGGCCGTGAGCGCATGGGCGCGGGACACCTCGACCGGCTCCGGCCCGGCGAAGAGGGCGGCAACGACGATCCCATCCTCAATGAGGGCGATGCGAGTGATCCCGCGCCTCGGGTCGCTCACGATGGCAAGCTGCGCATCAGGAGCGCCGAACATCGTCCGCGCGAGAGCTTCCCAATCTTCGGGCGCGTTCTCCCCGGCCAGTTCCGCCCTCCAGCACCCTTCGGATTTCGCCAGCGCCCAGTAGCCGTCGATGGCCCCGACATCGGGCTTCTTCCGTGAGATCGCGAACCCGTGCCAGGCGGGATTAAGCCGCGCGACCTCCGCGCGCCCGGCCTTGAGCGCGGGCTGGCCCGAGAACGGGTCGGTGACCGGAGGAACCAGCGGTCCGACACGGCCCGCCTTGGAAAACTGCGCGGTCCAGTGCATCGGCACGAAGATCTCCCCCGGCGCGGTGCGGTCCGTGACAAGGGCGCGCACGATGGCCGTGCCACGCGCGTTCGACACCCGGATGAGATCGGCATGGTCGATCCCGCGCGCGGTGGCATCGCTCGGGTGGATCTCGGCGAAAGGCTCCGCAAGATGCGCGCTGAGCCGCGGCGATTTTCCGGTCCGCGTCATGGTATGCCACTGGTCGCGTACCCGGCCCGTGTTCAGCCGAAGCCCTGGCGCGCGATCCACCTCGGGCGGTGTGATCGGCAGCATCCGCCCGCGCCCGTCCGCGGTGAAGAACCCGCCCTTCGCGAAAAAGCGGGGCGAGCCGCCCACGGGCCATTGCACCGGGTCCATGTCGGCATAATCCGCATCATTGACATCCGAGAGCGCACCGATATCGAAATCGCGCCCCATCTTCGCGGCCACACCGGAAAGACCGGCATGTTCACGGAAGATGTCCGCCGGGCTCTCGTAGGGAAAGGCATCCCCCCAGCCCAGACGATGCGCAAGCTGGGTGATCGCCCACCAGTCGGGCTTCGCCTCACCGGGATGGGGCAGGAACGCGCGCTGGCGCGAGATGCGCCGCTCGGAATTGGTCACCGTGCCGGATTTCTCGCCCCAGCCCACGGCGGGAAGCTGCACATGGGCAAGCTTCATCGTGTCGGTGACGGCACTGGTGTCGGAGACCACCACGAAGTCGCAGGCCCGGATCGCCGCCGAAACCGCATCGGCGTCCGGCATGGAGACGACCGGATTGGTGGAAATGATCCAGAGGAACTTGATCCGCCCCTCCGCGCAGGCCTTGAACAGGTCCACCGCCTTCAGGCCCCCCGCCACCGCCATGTTCGGCGCGCGCCAGAAGTCGGCAACGGCATTGCGATGATCGAGGTTTTCCATGTCGAGATGCGCGGCCAGCATGTTGGCCAGCCCGCCCACCTCGCGCCCGCCCATGGCGTTGGGCTGGCCGGTGACGGAGAACGGCCCCATGCCGGCCCGCCCGATCCGCCCTGTGGCAAGATGGCAGTTGATGATGGCATTGACCTTGTCGGTGCCCGCACCCGACTGGTTCACGCCCTGGCTGAAGACGGTGACGACCTTCTCGCGGCCGATCCAGAGCTTGAAGAAGGCGTCGACCTCCTGATTGCTCAACCCGCAGGTTTCCGCGACCTTCTCGCGGGTCCAGGTGCTGGCAGCATCCAATGCCTCGGAGGCCCCCGAAACATGCCTGTTGACGTAATCCGCATCGAGCGCGCCAAGATCCTGGATGCGCGCAAGCAACCCGTTGAAAAGGGCCGAGTCCGTATCGGGGCGAACGCGCAGATGCATGTCCGCAATGTCGCAGGTCGCCGTGCGGCGCGGGTCGATCACCACGACCTTCATGCCGGGCCGCTCCGCCTTGGCGGCCGCGATGCGCTGGTAGATGACCGGATGGCACCAGGCGAGGTTGGAGCCCACCAGCACGACCGTATCGGCCAGTTCAAGGTCCTCGTAGGTGCCGGGCACGGTATCGGTCCCGAAGGCCCGCTTGTGACCCGCCACCGAGGAGGCCATGCAGAGCCGCGAGTTGGTGTCGATGTTTCCGGTGCCGACAAAGCCCTTCATCAGCTTGTTGGCGACGTAGTAGTCCTCGCTCAGGATCTGGCCCGAGGCATAGATCGCCACGCTGTCGGGTCCGTGGGTCTCGATGGCCGCGCGCATCTTCGAGGCCATCAGGTCGAGGGCTGCGTCCCAGCGGGCCGGTGTGCCGGCGATGCGCGGCTCCAGCAGCCGGTCCTCGAGATCGAGGGTTTCGCCGAGCGCCGAGCCCTTGGAGCAGAGACGCCCGAAATTGGCCGGGTGATCGGGATCACCCTGGATCGTCGCACCACCCTGACCGTCCGGGGTGGCGAGCACACCGCAGCCGACGCCGCAGTAGGGACAGGTGGTGCGAACGCAACTCATGGCATCAGGCTCCCAATGCGGACGGGTCCAGAAGAATGCGGTCGGCCTCCACGCGGATGTCGAACCGCGTGACCTGACCTTCATCCGCGCCTTGCGCCTCGCCGGTCTCCAGGCTGATGACGAAGTTGTGCAGCGGGCAGGTGACGTTTCGGCCATGCACGATGCCCTGCGACAGCGGCCCGCCCTTGTGGGGGCAACGATCGTTGAGCGCGAAGACCTCGTTTTCCGAGTTGCGGAAGACCGCGATGCAGCCGCGCGGGGTCTTCACCACACGCGCGCCCCGCACGGGGATATCCTCCACCGAGCCGACATCGATCCAGTCGTCGGCGCTGATGTCAGTGATCGCATTCATTCCGCAGCCTCCTTGGTGGTGAAATCGGCGATGGGGGTGAACTCGTGCTTCTCGCCGCCCTGCGCCCGCTCGGCCCAGGGGTCCTTCTGGTAGACGGTCTGGCTCAGCTCGAAGCGCTCCACGAGCGCGCGGCGGTTGTCGAGATCCTCGACGACCTGCGCCTTCACCCAATCCATGCCGACCTTCGCGATCCACTTGTAGGGCCGGTCGAGGTATTTCGCGTTCTCCCGGTAGAGCTGGTAGAAGGCGGTTGTCAGCTCGATCGCTTCCTCTTCCGTGGGCACCTGCGCGAGCAGTTCCGTCTCCTTCACGTCCATGCCGGCAGCCCCGCCGACACTGACCTGATAGCCACTGTCCACGCAGACGATGCCGAGGTCCTTGCAGGTCGCCTCCGCGCAGTTGCGCGGGCAGCCCGAGACCGCGAGCTTGAACTTGTGCGGCGACCACGCACCCCAGAGCTTGTGCTCGATCTTGACGCCGAGCCCGGTGGAATCCTGCGTGCCGAAGCGGCAGTGGCTCTTGCCGACGCAGGTCTTCACCGTGCGCAGACCCTTGGAGTAGGCATGGCCCGAAACCATCCCGGCGGCGTTGAGATCGGCCCAGATATGCGGCAGATCCTCGCCCTTCACGCCGAGGAGGTCGATGCGCTGACCCCCGGTCACATGCACCGTGGGCACGTTGTATTTGTCCGCCGCATCCGCGATGGCACGCAGCTCGTCGGGCGTCGTCATGCCGCCGAACATGCGCGGCACGACCGAGAAGGTGCCGTCCTTCTGGATGTTGGCGTGCTTGCGCTCGTTGATGAAGCGGCTCTGGGGATCGTCCTGGTATTCGATCGGCCAGTCGGCGAGCAGGTAGTAGTTGATCGCCGGGCGGCAGACATGACAGCCGTCCTTGGTCTTCCACCCCAGCTCCTGCCAGACGGCGGCCTGGCTCTTGAGCTCGCGCGACTTGATGAGCAGGCGCACGTCCTCATGGGTGAGGTCGGTGCAGCCGCAGACAGGCTTGACCGTGGGCAGGACGAAATTGTCTCCCAGCGTGACGGCGAGAACCTGCTCCACCAGCCCGGTGCAGGTGCCGCAGGAGGTCGCGGCCTTGGTCTGCGCCTTGACCTCGTCGACCGTGGTCAACCCGCCTTCGCTGATGGCATTGACGATCTGACCCTTGCAGATGCCGTTACAACCGCAGATCTCCGCATCATCCGGCAAGGCTGCAACGGCCGCCATAGGGTCCAGCGAGGCACCCCCCTGGTAGCTCGGTCCGAAGATGAGCGTGTCGCGCATCTCGGAGATGTCCTCGGCATCCTTGATGAGGCCGAAGAACCAGTTCCCGTCGGCGGTGTCGCCATACATCACCGCGCCGATCAGCGTGTTGTCCTTCAGAACGAGACGCTTGTAGATGCCGCGCGCCGGATCGCGGAAGACCACGTCGTCGCGGTCGTCCCCTTCGGCAAAGTCTCCTGCGGAGAAGAGATCCACGCCCGTGACCTTGAGCTTGGTGGAGGTCTGCTTCGGCGCGAAGGCGCTCTCCTCGCCATGAAGCGTGCTCGCCACGACCTTCGCCTGGTCGTAGAGCGGCGCTACAAGACCGAAGAGCTGGCCGTTGTGCTCGACGCATTCCCCGACCGCGAGAATGTCGGGATCGGAGGTGACCATCTTGTCATCGACCTGAATGCCACGCCCCACCGCAAGCCCGGCTTCCTTCGCGAGCGCGGTGTTGGGGCGGATGCCCACGGCCATCACGAGAATGTCGCAGGGGATCTCGGTGCCGTTGTCGAGGCGCAGACCCTCGACCTTGCCGTCGCCATAGATCTCCTTGGAATTCGAGGAGCAGAGCACCTTGATGCCGCGCCCGACGAGTTCCTTGCGCAACAGGTAGCCCGCAGCCTCGTCGAGCTGGCGCTCCATCAGATGCCCCATGAGATGAACGACCGTCACGTCCATGCCGAGCATGTTGAGCCCGGCAGCCGCCTCGAGCCCCAGCAGTCCGCCGCCGATCACCACGGCGCGGGCACCCGGCTTCGCGGCCGCTTCCTTCATCTTGTTCACGTCTTCCAGGTCGCGGAAGGTGATGACGCCGGGCATGTCATGGCCGGGCATCGGGATGATGAACGGGTTCGAGCCGGTGGCCATCAGAAGCTTGTCGTAGGGCGTCTCGCCTGCGGCCGAGATCACCACCTTGCGGTCGCGGTCGATGCCGGTGACAGCTTCGCCGAAGCGACAGGTGATCTTGTTGCCCTCGTACCAGGCCGTGTCGTGAGTGACGATCTCCTCGTAGGACTTCTCGCCCGACAGCACCGGCGAAAGCATGATGCGGTTGTAATTGCCGCGCGGCTCGGCGCCGAAGAGGGTGACGTCGTATTTGCCGGGATCGGCTTCGAGAATGTGTTCGAGCGCACGGCCGGAGGCCATTCCTGCGCCAATGACGACAAGTTTCTCGGGGAGCGTATCGCTCATGTCGATCATTCTCCTATTGCTTTGATATCTGGGCCGGCGCGGGTCGGGCCGGGATCATGGCGGTCTCTATGCGGGTCATCCGATCACTCCGCCGCCGAAAGCTTCGCCACCACCATGTCGGGGTGGGTCGCGTCGATCATGGCTTCGGAGAGGGCGGCGTAGGCGGCAGTCCAGGCGGTTTCGGTCTCGGGCGTGAAGGCGTCCCCGAGAACCTCGGCAAAGGTCCAGATCAGAACCTCGCCCACGACCGGGTAATGCTCGGGCCGCGCACCATACTGATGGTGGCGCGAGGCCATCTGCGAGATCGCGGGCAGGAGCTTCTCGAGATCGGTCAGCCCGTCGACGATGATGCCCAGCATGTCGATGAGCTTCTTGCCCTGCGCATCGATGTCCGAGGAGAAGAGCGCACGCACACCGGGCGCCACCTCGAAGAGCCGGTCGTAGAAGATCCGGCCCGCGGTATCGCGCTCGGAGGCGATCGCCTCGTAGCTCGACTGCACCAGGTCTATCTGGTGCGGGGTCATCAGGCCGCATCCTTCTTCTTGGGCTTGGCGCCATGCTCGTATTCCTCGAGAAATTCGAGAATATCGGCCCGGTAGCGGTAGTAATCCGGGTGTTCGAGCAGAGCCTTGCGGGTGCGCGGGCGTGGCAGCGGCACCTCGACGATCTTGCCGATGGTGGCTTCGGGACCGTTGGTCATCATGACGACGCGATCCGAGAGCAGCACGGCCTCGTCCACGTCATGGGTGATGCAGATCGCGGTGACGCGGGTCTGGCTCCAGACCTCCATCAGCACTTCCTGAAGCTCCCAGCGCGTGAGGCTGTCGAGCATCCCGAAGGGCTCGTCCAGCAGCAACAGCTTGGGGCTGAGCGCAAAGGCCCGCGCGATACCCACGCGCTGCTTCTGACCGTTGGAGAGCGAGGCCGCCGACTTGTCCATTGAGTCGCCCAGACCCACGCGCTCGAGATAGTATTCCACCACCTCCTGACGCTCGGCCTGGCTCGCCTTCGGATAGACCCGATCGACGCCGATGGCGACATTCTCCTTCGCGCTCAGCCAGGGCATCAGGTTCGGCGACTGGAAGACCACGGCGCGCTCCGGATCGGCATCGAGCACATGCTTGCCGTCGAGGATGATCGCGCCCTGCGAGATCGGGTTCAGCCCCGCTGCCATGGTGAGCACGGTGGACTTGCCGCAACCCGAATGGCCGATCACCGAGATGAACTCGCCCTTCTGCATGGTCAGCTCGAAATCCTTCACCACCGTCAGCGGCCCCTTCGGCGTCGGGTAGACCTTGTGAAGCTGCGAGAACTGGAGATAGCGGTCCTCGGTCGCCGAGACGGCCGCATCGGCATAGGCCGAGGGCAGCGCATGGAGCGGCACCACGTTCGGCAGCGAATGCTTGCTGGCCGATTTCGCCTGGATGCCCACATCCATTAGGTAGCTGGTGATCTTGGTGCGCAGCGCCTTGAAGACGGGGTTGTCGTTCAGCGAGGTCCGGTCGCGCGGGCGGGGCAGGGTGATCTTCACATCCGGTCCCATCGTGCCGTCCGGGTTCAGCACGAGCACGCGGTCCGCGAGCAGGATCGCCTCGTCCACGTCGTTCGTGATCATGACGACCGTGCGCCGCTGGGCTTCCCAGATGCGTTCGATCTCATCGGCGAGGTTGGCGCGGGTCAACGCATCGAGGGCCGAGAGCGGCTCGTCCATCAGCAGGACTTCCGGCTCCATGGCGAGCGCGCGGGCAACCGAGACGCGCTGGCGCATACCGCCCGAAAGCTCGGAGGGCTTGCGGTCCTTCGCGTGGGAAAGCCCCACCATCGCCATGTATTTGTCGACCAGCGCGGCCTTGTCCTTGCCCGACATCTTGCTGTGCACCGCATCGACGGCAAGACCCACGTTCTTCGCCGCCGAAAGCCAGGGCATCAGCGCGTAGGACTGGAAGATCAGCGCGCGCGAGGGGTCGGGCTGGGTGATGGGCTTGCCCTTGTGATGGGCCGAGCCCTGGCTGGGGGTCTCAAGACCGGCAAGAAGCGACATGAGCGTCGTCTTGCCGGTGCCGGAGAACCCGAGGATTGCGACGAACTCGCCATCCTCGACGCTGAGGCTGATGTTCTTCAGGACCGAGCTGTCGCCGAAGGACTTGGACGCGTTCTTGAGTTCGAGGATGGCCATTGTCGTGTCTCCTCAGGCGCGGGCGTTGTGGCTGACGAGGGTCTGGATCGCGAACATGATCCGGTCGAGGACGAAGCCGATGATGCCGATGGTGAGCACCGCGACCATGATCCGCGCGAGGCTGTCGGAGGAGCCGTTCTGGAACTCGTCCCAGACGAACTTTCCGAGGCCCGGGTTCTGCGCCAGCATTTCGGCGGCGATCAGCACCATCCAGCCCACACCGAGCGACAGGCGCAGACCGGTGAAGATCAGCGGCAGCGCGGAGGGCAGCACCAGCTTCGTGACCTTGGTGAAGGCCGAGAGCTTCAGCACCTTGGAGACGTTCACCAGGTCCTTGTCGATGGAGGCCACGCCCAGCGCGGTGTTGATGAGCGTCGGCCAGAGCGAGCAGAGCGTCACGGTGATCGCGGAGACGAGGAAGCTCTTCGAGAACATGCCGTCATCGGTGGTGTAGACCGCCGAAACCACCATGGTGACGATCGGCAGCCAGGCCAGCGGCGAGACGGGCCGGAAGATCTGCACGATGGGGTTGAGCCCGGCATTCACCGCCGAGGAGAGACCGGATGCGATCCCGAGCGGCACCGCAACCGCCGTGGCGATCAGGAAGCCGAACATCACCGTCGTGATCGAGGTCCAGATCTGGCCGTAGTAGGTCGGCTGGCCGGTGTATTCGCGAACCCGGACCCGGTCTTCCTGGCCCTGCTCGATGAGCTGCGCGTTGCGCGCCTCCTGCCGCTCGTAGAAGGCTTCGCGGCGTTCGGCGTTGCGCTCGGCCGCCTCGTCGAGCTCGACCGCCTGCTCCCAGACCTGCACCGGGCCGGGAATGGCGCCGAGCGATGTCTGGACCTGGGGCGCAAGCCACGCCCAGGCCAGGAGAAACAGGATGATCGAGAAAAGCGGGATGCCGACGATCCGGCCGGCTTCCTTGAGGTTGGCGGCCGGGGTCTCACCAGCAGCCGCTCGCAGGAGCGGCGGCACGAACCCGAGGGCCAGCACGTTCAGCGTGCCTTCGACCTTCGCGATCTGGGTGAGCCGGCGGTTGAGGCGCTCCTCGCGGAGCGCATCGGTGGTGGGTTCGGAGGCGATTGCCATGGGTGTGATCTCCTTTGGCCCGAGCGCGCGGCTCAGCCTTCGACGCCGCTGCCGTTGACGACCTGGTCGCCCTTCAGGCCGATCGGCAGGCTTTCGAGATAGGCGTTCGGTGTCTTGCCGTCGTAGGCAATGCCGTCGATGATGTCCTCGGGCGGGGTCGGCGCACGGTAGCCGTCGCTGTCCCAGGGGAAGTCCGCCTCGTTCGCGAGACCCTCGTCCACAAGCATCCGCGCGGCTTCGAGATAGATCTCGGGCTTGTAGACCGACTTGGCGACCTCGTCATACCAGCTGTCGGGCTTGGCTTCCGGGATCTGGCCCCAGCGGCGCATCTGGGTGAGATACCAGACCGCATCGGAGTAGAACGGGTAGGTGGCGTTGTAGCGGAAGAACACGTTGAAGTCGGGAACCTCGCGCACGTCGCCCTTCTCGTATTCGAAGGTGCCGGTCATCGAGTTCGCGATCACCTCGGCATCCGCGCCGACGTAGTTCGACCACGAAAGCATCTCGACCGCTTCCTCACGGTTGGCATTGTCGTTCTCGTCGAGCCACATGGCGGCACGGATGAGCGCCTTGGTGATGGCGAGCGTGGTGTTGGGGTTCTCTTCCGTGAACTCGGCCGTCAGACCGAAGACCTTCTCGGGGTTGTTCTTCCAGATCTCGAAATCGGTGATGACCGGAACGCCGATGCCCATGAACACGGCCTGCTGGTTCCACGGCTCGCCGACGCAGTAGCCGAAGATCGTGCCGGCCTCCATGGTGGAGGGCATCTGCGGCGGCGGCGTGACGGAGAGAAGCACGTCCGCCCCGATCTGGCCCGAGATGTTCGACGGGCTGTAGTAGCCCGGCTCGATCCCGCCAGCGGCCAGCCAGTAGCGCAGCTCGTAGTTGTGGGTCGAAACCGGGAAGACCATGCCCATGTTGAAGGGCTCGCCGCGCGAGGTGTATTCCTCGACCACCGGTGCAAGAGCCTCGGCCGAGATCGGGTGCTGCGGCAGCCCGTCGGCATTCTGAGGAATGTTCGGCTTCATCTGTTCCCAGATCTCGTTGGAGACGGTGATGCCGTTGCCGTTGAGATCCATGGAGAAGGGGGTGACGATATGCGCCTCGGTGCCGTAGCCGATGGTGGCCGCGAGCGGCTGGCCTGCAAGCATGTGAGCGCCGTCGAGCGTGCCGTCGATCACACCGTCGAGCAGCACCTTCCAGTTCGCCTGGGCCTCGAGGGTGACGTAAAGCCCCTCATCCTCGAAATAGCCGTTCTCGTAGGCGACCGCGAGCGGCGCCATGTCGGTCAGCTTGATGAAGCCGAAGGTCAGCTCGTCCTTTTCGACGTCGAGGAACTGGGCCTGGGCCGCGGTGGCGAGAAGACCGAGAGCAGTCGTGGTCGCGAGGATGGAACGCATGTCGTCTGTATCCTTTGTGGATGCATGGCGAAGTGCCGGAAAAACAAAAACGCCGCTCAATCCGTCCTGCATGTCGCAGAGGGATTGAGCGGCGTTGCTCGGAGTGCCCCGCCATCGGGGCGCAATCTGGTACAGTTCACCGTCGAACCGTTGATCGCTTATTGCACCGCGATAGCCTCATTTCAAGCAGTTTTTTGCAGGTGCACAAAAGTAGTGCAAATGCTGAAACTATAAGCCGATGTCAGGGGCTTGGGGGATCGTCCGGGTCGAACGTGCGGCCGTCAAAGAACCGGTCCGGGCCGAGGATCAGCCGGCCCTGGGTCGAGGCGACGGCCGTCCGCTGGTCGAGCGATCCCTCGAGCTTCTCCGATGCGCCGGGCAGGTCCGCGCCGATCGGCTCCAGCGCCGTGCGGTAGAAATCGCTGCGGAAACAGTCGCGGGCCACGTCCCGCAGCCGGGCGGGGTCCGTGCCTGTCTGTCGCGCAAGCGCCTCCGCGATCCAGAGCGCCTGGCTCCGCCACGGAAAGGTCGCCGCCGCCTCGAAATAGGCCGCCGCCCGTTGCACGCGCTCGGTCCGACCGTGGCCGTCCGTGACGATCCGCCCCGTGAGCACGCGCTCGAGAATTTCGGGGGGCACGTTCAGATAGCGCTCGAGCGCCAGCAGTTCGGAGGTCGTCCCGGTGTTCTCGGGTTTCGCGATCCACTGCGACGCCCGCCAGATCGCCCGCAGGAGCGCGCTGGCCGTCTTGGGCTCCTCCTCGAGCCAGTCCCTGCGTACCGAAAGCGTCTTCTCGGGCGCGAATTGCCAGATGGCCGCGGACGGCAGGATCAGCGAGGCATAGCCGCGCTCCACCGCGACCGAGCCGTAAGGCTCGCCCACGCAGAAGGCGTCGATATCCCCGTGCGCGATCGCATCGGCCATCTGGGGTGGCGGGACGACCACGAGTTGATACTCGGGCCTGCAATCGGGGCCGAGGTTCTCCAGCCAGTAGGACACCAGCAGCGCATGCATCGAGAACGGGTAGGGCACGCCGAAGCGCAACGGCCCCCGCACGGTCTTTGCCAGCCGCCGCCCGACAGCGCGCGCATCCTGGAAATCGAGATCCACCGCGCCCATCGCGTCGGCCACATCGGGCCGGACACCGATCATGTTGCCGTTCACCGACAGCACGCAAAGCGCGTCGATGGCAACGTTCAGCCCGCCCAGCCCGGCGGAAAGCGCGATGCACATGGGCGCGACCATGTGCGCGGCCTGATACTGGCCCCATGCAAGCCTGTCGCGCTGGGTGGCCCAGGAGCCTTCGCGATGCAACACGAGGTCGAGGCCTTCCTCCGCGGCGAAGCCGATCTCGCGCGCAACGATCAGGGGCGCAGCATCAACCAGCGGCACGAAGCCGACATCGACCTTCACGTGGCTCATTTGAGCAGATCCGACGCGGTGATCAGTGCGGCGGCGATCTCCGAGAGCTTCTTGCCCTGATCCATGGCCGTGCGGCGCAGAAGCGCATAGGCTTCCTCTTCACCGATCCCCTTTGCCTTCATCAGCAGCCCCTTCGCCCGGTCCACCGTCTTGCGCTCCTCCAGCGCAGCCTTGGTGGCATCGAGCTCGGACCGCAAGCGGGCGACCATGTGAAATCGCGCGATGGCCGCCGTCAAGACCGGACGTATCCGCTCGCGCGCCAGCCCGTCGACCACATAGGCGCTGACCCCGGCCTCGATCGCGGCCCGCATCACCTGGTCGTCCGATCGGTCGACGAACATCGCCACCGGGCGCTCGGAGGGGCCCGAGGCCAGCGTGAGCGCCTCGAGAACGTCGCGGCTGGGGTTCTGGAGATCGATCAGCACCACGTCCGGATCGAGCGCCGCGAGCTTGCGGGCAAGCCCCGTATCATCGCCGATGACCGTGACAACGTGATCGCCGGTGTCCTTGAGACCGTCGATGATCATCATCGCCCGATCCCGATCCTTCTCCACGACCGCTATGCGCAATCTGTCCGCCACGCCGTCTCCTTTGCCGGTGCGCTGCCGGGACTGAATTTCCCGTTTCGGGTGAATCCGGGCCGCAAATTCCGCCCCTTCCGATTCAGGACATCTCGCGAGTGCGAAATCAATCGGAAAAATTCCCGTCGGCAAGTTCCGGGGGAGGGAAGCAACCACAGGTTGAATCGTTGCTGCAAAAGCGACAGCCTGATACGCTGCACCCGGCCCGGAACGAATGAATCAAACCAGAATCGGGCATAGCGCAGGAGGCACGAGCAGGTGCGAATCCTTACACTTCTTCTCGCGGCCGCCATCCTCGCCGGGTGCGGTGGCGGAAACAGCACCGCATCCTATGAGGCCGCCTCGGCTCAGGTGACGACGCGGGCCTCGGTGGTGGCTCCCCGCTTCAATGACAGCGACCCATGGGAATGGGGATCGGTGGCGCCGTGGCATTATCCGGTCCACGGGATCGACGTCTCGAAATACCAGGGCGACATCAACTGGTCCCAGGTCCGCATGTCGAACGCCTCCTTCGCCTTCATCAAGGCGACCGAAGGAGCGGACCACAGCGACGAGAAGTTCTTCCAGAACTGGATGGGGTCGGCCGCAGCCCAGGTGCCGCGCGGCGCCTATCACTACTATTACTTCTGCCGCACGCCGGAGGAACAGGCGCGCTGGTTCACCTCCCATGTGCCGCGTGATCCGCGCGCGCTGCCCCCCGTTCTCGACATGGAATGGACCCACAAGTCCCGCACCTGCAAGACCCGCCCCGATCCGGCTCATGTCCGCGCCCAGATGCAGACCTGGCTCGATATCGTCGGGCGGCACTACGGACGGACGCCGTTGATCTACACCACCGTGGATTTCTATGCCGACAACGAGCTCTGGCGCGTCAAGGGCCATCCCTTCTGGCTTCGCTCGGTTGCCGATCACCCCTCGAACACCTATCCGGGCCAGCACTGGACCTTCTGGCAATACACCGGCACCGGCGTCGTTCCCGGCATCGAGGGCGACACCGACATCAATGTCTTCGCCGGCACCCCGGACCAATGGCGCCTCTGGGCGGGCCACGCCATGTAAGCCGGCGGACGGCCGCGAAACCCGTGGCACGGAGGGCCTGCGACCGTCCGAGGGTGGGAGCATATGCCGTCAAAGGTCTTCGATTTATGGTCGAGCCACCCCATGGGCCGTGCTCGCGCGCCAACGTCGCGGATGCGACCGTCCAGTCGGGCGGACGGTCGCAGGCCCGGCGACGCTGCGCGTCTTGTTCCGGGCACACGATCCCAAGCGTTAGGAAATTGGGCCCACACGCAAATCGTATGCATGGAATATGCATGAAATATGCATTAAAACTGCATGGGCCAAACCGCTGTTAACATTGGCAGAATCCCGGTTGAGCCGACCTTCCGGCCGGAACCCCCGAACTACCCGTTGCGCGGCAGCGGATCCGAGTGCGGCACCAGCCTCAGCGCCGGTTTCTCCACCAGCGTCCAGGAAGCCCAGGCGAGCGCCAGCGCAATCGGCAGGGCAATGGCGATGTTGACTGCCGGGCTCATCGGCCCGAGGAAATGGACCACCGACTGCTGCACCGGCCAGGCGTAAATGTATACCCCGTAAGAATAATCTCCGACGCTGTTGTAGCGCGAGATCACGATCCCAGGCATGTAGGCGAGCAGAAAAACTCCGTAGCAGACCGCAAGATCGAGCACGGGCTGATAGAGCGGCGTCCGTTCCAACGCCACGGCCATGAGGATCAGGCCCAGGAGAACCACCGGGTGAAGCACGAGCCGGTCGCGCATCAGATAGAAGCTCACGCCCATCGCGAAGGGCAGCCCCAGCGACAGGAATGAGGCCAGCGCACCGGGCAGAGCCGAGGCCGGCAGCACGAAAGCCGCGCCATATGCCACGGCCAACAGCCCTGCCACGGCGAGGCGCGGCTGCCAGCGCCGGAACGCGCCAAGAAGCCCCATCACCATCACACCGGCGTAGCAGAGCACTTCGTATTGCAGGGTCCAGAGCGAGCCATTGGTCTCCCGCGCCAGGGGCTGGTCAAGGAAGACACCGGGAAGCACCGCCTGCCGGAAAGCAAGCATCAGGTTGCGCAGAATATAGCTGTAAGTGTCTGGATCAGTGACATAATCCTCCGCCGGAAGCTCCGTGACCAACAGCCCCAGAAGCGTGGTCGTCAGAAGGAGCATCACGGCAAGGGCCGGGAAAAGCCGCAGGATGCGCGCAAGCACCCATGTCCCGAGCCGGGGCTGCCGCTCGAAACTCCGTGCGATCAGAAAACCCGATATGCCGAAGAAGACAACCAGGGCGATCTGGCCCAGATTGAAATGCAGGATACGGGTGAGCGGCTGCACGGCGCCCCGGCCGAGCGAGATCGGCCAGGCATGGGAGATGAGCACGGCGACGGCCGCCACCATGCGGATGAGGTTCAGGTTGTTGTTTCTGCCATGGCAGACATCGGACAGGTAGATCGCATTCCGAAACATGCTACTCCAAGGGGGCCTGAAGGCTCCCGGCGACATTTTCTCCGGCGGATCGGCGGCCGGATTAGCCACCCCCGCAAGCCCGCAGGGGTCCAGACGAATGGGCGCGTGCCTAGCGACACACCCATTCCATGGCAATCAACCGGGCGGTCCGGCCACGGACACCATTTGTTGAAGCCGCAATGGTGAGCATGAAACGGCCGGAATGGAGCGCATTCTCGCCTGTCGTCGGCGGGATTGGGTGGCGGCCCCTCTGGAGAAGGCCGCCCCGATCAGGGCCGAGGCCTTGGCCCAGGCAAGGCATCCCGAAGGGCTTCGAGCGAGACGCCGAGCCGGCTCGCGACCTCGTCGAGATCCGCATCCGGACCACCGGCCTCTTCCAGGGTCTGCCGCAGCAGGCCCGCATCCACGCCCAGGGTATTGGCAATCGCGTCGAAGTCGGGCGCACCGCCATCGGGGCCGCCGTGACCTGCACCTCCAGGGCCATTCGCCGAACCGATACCCTGCGCGGCATTGGTCGTGAAATTGTCCTGGGCGACCACGCCGACGAGGCAGGCCGGCAGATTGGGAAAGCTCGTGCCCGAATGGTAGTGATAGACTGGTTCGCCACCGTCTTCGGTCAGGCCGACGTGCCCGCCGCAGTCATCCAGATCGTCGGGAACAGAACCATCGTGGTTCAGCGTTCCGAACATCGCATATCCGTCGAAGGCGTAACCGAACTGCGCGGTCTGGTCCTGCGCGACATTGACGCATTCAGCGTCGAGGCCTTCAGTCTCGTAGACCGTGTCCACATCAGTGGAGGTCGCATGCCAGTGATACCACCCGCCGGGATCGATATGGCCGCCGCAGGTATCGAGCGCGGGCATGTGTCCGGTCTCGAGAACCGACGGCGCATCGGCAAAGATCGGCACGCCGTCGAGGCCAATTCCCACCTTCGCGACAGTCCCGAGATCGGTCGGCTCGTCGGCCATCACCGGGTTGGCCGGAATGTGCACCGTCATTTCAACGTCGGGATCGACGGTGGCCTGAATACAGGCGTTCGGCTCGCTCGGGCCTTCCACGCGAATGTCGAAGGAATAGACTTCGCCATCCTCGTTGAAGAAGGTATAGCCTTGGGTATCCAGCATCCGGAGGAAGTCGCCGTCGATCCGATACAACCCGGCCTCGTCGCCATCCCAGTGCCAGATGCCGCCCTCGTCATCCAGTGTCGCGGGGCAGAAGGGGCCGATCTCGAGGTCGTCAGGCAGGAATTTCACGACATAGCTCGCGCAGTCCGCGGCCTCGCCGTTTTCGAGCGTGCAATCGACAATTTCACTCGGGGCAACGAGCGCGCCATCGTGAACGGAATGCGCGTCGGCGTGCCCGTAAGCGCCCGTCGCAAGCATCAATCCGCCAAGGGTGCTGATCGCGAAGATGCTGCACCTGGCATCCGCCTGCTTGATCAACTGAGGGATGGCCGGCATTCTTGCTTTTCCTCTTCTTGGGGAACGCACCGATCGGATGAGCCGTGTCCGAGGCGCAACCAGTCTGCATTCCCGTCGTCGCACCGGGATTGCGACCGCTCGCGGGGTGGGAGTAGATACGGGTTACCCCGAATTAAGTAGGACCCTAACTAAATGTGTGAGCCAAGACAAGGACCGGGGTTTCATCTGCTCCTGCACAGCACGCACCTCCTCGACGATCGCCTCCGCGACCTTCTGAAGCCGCTGGGGATTCACGCAGGCCAGGCCCGTGTCATTCATGCGCTCAGCCGCATGGGCGAGGTGTCACAACGCCAACTGGCCTCGGAGTTCAATATCAGCCAGGCGAGCATGAGCCAGATGACGAAGCGGCTCAGGATGAACGGCTTTGTCGAGCAGCGCGATGATCCGCACGACAGACGCTCAGGTATCGTCTCGCTGACCGCAAAGGGAACGCAACTTCTCGACGAGATTCTGGCAGCCTGGAACGAAGTGGATCAGGTCATCATCGATGCAATCGGCACCGAGAACGCCGAGCAGCTCTTCAGGCAAAGTCTGGCGCTCCGGAATGCCCTCGGAGGCGTCGCACCCGGAGCGAAGGGGGCCAAGCCCTCGCGGACCGAAGACGACCGTACCCACTGACGCCCTGAAGGCGGCAACTCGGCAAACGATCGCAAGCGTTGATTTTGGGGGTGTCCGCAAACCGTGTTCGTTTGCTTCGCCTTGACCCGAAAGGGCCTTTCTTGATCCGCTTTGGCTGCGAAGGTTGCCCTTTCCACATCTTGATTTTCGCCGTCTTCTCGACGCCCTCGACAACCTAGACCCAACGCAGATCGAGCCTCGTAGGCGATAACCATCTTGCACCTGCAACGAAGCACGCAGTGTCGCGACCGGCCCAGAGCCGACCTTCAGGCTCAAATCAGGATGCTGCTGCGCGGCCCATCGAAGCAGCCGTTGGCTGCGCTTGCGAACCCCGGTGACAGTCGGAGGTCGGCTACGCGGACTTTCCCGACCTTGGTAGCCGTTGCTTAAACAACTGCTTTGCTCATCTGACGACTTTCGGCAGCTTACTCTGAAGTTGCCGTTAAACTTAACCAAACAGCAAAGTGTTATTGACACATGGTCGCACTCGCAGTAACTTAACCAAATGGATAACTATTTACATAGACAGTTCCACGCTCTTGCTGACCCCACCCGATTAGCGGTCGTGGAGCGCCTACTGAAAGCTCCTGCCAGCGTCAGCGAACTGGCGGGGCCTTTCGACATGGCACTACCGGCATTCACGAAACATCTCGGCGTTCTAGAACGATCAGGTCTTATCTCGAGCGAGAAAACTGGTCGGGTTCGAACCTGCTCGATCAACCCGGCCGCAATGAGCCAGATCGAACGATGGTTTTCTGATCGCCGTGCACTTTGGGATACGCGACTCGATAACCTTGCCGCCTTTGTCGATGACCAGAGAAAGAAATAGTCCGATGGAAATTCATCACGAAACACTCATTTTCGAGCGCGATTTTGACGCGCCTCCCTCCCAGTTATTTTCGGCCTACATTGACACAAAAGCGCGAGAGCAATGGTCGACTCCATCGCCTACCGCTGAGGTTAAAATCGACAGTTCGGAGGTGCGAACAGGAGGTCATGAAACCGGACGGTGCGGCGGCAAAGGCGATCTGCGTTGGACGCTAAAAGTAATCTATCATCTTGTTACGCCCGACCGCCAAATCACCTTCACGGAAGAGCTTTGGGATGGAGAACAAATCCTGACAGTCGCGTTAATCACCTTCGACTTGAAACCCATTCGCGAAAACAAGACGGCGCTGACTTTGACGGACCAGATCACCTCCTTTGTTGGAGCTGACGCTGTTGGTGGTCATCGAGAAGGCTACACCCAAGCGCTCACAAATCTGCAGCAGCATGTGACCAAGCCCAAGAGCGGACATTCACGATAAGTGCAGCATGTTGAACTTCGGGCTCGGATCGGCCATGCGGCAGCGCAGAGGAAAGCGTGGTGTGGCAGCCGTCTGAATGTCGTCGTCACGTGATCATGGCATGAGATCGCGCACTTGCAGCGAATGGCCGGAACCCGCCCTTCATGCGACCTCGCAACCGCTGCAAAATTCGAGCGCCCGCAGCGAAAGTCAGCTTGGTCCGCATAGCCGACCAACACGGTTTTCGGACACCCCCTTAATTTATCCGGCTCGCAGGCAAATCGTATGCATGAAATATGCATGGAATATGCATTGAAACTGCATGGGCCAAACCGTTGTTAAAATAGCCGGAATCCTGCTCGATGCACCAATCGTGCGGAAGGGGCGATCCTCACCCGTGATCCGGCGTAAACCGGGTCGTGATCCTCCGTGCCAGCCGGTCGACTGTGATGTGCAGGATCACCGTCATGGTCGCCAGAACGATTAGCGCCGCGAACATCAGATCCGTCTGCGCCCGTCCGTTCGCCTGCAGCATGAGGAACCCGAGCCCACGCGAGGCACCGACCCATTCCCCGATCACGGCCCCGATCGGGGCATAGACCGCCGCGAGCCGGAGGCCCGAAGCCAGTGCGGGCAGGGCATTCGGAATGCGCACCCGCCGCATCACCGCCCAGGGTCCGGCCTGCATCACGCGGGCCAGATCGAGATAGCCCTGCGGGGTGCGCATCAGCCCGTCATAGAAGGCCGATGTGACGGGAAAGAAGATGATCAGGAGCGCCATCACCAGCTTCGACCAGATGCCGTAGCCGAACCAGAGCGTGAGGATCGGCGCGAGTGCGAAGACCGGAACCGCCTGAAAGAATACGAGAATCGGGCGCACCAACGTGCGCGCCGCTGGAGACATCGCAAGCTGGATCGCCGTGAGCGCGCCAAGGATGGAGCCGAGCGCAAGCCCCGCCAGCACCTCCACCAGCGTCACCCAGGCGTTCTCCGCGATCGTTACACGTGCCGTCCAGAGCGCGCGTACCACCCGGTCGGGGGCGGGCAGGATGAAGGGCGGAAGTCCGGTCACCAGCACGACGAGCCACCAGGCCCCGATGCCCACGAGCGCGGAGGCCAGTCCATTGCGCAGCGCGATCATGTCGAAACTCCGCTCAGCGCCTCGAAGAGCCGCGTCTGGGCCCGCAGGGTCATGGGGTCCCCGATGGCCCGGATCGGCGGCGCGGCAGGCGTGTCCATCTCGCGCAGTCCGTCTTCATCGAGGAGGAGTATCCGGTGGCCGATGCGCGCGGCCTCTGCCGGATCATGGGTGACGAGAAGCACGGTCCGCCCGGCAAGAAGCTCCACGCTCAGGTCCTGCATCTGCGCCCGCGTCCGCGCATCGAGCGCCGAGAAGGGCTCGTCCAGCAGGATCAGTGGCCGGTCCTCCATCAATGTTCGCGCCAGTGCGGCGCGCTGCCTCTGACCGCCTGAGAGTTGCGCGGGATGCTTGTCCGCGTGGTCCGCAAGGCCCACCCGTTCGATCAGCGCGCGCGCCCGGTCCGTGTCCGGTTTCTCGCCCCTGAGCGACGCGCCCAACAGCACGTTCTGCATCACGGAGCGCCACGGAAACAGCAGGTCGCTCTGGGCCATCAACGCAATCCGGCCCTCCAGCGGCGCCCCATCGTCCGCGCGCACCGTCCCGCCGAAAGCGATGCCCGTAGGCAGGCCCGCGATCTGCCGCAGAAGGCTGGATTTGCCAACCCCTGAAGGTCCCAGCAGACAGGTCCACTCTCCGGGTCTGAGCGTGAAATTCAGGTGCGGAAAGAGCGGCTTGCCAGCGATGGTCGCGGAACCCTCTATACTGACGGTAGGCGCGGGCTGCATCAGGGTTTAAGCCCCATCTCCCAGAAGCCGACCTCGAGCCGGGTCGCGTCCGCGAAGCGTTTGACAAGCCCCTGCCAGCGCGGCAGCGCAGCCCAGTCCGCCCCGAAACGGCGCTCGAGCGCCCCGTCGAGAAGCCCGCCTGCCGCGATGCAGGCGTCCTGATAGTCCTTGCCGCCGTAGGTCTCGATCCAGTCCCGGTAGGGTGTTTCGCCGGCCTCGCTCAAGAGCCTTGCGCCAATCTCGCCATAGCCGAGCACGCAAGGCGCCAGAGCCGCGAGCAGATCGAGATAGTCGCCCGAGTATCCTGCCTCGAGCACATAACGGGTATAGGCCATGTTCTCCGGGCGCTCGGGAGTGGCCGCCAGATCCGCCTCCGGAATGCCGGCTTCGGCGCAGGCGTGCACGTGAAGCTGCATTTCCTCGAGCAGCAGCACGCGCACGGTCTCGGCGGCGGCCTGCATCTCGGGCAGGGTCTCGGCCTTGACGATGGCAAGCGCCCAGGCGCGCGAGAAGTGGATCAGGAAGACATAATCCTGGCGCAGGTAGTGCAGGAACGCCTCCCGCGGGAGCGAGCCGTTCTTCAGCCCCTCGACAAAGGCATGGCGGGTATAGGCCGGCCAAGCCTCCCCGGCGGCCTCGCGCAGAAGCGCGAAGGCGCGGCCATAGTTGGGCGCATCGCTCATTCCGCAGTCACGTCGATTGCGATGTCGGAGACGGGATTGAGCGAGGGGATGAGCCCGGCTTCCTGCAGGAAGGCTTCGAACGCCTGGTAGCGACCTGCATCAAGCGCGGCCGGTCGCGTCGCGAAGCGGGGGTAGGTGTCGACCCAGGCCTTTTCGTTCAGCTCGTTCTGCAGTTCGGATGAGGTCGACGCAAAGATCTCCCAGGACTCCTCGGGGTGGTTGAGGATGTATTGCGTCGCCCGCTCCGTCGCACCGAGGAACCGCGCGATCATTTCCTCGTCCATGGTCTCGGAATTCGCGACGTAGATCAGCTCGTCATAGGCCGGCAGGCCTTCTTCCTCGACGTAGAAGCAATGCCCCGGATGGCCCTCGATCTCCATCTGGTTCAGCTCGAAATTGCGGTAGGCCCCAATCACCGCATCGACCTGACCCGACATCAGCGAGGGTGAAAGCGCCCAGTTGACGTTGATGAGTTCCACGTCGTCCATGGTCAGGCCGTTGGCTTTCAGAAGCGATCCGAGAATTGCTTCCTCGACGCCGGAGACGGAATAGCCGACCTTCTTGTCCTTCAGGTCCGCAATGCTCTCGATGGGGCCGTCTTCCTGCACAAGGAGGCAGTTGAGCGGCGTCGCGACGAGCGTGCCCACGCGCTTGAGCGGCAGGCCCTGGTGGATCTGGAGATGAAGCTGCGGCTGGTAGGACACTGCGAGGTCCGCGCGCCCTGCGGCGGCCATCTTCGGCGGGTCGGCCGGGTCGGCAGGCGGGACGATCTCGACCTCGAGCCCGGCCTCCGCGAAGAAGCCCTTTTCGTCGGCCAGGATGATCGGCCCGTGGTCCGGATTGATGAACCAGTCGAGCACGAGGGTGATCTGGTCCTGGTCCTGCGCGCTGGCGGGCAGGGCAAGGGCCGTGGCAAGCAGCGCGGCGGTGAGACGGGTCATCAATAATCCTCCGTGGCGAATGTTGTCGTTGCAGCGACCCATTCCCGCACGCGGGCCTCCGGGTCCTTGTTGAGCGTGATGTCGGTGACGACCGAAATGATGTCGGCACCTGCGCCGAAAACGAGATGCTGGCGTTCGACCCGCATGCCACCAATGGCGCATAGCGGAATGTCCCCGATCGCTTCCTTCCATTCCGTCACCCGCTCGAGGCCCTGTTGATGCCAGCGCATCTTCTTCAGGATCGTGGGGTAGACGGGGCCGAGCGCGATGTAGTCGGGCTCAAGCGCGAGCGCGCGGTCGAGTTCGATATGGTCGTGGGAGCTGATCCCGAGCTTGAGGCCTGCATCCCGGATCGCGCCTACGTCCGCCTCGTCGAGGTCTTCCTGGCCCAGGTGGACGAACTCGGCCTCCTCCTCGATGGCCATCTGCCAGTGATCGTTGATCACCAGTGTGGCGCCATGCTCGGCGCAAAGGTCGAGACTTTCCCGGATCTCGGCGCGGATCTCTTCCTCGGGACGATCCTTCACACGCAGTTGAGCGAATTTCACGCCCAGCGGAAGCATGCGGGCGAACCAGTCCGCACTGTCGAAAATCGGGTAGAAACGGTCGATCATGCGAGCCATGCCTTTCCTATGACCGGCGTCGAGGGGGAAGCCATGTCACGCGGCTCCATCGGATCGGCGTCACGGGCAAGCGCGCCTGCCTCGATCGCGCGCGAGAAGGCCCGCGCCATCGCGGCGGGGTCACCCGCCTTGGCGACGGCAGTGTTGAGCAGGATCGCGTCGAAGCCCATTTCCATGGCAGCCGCCGCCTGCGAGGGCAGGCCGAGGCCCGCATCGATCACCAGTGGAATATCCGGGAAATGCGCGCGGAGCGTCCTGAGCCCATAGACGTTGTTGAGCCCCAACCCCGATCCGATGGGCGCACCCCAGGGCATCAGCACCCGGCAGCCCGCCTCGACCAGACGTTCGCAGAGTACCAGATCCTCGGTGGTGTAGGGAAAGACCTCGAAGCCATCATCCGTCAGGATGCGGGCGGCTTCCAGCAGCCCGAACGGGTCGGGCTGAAGCGTGTCGGTATGGCCGATCACCTCGAGCTTGATCCAGTTGGTCTCGAAGACCTCGCGCGCCATATGCGCAGTCGTCACCGCTTCCTTCACCGTATGGCAGCCGGCAGTGTTGGGCAGAACCCGAACGCCAAGATCCTGTATCAGCTTCCAGAAATCATGACCTGCACCACCTTCACGCCGCAGCGAAACGGTCGCGACACCAGCACCCGACGAGCGGAACGCCTCGGCGAGGATTGCCGGCGAGGGGTATTGCGCCGTCCCGAGCATCAGCGGGTTCGGCAGGGTGACACCGTAGAAGTCGCGCCTTGCGGTTTCTCCCATGTCAGCCTCCCTGCATCGGTGACAGGATCTCGACCCGGTCGCCATCCGAGAGGCGGGTCTCGCCCCGCTCCGGGGCCGGCACGAAAGCGCCGTTCACCGCCGTGGCGATCTTGCGCGGCCCGAAGCCACTCTCGTCCACCAGGGCCGCGAGCGTCTGTCCGGCAAACTCGCGGTCTTCTCCGTTAACCGATATCTTCATCGCAGAACTCCGGTCTTTCGCCTGCAATCGCCAGGTCCGCTACTTGGGCCGCGAGGGCAGGGGCGAGCAGAAACCCGTGGCGATAGAGGCCGTTGGCATGAATGATCCCGCCGCGCCTGCGGATCCGCGGCAGGTTGTCGGGGAAGGCGGGGCGCGCATCGACGCCGATCTCGAGCACCTCCGCCTCGGCGAAGGCCGGATGCAGCGCATAGGCGGCAGACAGCATTTCGAGAAGCGATCGCGCAGTGATCCGGCTCCGCTCGCTTGCCTCGATCATCGTGGCGCCCAGCATGTAGATGCCGTTCCCGCGTGGCACCACGTAAAGCGGGATGCGCGGATGCAGCAGCCGTACGGGCCGCGAGAGGTCCACATCCGGGCAGTGCAGGATCAGCATTTCGCCCTTCACGCCGCGCAGATCGTCGAGCATGTTGCGTGCGGCCAGTCCGCGGCAGTCGATCATTCCCGGGCCGGGTTCGGCCTCCTCGGTGCGGATCTCGACGCCGTTCCCGATCAGCCGCGATCGCAGCGTGTCCAGCGCGTCGCGGGGCGCCAGATGGGCCTCGTCCCGGAAGAACAGGGCCTGATTGAAGCGCCCGGCCAGATCCGGCTCGAGGTTGGCAATCTCGTTGCCGCCGATCGTCTCGAAGCCGCTCGTGCGCCGCCCGAACCTGTCCAGTTCGCGCCTGTCCCGGGTCGGCGCGACCACGATCGTGCCGCCGCGCGTCACGTCAGCGCCATGGTTCTCCCACCAGTCTGCGGCGGCCTGCCCGTGTCGCAGAACCGGTTCCTCGGCGCTCTCCCTTTCACACCAGGGCGCAAGCATTCCGCCGGCCCACCAAGAGCAGGCATGTTCGCCCGGACCACCGCCTGCATCGATCACCGCGACATGCACACCGCGATCGGTCAGTTCGGTGGCCACGGCAAGACCCGCAACACCCGCTCCGAGTATGGTAAGATCAGGCATATTCGCGCCACATGCGATGAAAATGATGCACCGGCCCATGGCCATGACCGACGGCCAGATCATCAGCGGCGGTGATTGCTCCCTGAAGATACTGGTGCGCATGACGCACGGCAGCTTCCAGCGGCTGGCCGAGCGCAAGCCCGGACGCGATGGCCGCCGAGAGCGTGCAACCCGTTCCGTGGGTGTTGCGCGTTGCGAGCCGCGGGGCCGATAGCCGAATCGGAGCTTCTTCCCGCAGGATCAGGATGTCGGTGCAGGTCGCACCTTCCGCATGTCCGCCCTTCATCAGCACGGCCTTTGGCCCGCGTTCGAGAAGGGCCCGGCCTTGCGCCTCCATTTCCGTTTCCGTCCGCGCCGTGGCGGTCCCGAGCAGTCGCGCCGCTTCGGGCAGGTTCGGCGTTACCACGGCCGCAAGGGGAAGCAGCGTCCGGCCCAGTTCCTCGACGGCATCTTCCGCAAGCAGGGCGTGCCCCGATTTGGCGATCATCACCGGATCGACGACCACGGGCGCAAAGCGCCGTGCCAGAGCATCGGCCACGGTGCATATCACCTCCGGCGTTCCGAGCATTCCAATCTTGACCGCGCGCACGTCCATGTCGTCGAAGACGGCGTCGATCTGGGCTGTGATGATCTCGGTCGAAAGCCCCTCGATGCCGTTGACACCACGGGTGTTCTGCGCGGTGATCGCCGTGATGGCGGAGGTTCCGTAGACGCCAAGGGCGGAGAAGGTCTTCAGATCGGCCTGGATGCCCGCACCGCCGCCGCTGTCCGAGCCCGCGATCGTGAGTGCAACAGGATGCATGTCGTCTCCCCCAGTCTGATCGACCCGGGCGAAGAAACGCATGAAACGGAGATAAGGCCTCTCTCGGCTTATCCGTTCCCTACGCCGGTACTGCCCGGATCAGGTTCGATGGGTCGGTGCGTGCACCTCTCAGCCCTACCGGGCACCCCAACGGATTCCGCAAGCGTTAACACTTTGGTCCCCCTCCTGACAAGGGGGGGAGGGCTTGCGCTAGGCCGCGGAGCGCGGGGGCTTCACGTTTCCGGCGGCCTTGAGCACCATGGGCGACAGTGTCGCTTCTCCGCTTTCAACCAGTTCGAGCAGTCTTTCCCGCATGTCCGTTGACCAGAAGTCATTAATGTGGTTCGCGATTCCAGAGGCACGCTGACCCTCCGGCTGGCTCTCGAAGAATGTGGCGATCTGGTTTGCCATGTAGATGAGCTTGGTATCAGGCGACATGGGTTTCAGCTCCGGGCTCTATGCGATCGGGGTGAGTGAAGATATCGTTCCGGCCGTCCCGCCCTGCATGCACCAGCGTGATGCCCGCGGTCTCGGCGAGGCGAACGGCATGGGCCGTCGGAGACGAGACAGAAATCATGACCGGAACACCACCCACGGCGCATTTCTGAACAAGGTCGACCGAGATACGGGCCGTGACCACGAAAGCCCCGGTGGCACCGTCTGCTCCCGACCTGACGAGTGCACCCAGAAGCTTGTCGAAGGCATTGTGGCGACCGACATCCTCGCGGGCTAGCACGACACCTTCGCCGGGGCGGTAGAAGCCTGCGGCATGGGCGGCATGTGTTTCGTCGTGAAGCGGCTGGAGATCGCGCAATTCCGCGGGCGCACGGTGAATATCGCGTGTCGTGAAACGAACAGTGCTCCCGGATACGGGAACAATCGGGTGCAGCGCTTCGGAGAGGCTGTCGATCCCGCAAAGCCCGCAGCCCACCGGGCCCGCCATGTGACGGCGCCTTGCCTCCATGGCCTCGGTGCGCTCGTCATCCAGCCAGAGCCGGGCCTCGATGCCCTGCGGCTGCGGTACGATCTCCAGGTCGCTGATCTGCTCGAGCTTGGTGATCGCATGATCCGAGAGCGCGAAACCCACCGCGAAATCCTCGAGATCAGCGGGCGACGCCATCATCACGGCCTGTGTCGTGCCGTTGTAGACGATGGCCACGGGCGTTTCCTCGGGCAGGGCGCGCATGGATGTCCTGCCTGAGCCGGTGGTGATCCGCACGGTGCGGGAGGCGGGGGGAATCAAACTCATACCGGGGGATATGGCGTGATCCGTCCCGGCCTCAAATAGGGCCGGGACAATCGAACGACATGGTTCATTCTGCCGCCGGAAGGATCCGGCGCGACAGGGTCGCGCGGGCCTCGTAGTCCTCCTGCCAGTCGGTAGGGCCATTGGAGGGGCTGACCTGAACCGCCGTCACCTTGTATTCCGGACAGTTCGTTGCCCAGTCACTGAACTCGGTGGTGATGACATTGGCCTGGGTCTCGGGATGGTGGAACGTCGTGTAGACCACGCCCGGCGCCATCCGGTCCGACACCCGCGCCTTGAGGCTGGTATCGCCACGCCGCGAGGCGAGCCGCACCCAATCGCCATCCTTCACGCCGCGCACCTCCGCGTCGTGCGGGTGGATCTCCAGCACGTCTTCCTTGTGCCACGTGGTGTTTTGGGTCCGTCGCGTCTGCGCCCCGACATTGTATTGGGACAGGATGCGGCCGGTAGTGAGCAGAAGCGGGAAGCGCGGCCCGGTCTTCTCGTCGGTCGGCACGTACTCGGTCATCATGAACTTGCCCTTGCCGCGCACGAAACCGTCGATATGCATGACCGGCGAGCCCTCGGGATGCGCCTCGTTGCAGGGCCATTGCACCGAGCCCTTCTCCTCGAGCAGGTCGTAGCTCACCGAGGCGAAGCTCGGCGTGGTCGCTGCGATCTCGTCCATGATCTGGCTCGGATGGGTGTATCCCCAGGACGCGCCCATGGCATTGGCGAGCATCTGGGTGATCTCCCAGTCCTCGTAGCCATTAATCGGCTGCATCACCTTGCGCACCATGTTGATCCGGCGCTCGGCGTTGGTGAAGGTACCGTTCTTCTCGAGGAAGGTCGAACCCGGTAGGAAGACATGCGCATAGTGCGCGGTCTCGTTCAGGAAGAGATCATGCACGATGACGCAGTCCATCGCCGCCAGCCCGGCGGAGACATGCTTCGTGTCCGGATCGGATTGCAGAATATCCTCGCCCTGGATGTAGATGCCCTTGAAGGTTCCGGATACGGCGGCATCGAGCATGTTCGGGATGCGCAGACCGGGCTCCGGATCGATCGCAACCCCCCAGAGCTTCTCGTAGATCCCGCGCGCTCCATCGTCCGAGACATGCCGGTAGCCCGGCAGTTCGTGCGGAAACGAGCCCATGTCGCAGGAGCCCTGCACGTTGTTCTGACCGCGCAGCGGGTTCACGCCCACGCCTTTGCGTCCGATATTGCCGGTCATCATTGCGAGGTTGGCGATCGCCATGACGGTGGTCGAGCCCTGGCTGTGTTCGGTCACCCCCAGCCCGTAGTAGATCGCCCCATTTCCGCCCTTGGCAAAGAGCCGTGCCGCATCGCGCAGCGCCGTGGCCGGAACGCCGGTCAGCATCTCGGTGGCTTCGGGGGAGTGGCGCGCATCGGCGGCAAACTCGGCGAAGGCCTGATACTCGTCCCAGTCACATCGGTCGCGGATGAAGGCTTCATCGGCGAGCCCTTCTGTCACGATCACATGTGCGAGCGAGGTGAGCACGGCCACATTGGTGCCGGGGCGGAGTGGCAGGTGATGGGCAGCCGCGATATGGGGCGTTCTCACCAGGTCGATCCGTCGCGGGTCGATGACGATGAGCTTCGCGCCAGACCTGAGCCGCTTCTTGAGGCGGGAGGCAAAAACCGGGTGGCCGTCGGTCGGGTTCGCGCCGATAACGATCACCACATCGGTATGTTCGACGCTGTCGAAATCCTGCGTGCCGGCGGAGGTGCCGAAAGCGGTCTTGAGCCCGTAGCCGGTGGGCGAGTGGCACACCCGTGCGCAGGTGTCGGTGTTGTTGTTGCCGAAGACAGCGCGGATCATCTTCTGGACCAGGTAGGTCTCTTCGTTCGTGCAGCGCGAGGATGTGATACCGCCTATTGAGGTCTTGCCGTGTTCTGCCTGAATGTTCTTCATGCGGTTCGCAGCAAACCCGATTGCCTCGTCCCAGCTCACTTCACGCCACGGATCATTGATGTCCTCGCGGATCATCGGCTTGAGAATGCGATCCTTGTGGTTGGCATAGCCATAGGCGAACCGACCCTTGACGCAGGAATGTCCGCGATTGGCCTTGCCGTGCTTGTAGGGCACCATGCGCACGAGTTCGTCGCCGCGCATTTCGGCCTTGAAAGAACATCCCACGCCGCAATAGGCGCAGGTCGTGACAACCGAGCGGTCGGGCGTACCGATCTCGATCATCGATTTCTCCTGAAGCGTGGCGGTCGGGCAGGCCTGCACGCAGGCGCCACAGCTCACGCACTCGGAGGAGAGGAAATTGTCCGCCGCAAGGCCCGCGTTCACCCGGCTGTCGAAGCCCCGTCCTGCAATGGTGAGCGCAAAGGTCCCCTGGACCTCCTCACAAGCCCGGACGCAGCGCGAACAGACGATGCATTTCGAGGGATCATAGGTGAAATAAGGGTTCGAATCGTCCTTGGGCAGGAATTTCGGGTTCACTTCCCCATTCTGCCGCACCTGGACGTGGTTCTCGCCTTCATAGCCGTAGCGCACGTCGCGCAGGCCCACCGCACCGGCCATGTCCTGCAATTCGCAGTCACCGTTCGCCGCGCATGTCAGGCAATCGAGCGGGTGGTCGGAGATGTAGAGTTCCATCACGCCGCGGCGCAACTTCTTGATCTTTTCGGTCTGGGTATGGACAACCATGCCCTCGTGCACCAGCGTCGTGCAGGAGGCGGGCGTGCCGCGCCGGCCCTCGATTTCCACGAGGCAAAGGCGGCAGGAACCAAACGCTTCGACACTGTCGGTGGCGCAGAGTTTCGGGATCGGGATGCCGGCCTCGACACTCGCGCGCATCACGGACGTGCCCGCAGGCACGCTCACCGCAAAGCCGTCTACGGTGAGATTGACCATCTTTGCCGAATGCGCTTCGGGCGTGCCGAAATCGACCTCGTCTGGGATGATGAAATCCTTCATTCCGCTGCCTCCTTGTGGGTGGCGAAATCATCGGGAAAATGGGTGAGCGCACTCATGACAGGATAGGGTGTGAAGCCTCCGAGCGCACAAAGGGATCCATCCTTCATGGTCTCGCAGAGATCGGTAAGAAGCCCGGCCGCCCCGGCGTCACCACCCGCGATGCGGTCGATGGTCTCCACCCCGCGCACGGCGCCAATGCGGCAAGGCGTGCACTTGCCGCAGCTTTCAATGGCGCAGAACTCCATGGCAAAGCGGGCCATCTTGAGCATGTCGACGCTGTCGTCGAACACCACGATCCCGGCATGGCCGATCAGCCCGCCTTGGCCGTCGAACTCCTCGTAGCCGAACGGCGTGTCGAACTTCTCGCGCGGGAAATACGCGCCAAGTGGACCACCGATCTGAACTGCCTTTACCGGACGCCCCGTGAAGGTGCCGCCCGCGATTCCGTCCACGAGATCCCCGAGCGACATGCCGAAGGCCGTCTCGAAAAGCCCGCCGTATTTCACGTTGCCCGCGATCTGGATTGGGATCGTGCCGCGCGAGCGCCCGAGGCCGAAGTCACGATAGTGCTCGGCGCCCTTTTCGAAAATCACCGGAACGGTCGCGAGCGAAATCACGTTGTTGACCACCGTAGGTTTGCCCAGGAACCCCTCAAGCGCCGGGAGCGGGGGCTTGGCGCGCACCACGCCACGCTTGCCCTCGAGAGAGTTGAGCAGACTGGTCTCCTCTCCGCAGACATAGGCTCCTGCGCCAACCCGGATCTCCATGTCGTATGTATGCTCGCTGCCCAGAACGGAAGCGCCGAGAATTCCCGCCTTGTGCGCAATCTGAACAGCGGCGTTCATCACCTCGACAGCGTCCGGATACTCAGAGCGCATGTAGACGTAACCTTTTGTCGCGCCGACCGCGATACCGGCGATCGCCATGCCCTCGATGAGCGTGAAGGGATCTCCCTCCATGATCATCCGGTCGGCGAAGGTGCCACTGTCGCCTTCGTCGGCATTGCAGACAATGTATTTCTGATCCGCATGCGCGAGGCTGACCGTGTCCCATTTGACGCCGGTGGGAAAACCCGCACCACCGCGCCCGCGCAGCCCGGACATCTTGAGCTCGTCGATGATCCTCTCTCGCTTCATGCCGATCACGCGGCGAAGCCCCGCGAGGCCACCATGAGCCTCATATTCTTCGAGAGAGAGCGGATCGATCACGCCGCAGCGCGCGAAAGTCAGGCGTGTCTGCTGCGCAAAGAAGGGGATCTCCTCGACCGGACCAAGACCGAGCGGATGCTCTCCAAATTCCACGTCGAAGAGGCCCGCCACATCCGTTGCGGATACGGGTCCGAACCCGGTGCGGCCCGCATCCGTTTCAACCTCGAGAAGCGGCTCGAGCCAGACCATGCCGCGTGAACCGTTGCGCACGATCTGCACGTCGATCTTGCGCCGACGGGCCTCGATAGCGACGGCATCAGCGACGTCGTCTGCGCCCATGGCGCGGGCGGCGGCATCGCGGGGAACGAAGATCTTCATGGCCGGGCATCCTCGACGAGTGCGACAATCTGATCGGCGTCCACCCGGCCCGCGGGTTTGTCGTCCATCAAGACGGCAGGTGCGCAGGCGCAAAGGCCAAGGCAGTAGACCGGCTCGATCGTCACCGCGCCGTTGCGGGTGGTTCCATGCCATTCCAGACCGAGTTTTTCCAGCGCTGCCGCGGAGACGGCCTCGCTGCCCGAGGCCTGGCAGGCTTCTGCGCGGCAGATCTTCAGGGTGTGCCTTCCGCCCGGCTCGGTCTTGAAGTCATGATAGAAGCTCATGACACCATGAACTTCGGCATGGCTGATATTGAGCGCCTTGGCGATCAGCGGAAGCGCCTCTTGCGGCACATGGCCGAATTCGCTCTGCACCGCGTGAAGGATCGGAAGTAGGGGGCCTTCAAGGCTGGCGTGATCCTCGAGAATTTCGGTCACGCGATGGCTCAACGCATCAACTGCGCTGTTTTCAGGCATCAAGGTCCTCCCGGTCTAGCTTCCCCTCCACCTTTCACCCTGGTTGGCCCCTCGATCAAGATCGAATTTTCGTTGATTGATAGGATCTGTCTATCAAGCCTCCGCTCGTCTTCGCGCCATCTGCAGAAGCGCATTCACGACGGGACCGTGCGGTTCCCGCTCCGGCGTGATCAGCCCGACCGGCTGATGGGTTTCCGGCTCGATGATCGGAATGGCGGTGAGCGGCGCATTCGTCAGAAAAATGTCGGCCGCTTTCTGAGGTAGAACCGTCACGCGTGAGCCATGCAACACGTGACTGATCAGGACGATCACGGAATTGGTTTCCACATTGGGCGCGGATGAGGCGCCGGCTGCATTCAGATGCTGCGCGATGATGCGGCGGTTCTGCATGTCGGGCGTCAGCAGGCAAAGCGGCAGTTCTCCCAATTCGGACCAAGACACATGATCCCGTTCGGTGATCGGTGAACCGCTTCGGGCGATCAGGACATAGCGTTCAGTGTAAAGGGGCACGGTCACGACCCGCCCAAGCGGTTCATTATCGAGATAGCTAATGCCCGCATCGATCTGCAGATTGTCCAGCAATTCAAGGATTTCGCTCGAATTCCGCGAGAGAATGGTAAAGCGGACGTTTGGATGCGCCTGCGAGAAATCGGCCGTGATCTGAGAGATTGTCGTGAGCGCGGTAGGAATGGCCGCGATCCGCAAATTTCCCGACAGTCCGCGCTTTGTCGCGCGGATTTCCTCGCGCATGGTGCGCGCGTCACCGACGATCCGCCGCGCCCATTCCAGCACCCGCTTGCCTTCCGGCGTCAGTCCGAGATACCGCGAGCCGCGCATCACGAGCGTGCTGCCGAGTTGCTCTTCAAGTTGCTTGATTGCGCTCGAAAGCGTGGGTTGTGTCACGCCGCATGATTGCGCTGCCTTTCCGAAATGCTCTTCAGTGGCAAGGGCAATGAACATTTCGAGTTTTTCGATCATGGCTGAGATCTGGCTATGAGGGGCAAGGGATCTATCAGCTTATAGCCTTCAGGAACCCCATTTCTACCGGTGCTTGCTTATTATCTCCGGCCTGCCGCGAAAGTCGTGCTCATTCCTTTATGCTTGCATCACCCATGCCTCTTTGGCCCGGATTTGCGACCTGAAGGGTGTTCACGCCTCGAAGAAGGACAGTGTGGTGCCCAGTATGAGCGCGAAACTGACCATGACCGTGGCTGCAGCGCGGTAGTTGCGCATCATATGCCCGATGAGGATCGGGCCGAGGATCCAGTTGGCGAGCCCGGTGACAAGGCCGGGGAAATATCCGCCCGCTTCTATGCTCCACCAGGTCTGCGCAACCGCTGTCCCGAAGACCACGTGCACCGTGAAAAAGAGCACGGGTACGAGAAGAAAGGTCGCCGCGCGAAGGTAAACGGCAAGACTCGAGAGCAGGAAGAAAGAAATGGAGACCATGGAATAAACGACGAACTGGTCATCGCTATAGGGCAACCCGCCGTGAAGCCGCGGCATGCGTTCGGGAAAATCCGTGGTAAACTGCTCGGCAAAGTTGATGCAATAGACCGCGATTGCGGCAAAATAGATCGGGAGCACGTCGCTCGGCGACGCCAGTTGGGTTTGTTTTAGATACATCCATGCAAACAACGCCCAGGCAAAGAGCAAACCTGGCAGTTGCATGGCCGCAAGCGAAAACTCCGAGCGTATTTCCACGAAAAGGCCGGCAAGCAGAAGAGCAAGCACACTGCCGGCGACAAACGACATCCGGTCGATTGTGACGGCAAACTGCATCGCTCCATTTCCCCTTGCCCGCTTCCACGGGCGGCTTCCGGCTGGAACGGCAGTTGCTCTGGCCTCCGCATGACGGGGGCCTGAACAGACTGCTCGACGTATGTCGACAAAGGTTCCAGCGTGACCGTGCCACTTGCAAGCTAAGAAACGCTGAATACCTCGAAGGCATCGCCGGGAAGCATCAACTGATCACCTGGATCTGGCCATCCTCGGTCCGGTATGGCTGGATCATTTAACGGATATCCAGTGAGTGCGCCGCTACGCTTTCCGCCGGGCTGGCCACGAGCCTGCTTGCTACAGCGCGGCGTGATGCGGGCGTGCATTCGGCCCCCGCAGCAGTCCGAGCTCTTTTCCGAGGCCAGCGAACTTCCGGATCCGGTCGATTTTCTTCTGGAGAAGGCTCCAATCATCGTCGCGCGCGATTGCGTCCCAGATTGCTTCGACCTCCTCGATCACCATGGTCTCGGGGCTTTCGGATGCGGACGGGTGGGCAAGTGCTCTGCCTAGACCAGGTGCTGTTTCGAGACCACGCAGCCCCTCTTTCACGCGCGGCCAGTAGCTCGTCTGGTATGTATCGCGGATTTCGCTTGCTTCGATTCGCTCAGGCAGACCACCACCCAGGAGATCATGGAAAACCTGCTGGAACGGCGGCGTCGTTTCGTGCATCGCGGTCCAGAACAGATGCATGAGTTCGTTGCTCGTTTCTGTGCCCGGAGAGATCAAGCCCAATCGCGCAAAGGTCTGTCGTTCAAGATGCCTTTGAAAGCGGATCGGGAAATCCTGATACACCGGTTCGATTGCATCCTGAGGGGCTATTGCCAGAAGGCACTCACCCAACCGCGCAAGGTTCCAGCTCAGCGCTTCGGGTTGTCGCGCAAAGGCATAAAGCCCGTTGTGATCAAAATAGGCTGCCGTATGAAGAGGGTCATACCGATCCTGAAAGCGCCAGGGTCCGTAGTCGAAGCTTTCGCCGGTAATGTTGGTGTTGTCGGTGTTCAGCACGCCATGGACGAACCCCGCTGCATACCATTCCGCACCCATGCGCGCCGTTGCATCGCAGATGCAAGCATAGAGCCCGGCAGCAAGATCATCAGTCTCGCGCGCCTCGGGCCAGAAATGTGTCGCGCAATGCTCCACCAGTGCGCGCATCTCATCCAGTTGCCTGTGCACGGCCAGCCGCTGGAAAGTGCCGATCCGGATGTGGCTGTGGCTGAGCCGGACAAGCACGGCGGACCGCGTGGGCGAGGGTTCGTCGCCGCGCGTCAACGCCTCGCCCGTCTCGACCAGCGAGAAGGTTTTCGACGTGTAGACCCCCAAGGCTTCGAGCATTTCCGTGGCGAGAATCTCGCGAACCCCACCCTTGAGAGTGAGCCGACCGTCACCTCCGCGGGACCAGGGCGTTGTTCCGGAACCCTTTGTGCCGAGATCGAGCAGGCGTCCATCCTCGAGATCACGCAACTGCGCGAAAAGAAATCCGCGCCCGTCACCGAGGTCGGGATTGTAGACCCGGAACTGATGGCCGTGATACCGCAGGGCAATCGGTTCGGGCAGACTGCCGGGCAAAGGTTCGAAGCGTGCGAAATGCGCCACCCATTGCTGGTCATCGGCGTCGTTCAGCCCAACGCGTGTGGCCCAGGCGTCATTCCTGAAGCGCAGTCTCGCCTGCGGGAATGAAGCCGGTTGGACGACGTCATGGAATTCGGAGCCGAGGGCGAGATGCGTCGTCTCGGGATTCATCTGCGCGAGGACAGGGGTGCTTGATAGGGCCATGGGTGAAACGTGGCACTTGCGCCGTGCAGCATCAACGCCTGAGCCGCCAAATTTGTGCAAGCGAGGGCGTTTACCTATGGAAGGCGCAATACCGTTTCGCGACCACGTTTGGAATAGCGCACGGAATCGCTGCCGATCGCGATGATCCGACCGCCTTCGAACCGATCGCCCGTCCTAACCTTTTTCACCTGACCGTTGGGCATCCGGACGAGCGCCCGCTTCTGGCTGCTGCTGCCGAAGATCCCGAGCAACGAAACGTCCCTGCTGCTGAGCCCGACGATCTCCTTGGCCGATGCTTTGGCGGGTTCGGCCGACGCTGTGACGACAGCGGCCGTAGGAGCGGCCTTGCGAACGGCAGTCTGGGTTGCGACGCCGGGAGCACGGCTGAAGGTCGGGGGATTCGGGCTGAAAGTCGTGGTTCGAGCGCTGCTGCCCGATCGGGGTCTCGGGGAAGGACGATCGGTCACCAGGGCTTCTTCCCGAGCCTGGCGTACTGCCTCGGCCACTGTGGCAGACACGTCGAGGGAGGTCGGCGCCCTGCCAGGTCGTGCTCTCGGTCGCAGCCTTTCGTCGGCCGAGAGCGAAACGGATACGATCGAGGCCGCGCGGGCATCGCTGATAACGGGTCGACCTTCCGGTCTGAGCGCTTCGGCTACGGCAATCCGGACCAGATCGGCGGGTGCCGCCGTAGGAACCGAAGTGTTGGTCGTCGGCGCCGCGCCAAGGAGCCCAGGAGAGGCATAACTGGGTGCCTCCTGCGGAATGGTTCTCGCGGGAAAACTCCGGGAAGAGACTGTCACCATCGGCACGGGCGCCGGCTCGGGAGCCGTCACGGCAGCCACGGGTGCTGCCTCCGGATCCGGCTTCGCGCGAAACGCTGCCGTTCTGAGATTTTCAGGCCTGTGTGCGGGTGGTCGCACGACTGCAACTTTGCTCTCTGCGGCCTCGGGTTTGGTCTCGGGTCTTTCATGCGACGGCGAGATTTTCAGTGCAATCTCCGCGGTCTGCTCCAGCTCGGGGTGGGCCGACGGCCAAAGCAGGGCCCAGGCCACCACAAGGCCGGACATGGAGGCCGCGACCGCTATCGCCTTGCGATGCTTGGGCGAAGCGGTCTCTGAGGGGGCAGAGAGGTCGGCCGCGATGAAAGCAGGCAGGTTTCCAGGTGGTGCGATGCGGCCCGCCTGCACACCGCAATCGCCGAGAAACAGCCGTGTCTCGTAGATGACCTCGCAGGTCACCGCGACCCATTGCCGGGTGCCCGTCTCGCTTGCGGCGCCTATCGAGACCATCACCTCGCTTTCAGGGACGTGGAACGCCTCGGCCGCTTTCCGCCACGCGTCCCCGACCTTGGCGCCCGCGGGCAATTCGCCGCGGACAAGCTCGGTTTCAGGCAGGATGATCTCTATAGACCTGCCGTTCTTCCGCGCCAAAGCGGCAAGTCCGGCCATTGCTCCCGAAGCATCGGGAGCGCCCAGATCCACTCGCGCAAGAGTGGTGCACGCGATCAGATCGCGCAACTCGATGCTGTCATGATCTAGAACGATCCGCAGCAGCGCATCGGTCGTTGTTTCACTGCTCATGCGATCTCGATCTCCGTCGAGTGTTTGCGACTCTCATCATATGCTATATCCGTATTCCGATCCAGTGTTCTTGCATCTTTGAATACAACTTTTGGTTGTTTTGAGGTAACAACCCGGAACATCTGGTACCAACGGAGCAGGATATTATGGGAATAACCACGAAATGGGCCGCAGTTCTCACGCTGGTCGCGCTCGTCACCGGTGAGGGTATCGCAGCCCAGGAGGTTTCTCGCCACATCACGGTCACGGGATCGGGCGTGGTTTCGGTGAAGCCGGACACCGCAAGGATCATGGTCGGAGTTCAGGCGCGGGGAGAGACGGCTAAGGCGGCGCTTGATGAGATGTCATCGCTTCTCGACGGGGTGTTCTCCGCTCTCGATGATGCGGGGATCGTGGAGGAAAACCGGCAGACGACCGCCCTGAGCCTTGACCCGCTCTACGTCCAGCAGGAGAGGGATGGGCGGAATACTCGGGAAATCTCCGGTTACCGCGCGATGAGTATGCTCTCGATACGCGTCGCGGACATTGGCGGGGCAGGAGCACTGATCGATAGGCTCACGCAAGCGGGTGCAAACCGCATTGATTCCATATCTTTCGAGATCTCCGAGCCGGAGGCGGCGGCCGCAACGGCGCGCCAGCGTGCGGTGGAGAATGCGAGGCAAAAGGCCGGAGAGTATGCCGAAGCAGCAGAGGTCTCGCTGGGGGAAGTAGTCTCCATCTCAGAACACGGCAGTGCCGCGCCCCGTCCAATGATGTCAGGCGCACGCATGGCGGAAGCGAGTTTTGCCGTCCCTGTTGCCGAAGGCAGCATAGAGGTGGAGGCGCAGGTTACCGTGATCTTCCGGATCGCCGATGGACAGTGAGCAGGGGTAGGGCCGCCGCGCCCTTTTGAGGCGGCGGCCGGCTGGTCAATATCAGGCGGTCGCTTTTGCCAGGGCCTGATCGAGGTCAGCGATGATATCGTCCGCGTCCTCGGTGCCGATTGAAACCCGCACGACATTCGGCGCCGCACCAGCTGCGACCTGCTGTGCCTCGTTAAGCTGTCGGTGGGTCGTTGAGGCGGAATGGATGATCAATGACCGCGTGTCGCCAAGGTTCGCCACATGGCTGAAGAGCTTCACGTTGTCGATCAGTTTCACGCAAGCGTCATAGCCGCCCTTGAGACCGAAGGTGAAGATCGCGCCCGCGCCCTTGGGGCAGATCTTCGACATGCGGGCGTGATAGGGTGAGGATTTTAGCCCGGCATAGGTCACGAACTCGACCCGCGAATCCTTCTCGAGCCATTCGGCAACTTTCTCTGCGTTGGCCACATGCTTCTCCATCCGCAGCGAGAGCGTCTCGATCCCCATGAGCGTGTAGTGTGCGCCCTGCGGGTTCATTGTCATTCCGAGATCGCGCAAACCCACCGCTATGGAATGGAAGGTGAATGCCATCGGGCCAAGAGCCGGACCGAATGCCAACCCGTGATAGGCCGGTTCGGGCTCGGACAGGGACGGAAACTTGTCCGACGCCGTCCAGTCGAATTTGCCGGAGTCCGTCACCGACCCACCGGTCACGGTGCCGTTTCCGGTTAGGTATTTCGTGGTCGAATTCACGACGAGCGTCGCACCGAGTTCGATGGGGCGGCAGAGATAGGCCGAGGCCGAGGTATTGTCGACGATAAGCGGGACACCGGCGCCATTGGCGATATCTGCCAGGGCCGGGATGTCGGTAATGTAGCCTCCGGGGTTCGCTATGGATTCGCAAAAGATCGCCCGGGTGTCGTCATCGCAGGCCGCGCGGACGGCATCGAGATCGTCCGTATCTACGAATTTTGCCGACCAGCCGAAACGCTTGATGGTCTGGGAGAACTGAGTGACCGTTCCGCCGTATAGTCTGGTCGATGCGACGATGTTCCGGCCCGGACCCATCAGCGGGAAGAGCGCCATGATCTGTGCCGCGTGACCCGATGAACAGCAGATCGTACCCGCGCCGCCTTCAAGTGCGTTGATCCTCTCCGCTAGCGCCGAAACCGTAGGGTTCGTCAGCCTCGAATAGATGTAGCCGATTTCCTGGAGGTTGAAGAGCGCGGCCGCGTGTTCGGCATCTCGGAAAACATAGGCGGTTGACTGATAGATCGGCGTCTGCCGTGCGCCCGTGGCCGGATCCGGATTCGCACCGGCATGAATCTGAAGCGTGTCGAATCCCTGCGGCTTATCGGTCATGGCGTTGGTTTCCCCCCGTTTTCGGTTTCGACGGGAAGCTATGGCAGCGGCGGGGATTGCGCAACCGCTCGCAAAAGGATCGCCTGATATCCCTCAAAAGTACGTCTAGGTCGTGGCGCGCGCTTCGAAGATGTTCACTCGCGCCGGAAGCGTGATGCCATTGTCGTCTTTCATCCTGCAAAAGCGTTTTCCCAAAGAATTCAGGATCGCTGCGAGGTCAGCTTTCGTGCCTTCGTTTTCGCGCAGGTATCCGGGGATCGGACCGATGACCTTCGCAAGCTGCAGGATCGTCTGCAGTCCGCCGGGGTGAAACAGCTCGATATCCCGCGCCTCGCCGCGACGGTGCTCAAACCCGGAACGCTCGAGGATACCCAGAACCCGATCGATTTCCGCGAAGGCGATCGGGCCGGGAGCATCGGGTGGGGTTGGTTTCGCAGGCCCGAAATGCTCTTCCGCCGCTGCACGGGCTTCCCCGAACCACGGGTTCTGATCCGCCCCCGCCCAGGCGACGAAAACGATCCGGGCCCGCGGCTTGAGACAGGTATGAATGTTCCGGAACGCCGCGACTGGATCCTCGAAGAACATCAGACCGAACCGCGAGATCACCGCATCGTAAAGGGCTATTCCGAGATCTGCGGACTGCGCATCGTCTATTCGGAAGGAGACATTGGAGATACCGCGCGCTTCCGCCCGTTCCCGGGCCAGTTCAATCAACGGGCGAGCGAAGTCGAGACCCACCACTTCACCTTCCGGGGCAAGGTGTTTCGCGAATGTCAGGCTCGTCGCGCCTGCACCGCAACCGACATCAAGTATACGCATGCCCGGTTCCGGTGCGATCGTCTCGAGAAGCAGTTCCGTGACGCTTTCATGCATCTGGTCGAGATCATCAGCCCGAGCAGACCATGTTTTTCCGCCGGGGCCATCGTTCCAGAACCTCGACTGATCCTCATTGCGTCGCATGGGGCGGACCTTTCAGGGCATGTCGCCCTACAAAAAAATGGCCGCCCGGGTCAGGGCGGCCAAACGATTCTCAACAAGCAGCACTGAGGCTCAGACCGACTCGTCGATCCAGCTCTTCAGGCTGGCCTTTGGTGCCGCGCCGGTCTTGTTGGAGACCATCTCACCGCCCTTGAACATGAAGAGCGCCGGAATGCCACGCACACCGAACTGCGCCGGCAGGCCCGGGTTCTCATCCACGTTCACCTTGGCGATCTTGATCTTGCCGTCATATTCTTCGGCCAGTTCTTCCAGAGCCGGACCAATCATCCGGCAGGGGCCACACCACTCAGCCCAGAAATCCACGACGACAGGCACGTCCGAGGCCAGAACCTCTTCCTGGAACGTGTTGTCGGTAACCTTAACCGTTGTCATTTTCGGCTCTCCTTGAGGGAAACGAAGTTGTTTCCAAACTATGAAGGCCGGTGGGGAGGGTCAAGGCGCACACGGTGCAGGCCAGCCATGTGAGAGACGGTTGGGCAGGAAGCCAAATCGCCCCCGGAAGGTCAGAGAAGAACTCGAGCACCCAAGTTTTTCACTACGGGGGACATCATTCCGCAAATGAAGCCGCGGAAAGAATTCTCTCCGTTTTTCTCGCAGCTTTGGCGTTGGGGACGGCGCGGGGTTTGCAGGGCCTGTTGCCCGGTCTGATCAGCCTGTCGCTTTCCAGTTGTCGATGAACTCCCAAGCCTCTTCCGGGGTCTCGACATAGTGAAACAGTCCGATGTCACCTGAATTGATTGTTCCGGCGTCTGCCAGGGCATTCCAGTTGATGACCTTCTCCCAGAACGGTTTGCCGAAGAGCAGGATCGGGAGTGGAGCCATCCTCCGCGTCTGAACGAGCGTAAGCACCTCGAAGAGTTCGTCGAATGTGCCGAATCCGCCTGGGAAGACCGCGATGGCGCGCGCGCGCATCAAGAAATGCATTTTGCGTATGGCGAAGTAGTGGAAGTTGAACGCGAGATCAGGCGTGCAGTAGGGATTCGGGGCCTGTTCGTGGGGCAAGACAATATTGAGGCTGATTGATATTCCGCCTGCGTCTTCCGCCCCCCGGTTACCCGCCTCCATGATGCCCGGTCCCCCGCCCGTGCAGACCACGTCCTCCCGATTGCCTGATGCAAGAGCCCGCTCGCTCGAAAGCCGGGCAAAAGCGCGCGCCTGATCGTAGTAGGAACCAAGGGCGGCGAGTCCCGCATGGCCGGGCTCCGCACCCCCGGGATCGGGAATACGGGCGCTTCCGAGCATTGCAATCGTCGAGACGACACCCCGCTCGGAGAGGGCCAGTTCCGCCTTGAGAAGTTCAAGCTGCAGCCTGACGGGCCGCAATTCATCGCGCGCGATGAAGTCGGTGTCATTGAAGGCGAGACGATAGCTCGGGCTCTCGGTCTGGCTCGTCCGTGGCACCTGACGCATGCGATCAAGATCTTCGCGTGCATCTGGAAATCGGCTTTGGTGGCGGCTCAGATCGGTCATGTCTCTCCCCGGCGGATTGTCATCCCTGCAGGATGTCATGGCTAGATTACGGATTTATATCTCCAGGTGCACCACTGCCAGTTCGCTCGCGCTAAATCGTTCGCACGCAACGCAGGGCGTGCCGCTTCCGGCTGAATTTGCTCTTCTGACGCGGCTGTGACTTCCTTTGGGCGTAGCGGATGTTAATCGTTGCAAGCCTGTTCATTACAGAGGGAGATTCCTGACATGTGCGAAAAAGATGGGTTCCAGCCCGGAGAGCGACTGAACTTGTCGCGCCGCTCATTCGGAGCGTTGACCGGGGCTGCAGGTGTCTCGATGCTCTGGGGCGGCAAGGCCACTGCCCAGGACGTTTCTGGCGAAGAGGTCGAGTTCGACACGCCGGATGGAACCGTGGATGGCTATTTCGTCCATCCGGCGAGCGGTTCCGCACCCGGTGTCATCATGTGGCCCGACATTTTCGGAATCCGGCCCGCCTTCCGCGCCATGGCAGACCGCCTTGCAGCAGAAGGCTATGCTGTTTTCGTGCCCAACCCGTTCTACCGTGACGCCACGGGCGAGGTGGTGAGTGAGGATGAGCCGCTCTTCTCGGCCATCGACCGACTGCGGCCGTATGCCGGCAACCTGACCCCCGATGCGGTGGTTCGGGATGCGACGGCCTTCACCGCTTGGCTCGACGATCAGGACGCCGTCGACACGGGCAAACCTATCGGTGTCATGGGCTTCTGCATGAGTGGATCCTACACGATCCGCGCGGCGGCAGCTCTTCCCGAGCGTATCGCGGCGGGCGCGTCGTTCCACGGCGGCGGCATCGCCACCGATGCGGACACCAGCCCGCACCTTCTGGCCGACGAAACCGACGCGGAATTTGTGTTCGCCATTGCCCAGAACGATGACGCGGAAGATCCCGAATCGAAGAACCGCCTCAAGGAAGCCTTCGGAGAGACGGCTGTCGTCGAAGTCTATCCGGCCGATCACGGCTGGGTTCCGCCGGACAGCCCTCGCCACGACGAGGAACAGGCAGAAAAGGCATGGTCCAGCTTGCTGACTCTTTTTGACCGACAGCTGAGCTGACAGTTGCTGGGTTCGGGCCAATGCGGTTCGAACCCGACTATTTGGTCTTGGGTTGGACAAATGCGCTCGTAGATAGAACGGCTCAGGCGTTGTATCGCGCCTGAGTTCCAGGGTGATTTTCGGCCGACGTCGCTTCCCCGATGGAAAAGAGATCCTCGAGGAAATAAGCCGAAAGTTCGGCGCGGCTGCCAAGCCCCGACTTGCGGTAGACGCTTTGCGCCTGTTGGCGGATGGTGGCTTCCGATGTACGCCTCAGGAGCGCAATCTCACGCAACGTTGCGCCTTTGAGGAGAAGGCCGGCCACATCGGCTTCGGCAGGAGTAAGTTGCCAGTTTTCGAACTGCTCCTCGATCGCCCGACCGAGCCCCTGCAGGAACCTGCGGCTCTGTGCGCGCCAGGCCCGACCTTCCCGCGCGCCGCGCTCGATCATGACCGCCAGGTCATCCGTGCGTCCGCGCAATTCGCTCAGCCGAAGCGCCAGGATCGCGGTCCCGGCAGCTGCCCCGATGAGAATGAATCGGTCGAGGAAATCGACCGCAAGATCCGGCATCAGGGCTGCATCTTCCACGGCTAGGTCTAGCAGGGTGAGCAGACCCGCCAAAAGGGCCACCGATCCGGCACCCAGTGCAATGACCTTTCCCGTTGGCATCCCAGAGTCCTGTCTACTTCGCCCATAGGGCGGGTCGATTCTATGCCCTCACGGCTCAGGCGGCCATCCGCCCTTTGCAGGATATGCCGAAACAGGGCGATTTGGCCCTCCTATCCTGCATTGGGCGGATGGAAAATAAGTTCGAGACGGAGGGTCCTGTTTCTGTCCACCGCCGAAAGGTGCCCGGCAGGGCGCGTTGTTTCTCCGGCACTTGATTAGAAAAGGAGATCGTGATGATCACCCTTTACCCTCGGCCCAATGCTGCGGAATTCACGACCACCATCGACAATCCCTTCCTAACCTTCCGTCCCGGCACGACTTTCATCAGCGAAAACCCGGACGAAGGCGAAATCATCACCGTCACGGTTACCGATGAAACTCGTGTCGTGGATGGCGTCACCTGTTTGGTTGTCCATGACGTTGTTACCCAGAACGGCTTCGTCATCGAGGATACCTATGACTGGTATGCCCAAGATGCCGGCGGCAATGTCTGGTATTTCGGCGAGGAGACCTACGAGATCGATCCGCTTGAGCCGGATGTGCGCATTCCCGAAGGCGCCTGGGAGGCCGGTATCAACGGCGCGCTCGCCGGGATTGTCATGCTCGCCGATCCAGAGCCTAGCCTAAAATATTACCAGGAATTCTACGAGGGTGAGGCAGAGGACTGGGCCGAAGTGAAGTCGCTCTATGCCGCGGCCCATGTGACATATGGCAGCTTTGCCGAAGACGTTCTCAAGACACGGGACGTTAACCCGCTCGATCCCTCGGAAGAGCGGAAATACTACGCCGAAGGGATCGGATTTCTTTTGGCCACCGATGAGGAGGGGGCGGGAGGCGCTCGTTCGCGTCGTGGTAGAAGGGACGAAAGCCGGTGAGACCCTCCTGGGCTATGCCGGAGGAGATGAGATCTTCGGTCGAAGTGGTGACGATAAACTCAGGGGTTTGGAGGGCAACGACACCCTTGCCGGCAATTGGGGAGATGACACCCTCATGGGCGGCGAGGGCTACGACCTCCTTAAAGGAGGCCTGGGCAACGATACGCTCAAGGGTGGGGAGGACGGCGATACGTTCGTCTTCTGGGGCTTTCACAATGCAAAACGCAAAGTAGACATCGTCGTGGACTACAACGCGGAAGATCTAGACGCACTCCAGTTCAAGGGGGGTGCGCACGCGGTCAAATCGGAGACCGAAATCGAAGACGGCTGGAAACTTACCATGAAAGGGGACGGGGACGTTGTTCTCCTGAAAGGGGTCGAGGATACCAACGGCGACGGGCACATTCTCGACAATCTGAAGCTGGTAGCCTGACCAAGTCAGTTCCACCTCATGGAAGTGGCGGGGTCGCGTTGCCTCCCGTCCGCCTTGGGGTTATGGACGCGCGACCTTGGAACGAGAGGAAGCGCGATGAACAAGGATAGCCTGGAAACCGCCATCGAGGCCGCATGGGAGGCACGGGAGACGATAACGCCCACCACCGGCGGCGAAACCCGTGCCGCGATCGAAACCACCCTCGAAGCGCTTGATGGCGGAAAACTTCGCGTGGCCGAGCGCGGCGCCGACGGCAACTGGGTCGTGAACCAATGGGCCAAGAAAGCCGTGCTTCTGGGTTTCCGCCTCAAGGACATGGAACCGCAATCCGGCGGTCCGCAGGGCGGCGGCTGGTGGGACAAGGTCGATTCGAAATTCAATGGCTGGAGCACGGATGACTGGAAGCGCGGCGGGTTCCGCGCTGTGCCCAACTGTGTCGTGCGTCGCTCGGCCTATATCGCACCCGGCGTGGTGCTGATGCCCTCTTTCGTCAACCTTGGAGCCTATGTCGACGAAGGTACAATGGTCGACACCTGGGCCACGGTCGGCTCCTGCGCGCAGATCGGCAAGAATGTCCACCTTTCGGGCGGCGTCGGGATCGGCGGCGTGCTGGAACCGATGCAGGCCGGACCTACGATCATTGAGGACAACTGCTTCATCGGCGCGCGCTCCGAGGTGGTCGAGGGCTGCATCGTACGCGAGGGCTCGGTTCTTGGCATGGGCGTATTCATCGGCAAGTCCACCAAGATCGTCGACCGCGAAACCGGCAACGTGACGTATGGCGAAGTGCCGGCGGGATCGGTCGTGGTCGCAGGCTCCATGCCCTCGAAGAACGGCATCAACCTCTACTGCGCTGTCATCGTGAAGCGCGTGGATGCGCAAACACGCTCCAAGACCTCGATCAACGAACTTCTGCGCGACTGAACCTTCCGGGATTTGGGCGGAACTCCACTGATTTTGCGGCCCGGGGAACAGAACGGGCCGTGAAGCATTATCTCCCACGAACACGCCATTCCTAGAGGGAGAGACGAATGAACGGTATCGGATGGATCATGGCGATCATCATCGGCGCGCTCGCCGGTTGGATCGCGGAGAAGATCATGCACGCAGATCACGGCCTTCTTACCAATATCATCCTCGGCATCTTGGGGGCCGTGATCCTCAACGCGCTGCTCGGCCTGCTCCTCGGTTTCCAGACCGCCGGCATCCTCGGGAGCCTGATCGCGGGCGTTGCCGGGGCGTGCTTGTTGATCTGGGGCTACCGGATGGCAAAGGGCCGCGCCTAGGCGACCCCGTCAGGCCCCTAGCAAGCCTTGGGGCCTTGCGAACTTGAACCCGTGTCGACGAACCCGGTGCCAGCAATGGCGCCGGGTTCGTTGGTTCTGACGAGGCTTGACGTCCTGGCGCGGTTCGTCCATCCCGCCGACATGAAATCGAAAACCAAGGATACCCCCTCCGGTCAGGAGGTGTTCACCCTCGTGGTCCAGGTTGGACGCGCTCCAGAGGACGGTCTGCCGGATGGTGCGACGGGCGCAGGCATGCTCTGCTACGCCGCGGCACACGACGAGGCCGAAGCCGTGCGGGAAACCGTCGCTGTGCTGCGAACTGCGGGGCTTGCGCCGCTGGATGTCACCGGGTATGGCACGGCGCAGGAGCGCGAAGCCGAAGGCGCAATTTCGACCGAGGAGCGCCCTCTTATGGATCAGGCCCTGCGTGAGAATGCCGTCGTGGTCGCGGAAGTCACACCCTTCTTCGACGAGTAGGTCGGCGCTTCAGAGTTCCTTCGGATCGAAGTTGCGAATGATCTCCCGGAGTTCCGGCTCGCGGACCTTGCTCATGGCCTTCTTGCGCGAAAACCACTTCGATTTTCGCTGGCCGTTCTCGGGGTATTTCTTGAGAAGCGTGTAGACATTGAGCGGGAACACTCTGACGGCGCAGGGAAAGGACCTGCCCCGGGAAATGCTCTTGTCGTAGGTGTAGATCCCGATGCTCTCTTCATAGAGCCTGCCCTTCACGCCCGCCTCTTCATAGGCCTCCCGTGCCGCAGACCCCGCCTGCGTCCTGTTGCGCATGGGCCAGCCCTTGGGAATCACCCACCTGCGCGTTTCTCGGCTGGTGATGAGCAAGATTCGCAAACGTCCCTTGGAGTTCCAGCGCCAGCAGAGCGCGGCAACCTGGAGCCGGTGTTGCTTCGTATAATTGAGATTGTGTATCAGCAAATCTTGTATCGTAATTTTTTTGGCTTTTTCGAGAGTTCGGACAGATGCCATGGCACTATTCGTCCTGTTGAAGGGCGATCCAGCATGGTTGGATTGCGTACTGAATCGCATTGCCTGAATACACGGCTTCCCGTGTGGGACCGAATTATTTTGTTCCCAGTCTGCAAAAAATTCTCGGGGAGTTGCAAGCGTGTTTTTTCATCTTATGGTAGAGTTATTGGGCGGCATGAGATCGACTTGCGATCCATGTAAAAAGGCGTTCTAAATCGCTTCAAAGCACAAGGTAAGCGATTGCGGGGGGCCTTGCATGGTAGATCTGTGGCGCGGCAAGGCGTCCGACGTATCCGCGCGTCAGGACGCCGATCTCACACGTCTCGATCCGGTCGGTTGGCTCGAGGCCCGACCTGAGATCAGCAGTCTGAGGGCTGCGGTCTGCGACCTCAACGGTGTGCTGCGCGGCAAGCGCGTTCCCGTGGCCCAAGCCGCAAAAATCCTCGCGGGCGAGCTCAGAATGCCGCTTTCGGTGACCTGCCCGGATATCTGGGGCGCGGATGTCGAGGACAACCCGATGGTCTTTGCCGAAGGCGATGCGGATGGCGTCTGCATGCCTACCGGGCGCGGCATCCTTCCCATGGACTGGCTGGGTTCGCCCACGGCCTTTCTGCCGCTCTGGATGGAAACCGAGGCGGGTGCCCCGCACCTGGCCGACCCGCGTCGGGCGCTGGCCGATGTGATTGCCCGCTTCCGGGAGCGGGGCCTGACCCCGATGGTGGCAAGCGAGCTCGAATTCTATCTGCTTGATCCGGAGGCGGATCTGCCCGCACCCCCGCGTTCTCCGGTGACAGGCCGGCGGCTCGATGGCAACGATGTCCTCAGCCTGGACGATATCGACGATTTCGAGGCGTTCTTCGCGGATATATACAAGACTTGCGAGGCCTATGGGATTCCGGCGGATAGTGCTATCTCCGAGAATGGCGGTGGTCAGTTCGAGATCAACCTGACTCATATCGATGATCCGTTGCGCGCGGCCGATGACACGCTCTACTTCAAGCGTCTGGTCAAAGGCGTGGCGCGGAGCCACGGGCTTGCGGCGAGCTTCATGGCCAAGCCCTATCTGGATCGTTCAGGGTCCGGGTTCCATGTGCATTTCAGTCTGCTGGACGAGGGTGGACGTAATGTTTTCGACGACGGGGGCGAAGCGGGTTCCGAGACTCTGCGACATGCGGTCGGCGGCATCCTTGCCTTGATGCGCGAAAGCGCGCTGATCTTCGCACCGCACCTGAACTCCTACCGTCGCTGGCAACCAGGCTCCCACGCTCCGCACTCGATCTGTTGGGGCTACGAGACCCGCCACGCGGCTGTACGCATCCCCGGCGGGCCGTCAAAGGCGCGTCGGATCGAGCACCGTGTCGCAGGCACGGACGCAAACCCCTATCTCGTGCTCGCCGTCATTCTTGGCGCCGCTCTTGAAGGCATAGAACGCCGGATCGAGCCGACCGCACCGATGACATCGAATGACGCCGCCTTGGAGGGCGACCAGCTTCCCTCGGTCTGGCGACACGGGATCGAGGCGTTCGGTGAAAGCGAGGCCATGCGCCGAATCTTCTCGCCGACGCTGGTCGATGCCTTCCTCGGCATGAAGATCCAGGAACTGGAAGTCTTTTCCCAGCGCATGAGCCCGTTTGAGATCGAAACCTATCTGGAGCGGGTCTGATGGCTGCAGAAGCAGATTATACCGGCGGCGGTGCGTATCCGGGGAGCTACTATGCCGCGAGCGCCAATCCCGCACCGATGCGGCCGGAGTTGCAAGGCGACAATCGCGCCGAGGTCTGCATTGTCGGCGGCGGTTATTCGGGACTTTCGGCCGCGATCGAACTGGCCGAGCGCGGCCATTCGGTCACCCTCCTCGAGGGTGCGCGCATCGGTTGGGGCGCCTCAGGCCGCAATGGCGGGCAGATCGTCAACGGGCTGAATGCCGGGCTCGATCTGATCGAGGCGCGCTATGGCCGTGAGACTGCGGATTTCGTCGGCACGGTGGTTCAGGCTGGCAACGAACTGATCCGTCACCGCATCAGGAAATACGACATTTCTTGCGACCTCAAGGAAGGTAACATCTTCACGGCCTTCACAGCCGCCCATATGCGCGGGCTAGAGGCCAAGCAGGCGCTATGGCGTAGACACGGTCACGACAATTTCGAGATACTCGACCGTGACGCGCTTCGCCAGCATGTCGCCTCGGACGTCTATGCCGGCGGGATGCTTGACCGTTCCGGGGCGCATCTGCACCCGCTCAATCTCGCACTCGGGGAGGCTGCGGCATTTGAAAGCCTTGGCGGCACGATCCACGAAATGAGCCGCGTCATCGCCATAGAAGATCCGGGCGGCCAGCCGGTTGTCCGCACCGAGAAGGGCATCTTGCGCCCGGATGTGCTGATCCTCGCGGGCAATGCCTATCTCGGCCATGTGGTGCCAGAACTTGAAAACCGCATCATGCCGTTCTCCACCCAGATCATCGCCACCGAGCCCTTGGGCGATCGGGGCAGGGCGCTCCTGCCCACGGACATGTGCGTCGAGGATGTCCGCTACATTCTCGACTACTACCGCTTGTCCGCGGACGGGCGGCTCCTTTTTGGTGGCGGTACGGTCTATGGCGGCACTGACCCTTCCGATATCCGCGCCAAGCTCGTCCCCAACCTCGAGAAGATTTTCCCGTCCCTGAAGGGCGTGGCGGTCGACTACGCCTGGTCGGGCAATTGCGCCATATCCTTCAGCCGCCTGCCGCAAATGGGACGCCTCGGCAGCCGCACCTATTTTGCGCAAGGGTATTCCGGCCATGGGGTGGTCGGCTCGCACCTCTACGGTCAAATCATTGCCCAAGCAGTAGACGGGGATTGCTCAAGATTTGACGTCTTCGAGAAAGTCCCTTGGATACCGTTTCCCGGCGGACGTCGCTTCGCAGTTCCCTATTCCGTATTGGGCTCGTGGTGGTATGCATTCAGGGACCGCTTCGGCCTCTAGCCCGAATCTGGAAGGGATATCAGAATGAAAGCCAACAAAACTCTTGCAATTGTGCTCGGCTCGGCCGTCGCTGTACCTGCCTTCGCTGATGAGTTGCACATCTACAACTGGTCCGACTACATTGCTGAGGACACGATCGAAAAGTTCGAGGCGGAAACCGGCATCGACGTGACCTACGACGTCTACGACTCAAATGAAGTGCTGGAAGCGAAGCTACTCGCGGGGTCGTCGGGCTACGATCTCGTCGTGCCCACCTCGGACTATCTGCGCCGTCAGATCGCGGGCGGGGTCTACATGCCGCTCGACAAAGATCAGATCCCGAACCTGGCCAATCTCGACGCGGCGCAGATGGAGCGCGCAGCCGCCTATGACGAGAACAACAACCACGCCATCATATACATGTGGGGCACCAACGGCATCGGCTACAATGTCGACATGATCGAGGAACGCCTCGGGCCGGATGCGCCGACCGACAGCTGGGACCTGATCTTCGATCCGGCCAATGCCGAGAAGCTCGCGGATTGCGGCATTACCATCCTCGACAGCGCCACCGAAGTTCTACCGTCTCTCCTGAACTACCTGGGCTACGATCCGGGCACTTCGGATCGTGACGAACTGGCCGAGGCCGCCGGGCTGATCGAGGCAATCCGGCCCCATGTGCGCTACTTTCATTCCTCGCAGTACATCTCCGATCTGGCGAATGGCGAAGTCTGCGTCTCCGTCGGCTTCTCCGGCGATGTGTTTATCGCCGCCGACCGGGCCGATGAAGCCGGGAATGGTGTGGTGATCGAATACATCATCCCCAAGGAGGGCACGCTTCAGTGGTTCGACATGATGGCGATCCCGGAGGATGCGCCGAACCCGGAGGCCGCGCATCAGTTCATCAACTTCATCTTGCAGCCCGAGATCATCGCCGACATCACCAATTACGTCTATTATCCCAACGCGGTGCCGGCCTCGCTCGAGTTCGTCGAGGATGAGGTGAAGAACAACCCCTCGATCTACCCCCCCGAGGATGTGCTCTCGAACCTTTTCCCGTCGCAGATGCGCGACGCACGCACGGAACGGGCCATGACCCGGCTCTGGACCCAGGTCCGGACCGGCCAGTAGCCGTCCTCCTCTTACCCCACTCCGGCGCGGGGCTGCCTGCGCCGGTCCGCAGTCGGCCGGAGACCCTATGGCGCAAGAGCAGAACGTCGCGAACGCGAAACCCTGGATCGCACGAACCGACACCCCCTTCATCCGGATCACGGATGTCACCAAGCGGTTCGGCGATTTCGTCGCGGTCGACAACGTCTCGCTTGATATCTACAAAGGCGAACTGTTCTGTCTCCTCGGCGGGTCCGGCTGCGGCAAATCGACCCTCCTGCGGATGCTGGCGGGCTTCGAAACGCCCACCGAGGGCCGAATAGAGATCGACGGGCAGAACATGGCCGGCATCCCGGCCTACAGCCGCCCCACCAACATGATGTTCCAGTCCTACGCGCTCTTTCCCCACATGAGCGTGGAAAAGAATGTCGCCTATGGCCTTCGTCGCGACGGCGTGCCGAAACCGGAAGCCATGGAGCGTGTCGCGGACATCCTCAAACTCGTACAGCTCGAACGCTTTGCCCGGCGCAAACCCGATCAGCTTTCGGGCGGCCAGCGCCAGCGCGTGGCGCTTGCGCGGGCGCTGGTCAAACGCCCCAAGCTCCTGCTGCTCGACGAGCCGCTCGGCGCACTCGACAAGAAGCTGCGTGAGGAGACCCAGTTCGAACTGATCAAGATCCAGGAAACGCTGGGTGTGACGTTCATCGTCGTCACCCACGACCAGGAGGAAGCCATGACGCTCTCCACCCGGATAGGTGTCATGGATGCAGGTCGGATCGTCCAGGTGGGCGAGCCACCCGAGATATACGAACACCCGAGTTCCCGTTTCGTGGCCGATTTCGTGGGCTCGGTGAACATGTTCTCGGGTCGTGTCACCGATGATGAAGCCGACTATATCCGCATCGCGTCACCGGATATTGGTGGCGAGATCCACGTGGGCCACGGGGTCGAGTGTAGCCCCGGCCAGGAACTCTGGTACGGAATTCGGCCCGAGAAACTCCGGATCAGCCGCGAAAAGCCGGAGAACGCACAAAATGCCTTTCCGGCCATGGTCGAGGAGGTCGCCTATATGGGTGACATGTCGATTTACCGACTGCGGCTTCCGTCGGGCAAGGTGCTCAACGCCAGTCAGACGAACTTCCTGCGCCATGCTGAGGACACGATTTCCTGGGACGAGGAAATCTGGGTCTCTTGGGGCGATATCGCCGGCATGGTGCTGACCCAATGACACCGAAAAGCAGGGAGATGCGCCGCCCATGATCACCGAACGCGACAATCTCCCTCTGGTGCGCTTGATCCGCGCCGGTCTAAAGCGTTTTGGGTTCCGGGGCAGGACACTGGTTATCGCGGTGCCGGTGGTCTGGTTGCTGGTCTTCTTCCTGATCCCGTTCCTCGTGGTCGCAAAGATCTCCGTCAGCGAAGCGGCAATTGCGCGGCCTCCTTATCTGCCGATCTTCGACTGGGACGGAGAATTTGCCACCCTCACGCTGAATCTGGGCAATTACGGCTACCTCTTTTCCGATCCACTTTATATCACTGCCTATCTCTTCTCGATCAAGGTGGCCTTCATTTCCGCCGTGGCCGCGCTCCTCATCGGCTACCCCATGGCGTATTACATTGCGCGCAGTGGCGAACCGCGGCGCACGTTTCTGCTCATGATGGTCATGCTGCCTTTCTGGACCTCGTTTCTCCTGCGCGTCTATGCGTGGCAGGGGTTCCTGCGCTCCAACGGCGTGATCAACAATTTCCTGATGTGGGCCGGTGTTATCGACCAACCGCTGGTGATGCTGCAAACCGATTTCGCGGTCTACCTCGGGATCGTCTACACCTACCTGCCATTCATGATCCTGCCGCTTTATGCAAATCTCGTACGGCTCGACGGCGCGCTCCTCGAGGCTTCGGCCGATCTGGGCGCGCGTCCGCTGGAGACCTTCCTCCATGTCACCCTGCCGCTTTCCATTCCGGGTATCGTCGCGGGCTTCATGCTTGTCTTCGTGCCTGCCATCGGCGAGTTCGTCATTCCCGAACTGCTTGGCGGGCCGGACACGCTGATGATCGGCCGCGTGCTTTGGAGCGAGTTCTTCTCGAACCGCGACTGGCCGGTGGCGAGTGCCGTTGCAATTGCAATGCTCCTCGTCCTCGTGGTGCCGATCATGATTATCCGAAACCTCCAGCGCGACGAGGAGAAGGCGTGATGCGCGGCTCGACCCTCCTGCTGATCTTCTGCATCCTCGGCTTCGTGTTCCTTTACGCGCCCATCCTCTCGCTTGTCGTCTTCAGCTTCAACGAGAGCCAGCTGGTCACCGTCTGGAGCGGTTTCTCGACCAAATGGTATGGCGAACTGTTCCGTGATCCGCAGATCCTGCAGGCGGCTTGGGTGAGCTTCCGCGTGGCCTTCCTGTCCGCCAGCTTCGCCGTGGTGCTCGGCACCTTGGCGGCCTATGTGCTCATGCGCTTCGGCCGCTTCCGCTCCCGTGCATTGCTCTCCGGCATGGTGACAGCGCCGCTGGTGATGCCCGATGTGATCACCGGCTTATCGCTCCTGCTGCTTTTCGTGTCGCTCGATCAGATGATCGGCTGGCCCGCTGGGCGCGGAATGACGACGATCATCATCTCGCATGTCACCTTCTGCATGGCCTATGTGGCGGTGGTGGTACAGTCGCGGCTCGCCTCGCTCGACGAGAGCCTTGAGGAAGCGGCGATGGATCTCGGGGCTCGGCCCGTGCGCGTCTTCTTCGATATCACCATACCGGTTATCGCCCCCGCGCTGCTTGCGGGCTGGCTGCTAGCGTTCACGCTGTCGCTTGATGACCTGGTGATCGCAAGTTTTGTCACCGGCCCCGGTGCCTCGACCCTCCCCATGGTGATCTTCTCCAAGGTCCGCCTCGGCGTGAGTCCGGACGTCAACGCGCTCGCCACCATAATCATTGCGATCGTGGCTGCGGGTGTGCTCGTTGCCACGTGGCAGATGCGCCGTGCCCGCAAACACTGAAAGAACTCGGACCCAAGGGGCGGCCTGTGAAGGCCAGCCCGGCACGCGTCCTCGAAAGCATGGACATGACACCCTCTTTGCCGCCATAGCATCGAAAAGAGAACGACACGCCCGCGAACCCTTTCCGGGGCGCGAAGAGCCGAATTGGTCGGCATCCCGGCCTTTGGAGAAGTCTGATGAACGATGAACGCCGCCTCAATGCCTTCCGGCAATTCCCGGTCGGGTTCCGCGAATGGGTCGCGGATCGCCGGGTGGAGGAGGTGGAGTGTATCATAGCCGATTTCGCGGGCATCTCTCGCGGCAAGGCAATGCCGTTCCAGAAGTTCTCCCGCGGCGACCGGATGTATCTACCGACTTCGCTCTTCTACCAGACGATTTCGGGCGATTACGTCGACATGGAAATTGCCCACCAGTGGACCGAGGCCGATATGGTCCTCAAGCCCGATCTCACCACGGCCACCTCTGCGCCTTGGGCCGATGATGTTACCGTACAGGTCATCCATGACATCGAGGATCTCAGCGGGAATCCGATCTCCATCGCGCCGCGCAACGTACTCAAGCGCATCGTCGATCTCTACCGCAAGGAAGGCTGGGCGCCGGTTGTTGCACCCGAGATGGAATTCTATCTCATCAAACCCAACCTCAACCCGAACGAGCCGATTGAGCCGCCACTCGGGCGCACGGGCCGCCAGATGGCCAGCCGGCAGGCCTACTCAATGTCCGCCGTGGACGAGTATGGCAAGGTGATCGACGACATCTACGACTTCGCCGAAGCCCAGGGCATCGAGATTGACACGATCATACAAGAAGGCGGCGCAGGGCAGGTGGAGATCAACTTCATCCATGGCGACCCCATCAAGCTCGCCGACCAGGTGTTCTTCTTCAAGCGCACGATCCGCGAGGCCGCGCTCCGGAACAACTGCTTCGCGACCTTCATGGCCAAGCCCATGCAGCATGAGCCGGGCAGCGCGATGCACATCCACCAGTCGGTGGTCGATATCAAGACAGGCCGCAACGTCTTCAACACCGAAGAGGGCAACCGCAGCGATTTGTTCTACGGCTTCCTCGGCGGCCAGCAATACCACTTCCCGGCCGCGGTCTGCATCCTCGCGCCCTACGTCAACAGCTACCGCCGCTACGTTGCCTCCGGCTCCGCACCGATCAACCTCGAATGGGGTCCGGACAATCGCACCACAGGCCTCAGAATTCCCATCGGCCCCCCCGAGGCACGGCGCATCGAAAACCGCATCGTCGGTATGGACTGCAACCCCTATCTCGCGATCGCCGCTTCGCTCGCCTGCGGCTATCTTGGCATGAAGAACGAGATCTCGCCCCGCGAAGCAGTGAGCGGCGAGGCCTACAACAAGCCCCGCGCCTTGCCGCGCGATCTTCTGGCGGCACTCGAGATCTTCGAGTCCGAGGGCGACGAGCTTGCGGATCTTCTGGGCCGCGAGTTCTGCAACGTCTACAAGGCGATCAAGCGGGACGAGATCGAGACCTTCCTGCAGGTGATCTCGCCTTGGGAACGCGCGCACCTGCTTCTCAATGTGTGATTGCGCCTGAACCGATGTCTCTCGACCTCCTGACTGCCAACGATACGCAAGGCACCCACGCGCCGAGCTGGTATGCCGCAACCGCCTCGCTGCCTGATCCGGAACCGCGCCTCATGGGCGAAGACCAATCCGATGTCTGTGTCATTGGTGGTGGATTCACCGGCCTCTCGGCTGCGCTCCACCTCGCCGAGGCGGGCTTCGACGTCGTGCTGCTCGAGGCTCACAGGGTCGGCTGGGGCGCGTCGGGACGAAACGGTGGACAGCTCGGCTCGGGGCAGCGCCAGGACCAAAGCTGGATCGAAAAGGCCGCGGGCGGGCCGGCTGCACGCCAGTTCTGGGATCTGGCGGAAGAAGCCAAGGCCCTGGTGCGGGACCGGATCGCGCGTCACCAAATAGACTGCGCGCTGACGCCCGGCATCATCTACGCCACGCATAAGCGTTCCTATGTCCGCGAGTTGCACGAGGAGGCCGAGAAACTCTCCCGGGACTACGGTTACGATCAGACCGAACCGCTTGACGAGACGGAGATCCGTGCAGCCCTCGGCACGCATGCCTACAAGGGCGGGGTGCTCGATCGTGGTGCCGCCCATCTCCATCCGCTCAATCTGGCACTTGGCTTGGCAAGAGCCGCACGGGAAGCCGGGGTCCGGATCTGCGAGAATACGCGCGTCACCAACATGACGCATGGACCGCGCCCGGTCATCCAGACCCGGACCGGCCGGTTGCGCAGCTCCCATGTCATCCTCGCATGCAACGGGTATCACGGCGGACTGCTGCCCGAACTTCCGGGGCGCGTCATGCCGATCAACAACTTCATCCTGACAACCGAACCTCTGGCCGAAGATCTCGCGCGCGAGTTGATCCGGGACAACGTGGCCGTGGCCGACACGAGGTTCGTGGTAAACTACTATCGCCTGACCGAGGACAACCGGATGCTTTTCGGTGGCGGCGAGAACTATGGCTACCGTTTCCCGAAGGATATCGGCCCCCGGGTCCGACGGGCAATGCTTAAGATCTACCCGCAGCTCCAGGGCGCCCACATCGACTACGCCTGGGGAGGCACTCTTGGTATTACTGTCAACCGGATGCCTGCCTTCCTCCGTACCGCCCCGAATGTTTACAGCGCAGGCGGATATTCCGGGCATGGTGTGGCGCTCGCCTGCCTTGCGGGCAAGCTGATGTCCGAGGCCGTCGGCGGCACGGCGGAGCGCTTCGATATCTTTGCCAGCCTGCCGCAACCCACATTTCCCGGTGGTGGGGCCCTGCGCACACCGCTTCTCGCTCTCGCAATGACCTGGTACGGCCTGCGCGACAGGCTTTGACGCGCCGCAGCAAATTTTTGTCCGGAACCTGTCACTCAGGCTTTGCCATGGGGGGCTAGAGCCCTAGCTGTCTGGTCGAACTCAGGAACGAGAGGAATGACATGGGACTGTTTGATTTTCTGAAAGGCAAGGGCAAGAAGGTCGGCGCGGCAGAAGCCGGTGAGCCGCCTGCAAAGGAAGAGCTCGAGAAGGAGATCGCTGATCTCGGTCTCGACAAGGAAGGCCTTGAGATCGAGGTCGAAGGCGACAAGGTCCGGCTCAAGGGTACCCCGAAGGACCAGGAAACCAAGGAAAAGCTGATCCTTGCCATGGGCAATGTCGAGGGCGTCGCGAAGGTCGAGGACGAGACACCGGGCAGTGAGCCGGTGTTCCATACTGTCGAGAGTGGCGACACGCTGTCGAAAATCGCCCAGACGACGCTGGGCGATGCCTCGCGCTATCCGGAAATCTTTGAGGCCAACAAGCCGATGCTCACCGATCCGGACAAGATCTATCCGGGCCAGGTGCTCCGCATCCCGCAAAGCTGAGCGTCGCGGCTCAGGACCAAACCGGGGTCGGGCGCGGCCCCGGTTTCATCCCCTGCCGTCAGTGAACTGTTCGTAAGCATGGATTGCATCGGCGGCATACATGAGTGCGGGTCCACCACCCATGTAGATTGCCATCCCCAGCGCTTCCTCGATCTCTTTTTTCTTCGCACCGAGTTTCACGAGCGCCTGGGTATGGAAGCCGATGCAGCCGTCGCAACGCGTAGCAACGCCGATCGCAAGGGCAATGAGCTCCTTGGTCTTTGAATCCAGCGCGCCGTCTTTGCCGGCGGCGCCCGCCATTGCACTGAACCCCTGCATCGTTTCGGGGATCTCCTTGCGGAGTTGCTTGACGCCACGTGTAATGCGCGCAGTGATATCAGGATAGTTCTTGCTCATCGAAACCTCGCTCAGATCCCGGTTACACCCAGCTATAAATATATATTTGTGAATGCATATCAACGCGGAATTCGGTGCCTGAAGCCCATAAAGCCGATTGCGTCACACCCTGTCGTCAGGCCAATCTCGGACCGAAAGGAACTCTGTCATGCACTGCGTCTTCATCCAGCTTCGCTGCAAACCCGGCCACGCCTACGAAGTGGCCGATGCGATCTACGCGCGCGAATTTGCCTCGGAACTCTACTCGACCTCCGGAGAATACGATCTGCTCCTGAAGGTCTACATTCCCGAGGAGGAGGACATCGGACACTACATCAACCAGAAGGTGCTCGACATACCCAGTATCGACCGCAGCCTGACAACCCTCACCTTTCGGGCCTTCTGAGCACGAGACAGGGATTCAGGCCTTCAGGCCCCCCGCGGTCTCAATGAATGCGATCACCTCCGGCACGCCGACGCCGTCCTTGACATTGCAGAACTGGAACGGGCGCTCTCCGCGCATCTTTTTCGAGTCGCGATCCATCACTTCAAGTGATGCACCAACATGGGGCGCGAGATCGATCTTGTTGATGATCAGAAGGTCCGAGCGCGTCACACCTGGACCGCCCTTGCGTGGGATCTTGTCGCCCGCACAGACATCGATCACGTAGAGAGTGATGTCGGCCAATTCCGGGGAAAAGGTTGCGGAGAGATTGTCGCCACCGGATTCGATCAGCACCACATCGAGATCGGGGAATTTCTTCACCATTTCGTCGATGGCCACGAGATTGATCGAGGCGTCCTCGCGAATGGCCGTGTGCGGACAGCCGCCCGTCTCCACCCCCGTGATACGCTCAAGGGGAAGCGCCTGCGCGCGCATCAGAAATTCCGCATCCTCGCGCGTGTAGATGTCGTTGGTTATGGCCCCGATCGAGTAGTCCGTGCGCATCCGCTTGCAAAGCTGCTCCATCAACGCGGTCTTTCCGGCTCCTACCGGACCTCCGATACCCACGCGCAACGGACCATGCGGGGAACGGTTCAACTTGTCTGACATTCGGGACTGCCTCAGCACTATTCATAACCCGGCCAATCTATCAGCCGGATCGCGGAAGGGAATGCGAGAACCGCTCCGAATTGAAGGCTGTCGGCCGGGTCAGCTTCTGTTGCGGAAGACGTGCTGGGCCAGATCTTCGCGTGCCAGGCCGTGTTCGGCAAGCTGCGCATCGCTCAACGCATTAAGCCGCTCGAAGTCGCGCGCGCAGTGAACGGCAGAAATGAAGGCCGTCGCAAGCTCTGCGGCATGTGCGAAGAAGGACTGTGCATGGCCCAGAATATTCCGCGAGAGCGGTGCGTGTGTAAGCTGCGTCGACATGGTGAAACTCCGTACAGATGCCCGAAAATACGTTCCTACTGACAAGTTGGTTTGCTTGACGGGTCAGGGCAAGGGGCGCTGGCGCATGGCTGCCATGCGCCTGCCGCAGTGCAGCAATGCTCAGTCACGAGCGGTAGAGTCGCGTGTATTGGGTTTCGTGCCACATGGAGGCCATATCCGCATGGATGGTCATGCCGCCAATGTCGTCGAGCGAGCTTTTTTCCGCCGCAGCAGCGACCCGAGCGGCGAGGGGCAGGAGGTGCGCGGTGATCTGCTGACCAGCGGTCTGCCCAAGCGGAATGAGCCGTACGCCTGCCGAGATGATATTCGCTGCGAAGGCCTGCAGGTGAAGCGTCAGCAAGGCGGGCAGGGGAAGGCCGAGTTGTCCGGCCGCATGGCCTACCGCGACGGGATAGGCCACCGCCGGCACATCGATCTCCCACACCGCCGAGGTGGTGCGGGCAAAGGCCGCGCCCTGGGCCATCGTCTCGAGCTGACGTTCCGAGGAAGCCGCCAATGCCTCCGCCAGTTCCGCCAGCGGGCCGGGGTCCGCTACGGCATGGGCATGGGCCATGAGGATCGCATCGCTCCACCCCGCGCCATGTTCGAGCAGATCGGCCACCCAGGCCTCGAGCGTCGCGCTGTCCGTGACCCAGCCTGTCTCGATCGCCCATTCCAGCCCATGCGAATAGCTGAACGCGCCTACCGGATAGGCGGGCGAAAACCAGCTCGTCAGAATTTGCATGGCGTCGGCGCGCGGCTCAGTCACGCATCCGCTCCGCGAGCTTGTCGACCTTGCCGATGCGCCAGAAATGGATCTCGCGCGCCAGTCTCAGCGAGGGTTTTGCCGCAAAGCAGATGGAGCCGATCAGAAACATCCAGGTGCCGATCGTCTGTGTGCTGTCGCCGAAGAATAGAATGCTCCCGATCACGAACAGGATCGCCGCCGCGAAATCGACGCAGGTGAATGCGATCTCGTAAGCCGCGTAGATCTCGCCGTTTCTTTTGCTCCGTGTGCGGTTCTCAGGATGGAACAATCCCATGCCTTACCCGCTCTCCGTCGCGTTGGCTGCATGGCGATGATGGTGATGCGGATCGTCCTCCGCGCCTCCGTGATGATGTCCGTGGGTCCGACCATGGCCATAAGCACCGCCTTCGGGGGTAAAAGGCGCCTCGATCTCGCAGATGACCGCGCCGAGACGGATCAGCATGTCTGCCATCACCCGATCGCGCCTCAGGCGCAACGCACCGGGTAGGATCTGCGCCGGCGTGTGCCGGTTTCCCACGTGCCATGCCAGCCTTGCAAGGATCTCGCCCTGTGCGCAGACCTCGATCAGCGGCTCCGAGGCCGCCCGTACTGCCACCAGCCCGCCGCCCTCGATCACCAGCGCGTCGCCATCCTCGATCGATACCGTCTCGGCGAGATCCACCAGCAGCGGCATCCCGCCCGCGGTTACAAGCCTGCGGCGGCGCAGGAAACGGCTTTCGTAATCGAGTGTCACGCTGTCGGTCTCAGCGTCCCAGTTTCCCGCCCTGAGATAGGTTCGAGCTATGGCGATGGCCGTCATCAGGGCTCCTGAATTTGGCGGGGCGTGGCTGAGCCATACCTTCCGCTGTGTAGGGGTACAGGGCCAATCATGCTACGATTGTTGAACGAAATACAATAAGCGGGAGGTCGGAAATGGGATTTCTATCAAGTCTTTTCGGCGGTGAGGAAAAACAGTCGCCACCGCCACCAGCCCAGGCACCGCGCGTGTCCTATGCGAATGTGAAGCTCCACCCGTTGCTCGATGGTGGCCTCGCTCCGGCCGCGCCCGGCTTCGCGGGCGGAACCCTGACATGCCGGTGCCCCTCGAACCAGGTGACGGTGAAGGTCAAGGATCAGGTTTCGCACAACCATGCCTGCGGGTGCACCAAATGCTGGAAGCCGGAGGGTGCGATCTTCTCGGTTGTCGCGGTGGTCGGTCGCGACAAGGTCGAGATCACGGCACACGGAGAAAAGCTTGAGATCATCGATCCATCGACGGCGATCCAGCGCCACGCCTGCCGCGAATGCGGCGTGCACATGTTCGGTCGGATCGAGAATACCGATCACCCTTTCTACGGACTCGATTTCGTTCATGTCGAACTTTCGAGTGAGAAGGGTTGGGCGCCACCCGAATTTGCTGCTTTCGTGTCATCGGTGATCGAGGCGGGGGTGGATCCAGACCGAATGGAGGCGATCCGGGGCCGTTTGCGTGAGCTCGGGCTCGAGCCCTATGACACCCTCTCGCCCGCACTCATGGATGTCATCGCAACCCATGTCGCGAAAAGGACCGGTGTGCTCCACTGACGTGACGCGTCACCTTGTGTTGCCGTGTCACGACCACGCCCCGAAGAGCGTGGTGAATTACTGGCGGTGCGGTTTATGCCCCCTTCTAGAGCATGGCACCGCACGTCAGTGCCAGAACGGCAAATTCTCTAGCCGGACCGGGTTCTGCCAGTCCGGCCGGAGAAGCAGGTCGTGATTTACATGTAGCGGGCGAATGCGTAGCGAACGATTTCGTCGCGTGCGATGCCGAGTTCTGCCAGTTCCTCGTCAGACTTGGCCTGCAGGCGCTCGGCCAGCGCGGCACATTTTGCCGGTTGCGATGCGTTGCCCATGGCAACAAGTGCGTTTCCAATGGACTTGATCGCGTTTGCGAAGAAGGATGGGCCGGAGAAGTCTTCACTCAAGATAGCCATTTCTTACTCCATACTGCCGAAATTTGATGCGTTGCCCTAAACTTGGGCGGAGTCCTCCTTCACATCAACACACAGTTCGGCAAAGCAGCCATGCGCCTGCTGCAGCGCAACATACATCTTGCCTTAACCATTTAACCTTAGGGCGACGCCCCGAAACTTTAGAATAGCTCCAACTGCTCCGCGGTCTTTCCCGGCGCGCGGAAGAGATCACAGCGCAACGGCGGCTGCATGCCGTCAAGGCCGAAGCGCCGGACCGCAAGCGCGAACCGACGTTCAAGCAGATCGGCAAGGGTGCCCTTGCCGCGCATTCGGTCGCCCCAATCGGAATTGTATTCCCGCCCGTCATGCATCTGCGCGAGGTGTGATAGTATCCGGCGCGCCCGCGCGGGATTTATCGTGTCGAGCCAGTCGTGGAAGATGTCGCTGACCTCTCCCGGCAACCGCAGCAGGATATAGCTTGCCGAGCGAGCGCCCGCGTTGCGCCCCGCTTCCAGGATGGGTTCGAGCTCGTTGTCCGTCAGTCCCGGCATGACCGGAGCGACCATCACCCGGACTGGCACCCCAGCCTCTGCCAGTTGCCGGATCACCGTCAGCCGCCGCTCTGGCGCGGGCGCACGAGGCTCCATCCGGCGTGAAAGCCCGCGGTCGAGCGTTGTCACCGATATGCCCACATGCACCAGACCCTCGCGCGCCATCGGCCCTAGGATGTCGATGTCACGTTCAATCAGGCTTCCCTTGGTCACGATCGTCACGGGATGGCGCGTCTCGCGCAGCACTTCCAGCACCCCCCGCATGATCCCGAGCCGCTTCTCGATCGGCTGATATGGGTCCGTATTCGTGCCGATCCCGATGGGTCTCGGCCGATAGGATCGGGCGGAAAGCTCACGTCGCAGCAGGGCGGGCGCATTTGGCTTCGCCGTCAGGCGCGTCTCGAAATCGAGGCCGGGCGAGAGCCCGAGAAAGGCATGGCTCGGTCGCGCGAAGCAATAGATGCAGCCGTGCTCGCACCCCCGGTAGGGATTTATCGAGCGGTCGAAGGGAATATCGGGCGACGTGTTGCGCGCAATGATCGTCCTGGGCTCCTCGATCGCCACCTGGGTACGCAACACTGTCGGCTCTTCCTCCCTTTCCCATCCGTCATCGACCGGCTCACGAGCGTAGGGCTCGAAGCGGCCCACCGGATTCCGCGCTGCTCCACGCCCCCGCACTCCATTTTGTCCCGATTCGCGCTTGGTCATGCGGGACGATGTAGAACAAAGAGGGAACAAAGGCAATCGCGCGAGGAACGCTCTGCTCAAAGTCGGTGGAAGCCGCAGTCGTGTCGTTTCCAGGCGTGGCGGCTTTACCTTCATGGCCTAGCTGTTTTAAATCAGGCTTTCTGCAACACAGGGACCTTCAGGGGCAACCATGGCCGATGACGACGACGATCTCATCCTGAGCGAGCTTCCGGATGAGGAACTCGTGCCCCAGATGCACGATGATCTCTATGATGGTCTGGCTGACGAAATCGTCGAGGCGGTGAATATCCTCCTCGAACGCGGTTGGACCCCATATGACATCCTGACCAAGGCTCTGGTCGAGGGCATGCGCATCGTGGGCATAGATTTCCGCGATGGAATTCTCTTCGTTCCCGAGGTGCTGCTCGCCGCCAACGCGATGAAATCGGGCATGGGCATCCTCAAGCCGCTCCTCGTAGAGACCGGCGCGCCGCGTCTGGGCAAGATGGTGATCGGCACCGTAAAGGGCGACATTCACGATATCGGCAAGAACCTCGTCGCGATGATGATGGAGGGCGCAGGTTTCGAAATCGTCGACTTGGGCATAAACAACCCGGTCGAAGATTACCTCGAGGCGCTGGAGAAGGAGCAGGCGGACATCCTCGGTATGTCGGCGCTGCTAACCACCACCATGCCCTACATGAAGGTCGTCATCGACACCATGAAGGAGAAGGGCGTGCGCGACGAGTATATCGTCATGGTTGGTGGTGCGCCGCTCAACGAGGAGTTTGGCAAGGCCATCGGCGCCGATGCTTATTGCCGTGACGCCGCAGTCGCGGTCGAGACGGCGAAGCAGCTCATCGCACGCAAGCACAACGTTTCGGCCGCAGGCTGAGGCGGGGCGGGCAGGGCGATGAAGCTGCCCGATGATGGCACGTTGCGGGACGCAGGGCTCGCGCCGCCGGATGGTTCGCAGGGCCGCATTCTGATCATCGCCTGTGGAGCGCTTGCCCGCGAGATCATCGCGCTCCGGGATCTCAATGGCTGGAACCACATGGATCTGGCCTGTCTTCCGGCCAAGCTTCATCTGACCCCGCAATTCATTCCGGACGCAGTCACGGAGGCCGTCGAGAGGGCGCGTAGTCGCTACGGCCGGATCTTTGTGGCCTATGCCGATTGCGGAACAGGCGGCCTACTGGAAGCCCGCTGCGCGGAACTGGGCGTCGACATGATCGCAGGCCCGCATTGCTACAGCTTCTTCGATGGCAATGCGGCATTTTCAGCCCGCGCCGACGCGGAGATGACGGCGTTCTTTCTTACCGATTTCCTGGTCCGGCAGTTCGATGCCTTCGTCTGGCGTCCGATGGGGCTCGACCGCCATCCTGAGTTGCGCGACATGATCTTCGGCAATTACGAACGGCTGATCTACCTCGCCCAGACCGATGATGCTGCCCTCGATGCGGAGGCCACCCGCTGCGCTTCGCGTCTGGGGCTTGCCTATGAACGCCGGATCACTGGCTACGGCGATCTGGCATCGAGTCTTGAAACGCTTGCTTCCGGCTAGCGGCCGGGCAGGCGGCCTTTGCCGCCATCTTGCGCGCGCAGGTGCGCGCATCGGTTTCCTGTTTCTGCCGCGCCTGGTGGCGCGGCAGGACTGCTCTCCAGGTTAGCAAACCTGTATGAATACCTCCGCTCCGCGTTGGCGACAGTCAAAGGTAGTCCTGACGGGTCAGGCCGTATTTTGCCATCTTCTCGTTGAGGGTGCGCCGGGGCAGGGCAAGTTCGGCCATGACCGAGGCGACCGAGCCTCGGTGGCGCCGGAGCGCATGGTCGATCAGCATCCGCTCGAATGCCTCGACATGCTCCTTCAGGGGGCGCTCGCTGTCGAGCGAGACCGTCGCAGCCTGGAAGCCGTCATCGATGAGCAATGCGGAGATGTTCTGTTCCCCGCGCAGCGTCTGCAGGACCGAGCGTTCCGCGAGGTTGATGAGCTGGCGCACATTGCCCGGCCAGGGGGCCTGAAGCAGATTGGCCGCATCCGCCGCATCAAGAACCGGCGCCTCGCAGCCGTACTCCTCGGCGAACTGCCGGGTGTAATGCGTGAAGAGCGTCAGGATATCCTCGCCACGCACCCGAAGTGGCGGCACCTCCACCACCAGCCCGGCCAGCCGGAAGAACAGGTCGTCGCGCATTCCGTAGCCCGGGGCATTTGCCTGCTTGAGCCGGCTTGAGATCGCGATCACCCGCAGGTTTCGCGGGTTCGGCATTGCCGAGGCCTGATCCGCCGCGTTCAGGAGTTCCAGCAGACGGGCTTGGACCCCCTCGCGCATCGCCTCGATATTCTCGAGAACCAGCGTGCTGCCTTCGGCCTGATCGACCAACGGTTTGCCCGGTTGCGCTTCGCCGCCGAAGAGCATTTCCTCGAGTTGACCGCCGGGAATGGCCTCGCAGTTCACCGTGACCATCGGGGTCTGCGAGCGTGGCCCGCAGGCATGAAGCGCGTTGGCGATCAGGCTCTTGCCGGTTCCGGTTTCGCCCAGGATCAGGACATGTCCGTCGGCCTGGGCCATGTCGGGAATGCCGTCGCGCAGCGCGGCAATCGAGGCATGGGCACCGAGAAGCCTGCGCACGGCCACACTCTCGTCCGCAAGCTCCCGACGCAAATCACGGCTCTCAAGGGTGCGCTGGCGCCGCTCGCAGGCGCGGGTACAGATATCCACGAGCCGTTCCGGATCGAAGGGTTTCTCGATGAAGTCGAAGGCCCCGATATGCATTGCCTCGACCGCCATCGGCACGTCGCCATGCCCGGTCATCAGGATGACCGGCAGGCCGGGGTCGACCGACTGGATGCGCCGCAGGAGCGCCATTCCGTCGAGGCCGGGCATCCGGATGTCGCTCACGACGACACCGGGAAAGCTCGGCGTGATCACCTCCAGAGCCTGTTCGCCGGATTCGAATGCGACGGGAGAAAATTCCGTGAGTTGGAGCCATTGCGAGACGGACTGGCGCAGATCCTGTTCGTCATCGACAACGGCGATTGTGCGTGCGGTTTTCATGGGTGTTCACTGTCTGACTGGGCATTGGCCCTGTGTCTGGGAAGAATGAGTTCGAAAATGGCCCCTCCTTGCGGAGCATTGCTTGCGACAAGGCGCCCGCCGATCTCCGCGGCGAAGCCCGCCGATATCGCGAGGCCGAGGCCCAGACCCTCTCCGGGCTTCTTGGTGGTGTAGAAAGGCTCGAAGAGCTTCTCGGGATCCTTCAGGCCGGGGCCGTTGTCTTCGATCGACAGAACGGCCGCCTCGCCCTGCACCAGAAGGACCTTCACCGCAGGATCATCGCTGTTGCGAACGGCGTCAAGCGCGTTGCGGAGCAGGTTCACGATGATCTGTTCGACCCTGAGCGGATCTGCGCGCACTTCAACCCGTTCCGAGGGCAGGGTGGTGGTGAGGTCCACCGTCATCTTACCTAACTGCGGGGCCATCATCGAGACACTCTCGCGCACGCTCTCTCGCAGGTCGAAAACCTCGATATCATGGTCGCGATCCGCGCGGGCATAGGACTTGAGCTGCCGCATGATGTTGCCCATGCGGTTGATCAGGTCGTCGATCCGCTGGAAGGAAGAGATCGCCTCCTCGGTCCGGTTGCGCTTGAGCAACAGCCGCGCGCCCGCGAGATAGGTCTTCATTGCGGCGAGCGGCTGGTTCAACTCGTGGCTAACAGCCGCCGACATCTGGCCCAGCGCTGCCAGTTTGGAGGCCTGCTCCAGGCTTTGCTCGGCCTGCTTGAGGTTGCGCTCGACCACCTTCCGCGCCGCGATCTCGCGCGAAAGTCGGCGGTTCAGAAGCCGAAGTTCATCCGATTCCTTCAGCACCCTCCGGCTTTCCGCGCTGGTTCGCCGCGAGAGCATGTAGAAGCCCACCGCAAGCAGGATCGCCATGCACATGATGATGAGCGCGAGAATGGAACTCACCTGCGCACGCACATCTTCCAGCGTATCGAAATAAAGAAGCCGCCAGGACCGGAAGCCGATTGGCACCTCCACGCGCAGGTAGGGTGTCTTCGTGCCGAAATGCGTAAAGGTCACATCGGTCGGATCGAGAAAAAGTGCCTGGCTCGCGAACTGGCGCAGGGCGCTGGGGCTCTCTCTCGAGATGATGGAATCCAGGTTCCTGTTGCGCCATTCGGGTTCGGACGCGAGCAGCACATTGCCCTCGCTGTCGCTGACCAGAATGCGCGCGCGCGAGGTCTGCCAGCCGTTCTGCAACGCGCCCAGATCCACCGTGACGACCACCACTCCGAGGAAGCTGTCGAGATCGGTGAACTTGCGCGAATAGTGGAAGGCGAGCTGGCCCGGTTCCTGCTCGGAGATCGAGAACTCGGTGCCTTCGCCCGAGATCGCGGCAATGAAATAGCTTCGGTCGCCGCCGTAGGTTCCCTTGTATTCTGGATCGCTGGAGGCCACCACATTGCCTTCCGCATCGAGCAGGAAGATCGGGCCCGATCCGAGTTCAGACTGGAAGTTCGAAAGCCGCTCGTCGGCAAAGGAAAGATCCCCGCCACGAAGGGCCTGAGAAAGGATCGGGTCGCGCGAAAGCAGGAGTGGCACGACCCCGTGCCGCTGCAGTGAGGACTGGATAGACGCCGAGTAGAGCGTCGCGCGGATACGCGCCCGGTTGCCTTCCTCCAGGCTGTAGGCATGGGTGAAATAGACTTGGGCCGCCCAGACGATGAGGATCATGGCCGCGACAACCGCAAGCGGCAGGACCCGCTTCCAGATTGCTGCCATTCGTCTTCTGGACGGTTTCCTCGCCAAGACTCTCAACCCGCCCCAACTCGTTTCAAGGCGCGCGGGATCCCGTCACGCCTCCTGCAGGAGGCTCGTGCCCAGTGCTTCCGCGAGACTAGCGAACACACCCTTGCCATCGACCCCGCCATGCTGTTCGTCCACCGCCCTCTCGGGATGCGGCATCAGCCCCAGTACCCGCCGGTTCGCTGACAGGATACCGGCAATGTCGTCCATAGCGCCATTCGGCGTGCTGGTATAGCGGAAGGCGATGCGGTCCTCGGCGGAGAGTTGCCTCAGGATCTCGTCGGTGGCGACATAGTTGCCGTCGTGATGCGCGATGGGCACTCGGATCTCCTGACCCTTGGTGTAGGCCCGCGTGAAGGGCGAGGCCTCGGTGGAGACCACGAGCGTTTCCGTCCGGCAGATGAAGCGCAGATTTGCGTTGCGCATCAGCGCACCCGGCAGAAGCCCGGTTTCGACCAGCACCTGGAAACCGTTGCAGATCCCCATCACGTGTCCGCCGCCATGGGCGAAATCAGCAACCGCCCGCATGATCGGGGAGTTGGCCGCGATCGCGCCGCAGCGCAGGTAGTCACCGAAGGAGAAGCCACCCGGAATGCCCACGAGATCGAGACCCGCGGGCAGGGTGGTCTCCTTGTGCCAGATCATGGTGACATCCGCGCCGGCGCGCTTCAGTGCCACTGCCAGATCCCGGTCGCAGTTCGAGCCGGGAAAGACCAGAACGCCAGCCCGGTAACTCATTCGATCTCGACCCGGTAGTTTTCGATCACCGTATTGGCGAGCAGCTTCTCGCACATGTCCGAGACCCGTGCGCGTGCGGCATCTTCGTCCTCGTCCGTGAGGTCGAGCTCGATCACCTTGCCGACACGCACATTTCCGACATCATCGAACCCGAGCGCGCCGAGGGCGTGGCGCACGGCCTCGCCCTGCGGATCAAGAACGCCGTTCTTCAGAGTGACATGGACTTTCGCGCGCATCAGTTCACCAGTTTCGGGCCCGTCGGGGCCTTGCCGTTGTTGCGGGGCATGACACCGAGACGGGTCGCCACTTCGGTATAGGCATCCGAAAGCGAGCCGAGGTCATGGCGGAAGACATCCTTGTCGAGCTTCTGGTTGGTCTCGATATCCCAGAGCCGGCAGCTGTCCGGGCTGATCTCGTCGGCGACCACCAGTCGCTGGAAGTCGCCTTCGAAGACGCGTCCGATCTCGATCTTGAAATCGACCAGCCGGATGCCGACGCCGAGGAACATTCCGCTGAGGAAATCGTTCACCCGCAGCGCCAGCGCGATCATGTCGTCGATGTCCTGCTGCGCGGCCCAGTTGAACGCGATGATGTGCTCTTCGGTCACCAGCGGATCGTGCAGACTGTCATCCTTGTAGTAGAACTCGATGATCGGCCGCGGCAGCTGCTGCCCCTCCGGTATGCCCAGACGCTTCGAGAGCGACCCGGCAGCGTAGTTGCGCACGACCACCTCGAGCGGGATCATCTCGACCATCCGGATGAGTTGCTCGCGCATGTTGACGCGCCGGATGAAATGCGTCGGCACGCCGATCGCGTTCAGCCCGGTCATGAAGTGCTCGCTGAGACGATTGTTCAGGACGCCCTTGCCCTCGATCACCGCCTTCTTGGTGGCATCGAAAGCGGTCGCGTCATCCTTGAAATACTGGATGAGCGTATCGGGCTCGGGCCCTTCGTAGAGAATCTTTGCCTTGCCCTCATAGACTAGCCTGCGCCGGGCCATGGTTTTCTCCGAAAATAGATGCGGGCGGGCGTCGGCGTGCCCGCGACCCCGTTCCCCGCTCCATAAACCCTGGCCCCGAAAGGAGCAAGCACTCTCATGCATCTTACAAGTTTGTAAAAGTTTCCCTATATTAAGAGAAAAGATAACAAGGCGTTGGAGGAGCCAAATGACACTTTTCGATGATCGGGAGCGTGGATTCGAGAACAAGTTCGTCCATGATGAGGAACTGTTGTTCCGGTTTTACGCCCGAAGAAACAAGTTGCTCGGCAACTGGGCAGCTGAACTTCTCGGCAAGTCCGGCCCCGATCGGGATGCCTACGCGCGCGAAGTCGTGCTGAGCGACCTTGTGGAGGTCGATCACGAGAGCGATGTTTACCGCAAGGTTTCCGAGGATCTCGAAGCGCTCGCCGACGAGAGGACCATCAAGGTCAAGATGGCCGAATTCCTTGAAATGGCCAAGCAGCAGGTCATGTCCGAAGAGAAATAGTGCCGGATGGCGGTATCGGGCGCGGGCCAACGGCCCGCGTCCCTGCGGTGTCAGTCGATGCGCCGCATCAGCACCCAATCGCCCGAGATCGGTGCCCAGCCAAAGCCGCCTACGGCTCTTGCGCCAGCCACATCCGCGAAACCTGAAGCCTTGTAGGCCGCGCGCGCATCCCGGTTCCCCTCTGCCACGATGAGACTGAGATCACGCCCGCCCGCACGTTCGGTCGCATCCTCGATCAGTGCCCGGGCCACCCCGCGGCGGCGATGCGCCTGCAAAACCGCCAGAACGTTGATGTAGAACGTCCCCGGTGCCTGGTGTTCCAGTTCCAGAAGGGGGCGGAACACCTCTGGCGTGTCAGGTCCGACCTCTTCAGGCTCATCGCCCAACGCATAGCCGATCAGGGCGCCGGCAAACTGGCCGTGCCGCTCGGCAACCCGCGCGTTGCGCCAGGAAAACCCGCCCTCATCGCGCCGAGCGCGGGCCCGGCCCAGCGCCCAGGGATCTCCGCCGGGGCCGGCCATCTCGGTCCACATGGCCAGCGCAAACCCCTCGCTTGCCAGATGGACGGTCTGCGTCAGACCGGGGGCGTCGTCCCGCGTGGCATCCCTGATCGCTAGGGCCGCGGTCTTCTCCAATACGGCCTCACGTCGCGCCAATGTTGCAAGATTGCTCATTCTCAAAATCCTTTCTCAGTAATGCGGATACTCACGCAACGGCTTGCCCGTGCAGATGCTCCGAGACGCACCCCACATGCCTGTGATCGGTGCCGCAGCACCCGCCCACGACCCGGAGATTGGGCAGATACCGCGCCATCTCGGCGTGCAGCCGGCCAAACTCCAGCGGATCGCCGTCATCCAGCGTCTCGGCGGCGTCGAGTTCAGCATGTGAAAGCCGGGAGGCATTCGCGCGCAGCCCGCCAACCCGCCGAACCCAGGGTTCGCCCGCCTCGAAAGCCGAACGGAAATGGTCTGGATGCGCACAGTTCACCATGTAGTAGAGCGGCGCGCCGCCCGACTTTGCATCGGTCGCCTCGATGGCCGCACCGATCGTCTCGCCGTTGGGAAGCCGTCCGTCCGTCTCCACGGTGAAGGAGATCACCACAGGCAGTCCGAAAGCCTGCGCCGCCCGCGCAATTCCGGCCGCCTCGCCCACATGGGTCATGGTGATAGCGGACATCATGTCGACGCCTTCTTCGGCAAAGGCGGCGATCTGGGGCCGATGAAGCGCCTCCGCTGCCGCCGCATCAAGCTCGGTCTCCGGCGCGTAGCCATCCCCTGATGGCCCCACCACGCCGTTGAGAATGATGGGCGACACCCGATGCTGCCAGCGGTCGCGGACCTCATGCGCGAAACCCACCGCCGCGCGGGTAAGCCGGATTAGGTCCGTCTCGCTCACGCCCAGCTTGTCCGCCCAGCCAACGCATCCGCGCCAGGTGTTCGTGTCGAGAATGAAGCCTGCCTGCGCCCGCTCCGTCATGGCGAGAAACCTGTCGAAATAGCGGTCGAGAGCCGCACGCGCCGTCGGGTCGTCCATCAGCATGATGGCAGCGAATTCCGGCGCCTCGAACCCGTCGATGAAGAAGAGTGTCGTTTCCAGGCCGCCATCGGCAAGAAACGGGCGCTCGGCTGAAATCAATCTGTCAATCATGGTCATGTTGTCTCTTCCTGTTCTTCAAAACCGTGTGGAAGAGATGCCTTGAATCCCCGTGCAAGAACTAGCCGACTCGTGGTGCGGAAACTTACGGCAATAGAATGCTTGAAAATCAGTGATTTACGTCACGCCGCTTTTCGCGGTGTGACAATTGCTGTAGTCTGACTACACCAGCAGTACAGTTTGATCGGATCGGTTTGAGGGGGCGACCCATGGCAAGGGGTGCCGGAACACGCACCAGGATTCTCGACGTCGCTCAGGACGCGATCCTCGCAAAGGGGTTTGAGGCGACCTCCATCGAGGAGATTGTCGCCAATGCCGAAATCACCCGCAGCGGCTTCTTCTATCATTTCAAGGACAAGAATGCGCTCGCCTGTGCGCTCATCGAACGGCACATCGAGGTCGAGGACCAGATCTTTGACGACCTTCTGGGCCGGGCGCACGAGTTGTCGGATGATCCGCTCCAGTCCGCCCTGATCGGGTTCAAGCTGCTTGCCGAACTCATCGAAGACATGCCCGGCGGACATCCCGGCTGCATCGTCGCCACAGCGGCTTACCAGAACCGGCTCTTCAACAAGGAGGTGCACGCTGCAAACCGCCGCGCAGCACTCGGCTGGCGCAAGCGTTTCCGGGCCATGTTCGACGAGATCGCGGCGGTCTATCCCCCCAATGACGACGTGGACCTCGACCATCTGGCCGATATGGTCAGCGGCGTGATCGAGGGCGGCATCGTGATGGCCCGCGCCGTCGGCGAGCCCCATCTCACTTCGCAACAGGTTCTGCTGCTGCGCTCCTACGTCAAGCTTCTGTTCTCGCCTCGGCTGCAATGACGTGTTGCCGACGGAGCGCCCTGCGGCGCAAGCCATGCGCACGGGCCGCGCATGTTTGCGCGATGGCATTCTGTCGGGCCCAGCGGCGGCGGTGGTGACCCAGATCAAGGCGCGAGATCGCGGAAACGGGTAGGGCTCACGCACGAAAACAGAGAGGATCAAGCCATGCTGCGCGTCGCGTCGCTGCTCTATTCCATCATTTCCGCCACTTTCGCGGGGACCCTCGTGATCGTCGCACTCGTTTCCGGGGTTCAGACCGGCGAGACCATCCTCATGGCGGCCGGAACCGGTTTCGCGCTGGCAATCCCGGTTTCGCTCCTGGTTGCGCGCCGGATCACCGCCGCGTCATAACCAGCCCTTCCGCTTGAAGAACAGGTAGGGCAGGAACGCCGAAACCAGCATCAGCAGGATCGCGAGCGGGTAGCCCAGGTCAAAATGCAGTTCCGGCATGTGATCGAAGTTCATGCCGTAGATCGAGGCGACCAGCGTCGGCGGCAGGAAGATCACCGCAACCACCGAGAAGATCTTGATGATCGAGTTCTGCTCGATGTTCACCAGTCCCAGCGTCGCGTCGAGCAGGAACGTCACCTTCTGCGACAGGCTGTCCGAATGGGCGGTCAGGGAATCGACGTCGCGCAGAACCGCCTTCAGCCGGGCGCGCTTCTCTGACGTGCCCTTCCGCGACACCACGATCTGGTAGAGAAACGTCACCATCCGGTCGAGCGTCACGAGGCTGTCCCGGACCTTAGTGGCCAGTTCTCCTGCGCGCCCCAGCTGGTAGAGCAGCGTCTTGAAGTCGCGGCTTGTCTCGTTCGCCGCCAGTTCCTCGCGGAAGATGCTGGCCGACACCGTATCGATCTGCCGGCTGCATTCCTCGAGAATGTCCGCCTCGCGGTTGATGATCGACTCCAGCAGGCCAACCAGGGTGGCCTCGCCATTCGAGCAATCGACCCCGATCTTCTCGGCCCAGGAGGCAAACCCCACCACTGATTTCGGCGCATGGTAGCGGATGGTGATCAGCCGCCCGCCCGTCAGCACGAAGGTCATCGGCCCCATGGCCGGCTTGCCCTCGGCAACACCCCAGGGCACCAGCGCGGTCATCACGGTCGCATTACCCTCGATGTAGAGCCGGTTCGATTCCTCGATTTCCTGCATCTCCTCGAGGGTCGGAATATCGATGGCGAGCCGATGCTCCACATGCGCTTCCTCCTCGGCCGTGGGGTTGGCGAGGTCGATCCAGACCAGCCGGTCGAAGCCGGCCATCGGGGTCTCGACCGGCCGCAGCTTGCCATCGACACTGGTAAATCCGCGGATCATCGCGCTCTCCGTTCTCTGATACACCCCGGCCAGTACCGGTCCCGGTTCCGACCAATACAGCAGTGCCGCGACCGATCAACAGGCCGCGACGTGCCGGCGCCAAAATGGCCGGCCTCAGTCGTTCAGATAGACAAGCGAGGCGTTCAGCAGGGTCGCGAAGGTCACCCAGGCGGCATAGGGCACGAAGAGCGCCGAGGCGACCCTGTCCACCTTCCGCGCTTCCCGGATGAACACCACGATCATCAGAAGCAGGAACGCGATGATCCCGAGCGACACCACTATCATGTGCGCGCCAAAGAACGCCGGCGTCCAGATGAAGTTGATCGGAAGCTGCGCGAACCACAGCTTCATCGCATCGCTCTGCCGCGCCCTTTCCCACAGCCGCCAACCCGCGACGCCGATCATGATGTAGAGCGTCGTCCAGGCCGGCGCGAAGATCCAGTTCGGCGGATTGAAGGGGGGCTTCTCCAGCCCCGCATACCATTCGCCCGGCGTGATCAGGATGCCGATGGCGCTCCCGCAGCCGAGAACGCCCACGACGAAGAGGATGAGCGTGAGGATGCTGCGCATCTCAGGCTTCGTCGCCGAAGACACGCGCGAAGATCGTGTCCACGTGCTTGGTATGATAGCCGAGGTCGAAACAGGCCTCGATCTCCGCCTCGCTCATGGCAGCGGTCACATCCGCATCGCCCTTGAGTTCGGTCAGGAAGTCCGCGCCCTGTTCCCAGACCTTCATCGCATTGCGCTGCACCAGCGAGTAGCTGTCCTCGCGGCTCACACCCTTCTGGGTAAGCGCCAGCAGCACGCGCTGCGAATGGATCAGACCGCGGAACTTGTTCATGTTGGCGATCATGTTGTCGGGGTAGACCACGAGCTTCTCGACGACACCCGTGAGACGCGTCAGCGCGAAATCGAGCGTGATCGTGGTGTCCGGCCCAATGGCGCGCTCCACGGAGGAATGGCTGATGTCCCGCTCGTGCCAGAGCGCGACGTTCTCCAGCGCCGGCGTGACGGACATCCGCACCAGCCGCGCGAGCCCGGTGAGGTTTTCCGTCAGCACCGGGTTGCGCTTGTGCGGCATCGCGGACGAGCCCTTCTGCCCCTTGGAAAAGAACTCCTCCGCCTCCAGCACTTCGGTGCGCTGCATGTGGCGGATCTCGGTGGCGATGTTCTCGATGGACGATGCGATCACGCCAAGCGTGGCAAAAAACATCGCGTGTCGGTCACGCGGGATCACCTGCGTCGAGATCGGCTCGGCCCGCAGTCCCATTTGCTCGCAGACGTGCTCTTCGACAGAGGGATCGATGTTGGCGAACGTGCCGACCGCGCCGGAAATCGCGCCCGTGGCGATCTCGTAGCGCGCCTTCTCCAGCCGGTTCCGGTTGCGGTCCATCTCGGCATAGAACCGCGCCAGCGTCAGGCCCATGGTCGTGGGCTCGGCATGAATGCCGTGGGAGCGGCCGATCCGCACCGTGTCCTTCTGTTCGATGGCCCGTTTCTTCAGCGCGGCCAGCAGCTTGTCCATGTCTTCGAGCAGGATGTCGGCGGCACGGGTCAGCTGCACGTTGAACGTGGTGTCGAGCACGTCGGAGGAGGTCATGCCCTGGTGGACGAAGCGGGCCTCCTCGTTGCCGATAATCTCGGCCAGATGGGTGAGGAAGGCGATCACGTCATGCTTGGTGACGGCCTCGATCTCGTCGATCCGCGCCACGTCGAATTCCACGTCCCGAGCCTTCCAGACCGCCTTCGCGCTCTCCTCCGGGATCACGCCGAGCTTGGCCTGGGCGTCGCAGGCATGGGCCTCGATCTCGAACCAGATCCGGAACTTGGTCTCGGGGGACCAGATCTTCACCATGTCTGGGCGGGAATAGCGCGGGATCATTTGGGGGCCTTTCGCTCACATCGGATTTGCCGCGACTGATAGACCGCAAGGCCCGCACGCACAAGGAGCGGCCCGATCGCGCGCACCCAAGGCCAAGTCGAATTCTACAGCGCCGTACATGATTTTTTGACGCTTTCCCGCTATTTCTAAACTTGTCATCAAATTGACGCGGTCTCGCGCGCGTCGGATTGGCGTGCAGGCGCTGACCTGCCTTTCGCAATTGGCATCGTCTCTAAGGCAACGAAACGTGGAAAACGACCTGACCGGGAAAGCCGGTGATCTCCTGATATCCCCCCTCCACCGGCGCCTGCCGGTGATTTTGGGCTGGGGCCTTGTTATCCTCGGCGCGGTGGCTCTGCCCGTATCCCTCTTCGGGGCGCAGCCGCATACCTGGCTCGAGGTGCTGGGAAGCACCAGCTGCATCCCGATCGGCCTCTACATGCTGTGCGTGCGGAGTGAGGATTGGAACATGCCCCATCGCAAGGATCGCCCGCTTCGCGACCCAGTGGGAGCGGCACTCGGCCTTTCTGAGGTCGGCGCGCTCATCGAACCCGCAGAGATCTTCCACATCATCAATCGACCGCTGGGTCTCAGCATTGCGCAACGAACGGCGCTCTGGTGGCAGTCCGCGCATCTCTTCACGCCGTCCCATGAAAATGAGCAAAAGGCATGTTCGTTTTGCGCGGCTGGGAGACGTCCGGACCGAGGGCTGCAAATCTAGAAGGGTCTCCTGAGCGTTCGGGGCGACCTACCGGGCGCTGAGCCAGTTCTCGACCCGCAACCCGCCGATCCGCCTGAACTCGCCTTCGTTCGCGGTCACGACGATCGCGCCGGAGGCCCGGGCCTGCGCCGCGATCCAGAGGTCGTTCTGCCCGATGGGCGCGCCGCGCAACTCCAGCGCCTGCCGGATCTCGCCATAGGCCGCACCCGCGTCCGGTGTCAGCGGCAGGAGATCGATCTCCGCCAGCACTGCCTCGACCCGCTCGGTCAGCAGGCGGGAGCCGCGTTTGAGACAGCCATAGCGCAATTCGCCCGCGACGATCACGCTCGTCGCCACCTCCGTGTCGCCCACGCGCGCCAGTTCGACCGCTGCCGAGCCCTGCGGATTGCGCACCAGGTCGCTGATGATGTTGGTGTCTAGGAGATACATCAGCCGAGAATGTCTTCGGCCTCGGCGGGAGCATCCTCGATCTCGGGCAGGGCCTCCTCGATCGGCTCCCACGCCGCAAGAAGCCCCAGAAGACCAGCCTTGCGCACCGGCTCGATGATCAGACGCTCGCCATCCTTGCGGATCGTGGCACGATTGCCCGGCAGTTCGAATTCCACGGGGATGCGCACGGCCTGGTTCCGGTTGTTCCGAAACAGTCGAACCTCTCGCGCATCACTCATCGACATCAGGGACATTCCTTGCATATGCCGCTTGTATATGCCAAAAACTTCAAGAAAGTCAACGCGGCGCGCGCAGGCAGGCCCCGGAAGCGCAACAGCGGGTGCCCCGATCCATGCTGCAAGCGGGGAACTGCGACGCCCCACACGCGGACATCCCCGCGATACCTATCCGCCAAACGAGACCGATCGGCTGGAGCCGAAACCGCCCCGAGCCGCCACATTGGCGCGGGACATGGGCGCGGCCACCTTCGGATTGGGCGGGGTGCGCAGGGCGTTCGGGGCTGCCTTGGTGGTGGAGCCGAAGCCGGTGAAGCCCATGCGCTGACCACTCGTGTTGTAGACGCCGCCCTTGCCGTCGGAATAGAGCGGGCGGCCCGAGATGGCGCGCTGTCCACCGCTGAGCATGTTGCCCATCATGTAGCCCATGAAGAGCGGCATGAAGATCGAGCCATGGCCTGCGGCCTGTTCTTCGCCTTCCACGCCACCGGCCACCTCGGGCGGGGCGCAGGCGCCTTCCCCGTGCTGCTCTTCGCATAGCGCAAGATCGGTGTAGCGCGGGGCCAGCACGGCATGCTCCTCGCGGGCGTCCTCGAACGCGGCTTCGCAATCGGCGGCGCTGAACTCGACGCTGGAGAATTCCGAACTGTTGTCGAGGGCCGACCGGCATTGCTCAGCGCTTTGGAAGAAGCTCACATCCACCTCTTCTTTGCAGCCTGCCAGCGCGAAGGCCGATACGCCGATCAGCGCGGACCGCACGGCGGTCGAGCGCTTTCGCTGGAAAGAGGTGGTTTTCATCGGCCGTCTCCTGTTCTGTTGCCTCATATATAGGCTCTGCGGCAACGATTGGCACCCGTGATACGCAGGGGGCGCAAACAAGTGTTCGCGTCATCTGTTCAACACTTGCACTTGTTGCGGGGAACAACGGCACGGAACAAGCCGAAGGCGCCGTGCCAGCGACGGCCCGTCCCGTCGGGTCGGCGCATCGTCTATGCAGGGGTGACGAGCAGATCTAGGCAATGCCGTCACCATAAATCGCGTCGAACAGACGGTGTCGCGCCAACCCCCAGTCCGCCGCCGGCCCGGCCCCAAATTCGGCAGCCATATGCACATTTCAGTCGTCCGCCGGGCACCGCCTATTGCCGCTGCCGGCCGCACGAATTGCATCACACCCGCGCTCAGCCGCGCAGCCTGCTTCACCCCGTGATGAAGTGCGGCTTGAAGCGTGAAAGGTCCTGGGTGATGCGTGAGCGGTCCTCTCGGATCCCCATGCCGACGCAAGCCTCCCCGACGATCCAGGCCCCGATGACAGGGTGCTGCCCGTCGAAGACCGGCAGGGGGGCATAGGCCTGCACGATCTTGGGGTAGGTGTCGTATTCCCGGTTTGTCGAGGCTTCCGTCTCGCGTCCCGCCTCTTGGATGCGGATGCTCGCCCCCTCGCGGGAGAAGATCGGCTTTGTCACGGAAGCGCGCTTGAGCTCGCTACGGGCACGATCCACCCTTGGCCCGCCTGCGGCGATCTCGTCCTCGAAGAAGGCCGGCAGAAGGTTCGGGTCGCCCTCGAAAAGCCGCCAGAGCACCGGCAGGATGCCCTTGTTGGAAACGAGCGCCTTCCAGGGCGGCTCGAGAAAGCGGCAGGCACTGCCGGCGAGATACTCCGAGAAGGGATCGCGCAGCAGGTCTTCCCAGGGGTAGAGTTTGAAGAGCGTGCCGATGATCCGGTCTTCGCCATCGGCGAATTGCCCGGTGTCGGCCAGTCCGATCTGCTCGAGCGCCACGTAATGCGCGATGAGCCCGGCTTCCTTCGCGGTCCAGGCCATGTATTCGACGGTGGCGAAATCCTCCTCCACGCCCTGGGCGGACGTAAAATGCAGATCTGACCCTTCCGGCAGGATCTCGGCAAACCGCGCGACCATGGCCTCGTGGACCACGTTGAACTGGTCGGTCCCTTCGGGCAGCGCGCCCGCCGCGATCTGATCCTCGAGCCAGGTCCACTGGAAGGAGGCCGCCTCATAGAGCGAGGTCGGCGTGTCGGCATTGTATTCCAGAAGCTTTGCGGGGCCGTTCCCGTCATAGGCCAGATCGAGGCGTCCATAAAGGGCGGGTTCCGAGCCAAGCCAGCTTCGGGCGATGAAGTCCCGATGCTCCGCCGGGATGCAGAGGCGTTCCATCAACTCTTGGGACGCGACGATCTCCGCCACGGCTTCGAGACACATGCCATGAAGCCGGGCCGACGGGTCCTCAATACCGGTTTCGACCTGCTCCATCGTGAAGCGATACGCGCTGGTCTCGTCCCAGTAGGGCTCCCCGTGCATGGTGTGAAAGTGGAAGCCCAGGTCCCGGGCCGTGTCTTTCCAGTCTGGTCGCTCATCGAGCGGGACGCGTTGCATCTGTTGCTCCGGTGTCGGGTGCGCTCTGGCGATACGCAGGTTGGCTGCCCATCATTGTGGCCTGGACAGGGCGTCACTCAAGAGTGTGTGGCGGAATGTAAAGGCCGAAGGTTCTGCCTTGATCGTGCCGTCTGCGGCTTCTCGGCCTCATTCGAAGGGTTACCAGACCACTAATTGAGGTATGTATGGAGACCATATCGATTCCATACCGTTTCCATACGCCAGAAATATCGCTCACCGCTTCCATTTTCGCACGTCGCATGAGACACAACAGCCCATGCAACTCGACGATTTCCTCGGCACCTGGCAGCTTGCGCGCGAGATCGAAGATCGCCGCGCGGGCCAGACTGGCCGCTTCACCGGCCGCGCCGAATTCATCCGTTCGGATGGTGGGCTCGCCTATGCCGAGGAGGGTGAAATGCGGCTCGGGGCGGCTGCACCCATGCGCGCGACGCGCCGATATTACTGGTGCGATTCCAATGGGTTGATCCAGGTACTTTTCGAGGACGGCCGCTTCTTTCATGGGTTTGATCCGCGTGATCCGGCACCGGAAGCGCGGCATGACTGCCCCCCGGACGACTACCGCGTCGCCTATGATTTGCGCGCATTCCCGGTCTGGTCCGCCCGCTGGGAGGTGCGCGGCCCTCGCAAGGACTACACCATGTCGAGCTGCTACAGCCGCGCCTGAACCGTCCTCAGACCAGCGTCACCAGTGCCACCAGGAAACCGCCTCCCACCGCGCCGCCAAGCGCCCACGCCCATCCCGGCACGGCTTTCTTCGCAAGCTCCTCGGGGGGCGCACTTGCCCGCGTGATCGCCTGTTCCGCCAGTTGCGGCAGGCGTGGGGCAATGCGCGCGAGGATTTGCACGGCGGTGGTGAAGTCACGGGCAAACGCCTTGGGCCCCAGGTTGTCCGCGATATACTGCGTCACCACGGGCCGCGACATTTCCCACATGTTCATCGACGGGTTGAGGCTGCGGGCCACGCCCTCCACCACCACCATCGTGCGCTGGAGAAGGATGAGCTCGGTGCGGGTCTCCATCCCGAATCTCTCTGTCACTTCAAAGAGATGCGCGAGAAGCCGCGCCATGGAGATTTGCGTCGAATCCTGGCCGAAGATCGGCTCGCCAATCGAGCGCAACGCCTGGGCAAAGGCATCCGTATCCTGATCGGCCGGGACATACCCGGCCTCGAAATGCAGTTCCGCGACCCGGTGGTAGTCGCGGCGCAGGAACCCCATCAGGATCTCCGCATAGACACGCCGCGTGTAAGCGTCGATCCGCCCCATGATGCCGAAATCGAGCGCGACCAGCGCATCGTCCGGCCCGAGCTTCAGGTTGCCCTGATGCATGTCGCCATGAAAATAGCCGTCGCGCAGAGCATGGGTAAGAAAGAGCTGGATAACCCGTTCCGAAAGCCGATTGAGGTCCACGCCTCGGGCACGGAGCGCGTCGATATCGCCCATATGCGTGCCCGACACCCACTCGAGCGTCAGAACGCGACGGTCCGTGGCGGGCCAGATCACCGCCGGAACGCGGAAGCCGGCTTCGCCAGCGGTATTCGTAGCGAATTCGGCCGCCGCGGAGGCCTCCATGCGCAGATCGAGCTCGCCGAGCACCACGCCCTCGAAATGCCGGATCACTTCGCGCGGCTTCAGTCGCCTCGTGAAGGGCGCGAGGGTGTCAACCAGCCAAGCCGCGAGATAGAAGGCATCCACGTCGCGCATGAAGGCCCGTTCGATCCCCGGACGCAGCACCTTTACCGCAACGGTCTGTCCGGTTGCGCGCAGAACCGCCTTGTGCACCTGGGCGAGCGAGGCGGCCGCTATCGGCTCGCTGAATTCGGAGAACACCTCGTCCACCGGTTTTCCGATGGCCGTCTCGAAGGCCGCCATCGCCTCGTCGCGCGGAAAGGGCGGAAGCTCGTCCTGCAACACGCGCAGCTCGCGTGCCAGATCGTCCCCGACAATATCGGGCCGGGTCGAAAGCACCTGCCCGAACTTGATATAGGCGGGCCCAAGTGCGGTGATCGCACGCAGAACCGGCGGCTGGCTCGGATCTCCCTCGTAGCCCAGCCACTGGAACGGCCAGCCGAGAATGCGCGCGGCCGCTCTCAGGAGCGGCGGTGCCTCGAGCGCTTCGAGAGCCACTGCCATCGCGCCGGTGCGCTCGAAAGTCGCGCCGGTGCGGATCAGTCGCCAGATATTGTGCGGACCGCGCATCAGGTCACCTCAAATCGTTGCGGACCGCGCATCAAGTCACCTCAAATCGTTGCGGATCGCACATCAGATAGCCTCGCGGGAAAAGGACGCCATCACAGCTTCCAGCCCGAATGCAGGGCCGCGATGCCCATGGAGAGGTTGCGATAGGACACCTGTTCGAAGCCCGCATCGCGAATCATGCTCGCAAACACTTCCTGCTCCGGAAAGCGGCGGATCGATTCCACTAGGTACTGGTAGCTGGAGCGATCGTTGGCGAGCGTCTGCCCGAGCCGCGGGATCACGTTGAAGGAATAGGTGTCGTAGATCTTGCGCAAGAGTTCGTTCGGCACGCGCGAGAACTCCAGCACGAGAAACCGTCCGCCGGGGCGCAATACGCGGTAGGCTTCGGCAATCGCGTCTTCTATCCGCGTCACGTTCCGGATGCCGAAGGAGATCGTGTAGGCGTCATAGCTCGAAGGGGGCAGGGGCAGCGCCATCGCATCGCCCACGACCCAGTCGAGCTTGCCCTCGATGCCCTGCTTGGCACTGCGTTCGCGCCCTTCGACCAGCATCGATTCGGTCATGTCGAGCACCGTGACCGCCCCATCCCCCTTCACCCGCTCGAGAAAGCGGAAGGCGATGTCGCCAGTGCCGCCCGCCACATCGAGAAGTGACATTCCTGGCCGGGGCGCCAGCCAGTCTAGCATCGCATCCTTCCAGAGCCGGTGGATCCCGAGGCTCATGGCGTCGTTCATCAGGTCATAGCGCGAGGCGACCGAGGTGAAGACGCCATGCACGCGCCCGGCTTTCTCCGCTTCCGGGACGGTCTCGTATCCGAAATGGGTGGTCGGTTCGGATGTGTCGGACATGGGGGCAGGGCCTTTCCTCGGAAATCTTCCCGTGGTTATAAGACGCGCCCCGGCGGAGACAACCGCAACCGGGCGCAACCGGGCGCAACCCGGACACCTACAAGAAGGAGCCGGGCATGCCCGAATTGCCCGAGGTCGAGACCGTGCGGCGCGGTCTTGCCCCCCTGATGGAAGGCCAACGCATCGTTTCGGCCGACATCCGCCGTCCCGATCTCCGCTGGCCTTTCCCGGACCGCATGGGTGACAGGCTTGCGGGCGCGCGGATCGACAGGCTCGGGCGGCGCTCGAAATACCTTCTCGCAGATCTCGATACGGGTGAGACGCTGATCGTCCATCTCGGCATGTCGGGCCGGATGCTGATCGCGGAGCGGCCTGTGGGCGTCTTTCATTTCACTTGGCCCCCAGCGGAGAAACATGACCATGTCGTTCTCGACATGGAAAATGGCGCACGGGTGACCTTCAATGACGCGCGCCGGTTTGGTGCCATGGATCTCTGGCCGAGCGCCAGCCTCGAAACCAACCGCATGCTCGCTCACCTCGGTCCCGAACCTCTGGGGAACGGTTTCAATGCCGACTGGCTGGTCGCGCGGCTCGAAGGGCGCCGTTCGCCGATCAAGGCCGTGCTTCTCGATCAGAAGACCGTGGCGGGGCTTGGCAACATCTATGTGTGCGAGGCGCTCTGGCGGGTCGGTATCCATCCCGGGCGGCTCGCGCGCGACCTGTCGCCGGAGGAGGCCGAGGCACTGACCCGTGCGATCCGTCTCGTGCTTGAAGAGGCCATCGAGGCGGGAGGCTCGTCGCTCAGGGACTACCGGCAGGCCGATGGAGAGCTCGGCTATTTCCAGCACAGTTTCGCGGTTTATGGCCGGGCGGGGGAGCCCTGCCGCAAGCCCGGCTGTTCCGGAACGGTCGCACGGATCGTGCAGTCCGGGCGGTCGAGCTTCTACTGTCCGGACTGCCAGCCGACACGGATCTGAACCATCTCTTCCGGCGTTGCGCCTTTCAAGGCGGGGTTGATCCTCTTCGGTGCCTTGGATTAGCTGACGGACAGTACCGCATCTAGAAGTGCGAGTGAGGAGATAGAAGTGGCCTACGAGACCATTATCGTGGAAGTCGAGGATCATGTGGCGCAGATCCGCCTCGACCGGCCCGACGCGCTCAACGCGCTCAACATCCAACTGCTGGGCGAGCTTGCCGCCGCTCTCGCCGATCTTGACGCGAACAAGAAGGTTCGCGCCGTCGTTCTCACCGGATCGGAAAAGGCCTTCGCGGCCGGGGCCGATATCCGCGAGATGGCCGACAAATCCTTCGTGGACATGTTCGTGGAAGACATGTTCACCGCCGAAATCGACGCCATCACCCGGTTCCGCAAGCCTCTGATCGCCGCTGTTTCCGGCTATTGCCTGGGCGGTGGATGCGAACTTGCCATGGTCTGCGATTTCATCATTGCGGCCGATACGGCGAAATTCGGCCAGCCCGAAATCAATCTTGGGATCATACCGGGTCTGGGCGGAACCCAGCGCCTGACACGCTTTATCGGCAAATCGAAGGCCATGGACATGTGCCTGACCGGGCGCTTCATGGATGCGGAGGAAGCTGAGCGCTCCGGGCTGGTCAGCCGTGTGGTCCCGGCCAAGGATCTCATGCGCGAAGCTCTGGATGCTGCCGAGAAAATTGCAGAGAAATCGCCTCTTTCGACGCGGGCGGCAAAGGAATCGGTCAACCGCGCCTATGAGACGACCCTCAGCGAAGGTGTGCTCTTCGAGCGTCGCCTCTTTTTCGGATTGTTCTCCTCGGAGGACCAGTCCGAGGGCATGGCAGCGTTTGCCGACAAACGCGCGGCACAATTCCGCGGAAAATAAACGCGTTTTCCGATACAGCGTGTTGACAGCTTATGGAGCCGCGCATATTAGAGCGGCTTCAGTTTTCCCGATGACCGAGACACGGACCAGATAACATGGCAAACTCGCCGTCCTCCAAGAAGCGTGCCCGTCAGATCGTACGCCGCACCGAGGTCAACAAAGCGCGCCGCTCGCGGATGCGCTCCTTCATTCGCAAGGTCGAGGAAGCAATCGCTTCCGGCGATCAGACCGCAGCTTCCGAGGCACTTCGCGCAGCTCAGCCCGAGATCATGCGCAGCGTGACCAAGGGTGTGATGCACAAGAACACCGCGAGCCGGAAGATTTCCCGTCTTGCCGGACGCGTCAAGGCGCTGGCCGCCTAAGACCCCAATACCAGGACCGAACACCACGGAGGGCTCGCCCGGCTAGGTGCGCCCTCCGTTTTGCGTTTTGCAATATGCAAACATATTGTTTTAAAATGCAATGTTCCATCTTCGGTCCCGTTGCCCGATGGAGCCCGCTTCGGTATCTTGAATGGGCCCATTGCGAATCTTTTCTGTCATCTTTGAGCGTGTAGTGTTGGGCAGTCCCAGATCATGGGGGTAATACTTGCTGCCAGACTTGCCTGTGAGCAGTTGAGCGCAAACGGAAAAATGGCTTTTGGCGGTTGTGCGACGCTTTGGTGACAAGGTATCGCGTTCTGACAACCGGCATCATGCCGCGGCCGTTCCCTGGGTCGGCTTTAAAAAGAAAAATGGACCGTTCGGTCGGTGTGGACTCATGCTGGCAGGTACGATTGACCAAGACGAACACAGCTGGATGAGCATTCTGCCTCAACTGGCGTAAGGGAGCTTGGCAATCGCTTCTGGCCGTCCGGGGTCATGGTGATCGAACTTGGTGGCCGCATAGGTAACCTCTGCAAGAGTAGATGATGAACCCTCAGAAAGTTCCCCGCGACATGGACGTTGTTACCGATTGTTGGACCCAGATCAGAGAGCGGCTCCAGAGCGAAATCGGCCGGGACAACTTTCGAACCTGGATCGAGCCGCTGTCCTTCATCAGCTGTGCGCAAGGCGTCGGGCGCTTTGCGACACCGACGAGCTTCAATGGCACGTGGGTAGAGCGGCACTACGCGGACCGGATCAGCTCCCTCTTCCGTGAAGGGGGCTTTCAAGTGAGCCGGCTTGAGTTCGTGGTCGATTCGAGCCTGCCTCCCGCGGAAACCAGCGAACGGACTGCTCCGGTGCCTCCGCCTGCGAAGACCGCCGCAGCTGCGAGCGAGAGTGTCGGTCTGCCGGGCGGTCTCGGAGACGTGGATTTGCCAACGTCGCCGCTCGACGGTCGCTTCACCTTCGACAATTTCGTGGTCGGCAAGCCGAACGAGCTTGCCCATGCAGCCGCGCGTCGGGTTTCCGAGGGCGGTGCGGTCACGTTCAACCCGCTCTTTCTTTATGGTGGCGTCGGCCTCGGCAAGACCCACCTGATGCACGCAATTGCTTGGGAGGTCCGCCTGACCCGCCCCGAGGCACGCGTGCTCTACCTCTCGGCAGAGCAGTTCATGTACCGATTCGTTTCGGCGCTGCGCTTCAAGGACATGCACGGTTTCAAGGAGATGTTCCGCTCGGTCGACATGCTCATGGTCGATGACGTGCAGTTCATCGCTGGCAAGGATTCGACGCAGGACGAATTTTTCCACACCTTCAACGCCCTGATCGATCAGCAGAAGCAGATCGTGATCTCGGCGGATCGCGCGCCAGGCGAAATCGACGGTCTCGAGGACCGGATCAAGTCCCGACTCCAGTGGGGACTCGTGGTCGATCTTCATCCGACCGACTATGAACTGCGTCTTGGCATTCTCCAGGCCAAGGCCGAGGCACAACTCGAGCAGAACCCGGGCATCACCATCGGCCCCGGCGTCATCGAGTTCCTGGCGCATCGGATCAGCTCGAATGTTCGCGTGCTGGAAGGCGCGTTGACCCGGCTTTTCGCCTTCGCGAGCCTGGTGGGCCGTGAGATCAACCTCGACATGGTGCAGGAATGTCTTGCGGATCTTCTGCGCCATTCCGAGCGCAAGGTCACGGTAGACGAGATCATCCGAAAGGTTGCCGATCACTACAATCTTCGGATGTCCGATCTTCTGTCTGCCCGGCGCGCACGCAATGTCGCGCGGCCTCGTCAGGTGGCGATGTATCTCTCGAAAACGCTGACATCGCGGAGCCTTCCCGAGATCGGTCGGAAATTCGGCGGGCGCGACCACACCACTGTCATTCATGCCGTGAAGAAGATCGAGGAACTCAAGGCCACCGACAGCCAGATCGCGGAAGATGTGGAAATTCTTCGGCGGATGCTCGAAGCCTGATCGGGACGTTCCCGCTTCGGACTCACCAGCAAACAGGGCCGTGCCTGCTTGACCGGGCACGCCATCGCTTTCGATGCCTGAAGCAGGCGTCTTGTCGCGTCCAGAAAAATGCGGTGCATGGCTCCTATTTTTCAGGACCCGGCCAGACTTGCCTGCTTCTCTCCGGCATCAGCGAAGGCGGCTCCGGGAAACAGGCACACGCAGGGACCGATTTGACCGCTTGCCCTTTCTGACCAAATCGGTAACTTCGCGGTCCGCGCAACCGGAAAGGGACCGCGGGGAGGGTCATCCGAACGGTGGACAAGATGAAACTGAGCATGGAGCGCAGCGCTCTTTTGAGAGCCATGAGCCGGGCGCAATCGGTAGTCGAACGCCGGAACACAATTCCCATACTTGGTAATGTCCTGATCGAGGCGGATGGCGACACGGTGAGTTTCCGTGCCACGGATCTCGACATCGAGGTGATCGACACGGCGGCTGCGGTGGTTTCGATGGCCGGGGCAACGACCGTTTCCGCGCATACTCTCCATGAGATCGTGCGCAAGCTGCCCGATGGCGCGATGGTCGAACTGGCCGATGACGGTGCATCCGGGCGCTTGGAGGTTCGGGCCGGTCGGTCGCATTTCCTGCTGGCCACGCTGCCGCGGGAAGATTTTCCGATCATGGCGTCCAGCGAGTATTCCTGCAATTTCGGCTGTCCTGCGCCGGTGCTGCGCAGGCTCTTCGACAAGGCGAAGTTCGCCATCTCGACCGAGGAAACCCGCTACTACCTCAACGGTGTCTACATGCACTCGGCCAAGGGGATCGACGGCCCCGTCCTGCGCTGTGTCGCGACCGATGGCCACCGGCTGGCTCAGATCGATGCCGCGCTTCCCGATGACGCCGCCGATCTTCCGGGCGTGATCGTTCCGCGCAAGACCGTGGGTGAGTTGCGCAAGCTTCTTGACGATGACGAGATGACGATCGCCGTATCGGTCAGCGAGACCAAGGTGCGGTTCGCCACGCCCGAGGTGACACTGACCTCCAAGGTGATCGACGGCACCTTCCCGGACTACGCGCGGGTGATTCCCGCAAACAACACCAAACGACTGGAAGTGGATGCGGCGGATTTCGCCCGAGCAGTCGATCGCGTGGCGACGGTTTCCTCGGAGCGTTCGCGTGCAGTCAAGATGGCTCTCGACGAAGACCGCCTGGTCCTGTCGGTAAATTCTCCCGACAGTGGCGCCGCCGATGAGGAGCTGGCGGTTGCATATGGCGACGAGCCGCTCGAGATCGGGTTCAACGCGAAGTATCTCCTGGAAATCGCGGGCCAGGTTGACCGTGAGAATGCCGTCTTCCTATTCGACAGTCCTGCTCAGCCGACGCTGATGCGCGAGGGCAACGACGAGTCGGCGGTTTACGTCGTCATGCCCATGCGGGTGTGACGGAGGTCGCTGCCGGTTCGGCCCGTTCGCTTGCCGTTCAGTATCTGAGCTTGTCGCATTTCCGGTCTCACCGGAAGCTCACGCTCGACGTGGAGCCGGCACCGGTCGCCATTTTCGGAGCCAACGGCTCGGGCAAGACCAATCTGATCGAGGCTGTATCCCTGCTGTCTCCCGGTCGTGGGTTGCGCCGCGTGCAGGCCGCAGACATGGCTCGTGTTCCTGAAAGGATCGGCTGGAAGGTGGACGCGCACATCCGCTCGCCCGATGGTCCGCATGAGGTTCAGTCCCGCTGGGAGGGAACGGCCCGCACGGTGGAGATCGACACCAAGCCCGCACCACAGACAGCGCTTGGCCGGATTGCGCGTGTTCTGTGGCTGACACCCGCCATGGACAGGTTATGGACCGAAGCCGCGTCCGAAAGGCGCCGCTTTCTTGACCGCGTGACGCTCAGTCTTTTGCCTGATCACGGCGACATCGCGCTTGGCTACGAGAAGGCGCTCCGCGAACGTGCCCGCCTTCTGCGGGATGGGGTGCGCGATGCCGCCTGGTATGACGCGCTCGAAGCGCAGATGGCCCGGTCAGGGGCCCGGCTCACGGCCAATCGCCGCCGCGCCTTGGGCCGTCTCGCAGCAGCGCCGCTGTCGGAGGCTTTTCCCGCTGCCCGGCTCTCGCTGGAAACCGAAGCCCCCGAAACCGAGGCCGAACTCGCGAGCGCCCTGCGTGAGTATCGCGCGCGGGACATGGCCGCGGGCCGCAACCTGCTCGGCCCCCACAGGGATGACCTGGGGGCACTCTATGTCGATAAGGACGCACCCGCACGGCTCTGCTCTACCGGAGAGCAGAAGGCGCTGCTCATCAGCCTCGTGCTCGCCAATGCCCATGCGGTCGCGCAGGATTTCGGGGCGCCGCCCATCCTGCTCCTTGACGAGGTCGCCGCACATCTCGACGCGGATCGCCGTGCGGCGCTCTACCGTTCCATCCTGTCGCTCGGCGCGCAGGCCTGGCTGACAGGAACCGGAGAAGAGCTTTTCGCGGGCCTCGAGGGACGCGCGATCTTTCTCCGCGTCTCGGAGGATGCCGGGGTCTCTGCGGTCGAAAGGGTCTAGGCTCAATGGCCGGGTGCGACGAAGACAAGGTGGCGCTTCGCGAATTGCAATCCCGCCACGTGCCTCTAGGATGACAGCAGCCAAGGGGAACCCGCGCACATGCAGCATATCTTGCAGGAAATCCTGCTCTACCTCATCGCCGCCGTCATTACCGTCCCGATCAGCCAGCGTCTCGGCTTCGGCTCGGTGCTCGGATATCTCGCCGCTGGCGTCGTGATCGGGCCGCTGATGGGCTTCGTAGGCTCAGAGGCGGAGGACCTGCGCCATTACGCCGAGTTCGGCGTGGTGCTCATGCTGTTCCTTATCGGTCTGGAACTGGAACCCGAGACCCTCTGGGAAATGCGGCGCAAGCTGCTCGGGCTCGGAGGGCTGCAGGTTCTCGCCACGCTCTCGGCCATCGCGCTCTTCTGCCAGGCGCTCGGGCTTGCCTGGAACGAGGCGCTCGCAGTCGGAATGATCCTCAGCCTGTCCTCGACCGCAATCGTGATGCAGACGCTCAATGAGAAGCGCCTCAACCGAACCGAGGGCGGGCGATCAAGCTTTTCCGTCCTGCTCTTTCAGGACATCGCGGCGCTGCCGTTCCTCGCCATCATGCCGCTTCTCGCGATCGGAGCGGTCTCCTCGGGCCACGGAGATGCCCACGGTGCCGGTGAAGCCCTCGAGATGAGCGGCTGGATGCGGGCAGGGCTCGTGGCCGGCGCGATCATCCTCGTGGTTCTCGCGGGCCGCTACCTGTCGGGACCGTTCTTCGGGTTCCTCAAGATGGCGCGGCTGCACGAGATCAACATCGCCGCGACCCTGATGTTCATTCTCGCGATCGCGGTGGTCATGGGCTATCTCGGCCTGTCGCCCGCGCTCGGAACATTCCTGGCCGGGGTGGTGCTGGCAAACAGCCCCTACCGGCACCAGATCGAAAGCGACATCGCCCCGTTCAAGGGCCTGCTCCTCGGGCTCTTCTTCATCACCGTGGGCGCGAGCATGAATCTCGGGCTCTTCATCAACGACCCGCTCCGCATGCTGGCGCTGACCCTCGCGCTGATGGCATTCAAGTTCCTCATCCTCTTCGTGATCGCCCTCATCTTCAAGATCGAGGGGCGGGACCGCGTCCTCTTCACACTGTCGCTTGCACAGGCCGGAGAGTTCGGCTTCTTCCTCGCCAGTTTTGCCGCGCAAAGCGGCGTGATCGGAGTGGAACTGGCCGACGAGGTGCTTCTGGTCGTGTCGCTCTCGATGTTCCTCACCCCCGCACTCTTCATCCTGCATGACAACCTGATCCGCCGTATAACCGAAGGGCCGCGCAAGCCCGATGACGAGATCGATGAGCAGGGGGTGGTGATCATCGCCGGCATGGGTCGTTTCGGCCAGATCGTGAACCGCATGCTCATGGGGCTTGGCCACAAGACAGTCGTTCTCGACAGCCACTCCGAGACCATCGAACGGATGCGACGCTTCGGCATCAAGGGCTTCTATGGCGAGGTTCACCGGCCGGCATTGCTGGAGGCGGCAGGTCTCGCCAATGCCCGCGCCATCGTCATCTCCATCGACGATCCCGATCTCGCGGTGCAGGTCACGCGCTATGTCAAGATGAACCACCCGCAGGTGGAGATCATCGCCCGCGCTCGCGACCGCCACCACGTCTATGCGCTCTATGCAGCCGGCGCAGATGAGAGCGTGCGCGAGATTTTCGACAGCGGGGTGCGCGCGGGCAAATACGCGCTCTCGGCCCTGGGTTATTCCAGCGACGAGGTCGAGCGGGTCGCCCAGGCCTTCTTCGACTACGATCGCCACATGCTTGCCGAGCTTGCCGAACTATGGGATCCGAAGATCCCGCTTGACCGGAACACCGCCTACATCGAGAAATCGCGCGAACAGCATGCGACCATCGAGGCAGTGCTGCGGGGCCAGCTCGCGGAGAACGCCGAGAAGACCGTGCGCAACGCGGAAAAGATCAGAGCGCGCGATGCGATCCGGGCGCGCGCGGAGGAGTCCGAAGTCGAAGTAGATGATGAGCCGTTTGTCGCTCCGCCCCTCGCGGTGGAGCAGGCCGCCGAGAAAAAGGCCACGTCGCGCACGGTCCATTGAGAGAGCGTCCCGGTGCGGGTTTCCGATGGCCGGGATTGGTCGATCCTTGGGCATCGGCCGTCCATTCTCGCGTCATCAGAGCCAGAGGTGGTGATGGTTTGCCCGGGGGCTCTCCCATTCTATAGCAATTGTATGTTGCGGTGCGGTGGTCTACGAAAGTCTGAATAACGCGACGGAGCGAGGGACAATGACAGAATTCAAGAAAATCCTCATTGCGAACCGAGGGGAGATCGCCATTCGCGTCATGCGGGCCGCGAACGAGCTCGGCAAGAAGACCGTGGCGGTCTACGCCGAAGAGGACAAGCTTGGTCTCCATCGTTTCAAGGCGGATGAAGCCTATCGCATCGGCGAAGGACTCGGGCCCGTCGCGGCCTATCTTTCCATCCCGGAGATCATCCGGGTGGCGAAGATGTCAGGCGCGGACGCGGTCCACCCCGGCTACGGCCTGTTGAGCGAAAACCCGCAACTGGTGGATGCCTGCCGCGAGGCGGGGATCACCTTCATCGGCCCGAAGGCCGAAACCATGCGCATGCTCGGCGACAAGGCCAGCGCGCGCAAGGTGGCCATCAAGGCCGGCGTGCCGGTGGTGCCCGCGACGGAAGTTCTGCCCGACGACATGGACGAAGTGCGCCGCATGGCGGACGAGGTCGGCTATCCCTTCATGCTCAAGGCATCCTGGGGCGGCGGCGGTCGCGGCATGCGTCCGATCATGGGTCCCGATGAGCTCGAGGAAAAGGTTCTCGAAGGGCGCCGCGAGGCGCAGAACGCCTTCGGAAATGGCGAGGGCTATCTCGAGAAGCTCATCCTGAATGCCCGTCACGTCGAAGTGCAGATCCTGGGCGACAAGGACGGCGGCCTCTACCACCTCTGGGAGCGCGACTGCTCCGTGCAGCGCCGCAACCAGAAGGTCGTCGAACGCGCACCGGCTCCCTATCTCAGCCAGGAACAGCGCGAGGAAGTCTGCGAACTCGGCAAGAAGATCTGCCGCGCCGCGAATTACGAATGTGCGGGCACCGTCGAGTTCCTGATGGATCGCGACACCGGCGCGTTCTACTTCATCGAGGTAAACCCCCGCGTGCAGGTGGAACACACCGTCACGGAGGAAATCACCGGCATCGACATCGTGCGCGCCCAGATCCTTCTGGCCGAGGGGGCGTCCATCGCCGACGCGACCGGTGTGCCGACCCAGGAAGAGGTGACGTTCTCGGGCCACGCACTGCAGTGCCGCATAACCACCGAGGACCCGCAGAACAACTTCATTCCCGATTATGGCCGCATCACCGCCTATCGTGGCGCGACCGGCATGGGTATCCGTCTCGATGGCGGCACGGCCTACTCGGGTGCGGTCATCACCCGCTACTATGACAGCCTTCTCGAGAAGGTCACCGCCTGGGCGCCGACGCCTGACGCTGCCATCGCCCGCATGGACCGCGCCCTGCGCGAGTTCCGTATCCGTGGCGTCTCGACCAACATCGCCTTCGTCGAGAACCTTCTGAAGCACCCGACCTTCCTCGACAACACCTATACGACGAAGTTCATCGACACGACGCCGGAGCTCTTCACTTTCGCCGCCCGTCGGGACCGCGCGACGAAGATCCTCACCTATATCGCCGACATCACGGTGAACGGTCACCCCGAAACTGCCGGCCGTGCCAAGCCGCCGGCGGAGCCGAAACTGCCCAAACCTCCGGCCCAGCGGCTCGATACGCCCCCCGACGGCACTCGGCAGATCCTCGAGGCACGCGGCGCCAAGGGGGTCGCCGACTGGATGCTCGAGCAGAAGCGCGTGCTCATCACCGACACGACCATGCGCGATGGTCACCAGAGCCTGCTCGCCACGCGCATGCGCTCCTTCGACATGATCAAGGCCGCGCCCTCCTATGCCACCAACCTGCCGGAACTTTTCTCGGTTGAGTGCTGGGGCGGGGCGACCTTCGACGTTGCATATCGCTTCCTGCAGGAATGCCCCTGGCAGCGGTTGCGCGACCTGCGTGCGGCCATGCCGAACCTGCTGACCCAGATGCTGCTGCGCGCTTCGAACGGCGTGGGTTACACCAACTACCCGGACAACGTGGTCGAGGCCTTCGTGGGGCAGGCGGCCTCCTCGGGTGTCGATGTCTTCCGGGTGTTCGACAGCCTCAACTGGGTCGAGAACATGCGCGTCGCCATGGATGCAGTCGTCTCCACCGGCAAGATTTGTGAAGGCACCATCTGCTACACTGGCGACATCTTCGATCCGGATCGCGCGAAATACGACCTCAAGTATTACGTCGCCATGGGCAAGGAACTGCGGGACGCAGGTGCCCATGTGCTCGGCCTCAAGGACATGGCGGGCCTCCTGAAGCCCTCCGCCGCGCGCGTTCTCGTCAAGACGCTCAAGGATGAGGTCGGCCTGCCGATCCACCTCCACACCCACGACACCTCCGGTATCGCCGGCGCGACGCTGCTCGCTGCGGCCGAGGCGGGCGTGGACGCAGTCGATGCGGCGATGGACAGCCTCTCGGGCAATACCTCTCAGCCCACGCTCGGCTCCATTGTCGAGGCCCTGCGCTTTGACGAGCGCGACACCGGGCTCGACATCGGCGCGATCCGTGAGCTTTCCGACTACTGGGAAGGCGTGCGTGCACAGTATGCAGCCTTCGAGGCGGGCATGCAGTCGCCCGCCTCCGAGGTCTACCTCCACGAGATGCCTGGCGGGCAGTTCACCAACCTCAAGGCCCAGGCCCGCTCCATGGGTCTCGAGGAGCGCTGGCACGAAGTGGCCGAGATGTATGCCGAAGTGAACCAGATGTTCGGTGACATCGTGAAGGTCACGCCGTCCTCCAAGGTGGTGGGTGACATGGCGCTGATGATGGTGGCCCAGGGGCTCACCCGTGAACAGGTCGAGGACCCGGCCGTCGATGTGGCCTTCCCCGACAGTGTCGTGGACATGATGAAGGGCAATCTCGGCCAGCCGCCGGGAGGCTGGCCCAAGGCCCTGCAGAAGAAGGTGCTGAAAGGCGAGGCACCGCTGACCGAACGCCCCGGCGCGAGCATGGCGCCGGCCGATCTCGGGGCGCTCGAGGCGAAGCTGCGTGAGGAGGCCGGAGAGGTCTCGATCGACAACGAGGATTTCTGCGGATACCTGATGTATCCCAAGGTCTTCCTCGACTACCTCCACCGCCACCAGGACTACGGTCCGGTGCGCACCCTGCCGACGCCGGTCTTCTTCTACGGCATGGAGCCGGGCCAGCAGATCTCGGCCGAGATCGATCCGGGCAAGACGCTCGAGATCCGGCTCCAGGCGGTCGGCGAAACCAACGAGCAGGGCGACAAGCGCGTCTTCTTCGAGCTCAATGGCCAGCCGCGCACGGTGCGCGTCCCCGACCGCAAGGCCCAGGCCGCGGCCCCCAAGATGCCCAAGGCCGAGGTCGGCAACCCGGCCCATGTGGCAGCGCCGATGCCGGGCGTCGTCGCGACCGTCTCGGTGGAGGCGGGCCAGAAGGTCAATGCGGGCGACCTGATCCTGACCATCGAGGCGATGAAGATGGAAACCGGCCTCTACGCCGAAAAGGCCGGCACGGTTAAGGCGCTCCACGTCAGCCCCGGCGCGCAGGTCGAGGCCAAGGACCTGCTGGTGGAGCTGAACGCGGAGTAGGCGCCAGCCGAAACGCGTTCTACAGGGATACACGCTCTCGCGCCCCGGAGCATCACGGTCCGGGGCGAACCTCATCCACCCGGCTTCTGCGCGCGGCGAAAGGCCGCAGGGCAGGTGATCCCGTTCACGTCATCCTCCGCCCAGAGGCCGTGCCGGTCCCACCCGTGCACGCGGTCGTGAGGGCCGAATCCATTGCGGCATGTTGCGCTGCAATATACACTTGCTCGCAAGGACCGAGGATCATGATGGCACGGGAGTTTCCATGCCCAATCCCGAGACCGCAGAGCCTGCCCGAACACGCAAACCCGTCCGCCTGGCCCTTCAGGGCGGTGGCGCGCATGGTGCCTTCACCTGGGGCGTTCTCGACCGGATGCTCGAGGAACCGGACCTTTCCATCGAGGCCGTGAGCGGCACGAGCGCGGGCGCGATGAACGCCGTCGTGCTCGCCGACGGGCTGAAGCGGGGCGGGCCCGAGGGCGCCCGTGAAGCGCTCGCGGATTTCTGGAACGATGTGGGCAAGGCCGCCGTGCTCTCGCCCTTCCGTCAAGGCGTGATGGACCGGATGAGCGGACGCGCCAGCCTCGACAATTCGCCCGGTTTCCTCCTTATGGAGGGGCTCGCGCGCTTTCTGTCGCCCTATGATCTCAACCCCCTGAGCCTCAATCCCCTGCGCGAGATCGTCGCGCGGCACGTCGATTTCGAGCGCATCAACGCCGCCAGCGACATCGCCGTCCATGTGACCGCGACCGAGGTGAGCACGGGCCTGCCGCGGGTCTTCTCTCAAGGCTCGCTCAGCGTCGATGCGGTGATGGCCTCGGCCTGCCTGCCGCAGCTCTTTCCCGCGGTCGAGATAGAGGGCGAAGCCTATTGGGATGGCGGGTTCACCGGAAATCCCTCACTCTTTCCCCTGATCGACGGCGTCACGGAGGCGGACCTCATCCTCGTCCAGATCAATCCGGTGGAGCGGGACGGGGTACCCCGGGGCGCGCGCGACATCATCAACCGCATGAACGAGATCACCTTCAATGCAAGCCTGGTGAAGGAACTGGCCGCGCTCTACAATGTGGCCCATCTCTGGCCCGACATACCTACGGAGGACGGACCGCGCCCGGCAATCCGCCTGCATCACATTCACAGCGGCGAGGCGGCGGAAGTGCAGAGCGCCTCGAGCAAGCTCGATGCCGGCGCGCGGCAGCTTTCCCGGCTCTTCGACATGGGCCGTGCACGGGCCGGCACATGGTTTGCCGATCACCCCCACAGCATCGGGCAGGTCTCCACGCTTGAACTCGACGCCCTCTTCGGCCCACGCCCGCAGATCCCCGATCGGGAGACACGAGCAGAAAGCTTCGGCCCGCGTCCCGATACCGAGGAGAGGCCGGTTCCGATCCTGCCCTATCTCTGGGGTGTGCCGATCTTCTGGGCGTTTCGCCCGAGCGGCCGGCCACGGTCTGCGTCTTCGTAGTGGTGGTTTGCCCGCGCTTGACCTAGAGCAGGAAGGCCCGCCCGTCGAACGCATGGCAAGCCGGCCCGTAAGCTACCCTGTCGGCGCGATGCTTCCCCCGTCGCCGCTCTCCCGTTTCTTCTTCCAGCGGCGAAATCCCGCCGGGTTGCGAATGCCGTTGACCGGATCGCTCGACCAAAGCCCTTTCCTTTCGGCACGGGCCTGTTTTTCCAGTGCGGTGTAGTCGTTGCAGTAGCGGGACATGGCGACGGCAAACCCGTCGCGCGTCATCTGGGCCGACAGGTCGATCTCACCCACCCAGACCTTCGCGACCATCCGGCCATAGCGGTCCGTATCGATGGGGACCGCGACGGCATCCTTGCCTCCGACGAGGCGGATCATGTGGGAGCGCGCGCGTTGCCCGCCCTTCTGGTTCGTCTCCGGCGCATCCATGCCGTGCAGCCGGATGGTATGCCCGGCCATCTTGATGGTATCGCCATCCACGACCCAGACGCGACCTCGGATGCAAACCGGCTCGCTTGGCACTGCCACCGGTTCGTCTATCGGTTCGACATCCGGCTCGACGGGCAACTCCATTTCGACTTTGCCGGGCCGAAGCCGCTCGCCGTGCCTTGTGCTGTTGCCGGTCGTGTTCCTGTAAGTGAACAGGATCAGAACGATGATGGTGAAACCCAACAATATAAGCTGGAGTATGAGTTCGGAACTTCCTGTCTGCAATGAATTGCTCCCTTTAATCAGAATGTGCGGGAGGCTACGCATCACCCGTTATCGAGAAGTTACCGGTCGGTCGGCTATCTTCACATACGGTTAACGAGTTGGAGTGCCGCGATCTCCCCCGGGTCGCCGGGCCAGCGAGAACTGTCTTGCGCGAACGACCGCGCGATTCCCGCGATCTTCACGCGCCATACTGGCATCTCTTCTTTGCAATCGGTTGCAACCCGTTGCAATTTGTGTCATGAATCTGACACTGCGGCTTGCAGGTGATCGCGAGCCCTACGCGACGTGCTTGATTTCAACTTCGTAGAATGGGTTTGTGAGTGGGCGTAACTCTCAGGGATGTTGCAGAACGGGCGGGCGTTTCTCGATCCGCCGTGTCCCGGACATTCACCGATGGCGCATCTGTCTCGGACAAGATGAGGCGCAAGGTCGAACGCGCCGCAGCCGAACTTGGCTACAGTCCGAACGCGCTCGCAAGCAGCCTTACGACCGGCCGGACAAAGCTCATCGGCCTGGTGTCCAACAACTTCCACAACCCTGTTTTCCTTCAGGTTTTCGATCTCTTCACCCGCGGCTTGCAGGATCGTGGCCTGAGGCCGCTGCTCGTGAATCTCTCCGATGAAACAGACCCGGAGAACTCGTTGAAGATGCTGCGGCAGTATTCGGTGGATGGCGCGGTTGTGGCATCTTCCACGCTGCCGCCGGGGTTCTCCCAGGCGTTCCGCGCGACGGGCTTGCCCGTCGTCCACAGTTTTGGGCGGCTTTCGTCGGAGAACCATGTCCCCGTGGTGGGCATCGACAATGTCGAATGCGGCCGCATCGCGGTTCGCGAATTCGTTGCGAGGGGATACCGCAGGGTCGCATTCATGGGCGGGCCGGAAACCGCCACATCGACCATCGATCGCCTCTCCGGGTTCCAGGAAGAAGCCGCACGCCATCCCGATCTCGAAGCCAGCATCAGCTTCGCCGGTGCCTACAGTTTTCGTGCCGGGCGCGAACAGATGCAGCGCCTCATCGCGGCGGGTCCGGCGGAGGCCTACTTCTGCGGTGACGACGTTCTCTCGATTGGTGCTCTGAGTGCGCTCAAGGACGCCGGATTGAGCGTGCCGGGCGATGTGGGCCTCCTGGGGCTCAACGACATGGAGATGGCGGGGTGGGAGAACATCAATCTCACGACCATCCATCAGCCGCTTCGGGAGATCATTCACTCGTCAATCGAGTTAATCGTTGCGATGCTGGAAGAGCCCGATCGCTACCCCGAAATGCGGGTCTTTCCGTGTTCCGTGGTGGAGCGGGGCACCTTGCGTCCCGCCCCGAAACCCTGATCCAAGCCGCACTTTTATGCATATGAAATGCATATCAAAAGCATATCAAAGTCATATACGAATTTTCCGCGATTCAGACCGCCTCGCGGTGTCGCATTCGGGCGGTGTTTCCGCCCGAATGCACAGGTCATTTCAGCGGAACATCGGCGGGCGCGCGTCCACCCAGGCCCCGTCCTGCTTGCCCGAGTTCGCCACAGCGAAGACCGCCGCCATCGATCGCAGACCGTCCTCCGCACGCGGATAGAGATTGGCCGCCGGATCCATCTCGCGACCTTCCTTTCGGGCCCGGATGGCTTCTGACAAGTCCTTGTAAAGGTTCGCAAATGCCAGCGGCATGCCTTCGGCGTGCCCGATGGTTACGCGGGTGGTGCGATCGGCTTCCGGCGAGAGGTTCGCTTCGCCGCGCTCGATAGTCTGAAGGCGCCCGTTGAGCGGCATCCAGTAGAGCTGATTGGGCTGCTCCTGGGCCCAGCGCAAACCGCCTGTCTCGCCAAAGACCTGGAGGGTCAGGCCGTGCTGGCGACCGATCGCGACCGACGACGTCCAGAGCCGCCCCACAGCGCCGCCATCCATGCGGAAATTGACCATCGCATCATCTTCGAGAATGCGGCTCGAGATGCAGGACACGGTGTCGGCAGAGAGGCGCTCAACTTCCTGACCCACAACGAAACTTGCCATGTGCAGTGCATGTATGCCGCAGTCTGCGAACTGCGCCGAAACGCCCGCCTGCGCCGGATCATAGCGCCAGCGTACGCGCGGGTTGTCGGCGTCCGCGGCGTCGGCATGGTGCCCGTGCGCGAACTCTGCCTTCACGAGACGAATCTTGCCAAGATCACCTCGCGCGACCATCGCCTTCATGTGCCGCACAAGCGAATACCCGGTATAGCCGTAGTTCACGGCGCAGATCCGATCGGACGCCTTGGCAATGCGAACGATCTCCTCGCCTTCCTCGATCGTCATCGTCATGGGCTTCTCGCACATCACGTGGAAGCCAGCCTCGAGAAATGCCTTTGTGATCTCGAAATGCGTGGAATTCGGCGTGGCAACAGTGACGAGGTCGATCCGGTCATCCCGCGCGGATTCACCGGCAAGCATTTCCTTCCAGTCGCCATAGGACCGGTCTGCGGCGAGGCCGAGACGCTTGCCATATTCGCGCCCCGAATCAGGCCTGTGATCGAGCGCGCCGGCGGTGAATTCGAAATCCCCGTCAAGTCCTGCGCCTAGGCGGTGCGCCGGGCCGATCTGGCTGCCTTCGCCGCCGCCGATCATGCCCCACTTCAGTTTTGTCATTGGTTTCCCTCCCTCACTTGAACCCGATGGACTCGAGATATTCCCGGTTGTCCCGGTTGTCTTCCATGGGCGTGTTATCGAGCGTTGGGTCGATATCCTGCTCGACAGTGCACCAGCCCTCGAACCCGCTCTCCAACAGCACTTGGCGAACGGCCGGGAAATCGACATCTCCCTGGCCAAGCTTGCAGAAAATGCCTTGGCCGCAAGCATCGTAGAACCCGGTCCGATTCTCGATGACGTCAGCCTTCACGGTAGGATCTATGTCCTTGAAATGCATATAGGAAATTCGGCCTATATGCTTCTTCATGAAAGCGACGGGATCGAAACCGGCGTAGGAATGATGCCCGGTGTCGAAGCAGATCTTGAGGATATTCTCATCAACCTCGTCCAGAAGGCGCTCCAGTTCCGGTTCGAAATCCATGAACCCCGCCGCATGAGCGTGGATCCCAACGGTCAGCCCATACTCTTCGGTGCCAATCCGTGCGGCGGTGGCGAGACGGTCACGGAAGGCCTTCCATTCGTCTGCATCCATTTGCACAGCTTCGCTTGGGCGGCCTGCGGTCGGGGCTCGGCGCTCGGAAATCGAGTCGATCAGGACGAGATGCTTCGCGCCATGGGCCTTCAGCGCTTTGCAGGTGCGAATGGTGGCATCCTCGGTCTCTGCCCATTTGGCTGGATCATGGAACGGGCGAAAGACCACACCACCAATCAGTTCAAGGTCAAATTCGGAAAGTGCATCGCCCAGTTTTACCGGATCCTCGGGCATGAAGCCCACTGGCCCGAGTTCGATCCCCTTGTATCCGGCGTCCGCGCATTCCTTCAGGACCGTGCGCCAGCTCGGGTTTCTGGGATCGCCAGCGAATTCAACGCCCCATGAGCAGGGCGCATTGCCAATGCGGATAGTCATGTCAGGTGCCTTTCAGCAGCAAGCAGGGAGTTACAGAGAGCGCCACGCCTTGTCTCGCGAGGACTCGATCGCGGCCTGGACAACGCGATTGACTTCAAGTCCGTCGCGGAAAGTTGGCCAGATTGCTTCGCCGGTTTCGATGGCACACAGGAAGTCCCGGGCCTCGATGATGATCTGATCTTGGTATCCCGTCCCGTGGCCGGGTCCGAGACAAAACGGCTCGTAGTCAGGGTGGGCGGGGCCCGTCAAGATCTTGCGGAACCCGCGCTCGGCTTCCGGACCTTCGGCCAGATAAAGCCAGACGGCGTTCTGGTCTTCCTGATCGAAGCGGATTGCGCCCTTTGTCCCCATGATTTCATAGGCATAGCCCATCTTCCGGCCGGTCGCGACACGGCTGAAAAATAAGTGGCCCATAGCCCCATTGGAGAAGCGGCACATCATCTGCGCCTGGTCATCGTTGGTGACCGTACCGCCTGGACGCTCCGAATGAACGGTTTCGACTTCGGCAACGAGGCTTTCGACCTGTCCGACAAGGGCGAGGGCTGCGTTGATCATATGAGGCGCAAGATCGCCCATCGTTCCGTTCGCCATCCCAGTGGTGCGCCACGAGGCAGGGGATTCCGGGTCAGAATAGAAATCTTCGGTATGCTCACCGCGAAACCAGGTGACGGTTCCAATTCTCCCGGATGCTATGAGATTACGCGCAAAACGGCTCGCAGGGGTGCGGATGTAATTGTAGGCAACCATGTTTGCAACGCCACTGGCCTCTGCGGCTGCAACCATGTCTTCTGCTTCTTCCAGTGTCGCGCCCATGGGTTTTTCGCACAGGACCGGCTTGCCGGCGGCGAAGGCGGCTTCGGCGATTTCCTTGTGCAGTTCTTGAGGCGTAGCAATAACGATCGCTTCGACCGCAGGATCGGCCACAAGCTTGCGCCAGTCCGCAGTAGCCCGCGCGAAACCGTATGCCTTCCGGTAGCGTTCGGCTGACTCCGGCGAACTGGCGCAGATCATTTCAAGCCGGGGGCGTAGCTTGGTGTTGAACACGGCACCGACGGAAGACATGGCCACCGAATGAGCCTTTCCCATATAGCCCCCGCCGAGAATGCCAATTCCGATCTCCGGCATCGCGATCTTCCTCCCCCTAATTTCGGTTTGCAACCGGTTGCAAAAGTAGTATCCTGCGAATCAACATTCGGCAAGACTCAATCTTGGGAGCTGAAGCCGAAAAGTAAGACTGAAGGGGAGCGAACGCATGAGCCAGGAAACCATTCGGCTGACGACGGCGCAGGCCATCATTAGATGGCTTGCCGCGCAGCATATCGAGATCGACGGTCGCGAATATCGTCTGTGTGGCGGTGGTTTCGGTATTTTCGGCCACGGCAACGTGACGTGCCTCGGCGAAGCGCTCAACGATTACCAGACAGAGCTTCCTCTCTACCGGGGTCAGAACGAGCAGAGCATGGGGTTCGCTGCGGCCGCCTATTCCAAGCAGTGGCTGCGCCAGCGTTTCATGTTCTGCACCGCCTCCGCGGGCCCGGGTACCACGAACCTTCTCACGTCAGCCGCACTCGCCCATGCAAACCGTCTGCCCATGTTGCTTCTCTGCGGCGATGCGTTTGTAACCCGCCTTCCGGACCCGGTGCTCCAGCAACTCGAGCATTTCGGCAACCCCTCACTGGGTGTAAACGACGCCTTCAAGGCGGTGAGCCGGTACTGGGATCGGATCACGCACCCGGCTCAGATCATCCAGTCTTTGCCCGCAGCTCTCTCCACAATGCTGGACCCTGCCGATTGCGGACCGGCTTTCATAGGTCTTCCTCAGGATGTTCAGGGCTGGACCTATAATTACCCGGTCGTGCTCTTCGAGAGGAAGATCCATCGTATCCGTCGCATTTCACCCGATGCGGCGGAAGTGGCGGGTGCCGCCGAACTTCTTCGGGCTGCTGAACGTCCGATGATCATCGCGGGCGGCGGTGTGCAATACTCAGGTGCCGTGAGGGAACTGACCGCGTTTGCCGAGGCGCATGCGATCCCGGTGGTCGAGACCATCGCAGGCCGGGCCAACCTCGTGGCAACGCACCCCCTCAATATCGGTCCCATCGGTGTGACAGGGTCCGACAGTGCCAATGCCATCGCGGAAAAGGCGGATGTGATCTTAGCTGTAGGCACTAGGTTGCAGGATTTCACGACCGGTTCCTGGACCGCGTTTGCGCAGGACGCACGTTTCGTCTCGATCAATGCCGCGCGCCACGATGCCGGAAAGCACCTCTCCATGCCGGTCGTGGGGGATGCAAAGCTTGCGCTCAATGCACTGGGTGCGGAGATGACGGGCTACAAGACGCCGGAGAGCTGGACCCAATATGCTCAAGAGGAACGGCGGACCTGGGATGCCTATGTCGCGGACAATGTAAGCCACGGCAACCGGCCGAACTCCTACGCTCAGGCCATTGGAGCGGTAAACGCTATCTGTGATACGCGAGACAGAGTTGTCGCGGCCGCCGGTGGTCTGCCCGCCGAGGTCGCGGCGAACTGGCGCACGCTCGATGTGGGAACAGTCGATATTGAATTCGGCTTCTCCTGCATGGGTTACGAGATCGCAGGGGGCTGGGGTGCCCGCATTGCTCAAGCCGAGCGCGAGCCCGACAAGGACACGATCGTCTTCGTGGGCGACGGATCCTACATGCTGATGAATTCGGACATCTATTCGTCCGTTCTCAGTCGCAAGAAGCTGATCATACTTGTGCTCGACAATGGCGGGTTCGCGGTGATCAACAAGCTGCAGAACAACACGGGCAATGAGAGCTTCAACAACCTTCTTGCCGATTGCCCAACCATTCCCGAGCCGTTCGGCGTGGATTTCGAGGCGCATGCTGCGGCAATGGGGGCCCAGACGGAGACCGTGGCCAATGTCGAGGGGCTTGCCGAAGCGTTCCGGCGCGCGAAGGCCAGCGACAAGACCTGCGTGATCTGCATGGCTGTCGATCCCTACGAAGGCTGGACGAAACAGGGTCATGCCTGGTGGGAGGTCGGCACGCCCCATGTGACCGAGAATGAAACGGTCCGTGCCGCGCACGAAGAATGGGAGTCCGCCCGTGTCAGACAGCGCAGGGGCGTGTGATGGCAGACCTCGAGCGCCTGAAGAGCAACAACTTCGTCATCATTGGTCGGGCAGGGATGGACTTCTATCCCGATCCGCCCGGCACGCGGACAGAAAATGCAGAGAAATTCGTCGCATACCTTGGCGGGTCTTCGGCCAATATCGGTGTGGCGATCCGGAGACATGGAGGGCAGGCCGCGCTGGTGACGAGCGTGTCAGATGATGCCATCGGGCGTTTTGCGCTCAACGAACTGGACAAATACGGCATCGACCGCACCCATGTCAGCTCGGTTAGTGGTGAATCCCGTAATTCGCTTGCCGTCGTTGAAACCCGTGTCGAAGATCACCAATCGGTCATTTATCGCAATGGTGCAGCCGATTTCGAGATGACAATTGAGGACGTATCAGCCGTTGACTATTCCGCCTATGGCGCGCTGATCACCACCGGCACAGTCTTTGCCGCAGAGCCCTCACGCTCCGCAGCTTTCAGGGCATTCGAACTGGCCCGCAAGGCAGGCCTGCCTCTGATCTTCGACGTGGACTACCGGCCCTATAGCTGGCCTTCGGCAGAGATCGCGGCAGAGACCTACTCGAGGGCGGGCACACTCTGCGACTTTATAATCGGCAACGATGTCGAATTCGGTTTCATGGCTGGAAGTTACGACAAGGGACTCGACAAGGCCCGCGAACTGGCTGGATCGACAGCAAGCATCGTCGTCTACAAGATGGGGGAGAAAGGTGCCGTGACGTTGACCCGGAATGAGGAATTCAGAACCGGGATCTATCCGGTAGATGCGCTTAAGCCGACCGGAGCGGGCGATAGTTTCATGGGCGGTTTCATCGCCTCACTCGCCGCCGGCTTCCCGCTGAAAGAGGCGGTTTTGCGTGGATCGGCCTGCGCATCGATCGTGGTTTCACGCGTCGGTTGCGCGCCGGCCATGCCCACGACCGACGAACTCGAGGATTTTCTCAAGAAACATCCAGGCCCCACGGCGGCCGGATAACAGAGGATTTACCATGCATATTGCTCCGTTCGACAACCAGAACCGACCCATCGTGGATGTAGACGATGCACGCGTTCCACTCAACTACTTCAATATCGTCAAGCTCGAGCGCGGGCAGATGTTCGAATATCAAGTGCCCGGCTACGAAACCTGCATCGTTCCGGCCACCGGCACAGTGGATGTCGAGGTCGAGGGTGTAGTCTTTTCCTCTCTGGGGAACCGCGGCGTTGATGTCTGGGATGGGGAACCGGAAGGCGTTTACGTGCCGACAGGTGCAAAAATCCGTATGGTCTGCATATCCGAGAATGCCGAGGTTTTTGTGGCGGGGGCGCGATTTGATGGCGTTCTCGAACCCTTCGATATCCGATCGGATCAATTGGACTTCGTGCAGTATGGCAGCGACGACACCAAGACGCATCGCAAGATCAAGCACATCCTTGGTCAGAAGCAGGCCGACAAGGTAGGACGTCTTCTGGTCAGCGAGCTCTTTACAGTCGGGCAGGGCGGTTGGTCAGGATTCCCGTCGCATAAGCACGATACCGACCGCCTGCCGGACGAGACGCGCCATGACGAGACCTATAACTTCCGTTTTCGTCCAAACCATGGCTCAGGATTGCAGATGCTTCAGCGGGTCGACAACGAACCGGGCGACGCCTATCACATCGTCAATGGATCGACCATCGTCCTCGACAAGGGATATCACCCTTGTGTCGCGCTTCCTGGCTACGAGATGTACTATTTCACCATTCTCGGGGGCTTGAGTCAGCGTTCCCTCGTCCAGTTTTTCCAGCCGACGCATGCCTATCAGGTCGAGACGATCCCGGGCATTAAGGACATGGTGGCCAAGTTCAAATGACACGGGCCACACTTGCAGAGGTTCTGCAACCTGCGCTTCGCGATGGCTATGCCGTCGCGGGGCTCGTGACCCTCGGTTGGGAAGACATGCGCGCGTTTGTGGCGGCAGCGGAGGCTGAGGGTGTGCCAGTAATCTTGCAGGCGGGGCCCGGTTGTCGTGAGCACACACCGCTTCCAATACTTGGCAAGATGTTCCTTCATCTGGCGGAGCAAGCATCCGTGCCGGTCGTGGCGCATCTGGACCACGGCTATTCCAGAGAAGAATGCCGAATTGCGCTGGAGAACGGTTTTACCTCTCTGATGTACGATGGGTCGCGGAAACCCCTAGAAGAGAATATCGCCGAAACCGCTGAAATTGCTCAGATGGCCCACAAGGCGGGGATATCCTGTGAGGGGGAAATCGGGTTCGTGGGCTATGACGGCGGTGAGGCTTCAGCGGGTACTGATCCTGAAGAAGCCGCGCATTTCGCTCGTGAAACCGGAGTCGATGCCATGGCCATTTCCGTGGGCAATGTTCACTTGCAGAGAGGCGATGGAGCCGGCCTTGACGCGAAGCGCATCCGGGCGATCGAGGAGGTCACTTCCGTACCGCTGGTTATCCACGGTGGGTCGGGCGTCTCCCACGCCCAGCGCCTTGAACTCGCTCGGACCTCGGCCATCTGCAAGTTCAATATCGGCACCGAACTCCGCATGGTGTTTGGCGAAGCTCTGCGGACTGCAGTCAACCGCGATCAGAGCCGTTTCGACCGGGTTGAGATTCTGAAGGAAATTCATGACCCGCTCGTCGCCGCCACGAGGAAGATCCTTAATGGGTTGGGAGCACCCACAGGCCTGCAAGCCTGAACCAAATGCGTGATCTCGGCGATATCCCCTTTGGACGCGGCTCGACTTAGCGTGATGTCAACGGCGAAGGGTTCCTCCTAAAGATGCTGACTGCAAAGGCGCGCGTTTAGTTCTTGGGCAATGTGCTTCGCAGATATGCGAAGTGGCGTTCGGCCATTCCGCGATAGGCGAGCCATCCATCGGCCGTCTTCTGCGCCACTGCATCGGAGAGGACAGCAAGGGGCTGGCCACTCGAACGCGCGAGTATCAGGGTCTGGGCTGCCTTTTCGAAGAAATAGAGGTCCTCGATTGCTTCGGCAACAGTTTCGCCGACGATGAGAACGCCATGATTGCCCATGACGAGTACGGATTTCCCACATAGCGCCTCGGCCAACCGCTCCCCTTCCTCGGCTGCGTCAGCGATGCCGCCGAAAGTGAGGTCATAGGCCGTGCGCCCGAAGAAGCGCGCGGTATTGTTGTCGATCGGAATCAGTGTCGGGTCCTTGAGGCAAGCCAGCGCCGTGGCATAAGGGGAATGCACATGGAGAACCACGCGAGCCTCCGGCAAACGGCGATGAAGCGTGCCATGGATGCACCATGCCGACGCGTCGGGCGCATTAGGCTGATCTAGTACCTTCAAGTCACCGCAATCAAGCAGCAGCAGGTCCTCGGGCGCAATGGTTGCAAAGTGCTGCCATTTCGGATTCAGCAGGAATTCGTGACCGTCCACCGAGGTTGCGGCACTGAAATGGTTGCCGACGCTCTCGCTCCAGCCGAGCGCATGGCAGATGCGGAAGGCGTCGGATAGATCTCGGCGCAGGTCCGCAATGGTGTCGGTGCAATTAAGCGGCGGATTCATGACTTGAAGCGTCCTTCGCTGACGAGCGCACGATAGGTGGAGCGCATCTCCCCGCGGTCAACATAACAGCCTCTCAGGTAACGTTCTCCGCTGGTCGCGGTATAGGCGGCGCGACCGTGGACGATGCGGTGGTTGTCGAAGACCATGCATTCTCCACCCTTCATCATGAAGCGCATCATGTATTTCTCTTCCTGCAGCATCCGGCCGAACCGGCAGAAGGCGGGATAATAGTCATCCAGAAGCTTCTGATCGAGATCGAAGATATCCGCCATGTGCTGGCTGATTGTCAGGCCCGAGACTTCTCCGTGCTGGTCGAGTTCGATCACGTATTGCCGCGACCGGGCATCGTAGGTGTCGTGTTCGCAAAAATAGGGAATGGCGGTCTCGGAGAGAAGGCGAAAACCTTCTGGGTCACGTGTGCGGAAGGCATTGGCCACGGCCACGCCGTCGGCATAGAGGCTTTCGCCTCCCTGCACGGTGTTGGAACGGCAGTGCAGGAACTGGATGCCTGGGGCGAACTCTTCCGCCGGAGTATCCGTATGAAGCTCGAGCGCGCCAGCTGTGTAGGCGGTATTGGTTGGGTTTATGTGCAGCTTTACGTCGAAATAAGTGCCGAAGAATGTCGGGCGGATTGATCCCATGAGTTCGGCGGTCCGGGTCAGGCCTTCGTCGCTGTCGGGCATGTCGCTCACGATCGTGAAGCCATGGACAAGCATGGCCCTGATCCATTCGGCGCGCCGATCGAGGCTCGCGACCAGTTCCGGTTGCGAGAAGCGTGGCACATTCTGATAGTGATCGCTGAACCACGCCTCGCGCGGCAGGTCTGCCGGATCTCTGCGCCGTCCGCCGCCAGCGTAGATTGCCAGCCAATCAACCGGCATGTGGGTCACATGATCTTCATTGCTCCATTCGATGACGAGAGCATCGCCCTCAAATCTCGCCGCTGCGGCCCGCGGGGCGGCTTCGAGGTGAAAAATGTCGAAGCTGCGCTCTCTCGTCACTGAGCTGAACGAACTGGGACAGTTGTCACGCAGCCAGTAGTAGTTGAAATACTGTGTCCTGCCATCCGCAAGCGTCACGTCCAGTCCATGCTCGCCAAGAGCAACGACGTTGGGCGTGGTCAGTGAAGAACTAAGCTGGTTCATTGTCAGAATCCGCTCATGGAGAATGGGAGATCAAGGAGTTGCTGTGGTGCAGCATTCCACGGGTTTTACTTTACCAACAGACGGAATCGTGTGAAGTTAAGATAAGCTAACGCTTAAGTTGTGAGATATGGATCACCTTCCGCAATTGCGACTTCTGGTAACATTCGAGGCGCTTTCACGGCATGGATCGATGCGCGATGCAGCCGCGCGGCTCAACGTAACGCAACCTGCCGTCAGCCAGGCGCTCCGCGCGCTTGAGGACCATGTAGGAGTGGCGCTGTTCGACCGCTCCGTTCGGCCCGCGAAACTTACGGAGGCGGGCGAATTACTTGCCAGAGCAGTACGCGAGGGACTGGGCCGCATATCTGCCACACTTGACGACCTGCAAGCGCTGCATTCGGTGGGAGAGCGACAGGTGACGGTTTCCTGCACTTTGGGGATGGCTACTTACTGGTTGATGCCACGCCTGCCGGCCTTTTATGCGCGACATCCAGAGATCACGGTGAATGTGCAGGCCCCGTCTACAGACCTGCCGGTCCTGACGCCCGGAATTGACGTAGCATTTCGCTACGGCAACGGGGGGTGGCGCGAGGGGCGAACGGAAAAATTGTTCGATGAGCTGATCTGTCCTGTTGGTGCTCCAGCTCTGGTCGAGCGCCTGCTTGCCGATGGGCAAGGGCTCGACGTCGCGCCACTCATCCACGTCCGCAGTCCGCGCAATCAGCACTGGGCCGGTTGGGAGGATTATTTCCAAGCACGGAGGATCACGCGCCCAAGAGTGGGCGGACAGATCTTCAACAATTACGTCCAAGCCGCGCAGGCCGTTTATGACGGGCGGGGGCTAATGCTCGGCTGGCGGTCGATCACCGGACGCGCAGTGCAGGAAGGAGCACTATCCCACTGGCCAGACGGCACTTTGAGCCTCGGGACGGCCTATTTCGTAACGACCTCGACTGCCCCCTCCCATGACACTCTTAACTTCATGAATTGGCTCAGGGAGGAACAAGCGCTGGTCTAGTGTTTACGCCCTCGCAATCGAGCGCAGCCGACAGGTCAGATCCTCTGTATCAGCAACCAATCAATCAGCGTGCGTACGTCGAGGCGTCGGCGCTGATCGTCGCGTTCCACCAAGGCGAAGTTCGCACTCATGGGAAGGGTTACGTCAAATGGTGCAACAAGGCGGCCTTCCTGAAGCTCGCGCCGGGCGAAGCTGCGGGAGATGATGGCGCAGCCGTGTCCGGCGGAAAGGATCTGCATCGCAATGAGCGAGGAATCCGCTTTGACCCAGTGGTCAAGCCGTTGCCCGTCGAACAACCCGCATTGAACGAGAAGCCTGTCCCAGTCGGCTTCGGAGCCCACGATCTTGACGACATCGGCTGCGGCAAGCGTTTCTGCGCGAAGAGCGGTGCCCAGTCGCGGGGCGTAATCCGGATGGCAAACAATGGTCGCATCATCGACAGGGATGGGATGGATGTTCTGTTCGGGCCAGTCTCCTTCACCGTAGCGAATATCAAGATCGACAGTGGAATCGTCGATACGGTCCGACCAGACAGCTGTTGAGAGGTCGACGTCAATCCCCGGATGCGCGCGTGTGAACTCGCGCAACAGGGGGGCTAGAATGAGAGCCGCAAACGAGATCGAACAGCGCACCCGCACAACCGATTTGCTCTGTACGTGAAATAGCCCGTCGGTCGCGGATTGCATCTCGAGGAAGGATTTTCGGACCGGAATAGCATAGGCCAGACCGATATCGGTAAGTTGAACGCCTTTCGCCAGCCGAGTGAAGAGCGCAATCCCGAGATGTTGTTCCAGAAGACGGATCTGTTGACTGACAGCTGCAGGGGTCAGGTTCAGCTCGTCCGCAGCGGCGCTGAAGGAACTGTGACGTGCCGCAGCCTCGAAAGATCGAAGCCAAGTAACATGGGGCAGCCTACGCATCGAGTATCCGACAAAATTTTTGCGCGATCATGGTGTCGGGCGCAATGGGATGCAACCGGTTAGCTCCAAGCGCGGTGGGGTCAAAGCGGTCATAGCCGTTGTTTGAACTCACCTCGGGAGCGGGATCATGTGGATGGGCGGCGCAGGGTGCAAGACGAGTGCGATGCCATGAAGACCAGAGATTTCGACTACGTGATCGTCGGGGCCGGATCGGCGGGCTGCGTGCTGGCAGATCGGCTCTCTGCGGGGGGGCGCCACAGTGTTCTGATACTCGAGGCTGGCGGGAGCGACCGGCAGTTCTGGATCAAGGTGCCGGTGGGCTATGCCATAAACTACGCAAAGCCTGCGCTGAACTGGGGATATCACACGGATTCGGAGGAGGGGCTGAACGGTCGCATCTGCTATTGGCCTCGGGGGCGGGTAATCGGTGGTTCTAGTTCGATAAATGCGATGACCTATGTTCGCGGTCAACCACGTGATTTTGATGACTGGGCAGCGGCGGGCGCGACCGGATGGGCCTGGGACACGGTCCGTGCAATCTACGAACGGATGGAATGTCACTCGGGCGCGCCGGAGAACGGTGGACCGGTCTGGGTGCAGGATCTGTCGGACCAGATGAACCCCTTTGCGCGTCGTTTTCTCAAGGCCGCGCGGGATGCTGGCTATCTCACCCCTGATGACATGAATGCGGATGGTGCTGAGGGAATCAGCTACTATCGAAGTAATGTTCGAAGCGGCATGCGCTGGTCTGCCGCGGACGCATTTCTGCGTCCAGCACTGTTAAGAGGTAACCTCACGCTAGAAATCCGCGCCCATGTTTCCCGTCTGACATTCGACGGGTCGCGGGCCGATGGGCTGGTTTATGAACAGAATGGCGAGGTCTATCGGGTTCGCGCGCGGCGGGAGGTCATATTGAGTGCCGGGGCGATCAACTCGCCCCAACTCCTGCAATTGTCTGGCATCGGACCTGCCGAACTGCTCCGGTCGCATGGCGTTGAGGTTCGCCGGGACCTGACGCAGGTGGGCGAAGGGCTTCAGGATCACCTTGCAGTGTCCTTCCAGTTCCGGGCCACATGCCAAACACTCAACAACGTGCTTGGTCGACCGCTGGGCCGGGCCGTGGCTGGCCTGCGCTACGCCCTTACACGACGTGGCCCGCTCGCCGTGCCCGTGAACCAGGTTGGCGGCTTCGTGCGATCCGAACCCCGGTCGCGCGGCCCGGACGTGCAGCTCTTCTGCAACCCCGCGTCCTATGAGATCACGCCGGAGGGCCGGGTGGTCATCGACCGTGATCCGGGATACTTGCTTTCCGCACAGCCCTGCCGGCCTACGAGCCGGGGCTCGGTGCGCATCCGCTCGGCGGATTATCGCGAGGTTCCTGTTATTCGGCCGAACTCCCTCGGAACCGAGGAGGACCGCTACACGGCCCTTCGCGGCACGAAGATCATTCGTGCCCTCTCCCGGACCCCTGCACTGCGTGCCGTGACGTCGGGTTGCAAGACTGCCGGTTTCGAGACTATGGACGACGTCGCGCTGCTTGAGGAATTCCGGGCACGCGCTTCGACCGTCTTCCACCCGACCTGCACATGCCGCATGGGCGAGGATCCCAAAAAGTCGGTGACGGATACACGGCTTCGCGTTCACGGGGTGCCTGGGCTTCGGGTGGTGGATGCGTCGGTCTTTCCGAACATCACCTCGGGCAACACCAATGCGCCGACCATGATGCTTGCGCTGCGGGCGTCCGACCTCATCCTGCAGGAAACGGAGCAGGCCGCGGCCAACTAGAAGAAGAGAGATGCCGATGCGTCTGGAGAAGCTTGAAACATTTGTCGTCGGCAACCCGCCACCCCGCCATGGTGGGCGATATTTCATCTTCGTCCGGCTGACCACGTCCTGCGGGATTACAGGCGTGGGCGAGATCTACAACGCGACTTTCGGACCCGATATCTGTTGCGCAATGGCCCGTGACATGTTCTCGCGTCACTTCGAGGGGGCGGAGCCGCACCGTATCGAACTCCTATACCGCAAAGCCTACGGAGCAGGGTTTACCCTGCGTCCGGACATCAGCGTGATGGGAATTTTCAGTGGCCTCGAAATGGCCTGCTGGGATATTCTGGGCAAGGCAGCCGACAAGCCGGTTCACGACTTGCTGGGCGGTGCGGTTCACGATCGGCTGCGAAGCTATTCTTATATCTATCCTTCGAGCGGTGACGTTTATCCCGATCCGGGTCAGCCAAACGCATACAATGACCCGCACGTTGCAGCAGAGATCGCTGCAGGCATGGTCGAGCAGGGCTTTACGGCCGTGAAATTCGATCCCGCAGGACCCTACACGATCTTTGACGGGCATCAGCCAAGGCTTGGCGACATCAGTCTCAGTGTAGATTTCTGCAGCGAAATCCGGAAAGCCGTGGGGGATCGCGCGGACCTGCTTTTCGGTACGCACGGACAATTCACCGTCTCCGGAGCCAAACGCCTTGCGCGCGCGCTCGAACCTTTCGATCCGCTCTGGTTCGAGGAGCCGGTTCCGCCAGAATGCCCCGCCGAAATGGCGCAAGTTGCAATGTTCACCTCGATCCCTGTGGCGGCCGGAGAGCGGCTCTGTACAAAATACGAGTTCGCCCGCCTGTTGGAGGCAGGTGCGGCATCCATCCTGCAGATGAACCTCGGGCGGGTCGGCGGGCTGCTCGAGGCCAAGAAGATTGCTGGCATGGCCGAAACGCAACAGGTCCAGATCGCCCCGCACCTCTATTGCGGGCCGATCGTGGCGGCCGCCAACATCCAGATCGCCGCGGCGTCGCCCAATTTCCTTATTCTGGAGAGTATCGGCACGTTTGACGGTCCGTACATGGCCGCAGTCAAGGGCGAGATCGCTTGGGAAGACGGCTATGTCGTTCCATCTCGCAGGCCCGGCCTCGGTCTCGAACTCGATGACACGGCCATTGCTTCAATGCCCTACACCGAAGGCGAACTTCATCTGACGATGAGCGAGTCGCACGCAACCTCCTGAGCGAGTTAAGACATGATCACGATTGACAGATACTACATTGGTGGCGAATGGGTCATGCCGGATGCCCCGCGCCAGATGCCCATCCTGACCCCTTCGACCGGTGCACAGGTCGGAACCGTTTCCCTTGGCAATTCGCAAGATGTGGACCGCGCGGTCTCCTCCGCGAAGGCGGCCTTCGAGACCTACTCTATGACCACGAAGGCGGAGCGTCTTGCACTGCTGCACCGTCTCGCCGAAATCTCTCGCGCTAGGATGGACGATCTCGCCCGAGCCATTACCACTGAGATGGGTGCCCCGGCCAAGATGTCGCGGGAAGTGCAGGCACAATCAGGCCTTGGTCACCTCGAGAGTTTCATCGCCGCGCTGGAGGCGCATGAGGCAGAAGAAACCCTTCCAAGCGGCGATATCGTCAGCTTAGAGCCCATAGGGGTCTGCGGTTTGATCACGCCGTGGAACTGGCCGATCAACCAGATCTCTCTCAAAGTAATTCCGGCACTTGCCACTGGCTGCACCTGTGTGCTGAAGCCGTCCGAGCACACGCCGCTTTCTGCCCGCATCTACGCAGAGATGATCCACGAGGCGGGGTTTCCGCCGGGGGTTTTCAACCTCGTCTTCGGTGACGGTGAGGGCGTCGGAGCGGCCCTGTCCCGACACGGAGACGTTGCAATGATGTCTTTCACAGGATCGACCCGCGCGGGCCGCGCCGTATCCCGCGATGCTGCAGCAACGATCAAACGGGTGACGCTGGAGTTGGGAGGCAAGTCCCCAAATGTCATTTTCGCAGACGCGGATGTGGAGGCAAGCGTTACTCAGGGCGTTTTCGATTGTTTCGACAATTCGGGACAGTCCTGCAACGCACCGACCCGGATGCTCGTGGAGCGAAGTGCCTATGACCTTGCGCTTGAAATTGCTCGTGCTGCCGCCGAGGCTCAGAAAGTCGGGGATCCGGCTGAAGAAGGGGACCACATCGGGCCACTCTTCGATGAAATCCAGTATCACCGCGTGCAGGCGCTTATAGGCAAGGGGATCGACGAGGGAACCCGTTTGCTGGCCGGTGGTCTGGGGCGTCCCGCCGGATTGCCGAAGGGTCTGGAGACAGGCTGGTTCGCGCGCCCGACGGTTTTCTGTGACGTGACCCCGGACATGACCCTGTGGCGTGAAGAAATTTTCGGTCCTGTTCTAGTGATGGCGCCATTCGACACAGAGGAAGAAGCTATCGCGCTTGCCAATGATACAGACTACGGGCTCGACGCCTATGTCTCGACAGGAGATGAGGCAAGAGCGCTGCGCATGGCGCGCGCGATGCGGGCAGGAGGCATTCATATCAACGGGCGCGGGTCTGACTACGGTTCGCCTTTCGGCGGGTTCAAGCAGTCCGGGATTGGTCGCGAAGGCGGACGCTTCGGCCTCGAGGACTACCTCGAAATCAAGGTGCGCCCGCCGTTCAGCGTCTAGAGCAAATGATGGCTTTCCTAACGGGCGCGTAAGCGGTGCGGGCCCGTCAGACAATATGGATCACTCTGCCGGTGCTCTTTCAGCCAGAAGTTTGGCAAGGGGCGCTGACAGACCTGTCGGAATGACTTCGTATCCAGGCTCCTCGGGCTCGTCATCGACCATCTCGGCGGGAAAGCCCGGCGCAGAAACTTTCAGGCCCGTTGCTTCTTCAAGGCGGCGGATGATGTTGGGTGAAAGCTCACGCTCGCCGAAGCGTGCGATTCCGTCATTGAAGATTTCGAGCATCAGCGGGCTGATCTCCAGAGGAACATCATTTGCCTCGGCGATCTTTTGGAACAGGCCGATATCCTTTTTCACCAAGTCCATGGTGAAGGAAATGTCTCGTGACCCGTTCAGAATCACCTGACTTTCGGTCTCGTGTACGAAGGAGGTGCCGGACGAAATCTTCATCGCCTCGTAGGTCGTGTTCATGTCCATTCCGGCCGCCTTCATCGTCACCAATGCTTCGCAGCAAGTGAGCAGGTTCGCAGTGGCGAGGTAGTTCGTCATCACCTTAAGGATTGAAGCGCTGCCGATTTCGCCGGTGTGCAACACCCTGCGGCCAAGGGTCGTCAGGGTCGGGAGCATCCTTTCGAAGGTCGCCCGATCACAGCCGGCAAAGATCGAGATGTTTCCGGTATCTGCGCGGTGGCAGCCCCCGGACACCGGGCATTCCATAGCCGCCCCGCCACGCGCGATGACTTCATCGGCAAGCCGTCTGATTTCACCTGAGTCGGTTGTCGACATCTCCATCCAGATTTTGCTGCCATCGACAGCCGGCAGCATAGCCTCGACGACGGCTGCGGAAGCCGCTGGAGAAGGAAGGCAGGTGATTACCGCATCGCAGTCCTGCATCAGAGCGAGGGGACCAGACGTGGGTTTTGCGCCCCGTTCCACAAATTTCTCCACAAGGGACGGGTCGAGATCGTGTACGGTAAGATCGAAGCCGTTTCTTAGCAGGCTGCCGGCAAGTTTGCCGCCAACATTGCCAAGACCGACAAAGCCGATTTTCATGGAGGAATTATCCTTATTCTGGGACGTGGGGCGCTTTGAACCATTAGCCTGAGGCAATCATATCTCCCAGTAAAGCAACCGCATTGGGCCCATTGGGGCGGCTTCCATTGGCCATTCTTGCTGACCGATGCGGGGCGAGCCGAAATCGAATGCAAGAGGAGGAGGCATTGAGCACCGGACCGGATTATGCGGAACTCATAGATGAGGAGACGTGGGCATTGATTCAAAAGAGCGTAGACTTCTACCCACCCGGCGCCGCGGGCGAAGGCGCAATCGCGAACCGCGCACGCTATGACGAAATGTATCGAGCTTTCCGCAGGGGCCGCCCGGCCTGGTGTCCAGCCGAGACTGCACGCCGTGTGAAGTCCCCTGCCGGGTCTACGAAGCGGAAACGGAGAGTGGCAGGACACCGTATCTGCATGATGGCGGGGGAGTAGTTTGTTGCGAGGAGAGTCATGACGACACCTGTGCCGAGATTTTCCATCGGGTCGGCTTCCGTGTGGTGGCAATCGATTAACGGCCCGCCCCCGAACATCACCATCCGGCGGCTTCCGAGGATGCGCTGGCCATGAGTGAGGCGGTGCCGTGAGCCTTCGGCGGAAGTATGGTGCTGGTGGGGGATAGTGCGGGTGCAACGCTGCCCACGAGCATCCGCCACGTTTTGCGCGGACTGAGTGTGCCAATTTTGGGCCAGGTGCTGATTTACCTGTTCCTTGGCCCAGCATGGGGGACGGGCAACCGTATCACACGTGCCATCGCGCCTCCTATTCCGGACCCGGGGCTCGAGCCGCTGTCCGATACCGAATATTCGGGTTTGCCACGACCGTGGCTTTTGCGGCAGCGTGCGATCCACTTGCGGATGACGCTGGGCTCTATGCCGCGCGGATCATGGGATCCGGCGGTCGCGCACAGGCGAATATCAAGAGAGAGTCTTGTATACGGTTACCTTCGCGTGCGTGGATATGCCAGACGCGCCCGGTTGAGATTCGAGCGGATCATCCGGGCTATCGAAGTCCAATCAAGTGGCACCAGGCATGCCGCCAGGTAAACACTTGAGTTGGGCCTCCGTGAATGTTCCTGGGGATCGGAGTTGGCGGTCATGGGGTTGAAGAACTCATATCAGATCCCCGCGTTTTCCATGCGCCGGGCCGCCATCACTGTTTCAAGCCACCCAAGCTTCATCTCCGGAACGGACGCCAGCAACATTTCGGTGTAGTCGTCGAAGGGAGGCCTGAGCACCAGGGATTTCGGACCGTAGCGCACCACTTTGCCGCGATGCATGACAGCGATAGCGTCTGCGATTGCGCGCACCGTCGCGAGGTCATGAGTGATGAACATGTACGCCACGTTCTCCTGTTTCTGAAGGTCCAGGAGGAGGGTGAGGATGCCGTCCGCTACCAACGGGTCCAGCGCCGAGGTGACCTCGTCACAGATGATCAGGCGCGGTTTCGCAGCCAGGGCGCGTGCTATGCACACGCGCTGCTTCTGTCCGCCGGAGAGTTCGGCCGGGTATCGATCTGCGAAGTTCTTGCCCATCTCGATTTGATCGAGGAGCTCCTGCACGCGCCGGTGTTTCTCCTTGCCCCTAAGCCCGAAATAGAACTCGAGCGGCCGACCAATAATTGAGCCTACGGTCTGGCGAGGATTCATGGCGACATCCGCCATCTGATAGATCATCTGCAGTTCCCGCAGATCATCTCTCGTGCGAGCCTTCAGCGTCGGTGGCAATTCGCGTTCTGCGAAACTTATCCGCCCTGAATGCGGTGGCAGAAGTCCCGTGACGGCCCGCGCCAAGGTAGACTTTCCCGATCCGCTCTCGCCCACGACTGCGAGTGTCTGGCCTGGGGCGATGGCCACGCTGATATCCCTGAGGACGTCGCGATCCATTCCCGGGTATTGCGCCGACAGGTTTGATATCTCAAGCACGGGTTCGGCGGGTGGCTTACCCTCATGTACTATCGATCGGACGGATACGAGCGCGCGCGTGTAGGCCTCGCGCGGGGATTGGATGATCTGTTGCGTTTGGCCATGCTCGACCATCCTGCCATTCTGCAAAACCATGATCTCGTCCGCAACCTGAGCCACAACAGCGAGATCATGGGTGATATACAGAGCAGAAACACCAGTCTCACGGATCGCCCTCTTGATCGCGGCCAATACGTCGATCTGCGTTGTCACGTCGAGTGCGGTGGTTGGTTCGTCGAAGACCACGAGCGATGGACGCGGGCAAAGTGCCATCGCGGTCATCACGCGCTGCAACTGACCGCCCGAAACCTGATGCGGGTAGCGATTGCCTATGGACTCCGGGTTGGGCAAGCCAAGCTGACGGAAGAGGTCGATTGCGCGGGTCTCGGCCTCCGATCGGCTGGCAAGACCTCTACCCACGGTGGTTTCGATCACCTGATCCATAAGCCTGAGAGCCGGATTGAAGGCCGCCGCCGCGGATTGGGCAACATACGTCACTTCGCCGCCCCGGAGATTGCGGAGATCGCTCACACTTTCTTTCAGGATGTCCCGCCCGTTGAGAACGACCTCGCCACCTGTAATTCGCACCCCGCCGCGTCCGTAGGCCATCGCGGACAAGCCGATTGTCGATTTTCCGGCGCCGGATTCTCCGATCAGTCCCAGCACCTTGCCGCGCTGGAGCTTGAAGGAGACGCCGTGGACAATGGAGATGTCCTTTGGAGGTCCGTCATCGGGATAGACTTTCGCGCCGATCTTAAGATCACGGATGTCGAGAAGAATATCATCCATCGCGGCCTCCCTTGAGGCTTGTGGTGCGGTTGAGGATCCAGTCGGCTACCAAGTTCACCGAAATTGCTAGAGTAGCGATGGAGATGGCGGGGATCAGTGCCGCGGGAATTCCGTAGACTATCCCGTCCTTGTTTTCCTTCACGATGCCACCCCAATCGGCGAGCGGCGGCTGGACGCCCAGCCCGAGAAAAGACAGGGTCGAGATGAATAGCACCATGAAGATGAACCGCAGACCCATTTCCGCAACCATCGGGGAGAGCGCATTGGGCAGGATTTCGTGGAAGATAATCCATCTGCGTCCCTCTCCGCGCAGGCGCGCCGCCTCGACGAAATCCATTACGTTGATATCGACCGCGACGGCCCGGCTGAGCCGGAAAACGCGGGTGGAGTCCAGAAGGCCCATTACCATGATCAACACGAAGATCGTCACTGGCATCACGGAAAGAACTACGAGAGCGAAGATTAGCGCAGGGATAGACATGACGAGATCGATAAATCTCGAAAGGGCCTGATCGACCCAGCCGCCCATCACCGCCGCTGTCAGCCCGAGGAAAGCGCCGACGGAGAAGCTGAGAAGCGTTGCTGCGGTCGCGATCAGAATAGTGGTCTGGCCCCCGTAGATGAGCCGGCTCAGAAGGTCGCGCCCGATATTGTCCGTGCCCAGCCAGTGCTCTGGCGAAGCTGGCTCCCAGACGCCACCGACCACTTCAGCCATGCCGTAGGGGGCGATAAAGTCTGCGAAAATTGCGCTCAGAAAATAAACTGCCGTCAGGATGAGGCCGATGAAGGCTGAGATTGGAATGCCCCTCATTTCGGATGCCTCAAGCGTGGATTGGACAGGATGGAAACGATGTCAGCGATCATGTTCAACCCAATGTAGATCGCTGCAAACACAAGCCCGCACGCCTGCACCACCGGAACATCGCGCTTCGTGACGTGATCGACCAGATACTGTCCCATGCCCGGGAAGACGAAAACCACCTCGACCACGACGACACCGACAACGAGATAGGCGAGGTTGATCATCACTACATTGACCACCGGTGCGATGGCGTTGGGAAAGGCATGTCGCGCAATCACGGTAATGGGGCGGAGACCCTTGAGTTCGGCGGTTTCTATGTAGGCCGACTGCATTACATTCAGGATCGCCGCACGTGTCATTCGCATCATGTGGCCAAGGACCACCAGCACAAGCACGAGTGCGGGAATGGCGATGGCCTGCAGTCTGTCCCCGAAGGACATGCCGTCATGGATGGTGGAAACCGATGGAAAGATGCTGAATTTCACCGTCAGGTAGAACATGGCGATGTAGCTCAGCATGAACTCGGGAATCGAGACGGTGCTGAGAGTGACGGCAGAAATGAGCTTGTCGGGCCACTGGCCGCGGTAGCGCACAGCGATCACGCCCAGCAGAATAGCGAGCGGCACTGCGATCAGGGCAGCAGTGCAGGCAAGGAAGAGGGTGTTCGAGAGCCTACGGCCCATGGCATCGGCGATATCCTGACCGTTTGTCAGAGCGGTGCCGAGATCTCCGCGGAGCAGGCCAGCGAGCCAGTCGAAATAACGTGAGAGCGCAGGCTCGTTCAGGCCCAGTTCTGCCCGAAGGTTTGCGAGTGCCTGGGGGGTGGCACTTTGGCCAAGAATGGATTGTGCCACATCGCCCGGCAGGATTTCAGTTCCGAGAAAAATCAGCGCCGAGGCCGCAAGCAGGAGAAGGAGGCCCAGCGATATTCGCTGGGCCAGGAGGATAACAACCGGATGTCGCAACACGTTAGCCGGCCAACCATGTCTTGTGCGGTGCGAGACCATTCATGGTATCCTGGTTGCCGTCAGACACCCAGCCCTGGACATCGGTGCTTACCGCTTCAACGAAATCGTTAAACATCGGGCAGATCAGGCCACCCTCCTCATGCAGGATGGCGGCCATCTCGGCATAGAGTTCCGTGCGCCTTGCAGGGTCAAGTTCGGCCCGCGCCTCGAGCAGAAGTGCATCGAATTCCTCATTTTCGAAACGCGTGTCGTTCCAGTCCGCCGTGGAGAGGTAGGCCGTCGAATACATCTGATCCTGGACCGGACGCCCGCCCCAGTAAGAAGCGCAAAAAGGCTCCTTGTTCCAGACCTCGGACCAGTAGCCATCGTTCGGCACGCGCTGAACCTCGAGCGGAATGCCTGCTGCGGCTGCCGACTGTTGAAAGAGGGCGGCAGCGTCCACAGCTCCGGGAAAGGCCGCATCTGCGACCTTGAGCACGATCGGACTTCCGTCATGACCGGAGGCCTTGTAATGCTCCGCTGCCTTCTCGATGTCATATTGCCTCTGGGGCAGGCTTTCCGCGAAGAGCGGGTAGGCGGCGTTGACCGGAATGTCGTTCCCGATCGTGCCGAAGCCCTGGAGAATTTTATCGACCATCTCCTCGCGATTAATGGCGTATTTCAGAGCGAGCCGCAGATCCTTGTTGTCGAAGGGCGCGGTATTGCAGTGCATGATGAAAACGTAGTGTCCCCGGCCAGAGACATTCATGACGTCGATGTTCGGCGCACGTGACAGAAGGCTCGCGACCTTGGGTTCAACGAGGTTTGCAATATGCACCTGACCCGATTGCAGGGCTGCCATGCGCGCGGTGGCGTCATTGATAACGAGAAACTCCACGCCGTCATAGTGACCGCGCGTGTCATCCCAGTAATTTGCATGTTTCTCGAAGGTGTATCGCACTCCGGCCTCGTGTTCGACGATCTTGTATGCGCCCGCACCAATTCCGGCTGCCGGGTCATCGCGACCGCCGTTCGGCTGGATCTGCAGGTGATAGTCCGAGAGGAGGTAGGGAAGGTCGGCGTTGCCGGTCTCGAGTTCGATTACGACCCACTCGCCATCGACACTCATGGAGGAGATGCCCTGCATTATCCCTAGTGCACCGGACTGCGCATCTTCGTCGGAGTGGCGTTCAAGCGTGGCTACGACATCTTCCGGGGTGACCATCTCTCCGTTGTGAAACTCGACACCCTGACGAATTCTGAAACGCCAAGTCTTCGCGTCATCAGAACTCTCTATTTCTTCAGCAATCCGCAGATCGAGTTCGCCATCGGGGCTGACATCCACAAGCGGCTCGCCGAAGGTGCGCAATACGTGGAAGGTAACTGCATTTGCCGCTAGGGCCGGATCAAGACTGTCGGTGCTCTGACCGGCAGCAAGGCCCATCTTCAAAATTCCTCCCTTCACTGGTTCTTGTGCGCGGGCAGCGCGCGGCAACACGAGGCTTCCGCCTGCTGCGGCCCACGTGAGTACGGAGGCAGTTCGCAGGAAGGACCGGCGGCTGGGACCGGGCAATGTTGTCTTGCCCGTGAAGGCCTTCTCATCGTTGTTCATATCGTCTTTCCCTCTGCTCTGATCTCGCTTGAAGAGCTCAAGTGTGTCCCTGATCGCAACCGGCGCGGTCACGAAAGAATCCATTGCCCCACAAAACGGTTGGATTCTCAGATTTCGATCCTGAAGTTCGCATGCTCGCGATTTCTTGGGCAAAATGTGCGGAAACGGGTGCGTATGACAATGCTTATCTCAACAGCAGTCGTTTCATTGCAAGGTCAGGCCAAGCCTTCTGCATGGTCAATATCCCTGGGTAGCACAGATGAGGTCTCTATTCCGGAAGAATGCGAAGCCTCGGCCTAGTGCACCATTCGTAGATGCTGGTTACTGGCGGGTGGAACCAAAGGATTCGGCATATCAAGGGGACAGTAAAGCAATGTCATTTGGGCCATTGGGGCAGGCTGATTGTGGCCTGCCATTTGAAAAGGATGCGCGAAGACGACCGTGCGCGGCCACCTCGACGACCTTGCGGGCTCTCAGAAACGCAGCATGTCTTTCAGCCTGTGATTGGCTGTGCAACGATAAGAATTCGAAAGCCGTAGAAAGTCCTCGAACCAAACCGTGAATTGGAGAACAAGACGGCCAAGGTAAGTGAATCGATTGGCCGTGATGGATATCGCTATTACGGTGGAGTTACCCAAGCGGACTGGCAAAACTTTTTCTGCCAAGGGGTCCGCTAACATCGAAAATCGATGGTATGCAGGCCAATTAGATAACCTTAGGGAGGGTGGCGGACTGGGGAGGATTCGAACCCCCGACCCCTTGATTCGTAGTCAAGTGCTCTATCCAACTGAGCTACCAATCCGTTGAGCGGGGAGATAAACTCGAGTGCGGAGGCATGCAAGGCTAAAAAGGGGCATGGCCGCGAAAAAGTTTCAGCGATAGAGATTTGCCGTCTGGCGGCCTGATCAGGCTATGGAGTAGGGCAGCAGGCCACGGTTGGAGAGGTCCACGTTGAGCGGGCTTTCCATTGGAGGAACTGAGCGTTGCGGACAGGTCTTGCGCGCGCAGATCCGACAGGAAACGCCGATAGGCTGATAGGCCGCATCGTTCTTCAGATCGAGCCCGTCCGCGTAGACCAGAGATCCCGCATGTGCGATCTCGCATCCGAGACCGATGGCATACCGCCGAAGGGGCGCATGAAAGCTGCCGCCGGGCTTGACCACATCGCGTGCAAGGCAGAGGTAGCGGACGCCGTCCGGAGTCTCGGCCAACTGTCGCAGCAAACGACCCGGAGATTCGAACGCACTATGAACATTCCAGAGCGGACAGCCGCCCCCGAAGCGCGCAAACTGCAGGCGTGTGGCGGAGTGCCGCTTTGTGATAGTACCGGCCTGATCGACACGGACAAAGAAGAACGGCACGCCTTTCGCACCAATGCGCTGCAAGGTCGAGAGACGCTGCCCTACCTGTTCGATGGACGCCTCGAATTCACAGGACAATGCTTCCAAATCGTGTCGGAGGGACTGCGCGCGGTCGAGAAAATGGTCATAGGGTAGCATGGCTGCACCGGCGAAGTAGTTCGCGAGCCCGATCTTGCAGATGGCCCGTGCCGCCTCAGTCCCGAAGCGGGCCAGATCGAGGGTGGCCTCCAGAAGATCGTCATGTTCAAGCAAAGCAATCTGGTGGAGGATCTGAAAGGTCTGAGTTGAGGCCGGCGCATGCGACGCCAGAAAAAGGTTCGAACCCCGCGCATCGAACCGTCGCATCTCGACATCGGCGGAACTGCGGATTGAGATCCCGTGGTGCGTCTCGAGCCAGTTTGCGAGTGCGGAACGTCTGTCACCCGATGCCAGGCGGGAGGCAAAGCGCTCTGCTGCCCGGTCAATCGCATCGACGTAGTTGTCGCAATAGTGAAAGAAATCCCGCACCTCTTCCCACGGTAGGGGCGCCAAGGCGCTGTCTTCGCGGCCCAAGGCCTCGTTTATCTGGGCAAGCTGTTCCTGAGTCTGCCGGTGCGCGCGATGAAGTGCCAGGAAGGCATGGGCGAAGTTGGGTGCGTTGGACGCAACAAGCTGAACGTCTCCCAAGGGCGGTGCGGAATCAAAAACGGGGTCCGCAAGCGCCTCGCGCAAGTCGGCAATCATGCGTTCCGATGAGCCTTTCGACATCTCGGTCACATCAATGCCCAGTTCCTCCGCAAGCGAGAGCAGCACCCTTGCCGAGAGTGGTCTGTGGTTGTTCTCCATCTGGTTCAGATAAGAGAGCGATACGCCGAGCTTTGCCGCATAGTCCGCCTGCGTCAGCCCAAGGCGTGTTCGGATTTCGCGCAGCTTTACTCCTGCGTAAAGTTTTCTTGCCTGGCTCATGACTTCGCAGATTTGCAATTTGCAGATCGTGTTTGCAATACTATTTGCAAATCCGCCGAAGTTTTCTTGTATCGACCATCCCCCTCTGGCAATTAACCGCCACCGCAACAGGGGGGCGACCGGTGAAAGAGATCCTTGCTCAGCTCGAAGAGCGCAGAAACGAAGCGCGTCTCGGGGGCGGACAGCGCCGCATCGACAACCAGCATGCTAAGGGAAAGCTTACGGCTCGGGAGCGCATCGAAGTCCTTCTTGACGAAGGCAGCTTCGAAGAGTTCGACATGTTCAAGGCCCACCGTTGTCACGATTTCGGAATGGCTGAGCAGGCCTTTCCTGGCGACGGCGTGGTGACTGGCTGGGGTACCATAAATGGGCGGCAGGTCTACGTCTTCAGTCAGGATTTCACGGTCTTCGGCGGGTCTCTGTCCGAGACCCATGCCGAAAAGATCTGCAAGATCATGGATATGGCGGTCCAGAACGGCGCGCCGGTTATTGGTCTGAACGACTCGGGCGGCGCGCGCATTCAGGAGGGCGTGGCATCGCTCGCGGGCTATGCGGATGTGTTCCAGAGAAACATTATGGCCTCGGGATGCGTGCCTCAAATTTCGGTCATCATGGGCCCTTGTGCCGGCGGCGCGGTCTACAGCCCGGCCATGACCGATTTCATCTTCATGGTGCGCGACTCTTCCTACATGTTTGTGACCGGGCCCGATGTGGTGAAAACCGTCACCAATGAGGTGGTGACGGCTGAAGAACTAGGCGGCGCGAAAACCCATACATCCAAATCTTCTGTTGCAGATGGCGCCTTCGAGAATGACGTGGTGGCACTCGACCAAGTTCGCAGACTGGTAGACTTCCTGCCTCTCTCTAGCAGGGAAAAGCCTCCGATGCGCCCGTTCTTCGACCCGACAGACCGCATCGAGAACAGCTTGGATACGTTGGTGCCGCCGAACCCGAACACACCGTACGATATGAAGGAACTTATCCTGAAAGTCGCTGACGAAGGCGATTTCTTCGAGATCCAAGAGGATTTCGCCAAGAACATCCTGACCGGGTTCATTCGGCTTGAGGGTTCCACGGTTGGGGTGGTCGCGAACCAGCCTATGGTGCTCGCAGGCTGTCTGGATATCGATAGCGCCCGCAAGGCAGCGCGCTTCGTGCGCTTCTGTGACGCCTTCCAGATCCCGATCCTGACGTTCGTGGATGTGCCGGGATTCCTTCCCGGCACGAGCCAGGAATATGGCGGCATCATCAAACACGGCGCGAAACTGCTGTTCGCCTATGGCGAGGCCACGGTCCCCAAAGTGACAGTCATCACCCGAAAGGCCTATGGCGGAGCGTATGACGTCATGAGCTCGAAGCACATTCGCGGTGACATAAATTATGCTTGGCCCACGGCTGAGATCGCAGTGATGGGGGCAAAGGGCGCGGTCGAGATTCTCTATCGTTCCGAGCTCGGTGATGCCGACAAGATCGCAACGCGTACCAAGGACTATGAAGACCGTTTTGCCAATCCGTTTGTGGCAGCCGAACGCGGTTTCATCGACGAAGTCATCATGCCGCATTCGACACGCCGTAGAGTTGCTCGCGCTTTCGCCAGCCTGCGAACCAAGCAACTGACGAACCCTTACAAGAAGCATGACAACATCCCGCTCTAAGGCGGTCGGACGAAGCAAGGCCGGGGGATTTGGTTTGGACAAGGTACTGCTCATCACGGGCGCATCGAGCGGCATCGGTGCCGCAACCGCGCGGGCTGCGTCAGCGGCCGGATGGCGTGTCGGTCTCATGGCGAGGTCTCAAGGCAAGCTTGATGAGCTGGTGGCTGAACTGGGACAGGACAGGGCAATCGCGGTTGCAGCAGACGTCACATCCGCAGAGGCTCAGCATGATGCCATCGCCAAGGTAGTCGAACGTTTCGGTCGTCTGGATGCCGCTTTTGCCAACGCAGGTATGGGAACTTCCAGCAAGAGTGCTGAAACAGCAGATCTCGATGACTGGCGCGAACTTCTAGACGTAAATATCTGGGGATTGCTGGTTACAGCCAGAATAGTCCTGCCCGAACTGCGCAAGACAAAGGGCCACTTGCTGCTGACCGGCTCCCGAGCCGCAAAGATCGAGTTGAGCGGCTCTGTCTACGGAGCGACGAAGCATTTTGTCCACGGATTTGCAGCGAACCTGCTTGCGGAAATGCGGCCGTGGGGTGGGCGCTGCACGGTTCTGGCGCCCGGCATTGTGGATACGGCATTCTTTGATTCCCCAAAACCGGACGGTCTGAAGCCGGAAGACGTTGCCAATGCCGCCGTCTACGCACTCGAACAGCCTCCGCATGTTGCGATTGGCGAAGTTACCCTGATGCCGGTGCCGCAGTCATGAAGTCAATGCTTTCCCAAGGGTTGATTAGACAAGGCGTAGGGCGCGATCTATTTTGTGTGGTGTCACCGGATGGAAGACTTCGCGATGATACTCAAGCTCTGGATGTCTCTGCCCAAGCTGATCCGCTTCATGCTCACGCATATCGCAAACGGAATCGTCATCGGCTGTGTCTTTCTGTTGATTCTTATCCATTGGGATGTTGGTGGTCTCGGAACCGTGCTGGACAAGGACGAGAGTGGGTTGGCGACAGCTGTTCTATTCTTCCAGACTGCAATGACATTCGGGGCCGTTTCGATGGGGGTCGCGGTAATGAATCTCGGCGAGGACTGACCGATCCGGCGAGGGGAGTTCCCCCATGCTGAAGCATCGAGGTTTCCCTGGGCGGCTGCCAGGAACCGATCACCAGTTTACCATCAGGAGACCGAGCTCAACCGGAGCGACGCCAATCCGCGCGCGAGAACGCTACAAGGATCGTAGGCCGGTTGATCGGGCCGCTGATGAGGCGTTTATCGCGGCACTTTACGACCATTTTGGCGACGAAGCCTTCGTGCGCGGTAATCTGGACGCGGGTAGGTTGAGTTGGGTTTTTGGTCGGGAGGTCGTCCCGGCTGAAGAGCCGTTCGATCCGGAGAGCTATGACGCAATGTTGCGTCTCGACCTTGAGAAGGCGCGGGCAAATTTTCCTGATGCGTTCCCCGAGGACGAACGATTCTGATCAACGCCCCGCCAAGACGGGGCAAAAGGCCAGGCGAACCGACCCGGCTATTTAGGAGTGGGAAGATGCAACAGAAGGTCTGGATTCCTTTGGCGATCGCCGTGGCATTCTTTGTGGCAGCATGCAGTGGCGGGACCGCGCCGCCGCCGATGTCAGTCGCCGAGCGAAACGAAGTGACGGACAATTTCTTGGCGACAAGTCCGACCGTCTCCGGAGAAATTCCTGCGGCTGATAGCCCGACATCCCCCTGATACAGGCGCCCGCGAGGCAACTGGCCACAGAAAGATCCACGCAGCCCCAATGGGCCCGACTTTTCGAGCGAGGTGACATGTTCAAGAAGATCCTGATCGCGAACCGCGGTGAAATCGCATGCCGCGTGATCAAGTCGGCCCGGAAAATGGGCATCAAGACGGTCGCGGTCTATTCCGACGCGGACTCCGAGGCGCTTCACGTTAAGATGGCGGATGAGGCCGTTCATATTGGCCCGCCCCCAGCGAACCAGTCCTACATCGTGATCGACAAGATCCTCGATGCGATCCGCCAGACGGGCGCTGAAGCTGTTCATCCGGGTTACGGTTTTCTCTCGGAGAGAGCCGAATTCGCGGAAGCTCTCGACAAGATGGGTGTCGCCTTTATTGGGCCTCCTGTTGGAGCCATCGAAGCAATGGGCGACAAGATCACGTCGAAAAAGCTCGCGGCAGAAGCAAACGTCAGCACGGTTCCGGGCTTCATGGGGCTGATCGATGACGCGGATCATGCGGTCAAGATTGCATCCGAAATCGGATATCCGGTGATGATCAAGGCTTCCGCCGGAGGCGGTGGTAAGGGGATGCGTATTGCCTGGAACGACGAAGAGGCTCGCGAGGGTTTCGAACGCTCCAAGTCCGAAGCAGCCAGTTCCTTTGGTGACGACAGGATCTTCATCGAGAAGTTCGTCACGCAGCCGCGGCATATCGAAATTCAGGTTCTGGGCGACAAGCACGGCAACTGCATCTACCTGAACGAGCGCGAGTGCTCGATCCAGCGACGGAACCAGAAGGTGATCGAGGAAGCCCCCTCACCGTTTCTCGACGAGGAGACGCGCAAGGCCATGGGCGAACAGGCGGTCGCATTGGCCAAGGCTGTCGACTACTGTTCGGCCGGAACCGTCGAGTTCATCGTCGATGGTGACAGGAACTTCTACTTCCTCGAGATGAATACGCGCTTGCAGGTGGAACATCCTGTTACAGAGCTTATCACCGGCATTGATCTCGTGGAACAGATGATCCGTGTAGCTGCAGGCGAGAAGCTTTCTATCGCGCAGACTGATGTGAGCATCAATGGATGGGCGATAGAAAGCAGGCTCTATGCCGAAGATCCCTACCGCAATTTCCTGCCCTCTATTGGGCGGCTCACTCGCTATCGCCCCCCGGAAGAGGTGGCCACGGACATTGTCGCCGTGCGGAACGATACGGGCGTGTTCGAAGGCGGCGAGATCTCGATGTATTACGACCCGATGATTGCCAAGCTCTGCACCTGGGCACCAGATCGGGGTGCGGCAATCGAGGCCATGCGGAATGCGCTCGATTCCTTCGAGGTGGAGGGGATCGGACACAACCTTCCGTTCCTGTCCGCGGTCATGGACCATCCCCGTTTCATTTCCGGTGAAATTACCACGGCGTTCATTGCCGAGGAGTATCCGGAGGGATTTGCTGGTGCTACGCTGTCTGCGGAAACCCTGAAGAAACTCGCAGCGCTTGCCGCCCATCTCAATTATGTAAAAGAGCAGCGCGCAACGCAGATCTCGGGGGCAATGGCGTATCACCAACGGAAGCTCGGAGCCGAATGGAGTATTCTGCTCGACAAGGTCGAGCACCGGGTGAAGATTAACCCCGAGAGGGGAGAGAGCGACGTCTATTTTGACGACGGGTCCATGATCCAAGTCTGTTGCGACTGGGTGCCTGGGCATTTAATTGCGCACGCAACCCTTGATGGCGAGCCGCTGATCGCAAAGGTGCAGCTCATGCCGGGCTATATCCGGATGCGACACCGTGGCGCCGATATCAAGGTGAGGGCCTACACGCCACGCCACTCCGAGCTTGCCGCGTTGATGCCCGAAAAGCTTCCGCCGGACACCTCGAAGATGCTGCTTTGCCCGATGCCGGGGCTAGTGGTTTCGATCAACGTCAAGCCGGGAGACGAGGTCTTCGACGGGCAGGCGCTTTGCACGGTTGAGGCAATGAAAATGGAGAACGTTCTGCGCGCCGAGCGGAAAGCGGTGGTCTCCAAGATTCTTGCAGAGCCGGGCGCAAGTCTTGCGGTCGATGAAGTTATCATGGAGTTCGAATAGGGTGCCGTGGTCCGTCGGCATACCCGCACCCCACGCCGGTCGGTCATCCGGCGGTGGGGGAGGCGGCGCAACCGAGGGGAGCGGAAGCGCCGCGTATCATCGGGGTCGATGGACGAAAAGAGGCGCCCTGCCGGACACACCGACCGCGGGGTTTGGTGTGTCCGGCTGCGGACAGGGTAACTCTTACTATGGCCGGAAAGACCCTGCTTCCTGTCGGCGTGACGGCAATCGATCAATGAGGTTGATAATTTCGCGGGCTGTGGTGGGGGCAGGACGCCGCTGCACCACCGAGCCGTCCTTGTCTATGATAACCATGCCGAAACCGCGGGGACGAAGTTCTTGGCGAAGTGCCCCTCGGGCTTTGGGATCCGTGTCGACGAGAATCTCGACATCCCGGTCCTCAAGTTCGCCCCGGCGTTCTGAAAGCCATTCCATCTGCTGCTGGAAGCGGGGATCGTTCTGCGTATCTGCAAACACAACGACCGGGCGGGCGATCCAGAGAAGATCGCCGAGTGACGGCTGCTCCGCGGCGTCTGTGACGCTTTCGACGCCAACCGCCGCAACTTGTGCCATTTCCGTCCAGCCATCCTGGTCGGTCGCCGCGGAAACCGGAAATGCGACGCCAAAAGCCGCGACTATCAAACCACCGAGAATGCGCATCATGAACTCCTTCCCCTCTAGATTTAGTCGGAATTCGTCAGGATGCGAGAAGGAATTTTCAGAAACGACCGAAGCGGCATTTGGGGGGAATCCACCGCTTCGGAAGCCGCGAGGAATGACGCCATGAGCAAGCCTGATATCGCGAAATGGGAAGCGCTGGCCGAGAAGGAACTGAAGGCGCGAAGCCTTGAGGACCTGAAATGGAAAACGCTGGAGGGCATCGAGGTCAAACCGCTCTATACGAGCGCCGATACCGCGGAAATGGAGGAAACTCTGCCTGGTGTCGCTCCATTCACCCGGGGCGTCCGCGCCACGATGTATGCTGGCCGGCCCTGGACGATCCGGCAATATGCGGGCTTCTCGACAGCCGAGGAGTCCAATGCTTTTTACCGTAAGGCACTTGCTGCAGGACAGCAGGGCGTATCGGTCGCGTTCGATCTCGCAACGCACCGTGGATACGACAGCGATCACGAGCGGGTCGTGGGCGATGTTGGCAAGGCCGGCGTGGCGATCGACTCGGTCGAAGACATGAAGATCCTGTTCGACGGCATTCCGCTCGATCAGGTCTCCGTCTCCATGACCATGAACGGCGCCGTCATTCCAACCTTGGCGAACTTCATCGTGACCGGTGAAGAGCAGGGACACGATCGCAGCGTGTTGTCTGGCACGATCCAGAACGACATCCTCAAGGAGTTCATGGTCCGCAATACCTATATCTACCCGCCCGAGCCTTCGATGCGGATCATTGCGGATATCATCGAATACACTTCAAATGAGATGCCGCGCTTCAATTCAATCTCGATTTCCGGCTACCATATGCAAGAGGCCGGTGCGAACCTCGTCCAGGAATTGGCCTATACCCTCGCGGACGGGCGAGAGTATGTCCGGACAGCCATGGCCGCCGGGATGGATATCGACAAGTTCGCGGGAAGGTTGAGTTTCTTCTTTGCCATCGGCATGAACTTTTTCATGGAGGCTGCCAAACTGCGCGCGGCAAGGCTGCTTTGGGATCGGATCATGACCGATCTCGGCGCGCAGAATGCCCGCTCCAAGATGCTACGCACCCATTGCCAGACCAGCGGAGTGAGCCTTCAGGAGCAGGATCCCTACAACAACGTCATTCGGACGGCCTACGAAGCTATGAGTGCCGTGCTCGGCGGAACTCAATCGCTCCATACCAATGCGCTTGACGAGGCGATCGCCTTGCCCACGGAGTTCTCGGCCCGTATCGCCCGAAATACTCAGCTCATTCTCCAGGAAGAGACCGGTGTAACGAAGGTCGTGGATCCGTTGGCCGGTTCCTACTATGTCGAGGCGCTTACGAAGGAACTGGCCGACAAAGCGTGGGAACTCATCGAGGAAGTCGAGGAGATGGGTGGCATGACCAAAGCCGTGGCGAGCGGCATGCCCAAGCTCCGCATCGAGGAAACGGCAGCCCGGCGGCAGGCGCTGATCGACCGCGGCGATGATGTTATAGTTGGGGTGAACAAATACCGTCTCAGTGCAGAAGACCCCATCGACATCCTCGATATTGACAATGCCAAGGTGCGCGAGAGCCAGATTGCGCGCATCGAAAGGGTGCGGGCCTCGCGCGATGCGGGCGCCTGCGAAGCCGCATTGAATGAACTCACGCGCCGCGCATCCGAGGGGGGCAACCTGCTCGAAGCCGCGGTCGAAGCGGCGCGGGCGCGCGCCACGGTCGGAGAGATCTCGATGGCAATGGAGAAGGTATTCGGACGGCACAGGGCCGAGGTCAAGACGCTCGCGGGTGTCTATGGTGCGGCCTATGAGGGCGATGAGGGCTTTGAGGCCATCCAGAAGGATGTCGAGGCCTTTGCGGATGAGGAAGGGCGGCGACCGAGAATGCTGGTCGTCAAGATGGGTCAGGATGGCCATGATCGCGGAGCCAAGGTCATCGCCACAGCGTTCGCCGATATTGGTTTCGATGTGGATGTGGGGCCATTGTTCCAGACGCCGGAAGAGGCAGCTCAGGATGCAGTAGATAATGATGTCCACGTCATCGGCATTTCCAGCCAGGCAGCGGGTCACAAAACTCTTGCGCCCAAGCTCATCGAGGCCCTGAAGGCAAACGGGGCAGGCGATATCCTAGTGATTTGTGGCGGCGTTATTCCGCAGCAGGACTATGATTATCTGAAGAGTGCAGGGGTCAGTGCGATCTTCGGTCCCGGCACCAATATTCCGGACGCGGCACGCGACATTCTGGACCTCATCCGAGCGGCCCGATCCAAGACTGCCGCGGAATAAAGTTCCGTACGGTCTGAGATGATTGAGATCATGGCGGAGGCCCGAGGCTTGGGGTTTCCTCCGCAAGAAAGTGCCGGATCCGCCAGCAATCGACACGACGCTGGCGGCAGGAGCGGCTGTGAGCTAAGCAGCAACAACTGCAACAGCTTCGGGGAACTTAGGGATGGAAAACGGCACGAAGGAAAGTGTGCGGCAGGCGGCGCTCAATTATCATGCGTTGCCAAAGCCCGGCAAGCTCGAGATCCGTGCGACCAAGCCGCTCGCCAATCAGCACGACCTGTCTCGCGCCTACAGCCCCGGTGTCGCGGAGGCATGTCTCGAAATTCAGTCCGACCCGGTATCGGCGGCAAAATACACCGCCCGGGGCAATCTAGTTGCCGTGGTCTCGAACGGCTCCGCGGTTCTCGGCCTGGGAAATATCGGCGCGCTGGCATCCAAGCCGGTAATGGAGGGCAAGGCGGTTCTCTTCAAGAAGTTCGCCAACATTGACTGCTTCGACATCGAGGTGGATCAGAAGGACCCGGAGAAGTTGGCCGAGATCGTCTGCGCGCTAGAGCCTTCGTTCGGTGCGATCAATCTCGAAGACATCAAGGCTCCTGATTGCTTTGTTGTCGAGCGGCTGTGCCGCGAGAGAATGAACATTCCCGTTTTCCACGACGATCAGCACGGTACGGCGATCGTTGTCGGTGCGGCGGCGACCAACGCCTTGAAACTGGTCGGCAAAAAGTTCGAGGACATAAAGATCGTCTCGACCGGAGGCGGCGCCGCAGGCATCGCATGCCTAAACATGCTGCTGAAACTTGGTGCGAAACGAGAGAATGTTTGGCTGTGCGACATCCATGGACTGGTCCACGAAGGCCGGGAAGTCGACATGAACCCGGAAAAAGCGGCCTATGCGCAGAATTCGGACCTGCGCACGCTGGATGACGTGATCGATGGAGCGGATCTCTTCCTCGGGCTGTCAGGTCCAAACGTGCTCAAGCCGGAAATGGTTGCAAAGATGGTCGATGAGCCGATCATTTTTGCCCTCGCCAACCCAAATCCCGAAATTGATCCGCAAGCCGCGCGCGCGGTGAACCACAAAGCCATCATCGCTACCGGTCGCTCGGACTATCCGAACCAGGTGAACAATGTCCTGTGCTTCCCGTTCATCTTCCGCGGAGCGCTCGATGTCGGTGCAACTGAGATCAACGATGCCATGCAGATTGCCTGCGTGGAAGGAATTGCCGAACTCGCCCGCGTTTCATCCTCTGCCGAAGCCGCGGCGGCCTATCAGGGAGAACGGCTCGTCTTCGGGCGCAACTACCTGATCCCAAAACCATTTGATGTGCGCCTGCTGGCAATTGTTGCGGGTGCCGTGGCGAAGGCTGCCATGGCAAGCGGGGTTGCCGAGCGGCCCGTCGAAGACATTGAGGCCTACAAGGAAAGTCTCAACCAGTCTGTCTACCGGACCGCGCTCATCATGCGGCCTGTTTTCGATGCAGCCAGCCAAGGTGTCCGGCGGATCGTCTTCGCAGAAGGTGAGGATGAACGCGTGCTTCGTGCGGTTCAGGGCATGCGTGAGAACGGTGTGGATCGACCAATCCTGATCGGCCGACCGGACGTGATCGAGTCGCGCTGTGAACGCGAAGCCATTCCAATCAAAGTGGATCGTGATTTCGAGGTGGTGAACCCTGAACACGACCCTCGGTTCCGAGAGTATTGGGAGACCTATCACGCTCACCTTCAGCGTCGTGGCATCACACCCGATCTGGCTAAGGCAATCATGCGGACCAACACCACAGCGATCGCCTCGGTCATGGTACACCGGGGTGAGGCAGACAGCTTGATCTGCGGCACCTTCGGTCTCTATCTCTGGCACCTCAAATATGTGCGGGAAATGCTGGCAGATCGGCATCTGAAGCCCGTCGGGGCGCTTTCGCTGATGATCACGGAGCGGGGCCCGATTTTCGTATCTGATACGCATGTGCATCCAGAGCCGACGGCCGAGCATATTGCCGAGACCACGATCGCGACCGCACGGCATGTTCGCCGTTTCGGTCTGGAACCGCAGATCGCGCTTTGCTCCCATTCGCAATTCGGCAACCTGGATACGGATTCAGGACGTCGCATGCGCGAGGCCCTGGAAATTCTCGACGATCACGATCTCGATTTTGTTTACGAGGGAGAAATGCATTCGGATGCCGCGCTAGAGGCATCTCTGCGCGAGCGCATTTTCCCAAATTCCCGGCTCAAAGGGGCGGCCAACGCACTCGTTTTCGCAAACACCGACGCTGCGAGTGCCGTGCGAAACATCATGAAAGTGGTGGCCAATGGCCTCGAAGTCGGCCCGATCCTCATGGGTATGGGCAACAAGGCGCATATCGTCACGCCATCAATCACGGCGCGCGGACTGCTCAACATCGCTGCGCTCGCGGGCGCTCCGGTGCAATCATATGGATAGCCGAAGCGGCAGATAGGCCGCAGCGGCTGAACGCGAAAGGGGGAGGGTCCCATGGCATACAGCGACATCTACGAGGGTTGGCAAAAAGACCCCGAGGCATTCTGGCTCCAAGCAGCAGAGGCCATCGACTGGGTCAGTCCGCCGCAGAAGGCGCTCGATGACAGCAACCCTCCGCTCTATGGCTGGTTCAGCGATGCGGTCTGCAATGTTTGCTACAACGCGGTTGACCGTCACGTGGAAGCCGGAAACGGCGACCGCGTGGCAATCATCTATGACAGCCCAATCACGGGCGCCAATGCCAAGATCACCTTCCGCGAACTTCAGGAAAAGACAGCAGCACTGGCCGGCGCACTTGCCGGAAAGGGTGTGGTGAAGGGCGACCGGGTCATTATCTACATGCCCATGGTCCCTGAGGCGCTCGTCGCTATGCTGGCTTGCGCGCGGCTGGGCGCGATCCATTCGGTCGTGTTTGGGGGCTTTGCCGGCCCTGAACTTGCTGTCCGGATCGAGGACGCCAGGCCGAAGGCGATCATCGCCTCATCCTGCGGTATCGAACCGGGTCGCGTCATTGCCTACAAGCCGATGCTCGATCAGGCCATCGAACTCTCAAGCCACAAGCCCGATTTCTGCGTGATCTTTCAGCGACCCGAGCAGGAGGTCGAACTGACCGAAGGCCGGGACGTCAACTGGGTAAAATTCGTCGAAGGCGTTACGCCTGCTCCCTGCGCGGACGTGGGTGGGATGGACCCGCTTTATATTCTCTATACGTCCGGGACGACTGGCCAACCCAAAGGCGTGGTGCGCCCGTCTGCGGGTTATATGGTCTCGTTGATGTGGACCATGAAGAGCATATACGACGTCGAAGGTGGTGACGTGTTCTGGAGTGCCTCGGATGTGGGATGGGTCGTCGGACATTCTTATATCTGCTATGGCCCGCTTCTCGCTGGCGCGACTACGATTGTCTTCGAAGGCAAGCCTGTCGGCACGCCGGACGCTGGAACCTTCTGGCGTGTAATCAATGAGCACGGAGTCAAGAGCTTCTTCACGGCCCCAACGGCTTTCCGGGCAATCAAGCGTGAAGACTCGAACGGTGAGTTCGTCAAGAAATACGATCTTTCCACGCTCAAGGGCCTGTTCCTTGCCGGGGAACGTGCCGACCCTGACACAATCATCTGGGCGCAGGATCACCTCAAGGTGCCGGTGATCGATCATTGGTGGCAAACGGAAACCGGATGGGCCATAGCGGCCAACCCAATGGGGATCGAGTTGTTGCCGATCAAGCTGGGCTCGCCGACCGTTCCGATGCCCGGATACGACGTGCAGATCCTAAGCGATGAGGGCCATCCACTTCCGCCGAATGAACTCGGTGCGGTTGCGATCAAACTGCCGATGCCCCCGGGAACGCTCTCCACGCTCTGGAATGCAGAGAAGCGCTATATAAGTTCCTACCTGACGACGTTCCCTGGCTACTATGAAACCGGAGATGCCGGGATCATCGATGAGGATGGGTATCTCGCGATCATGGCGCGTACCGACGACGTGATCAACGTTGCCGGGCACAGGCTCTCGACCGGAGCGATGGAGGAGGTCTTGGCCAATCATCCGGATGTTGCGGAATGCGCGGTCATCGGTGTTGCGGATTCGCTCAAGGGGCAGTTGCCCATGGGGTTCCTGTGCCTCAACAAAGGATGTGACCGCGACCATGACGAAATTTCGCGGGAATGCGTCAAGCTAGTTCGTGAGAAGATCGGTCCAGTTGCGGCCTTCAAGACCGCCATCGTCGTTGATCGCCTACCCAAGACGCGCTCAGGCAAGATCTTGCGCGGCGTCATGGCCAAGATCGCCGATGGTCAGGACTACAAGATGCCTGCAACGATCGATGATCCGGCGATCCTTGGGGAAATCGAAGAGTCGCTTGCCAGCATTGGATACGCGCAAGAAGCCTGATCCGGTTCCAGGTCCCGTTTGACCGAAAACCCGTCGCACTCGCTCTAGGGCTGGATCGGCCCTGGAACCTCAGGGGTCTCTCGGTCAGGGCAACGCAACCAAGACCCAAATTATGGAGGCAGGCGGAACGCTGACTTTCCGTTTGGCACGCTTCCATCTTTTTTGCCCGAAAGCTTGACGAATATCTGGCAGGACCTGCTTTGAGTTGTCATAATCGTTTGGCGATGGTTATGACGACAAAGCCTACCTCTCCGACCCTGTCGGCCGGGGATCAGATGGCTGGCAGGGGCGTGGGACTGTGTTGACACTGGCAAACCGATGGAGTCCGTCCGCTCTCAACTTGGGGCTGGCGGTTGTCATATGGGCGCTAATTGCCCAAGCAGCGTTTGCGAATGACGTCGCGCTGGTTCTGAGCCGCGGAACGGGCGATCCAGAAGATACGCTTGAGTTCACGCTTGCGGAGCTCGACGCGCTTCCCCAATCGACAATCAGAACTGAGAACGAATTTGCCGACGGGATGACGACTTATCGGGGGCCGCTCGTGCGTGATGTGCTCGAGCACCTGGGTATTGGAGATGCAGCTTTGCTGCGCTTTATCGCGGCAAACGATTACTTCGTCGATATACCTGCGTCTGATTTCAGGCGCTACAATGCAATTTTGGCAATGGAAGCTGATGGTACCCGCCTTTCGCGACGCGACAAGGGACCCCTTTGGTTGATGTATCCCCTGACAGACCACCCCGAGCTGCAGGGCGATCCGGTGTACATTACCCGTCTGATCTGGCAGCTCGTCCGGATTGAGGCTCTCTGATCGCGATGAAGCCACTGCCGAAATTCGTCGGACTAACGGTGCTGGTGGCGATGGCTGGTTTCATTGCGCTCGGGTTCATCTCGATCCGTCGCGACATCGACAACCTGCGTGTCATCAGCCAGGACAACATTTTGTGGTCGGCCACACAGATGGAAGTCGAGCTGCTTAGGTTTCAACTCAGCATTGCCAAACTTGGTGTCGAGCAAACAGAAGAAGCACTTGGAACTGCCAGGAACCGTTTTGACATTCTGTGGAGCCGTGTCTTCATGCTCGGAAAAGGCCGTGTAGGCGAGCTGATGCGGAAGTATGACGAGGGTCATGGCTCAATCGACGCGATCAGCGATTACCTCGAGGAGATTGATCCGGTCATTGCAAGTCTTGAAGTCGACGATACTGAAACGGTCGAAGCGCTATTGCAGTCCTTTGGGGCACTTCAGCAGGAACTGCGGCTCTACACACTTCGCGTGGTTCGTGCCGATACGGCAGAAAGCGCGTCGGTCCGAGAGCGTATCCAGTCCAGCTCCCAAGCCACCGGAGTCATCAGTCTCGCGGCCGTGTTGCTGAGTGTCTTCGCCCTGATACTAATTCTGCGCGAAAACCGGAGACAGCGGCACCTTGCGTTCATGAACCGGAAGGTAGCGGATTCTGCCGCACTCTCCAGCCGGGCAAAATCCAGGTTCCTCAGCATGATGAGCCACGAACTCCGCAATCCGTTGAATGGCATCCTGGGCCCCTTGGCCTTGCTGGGTCAGAGCAACCTCGCAACTTCACAGAAACGGCTCGTCGAGCAGGCCAAGAACTGCGGCCAGTCTATGGTGCAGATGCTGGCCGGCCTTCTTGACTACGGCGAGATGCAGGATGGCCGGTTCCGGCTCCGCCCGGCGCCATTCGCTGTTGCGACGCTTGCATCCTCCACAGGCCTTTCGCTTTCTTCCGATCTCTCTTCGGGGTTGCAGATCCGGGTTGCGTCTGGCACGCCCGCGCGCATTTGCGGCGATATCGACCGCATCCGTCAGATCCTCGTACACCTTTGCGAATATTTGGTGGAGGCAGTGCCGCCGGAAAGCGTGGAACTTGTATTTCGCTATGATGATGGCAAACTTTGCGTGGAAATCGTTCTCTGCGACTACACACCTGCGGTTGACTGGAAGCTCGACCTGCTGATGGGCCTTGGTGACGTCGCGCCCGATCAGGTATCCGCTGATGCCCTGAGACCGCTGATCGCGAGAGGCCTTGTTACGGCCTGCCGCGGAACGATCGATCTCGACACCCAGTCCGCTGGGCGGCGGGTCATAATTGTCCGGATACCGGCGGAAACAGTTGCGGACAACAGAATGCGTGTCAGACTGGAGACACGTTCAAGGACGATTGCCACAATCTATGAAGTCGCGCTGCGATCAGAGCGCGTATTGTTTCTTGAAGAAGAGGATACGACGCCAGCCGACGTGGTTCTGGTGGATGCAAATTGTCTCGGCGAGGATGCAATGATCCAACGATTACGCATCGCAAATCCGAACGCGCTTTTTGTCGCGCTTGGTCTTCCGACGAGGCCAGCGATGTTCGACGAAGTAGTCGAGAATCCGCGAGATATGGGGCATTTGAAAGACAGGATCTTTGATCGACTTGCGTCATGATTTTCATTTCGCAAAGCCTTTTGCTATTCGCAAATCTCTCGTGTATCATTCGCTGAAATGAGGGGGAGGTTTTCAACTCTTGCGTGCGTCAATTCGTGGTTCTACGAAGGAGGCAATTAGATTTCGGGGGAGAGCATGACGGCTATCGAGCCCAGCCTTGACCGTAAAAAGGTTATTGAAAGCAGCCGTTTGCCGGGTGTTGCCGAGACGGCAATGTTGACACATGATATCCGGACGTCCCTGAATGGCATTCTGGGTGGCCTTTGCACAATCGACCTATCTACATTGCCGGAAGAAACGAGACAGCAGCTGGAGCGCGTCCATGCAGCATCGCTCGTGCTTGCTTCGCTTGTTTCTCAAGCCATCGGTGACTCGCCAGATATCTCCGACGCCGGAGCTCTTGGAGCCACGACGAATCTCGAAGAATTCCAGGAGTTTCTCTGCCGTCGCTGGGATGGTGCTGCAGCGGGCAGGGATGTGGAGTTTGTGGTGGATGCCGAAGAAGGTCTTCCGTCAGCTTTGGACTGTCCGGCAGTCAACCTGTCCCGAATGGTGGGAAATCTGGTTTCAAATGCGATCCGTTACACGCAATCGGGCAGTGTTCATGTGAAACTCTCCCGAGCTCCCAAGGGCGGAATGGACATTGTCGTCAGGGACACTGGACCCGGTGTCGATGAATCCGTTCTGCGAGCCGTCTCGCGGCCCGGGTTCGGAGACGCGCTGCATATTGACGCGAGGAACCGGCTCGGACTGCAGATCGTAAAGTCGCTCGCCACCGAACTTGGAGGTCGTTTTTCGCTCCGAAATGCTGCGGAGGGCGGAACCGTGGCGGCCATCTGGCTGCCGGAGAGGCTATTCCTCTGGGACCACGGCGCCACCAAACCAAACCTTTCCCAGAACGCGTCCTTTCCGGCTCTTGCCGGGGCGCGTGTGCTTCTGGCGGAGGACAATCCGACAAATCAGATGGTCGCCACCCAGATGCTCTCTGCATTGGATGCGGTCGTATCTGTGGCAAGTGATGGTGTGGAAGCTCTCGAAGTTTTCTCACGGGAACAGTTTGATCTCGTCGTGGTCGATATCGAGATGCCGCGCCTGTCAGGGATCGATGTGATCAGGGCAATCCGGACTTTGCCTGACGTACGGAGCCGAATTCCCATCGTGGCGCTCACTGCCTATGCCATGCAAGAGCACAAGGAGAGGATCGCCAATGCCGGTGCGAACGGATTGATTTCGAAACCGATCACTGGGATTGCGGAGTTCGGACGCGCTCTTTCTGTCCATATGGAACCTACAACTGAAAAGACTCCAATTCCGAATACGGGTTCGCAGTTGGTCGAGGGAGCCGCAGTCGATCGCAGCATCTACGACACGCTTGTCGTCGCCGTGGGAGCGGATATGAGAGCCGAACTGCTCGATCGCGTGCTCGCGGATCTTGCCGGTGCAAGATCGGAACTAGGAGATTCCCTGGACCAGATGGATCTGAAAGCCGTGCGTTCTGCGTCTCATATCCTGATCTCGGTCGGAGGTGCCATCGGGGCCAATCACGTCGTCTCGGCCTCGCGTGACGTCAACGCAGCCGCGCATGATGAAGACCTTCGTGGGCTTCCGGACAAGATTGCCCAGTGTATCGACGAGCTGGACCGCGCGATTGCCTTTGTTGAGGGTGAACGCAGAATTCCGGAGACCGCCTGATGGCCAATCGCATTCTATTGGTCGAAGATACCGAAACGCTTTCGATGGTCTACAGTCAGGCGCTGATCCGTTATGGTCACGACGTAACCTGCGCCTACTCGCTGGCGGATGCCCGTGCCGCGCTGGAAGACTTCACTCCGAAACTACTTCTCCTCGACCTGCAATTGCCGGATGGAGATGGTCTCGAACTCCTTGAACAAGTTCAGGCGGAGCACCCCGATTTGCGGGTCATTGTCATAACAGCGAATGGTTCCATTTATCGCGCTGTACAGGCCATGCGTGCCGGTGCTTTCGACTTCCTCGTGAAACCATTTGATGATGCGCGTTTTGTCAATGCCGTGCAGAACGCACTTTCGAGCTTGCAGGACGTCGGGTCGAGTAGTGTTGCCGCCAACCCGGCGGATACGGATCTCGAGTCCCTCGGCTTTGAAGGTTTCATCGGCAAGTCGGAAGCCATGGGCGAGATCTATCGAATGATCCGCTCTATCGGTCGATCCACCGCTACGGTGTTCATCACGGGAGAAAGCGGGACCGGCAAGGATCTTTGCGCCCGGGCGATCCACGCCAACTCCACACGTGCACAGAAGACATTCGTGCCGCTCAATTGCGCCGCCATTCCGCGCGACCTCCTGGAATCAGAGGTCTTCGGTCATCTTAAGGGCTCGTTCACTGGCGCCCTGTCGGACAAGCCTGGCGCGGCTGCGATTGCCGATGGCGGGACGCTGTTTCTGGATGAAATTTGCGAGATGGATCTCTCGCTTCAAACCAAGCTGCTTCGCTTTCTGCAGACCTCGACAATCCAGCCCGTGGGCGCGTCGCGGCCGAAATCGGTGGATGTCCGCATTGTCTGCGCCACAAACCGCGATCCGCTTGCCGAGGTGCGCGCCGGGCGGTTCCGCGAAGATCTCTACTACAGGCTCCATGTGGTGCCAATTCACATGCCTCCGCTCCGTGATAGACCGGATGATGTGCTCGACATCGCCCAATCGAGCCTGCTCAGCTACGCCGAGGAAGAAGGGAAGCACTTCACCGGGTTCGACACCGAAACCATCGACATCCTTCGCAGTTATCCTTGGCCCGGCAACGTCCGGCAGTTGCTCAACGTCATACGGAACGTTGTGGTTCTGCACGAAGGGCCGCTGGTGCAGCGAAGCATGTTGCCGGGTGACATGCACGCTCCGGTCGGCATTTCGCAGGTGGGGGTTCCCTCTCCAATTGCCAGCAACATTGAGAATACCGTTCCTCCGGCACCGAATGGAACGGACGCGAAAAACAATCCCGTCGCGGCTCTTGTCGGGCTTCCACTCGCGGAAGTAGAGCGGGACTTCATCGAGGCGACGATTGCCCATTGCGAAGGCTCGATTCCGCGCGCCGCGAAGGTACTGGGGCTGTCCCCATCGACGGTCTATCGCAAGCTGGAAAGCTGGAACAACGTGGAAAAGACTGCCTGATCGGCACTTGCCAATGCCCCGTCGCCGCGCTCATAGTCTCGTTCGCGATATCCGGGGGAAACATGGATCTGATCAAGGTAGCCCTGGCCGCACAGGCCCAAGCACACGCGCCTTATTCCGGCTTCAAGGTGGGTGCCGCTCTTCTCGCTGACGACGGAGAGGTCTATTCCGGTTGCAACGTCGAGAATGTCGCCTTTCCGGAAGGCACATGTGCCGAGGCCGGTGCCATTTCTGCCATGATCCTCGGCGGTGCGCGTGAAATCCGGGAAATCGTGGTGGCGGCCGACAGCCCACTGCCGGTGCCGCCTTGCGGTGGCTGCCGCCAGAAGATCGCGGAGTTTGCCAAGCCAGGGACCGTCATCGTGATGGCAGGCCCTGAAGGCGAGAAGGGCCGCACGACCTTGGGCGAACTCCTGCCGGGCAGTTTTGGTGCGGATCATATGGATCGGGCGGAAAAATGAGCGCTAGCAGCGAATTGGAAACAACAGCACGCCGTGCGATTGTATGTCTCGACCTGACAAATCTCGAGGACAATTGCACCGAAGCCGACGTCGATACGCTTTGCAAACGGGCTCAGACCCGCGAAGGCTCGGTAGCGGCAGTTTGCGTCTGGCCACGTTTCGTGGCCCAAGCCTCGGGGGCCTTGAAGGGAACCGGCGTCCACGTGGCGACCGTGGTCAATTTTCCATCCGGGGCCGAACCGATCGAGGACGTGAAGCTGGTAACGGAGAAGGCTCTTGAGGCTGGCGCGGACGAGATCGATCTGGTGATTCCCTATCGAGCCCTGATGGATGGCGATCCGGAGGCCGTGGAGCGTTGTGTCGCAGACGTGCGGAAGGTTTGCGGTAGCGCGCCGCTCAAGGCCATTCTGGAAACCGGTGAACTGAAGGATGCAGCGCTGATCAGGGACGCCGCCGAGCGCGCCCTTCGGGGCGGAGCGGATTACCTGAAGACATCGACCGGGAAAGTCTCGGTCAACGCGACCCCGGAAGCCGCAGAAATCATGCTGCATGCGATCAAGACATCCGGGAGCAGCGCGGGCCTGAAGGTCTCCGGCGGGATCCGGACGACGGAGGATGCCAAGACCTACTTCGCGATCTGCGACGACCTGATGGGGGGGAGCTGGGCTGGCCCGCGCAACTTCCGCATCGGAGCCTCGGGGTTGTTGGATGCTTTGCTCGAAACCTTGGGTGGCTCATCTGCAGAACTGAATGAAGACAGCTACTGATGCTCGTACAGGAAATCATCGCGGCGAAACGTGACGGTGGATCGCTTTCACCAGAACAGATCAGACAGTTGATCGAGGGGCTCACGCGGGACTCGGTCACGGAGGGGCAGGTCGCGGCCTTTGCCATGGCGGTGTTCTTCCGCGGGCTGGACGTGAGCGAACGCGTGGCGCTCACAGAGGCGATGCGCGACAGCGGCGACGTTCTGAAATGGGACCTACCAGGGCCTGTTGTCGACAAGCATTCCACCGGTGGCGTGGGCGACAATGTGAGCCTGATGCTGGCGCCGGCCTTGGCCGCTTGCGGAGCGTTTGTCCCGATGATTTCGGGACGCGGCCTTGGGCATACTGGCGGGACGCTCGACAAGTTCGATGCAATCCCAGGCTACACCACGCAGCCCGATGCGGAAACCTTCTCTCGCGTCGTTCGCGATGTGGGATGCGCGGTCATAGGCCAGACAGCGGATATCGCCCCCGCCGACAAGCGGTTCTATGCGATCCGGGATGTCACCGCGACCGTCGAGTCGATCGACCTGATCACGGCATCGATCCTCTCCAAGAAGCTTGCTGCGGGGCTCGATACGCTGATCCTCGATGTGAAGACTGGATCCGGCGCTTTCATGGCCCGGGAAGATGACGCCCGCGCTCTTGCCCAGGCGTTGACGGATGTGGCCAACGGGGCAGGATGCAAAACGCGCGCCCTGATCACGGACATGAACGAACCACTTGCCACGGCCGCCGGCAACGCGCTCGAAATGGCCAATGCGGTGCGGTTCCTGAGAGGTGACGCTGTCGACAGCCGGCTTTGGGACGTCACAGTGGCACTGGGTGCGGAAGCGCTGGCCATGTCCGGGCTGGCGGATGATCCGGCCTCTGGTGCCGAGATGATCGACAGGGCGTTTGAAAGTGGCGCTGCGAGTGAGAAATTCAGCGAGATGGTCGCGGCACTCGGTGGGCCAACCGATTTCGTGGATCGGTTCGAGCACTATCTCGTGACATCCGACGAGAGTGCGGATGTCACCGCCGATCAGGCCGGCTTCGTGACGGCGATCGATACGCGCGCGTTGGGTTTTGCAGTCGTAGAACTCGGCGGCGGACGACAGCGTGCCACCGACTTGATCGACTATGGCGTTGGGCTCGAAGGGTTGATCGGACTTGGCGCGTCGGTCGATCCCGACACGCCGCTTGCGCGCATTCATGCGGCAACACCCGAAGCCTTGGAAACAGCCAAAGCCAGGGTGCTTTCTGCGTACACGATCAGTGAGGCGCCCAGCGAGGAAGCCCCACTCATCGCTGGAAAGATCACCTGATGGCACGCGCATTTCTTCTCGTAATGGACTCCGTCGGTTGCGGCGGGGCCCCGGACGCGGCCGAATTCGGCGACGAGGGGGCGAACACGCTTGGTCACATCATTCAGGCCTGTGCCGAAGGCCGGGCGGAGGAAGGCCGGAGCGGCCCCCTCAAACTGCCAAACATGGCAAGGCTCGGCCTTGGGGCTGCGATCCGCGCAGCTTCGGAAATCGACTTGCCCGGATTTGACGAGGTTCCACAGGGCATTTGGGGTGCGGCTACCGAGATCAGCCAAGGCAAGGATACTCCTTCAGGGCACTGGGAACTCACGGGAGTCCCCGTTCCGTGGGACTGGCACTATTTTCCAGACGGCGATCCCTCGATCCCGACAGAGATCACCAACCGCATGGCGGCAGAGGGCGGACTGCCCGGAACCCTTTGCAATCGTCACTATTCGGGCATTCCGGTCATCGAGGATTTCGGTGAGGAGCATCTGCGCACCGGCAAGCCGATTGTCTACACATCCGTGGACAGTGTGCTGCAGATCGCGGCGCACGAGGATCATTTCGGTCTCGACCGGCTGCTGGAACTCTGTGAACTGACTGCACGGATCGTGCATCCGATGCGTCTTGGGCGCGTGATCGCGCGACCCTTTGTCGGGGAGGATCGGGCAAGCTTCCGTCGCACTCCGCAACGCCGCGACTATGCCATCGCGCCGCCGGAGGATACGCTCCTTGATCGGGTCGTGAAAGCAGGCGGAAAAACCCATGCGATCGGCAAGATAGGCGACATTTTCGCACACAGGGCCATAACAACGCTCTCGAAGGCGAAGGACGACATGGGGCTGGTGGATGAAACCGTCAGGGTCCTGCGCGAGGCCGAGACCGGGGATTTCGTTTTTGCCAACTACGTCGAATTCGATTCCCTCTATGGTCATCGGCGGGACGTTTCAGGCTACGCACGCGCCCTGGAGACCTTTGATGCACGTATTCCCGAGATGGAAGCGCAACTCGGGCCCGGCGACCTCATGATTATCACCGCCGATCACGGCAATGATCCAACCTTCCGAGGTGCGGATCACACGCGCGAGCGGGTGCCGGTGATCGGAACCGGGCCCGGAATACCCCCCAAGTGTTTGGGCCCGATGAATTTTGCCGATGTTGGCGAAACCCTCGCGGCCCATCTGAGGCTCGCGCCCGGTCGGCACGGGACGAACAGGCTGTAAAGGAGTAGCGAGGAGCAATGATTCATCCCAACCTCACCGTTGTCGATCACCCATTGGTACAGCACAAGCTGACGATCATGCGAGATCTCGAGACCTCTACCGCAGGGTTTCGGAGGCTTCTTCGCGAGATCAGCCTGCTGCTGGCCTATGAAGTGACGCGGGATCTGCCGCTGGAAACCCGCAAGATCCGGACGCCCATGGAAGAGATGGATGCGCCCATTCTCGAGGGTAAGAAGCTCGCACTGGTCTCCATCCTGCGTGCGGGAAATGGGCTTCTCGACGGCGTTCTGGAGCTTATTCCGGCCGCGCGTGTCGGCTTTGTCGGTCTGTATCGCGACGAGGAGACGCTTCAGCCGGTCCAGTATTACAACAAGCTGCCATCCGACATGGACGCCCGCACGGCCATCGCTGTGGATCCGATGCTGGCCACTGGCAATTCTTCGGCTGCCGCGGTGGATCTCATCAAGGAGGCGGGCGCGCGCGATATCCGTTTTCTGTGTCTACTGGCGGCTCCGGAGGGGGTCAAACGCATGGCGGAGGCGCATCCTGACGTGCCGATAATAACGGCGTCACTTGATCGCGGCCTCAACGAGAAGGGCTATATCCTTCCTGGGCTGGGCGATGCGGGCGACCGCATGTTCGGCACGAAGTAGCGGCCAGGCCGCTACCAGCTTTCGTAATATGGCTGCCTGCGAACCAGAATATTGAATGTTTTCGGCTGGTTGATGGTGCCGAGGATGAAAGCCTGGCGGCGGGCAGCCCGCCATTCCGGTTCGGGCGAGACGGCGGGGCCACGGGTGATGGTGACGCCCTCGATCGGCTCCGTGGTTTCCATCGCGAAGGCTGCAGGCGCGGAGGCCAGTGCGAGCGCCATGAAAAAGGCCAGTCTGATCATTGGCTTGGCTCCTGCGTGGGGTCGTGATTAACGAATATTAACGCGCGCGCGGTTTGTCGTCCACGATGCCGGTGCGGCTTGGTAAACCGGCCTGCAGGCCGCCGAATGCGGAAGTTTTTCGGATATGGAATCGGTATGGTTTGCGTATGGAAACTGTATGGCAAATTGCCAGATGCCGCTCCTGAACCCGCCGGAAGATCACGCCCCGCCGCTGAGGACGTAGATCGCCAGCGCCCAGAACGGCAGGGCGGAGAAGAAGGCGAGATAGGCCCGGCGGACGTGGCGGTATTTGCTCCGGGCAATGCCTGAGGTGACGTAGCACTGCTCGGTGAGATCCTCGACGTAGGATGTCGGCGTGAGGCCGGAGACGACGGCGCGAAACTCCTCGAGGCTGCGGTTCGAGACATCGCCGAAGAAGAGGATCGAGGTGCCGCTGTCCTTCCTCACGCGCGGCACGAGGGCCATCGCCATGAAGAAATAGGTGAGGATAACCGGCACGGCGGAGAGCACGAGATAGAGGGCAGGGAGGCCCTCCACGCCCGAGCCGCGAAACATCGCGCCGAGTATCCCCGCCATGGCGGTGGTGGTGGGCACGAGCAGGGTGATCTTGGCGTCGGACGCCCGGATCGCCGCAAGCTGCCGCTCGAGATTTTCCTCCAGCAGCCGGGCGGTTTCGGCCGGGCTCAGGCTCTGATCCGCCATGCGGGTGATGTCGGGCGCAGCGTTCATCACATGGGTCCTGGAAATATCCTCCGAGGCGCGCAGAGCGGTATTGAGCGCGCGATCCTCTGACTAAGGATGACGGGGGGCGGCGCTGTCAAGCGCGCGGATGGTCTGGGTGTGGGCAAACACACTTTGGGCGGTCCCGAGCTGGTGTAGGGCTATCGCATGGAGACATCAGAGGAATTTGAGCATGACGGCGCTTTTTGATGCGTGGATGGCGGTCTTCCGGGCGCCGCTTTCGGGCAATGTGACCCAGGATATCGACCCGAGATTCTTCTCGCCGACGGTGAACGTCGATATCGCGGGCGATGGCCGGCTCGAGGGCCGGATCGTGCGCAATGTGGCGAGCTATGGCCGCCAGCTCGACACGGTTATCGACACCGTGCTGCGGCTGGCCGAGAAGACCGGGACGGACGCCGGTGAACTGGCGGGGCTCTCGGCGCGGATCGAGGCGGAGAAACTGGACCATCGCGCGACGCTCCGGGAGCGGGCCGAGGACGCGCTCACCGACCTCCTGCGAGACGATCCCGAGGCTTATCGGGAACTGGTGCGGGGGTTGAGGTAGGGGCGGCGCCGGTAATGGCTTCGGAACGGGATTATTTATTTTTTAACAGCAACTTGGCCCATGCAGTTTCAATGCATATTCCATACATATTTCATGCATACGATTTGCGTGCTCGGGTGAGGAGTTAACGGAGCGGTTCAGTTCCAAGTATGGCGGGCCCCGGCGTACCTATAGCGTGGTGATGCAAGTAGGCGCGTCGAGGATCGCGTGAGCGGGATGCCGGTGGCACGTGGCGCTGGTCCATGGGTCAACCCAGCGTTCTAACACCTCTTTCTACGTCTGAAAAAATCAAAGAACAGTCCGGTTACAGAGAATAACGATAATATATGCATTATATATACCGGCAGAAAAGAGGATAGACCACTTGATTCATGATCCCTGTATATTAATAATATTGACGTTGGAAGGAAAAATACAAATATCACTAGAAAATATAGTAGGGTATTGTAGATTTCCGCTCTTTTTGAGCTTGGAAAAGCGAATTCTTTCGAGCTGCTATTATTTATGATCAACGTATTCTGCATTCTGAAAAGCAAAAATGATCCCAAAAGTGCAACAAATACACAAAATATAACTATTAGAATAGAAAACGTCTTATTTGCTATATAGGCAAAGGATAGGCAAATTGCCCAAGCTGAAACCATTTCTATCGCAATGATTTTACCCTTTCTATCTCTTATAGCCAAGATGAACATTGTAGGCTGCCCTCCCAGGATGAGCGCGCGTTGTTGTGCAGCGAGTATCAGATCCAATTGTTAATACTGATTTTTTCTGCGATTTGGGTTCAGCGCACGGATGTAGTCCACCAGATCAAAAAGGCGGGCCCACGGCCGAAGACGGCCTAGCGAGGAACGCGCCAGCGGGGTGCCAGTGGCACGCCGTGCGATCCGATCGACCAGAGCGCCATGCGCGGAGGTCGAGGGGGGTCAATCTTTCCCCAATGGTCAGGTGAGAGACGCGCGGGCGCATCATGGTGAATGCGTGTCTTTGGCACGACGCAAGCGCGAAAGCGCGCAGCCGTGTCACGCTGAAAGCGTGCTTGCTGCACGACACGGGTTGCGTGGCTCGATTTGCTACGGGTCAATTCGAAAAAAAATAGAAGCGATGACTCTTCTTTCGGCGCGTCAGTTGCAAATTCACAACGCGGTTCGATCTACCGCGTGTAAGATTAAGTTGAGTGGACTTGACTCCAAGAGAATTCGATTTCGCGGTTAATCAGAATGGGCTGGCTCAAGCGACGAGACGGCTGCCGCAAAAGGCGGCAGCATCAGGCCTGGCGATGGATTTCACCTTTTTTGGGAAATATACTTCAAGAATATTTGGGGAGTTATTTCACGCGCGAGATTGAGGTAGCGTGGGGTATCGCCACATTTCCTGAGGATCGCGTCAGCGGGGCTCCGGGGGAGCGCCGCGTGCGCCGGCGGTCTAAAATGCGGTAAAAGCGGGATCAAGAGTCCCAAACGGCTATTTGTGAGATAAGAATCTTAACTGTCACGATGCTTAGCCTATTTCGTTGTTTGAATCTTTCTCAACCTCCAAAGCACTCTCATTGACGGGTCGAGGCTCCTTCTTGCATCATTGTACTCCTCCCTTTCTATGAGAGCTGAAATCGAATTTTCTCCAAAGCTCGACGCGCCACTGAGGCTTGGAAATAACAGAAACGACAAAAGTGAAACTGACGCTCTACCTATGCACGCAACTTTCCTGATCGACCTCCGTTCCATGAGTTTTTTGTATTTTATTTCAAGCGCATGTATTCTAGGAAAAATCAGGTCCCTAATCATTTCTTCAGTATCCATTCCGGGGTTCTTGTCGATGATTTCGCGCAATTCGCGCCTCAACTCGAATAGGACGTCTTCTTCGTCTTCAATTATTCTGTGGAGTAGATCAAAAGGAATGTCAGCTATGAACGGTATACATAAATCAAATAACCCAATCTCATCTTGTTTCTGAGCCTCGTATCTCTTGACTCCCAAATAATTTAGCTCACGTTCAAGCTTCCAAATGTCGGGACCATCAACGAGGCTACCTGTCTCTCTACTGCCGTCCTGGCCAACGTAAGCAAAAAGGTTTGCGCGAGATGGTCTTACAATCAATCTCCCAGACTCGAGGGCAGGCATTAGTTTCTCTATCAATTTAGTGTTAGCTTCACCTTTCCAATAGTAGAATCTTGGAGTGACTTCCAAGTTGTATCCAAGGAACAATTTTGCCTGTGCTTCCATCGGCATCGCAAACAGTGGATTTAGGTGACTGATCTTTCTATTTTCCTTATTGAATGCAAATGGATAACTGGGCAGACCATAAGCAGGAAGCTCAATTGTAGAAAGGTCGTAATTCAGGCATAAAAATCTAGCGATATTTAAAAAGTCTCTGCTTGATATAGAATCTTCATTCCACGAATATTTAGCATCGTAGTCTGTTTTTAGACCCTGGAATGCTTCGATCGAGCTTTCAAACCTTGGAAATTGATCAATATATCTTTCGTGAATACCTTCTATCGTTGAGTCGCGTAGTAAGTTTCGAGCTATACCGGGCGGGGTCAGGTCCATGTCAATACACACTAGAAATCATTATCTTTAAACCATTATTCAGTTCGTTCACTTGTTGTAAAGGATCAAGCCAACTGAAGCGACGAGAAGGCTGCCGCAAAAGGCGGCAGCATCAGGCCTGGCGGTGGATTTCACCTTATTTGGAAAATATACTTCAAGACTATTTGGGGAATTATTTCACGTGTCCATGCCGCACGATAAATTACTGCGCGGCACGCTGGAGTCTTGTTGGTTCGCATGCCGAAGAGCGCGAAACCGGTGCCCACTTTTTCGCGGCATGCTGGAGGCTTGATTTGTTCGCATGCCGAGGAGCGCAAAACCGGTACCCACTTTTGCGCGGCATGCTTACCTAATCATCCATCTTCAGCGCGTTGATGAAGGCTTCCTGCGGGATCTCGACGCGGCCGAACTGGCGCATCTTCTTCTTGCCCGCCTTCTGCTTGTCGAGCAGCTTGCGCTTTCGGCTCACGTCGCCGCCGTAGCACTTGGCCGTCACGTCCTTGCGGAGCGCGGAGATCGTCTCGCGGGCGATGATCCGCCCGCCGATGGCCGCCTGGATCGGGATCTTGAAGAGATGCTGGGGGATGAGTTCCTTGAGCTTCTCGCACATGACCCGGCCGCGGGCCTCGGCGCGGGCGCGGTGCACCATGGTCGAAAGCGCGTCCACCGGTTCGTCGTTAACGAGGATCTGCATCTTCACCAGGTCGTCTTCCTGGTAGCCGATCACCTGGTAGTCGAAGGAGGCGTAGCCCTTGGTGACGGATTTCAATCGGTCGTAGAAGTCGAAGACCACCTCGTTCAGGGGCAGATCGTAGACCACCATGGCGCGGGTGCCGGCGTAGGTGAGGTCGAGCTGGATGCCGCGGCGGTCCTGGCAGAGCTTGAGCACGTCGCCGAGGAATTCGTCGGGCACGAGGATGGTCGCCTTGATGCGCGGCTCCTCGATATGGTCGATCTTGACCATCTCGGGCATGTCGGCGGGGTTGTGCAGCTCCATCATCGAGCCGTCGTTGAGAAAGATCTTGTAGATGACCGAGGGCGCGGTGGTGATGAGGTCGAGATCGTATTCGCGCTCGAGCCGGTCGCGGATCACCTCGAGGTGCAGGAGGCCGAGGAAACCGCAGCGGAAGCCGAAGCCGAGGGCAGCGGAGGTCTCCATTTCGGAGGAGAAGCTGGCGTCATTGAGCTGGAGCTTCTCGATGGCGTCGCGCATGTCCTCGAAGTCGGCGGCGTCGATCGGGAAGAGACCACAGAACACCACCGGCTGGGCGGGTTTGAAGCCGGGCAGGGCCTTTTCGCAGCCCTTCTTCTCGGTGGTGATGGTGTCGCCCACGCGGGTGTCGCGGACCTGCTTGATCGAGGCGGTGAGAAAGCCGAGCTCGCCCGGATAGAGCGCGTCCACGGGCAGCATGCCGGGGCGGAAATGGCCGACGCGGTCGACGGGGTAGGTGGCGCCGGTCTGCATCATCTTGATCTTGTCGCCCTTCTTCAGCACGCCGTCGAAGATGCGCACGAGGACGACCACGCCGAGGTAGGCGTCATACCAGCTGTCGACGAGCATGGCCTTGAGCGGTGCGTCCGTCTCGCCGGAGGGGGCGGGCAGGCGGGTGACGATGGCTTCCAGCACGTCGGGGATGCCGAGGCCGGTCTTGGCGGAGATCTCGACCGCCTCGGAGGCGTCGATGCCGATCACGTCCTCGATCTGCTCCTTGACCCGGTCGGGTTCGGCGGCGGGCAGGTCGATCTTGTTGAGGACGGGCACGATCTCGTGGTCGGCGTCGATGGCCTGGTAGACATTGGCCAGCGTCTGCGCCTCGACGCCCTGGCTGGCATCGACCACCAGCAGCGAACCCTCGACCGCGCGCATGGAGCGGGAGACCTCGTAGGCGAAGTCGACGTGGCCCGGCGTGTCGATGAGATTGAGGATGTAGGTGAGCCCGTCCTTGGCGGTATATTCGATGCGGACGGTCTGGGCCTTGATGGTGATGCCGCGCTCGCGCTCGATGTCCATCGTGTCGAGGAGCTGCGCCTTCATTTCGCGCTCCGACACCGTGTTGGTGGACTGGATGAGCCGGTCGGCCAGGGTGGATTTCCCGTGGTCGATATGGGCGACGATGGAGAAGTTTCGGATGCGCGAGATATCGGTCATTCGCGCGATATCGCCGGGTTTTTGGGGGCGGTCAAGTGGCCTTGGAGGCCGCGCGCATCCTCTCAGGGATCCTGCGCGGTCTCCACGAGGCTGCGAAGGCGGTTTGGATCGACCGCATTGGGGTTCGTTGGTGCCGGTGCGCTGGCCGCGGGCGGCTGCGCAGGTTGCTGCACGGTCGGGACCGGATTGCTCACGGGCTGGGTCGGTTGCGGCGTCTGGCCGGTGTTGGAAGAGGCGCGCGCCGTGCCCGAGAGCCAGACCTCGATGTGTCCGTTTGTGGCGAGCGTGTCGAGGAAGGTGAAGTCGCGCACGTAGGGGCCTTCGGGGAACAGGCCACGCAGGGCCGAACCGATGGCGTTGGCGTGATCGACATCGCCGCCGAAGAAATAGCGCACATTGCTCGAGCTGACGCTGAGATTGATGCGGCTGACCGATTGCACGGAGTAGCCCACGGCTTCGAGCGCCGCGGAGGTGGCGTCGATCCGATCCTGGGCCACGGTCACGGGGGCGTGGATGTAGACCCGGATCGCGGAGGTGGGCAGGACGGTGGTGTCGGCCTCTTCGGTTTCCTCCGCAGCGGGCGCTTCCGGTTCGGCGGCGGTTTCCGTTTCCTCGACAGGTTGCGCCGGCGGCTGCGGCGGCTCGATGGCGACGGGTGCGGAGGGGAGCGTGTCGGACGTGGGCGCATCGGGCGAGGCGAAATCCGTCGGCTGCTCGGGCCGGGCGGCGGCAAGTTCGGTCGTTTCGGCCGGAAGGTTGCGGGGCTCGGCAATCGCATCCCCCGGCGCAACCGGTGCATCGGGCAGATCGAGACGTGCGAGCGTTTCCGGTTCCGGTGCGTTCAGCTCCTCAGCCGAATCGGAGATGTTGCCGCTTGCGGGCGACAGCGGTTCGGCCTCCGCGACCTCCTCCGGGGCTGCGGTTTCGCCGGTCGCGGTTTCCTCGGGGGCTGGCAGCTGGGCCGGGTCCTGGCCGGGAAGCAGGGTGTAGGCGTAGATCCCGCCGAGGAGGGCCAGCACGACAAGAACCGCGATGGCCACGGCCTTGTTCTGATCCCAGCGGGATCGGGACCGGGAGCGGCCCCGCGAGGGGGGCGTGGGAACATGGGTCGCCGCCCGCGCCGAATGTCCGGGATCGGCACCGGGAAAGGCGGGGCCGGCGGGCGCGCGCAGGACGGGGCCTGGATCGCCATGCTCGATCCGGGACGGTTTTTCGAACGGCAAATCGACGTCGTGCTCGGGGGCGTGATCCGGTTCGGCTGGTCGCGGCGGCATTTCCGCCCGGCTTGTTTCGGTCCGGCGTGTTTCGGTTCGACTTGTTTCGGTTCGGCGGGGCTCCGGTGTTTCGGAACGGGGCGCTTCCCGTGCCGATATGCTGCCAGCTCCCTGCGAGCGGGCCATCCGGTTCACTTTCGTCAGCCGGTCGGCAAGATCCTCACGGGCCGCGACGACGGACGCAGGACGGGCGGGATGATCCTCGCGCGGGCGCGCGGCATCGCCATGGGGGGACTCGACCGGGCGACCGGCTTCATCGGTCACGCGCTGGGTGGTGGGGTCGAAGCCGATGATCCGCGCGCCGCCGGTCTTTCCCTCACCGGATTCGGCGGCCTGCTTGGCCTTGCGTTCGGCTATCGCTCTTTCCCGGCGTTTCCGGGCATCGGCCACACGCCTTTCCCACTCCTGCGGGTCGAGGATCCGGTCGGGGGAAGACCTGCCGGAATCATGTGCCTGATCTTTTGTCATGTCTCGTTTCTATTCTTTGAACCAAGTAAGTTACAGGCCCACCCCATAGAGACCATGTACGTGTTTAACACATCGCCGAGGCGGATGGCAAAGCTACGGCACCTTCATCACGGTATTCTGCGCGAACACCGGCTCAGACGTGCAGCAGCGCGCCACTATTCAGCCTTGGGTAGATCCTTCACTTGCCGGGCTGGCGCGCGGCCTTCTCGGCGATGCCGGACGTGCCTTCGCGGCGTTCCAGTTCGGCAATGACGTCTTCCCAAGGCACGCCGCAGGCCTGAAGCATGACCTGGAGGTGGAAGAGCACATCGGCGGCTTCGTAGGTCAGGGCAGGGCGGTCGCCCTGAGCCGCAGCGATGATCGCCTCGACCGATTCCTCGCCGAATTTCTCGGCGCATTTGGCCGATCCCTTGGACAGGAGCTTTGCGGTGTGTGACGAGGCCGGATCGGCGGATGCCCGCGCGGCGACGGTCTGGCTCAGGCGGGTCAGCGTGTCGGTCATGCGAGCCTCACGGGAATGCCGGCATCCGACATGGCGGCTTTCGCCTCGCCAATGGTGTGGGTGCCGAAATGGAAGATGGAGGCGGCGAGCACGGCGGAGGCATGGCCTTCGGTGACGCCTTCGACGAGATGCTGGAGGTTCCCAACGCCGCCCGAGGCAATGACCGGGACGCTCACCGCGTCGGCAATGGCGCGGGTGAGCGGCAGGTTGTAGCCCGCCTTAGTGCCATCACGGTCCATCGAGGTGAGCAGGATCTCCCCCGCGCCGCGTGCGACCATGTCCTTCGCGAAGGTGACGGCATCGATGCCCGTGGGCTTGGTGCCGCCGTGGGTGAAGATCTCCCAGCGCCCGTCGGCCACGGTCTTGGCGTCTATGGCCACCACGATGCACTGGTTGCCGAACTTGTTGGCCGACTGGTTGACCACATCGGGCGTGTTGACGGCGGCCGTGTTGAAACTGACCTTGTCGGCGCCTGCGAGCAGGAGGGCGCGGACATCCTCGGGGGTCCGCACGCCGCCGCCCACGGTCAGGGGCATGAAGCACTGCTCCGCGGTGCGACATGCGAGATCGAGCAGCGTTCCGCGCTTTTCCTGGCTGGCCGAGATGTCGAGGAAGCAGAGCTCGTCCGCCCCGGCCGCATCATAGGCGCGCGCGGCCTCAACCGGATCACCCGCATCGATGAGGTCGACGAAGTTGACGCCCTTGACCACGCGGCCGTTCTTGACGTCGAGGCAGGGAATTACGCGGATTTTCAGCATCCTGTCGCCCTTCTTTCTCACGCGGCCAGAAAGGCGGTCGCTTCGGCGGGATCGAGCTTGCCCTCGTAGAGCGCGCGGCCCGAGATCGCGCCATCGAGCGGCGCGCCGCTTTCCTTGAGGCGCCTGAGGTCATCCATGGAGGAGACGCCCCCGCTCGCGATCACCGGGATGCTGACGGCATTGGCCAGTTCGGCGGTGGAGGCGACATTCGGCCCCTGCATGGCGCCGTCCCGGTCGATATCGGTGTAGATAATGGCGGCAACGCCCGCATCCTCGAAGCGTCGGCCCATGTCGATGGCGCTGACGTCGCTGGTTTCGGCCCAGCCCTCGACCGCGACCATGCCGCCCCGCGCGTCGATGCCGACCGCGACCTTGCCGGGGTGGTTGCGGGCGGCCTGCCGCACGAGATCGGGGTCGCGGAGCGCGATCGTGCCGAGGATCACCCGCGCGATGCCCTTGTCGAGCCAGCTGTCGATGGTGGCGTGGTCGCGGATGCCGCCGCCGAGCTGAACCGGGACGTCCACCGCACCGAGGATGGCATCGACCGCTTCGCCATTGACCGGGCGACCCGCGAAGGCCCCGTTCAGATCGACGATATGGAGCCAGCGGCAACCGGCCTGCGCAAAGGCACGGGCCTGGGCTGCGGGATCGTCGCCAAATACCGTGGCCTTTTCCATGTCGCCACGCAGCAGGCGCACGCACTGGCCGTCTTTCAGGTCGATTGCGGGATAGAGGATCATCTGGGCAAGCTCGCTGTCACTGTCAGCGCCTGATAGCCCGGCCCGCAGGGGAATGCAAAACCCGGTGTGATGCGACTAGCTGGCGGCGCTTGCCGGGGTGTTCCCGAGGTTGTAGAGGTCCGCCATGCGTATTCTCTTTCTTGGCGATGTGGTCGGACGAGCGGGGCGGACGGCGGTGGCCGACCGGCTTCCCGAGATCCGTCGCGACTGGCGGCTCGACTTCGTGATCGTCAACGGCGAGAACGCCTCGAACGGCATGGGGCTGACCGCGCCACACGCCGAGCTTCTGCTCGAGGCGGGGGCCGATTGCGTGACGCTCGGCGATCATGCGTTCGATCAGAAGGACATGCTGGGCGAGGTGGAGCGCAATCCGCGCATCCTGCGCCCGCTGAACTACGCCAAGACCGCGCCGGGCAAGGGTGCGCGGGTCTTCGACGCCGCCGGAGGCAGGAAGGTCCATGTGATCCAGGTTTTGGGGCAGGTCTTCATGAAGCGGCCCTTCGACGATCCGTTCTCTACCGTCGATGCGGCTCTCAAGCTCGCGCCCCTTGGCGGGACGGCGGATGCGGTGATCGTGGATTTCCATGCCGAGGCCACTTCGGAGAAGATGGCGATGGGCCATTGGTGCGACGGGCGCGCGAGCCTCGTGGTTGGGACCCATACCCATGTGCCCACGGCGGATGCGCAGATCCTCGAGCGAGGCACGGCCTATCTCAGCGATGCCGGAATGTGCGGCGATTACGACAGTGTGATCGGGATGGACAAGCTCGAGCCGATCACGCGGTTTGTCACGGGCATGTCCAAGGGGCGGTTCACACCCGCGGGTGGGGAAGCGACGCTTTCGGGCGTCTTTGTGGAGACGGAAGCCGGGACGGGGCGGGCAAAACGGGTTGTTCCCGTGCGTCTGGGGGGACGGCTCGCGCCTTCGGTTCCGGTCGACTGACTGCCTGAGGGGGCCGAAAGGGCTGCCGGACAGGCGGGATCATGCGCAGCGTGGCGCCTGCGGGATGCGCGGGCGGTTAATTCTGCGTGCGTTCTCGCTAGACTTGAGCCTTTGTGATCGTTACGGCAATGTGCGCACCGATTTTGCCACCGTCGCGGCGGCCGTGGTTTGGCGCTGTTTAGTTCGTAGTCGGGGATGGGTAAGTGACGGCATTCTTCAGCCATGAGTTGTTTGCGCCTGTGTACACGCTGGTCGTGCTTGGCGTGATGTTCGCGCTCTTCGTGCGCGAGACCTATCCGCCCGAGGTGACGGCGATGGGGGCGGCACTTGCGCTGCTCGTGGCCGGCGTGTTGCCGGCGGACGAGGTCTTGCAGGTTTTTTCCAACCCCGCACCCTGGACCATCGTGGCGATGTTCATCCTTTCGGGGGGACTGGTCCGGACGGGGGTCCTGGCGCATCTGTCGCTGCTGATCACCAGCCATGCCAAGGAGCGGCCCAAGCGCACCATGGCCGCGCTGGCGCTGATCACGATCGTCGCCTCGGCCTTCATGAACAATACACCCATCGTGGTGGTGATGATTCCCATCGTCGTCCAGCTTGCGCAGACCTTCGGGCTTGCACCGTCCAAGCTGTTGATCCCGCTGTCCTATATTACCATCATGGGCGGAATGTGGACGCTGATCGGCACCTCGACCAACCTGCTGGTGGACGGTGTGGCGCGCACAAAGGGCATGGAGCCCTTCACGCTGTTCGAGATCCTGCCGCTGGGGCTGATCCTTTCGGTCGCGGGCGTGGCCTATCTGGCCACGGCGGGGCGCTTCCTGCTGCCGGTGCGGGATTCGATGGTCGACATGCTCGGGCCGCGGAAGCGGATGCGGTTCTTCACAGAGGTCGTGGTTCCGGACGGCTCGCCGCTCGTGGACAGCCCGGTGATGGATGTCGCGCTCTTCCGGCGCGAAGGCATGCGGGTGATCGACGTGATCCGGGGCGACGAGTCGCTGCGGCGCCAGTTTCCGGACGTGATGCTCGAGATCGGCGACCGCGTGGTTCTGCGGACCGACATGAAGGAGCTTCTGGGGCTCAAGGATTCGGACAAGGTGACCCTCGTGGACCGGGTCGGCTCCAAGCGGACGACCACGGTGGAAGCGCTGATCTCGCCGGACTGCAAGCTGGTGGGCCGCTCGCTCGGCTCGCTGCGTCTGCGCCGCCGATATGGCGTCTATCCGCTGGCGGTTCATCGCCGGAACCAGAATATCGGGCGGCAGCTCGATGACGTAGTCGTGCGGGTAGGGGACACGCTTCTGCTCGAGGGGGCGCCGGAGGATATCCGCAGGCTCGCCACCGAGGTCGAGCTGGTCGATATCGCCGAACCCTCGGAGCGGCCCTTCAAGCGGGGCTGGGCGCCGCTCATGGTCGGCATTCTGGCGGCCGTCGTCCTCCTTGCGGCATTCAATGTCGCGCCGATCCACATCCTGGCGCTAGTGGGTGTAGCCGCGGTGCTGCTCATCGGGATCATGGACAACGAGGAAGCCTATTCGAACATCAACGGACAGTTGATCGCGCTCATCTTCGCGATGCTGGCCGTGGGCGTGGGGCTTGAGAGTTCCGGCGCCATGGAGCTCATCGTCGGTTTCGTCGCGCCGATGCTCATGGATCTGCCGCCATTCCTGGTCATATTCGCGGTCTATGGCCTCTCGATGTTCCTCACCGAGTTGGTGACCAACAATGCGGTTGCTATCGTGGTGACGCCGCTCGCGATCGCGCTGGCGCAGGAACTGGGGATCGACCCGAGGCCGCTCGTGGTCGCGGTGATGTTTGCGGCGTCAGCGAGTTTTTCCACCCCGATCGGCTATCAGACGAACACGCTGGTCTACGGGCCGGGGGGATACAGGTTCACGGACTATTTCCGCGTCGGCATTCCGCTCAATCTCCTGATGTGGGTGCTCTCCTGTTTCCTCATTCCGATCTTCTGGCCCTTTGTCCCGTCCTGAGATCCTGAGGGGTTGCGGCTCTGGCGCGCGCTGACCTATAACGCGCGCCATCATATGACAATTCAGACGGAGCAGGGCGCATGGCCGGGCATTCCAAATGGGCCAACATTCAGCATCGCAAGGGGCGCCAGGATGCCGCGCGATCGAAGCTTTTCTCCAAGCTGTCGAAGGAAATCACCGTCGCTGCGAAGATGGGTGATCCCGATCCGGACAAGAACCCGCGGCTTCGCCTGGCGGTGAAGGAAGCGAAGTCCAACTCGATGCCCAAGGACAATATCGACCGGGCGATCAAGAAGGCGGCGGGCGGCGACGCGGAAACCTACGAGGAGATCCGCTACGAGGGCTATGGACCCAATGGCGTGGCGATCATCGTCGAGGCGATGACCGACAACCGCAATCGGACCGCCTCGAACGTGCGCTCGACCTTCACCAAGCGCGGCGGAAACCTGGGTGAGACCGGATCGGTTGCCTTCATGTTCGATCGAAAGGGCCAGATCGTCTATCCGGCCTCGGTGGGATCCGAGGATGACGTGATGATGGCTGCGATCGAGGCCGGAGCGGAGGACGTGGAGAGCGGCGAGGACGGACACGTGATCTGGTGTGCGGATACCGATCTCAACGAGGTGTCCAACGCGCTCGAGGCGGTTCTGGGAGAATCGGAAACCACCAAGCTGGTCTGGAAACCGCAGACGACCACCGAACTTGACCTGGAAGCGGCGCAGTCGCTCATGGGGCTGATCGAGGCGCTCGAAGACGACGACGATGTTCAGGCCGTGACGGCGAATTTCGAGATTTCCGACGAGGTCATGTCGCAACTTTGACGCTCATGTCCTGACATGCGGCCCAAATTCGGATCGAGAATTCGTGTTAACTCCGTGTTCACTTCATGATTGGCACCACGGACGTTGACACATAGATGAATTCTTCAAGCAGAACCTACACGGGGATTGGACAAACGGCAGAATCCTGCCAATCTGGAAACCGGGGTTGGTAGATCAAGAGTGGCAAGCTCGAATGTTAAGTCGAATATTCTGCGCCGTACTGGTGCTGGCATCCCCGATATCCGTCGCCGGGGCTCGGGACGTTTCCGATACGTATGACCGTTCGCCGGATTTGCCGGTGACGACCCATACTGTCAGCCAGGACGGGGCCTCACCGCAATTTCTGCTCCGCCACGACATGCCAGACCCGGATGTTGCGCGCGTGCAGCGGCACGAGAAGAAATTCCTTTCGGCACAGGCTGCTACGGAAGAAGAAAGCGCGACTTCGGTGGAGACCGACCTCAATCAGGACAGGCCGGGCACTTCGGACGACTCGTCCATGCGCGGACTCGTGACGATGACGGCGGATGGCACCACATTCCTCGATTGCGTTTCAGGGGTGACCCATTCCATTGAGGAAGAAGGCGATTTCGCCGCTCTCGAGCACGCCTATCTGGCAGCGGGCAGTGAGTCCGGCACACCGATTTTTGCGACATTCGATGGAGACATCGTGGGCGAGGAGACGGAGGGCAGCGATGAAGGTCATTCCGTGACGGTCTCGCGGTTTATCGGTGTCTGGCCCGAGGTCTCCTGTGAAAGCGCGACAAGCGAGGTTTCACTGACGAATACCTACTGGAAGATCCTTTCGCTTTACGGCTCCGAGATCACGGCCGCCGAGGGCGGCAAGGAACCGCACATGATCTTGCTGGACGAGGAAAGCCGCTTCACCGCCACGGTCGGCTGCAACCAGTTCATGGGCACCTACGATCTGACGGATGAGGATGCGATTTCCTTCGGCCCTGGCGCCGCCTCGACACGGATGGCCTGCCTGAACGAACTGCAGGAGTGGGAAACGCTGCTGAGCGACGTCATTTCGAATGCTGCAGGCCTTCAGATATCCGGGGAAGAACTGGTCCTTCTCGATACTGCGGGCGTGGAAATCGCGAAATTCGAGGCCGTTTCCGTAAAATGAACGGGTGTGGGCCGGCCATGCCCGCATGCAGTATCAAAATCGGATAATGATGATTATGTTATTTAAGGTTGGATCGCCGGTCAATATTTTTGGTCTCTGATTGCGCATGCGGCGTGCTGTTCTTCTGACTGGACCCACTGCAAGCGGCAAATCCGAGCTCGCAATGCGCATTGCCGAACGCGACAACGGCGTGGTGATCAATGCAGATGCGCTACAGGTCTATGATTGCTGGAGGGTTTTAAGTGCGCGGCCTTCGGAGACCGACACTGTACGGGCCCCTCATGCGCTCTACGGGCACGTTTCGGCCAACATCCGCTATTCGGTCGGCAACTGGCTCGACGATCTGGCGCCATTGCTTGGCACTCTGGAGGCTGCCGGACAGAGGCCGATCATCATCGGTGGCACCGCGCTCTACCTGACGGCACTGACCTCGGGACTTGCGGACATTCCGCCCATCGAGCCGGAGGTTCGCAGGCTCTCCCAGGCGATGATCGATGGCGGCCGGCTGGCGGCGATGATCGCGGATCTCGAGCGGCTGGACCCGCGGACCCATGCACGGATCGATCTGGCGAACCCGATGCGCGTGCAGCGGGCCTGGGAGGTTCTCAGGAGCACCGGACGAAGCCTGACACAATGGCAGGACGAAACGCCACCACCGATGCTGCCCCGCACGGGCTGCGCCTGTTTTGTGGTCCATCCGGCGGTGCCAGCACAGCATGCTGCGATCGAGGCGCGGTTCCGGAAAATGGTCACGCTCGGCGCCCTGGATGAGGCGCGTGATTTCCTTGCCTCAGGCGTTTCGGAGACGATGCCGTCCGCGCGAGCGCTCGGTGCGGAGGACCTCATGCGGCACCTGCGGGGCGAATGCAGCCTTGAGGACGCGATTGCCCGTGCCGTAACCGTCACGCGGCAGTTCTCGAAGCGTCAGAGGCAGTGGTTTCGGGGTCGGATGGCCGATTGGGACTGGATCGATCCGGCCGATGGCGATCCCTTGAAGAGGATCCCGCCCGAGTGACTTCAGGTCATCGGGAAAGTTGGGCCCGCCGGCAGTGTCATGCTGGCGGGCCGTTCTGGCTTGGCTGTTGAGGTTTGACCGCAACCGGTCATTCGGCGGACCGGATGTGTGCGCTGTTGCCGTGCCATTCCTCGAGAAGTGCCGGTGCCGCGAATTCCTTGGTCTGGAATTCCTGTGCGGTCGGTTCGTAGGTTCCACCACCCGAGAAGATTGCCAGCACGAGGATCAGGGCCGCAGTGCCGAGGACCGTGCGTCCAAGGTAGGACGAGCGGACAGACGGCAGTCCATGTCCCGCATGTGCTTGAATTTGATGCGCCATTTTCAGTTCTCCTATGTCACCATCATTGGTCACAGCCCTGAATTTAGGAATGGCGCAGGATAATTCAAATGAATGTTCGGCATGTTTATCATCACGAACTGTGATGTGAGCTGGATGTTGCTCATCTGGCCCTGGGGCGCGAGGTTCCCGGTTCGGGCGTCCCCGCCCGCCCCGTATTTTCCTCCCGCTGCCGGACGCGCCCTGCCCTAGTTGGCGATGGCGGCGACCGAGCCTGCGAGCGCGACGGTGGTAGCGGTCAGGCCGATGACCTGGCGCCAAGAGGAGAATGGCGCTTCGGTAATGTAGACCGTGTCGTCATCGCGGATGATGAACTCTCGTGCCGCGAACATGCCCTCGGGTTTGGTCAGGTTGATCACGTAGGCAATGCGTTGCGGTCCTGCAACCGCTGCACCGCCCAGAACGCCGCTTGCAATGTCCGGCCGCTCACTCCGGAAGATGAAGATGCCGGTCGGGTCGGCTGCATCGCCGTCGAGACCGCCTGCGGAGGCGAGCGCCTCGATTGCCGACATGTCGCGCTTGGTGAAGTTCACGCGCGATTGTCTCTCGCTGGCGCCGAGCGCGGTGAAGGTGCGTCGGTCCGCCTCGACGATGATCTTGTCGCCACCACGGAGCGCGATGTCGTAGCTCGGGTTGTCATAGACATCCTGGAGCCAGGCGCGCCCTACCCGTCCCTGACGTTCGATCTTCACCTGCGCGATGTCGGGCTCGATGTTCACGCCCCCCGACATGGCCAGCATGGAGGACAGACGCCGTGTCGGTACCTCGATGGGGTAAACGCCGGAATTCTCGACGGCGCCAAGGACGCTCACGGTCGCGCCATTGCCCTCGATACGGCGAACCTCGACCTGCGGGTCCGGTGTCTGCTGGGTGAGCGCCTCGGTGATTGTCTGGCGCAGTTCCGAGGGTGTCTTTCCCGCGGCCTGGACCGGGCCGACATAGGGCACGAAGATGTTGCCGTTCTGGTCGACCTTGAGCTGTTCGATGGAGGTGACGTTCTGCCCCGTGGAGACGAGAAGGCCCGCGTCGACATTCTCCCAGACGGACAGTGCGAGCGTGTCGCCGGAGCGGATCGCGTCGGCGCCGATGGGACCGAGCGAGGTGAATTCCGATCCGAAGCCCAGCGGCTCGGTATAGGTCGTGACCGCTGCGATATCCGGGGTCACATCGACGATATGGAGCTGATAGGCCGGATCGTCGCCGCCGGAGGATATCTCGCGCGCGGTGGGCCCCGAGCGTGGCAAGGTACATCCTGCGATCATGGTGCTCACGAGGAGCGCATTGACTGCGTTGACCGCAATCTTGCGGAATGCCTGCATCGATCTGCCTCTTTGGGACTGGTTGCCCGAATTTTCCGGGAAATCTAACGTTTTTGCCCGTGCCACTCCAGCCTCATGCCGCCGGGATTCGTTGCCGATCGGCACCACTGAGAAGCAAAAGCCTCATGGATCGCTGATCCGGCCGCCCGAAACCGGCAGCCTCGCGCCTGTGGTCGCCGGCGAGGACGTAGGCAGGCCCCGCAGAACACGGACCGCGAGATAGCCGAAAGCCTGCGCCTCGAGCATGTCTCCGTCAAAGCCCGCAACCTCGCAAGGCTCGACCGGGGCATTCGTCATCCGGCCCAGAGCACCGAGAAGTGTCCTGTTGTGACGTCCTCCGCCACAGACGAGCCAGCGCTCGGCCGGGATCGGGAAATGGCGGGCGGCAAGCGCCACGCAAGCGGCCGTCAGCGCGGTGAGGGTCGCGGCGCCATCCTCGGTGGAAAGATGCCCGACACGCGCGAGGTAATCGTGGAAATCCTGCCGGTCGAGGGATTTCGGCGGTGGGCGTTGGAGATACGGATGGCGTTCGAGATCGGCTAGGACCGCCTCATCCACCCTGCCCTTGGCGGCGACCAAACCGCCGGCATCGAACCCCTGCCCCAGTCGTTCGTGGACGAAATCGTCGATCAGCGCGTTGCCCGGCCCCGTATCAAAGGCCAGCAGCCCGCCGGGCGCTTCGGGTGCTTCTGCGGACGGATCGACCCAGGTGACATTGCCGACACCGCCCAGGTTGAGAAAGGCCAGGGGCCGGGCCGCGCCCATGCGCCGCGCGCAGGCGAAATGGAAGAACGGCACCAGCGGCGCGCCTTCGCCGCCGCTCGCCACATCCGCAGTTCGGAAATCCCAGACGGTGCGACGGCCGGTTTCCCGGGCCAGAAGATCGCCCCGACCGAGCTGGTGGGTCCCCTGCCCGGCCGGATCATGCGCCAGGGTCTGACCGTGGAAGCCGACGACCTCTGCATCCTCGAACTTCGCGACTGCTTCCGCATGACGGGCCCGCACGAGTTGCTCCGCCTCGCCCAGATCCGTCTCGCCCGGCCACATGCCAAGGCCCGCGCGCAGAATTCCGCGCTCTTCCGGGGTGAAAGGAATGAAGGCGCTCGGGCCGAAGCCCGCGATATCAACACCATCCGTTTCAACAATCGCGGCATCGACACCGTCCATCGAGGTGCCTGACATCAGTCCCAGAGCGCGCATGGATCAGTCTGCCCCTTTTCCTTTGGTCTTGCGATGGCTATAGAACGGCGCCGCTCCGGGTGAAAGGACGAGTCCCATGACATTCAAGCCGAAAAGCGAATTCCTGCATGTCCTGATGGCCCGCGGCTATCTGCAGGATTGCACGGATCTTGAAACTCTTGACGACAAGCTCATCGAGGGGGTCGTGCCGGCCTATATCGGCTATGACGCGACCGCGCAGTCTCTGCATGTGGGGCACCTTCTGAACATCATGCTCTTGCGCTGGCTGCAGAAAACCGGGCACAAGCCGATCACGCTGATGGGCGGCGGGACCACGAAGGTGGGTGATCCGTCCTTTCGGTCCGATGAGCGGCCCCTGCTCACGCCCGACCAGATCGACGCCAACATCACCACCATCAAGGGGGTGTTCGAGAAATACCTCGCCTACGGCGATGGGCCTTCCGATGCCATCATGCGCAACAACGCGGAGTGGCTGGACAACCTGAACTACCTCGAGTTTCTGCGCGATATCGGGCGGCATTTTTCGGTCAACCGGATGCTCTCCTTCGAGAGCGTGAAATCACGGCTCGACCGGGATCAGAGCCTGAGCTTTCTCGAGTTCAACTACATGATCCTTCAGGCCTATGATTTCCTGGAGCTGAACCGCCGCTACGGCTGCATCTTGCAGATGGGCGGATCGGATCAGTGGGGCAATATCGTCAACGGGATCGACCTGACGCGCCGGGTCGATGGCGCGGAGATCTTCGGGCTGACCACGCCGCTGCTGACCACCTCGGACGGGAAGAAGATGGGCAAATCCGCCGGAGGCGCCATCTGGCTCAATGCGAAGATGCTCTCGCCTTACGAGTTCTGGCAGTTCTGGCGCAATACGACAGATGCGGACGTGGGCCGCTTCCTGAAACTCTACACGGAGCTGCCGCTGGACGAATGCGAACGGCTGGGCGCGCTCGGTGGATCCGAGGTCAACGCTGCCAAGATCATTCTTGCCAATGAAGTGACCACGTTGTGCCACGGGGTCGAGGCTGCGGCCGCGGCAGAGGCTACGGCACGAGAGGTGTTCGAGCGCGGCGGGATCGGAGGCGATCTGCCGACCGTTACCCTTGGGGCCGGAGACATCCCCGAGGCGGGCATCTCCATTGTGCAGCTCTTCGTCAAGTCGGGCCTCTCGGCTTCCGGCAAGGAGGCCAAGAGGCTGATCGCGGAAGGCGGTGCGCGTCTGGACGACACACCCGTGACCGAGGCGGGTCTGGTCGTGGGGCGCGACGAACTCGCGGAGCCGCGCAAGCTTTCGGCGGGCAAGAAGCGCCACGCGCTGGTGCGTCTCGAGAGCTGATCAGACCGGGTGGCCCTGCTTCGCACCCATCCGGTCCTTCACCTCGCCCAGACGCCGTTCGATGGAATCGAACTTGCCGTGAACTTCGTCGTGGGGTTCGTCATGATCGGGACCGATGGAGTCCAACTCGTGGGACAGGCCGTTGAGCAGCCCGCCGATGCCGGTTGACCAGTCGTTCGAGGCATCCTGCTCGAGGTTACTCTGCGCCGCGCGGATTTCGTTGCCGATCGCCTCGAAACGGTCCTTGGGATGCGGTTTCATTGGCTTCGTCCTCCTCTGGTTGCCCGGACAGATCATGCCCGGATTGGTTTCGACCCATGATGCGCCCCGCTTCCGCGCGGTGCCCTTGGATCGATCTGCACAATTGAGGTAGGGCCGGCGAAGCGCCGTATCGAGGCCGAAACACGGTTTCGTGCGTGCATTCAGCTCACCGGAGGTGTTGCGGTCTCCGGTGAGCAGATTGGGAAAAGGCTTGCGAAATCAGCCTTCGCCCTTGATGTAGACGTCCTGCATCACGTCCGGCTCGGAGCTCACGGTGCCATTGCGTCCGCCGCCGCGCTTGATGGCGTCGACCACGTCCTGCCCCTCGATGACCTTGCCCACGACCGTGTACTGGCCATTCAGGAAGGCGCCCTCGTCGAACATGATGAAGAACTGGCTGTTGGCGCTGTCCGGGTTCTGCGCCCGTGCCATGCCCACGACACCCTTCTCGAAGGGCACGTCGGAGAACTCCGCCGGCAGATCCGGGTAGGACGAGCCGCCCATTCCGGCCTGTCCGCCGGAGAAGGCCTCCTGCGTGCCAAATTCGACATCGCCGGTCTGAGCCATGAAGCCATCGATCACCCGGTGAAAGACCACGCCATCATAGGCGCCTTCGCGGGCAAGCGTCGTGAGACGCTCGACGTGCTGCGGGGCAATCTCGGGCAGGAGCTGGATCTCGACGGTGCCATTGGCTTCGCCGGCGACCTCGATGACCATGATTTCGCCTTCGTCCTGGGCCTGCGCTACGCCTGCCAGCAAGCCGACGGCGAGGAGAGCGCCCAATGTCGAACGCAGCATGCTCAGGCCTCCACGTCGGCGGCGACGCGGACGGTGATCATCCGGTCGGGCTCGCGGGGCGGCTCGCCACGGGTGATGGCGTCCACGTGATCCATCCCGGACACCACGCGGCCCCAGACGGTGTACTGGCCGTTCAGGAAGTAGCCTTCCTTGAACATGATGAAGAACTGCGAGTTGCCGCTGTTCGGGTTCTGGGCGCGGGCCATGCCGCATACGCCGCGATCGAACGGCAGCTTGGAAAACTCGGCCGGCAGGTCGGGTTTCTGGGAAGCACCGGTGCCGGCGCGACGCAGGTTGAAACCGTCGGACATGTCGCCATGCTCCACGTCGCCGGTCTGGGCCATGAAGCCCTCGATGACGCGGTGGAAGGCGACGTTGTCATACTCGCCTTCGCGGGCAAGTGCCTTGATCTGTTCCACATGTTTCGGTGCCACATCGGGCAGCATCTCGATCACCACTTCGCCGTCCTTCAGCGCGATGATGAGCGTGTTTTCCGGATCCTTGATCTCGGCCATTCGGTCCTCCGCAGGTTACTCGCGGCGGACCCTAGTCGAATGCATGAGGAAGATGAAACCGCTTTTCGCCTCCCGAGCGAATTCCCGCGCCGCGGCGGGCGCAATCCGTCAGGTCGCCGCGGCGAAGGCTTTCGGGCTGGCAAACTTGCGCAGCAGCGGGTCGATCACGGGCCCCGGCACGAAGGGGCTCACATCCCCGCCAAGCCGGGCGATTTCCTTCACGAGGCGAGAGGCGATCGCCTGATGGTTTGCATCCGCCATGAGGAAGACGGTTTCGATGTCGTCGTTCATGGCGCGGTTCATGCCGACCATCTGGAACTCGTATTCGAAGTCGGAAACGGCGCGCAATCCACGGATGATGACATTGGCCTTCACGTCCTGGGCGCAGTGGATCAACAGGTTCTCGAACGGATGCGCGACGATCTCGACCCCGGTCGTCTGCATGATCGGGGCGCATTCCGCCTCGACCATTGCCACGCGTTCGTCGAGCGAAAAAAGCGGGCCCTTGTCCCGGTTTATGGCTATGCCGATCACAAGGCGATCCACCATGCGGCACGCCCGCCGGATGATATCCATATGGCCGAGCGTGATCGGGTCGAATGTCCCCGGATATAGACCTACGCGCATTTGAGCCCCCTTGCCCCTACTACTGTTCAACAGAGATCCCCGCGCGAACGTGCAAGCTCCGGGGAGTATTTCACCAACTGTTGGCGATCATACCCGTGAGCGCGGAATTCTCTTCCTGAATTTCGCTGATGCGCGCCTTGACCACGTCGCCGATCGAAATGATTCCGATCATCTTTCCATCCTCGAGAACCGGCATGTGGCGGAAGCGCCCCTCCGTCATCCGCTCCATCACGGTTCCGGTGGTGTCGTCGGGTGAACAGGACATGACCTGGGCGGTCATCAAGTTCGAGACCCTGTCTTCGAGGCAACTGGCGCCGGTGCGTCCGATCGTCTTGACGATGTCGCGTTCCGACAGGATTCCGTCGAGCGAGACACCGTCGGAGCTGACCACGACCGCACCGATTTTCTTGGCCGTCAGCAACTGTGCGGCTTCCTGAACGGTCTGATCGGGCTTGACCGTCAGGATCTGCTGAATCTGTTTCAACTCGATGATCTTGCGAACGATCATGATATTTTTCCCCTGCTGAGAGCACGATTATTTCTGTTTATCCCCATTTTTTTCAACCCGAGTCGCGGAAGTCAAGCAAAGCCGCCGCAGTTCGCGTCGAAGTTGACAAGAATGCCTGACTGCGAGGCGGTTGGGAACCGGGACGAAGGGAACAGGGCGCGTGCCGATCAGCAGAGCGTGGAGCTTCGCATTTCACTGGATTCGCTCAGGACCTGCTGCATCCAGTCCACGACGACATCTGCAATGCGATTGATCCGCGCGACGCGGGCGTCGTCCTGGTGGCGAACGAGATAGAATGCTCGCGTCAAGCGTATCTCGTCGGCCAGCACGGGAACAAGATCCCGATGCTCGCGTGCGACGAAATCGGGGAGGATACAGAAACCCGCGCCTTTCAGGCACCAGCGCAGTTGAACGATGGGGCTGTTCGATGTGAGGGCGGGGTCGGCGTCCCGACCGAGAAGCGCGAAATAATCCAGCTCCTTGTCGAAGATCATGTCGGAGATGTAGCCGATCCCGCGCACATTCCGAAGGTCGTCAAGCGTACGGATCTGCCCCGTTGCGGCAATGAGCTCGGGCCGAGCGTAGAGGTGCAGGTTATAGTCCGAAATCTTGCGGACGGTGAGCCGTCCCGCGCTCGGAGGGGAAACCGTGATCGTGAGATCCGCCTCGCGTTTGGAGAGAGAAAAAAGCCGCGGCAGGGCAACGAGCTGGACCTGCAGTTGCGGATTTTCTCGCGAAAGAACCTCGCAGGCGTCCGTGAGCAGGTAGTTCGAAACATTTTCCGGGGCGCCGATCCTGACTGCACCGGAAAGTTTCTCCGGCTGTCCGCCAAGGTCCTGGCTGGCCGCGTCCGCATGATCTTCCATCGCCTGGGCATGGGTGACCAGCGAGCGCCCGGCTTCCGTGAGCCCGTATCCCTGGGGCGAGCGGAGGAAAAGCTGGCTTCCCATGGCCTCCTCGAGCGCCGAAACACGGCGCCCCACGGTTGCCGGATCGAGGCCCAAGTGCTTTGCCGCGTTCACAAGTCGCTTTTCCCGCGCGACAGCGAGGAAGACCCGAAGATCATCCCATTTCAAGACACCATCCTGCATGGGCATCTGTTAGCACAGACTGGAATTCTTGCAAATTTTCAAAACGATTTTGCCGAATTTTAACCTGCTGCCCATGGTGTAGCGGCTGAGGTCCGATCCGTTGCGGCCGGACCGCAGGTTGGCAGGAGTCACGAGTGATGGAAGAGATGTGCCACTTCATCGATGGAGCGCGGGTTTCAGGAAGATCGGGCCGTTTCTCCGATGTCTTCAACCCGGCAACGGGCGAAGTGTGCGCACGCGTGCCGCTTGCCGATGCCGATGAGCTGGACCGGGCCGTAGAGACCGCGCGGGAGGCCCAGCCATTCTGGGCAGCCCAGAATCCGCAACGCCGCGCGCGGGTGATGATGCGCTTTGTCCAGCTTCTCAACCGCGACATGGACAAGCTCGCCGAAGCGCTTTCGCGTGAGCATGGAAAGACGCTTGCCGACGCAAAAGGCGATGTGATTCGCGGTCTGGAAGTGGCCGAGTTCTGCATCGGAGCGCCGCACCTGCTGAAGGGCGAATTCACGGACAGTGCCGGGCCGGCGATCGACATGTATTCCATGCGTCAGCCCCTTGGCGTCGTTGCCGGGATCACGCCCTTCAACTTTCCCGCGATGATCCCGATGTGGAAGATGTGCCCTGCCCTCGTCTGCGGAAATGCCTTCATCCTGAAGCCTTCCGAGCGTGCGCCCAGCGTGCCGCTCATGCTGGCCGAACTGATGCGGGAGGCCGGGCTGCCCGATGGGCTGTTGCAGGTGGTCAATGGCGACAAGACGGTGGTGGATGCAATCATTGCTCATCCCGACATTGCCGCCATCGGTTTCGTGGGATCGACGCCGGTCGCGCAATACATCTACGGGCATGGCTGCATGGCGGGCAAACGCGTGCAGTGCTTCGGCGGCGCCAAGAACCACATGGTGATCATGCCGGACGCGGATCTCGACAGCGCGGTGGAGGCGCTGGTCGGAGCGGGCTATGGCGCGGCCGGCGAGCGCTGCATGGCGATCTCGGTCGCGGTGCCGGTGGGCGATGCGACAGCCGAGGCGCTGCGCGCGCGGCTGATCCCGCGCATCGAAGCCTTACGCGTCGGTCCCTACACCGCGGGCGATGAGGTGGATCTCGGCCCCGTGGTCACGAACACGGCCAAGGAGCGCATCCTCGGTCTGGTGGAGAGCGGCGTGACACAGGGAGCGGATCTCATTGTCGATGGCCGCAATTTCAGCCTGCAGGGGTACGAGAACGGTTTTTTCGTGGGGCCATGTCTCTTCGACAACGTGACACCGGAGATGAACATCTACCGCGAAGAGATCTTCGGTCCCGTGCTGTCGATGGTGCGCGCGGGCAACTATCACGATGCGCTGCGGCTCGTCGCAGGCAACCCCTATGGCAACGGCACCGCGATCTTCACCCGCGATGGCGACACGGCGCGCGATTTTGCGTCACGGATCAATGTGGGAATGGTCGGGGTGAATGTGCCGATCCCGGTGCCCTTGGCCTATCACACGTTCGGCGGGTGGAAGCTCTCGGCCTTCGGCGATCTCAACCAACACGGGCCGGACGCCTTCAAGTTCTATACGAAGACCAAGACAGTGACGTCACGCTGGCCGTCCGGGGCCAAGGAAGGCGCGCAATTCGCAATCCCGACGATGGGTTGAGCGCGCGCCCAACCGAGACGCCTGCGGCGGTTGGCTCCCGCCGCAGGCTTTCCTGCAGCCGTTACTCGGCCAGATGCGGATGCGGCCGCGCGGATTTGGCGAGGCGCTCCTCGGCTTCGGGATCGAAGTGGATGTCCGACTCCGTGTAGACGCCCGCATCGGGATCATCGAACACCGCCGTATCAAGCTTGCCTTCGCTCTTGGCGACGATGGTCGAAACCACGGCGTCACCCGAGATGTTCACGGCCGTGCGGATCATGTCCATGAGACGGTCAACACCGAGTATGAGCGCAATGCCTTCGATGGGCAGACCGACCTGGCCCAGCACCATTGTGAGCATCACGAGCCCAACACCCGGAACGCCGGCGGTGCCGATCGAGGCAAGAACCGCCATGGCGATCACGGTGATGTAGCCGCCGACACCCAGGTCGATGCCGTAGACGTTGGCCAGGAACACCGTGGCAACGCCCTGCATGATGGCCGTGCCGTCCATGTTGATCGTGGCGCCAAATGGAACCGTGAAGGAGGCGACCGAGTTGTCCACGCCGATACGCTCGGTGACGGAGCGCAAGGTGACGGGGATCGTGGCGTTCGAGCTTGCCGTGGAGAAGGCGAAGATCTGTGCCGAGCGCATCTTCTTCATGAAGGTGAACGGGCTCAGACCCGTGGTCAGCTTCAGGATGACCATCAGGGTCACGAAGAGGTGCAGGAACAGTGCGCCGACCAGCGTTCCGACATAGGCAAGAACCGGGATGAAGAGGTCGATCCCCTGTTCGGAGAACGTCTTCGCGATGAGGCAGAAAACGCCATAGGGCGCGAAGGCCATGACCATGCCGACGATCTTCATCATCAGCTCGTTCATGTATTCGCAGCCTTCCGCGAAGCTTTTCGAGAAGTCCCCCAGCGACAGCGCGGCGATTCCCACGACGATCACATAGAAGATGATCTGCAGCATTTCACCGTTCGCGAATGCAGCAATCGGGTTCGAGGGAACGATGTTTGCGAACACTTCCCAGACCGTCGGCGCTTCTCGTCCGGTGATCCCGGAGGTGTCCACGCCCTCCATGTTGAAGCCGACACCGGGTCCGACGATGATCGCAAGCATCATTGCCACGGCGATCGCGATGGCAGTGGTGCAAATGTAGAGGCCGAAGGACTTTCCGCCCACGCGGCCCAGAAGCCGGATGTCGCCGATCCCCATCACGCCACAGAGCAGCGAGAAGATCACCAGTGGAACGACCAGCATCTTGAGAGCGTTGACGAACATCGCTCCGATCATGCCGAAGAAACCGCCGACAACATGGGTCGAGATGAAATCTGAATTGATGGTGTTGAAGATGACACCCACCACGATTCCCGCGACCATACCGATCAGGATTTTCATCGTGAGGGACATCTTCGATCCTGTTCGGTCCGAAGCAGTTTGAGCCATGAACGCTCCCCTTCTCATTTGTTCAAATTCGAGCCGCTTCTCGCATCTGCATTCAAAGAGTGCACCTGCGAAATGAACGGCTGCGAAAAACCGCCAGAGGTACATGCCACAGCGTGCGCATCCCCCCAAACTTTCAGCACTGATTAAAACGCTATCAAAATTCAGGCAGAAATCCAGCCTTCAGATTAACCTGCATTCGGGAAATTGGCGTCCCAGACCGCCAAAAATGGCAGGCTTCCAGATCAATACTTGCCTCCGCGAAGTCACAATCCAAGGGACGGCGACATGAAAAACACCCCTCGAATCGACCGGAATGGACATTCGCGGCCAAGCAGCGAGCATTGCAGAAGGACATTGTGACATTTTTTTGACAACCCGCCAAACCGCACCTATTTTCTGCGCTTGCTGCGTGCCTTTCTTGCGTGCGCTTTCAGGATTAAGAGGGCAGATGCAGGACGGCATGAACACCGCGGCGCAACAGAACGGGCAGGCGTACCCGCCCGGTACCGCAGGCTGGCCGCCCGTTGCGACCCAATTGCCCCTGAAGCCAAGCCATTACCTCTTCGGGGCCACGCTCATCGCCGGTCTGTTCTATTTGCTGAACATCGGGGCGGCTTACCTTGATGCGACAACCACGGGCCTCGTGAAGCGTCTTGCGGAGTTCTTTCTGCTCAATGCCGAAAAGAACTTCCCGACGCTGTTCAATTTTGGACTGATTCTCGTCAATGCCATGTTCTGTTCGATCCTGGCGCTGGCGGCCTTCGCCGAGAACAACCATTGGCGCTGGTATTGGGTCGGATTGGCGCTGATCCTGATGTTTCTTTCTTTCGACGAAGCCGCGCAGATCCATGAACGGTTCGCGCCTCTGGGCGCCTATTTCGTCGAGGCGGACGGAATTTTCCGGTTCAGTTGGGTCGTTCCCGCAGCGCCGGCCGTGCTTCTCTGCGGTCTGGTATTTCTCAGGTTCGTTCTCAGTCAGCCCCGTCGCATCATGCTGCTGATGATTCTCTTCGGGGCGATCTATCTCGGCGGCGCTATCGGCATCGAGATGGCCAGTGCCTTTCATGTGGAGACCGGAGGTGAATACGGCTCCTTCACCTACCACCTGATCGCCGGTGTGGAAGAAGTGGTCGAAATGTTCGGAATGGCGCTCTTCGGCTACACCCTCATGGAGCTTTACAATCTCAACTTGAAAGCGCGGAGACCCGCCACAACGGAATGACGTGGTGGGTGCGGTGACGGCACCGCACCGACGTCATTCCTGCTCGCTACTCCGCCGCGACCCGAGCCGTTTCCAGGATCGACTTCAGATATTGGCCGGTATGGCTCTCTGCGACCGTGGCGACATCCTCGGGCGTTCCCGTCGCGACGACGGAGCCACCGCCATCGCCGCCTTCGGGACCGATGTCGATGATATGGTCAGCCGTCTTGATGACGTCGAGATTGTGTTCGATCACCACCACCGTATTGCCCTGCTCGACCAATTCGTGCAGCACTTCGAGCAGTTTCCGCGTGTCTTCGAAATGCAGACCCGTGGTCGGCTCGTCGAGAATATAGAGCGTCCGGCCTGTTGAACGGCGCGCAAGTTCCTTCGACAGTTTCACGCGTTGCGCTTCGCCGCCCGAGAGCGTGGTCGCCTGCTGACCAACCTTGATGTAACCGAGGCCCACGCGCATGAGCGTCGACATCTTGTCCCGGATCGAGGGCACGGCCGCGAAGAACTCTTCGGCATCCTCGATCGTCATGTCAAGAACGTCCGCTATGCTCTTGCCTTTGAAAAGGATTTCAAGCGTCTCGCGATTGTAGCGCTTTCCACCGCAAGTTTCGCAGGTCACATAGACATCTGGCAGAAAGTGCATCTCGATCTTGATGACACCATCCCCCTGACAGGCTTCGCAGCGACCGCCCTTCACGTTGAACGAGAACCGCCCCGGCTTGTATCCCCTTGCCTTCGACTCGGGCAGGCCGGCAAACCAGTCCCGGATCGGGCCGAATGCGCCGGTATAGGTGGCCGGGTTCGAACGTGGCGTGCGCCCGATGGGTGACTGGTCGATGTCGATGACCTTGTCGAGGTGCTCGAGCCCCTCGATCCCGTCCGAGGGCGCCGGTGTCTGACGTGCCCCGTTGAGCCGCATCGAAGCGGTCTTGAACAGGGTCTCGATGGTCAGCGTCGATTTCCCGCCCCCGGACACTCCGGTGACGCAGGTGAACGCGCCCAGGGGGAACTTCACGTCAATGCCACGAAGATTGTTTCCGGTCGCGTTAAGCACCTTGACCGACTTGCCGTTGCCGGGCCGGCGCACAGCGGGAACTGCAATCTCCCGAACGCCCTGAAGATACTGGCCCGTGATCGAATCCGGGTTACCGGCAATATCGGCAGGCGTGCCATGCGCGATGATCTTGCCGCCGTGGACACCGGCGCCGGGACCAATATCGATCACGTGGTCGGCTTCGCGGATGGCTTCCTCGTCATGCTCAACCACGATCACCGTGTTCCCCTGGTCGCGGAGGTTCTTGAGGGTGGTTAGCAGGCGACCATTGTCACGCTGATGAAGGCCGATTGACGGCTCGTCGAGAACATAGAGCACGCCCGTCAGCCCGGAGCCGATCTGCGACGCGAGCCGAATTCGCTGGCTTTCCCCGCCCGAGAGCGTGCCGGCGTTCCGCGCGAGCGTCAGATAGTCGAGGCCCACATTGACGAGAAAGCCGAGGCGCTCGCGAATCTCCTTGAGGATCGCGCGGGCAATCTCGTTCTTCTGTGCCGTGAGATGTTCCGGAACGGTTTCGGCCCAGTCCCGCGCTTCCCGGATCGACATCCGAACCACTTCGCCGACATGAAGGCCGGCGATCTTGACCGCAAGCGCCTCCGGCTTCAGTCGGTATCCACCGCAGGTATGACAGGGACGGTTGTTCTGATAGCGCTCGAACTCCTCGCGAACCCAGTTGGAGTCCGTCTCCCGATAGCGGCGCTCCATGTTCGGGATCACGCCTTCGAAGGGGCGCTCGATCTCGTAGACCCTGCCGCCCTCATCGTAGCGGAACTTGATTTTTTCGCCCTTCGATCCGTAGAGCAGAACGTCACGAGCTTTCTCCGGCAGATCGCGCCAGCGGGCAGATTTCGGAAAGTCGTAGTGGCGGGCCAGTGCCTCGATCGTCTGGCGATAGTAGGGCGACTGCCCTTTCGACCATGGCGCAATGGCGCCCTTGAGAACCGGGAGGCTTTCGTCCGGCACGATGAGGCGCGGATCGAAGAAAAGCTCCACACCCAATCCATCGCAGTCCGGGCAGGCGCCGAAGGGCGCGTTGAACGAGAAGAGGCGCGGCTCGATCTCGGGAATGGTGAAGCCCGAAACCGGACAGGCAAAGTTCTCGGAGAAGGTGATCCGCTTTGGGTCTGCCCCATCGGTTGGAGCGGTCTCGAGAATCGCGATCCCGTCGGCCAGGTCGAGCGCGGTTCGCAGGCTGTCGGCAAGCCGCGTCTCAAGCCCTTCGCGGACCACGAGACGATCAACGACCACGTCTATGTTATGTCGGTATTTCTTGTCGAGCGTCGGCGGCTCCTCGAGCTCGTAGAACTCGCCATCCACCTTGACGCGCTGGAACCCCTGCTTCCGAAGATCCTGAAATTCCTTGCGATACTCTCCCTTGCGGTCCCGCACGATCGGCGCGAGCAGATAGGCACGCGTGCCTTCATCGAGCCCCATGGTGATATCGACCATCTGGCTCACCTGCTGCGCCTCGATGGGCAGGCCGGTGGCGGGCGAATACGGGGTGCCGATGCGCGCGAAGAGCAGCCGCATGTAGTCGTAGATTTCGGTGACGGTGCCCACGGTGGAGCGCGGGTTTCGGCTGGTTGTCTTCTGCTCGATGGAGATCGCCGGGGAGAGACCGGAAATATGATCGACATCCGGCTTCTGCATCATGTCGAGGAATTGCCGCGCGTAGGCCGACAGGCTCTCGACATAGCGCCTTTGGCCCTCGGCATAGATGGTATCGAAAGCCAGGCTCGACTTACCCGAGCCGGAGAGCCCGGTCATCACTACGAGTCGGTCGCGGGGAATGTCCACGTCGATCGACTTCAGGTTGTGCTCGCGTGCGCCGCGGATTTCGATGAACTTCTGCTCGGCCATGCCTTCGCTCCTGGTAACTGGCGATACTTAACGCGGAGCCGGGAGATTGCGAGTCCGATTATGAGAACAAAACGTGATCGACCACAACCGCAAAAATGGCGATGCGCGAAATCTCACCAGTGCGACAAGAATTAGGGCACAAATTGTGGCGGATCAGCGCCCCAGGATCTTCTTCACGTAGTTCTGGGTTTCCTTGTAGGGCGGCACACCCTTGTATCTCACAACCGCGTTGGGGCCGGCGTTGTAGGCCGCGAGCGCCAGGCGCCAGTCACCGAACTTGCGGTATTGCTGGCTGAGGTAGCGGGCCCCGCCCTCGAGGTTCTGCTTCGGGTCATGCGGATTGACCCCCAGCAGTCGCGCGGTGCCGGGCATGAGCTGGGCCAGACCGATGGCGCCCTTGCTGGATTTCGCGGCCGGCACGAAATTCGACTCCTGGCTCACCAGGCGCAGAAAGAGATCCTCGGGGATCTGGTGGCGGCGGGCCGCAGCGCGTGCCATATCCTGGTATACGCCCCGCGATCCGCTGTAGCGCGGGATCGTCCACTCCCCGTCCTCCAATTGCGAAGGGCGGCGCAATTGCCCCTTGAGGGCACCTGGTACCGGCTTGCGGATAAGCGCCTGATATTCGGGTGAAAGACTTGAGCGGCTATTGAGCAGACTCTGCGCATTCGCGGGCATGATCGAGACGCACGCCCACGCCGCGGCCAGAAGCACAATCCGTTTCTTCACCATCCCGTTCCTGCTTTTGGGTTCCGCCCCGGCAATGCAGAGCAATTGCCCGTGTTTTGGGGGAATGAAAAACCACAAGACGGGTCCGTTTTCAACTTGTTCTTTACCGATCGTTGATCCTACAACGGCCCTGAAATCGGGGTGGCGCACCACCGGAAGTGGTCTTGGCAATCACACGACACACCATTCCGAGCATCGAGGAGGTTCACATGGCGGGCAGCGTCAACAAGGTCATTCTGGTCGGAAATCTGGGACGCGATCCGGAATCACGGACATTTCCCAGTGGCGGCAAGGTGGTCAACCTGCGCGTGGCCACGTCCGAGCGTTGGCGCGATCGCAATACCGGAGAGAACCGGGAGCGGACCGAGTGGCACTCGGTCGCAATCTACAATGAAAACCTCGGGCGGATTGCCGAGCAGTATCTGCGCAAGGGGTCCAAGGTCTATCTCGAAGGCCAGCTCGAGACCCGAAAATGGCAGGATCAGAACGGCCAGGACCGCTACTCGACCGAAGTGGCCCTGCGGCCCTATCGGGGTGAACTGACCCTGCTCGACGGCCGTGGCGAAGGCGGCGGCGGTGGTGGCGGCGGATATGACCGCGGCGGTTCCAGCGGCGGGGGCTATGGCGGCAGCGGCTCGGGCGGCGGTGGCGGCGGTAGCATCGACGACGAAATTCCGTTCTGATCGCGAGAGCGCGCTAACGGCCCGCCACCGCGCGGGCCGCATTCACGATGTGGATCATTGCAGCCCGTAAGTGTCGATGATCCCCTTCTTGCAGCCCTGATCGACGGGGCTCGCGGCGAGCATGAGATCCCCCAGGCTCGAATTCTCGGTGATCTCGCCGCGGAGCGAGATCCGCAACTCGCGCAACAGGCGCCGCGAACCATCATCCGAACAGACGAATTCGACCCGGTCTCCTGCACCGGCTCCGAAGGCTTCGTCGAAGCGCTGCCTGATCCAACTGGTGCGCACTTCCTCGCCGAGACGTCCGGCAACGTATGAGCCGACTTCCGAGGCATTCACGGCATTGGTCAGCATCAGGGTGTCGCTGAAATACTCGTCTGCGCCGCCCTGAGCATTGTAGCAGGTTCCGTGCTTGATCCATTCGTGGCGATGGAGCGAACTCAATGCGCCGGGCATGGCGACAGCGAGCGCCTCCAACGTCGCTCTGGAGACATCGCCATCCGGCAGATCGCGCCACCGGCCAGAGGTATCGCGATCAATGATCGAGTCGGATACGCCGCAATATTCCTGGTCGCGGGGCTGCGGCCAGAGCCCGTGGACGGAGAACCGGATTTCCGCCATCGGGAGGGCGCCATCGTTGAGAAGCTCGCATTCTCGCGTTCTTGGACGGTGTTCACAGAATGCAGACTGCCAGCTCAACGCGAGGACATTGACCTCGTTCGAGACCGGCCTTGGGTTGCGCTCGTCGGCGGTGTCCTCGGCAGCAGACGAGGCGACGGTTCCTGCCACGTGCATTCCGCAGTTTCCGTCGACCCAGCGATCTGTGCTGCCTGGCGCGTCCGGGATTCGTATCTGGAAATGCGCACGCTCCGAGGAGTTGGTGCCGATCATCTCGTAGACTTCATTCGGTTCCGTAAGGAGATCGCCCGGATTGGCACCTGTTTTCATCGATTGCGGCAAATCACAGACGGCCGTGGCGACGAAGAAACCCTCCAGTTTTTCGAAGGCATGCGCTTCCCCGGCAAGCAGGACGATGAACGGCACGGCCAACAGCACACCCGGCATTCAGGACTTCCCCATGTGAAAAAAACTTACGGAATGCTTACTCAACATTGCGTGACCCCTGCGTTACTCTTAATGCAAATCACATAAGAAAATTGGCCGTAGATGGAATTGGGCACGGGGTGGCGCAATTGGTCCCGATTGGCCCCGCAGATCAGGCTCGGTCCCGGCCGCCCCTGGCCGGGCGAACAGTCGGCCCCGTCCGGCGACCTTCTGTGAAACTCCTTATCACTTATACCCACAAGAATGACAATTTGATAGCCTGCGGGTCTCTCGCTTCCCCGTTGCGGTGAACCTCGGGAAAGCCGTGCGCGCAACGAACATTCCACACCACTGCCATGAGAGGGGGACTTCATGAGCGTTCTCGGCCTCGCCCGTTTTCACAAGGCACAAGAGAGCATGTGGCCCGTGGCGCATGCAGAGCTTTCCGCCGGCAGGAAGGTGTCGCACTGGATGTGGTTCATCTTCCCGCAAATTGCGGGACTGGGGCGCAGCGGGACGGCTGCCTATTATGCCATCGCCTCACGCGCGGAGGCACGAGCCTATCTTGATGACGAGGTTCTCGGGCAAAGACTTCGCGATGCAGTTGCGACCCTCCTTACGCATCGATCGGTGCCAGCCGAAACCATTCTTGGCAGTGTGGACGCGATGAAACTGCGGTCCTGCCTGACACTCTTCCGTGCGGCAGATCCGCGTGAGCGCCTCTTTGACGAGGCGCTCGACACGTTCTTCGATGGTGAGCCGGACCCTTTGACACTGCAGATCCTGAACGCCGAGGACCGTGCGGAGACTTAAAGCGTCGCGTTGAAGGTGCCGCCATCGAGCAGGATGTTTTGTCCGATCATGTAGCCCGCGTGGATGGAGCAAAGGAAAGCGCAGGTCGCGCCGAATTCCTTGGCCGTACCGTAGCGACCTACGGGAATCGAACCGGCACGGCGGGCCCGAACCTGCTCGACGGACAGCCCTTCGGATTTGGCGGCATTCCCGTCCAGAGCGTTGGCGCGATCCGTGGCGTGAATGCCCGGCAGCAGATTGTTGATTACCACGCCCTTTGATGCGACCTGACGGCTCGTTCCGCCGACAAAGCCCGTCAATCCGGCGCGCGCGGAATTGGAGAGCCCCAGCGCGGGAATGGGAGATTTAACTGACTGCGAAGTGATGTTGACCACCCTGCCCCAGCCACGTTCGCACATGCCGGGCAGCAGTGCCTGCATCAAGGCAATCGGTGTAAGCATGTTCGAATCGAGGGCGCGGATGAAATCATCCCGCCCCCAGTCGCTCCAGAGACCCGGCGGCGGGCCGCCCGCGTTTGTCACGAGAATATCGGCGTCCGGAGCAGCTTCAATGACACGGGCACGATCCGCCTCGGCCGTAATGTCGCCCACGACGGTCGTGACCTCCACGCCGTAGCTGGACCGGATCTCCTCCGCCGTCTCTTCAAGCACATCGGAGCTCCGGGCATTGATCACCAGGTTCACGCCCGCATCTGCCAATGCCTCGGCACAGCCGCGCCCCAGCCCGCGTGAGGCAGCACACACGATTGCCGTTCTGCCCGAAATTCCAAGATCCATTTGTGCTATCCACCCTTGCGATGTGTTTCGATCGGCGGCTTCCAGGACACGAAGAATCCGATGTCACCGGGAATGCCGCCGGGGAAGGTCACGACCAGCGCCCTGAAACGGTAGCCAAGCGGCTTTCCGACTTCCTCGAACAGGTCGTATATCTCCCGCGCCTTGCCCTGGAGCGTTTCCGGCCAATGAGGCAACGCATTGTTGATTGCCCTTCCGCCATCGGTGCAGAGATTCGACGGAAAGGAATAGACCATCGTCTCGTATTCGCGATTGCGCGCGGCATTCTCGATGAGCCCGCGAATATGCATTCGCTCGTCGGGGCCAATATGATTGTTGAGAAAATCCTCGGCGAAGGCTTTCTGGCGCGCGAACTCGGCTTCGTCCGCGACGGACCTTTGCGATATCTCTGCCGCACGATCTTCCGCCATCTTTTTCCGAAGCGCTTCCGCGGACAACGCCGGCGACGGTGTGTCGGTATCAGAATCAGGCATTTCTTCCCCCATCAATTCAATGAATTGAAGCCGCGCAGGCGCGGTTCACAATCGATTCCAACCTTGTCATCGACCCGAGGGCGAGATTGCGCAACCTGCAATGGCATCCATGCCTCACGCGCTTGCGCTCGATCTGACGAGTCGGGACGAAGCCCGAGCAGATTAATGCGCCGTGATCGCGTCAACAACAGGAGCCCACTGGTTTCTCATGGCACGGTTTGAAGACAGAGGCTTGTCGAAGACGGCAAGGCCATCTTCGGCAAGATCTGCGTAAGCCGTGCGTTCCGAAATCCATGCGAGCGGAACCTGACCGATTTCGTCAAAGAAGCTCTTGAGCCGCGCCGTCGATTTCTGGTTCGGACGGACACGGTTGGCGATCATGTGGATCCCGACCTTGCCCTTGCGGACTCGCTTGATGTCCTCAATGTCGCCGAGGAAACGTCGCGTGCTGTCCTCATCGAAGAAACTCGGCAACACAGGTGAAATCACCGCCTTTGCCTCTGCGATCAGGGCTTCGGCCCGCCCCTCCCGGATGGCGCCGGGCGCATCGATCACAAGCCAGTCCAGATGTTTGGGCACATCCCCGACCTTGCCTGATTTCGTCCAGTCGACGCCGACAATGGCGGGGACGGTCACTGGCCGCATCTTCAACCATCTCAGCGCGGATTTTTGTGGATCGGCATCGGCGATTGCCGTTCTTCCACCTGTCTGGGCCAGCGCGGCAGCAATCGTGATGGCCGTCATTGTCTTGCCGCAGCCACCTTTCCGGTTCGCCACCAGTATCGTCTTCATGCCATCCGCCTCATCAATCCTGCCGTTCAGGAATTGTTAAAGCTTGATGACGGCTGCGGGTCAATGAAACCCGGCAACTTCCTGAAGGATTGGGGAACGATATCCGAAAAGAATGAAGTTCAGGCCGTGGGCCTCGAGTGTTTTCGGTGACATGCGGGACCAGCGCCGCGCATGTAGTGTCGCTCCGGACGATAACCGTCCATATCAAGGCGTTTCCAGAGACCAGATACTCTTACAAATGCCCTGCGCAGCGACATGCCGCCTCCTCCGATTACAGGGGGTGAACAGAAGTGCCGATGGATGTTCGAGCAGGGATTTGGTGCCCGCCACCGGACAGGAACATCCTGCGGACAAAAGGTTAAATTAACCCGAATGGCCGGGCACAAAATGCTCGAAAACCCGAAGATAGAAGGCGCTCCGATGGAGGAGGGAGCGCCGTTGTTCCGAGGGCCTTATCTCTCGGTGAACTTGAGTTCGATGCGGCGATTTCGCTCGTAAGCCTCCGGTGTATTGCCCGGATCGATGGGCTGGAATTCTCCGAACCCGGCGGCAGCGAGCCGTTCGGGTGGAATACCTTCCTGCTCCACCATGTACTGCACCACCGACAACGCACGCGCCGTGCTGAGTTCCCAGTTGTCGTCGAACTGGCTGCTGAAACCCACCGGTACCTTGTCGGTATGACCGTCCACGCGCAGGATCCAGTTGAGATCGCCGGGTATCTCGCTCGAGACGTCCTTGAGGACTTGCGACACCTCCGAAATCTGCGCGCGACCTTCTGCGCCAAGGGTTGCCGAGCCCTGCGCGAAAAGCACCTCGGAGTCGAAGACGAATCTGTCCCCGACAATGCGCACGCCTTCGCGGCTACCGAGGATTTCGCGCATTCGGCCGAAGAACTCCGAGCGGTAGCGGCGAAGGTCCTGCGCTTCCTCGCCCAGCCGTTCCCGTTCGCGGCGTTCGAGTTCGGCCCGTGCCCGCTCCTCGGCGGCAGCGCGCGCCAGGGCGGCATTCAGGTTGATCCCCAGCATCTCGATCTGGACCTGTGCCTCGAGATCCTTCTCGCGCGCCTCATCGAGGAGACCCTGCAGAGCGTTGAGTTGCTCACGCAAGGACGCCGTCTGCTGATTGAGCAGGGCGACCTGACGCTGGCCTTCGGCCGAGATTTCCTTTTCCTCGGCAAGAAGCTCTCGCGCCTGGGCAAGCTCCGCCTCCCGCTGTTCCGCTTCGGAAAGGGCTTCCTGTCGGCTTTCCTGCAGGCTCTCCAGGCGGGTCTGAGCGGCCTCGGCTGCGGCGAGCAGGGTCAGCGTTTCCTCGGCCTTTCTCCGCTCCTCCTCGAGGGCGAGAGACATCGCAGTCAGTTCCGCGCTCGAGTTCTCGAGCCGCTCACGCAAGACTTCGGCGGCAGCGGCAGCAGCCAACCGTTCCGATTCCGCTTCGGAAAGCGCATCGGCCTGGGCAACCAGCTCCTGCTCCAGAGATTCGTTTTCTTCACGCAACTCCGCAGCCAGCCTTTGCAGTGCCTCGTTTGCGCTGAGGCGCTCGGCGCTTTCGGCTTCGCTTGCCTCCAGACGGTCCGCGAGATCGGTGTTTTCCGCAAGCAGGGTCGAGACGCGCGCCTCGAACTCGTTGATCTCGGCCAGAGCAGCGTCCCGTTCGCTCGTGACGGTCGCCACCAGTTCGGCCTGACGATCGGCGCGGCTCCGTTCCAACCCGAGTGCATCGGCAAGATTGGCGACCTGGATGTTCAACTCGTCGAGTTGTTGCGATTGCCCGGAGAGCTCGTCCCGAAGCACGAACTGGACGATCATGAAGATCGACAGAACGAAGAACAGCACAAGGATCAGCGCGGTCATCGCATCGACGAATCCCGGCCAGATCGTGGTGGAAAAACGGCCCGAGTTGCGGCGCGAAAGAGCCATGGCCTAGTTTCGCCTCTGCGAAACGAGCGCGCGCAACGCCTCCGCAAGCGCGGAGATATCCTGCCGAATCTCCGTCACCAGATCCTGACGACCGGCGGCGAGGTCCTCGAGGATGCGCACCACCTGGGTGTCGATAGAGCGCAGACGGGCGCGGGTTTCCGCATCCACGCCACCCGATTCCTCGTCTCTCGATTCGATCGCCACGGCAACCCGTTCCTGTGCGACGGCAATTCGTACCAGAAGTTCCGGGTTAAGCGGCTCGGCCGTCGGCTGTTCGGAGATACGCCGCGTGAGTTCCGCAAGGCGCTCGTCCATGGATCGAATGAAATCCCCCATCTGCCTTTCGTTGGCGCGGGAAACTTCTGCGAGCTGGTTTTCCATGGCGTCCGAGCGCGAAACGCTCTTCTCGATGACCTCACGCAACCCGTCGATGTGTTCCGCCGTTTGGCCGATCACCATCAGGACATTGCCGGCCGTAAGCGCTTCTTCACCTTCGATGCCGGAGATGCCGATACGGGTGATCGAGGAAAGCCAGTCCTCAAGTTCACGGTAGAATCGATTCTGCGCATGGCTCGCGAAAAGCTCCAGGAGTCCGACGACGAGCGATCCCGCAAGCCCCAGGAGAGATGACGCAAAGGCTGTCCCCATGCCGCCGAGCTGCTCTTCAAGGCCGGTCATGAGGTTGTCGAAGACGTCAATCGCCTCCTGACCCTCCTGCGGCGCAAGCGAACGAATCGTATCGACCACCGCCGGCACAACCGTCGCGAGACCGTAGAAGGTTCCGAGGAGGCCAAGGAAAATGAGAAGATTGATGAGATACCGCGTGAGATCACGCTGCTCCTCGATCCTCGTGCCGACACTATCGAGGATCGACTGCGTGGAACTCGATGTCAGGCCCCGTCTTGCGCGCCGGTCGGACAGGAGGGCGGCCAGCGAAGCCAGGAGGCGAGGTGCCTTGATGAATTCGTGCCCGGGCCTGTCGAGCGCGAAACTCTCGATCCAGACCACGGATGAGACCAGCGTCGTGACCTGCCAGAAACAGGCAAACAGTCCGACGAGAAACACGCAGAGGATGAAGCCGTTGAGATAGGGCGATGCAAGGAATACGGGCGCGACTGTCGGAAAGAGCAGCACCCCGACCCCGGCCGTGAGCCCGATGACGATCAGCATCATCACGATCTGCCGGACCGGCTGCGTAAATTGCGGATCGGCCTTTTGTGTGAATGACATAGGTCTTTTCTGCTTCCTGCCCAGATTTTGCGGAAGCTTACGCCGTGATGCAGCGCATTCCAACCTGCATCTGCCCCCGTAAAACGCGAAGCAAGCATTCTGTTGCATTGATCTGCCAGTGGTGTAAGGGCCGGAGATGGGAGCGACTGACACCACGGAAGGATCCCGCAACATGGATACCATCGGCCTCTACTGGCCTGGAGATGCATTCGCCCCGACCATCGCGCTGCTCGTACTTGCGTTCATCCTTGTCTATACGACCGTGAAGTCCGTGCCCCAGGGCGACAACTGGACGGTCGAGCGTTTCGGTCGTTACACGCGAACCCTCCAGCCCGGCTTGAGGTTTCTCGTGCCCGTAATCGACAAGATCGGCACCAAGATCAACATGATGGAGACTGTTCTTGATATCGATCAGCAGGAGGTCATCACCCGGGACAACGCGATGATCGTCGCGGATGCGGTGGCATTCTATCAGGTCGTGAACGCCGCGCAGGCCGCCTATGAGGTGCGGGATCTCGAACGTGCATTGCGCAATATCAGCCAGACCAACATCCGCTCGGTTCTCGGTTCCATGGATCTGGACGAGTCGCTTTCTAATCGCGACGCGATAAACCTGAAACTGCTGTCCGTCATCGACGCGGCGTCGACCCCTTGGGGTGTCAAGGTCACCCGTGTCGAGATCCGTGATCTTGCGCCGCCACCGGACATCACGGAAGCGATGGCGCGCCAGATGAAGGCAGAGCGCGACAAGCGGGCAGAAATCCTGACAGCCGAGGGCGAAAAGGCGTCTGCCATTCTCAAGGCGGAAGGCGAACGCGAGGCGCAGATCCGTGAGGCCGAGGGGCGTCGTCAGGCCGCGTTTCTAGATGCCGAGGCACGTGAGAGGGCCGCAGAGGCGGAGGCACGCGCAACCACCCTCGTCTCCGAGGCCATAGCGCGCGGCGACATCCAGGCGGTGAACTACTTCGTCGCGCAGAAATACACCGAGGCGCTTCGTGACGTTGCCGCGAGCCCCAACTCGAAGACAGTGATGGTACCGCTCGACGCTTCCAGCCTCATGGGCTCGATTGCCGGCATATCGGAGATCGCGCGATCGTTGGGTGTCGGCAAGGGAGATAACACTTGAACCTGCCGCTGCTCGGATTGCTGACCGGAATTTCGCCGCTGTGGTGGGTTGCCATCGCACTGTTTCTTCTCGGGCTCGAAGCCGTCATTGTGAGCACGCACCTGCTGTGGCCGGCCTTGGCCGCCTTCGGTGTTGCGCTGGCACTTTGGGCCGTACCGGAGATGTCGGGAATCGGGCAGATCGGCTTGTTCGCTGCGCTCACGATCGCATTTGTCGTGATCGGAAGGACCATTCCAGGCCGTTTTGGTCGCGGGGAGGACGGGAAACCGCTCAACCGCCGTACAGAGGGCCTGATCGGTCGCGAAGCGGTTGTCGAGACGTTTCACTGGCATGAGGGACAAGTGAATATCGACGGTGTTGTCTGGCCCGCGCGGCTGGATGGGCGAAAAAGCCCCGAGATCGGAGAGCGGGTGAAGGTCATCGCGGCGGACGGGATCGTGGTCTGGGTTCGCCGCTTGCCGCTGGACGAGCGGGTCGCGCAGGTTGACCCGCCTGCGCAACAGGACGAGCAGTGAACCGGTTGGGTCCGTGCTCGCCCAAAGCTTGCCCCGGCCGAAGCGGTCGGCCAGAGCATTCGATTTAAGACGTGTCAGAAATACTCGATTCGGCTTTCCAGCAGGCTGGCAAGTTCCTCGGTTCCGACGCCGAGAAAGAGCATTCCATTACCGCCCCCGAGATCGAGAAGCGTTCCGCCTCCGGCATCCGACATGCGTGATGCCCATTCCTCTGCACCGGGCGTTCCGAGACCGTTGATGTTCATCGAGAGGCGAAGCGTGTCCTCGTCGGTGAAATCCAGAACCGTGTCCACGCCATGATGGCTGCGGGCCTCGAACACGTCGGCGCCGGCACCACCGATCAGGAAATCGTCGCCTGCACCGCCGTTCAGACGATCATCTCCCGTTCCGCCATCCAGGAAATCATCCTGACGTCCGCCATGGATCCAGTCGTTGCCCGCTTCACCGAAGATGGCATCATCCCCACGGCCGAGTTGATCGATGGCCCCGACGAAGTCGTCGCCCTCTCCGAGATAGATGACGTCGTCCCCATGGCCGCCGTCGATCCAGTCATCGCCCTCGCCCGCCTTGATCGTGTCATTGCCCCAACTGCCGCGGATGACATCGCGGTCCGCACCGCCTTCGACGGAATCGTCACCCGAACCAGCGTTGATCCAGTCCCTTCCTGCACCGCCTTCGACCACGTCATCCTGGCGCCCGGCATTGATCGTATCGTTCCCGGTACCGCCCAGAAGCGTGTCGTTGCCGTTGTCACCTGAAAGGTGGTCGTGACCGGAGCCACCGTCGAGGCTGTCATCTCCATCCTGGCCTCGCAGGGAATCATTGCCCGAATCGCCATGCAGACGGTCGGTCCCGTATGACCCTTCCAGCGTATCGTCACCCTCCCCACCATGCATCTCGTCGGTCGAAAGCCGTTTCTCGCTACGCCATTCCTCGAAACTCGCACCGTCTTCCCATCGTTCGGAATAGGTGGACCAGCGCACGTCAAGCACGTCGTCGCCTGCTCCGCCGAGCAAGGTGTTGGACCCGCCTGCCCCATGCAGCGAATCGTTTCCGGCTTCGCCCAGAAGCAGGTCATCGCCTGCACCGCCCCTGACAAGATCGTCGCCTTCGCCGGCCCGAACCGTGTCATCACCGTCGCCCGCCTTGAGCGTGTCGTCGCCCGGGCCCGTCACGAGAAGATCGTCGCCGCCAGCCGAATTGAAGACATCGGCCCCTGCGGGATCGAGATAGATGTCCGCGCCGGCGGCGCCCATGGCGATATCCTCGCCTCGCGTTCCGACGCTGAAGCGCACCCCAAGCGCTTCGAAGACCTGCCCCCCCAGGCGGTCGAACAGGGTATTCAGAAAGGTATCCGGATCACCCAGCAAATTTCGTGTCATGCGATATTCCCCCATCTTGCATTGCCGCAGAGCCGAACCCGTTCTGCCGGGAAACGCCGTCCGGCTCCGTCTGGCGCAGAGATGTTGAAGCGTCCCGCGGTGTAGGAACTGTAAAGAACGCTCGATTATCGGACCGAATGATCGTGTAATTTGATCAGGTGTTGATGCAATTCCTTAAGATATTGCAGGTGCGAATTAAGACCCTGTTTACGCCAGATGCCCCATCCAGATCGAGCGACATGATCGCAATACTGGAGGGAGTATTTCATGGCGACTATCCCTGGAGGGGCCTTCAACGACTTCGTCTTCGGAACGTCGGGTGCTGATTTCATCACGGCGGAAGACGGGAACGATTACGCCTTCGGCGCGAGCGGCGACGACGTGATCGACGGCGGTGCAGGCGAGGACACCTTGAACGGCGGTTCCGGCGACGACGTGATTGACGGAGGCACCGGTGACGACCTGGTGATCGGCGGCTCCGGCAATGACGATCTGGCGGGCAACGACGGCGCGGATACGCTGCTTGGCGGTTCGGGCGACGACATGGCCAGTGGCGGTGCCGGCGACGACATGCTCGTGGGCGGAGCCGGCGATGACCAGCTCAGCGGCGATGCAGGCGACGACATCCTGCTCGGCGGCACCGGTGATGACATGCTCATCGGCGGTGAAGGAGATGACCAGCTCAAGGGCGAGGCCGGAGACGATGTTCTCGTGGGCGGTGAAGGCGACGATGAACTCGTCGGCGGCGCTGGCGATGACGTGCTCGACGGCGGGCTCGGCGACGACGTTCTGTTCGGAGGCGCGGGCAACGATCTGTTCGTGTTCTCCGGTGGTGGCGACGTCATCATGGACTTCAGTGAGGGAGACATACTCCAGATCTCGCAGTCCCTTGATGGCGTTTCGTTGGAAACTGCCGGCGACGTTGCCGATTTCGCAATAGATCTCGGCGAAGCTGGAACCCTGATCGACTTCGGACAGGGCGACAGCGTGATGCTCTCGGGTGTCTCTTACGACGACATCGCGGCGGATCCGTCCAAGTTCATCACACTGGTCTGATAGCAGACCGGACCGGCCGGGCTTCGGCCGGTCCGACATGCGCGCGGGGGCAAGAGCGGGGCAAGGAAAAGTATGAACATTCGCGTTGATAACCTGCATCCAGATGCAACAGCACTGGGCGCGCCTTCCGTGACGTTCCGAAACCCGGCGGGCCGACGCAGCCTGGGCCGGATCTTTGTCGTCGCGGTTGCCGACGAGGTGTCCGCCGTTCTCTACGACGAAGCCGGGCCCGCGGATGGAAAACAGGCCCGCAAGCGGCTGACAGCGGAACTTGACGGTTACCCGCTTGAAAAGCCGTTCCTGACGACGCGACTCGACCGCGCAGACGGCGGCACGCGTCACGCACTCTTGCTCAAGGCCGGGCCCGAAGCGATCTCCAAGCGCAACCTCGTGATCAGCCTGGATGGTCAACCGGTGGCGGAGATCGATCCGAACTGGCTCCAATCGCCGGTTTCCGACAGTTCCGCCCTGATCGACGGTCTGAATGAAGTCGGACGCCAGCGCCTTCTTCGACTGATCATGACCACAGGGGCCTCGCTGTTCGGTCTCTCGATCCGGTCCGGATACGGTTCAGTGACACGCCAGCTCATGGCCCTGCTGTCCAGTCGCCGCCATGAACTCGCGTCAATCTGTCCACTGGGCAGCAGGGGCTTTCTCGCGACCTTCCGCATCCCGATCGACGAGCCCATGACGGAGCTGGCCACCCTGCTGCTGGAGTGCAGTGAACGAACCGTGAATCTGAAGGGATTTGAAACGCATGTCGAAAGTGCGGGCGCCCATCGGCTCCTACACATCGCAATCCCCTCGCCGTTTCCGGCCGGATCAAGCCTTGTCGCGCTCGCGGCCCGGCCCATGATTCTTGAAGGGCCAGCCGACGAAACCGAATTGCAGCCCATTGTTCCCTGGCTGGAGCGACGTTGCGAAAGAACACGGGCCTGGGTTCAAGGCCTGCTCGAGGCACGCAGCCCGGTCGACACTGTCGCTGCAGCGGTGCTGCGAGAACTTGCCGCAGAAGACGCGTACGTGCCGGCCCTGGAGGTGCTGCAGCTTTCCGCGACACGTCGCGGCTTGCTCCACGCTCTTGAATTGTCCGATCCCCTGGATCTGGCTCAGGCAATCAGGATCGAATGCGGCAAGGGGCATCGCGACATCCGCGTCAGAGATGACGATCTCGCAGGCTACATCCTCTGGCCGGACCGTGATCCCGGTCCCTGCCGGATACAGATCGTCTACCGCTCTCGCCGGGTGCAAACCGTTCATGAAGGCCTGCCTGAAAGCTTCGATGGCAATGCGCCAGCCGCTCTCGCAAGATGTGAGCCGAAGGCCGCGGCACGCGCCTTGTCGATGGCCCGGCTCGATGGTGCCGCACCTGCAGCTCGAGGCCACGTGCAGGTTGAGCGGTTCGGCGAAAGCCCCGACCGGGTCCGGTTGAGCATTGTCGCGCCGGCAAGCGCGAATCCCGATCTCCTTCGGGCGCGTGCTTCCGCGTTGTTCTCGCAGAGGAACGCCCGCCAGGTCGAACTCGTGATCTACGGCACCGAAAGCATCAACCTCTCGGAACTGCGTGGCAAACTTGCTGAATGCCACGCGCTCTTCGGTATTGCTGTCCGTTTGGTGACACTTGGAGGTACCTGGACCCGCTCCGATGCCCTGCGCGCAGCTGTCTCCAAAGCGGAAGGCGAGCATACGCTGCTTCTTGGCGCGGATGTGGTCCCCGAAGGTCCTGAGTGGTTGTCGGACTGGTTGCGCATGTTCGGCAGGGCCGGCGGAACGCATATCGTCGGGGGGACGCTTCTGAACCCCAACGGATCGATCCTCGATGCCGGAGCTGGTCCTGACGCACGACCGCGATTCAAGGGCCTGCCCGCGGCCCACCTTCCGACCGCCTCGAGGGCCGCGACAAGTCTCGTCACGTCGGAATGCGTCATGCTGGGGCCGGACGCGAAGGCCTGCCTCCTGTCTTCACCGAGTGTTCACCCGAATCCCGACATTCTGCTGGCGGACACTGTCGTCCGCGTTCTCGAGACCGGCGGAAACGTTCGGACATCGTTTCGCAACCTTTTTGTGCGCTTTGGGCCTTCAGCGGATTCCGATCCGCTTTCGCTGGCCGCAGACCGGATCGCGGCGACGGAAATTGCCACTGGTATCGCCCGCGAGGGCAAAGTTTGACGAGTAGAAACATGTTGCGCGTTCTCGAAGTGGCCCATGACCACCCGTCCTGGACGACGGGCGGTACCGAATTCATCGCCAAGGACCTGGCCGATGCGCTGAACTTCCGGGAGGATGTCAGTGCACGGCTGCTCGTTGCCGCGACCAGCCTGCAGCGGCCGGGATCGGCACCGGGGTCGCTTGAGGCGATCGACGATGATTTCGTGATTTCGACAGGCCGATACGACCGTTTCTCCATGCTGCGCGATGACGGGACCAGCTGGCTCGATTCGCTTGGCAAGGTGCTGGAAACCGTGCGGCCCGACGTGGTTCATCTGCACGGGATCGACCGGCTCGGCGCCGAGATCCTTCCCGCCATTCGTCGCATGGCGCCACGGGTACGCATCGCGCTCACCCTGCACGACTACCAGATCATCTGCCCCAATGACGGGCTGCTCCTGACCACAAGGGACCAGAAGCGCTGCATGGGAATGCAGGCGGACCGGTGTCGCAGCTGCTTTCCGCAGATCGACGCGGCGCGCCATGCCCTGCGGCAGACGCACCTTCAGTCTCTTCTCTCGGCGGTCGACGTGTTCATCGCCCCGAGCGAGTTTCTCAAGTCGCGCTTCGCCGACTGGGGCATTCCGGCCGACAAGATCCGGGTGATCCGCAATGCGGTGAAACATGCGGCCCCGGTCAAGTTGGCCGTTTCCTCCGAACTCAAGGCGCAACGCACGCGGCGCGATCGTTTCGCCTATTTCGGGAATGTCTCGCCGCACAAGGGCGTCATGGTGCTGCTGGAAGCGGCGGCACGTCTCAAGGCGCGTGAACTCGATCTCAGAATCGATATCCACGGCGGACTGGGCTGGGCCGATGAGGCTTTCACCTCCGCTTTCCGCGACAGGCTCGAACACGCAGGCATCCTTGCACAGCATCTCGGTCCCTATGACCGAGGCGATCTGCCGAATATCCTTGCACGTACCGACTGGGTCGTGGTGCCGTCGACCTGGTGGGAGAATGCACCGTTGGTCATTCTCGAGGCGCGCGCGGCAGGTCGACCGGTGATCTGTTCCGGGATCGGCGGCATGTCCGAACTCGTGACGGACGGGGTGGATGGACTGCATGTCCCGCCCGGTGATGCCTCGGCGCTTGCCGACACGATGGCGAAGGCCGCGACGGATACCGGACTTTGGGAACGGCTCGCCTCGGCGCCGCGCATGCCTCTCTCGCATGAAGCCTTCGTCGATCAGCATCTCGACCTCTTCAGATCCTTCTTCAAACGGGTGGCAGCGGCATGAGACCGGCAGACGGCAGCGACTTTCCCCAAACCGGACAGTCGACCTTCACCTTGTGTGACACGAGTGCGATTCTGCTCCATGGCGGCCGCACACTCCTGCTGATCGAAAGCGCCGAGCAGTGCCTTCCGGCCTCCGGCACGCTTTCGCAAGAGGGCAACATACTGCCCTGGCATGCAAAATGCTGGCAAACGGGAGGCGGGGATGCGGCCCGCTGGTGCGCCATCGCCATTCTCGATGCGCTTCCCAAGAACGGGGCCGAACTTCGCGATCCGGCGACAGGATGGGTCTGGACCTTCTCGGAGCAGCCTTCGGTCGACGTGGCTCCGCAACCGCTCGCCGATCTGGTGCGCAGGTCCGGCGTGGATTGTCGCGACGTGTTCAATTTCCTGACCCGACACCTCCTCGAGGGGCGCTCGGATTCGGATGAGGCTCGCTCCTATCAGGAGTTCGCACGCAACTTCTTTACCGCAGCGGCCGAGCGAGACGGGTTTCTCGAGATCCTTGCCGCACCGGAATGCGGCGGCCTCTTTGCACAGGGCTGGTCCATGTCGCTGGATGCGGGCCACACGACGATCGCGAGCGTGGCCGGCGGGCTTTCCGTTCGCGAGGTGGATGTAGCAACGTTCGAGCGCGAGGACATTCTCCCTCCCGGTCATGGCGTGTGCTTCTTCTGCAAGGACTGGAAGGAGGACGATCTCCAGGCGGTCGATGCCGTGTTCTTCGAGCGAGACGGCCGGTTGCTTCGTCTCGATGTCGTGAAGGGGTCTCTGCTCAAGCTCCGGACGGAACAGGCAGACGCCCACGTCCGCACGATGCTTGGCCGGATCGAAGGGCCGGACGAAACATGCCGGGCCTTCCGCCGCATCTGCCGTCCGCGTTTCGGTGGCACAGACACGCTTTCGCAGACTCCGCTGCCGATTGCGGCCGCCTTCGATCAGCTGCTTCAGGCAGCGGACGGCTCGCTTCTCGCCATTGGCTGGATGCTCGATCCGACGCACCGTGTGGAGCGGGTGCTGCTGAAGAGTACCGGCAACCTTTATGCGCCGCTTGAGCAGAACTGGTGTGCCCTGCCCCGGCCGGATCTCAACAATGGATACGGCGCGGATCCACGCTTTGTCGATCTCCTCGGTCCGGGCAACACGATGCACGGTTTCATCGTTCACGTGCCCGCGCCACGCGAAAGGGTCGATGCCTGCGATTTGTACCTCGAACTGGTGCTTGACGACGATAGCTGTCTCTTCAAGCCCCTGGTTCCCACGCCGTTCAACTCGGCGGAGCGACTGCCGCAGATCCTCGGGGCAATTTCGCCCAAAGACCCGGAGCTTGGCCGGATCGTGGAGGATCACATCGCTCCGTTCCTTGCCGCCGTTCCGCCCGCCTCAACCGGCCGGCTACATGGCCGGAAGGCCCGAATGATCCCACTGGGCGGGAAGACGGAGGGCCGTCCGGTGACCGCCATCATGCCGTTTCGGACCATGGCCGAGCTGCAACCGATCCTCGGCGTGCTGGCAGGTTCGGAGGAGGCGCGGATGATCGAGTTCATTCTCGTCACCAAACGAACCACGGCCTCCGAGCATCTTTCGCGGCTTGAGGATGCCTTTCGGTTCTATGGCCTGCGCGGCGGTGTTGTGGTGGCGCCCGACGAGAGCACGGTCAGCAGCCAGATCGACATGGCCGCGTCGGTCGCTTCGGGCGCGCGGGTCCTTTGCTGGATGCCATCTGCCCTGCCCAAATGCCATGGCTGGCTCACCGCGTTGATGCAGCAGGCCGACAGGCTCCCGGTGCCCGGTCTTCTGTCCCCTGCACTGACCTACGAAGATGATTCGATCTATTTCGGCGGTGCGAGGCTCGATGATGCGGGCACCGAAACCGCCTGCGCGCTCACCGGCTACGGTGCCGAATGGCTGCCGCGCGGCGCGCCGGAGATGGTCGCGTCCGGAGCCGCCGAAATCGCACTGATCGACCGGGACCTTCTCCTGCGCGCGGGAGGCTATTCCGGCCTCCTCTTCAGCGATGCCTTTGCGCATGTGGACCTGGCCTCACGTCTCCGACGGCTGGCGTCCGGCGCATGGTGCGCAGGTGCGGTGGAGTTCTGGATGCTCGACGAACCCCAGCCAGACGATGACGCGGCCTTTCCCAGCCTGATGCGGAAGGTCGATGCAGCCCTGCTTGCCCGGCGCCGCAACGAACCCCAATCCGGAGAGATATCCGCATGAAGGCCCTGTTCCTGAGCCATGCCCACCCCGCCTTCTCGATAGGCGGAGCACAGGTGGCATCCTACAACGTCTTTCAGGGCATCAAGAGCCAGGAGGGGTGGGAGTCCCACTACCTCGCCGGTGTCGCCCCGCCGGTGGCACGCCACAAGGCGACGCCGCTGATGTCGCTTGGACAGGGCCCCGACGAGACGCTCTACTGGTCGAACGACTATGACTGGTTCTACCTCGCCTCGAACGGCATGGACGATCTGATGCGCCATTTCGAGCGCTTCGTCGCGGATCTCCAACCCGATGTGGTGAACTTCCATCATATCATGGGTTTCGGCATCCAGGCGATCCGCTCGATCCGCCGCGCGCTCGGTGACGTGCCCATCGTCTATACGCTGCATGAATACTTGCCGATCTGCGCCCATCATGGACAGATGATCAAGGCGAAGAACGGCGCGCTCTGCACCAAGGCTTCGCCATCAGACTGTGGTGTCTGCTTCCCGGAGATCGGTGCGGCAAACCTGTTGCGCCGGGAGATCTTTATCAAGAGCTTCATGGCCGAGATCGATGCCTTCGTGAGCCCGTCGCATTTCCTCCTGTCCCGTTTCGCCGACTGGGGGCTGCCGCCCGAGAAGCTGGTGATGATCGAGAATGGTCTCGAGGGTGGCCAGCCGGCACCGCCGCGCCCGGTCGCGCCGGGAGCAAAGCGCAATCGCTTCGCCTATTTTGGCCAGCTCAACCCGTTCAAGGGCATCAAGGTCCTCGTTGATGCGGTCACCAGAGTGCCGGCGGACGTCTGGGGCGATTCCATCCTTTACGTGTATGGCGGCAACCTCGAGCACCAGCCCGAGGAGTTTCAGGCGGCCGTCAAGGAGCTCTTCAGGATCGCGGGGCGCCGCATTCGCTTCATGGGGTCCTACAAGAGCCCGGACCTGCCGAACCTCATGCGTGAGGTGGACTGGATGATCGTACCGTCCACCTGGTGGGAAAACGCGCCGGTGGTCATCCAGGAGGCGTTTTTCCACGGCCGGCCCATCATCGCCTCGGACATTGGCGGCATGGCGGAGAAGGTCCGTGACGGGATCGACGGGCTCCATTTCCGCGTGTCCAACGCTGAAAGTCTCGCCGAGAAGATGGCGATGGCGATCCAGCAGCCCGAGCTTTGGGATCGCCTGCACGCAAACATCCAGCCGCCAACAACAGCCCAGGAATCCGGTCGGCAGCACGCGCGCCTCTTCGAGCGGCTGATCGAACGCAGGCATGCCCGTGCTGCAGGCGGCCAGTCGCTCGGACGGGAGCATGCCGCAGAATGAGCATGCAGCCGGCGGCCGATCCCTGCAAGCTTGCCCTGCGCGACGTCCTTCGTGGTGCGGCGGCAGCCGGTGTGGTCGGATTCTTCCTCAATATCCTGCATCTCGCTCTGCCGCTCTACACGATTCAGGTCTATGACCGGGTCCTGTCCAGCGGCAGTCTGGAGACGTTGAGCGCGCTGGCGATCCTTGTGGCGGTCGTGCTGCTGTTCCAGGCCGTCATCGACTTCCTGCGTTCGCGGCTCTTCTCGATCCTCGGTGGTCGGATGATGACCCGGCTCGGCAATCCCGTCTTCGAATCCGCCGTCGAAACCACATTGCGGCAGGGTCCGATGTCGGCGGCTGGGGTCATGCGGGATCTGAGCGATCTGCGTGGCTTCATCGCGGGGGGTGCCATCGCGCTACCGATCGATCTTGTTGTGGCGCCGATGTTCCTCCTCGTGCTCTTTCTGCTCCACCCGTTCTACGGTCTTGTCGGGCTCGCGGGCGCAATCGTGCTCACCGGGGCTGCTCTTGCGACCGAGATGCTGGCCCGCCGACCAAGCGCGCGGGCCGCTGCCGCCACCAACAAGGTTCAGACGGAAACATCCGCCGCGATCCGGAATGCCGAAGTCATTACGGCCATGGGGATGCTCCCCGCAATCGCACGTCGTTGGCGAGAGTCACAGGCCGCTGCCATCGAAGACGTGGAGCGCGGACGGACCGCAGCCAAGGGCCTCGCAGCCGTGGCGCGCACCCTCCGCGTGGGCTTCCAGATCGGCATCATCACAACTGGAGCAATCCTGGTCGTGAACCGCGATGCCTCGGCCGGCACAATTATCGCGGCCAACGTTCTAATGTCTCGCCTGCTGTTGCCCTTCGAGGGTTTGATCGACGGCTGGCGTCAGTGGGTGGATGCCCTGGCTGCATTCACGCGAATTCGCAGTGTGGTCGAGACCGGCGCGACCCAGCGTTCGGCTTTGCCTATCGTTGTCGGCAGCGGCAGGCTTGCTGCAGATCGCGCGACCTACATGCCCCAGGGCGGCAGCAAGCCGCTCCTGCGCAACGTCAGCTTCCAGGTCGAGAGCGGCGAGCTGATGGGCGTGATCGGACCCTCCGGAGCGGGAAAATCGACCCTTGCACGTCTGATCGTCGGTCTCTGGCAGCCCTCCGCGGGCGGGATCTATCTCGACGGGCAAAGCACCTTCACCCATGAGCGGGCAAGTTTCGGCGCCGCGGTCGGCTACCTTCCTCAGGAGCCGACGCTGTTCGAGGCCAGCGTTCGGGACAATATCGCGCGGTTTCGCGAGGCACCGATGGAAGAGGTTGTCCGTGCGGCCCGTGATGCCGGCGTCCACGAGTTGATCGGCAGCCTGCCACAGGGTTACCAGTCGATGCTTGCCGATGGCGGCGTCCGGCTCTCGGGCGGCCAGCGACAAAGGCTTGCCCTTGCTCGCGCACTCTTCGGCAATCCGAAGCTGCTTGTGCTCGACGAGCCCAACTCCAACCTCGATGCGGAAGGTGAAGCGGCCCTCGTGCGGGCCATCGAGATCGCCCGCGAGCGCGGCGCCACGGTCGTCGTGGTCGCGCAACGCATGTCGATCCTGAGCAAGGCCGACAAGCTGCTGATGCTCCGGGACGGTGCTGTCGCGCAATTCGGCAGCCGTGACCAGGTGCTCGCGGCCATAGGCCCCAAGCGCCCCACACGCAGTGGCGAGCCCGGTCAGAACGGTGGGGTCGTGGCCATGCGGGAGGGCGGCGCATGACCGCTGTGACCGATTTCGAGCGCTTCGAGGCCGAGCCGCTGCAATCCTACCGGCCCGTCTTTCTCACTTCGCTCGCGGCGATCCTCTGCCTTTTCGGGGCGGCCATCGGCTGGGGCATGTTTGCCCGTCTTGACGCCGCGGTGGTCACGCAGGGCGTCGTGCTGGCCGAAAGCCAGCGCAAGTCGGTCGAACATCTCGAAGGCGGTATCCTGCAGCAACTTTGGGTACGGGCCGGCGACCGGGTGCGCGAAGGCCAGATCGTCGCGACCCTCGATGCCACGCAGACAGCGGAAGCATTGGCGCAGTTCCAGGCCGATCTCACCGCGCTCACCTTCGAGAGCTGGCGGCTGGAGGCGGAACTCGAGGGTGCTGGGGAGCTGATGCCTGCCACCCTACCAGATGCCGCACGCAGCGTTTCGCCGGAAGAACGCACGAACCGCACCCGCGCCCAGATCCGCCTATTCGATGCACGTCTGCGCGCGCATGTAGGCCAGATTGACGCGCTGCAGCGTCAGATCGGACAACTGCAGGCGACCGCCACGGCGAATGATGCGCAGGCTGCCTCTGCCGACCGACAGATGGCCCTGTGGCATGAGGAGCGCGCCTTTGCGGCTCAACTCGTCGAAAAGGGCGCAACGCCCCGCCAGAAGCTCCTCGAACTCGACCGCACGATCGCGGCACTTGAAGGAAATCGCGACGAGTTCATCGGACTTGCGGACGCGGCCCGGCAGGACATATCCCGCGCGCGCGCCGAAATCGAGACGCTCAAGAGCCAGCGCATTGCCGATATTGGCACACGGCTCGCCGAAGCCGAACGCGAGATGGAAAGCCTTGAAAGCCGGATCCGGGCGGGTCGGGACGTGCTGGAGCGGCACAAGCTGCGCGCACCCCAGACCGGCCGCGTGGTGGAGATCTTCACGATCACGCCCGGTGCTGTGGTGGCGTCCGGAGCGCCGATCATGGAAATCGTGCCAGACGAGGACAAACTGATCGTCGAAACCAAGCTCGCGCCGGAAGCCATCGATACGGTTCACGCAGGACGGGCCGCGACTGTCCGGCTCATCGCCTACAAGCGTGCACAGGCCCCGCTCGTGGATGGCGAGGTGACCTATGTGTCCCCCGATCTTCTGACCGACCCGATGGACGGTTCGACCTATTTCGAGGCCCGCGTCACCATCGATCCCGACGAAATCGACGAACTGGAAGGCGCAGAACTCGTGGCCGGAATGCCGGTCGAGGTCTCGATCCTGACCGGTGAGCGTCGCGCGGGCGAATACCTGCTCGAACCGCTTCTCCGACATTTGAACCGGGCATTTCGCGAAGAATGAGACAGATGCAACCTATTGTACACCTTCGGTCAATGACCGCTGTCCTAATCTGCGCGATCAGGGAGGACCCAGCAGCATGACCCGACGCGCTATCCTGCAGATCGGCACGGAAAAGACCGGCACGACCAGCCTTCAGGGGTTTCTGGCGGCCAATCGAGACCGTCTCCGCGAGAAAGGCTTCATCTACCCCAGGTTCTGTGGCGACGTGAACCAGACCGGACTTGCAGCCTATGCCATGGTCCCAGACCGAATGGAGCCGCTCCGCAGCGCCTTCGGCATTCACTCGGTGGCCGATGTCGCCCCCGTGCGCCAGCGGCTGGAAGCAGCGGCCGATGCGGAACTCGAGGGCAGCGAGACGGCAATCTTCTGCAATGAGCATTGCCATAGCCGCCTGACGAGCCTTTCGGAGATCGAGACCCTGCGGCGGTTTCTGGCGCGCTATTTCGACGATATCCGGGTCTGCATCTATCTTCGCCGCCAGGATCAGGTGGCGGTCAGTCTCTACTCCACCCGGTTGAAAAGCGGTGGTTCGGGGACGGACATCCTGCCCCGAACGAACGACAGCGATCCCTATTTCAACTACGACCTTTCGCTCCGGCTCTGGGAGGCCTGCTTCGGACAGGCCAATGTGACCGTGCGGCTTTTCGACCGCAAGGAACTCGCGGACGGATCGGTCATCAGCGACTTTCTTCGCTGCTGGGATATCGGCACACCGGAACAGTTTGGCGAAACGCCTCACCTGAACGAGTCCATCTCGCCCCGTGCGCAGGACTTTCTCCGCGTTCTCAACCCCCATCTCGCCCCAATCGAGGGCCTGCCGCTTGATGCCGTGCTGGGTCCGCTGTCGGGTCGGCTCGCTGCTCTCTATCCCGGCAGCGGGGCGAAACCGACCCGATCCGAGGCCGAGGCTTTCTATGCCATGTACCGCGCCTCCAACGACGCGGTGCGCGCGCGCTATTTTCCGGAACGGGAAACGCTCTTCCGGGAGGATTTCAGCAGCTACCCGGAAAGGTCTCAGATCGCGGGCGCATCGCTCGAGGATTTCGGCGAGATCGCGGCACGCTTGCAAACCGAGGCGACAAGGGAAATCCGCAGGCTCGAAGCCGAAGTCTCCATCCGCGATGCACGCCTTCTATGGCAGCGCGGAGAAACTGAACAGGCGATCGCCACGCTGCGGGCCGCCCGATCGTGGCTGCCGCATCATGCTCCGGTCTACCGCGTGCTCGGCGAATATCTCCTGCAGAGCGAACGGCTTCAGGAGGCGCGCAAGGCCGCTGCTAAGGCGGCGGAACTCGGCCCGGACAACTTCGAATACTGGCACTTTTACGGTGTCGTCCTGAGGAGGAGCGACGATCTCCACGGGGCTCGGGACGCACAGGCCAAGGCGCTTTCACTCAATCCGGGCCACGAAGCCTCGCGCACCTGTCTGACGAATATCGAGGCGGCCATTGCGGCCGCCGAGACCCCTCCACCCCAGGCGCGTACTGCCTGACCTGTTTCGAGTAGTAACCAGTGATCCGAGGATTTCGGCCGTGACACAGCACATCGACATCTCACTGACACCACAGCTTCGCTCCACCCTGGCTTCCGCCGGGGTCAAGCTCGCGGGCCTTGCCAAGACCAACCGCCTGCTCTCCGGATCGAGGATCGAAACCCCGACGTCCATTCTCTCGACCGTGACACCGGGTGCCTTCCTTGAGGTCGGCGCATTCTGCAATCTCAGTGGCGGCACGCTGAACAACGTTCGGGTGGGGCGCTATTGCTCCATTGCGAGCGGCGTGGTGATCGGTTCGCACGAGCACCCGACGAACTGGCTGACCACATCGCGCGCGGCCTACTATCCGCAGGTCAACGGCTGGGACGAGTTGATGGCCGGCCCCAACCTGCCTTTCGTTCGCACCAACAAGCGGCCCTTCCCGCAGAGCTGCCCGGTTACCACGCTTGGTCCCGACGTCTGGATCGGTCAGGGCGCCTTCATCAAGTCGGGCGTGCGGATCGGCGCAGGGGCAATCATCGGAGCGCGGGCCACGGTCCTGAAGGATGTGCCGCCCTATGCCATCGTCGTGGGGACGCCGGGCAAGGTCCTGCGCCTGAGATTCCCGGACCTGATCGTAGAACGGCTTCTTTCGATCAAGTGGTGGAACTACAACATATACGATCTCTTCGAGGCTCCGTTCGACGATGTCGAGCGTGCGCTGGGAGTGCTCGAGGAAAAGATCGGCAACGGCAAGGTTGCGCCCTATAGCGGCCGCATGATCAGCGCCGAGGATCTGGCCGATCCCCATGGGCTGGCGGCAAGGTTTACCGAGCAGCCCCTGAGAGACGCAGGCTGACGGGAAAGCGGATGAGATCGCGCTCGGGGCCGACGCTGCAGTCCTCCCCGAGTGGCATTCTCACGAGATAGAGCCAGAAGTCGTCGCCGATATCCTCGAAGTTGTCCGAATGACTGCTCTCATCGAGGAGCGAGGGATAGGCATGGGCTGCGGGCGCGGCGCAATCTCTGCGCCAGAGGAGCGGAACCTCCAGAAGAAGCTCGGGCTTCTCCCAAACCAGGAGATCCGTCGAGCGCGTCCACCAGATACCGCTGACCCTCGGCCCGTCACCATCGCGCAGGGTCGCGGGCGTCACCGCGACATATGTCCCGCTCCCGCGATGCCGGACGACAGACGAAAGCGTGCTGACAATTCCAGGGACCGGGGCGCAGACATGAACTGCGGGCTCGGGCGGCGCTTCGCGAAACGGATCGACAAATCTTGCCGAAAATCCGGTACCATCCCAGGCGCGCCAATCATCGGGACCGCCACCGACAGGACGCCGGATCAGACACGCGCCGCGCTTTTGTGCCTCGTATGCTTCTGCAAAGATTAAGGCGTAGAGGTGATCCCCACGCCTCAGAATGTTGCTGGGACTGAAATACCCCTCTCGCTGCCCGGTGTCGAACCCGGGGCGATAGGGCAAGGATGCCACCAATTCGCTTGCCCCAGCAGGGTTCTGGAAGCTCCGTCCCCCATCTTCGGAGACGAGTTCGACGATGGCGTTCCACCAGCACGCCATGTAGTCGCCTGCCGGGCAAAGGTCGCGCCTGCGATGTCCATGGAATTCGACATGCGCCAGGGCAATCAGCCGCCCGGCCTCGCGGTAGGTGGAAGCGATCCAGACCCGATCATCATAGGCGCCGGGATCATCGAAGTTGCCACCCCGGTGCGCGACTTCGCAACTGCGCGTCAGACGTGAAAGGCTCGGGCCCGAACTGATCCGCGTCTCCTCCGAGCCGGCAAGCAGATGCACCATGCCCATGTCGTCTCGCCAGGCACGAGCGGGCGTGTCGGGAATGTCCCAGCGCGCACAGCGTTCCGCCTGCCAATCATAGACCGTCTCGGCCTGCCCCATGATTTCGAGACCGTCACCGGCAGCCACCACGGTGCTCGTTATGGAAAACAGGCATGCCAGAAACGGAAGCTTCACCATTGCGGCCATTTCTGTCCTCTCGTTGCAGGAGTGTTAACCGAGCCACGCTAGGGACCGGAACGGGGGATCACCCTGATACACCCGACAAGCGCTTACCAATTCCTGAACGCCGAAGGCCTTCGAACCATGCTCGACCACGAAAGACCCCCAGCCGATGGATCGTCACAGAGGACGGAAAAGGCAGGGCAAGACCCGGATGATGGCGCAAAAACCCAACGGCTCAATGGAGTGGTGGACGTGTCCCGACCGGGCCGCGTCGTTGGATGGGCCATAGACCGGTCCGACCCTGAGGCCGCCGTCGATGTGGAGATCTATCGCGATGGGCGGCATGTCGTCACCGTTCATGCGGATCGGCACCGGGAGGATCTCGTCCGTGGCGGCATCGGGACCGGCAAATACGGCTTCGTGGCGGAACTCGCCCCGCAAGCCGAACTGGGCATGGAATTCGCCGTAACCGCAATCGCGCGGGCCGCGGACGGAACCCGCGCCCCCCTCCGCCCGATTGGAAAAGCGGCCCCTTCAAGCGATCCGGGGCGCCGTCTGCTGGAGCGGACATTCGAGGAAGTGATTTCCCTCCGCGCCGATATCGCCCGGTTGCGGAAGCAGGGCTCGGGCAGCAACGAGGAAAGCCTTGCAGGTTTTCGAGACATGCTCGAGCGTATCGAAGTCGTTCAGGCTCGGCTGGAGGAGCGCGTTGCGCCCTCTGACCGTCCTGACGGGAGCCAGAACGACAAGAGCCTCAGGTTGATTGCCGGAGCGGCTCTTCTGATCGCCGTGGGGTCGTTGACGCTCGGTATCTTCTCGATGCTTCAGGGCTAAGACTGAGCCGTGCCTTGATGGCGCGCGCGACGGCGCCTGTCTCAATCCATGCTCCGGTATGCCTTCGCCAAGACCAGCGGCGCGAAATGCACCAGGGCAGCGGTGGGGCTTGGGCGTGGGTCCAGCCTAGCAGCGCCCAGAACCCACAGGGACTGAGACGTTTGGACATGGCGGCTTCAAATGACAAAAGACGAAAGGCAACCGGGGCGCGCGTCGAGCGGCCCCGGCGAGATCACTCAATGTGTCAAGGCATCGATTTGCCAACGACGCCTTGAGGGAAATCAGCGGCGACCGCGATCTTCCTTGCTGATGGCTCCGTCGCCGTTGCGATCCATGCGATCGACAACATGGGCAAAACGCTGGTCGAGTTCGGCATCGGTGATCACGCCGTCTCCATCCGCATCAAGACGCTGGAAGGCATCGACCATGCGCGAGCGGGTCAGTTCGCGGTAGACGGTATCGAACTCCTCGATCGACAGGGCACCATCACCCGATGTATCCGCTTCGGCAACCTTGTTGGCCCGGAAGGTGTCGATCTCTTCCTGGGTCACGGCGCCGTTGCCATCCGCATCGACCTGGATGAAGATCTCCTGGAACATCTCGTGGCCACGGCGTCCGCCATCGCGTCCGCCATGCTCCCGGTCTCCGCGCTCACCCCGGAAATGGGCGGGCTTTACCTGCATCTCTGCGCGCGGACCCTGACCGGGCTCGGCGGGAACGGCTTCCTGGGCAGTGGCGATTGCCGCACCGGCGGCAGCAAGCCCGAGAGCGACGAGACCTGCGGCGATGATCTTCGGCTGTTTCATGAGAGTCTTTCCTTCTTCTTTCAGTTTGGCGGGACGCCTCGTGTCCCGATGACCCCCATCTAAGGGTTTCTTTCGCAGAAGGTTTGTCAGCGGCGGGGCCAGTTTGTCGCATCCTGTCGCATGGATCGGGCTTGCGACAATCTGCGACAATTCTCTTCCGCGCGCCCCTGTTTGATGATGGAAATTTCACCTCGTCGGGACGTATTCAGGTAGGCAATACGAGCACATGGACGGGAGACGCGACCCTTGGAGAGCACCGAGCCCCAGATCCTGATCGTCGATGACGCGCGCGATATTCGCGAGCCGCTGGGCCAGTATCTGCGCAAGCAGGGCTTCCGCACCCGGCTGGCCGCGAACGCAACTGAGGCGCGCGAGGCCATCGACGAGGCGGTCATAGCGCTGGTCGTGCTCGATATCATGATGCCGGGCGAAGACGGGTTGAGCTTGTGCCGGTGGCTTGTGGCGCGTGGCGGCCCGCCAGTCATCCTGCTCACGGCAATGGCGGACGATACCGATCGGATCGTCGGCCTCGAACTCGGCGCCGATGACTACATGGTCAAACCCTTCAATCCGCGCGAATTGCTGGCCCGTATCCGCGCAGTCCTCCGCCGCACACCCGCACCCGAGCCCCAGATCCCTTCGGATCGGCGGCGGTTCGGCGACTGGATCCACGATCCGGCAACCCAGTCCCTCGAGGGGCCGGATGGTGCGTCTATCGAACTGACCTCAGGGGAAAGCCGGCTCTTGGGAGCAATGCTGGACCATCCCCGCACAGTTCTCAGCCGTGCGCGGCTTCTCGATCTCACGGCCGGGCGCGAGGCAAAGGCCTATGACCGGGCCATAGACAACACGATCAGCCGGCTTCGCCGCAAGATCGAGGCCGACCCTGCCAATCCCAGGTTCATCGTGACGCAATGGGGCGGCGGCTATCTTCTTGCCGCAGACGTCGAGGACGCATGAAAAACCTCGCGAAAAAGGTATTGCCCGATGGTCTCGCAGGCCGGTTCGCGCTTGTGCTGATCTTTGCCCTGCTGACGGTGAACCTTGTGGGTCTGGGGCTCCTGTCTCTCGAGCGGAGCCGGTTCGACCGTGAGGTCCAGAGAACACGGGCCTTCGATCAGATCGTTTCTCTGGTGCCACCGCTCGAAGCCATTGATCCCGATGCACGGCGCGGGTTGGCGGAAGATGCCTCCGGGCGGCTGTCACGCATCACCATCGGGCCTGCACCGCAGGTGGCTGTTTCGGGTCGGGATGCCGAGTCCCGGGCACTCGAAGAGGCCTTTCGGGATGCCCTGCCGGGCCGCGAAATACGGGTTCTTGCCCTGCGCGACGAGCGGGACAGACGCAGAGAGCAAAGGGATGGCGAAGGTCGATCCGAACCGCGGCTCGGGTCGGTTTCAATTTCGGTTCGACTGGAGATAGACGGTCCGGAACAATGGCTTAACGCGCGATCCCGCGTCTTCCGGCCGATGCCGCCGAGGCAACCGTCTCGATCCGTCCTGACGGTGCCCATCCTCTCGCTTGTGGTGGTGCTGGCGACAGGGCTGATCTTCGTGCGCCGTCTCACGCGGCCTCTCGCACGGCTTGCCGAGGCTACGCGCGCAGCCGGGCATGGGGATCGCACGGTGCGGGTGCCGGAAGACGGCGCACGGGAACTGCGGGCCGCCGCCGCGGCCTTCAACGACATGCAGGAACGCATCGCGCGCTTCGACGCGGAACGGATGCGCACGCTCGCCGCCGTAGGGCACGACCTGCGCACGCCCATCACATCGCTGCGGATCAGGGCCGAGATGCTCGACGAAGCCGAAGCCGAACCGATGATCCGCACCCTCGACGAGATGACGGTCATGGCCGATGGCCTGGTGGCCTACGCCAAGGGAGCGGGGGCGGCGGAGGATGTGCAAGATATTGATCTCGAAACATTTCTGCGCCAGATCTGCGAGGACTTGCAGGCGGATCTCGGCGTCACACGACCGGCGAGCGTCTCCGCCCGACCCGTGGCGCTGCGCCGCGCCATCGGGAACCTCATCGACAATGCGCGGAGATACGGTGGAAGCGCGCAGGTCACGCTGCAACGGGACCAGAAGAGCGCAATCATCGAGGTTGCAGACACTGGTCCGGGCATCCCGGAGGAGCGTATCGAGGCGATGTTTGATCCTTTCGTGCGCGGCGATGACAGCCGCAGCGTAGAGACGGGCGGAGCCGGACTGGGGCTCTCCATCGCACGCAATATCATCCTTGCGCAGGCGGGCACGATCACGCTCGAGAACCGCGAGACAGGTGGGCTTCGTGCGGTCGTGCGGCTGCCGCTGAAGGGTCACCCCGACCCCGGTCCATGACGGCCAATCGGCACCGAAACGCGATATGGAATCGGTATGGTTTCCGTATGGTTTCGATATGGCTTTCTGTAAGGCAACCGAGCATGGCCCCTGCCCGCGACGACCGCTACTGGCCCACCCAGATCTCGATCGTACCGCGGGAAGGCAGCGGATCGTAGAAACTGAAATCGCGCAGAACGGCCGGCGTACGATCCCAGCCGAGTGCCGAGACAGACCGGCGTGCAGCGTCGAGATCACTTTCGAAATAGTAGCGCACGTTGCTCACGGAGATTCCGAAGGGCACAGCGCGGGCTTCGATGTTGGAGAAGCCACTCACCCGGAGCGCGGCAATGGTCGCCTCGGCATCCTCCCGTCCGACCGCCGACATGTAGTGCACCACGACCCGCGGCTCCGCGGGCCCGGATGCGGCGGGTTCGGACTGTGATACGGGATCGGCCGTACGCGCTTCCTCAACCGTTGCCGCATCGGACAATTGACTGCCTGCCGCACCTTGCCATTCGACATCCGCCTCCGAGACCGGCGAGGGAGAAGGTTGAGGCGGGAGAACGGACGCAGCAACAGGATCTGCCTCGTCGGTCGTCAGACCCGGCTCGAACAGGCGCGGTGCGGCACCCGGAACGGTCGCCACACGTCGGGGCGGAGGATCGAGGACAGGCAATTCCGCAGTACCCATCCCCTGCAGGGCCGGAAGCGCCAGGGAGGATCGCGCAATTCCGATGGCCGATGCGTGCAGGGGATGAGTGGGGGGCTCCTCCGCCTCTGGAATGAGGGGAGCAGGGAGTTCGGCAACCACGCGCAAAGGCGCGGAGGTCGGTTGAAAGTCCGGTGGAACAGGCGCGCTTTCCGCCTGGAGTGAAGGCAGGTCGGCCGCTGAAGCGAAAATTTCGGGCGGTACGGCCGGCACGGGCCGGTCGAGAACAAAGAGACCGACCCCCAATACCACGGGCGGAGCAATGACCGCGCCGATCCAGCGCAATCCGCGGGGAGATTTCCTCTCTCGCGCTTCACGTGGCAAGGCCGCGGGCCCAACATCTAGCCTGTGAGAAACATGAGGTGCGGGCGCGAGGGCGGGACCGGACGGCTCCGGCGCCTCGACGAACGCTTCAGGAACCGGGCGGGTGGGCTGTTCCTCGGCGGGGTTCCCGGCAGGCTCTGGCGCGACAGTCTCGCGCGCGGCAATGCCGCCTTTCGCGAGCGGTTGGCCCAGAGCACGGCGCAATGCGGAAATGTCGCGGGATTCTCGCGCGCTCCTCTCGGAGGAGCCGCGAACGGACTCGTACCTGTCGCCGGACGCGCGATCGTTCTGCGTCTCGTCCGCACGGTCCATCGAATCCAGAGACATTCCGGTCACCCTCCCCATTTGTTTAATACGCTCAACTCATGCCAGATTAAATACCTGTAATACTCTGCAAACGACTGCACCGGGCACGAACAGGCAAATTTGACGCGGTTCGGCAGCCTGTATTCCCAAGAAGCGCACCTGAGTAGAAACGCCGGGCCCCGGTGCCAATGTGACACCGCACCTTCAACACATCTGTCGCGCACAGGTTCCAAATCGCTTGGACATGGTCCGGCCCATTCAGGTCGCACGACATGCTCGTTACATACACTCGATACTCCAGGACCCGGCGTTTCCCGTCCGGCCCGGAGCACGGGCTTGCATCGCCCTGCCCCGGGACAACCGGACGGACGAAGCCCCACCCCCAGTGCACTTCGCCCGTCCGCCTCCGCATCCGAGGGTCGCCCCCCGGAGCGGAACCAGAATTCTCTCTCATTTCATGCGATCTGCTTCTGCCCCACGTCTTTCGCCTCGCCATTCGGCTTGTCGCCTGCATAGGGGCTACCCCCGCGCGCCGCTTACGGATGCAGCGAAACGCGATTTTTCTCGGAAAAGCGAAGCCAGCACCGGACAACCCTCTGAAAGGTCAGCTGAATCCAGTCAGAATTTTGCTTTGAAATTCAACGCGAGCTCGACGCCCTGCGCCTCAGCCGTCGCGCAGAACCGGGGCCTGTGCATTGCCGACGCCGAAAACCGGGCCGGTGGGCAGTCCGGTGGGCGAGCCGCCGACGGGCTCGATCGTGATCTCGTAAAGCTGGTTTTCGGAGGGCCGGGGCAATGCCGGTCCGGGCACACGCACCTGGGCGGTGGTGTCGAGCACGCCGACCGAAACCGGCGGACCGTCCGGATCGGGCTTGGTCCAGAGCTGGAGTGTCTGCTGCGCCGAGGGGTTGGCATCGGCCAGTGGTGTCACCAAGACGGAATTATCGGCATAGGCTTCGAGCACGGCAACCGCGCTTCCGGTGTCGTTCACGAGAACCACCATCAGTTCCGGCGTTTCGGCCCGGAAGACCTGCCAGGCGAGCCCTGCGGCCAGAAGAACTGCAGCGGCCATGCTGGCGAGCGCGGGAAGCTTCCAGGCAGCGCGCGGTTGGGAGACCGGCTTTCGCAGGGGCACGACAGTCTCCGGTGTCGGGCGAACCGGCGCAGGCTCACCAAGCGGGATGGCCTCGGTCTCGTCGGCGTCCTGCGCGGCGATCCCGGCCTCGATTCGGGACCACAAGCCCTCGGACGGCGCGAGGGCGGGCGCGGAGAGATCGAGCGGCAGCAACCGGTCGCGGGCCCCACCCACCAGTCGGGCAAGCTCGCTGTCCTCCGGTGTCACGGGATAGGTGATGCGCGCGGCGACCTCTTCGGCCTCGGCAGGATCGAGCAGGCCGATCACGTATTCGTCCGCCAGTGTGTGCAGGTCGTTCATGACATGCACTCCCGAAGGGCTGCGAGCGCGCGGCGGATCCAGGCCTTCGCCGTTCCGAGTGGCACATGCATCCGGCCCGCGACCTCGCCGTGGGTCATTCCCAGCACGTAGGTCAGCAGGATCGCCTTGCGCGGCCTCTGGTCGAGCGCGTCGAGGCAGTGACGGAGCAGGCCCTCGCTGTCGAGGTCCGTGCCCGCCTCTTCAATCGTTTGCTCGCGCATCCGGTCGAGGTCCGAGGGGTCTACCGCGTCCTCGCGGCTCCGGTCGCGGAGCAGATTGAGCGCGCGATAGCGGATGATCGCGTAGATCCAGCCCCTGCCGGAGCCGAGCGCAGGGTCGAAGGTGGCGGCATTCTTCCAGATCCGGACGAAGCCGTCCTGCACCGCTTCCTCGGCTAGATCACGTCGATGGAGGATACGCATCGCGACACCGGTCAACTTCGGGCCCTCGTGATCGAACAGATCGCGGAGCGCGCCCTCGTCGCCGCGCGCGCAGGCCTGAAGCTTGCCCGCGTAGTCGAAGTCGCTCTGTAGGTCCATCTGTCGGAATCACCGCCCATATCCTGACTACCCGATAGAGAGCGATCCGGATGCAAATGTCCATCATTGCAAGCCACTTTCTCCGGAGACCGGTGGCGGAGTGTGGTCGCGCCCCCCCGAGGGGGCGTGTCAGGTCCGGTTGCGTGCAGCCAGCGCTGCGGCGCGCGTGGCCGAGAGGCTCATGCGCGGGGTGAGGGCTTCGGGCGAGACGGTGAGATCGAGCACGGCACCGGTTTTCGAGGCTTGGGCCCGGGCAAAGGCGGCTTCGAATGCCGCCGTAGTCTCGACCCGTTCGGCGTGAAAGCCGTAGGCCTTTCCGAGGGTAACGAAATCGGGGTTCGCGTTCATGTCGGTGCCAATGACCCGGGCTGGGTAGCGCCGCTCCTGGTGGGCGCGGATCGTGCCGTAGATTCCATTGTTCACGATGAGGACGATGGGCCGGGCGTCATGCTGTGCGGCGGTGGCAAGCTCGGCGCAGGTCATCTGGAAGTCGCCGTCGCCGGCGAAACAGACCACGGTTCGGGTCGGCTCGGCGAGCCTGGCAGCGATGGCCGCGGGAAGGCCGTAACCCATCGCGCCCGATTGCGGCGCGAGGAGTCGGGCCTCGGGGCCATAGCGGAAGAACTTGTTGGGCCAGACGGTGAAATTCCCCGCGCCGTTGGTGAGGATCGCATCTTCGGGCAGGATCGCGTCGAGATGCGCCGTGATCTTGCCCATGTCGACCGGACCGGGCAGGTCGTCGAGCACGAAACCGTCTTCCCAGGCCTGGCGCGCCGCAGCCCGCCAATCGGCACGTGGGCCGGCCGGGGGACCGGTGTCCGGGGTTTCGGCCAGCGCGATGGCGAAGGCGTTGGGGCCGGCGTGGATGCCAAGCTCGGGCTGGTAGACCTTGCCGAGCTCGAGGTCGGAGGCGTGCACATGGATCAGGCGCTGCTGCGGAACCGGAACATCGAGAAGGGTCCAGCCTTCGGTCGTGTTCTCGCCGAAGCGGGTGTTGATGGCGAGGATAACGTCGGCGCCGGTGATCAGGTCGCGCACCGCCCCGGTCATGCCGACGCCCGCCTCGCCGCAGAACACGGGGGAGAGATTGTCGAACTGGTCTTGGTAGCGGAAGACGGAGAGAACCGGGATATCGGAGCGTTCGGCGAAGGCCTGAAGCGCCGCACTGCCCGCGCGCGTCCAGTTGCAGCCACCATAGAGGATCAGCGGGCGGTCGGCCTCCGCGAGGATGGAACAGACCTCCGTCAGCGCCTCGGGAGCGGGGTGCGGTTCGAGGCAGGTGGCCGGGCCGGTCAGGGGCTGGGCTTTCGTGCGGCTCGAAAGCATGTCCTCGGGCAGCGCGATCACCACCGGGCCGGGGCGGCCGGTGAGCGCGGTCTTCCAGGCGCGCGCCAGGATCTCCGGGATGCGGTCGGCATCCTCGATTTCCACGGCCCATTTGGCGATGGTGCCGAAAACGGCGCGGTAGTCGAGTTCCTGGAAGGCCTCGCGCCCGCGCATGGCACGCCCGATCTGGCCGACGAGGAGGATCATCGGTGCGCTGTCCTGCATGGCAGTATGAACGCCGATCGAGGCATTCGTCGCACCGGGACCGCGTGTGACCATGCAGATGCCGGGCTGTCCGGTCAGCTTGCCCCAGGCAGCGGCCATGAAGCTCGCGCCGCCCTCATGACGGCAGTTCACGAAATCGAGCCTGCCGGCGGTGTCGTGGAGCCCGTCGAGCAGGGCGAGATAGCTTTCACCCGGCACACCGAAGGCCATGTTTGCGCCGAGCGCGGCGAGACATTCGGCGAGAAGCTGTCCGCCGTGGCGCGTCACCTCGGTCACGCGCGGGCCTCTTGCGGCAGGTAGCCCGAGAGATCCACCGGGGTCAGCAGATCTTGGCCGGCATAGAGTGCGGCGAGGTTGTCCACCACGAGTTGCGACATTGCGTCGCGCGTCTCCACCGTGCCGGACCCGTGATGGGGAAAGAGCGTGACGTTGGGCAGAGCCGTGAGCTGCGGGTCGACATCGGGCTCGGAGGCGAAGACATCGAGCGCGGCATGGCCCAGGGCACCGCTGCGAAGCGCCTCGATCAAGGCGGGTTCATCCACCACCGAGCCGCGCGCGACATTGACCAGAAGCCCCTCGGGGCCAAGCGCCTCCATGATCTCGCGCGAAATGAGGCTCCGCGTCCCCTCCCCGCCCGCGACGATCACGACGAGATTGTCGGCCTGTTCGGCCAGCCGTCTCAGGTCCGCCACAAAGGTCCAGGGCGCGTCTTTCTCGCGCCGGTTCCAGTAACGCACATCCATCCCCATGACATCCGCGCGCCGGGCAATGGCCTGGCCCACCGTGCCGAGCCCCACAATGCCCAGAACCTTGCCCTTGAGGGTGGTGCGCAGGGGAAACGGGCCTTTCGCGGCCCAGTCACCCGACCGGACATAGGCATCGCCCGGCACCAGCCCGCGGCGGGCGGCCATCATCAGCAGGATCGCGGTATCGGCCACCTCGTCGCAAAGCGCGGGCGAACTGTTGGTGAGACGAATGCCACGCTCGGCCATGGCCACGAGATCGAAACTCTCGAACCCAGCCGATGAACAGGCAACAAGTTCGAGCTGCGGCATTTGCGAGATCATGTCGCGGGTGAGCGGCGCATGCCCGTTGGCCGCGACTGCGCGGCATTTCGGCCCGTGTTCGGCCAGCAGGGCGGCCTTGTCCTCGGCGAGGTCGTAGCGATGCAGCGTGTAGGCCGCTTCCAGCTGTTCCATGGCCTTCGCGCGCATCGGGCTCAGCATCATCACATCGGGTTTCGTCATCGGGGTCCCTCCAACTTCGGCCACTCTTCCCGGTGGCGGGCCTGAACTGTGGGTCCTGTCTAAAGCGAAAGCACTTCAGACTGAAACAGTTCGGGGAAGATATTTCCACTCGTCGCGCGAAGCTGATCGCACGGAACCTCGGGGGTCAAATTAGACCCAGGGTTCTTTCGAAGTTATATAGGGTGGGAAAGTGGTGGAGGGGACTGGATTCGAACCAGTGTAGGGTTTCCCCGACGGATTTACAGTCCGTTGCATTTGACCGCTCTGCCACCCCTCCAAGGATGTGCTCCGAAGCTCCGTTCGTCGCGGTAGCGGGGGCATAGGGCAGCGCGCCGCGAGCGTCAACACGGAAAATGCCTTCACGTCTTGTCTCCCGCCCCGTCGCATGCCTATGTCGGCGAAATCACGGAAGAACGGCAGGGGCCAATGGCCAGGAAACCAGACTGGGCGATCGAAAAGGAACGGGCGCGGCGCGGAGCCGGCGGCGGAGAAAGCACGGTCTGGCTCTTCGGCCTGCACGCGGTGCGCGATGCCCTGCGCAACCCGGCGCGCAAGCGCAAGCGGCTGATCGTCACGCGCAATGCGGCGGACCGGCTCGCCGAGGATATCGCCGCCTCCGGCATGGAACCGGAGATCGGGGATGCACGGAAGTTCCCTGCCCCGCTCGATCCGCAATCGGTGCACCAGGGCGCGGCCCTCGAGGTCGAGCCGCTCGACTGGGGGTCGGTGTCCGAGCGATGCGCACCGCGCGGGGAAGCGCCCGTCGTGCTGCTTCTCGACCGGGTCAGCGATCCGCACAACGTGGGTGCGATCCTGCGGTCTGCGGAAGTTTTTGGCGCGCGAGCGGTCGTAGCGCCGGCGCGGCATTCCTCGCCCGAGACCGGCGCGCTGGCGAAATCCGCGTCAGGAGCACTGGAACGCCAGCCCTACCTGCGGGTGACCAACCTGGCGAGGGCCATGGAGGCGCTGCGCGAGATGGGCTACGCGATTGTCGGTCTCGACGGCGAAGGCGATGCGGAACTGGGAGAGGCGCTTGCGCCCTATGGCGACCAGCCGCTGGCGCTCGCCCTCGGCTCGGAGGGGCCGGGTCTGCGCCAGCTCACCCGCGATCTTTGTGACACGCTCGCGCGCATCCCGGCCTCGGGACAATTCGGGTCGCTCAACGTATCCAATGCAGCGGCGGTGTCGCTTTATGCCGCGCGCCGCAGTTGATGTGGAACCTTCCACGGTCAAGGGGCGTTCACATTGTATTCACTGCCCTACACGGAAAGAAACCAGACCCCATATTATCCGGTGAAGCAAGTTGCGTGGAACTGCCTTGCTTCATCTCACTGTCCCTCGTTCCAACCTGACGCCCGGACAACTTCGGGCGTCTTTTTTTTGGGCCCGAACCACGACGCGTAGAAGGACCGTACATGAGCCAGATCGAGACAGACATTCGCGAAATCCTGCAGACGACACGAACGATTGCTGTGGTGGGCATTTCCAACAAGCCGACACGGCCGTCAAACGAAGTGGCGCGCTATCTTCAGGCGGCCGGATACCGCATCCTGCCCGTGAATCCCGGTCTCGCGGGTCAGGACCTGCTGGGTGAAACGGTCTACGCGAGCCTGAGCGACATCCCCGAAGAGGCCGGACCGGTGGACATGGTCGATATCTTCCGGCGCTCGGACCAGGCCGGCGGCGTGGTGGATGAGGCGATTGCCGCACTTGGCGCGCGCGGTCTCAAATCGATCTGGATGCAGATCGGTGTGGTGGATGAGGCCGCCGCCGAGCAGGCGCGCGCAGCGGGCCTCATGGTCGTGATGGACCGCTGCCCGAAGATCGAACATGCGCGCTTGGCGCTGGAGCAAAGCCCGGCAGGCTGATGGGCCCACGGGGGGCATCAGCCCCACGAGCCTTCTACCCGCGCGTGATAACGAGCAGCGCGATGAAGATGGTCGGTACGAGAGCAAGGGCCGGAAGGATGATCGCCGGATAACCGAAGGCGATGATCGCGATGATCCAGGCCATGACCAGCGTGGCGATGAAGTAGTAGATGTTGTCCTTGTCGCCGTAGGCGACGTCCTTCAGCATCCAGCCGAGCACCGGTATCGCGTAGATCGCGCGTTCGTAGAAGGGCAGCCGCCGCGGTCTTGCCATCGAATTTTCCTCCTCGAACGATCAGGCAGTGGTGCCTTGAAGGGCCCTTCCCCCTGATCGTATTCCCGAAAGAGTGGCGCACTTCGGCTGACTGTCGCCCCACGCCCTCACCGCATGTGAAATACAACCCAACCGCAGCAAGTCAATGCTGCAGCGCACAAGAAAACGCCATCCGCAGCTCGCGGAACACGCCCCTACCTGCTAGCGTAATCCGGGCGGGGGGTGAGGCCGGCGGCTTTCTGCCGCTCGATTTCCTGGGCTGCGGCCGAAACGAGCTGAAGCCTCCGTGGCGAGGCGGGATGCGTGGAGAGCAGAACCGGGCCTCCGCCAGAGGCGAGCGCCGGCCGGCCAAAGACCTGCGAGCCACGCTCGGGGTTATAGCCTGCCCGCGCCGCGATGAACGCGCCGACCCAGTCGGCCTCGTATTCGTAGGACTGGCTGTAGGCGCGCGCCCCCACGAACGCCCCGACATCCATCGCATCGCGCACGGCCTTCTCCGTGGCGAGATCGCCGCCGAGCGCTGCCGCCAGCCCGCCCGCCACCATGGCGCCGAGGATCTGGCTCTGCTGCTGCTTGGTCAGGTGTTCGGCCACATGGTGCGCTGCCTCGTGAGACAGCACGAAGGCGATCTCGTCATCGGAGCGCATTTCGCGCAGAAGCGTGGAGGTCATCACGAGAACCGGACGGCCATCCTCCCCGATGGTCTGGAAGGCGTTGGGCGGCAGGTCGGGGTCGGTCTCGAAGATGATCCGGAAATCGCAATAGCTCGCGGGGGCAGATGGCGCTTCCTCGCGGCACACGGTTTCGGCCACCGGCTCGACCCGACGCTTGACCCGGTTAAAATCGGCCGGGCTGCGCGAGGCGCCCCCGCTTGCCACGGACGATGCCCCCGTCTGCGCCCCGGAGGGCGCAACGGGCACGTCATAGGTCGTGCTGCATGCCGCCAGCCCGACAAGACCAAGGATCAGACAGAAATGCCGCATAGGTCTCGAAACTCCATTCGTTTGCGCGGATGATGGATAAGCGCGCCGGGCGCGTCCAGTCACGGCCCCGCGACGATAGACGTGATCAGCGTGATCGCCCCGCCGATGAAGCCGAGACCGGCAATCGCGAGAAGGCCGTCGGTGGTGATGAGGGAGATCGCGAAGAGCGCCACCGCTGCCCCGAGGATCGAGCTCGACATCGGCACGAACTCCAGAAACGGCATCGCAAGGCCGCACATCACGCAGCACAGCTGGATCATCTGCGAGACCGGGGGAAAGAAAATCCGCTTGAGCCGCGGCCGGGTGAAGCGATCCACCACGCCAATCGGCTTGCGCAGCCATTCCATCGCGGTTCTGAACCGGTCCTGCGGGATCTTGCGCCTCAGAATCCAGTCCGGCAACCAGAGGCAGGATCGGCCAAACAGCATCTGTGCCGCGATGATCGCAATGGTGATGCCCGCGAGCGAGGAGAGGCCGGGAATGCCGCTGAGCGGCGTGACGACGATCAGCGCGGGCCAGAGCAGCACATGGCCGAAGGATTCGTTGCCCAGTTCCTCGACGATGGTGCGGACCCGCAACTCCGGGCCGTCCGCGACTTTCCGGATCTGATCCACCGTCCGGGTGATCGGGGTATCGCCGGGCATCGTGTTATCCGTCTCGCTCATAGTGCCTTCCAAGTGTCTCTCGCATGACAAAGCGCTGGCCCGGCGGGCGCTGGTGCTCGGCCAAGGGTTCAAATAGTGCGATCCTCCGGGTATTTAAGGCCAAACCCGCGGGGTGCCAGGCCCATAGCCGCATTACGCTATCCCGCGCGCGGACCCCAACAGCCGAAAGCACCTGCCACCATGCCCTTGTCCGATATCAGATCCCGTGTCGAAAGCGCCCTCGCGGCAGCCGGTCGGCCCGCGGATGCCGTGAAGCTCATCGCGATCTCGAAGGTCCAGCCTCTGGACCGGGTCGAGGCGGTCCTCGAGCAGGGGCACAGGGTCTTCGGCGAGAATCGCGTTCAGGAAGCCGAAAGCAAATGGCCGGCCTTCCGCGAACGCTACGGGGATGTGGAACTGCATCTCGTCGGGCCGCTGCAGACCAACAAGCTGAACAAGGCGCTGGATCTCTTCGATGCGATCCACAGCCTCGATCGCGACAGCCTCGCGAAGAAGCTCGCCAACGCGGTCCAGGCACGCGGCATCTGCCCGCAGCTTTTCATTCAGGTCAACACGGGCCGCGAGCCGCAGAAGGCCGGAATTGCCCCCGAGGCACTCGACGATTTCATGGAAACCTGCAGCACGTCATATGCCCTGCCCATAGAGGGGCTGATGGCCATTCCGCCCGCCGACGAACCCACCGAGCCGCACTTCCGACTGCTGGCAGAGCTCGCGGCCCGTCATGGCCTCAAGGGCTTGTCCATGGGGATGTCGGGCGATTTCGAGGCCGCTATCGCCTGCGGCGCGACCCATGTGCGGATCGGATCGGCGATTTTTGGTGAACGGATTCCGCCGTCTCGCTAGGGTGCCACACAAAGCTGTCATGAAACCGACTTATTGAGCGCAGAGAGTGCCGCTGAAACTGGGATTGGGCAGGCTCGCCTCCCGTGGCGATCGAGAAAGGCTTATGGAATGAGTGATATGTTGCAGAACAGCCAGGAGATGGATTGGCTCGAAGCGGAACTGGCAGATACGCTCGACGAAGATTACGAATTGGAAATTTCCGAGCCTGCGCTCTCCATGGAGATCCGCAAGATCTATCAGAAGGCGCATCCGCCGACGATCCCGCGGCAGGACTATTTTCGCGCCCTGCTTGCGCTGCAGGCCGAACTGATCAAGCTTCAGGACTGGGTGCAGTATCACAACGAGAAGATCGTGGTGATCTTCGAAGGTCGTGACAGCGCCGGAAAGGGTGGCGTGATCAAGCGGATCACCCAGCGTCTGAACCCGCGTGTGGCCCGCGTGGTCGCCCTGCCCGCCCCCAGCGAACGCGAGAAGAGCCAGTGGTATTTCCAGCGCTACGTGCCGCACCTGCCCGCGGGTGGCGAAATCGTGCTCTTCGACCGATCCTGGTACAACCGTTCGGGCGTCGAGCGGGTCATGGGCTTTGCCACCGAAGACCAGGTCCAGCAGTTCTTCCATGACGTGCCCGAATTCGAGCGCATGCTCGTGCGCTCCGGCATCCGGCTGATCAAATACTGGTTCTCGATCACGGACGAAGAACAGCAGATGCGGTTCCTCATGCGCATCCACGATCCCCTCAAGCAGTGGAAACTGTCTCCGATGGATCTCCAGTCCCGCGTGCGCTGGGAGCAGTATACCAAGGCCAAGGAAGACACCTTCGCCAAGACCAACATCCCCGAGGCGCCGTGGTATATCGTCGAGGGCAACGACAAGAAGCGTGCGCGTCTGAACTGCATCGACCATCTGCTGCACCAGATCCCCTACGAGCCTGTGCCGCACGAGGACATCTCGCTGCCCGAACGTGTCTTCAACCCGGAATACGAGCGCAAGGTTCTGCCGCCCGAGCTCTACGTGCCGCAGAAATACTGAGCTTTCCGCCTGCTTTTTCAGGCCCGGCACCGGTTGCCGGGCCCAGGGCCCCGCGCTCTCACCCGATTTTGTTCGGGAGATTGCGCCGGACCTGTGATACCCTTTCGGTCAAATTCGAACGATCAAGGGTGCCTCCGACGCGATCGTTGACCTGAGAAGGGGCCGTTTGCGGCGCGTTTGTGCAGGACGCTCAGACAACGCGGGAGGAAACAATGGCTTCGACAATTCCAAATCCGGGCTCCTGGAGCGTCGACCAGATCGGCGCGGCGGGCAAGCATATCGGGCAGATGACCCGGGAAATCGGCGGTGGTGACATTGATGCCGATGCCCTGCCACGGGTGCGCAAGCTCGAGATGGAGGATCTTCGCATCGCGCTGCGCAAGGGCATGGAGGATTTCACCGCCTGCCGGTCGGACGTGATGTTTCTTTGCCTGCTCTACCCGATCATCGGCATTTTTCTCGCCTGGGTCGGCATGCAGCGCGAGTTGTTGCCACTGCTCTTTCCGGTGATGTCGGGCTTTGCGCTTGTCGGCCCCGTGGCTGCGGTCGGGCTATACGAGATGAGCCGGAGACGCGAAATGGGCGAGCCGGTCGGCTACCTCGATGCGTTCCGCGTGGCGAGTTCCCCGGCCTTCAGCGCGATCCTGGCGCTTGGCATCATGCTCTTCGCGACCTTCACGGTCTGGATGATCCTGGCCGACATGATCTATCGCGCGACGCTCGGCCCCGAAGCGCCGGCGTCCATGGGCGCATTCCTGGTCGATCTCTTCACCACCGGGGCCGGATGGATGATGATCATCATCGGAATGGGTGTGGGCGCACTCTTTGCCTTCGCCGTGCTCGCAACCAGCGTGATCTCCTTTCCTCTCCTGCTCGACAGGCATTGCGGGATGCCGGCTGCGGTCGTGACATCCGTGAAACTGACCCGGCGCAATCCGGTGGTGATCCTGACCTGGGGTATCATAGTCGCGGGTTCGCTCGCGATCGGCTCGATTCCGGCCTTTCTCGGCCTGATCGTGGTCATGCCGGTTCTGGGACATGCGACCTGGCACCTCTATCGGCGGGCAATCGATTTCGAAACGGAGTGATCTCAAAAAAGAAGGGGACTGCCATTCGGGAGCCCCCTTGAGAGTTGGTTTCAAGCTATTGATCCGACTATAGGTGATTCGCGTGGATTTATGGTTACCGAAAGCCTAATCTCTGCAAATCTCGCCCCCGAGCCCGACGCCAGAAATTCACGTCATTTCAATTTGTTTCATTGCGATCCTTATCCTTCCTACCAGTCAGGGAGAATAAGGAATTGGGTCCCGGCGCCCCGCCGGGATCGACGGCGCCGCGCTCGCTCAGATCGATGAGGTGAGCAAGGACGTTCCGCGCCGCCGCACCATGAAGTGCGGGACTGACATCAGCATAGAGGCGGGCGACGATTTCAGGGATCGTCGTTGCCCCATCGTGGAGGGTGGACAGGATCTGCCGCTCCCGCTCCGCCCGATGCGCGAGAAGATGGGCCAGGAGAGGCTCCGGGTCGTCCACCGGCGCGCCATGACCGGGATAGAGCCGCGCAGGCGACAGCCCGAGAAGACGCGTGATGCTTTCTCGGAAGGCAGCAAGGTCGCCATCGGGGGGCGAGATGAGCGTCGTCGCCCAACCCATTGCGACATCTCCGGAAAAGACCGATAGGCCCCATTGGAAACACAGGTGATCCGACAGATGGCCCGGCGTATGAAGCGCCTGCAATTCCCAATCCGGACCGTTCACACGATCCCCCTCGCGCAAGAATGTGTCAGGTCGGAAGTTCGGGTCGATCCCCTCGCCGCCACCGATGGCACCGGTTTGCGCAAGTCGCGCCATGGTCGGGCTGCGTGCTACGGCCGGATTTCCATGTGCGAGGATCGGGGCCTCGACCCGGTCTGCAAAGGCCCGCGCCCCGGCGGAATGATCCCGGTGCGAATGGGTCACAAGGACAGCCTCCACGGTCTCGCCCCGCACGGCCTCGGCGAGCGCCTCGAGATGCGCCCCGTCCGCCGGTCCGGGATCGATCACGGCTACGCGCCCTTCGCCGACGATATGGGTTCTTGTGCCGGTATAGGTCATCGGACCGGCGTTGGGCGCCGTCACCACGCGCAGACCGGGTGCGAGGGTTTCCACAGCCCCGATCCGGGGTGCGTGATCACGTTTGAAAGGATCCTCGCTCATTCGCCTCATCCCGCTTGATTGCCTGTCGCGGCACCCCTAATCCTTAGTCGCATCATGCCCTGGCTGCGATTGAAATCCATGCTGCCCCGCAGCCTGCTTGGCCGCTCGCTGGTCATCCTGCTCGTGCCCATCGTCCTGTTGCAGCTCGTGGTCGGCACGATCTTCTTCCAGAGGCACTACCAGCGCGTCACGCAGCAGATGACGGAGAATTTTTCCTCCGGATTCCAGTATGTTGTCAGGCTCTCGGAAAGGATGGACGACCCGGCCGAGATCGAGGAGTGGCTGGCGGAGATCGACGCCCCGCTGGGGCTGAACCTCAGTTTCGAAGAGGGTGCGACGATCGAGCCGGGGCGGCTGAGGGAATTCTTCGATCTTTCCGGCTGGACGATCGCGGACACCCTGGAGAACAACATCTACCGGCCGCTCTGGGTCGATCTCGCCAGCGACAGCCGTGCCGCGACAATCCTGGTGCAGACGTCGGACGGGGTCATCAGGGCCGTGGTGCCGCGCTCTCGGCTTTCGGTCTCCAATCCGCACCAGTTGCTCGTGCTGATGGTCATGGCAGCGATCCTGCTCGCGACCATCGCGGTGATCTTCATGCGCAACCAGGTCAGGCCGATCCGGCGGCTGGCCGAAGCCTCGGAGGCGTTCGGGAAGGGTCATTCGCTCACCTTCCGGCCCTCGGGCGCGGAGGAGGTTCGCCGGGCTGGCATGGCCTTTCTCTCCATGCGCAGCCGGATCGAGCGTCAGATCGACCAGCGGATGCAGATGCTTTCCGGGGTATCGCACGATCTGCGCACACCCCTTACCCGCATGAAACTTACGCTTGCGCTTCTGGAAGAGGATGAGGAGACCGAGGCCCTTCGCGAGGACGTGGACCAGATGGAGCGCATGCTCTCGGAGTTTCTCGATTTCGCCCGCGGGGACACCACGGAGGCGACCGAAACCGTCGACATCGTCGTGCTGGGGCGCAGCATCGCGGATCAGGCCGAGCGCTCGGGCCACGCGCCGAAATACCTCGTCCAGAAGGTCTCGGATGGAGATGACCTGGTCCACCTGCGCCCCGTCGCGGTGTCGCGCGCGATCCTCAATCTCACGGCCAATGCCACCCGCTACGGCACGCGCAGCACCCTCACGCTCAGGCTCACGCAGCGCGCCATCTCCTTCATCGTGGAGGATGACGGACCGGGAATACCGGCCGAGAGCCGTGGCGACGCGCTGCAGCCGTTCTCGCGGCTGGACCGGTCGCGAAACCAGGATGAGGGCGGGAATGTCGGGCTCGGTCTTTCCATCGCGATGGACGTGGCCCGCAGCCACGGGGGCAGCCTGATCCTCGGTGAGAGCGCTGAACTGGGCGGATTGCGGGCGGAGTTCAGGATACCTCGCTGAGGCCCAACCTGCACGCGAAACAGATACACGGAACCCGGATTGGTGCTACAACATGAGGAGCATCGCCTGGAGAAGCGGTGCAGGGACATGACCGAGGCCGGAACGCCAGAATTCAGGGGGGTAAGATGCACGAAGATTTGGGTTTCGAAGAAATCGTCTGGTTCGGGGACAGCCTGACGGACGAGCGCAACATTCACGACCTGACGGAGCGCACGACAATCGTGACCCTGCCTGCGGAATCCGCGGGCTATACCGAAGCCTTCACCAATGGCGACGTTCATGCGGTCACCACCAGCAGCCTGCTCGGGGTCGAAAGGGCCAATTACGCAGTGGCTTACGGCCACGCGCTCGGCAGCTACAGCGTTGAGGACTACGCGGAAGACCGGTTCGGCGGCCAGATCGACGGTGTCGACGTCTTCCTGCCGGGCGCGACGCAGGAGGATCTCGACTACGACCTCTATCTCGGTGGTCAGGTCGAACGCTATCTCGATGACACCGGCAGCGAGGGCGCGAGCGACGACACGGCAGCGGCGTTTCTCATCGGGCTGAACGACTACTCCGAATTCGAAGCCACCAATGATTTCACCGCGCCCTTCGAGGCGGCGGCCCTCGTCACGGGCGTTGTCGGAGCAACGGTGCAGGCGGCTCAGGCAGTGATCGAGACCGGTGTGGAGACGATCCTGTTCTACACCATGCCGAGCTTCCGCTTCTTTCCGCTCTCGGCCGGGCAATCGGAAGACCTGCTGGCGCTTGGGGACCAACTCATCGCGCGCCACAACACCGCGCTTTCGCAGGGCGCGGCCTATCTGGAATCGACCACGGACGCCGACGTCACCTTCATCGACTTCAACCGGCTGGCGCGCGAGATCATGGACGATCCCGAGACGTTCGGCCTCAGGGGCGAACTTTTCTCCCAGCCGATTATCCTGGGCACCGGGGGCAACGGCACGCTCATCGAGCTCGACGATGGCAGCTATGACGTGGCCTTCCCGCAGAACCCGGCCGTGGACGGGATCGACCCCGATCAGCTTCCCTTTATCGACTTCATCCACCCGACGGCCCCGGTGCATGACGCGCTCGGTGTCTTCACGGCCCTGAGCCTCACGAGCAAGATCCGGCTCGAGGGCAGTGGCGGGGACGAGATCAACGGAACGGGCTGTCCCGATCTGGTGCTTTCAGGGACCGGCAAGGACCGCATCAAGACGAAGGCCGGTGACGATGTCGTTCTTGCCGGGCGCAACGACGACGAGGTCTTGGCGGGCGATGGCGACGATATCGTCTCGGGCGGATCGGGCGATGACGTGCTCCGCGGCGAGAAAGGCAAGGACGTGCTTGCCGATGGCGCGGGCGATGACGATGTCTCGGGCGGGCGGGGCAAGGATCTGCTGATCGACGGCAACGGCTTCGACATGCTCTGCGGCGGCAAAGGCCAGGACGCGTTTCTCTTTGTCGATATCGCCTATCGCGTCGGCGACACCGAGAACGCCGGAGGCGTGATGAAGGGCGGGCGCGGACAAGACACGGTCTATCTCGTGCTCCAGGACGAAACCCGTGCGTTGGTCGAAGCCGAGATCGTCGATGGAAAGAATACCCAGAGCCTCGACAGCATCGGCCTCACGACCAAGGGGATCGAAGCCTACGAATTTCTCGATGAGGTGGAGGACCTGGCCGCGCTTCTGCCCGACTTGCGGGTGCCGGAAGCGGAGCTCTGGGGATTGGTCTGAGATTGCCGCGCCCGGCCGAACCGGGCGCGGCTCGAACTCTCGGGATCAGACCGCCGCCGCCTGCGGAGCGGTCTTCAACCGGCGCACCATCAGCTTGTTGAGCGCATTCACGTAAGCCCGCACCGAGGCGACAATCGTGTCGGTGTCCGAGGACTGGCCGGTGACGATCTTGCCCGCCTCCTCCATGCGCACGGTGACGGTGGCCTGGGCATCGGTGCCCTCGGTGACCGCATGGACCTGGTAGAGTTGCAGCCGCGCTTCATGCTCGACGAGAGCCTTCACGGCATTGAAGGCCGCATCCACCGGACCGTCCCCGGTGGCATGTGCGGAGTGATCCTCGCCGTCGATGGACAACACCAGATCGGCGGTTTGCGGGCTCTGGGTGCCGGAAACGACCTGAAGCGATTTCACCTGGATCCGGTCATGGGCCGAATGGGTGCCGGTGTCCTGCATCAGCGCGATCAGGTCGTCGTCATAGACTTCCTTCTTGCGGTCGGCGAGTTCCTTGAAGCGCACGAAGACGTCGTTGAGCTGGTTGTCGCCCAACTGGTAGCCGAGGTTCTCGAGCTTCGAGCGCAGTGCCGCTCGGCCCGAATGCTTGCCCATGACGAGGTTTGTCTCGGTCAGGCCGACATCCTCGGGGCGCATGATCTCGAAGGTCTCAACGTTCTTGAGCATTCCGTCCTGGTGGATGCCGCTTTCATGCGCGAAGGCGTTCTTGCCGACGATCGCCTTGTTGAACTGCACCGGGAAGCCCGAAACGGTCGAGACGAGCCGGCTCGCCTGCATGATCTTCGTCGTGTCGATCCGGGTGTTGTATGGCATGATGTCGTTGCGCACGCGCATCGCCATCACGACCTCTTCGAGGGCGGTATTGCCCGCACGCTCGCCCAACCCGTTGATCGTGCATTCGATCTGACGGGCCCCGGCCTCCACGGCCGCCAGCGCGTTGGCCGTCGCCATGCCGAGATCGTTGTGACAGTGGGTCGCGAAGGTGATCTTATCCGCCCCCGGCACCCGCTCGACCAGCATCCGGATGAGATCGGCGCTCTCGCGCGGAGCGGTATAGCCCACGGTGTCGGGAATGTTGATCGTGGTCGCGCCCGCCTTGATCGCGATCTCGACCACGCGGCAGAGATAATCGTGCTCGGTGCGGGTCGCATCCATGGGCGACCACTGCACGTTGTCGCAAAGGTTGCGGGCGTGGGTCACCGTCTCGTGGATGCGCTCGGCCATCTGGTCCATGTCGAGGTTCGGAATGGCGCGATGGAGCGGCGAGGTGCCGATGAAGGTATGGATCCGAGGCTTCTTCGCGTGTTTCACCGCCTCCCAGCAGCGGTCGATATCCTTGAAGTTGGCGCGCGCCAGCCCGCAGATGACCGCGTCCTTCGCCAGTTTCGCGATCTCGCTCACCGCCTCGAAATCACCCTCGGAGGCAATGGGAAAGCCTGCCTCGATGATGTCCACGCCCATCTCGTCGAGCAGGGTGGCGATCTGAAGCTTCTCGCCGAGCGTCATGGTCGCGCCGGGGCTCTGTTCGCCATCGCGCAGCGTGGTGTCGAAAATCACCACACGGTTCTTGTCGTCTGCAATCTGTGTCATGGGGGTCGCCTGCTGTGTATCGAGTGGTTTATGCGGCGCGTCTCTCTCTCCTCTGAGCGCGCGCGCCGAACCCCGGCACGCTCAGAGGCGGCTAAGGAGAAGGCATAGGCCAAGAGCGCGCGACCCGAACGGTGCGGCGATGGCATTCTTCAGGATGATGTCCTGTCCACTCATGGGCGCGGAGTATACGCAAGGCGTTTCAAAGATAAAGTGGAAAGGCGCCATGTTCTCGTCTTTCTGGCGACCGCCCGATTTTGGGGAAACGGCGGGAGGGTGCAACAACGGCCGTTCGATATGGGGCGGCGGCGGACCTGGGGTTGGCGTTCAAGGCCCGGAATCCGGGTGCGTAGCACCGCCGGGCCAGCGCCCGTCCGTCCATACGGTCGGCTTTGGAGTGACATGCTGCAAACGGCGGGCTCCCCGCACGGCCGGACGCCCGGATGCGCAACGCGCTCCGGGTTTTCCTATCCTGGCCTGTGGTCCAACGGCGGGTCGGGGCGCGAAAGCCGTTGCGCATTCCGCTCGTATGGCCGTGCGTATGTATAAAGCGCCATATCGGAACCATACGGATTCCATACGCAAACCATACGGGTTCCAGATGGAGAAACTCCGGACAAGCCACTAGCTTAGATAGATATTTATCGATCTTGCCCAGATTGGCCTTGGAATCCGGAGCCTTCCGTTAATCTTCCGTCAAGAACTGCCGCGCTCGGCGTTCTCCTGTCGAGCACCGCCACAAACCGCGCAGCCCGGACTGCGCCTGAGCCGGACCCGGCGCACCTCGGAATAGAGCGCGTCATACATCAGCAGCGTGCCGCGCAGGCTCTCGCCCGCTTTCGCGATATGCTTGATGGCTTCGAGCGCCATGATCGAGCCGACGACACCGGGCAGCGCGCCGATCACACCCGCCACGGAACAGGGCGCCTCGGTTCCCGGTTCGGGTGGTTCGGGGAAGATGCAGGCATAGCACGGCGCGCCCTCCGCCGGATCGAAAAGGCTGATCTGCCCTTCCCACCGGCTGATCGCTCCGGACAGGAGCGGCACACCGGCCGCGACGCAGGCGGCATTGACGAGGTAGCGGGTGGCGAAATTGTCGCAGCCATCAAGCACCAGATCATATCCCGCGACGATCCCGGCGGCATTCTCTTCCGCAAGGCGGGTCTGGTGCGCGATGACCTCGACATGGGGGTTGAGCCGCGCGATGGCGGCGGCGGCACTTTCGACCTTGGACTCCCCCACGCCGGGCGTCGCGTGGAGGATCTGCCGCTGGAGGTTCGAAAGACTGACCGTATCGTCATCGACAATGCCGAGCGTGCCCACGCCGGCCGCAGCAAGGTAGAGCAGAACCGGGCTGCCGAGCCCGCCTGCCCCGATGACCAGCACCCGCGCACGCTTGAGCCGTTGCTGCCCCGGCCCGCCGACCTCATGGAGCACGATATGGCGCGCGTAGCGCTCCAGTTCCTCCGGCGCGAAATTCACGTCAGCTCCTTCTCCATCCAGACCCATGCACCTCCCGACCCGATGGACTGTTCGCGGACAGCCCGCAACCCCGCGTGGCGCAGGAAATCGAGATTCTGCCAGGACCCGGCCCGCAGCATGATCCGCGTTGCACCAAGCTCTGCCGCGATTTCCTCCGCGCCACGGACGAGGCTCGCACCAATTCCCTGCCCGCGATGGGCTTCGGCGACCCTCAGGACCACGATCTCGCAGGTATTTCCAAGCACCGTGAGGCGCAGATGCCCCGCGATCTCGCCGCTCTCCGCGCGCCAGGCAAGCGAGCGGCTGCGCGGCACACTTCCCAGTGCCCGGCCTGCATCTCCTGCCAGCGCAGTTTCCGTCTCATCCACCAGCATCGCATCATCCGAGATCTGAACAAGCCCCAGCAACGGCTTGTTCGTGTGCGATTTCTCGGCCTCTTCGGCGGGATCCGTCCCTGCCCGCTGCCTCAGGCGTCGGATCAGCAGGGCGTAGGCCGCAACCGGGAGAAGTCCCAACGCGACCCATCCCAGGTTTTGCCCTGACTCCGCCACATCCACCCGCAGCGGATGGCCCGCCGGGAGCAACTGGGTCGCCAGAGCCGCGGCCACGCCGGCCCCGAGCACGTAGCGCCAGCTCCCGCGCGGACTGCGCAGAACGCGGGTCATCAGAAGAGCGAAGAGCGTGAAGGCGACGATGAGCGTCACGGGTCAGATCGGTTCGAACAGCGACGTGGAAAGGTATCGCTCGGCGTAGCTCGGCAGGATTGCGAGAATGCGTTTCGCACCCATCCCCGGTTCCGAGGCGATCTCCAGCGCCGCCGCCACGGCTGCCCCGCAGGAAATACCCCCGGAAATGCCCTCGATCTCCGCTAGCTTTCTTGCGGTCTCGATGGCCGTCCGGTTGCCGATCGTCAGCACCCGGTCGATGGCACCGCGGTTCAGCACGCTCGGCACGAACCCGGCGCCAATCCCCTGTATGCAATGGGGACCCGCTTCACCGCCCGACAGGACCGGGCTGTCTTCCGGCTCGACCGCGATGATCTCGACATTCGGGCATTCGGCGCGAATGACCTGCGCCACACCGGTAAGCGTTCCGCCCGTCCCCACACCACAGACGAAGACATCGAGCGCGCCGCCGGTATCGGCCAGGATCTCTCGCGCGGTCGTGGCGGCGTGGATGGCGGGATTGGCCGGATTGTCGAACTGTTGCGGCATGACGGCTCCCGGTATTTCCTCGAGCAGTTCGTTAGCGCGCGCGATCGCGCCAGCCATGCCCTTGTCTGCCGGGGTAAGCTCGATCCGCGCACCGAACAGTAGTAGCATCTTCCGCCGCTCGGCCGACATGTTCTCAGGCATTGTCAACACGAGCTTGTAACCACGGGCGGCGCAGACGAAGGCAAGGCCGATGCCGGTATTGCCCGATGTGGGCTCCACCACCGTCCCGCCCGGCCGGAGGCTGCCATCGGCTTCAAGCGCGTCGATCATCGCAACCCCGATCCGGTCTTTCACGGAACTGGTCGGATTGAAGAATTCAAGTTTGGCCAGAATATCGGCTTCCAACCCGGCGGCTCGCGTCATCCTGCTCAGTCTGACGATCGGCGTGCCCCCGATTGTTTCCGTAATGTCATCGAATATCCGGCCCCGCGGCGCTCTCGGCATCGGATTCCCCACCTGTGATCTGTTGAACTCGCTCAGACACAGTTTGATCAGATTGAATAGTCTGGCAAGCTCCCGTCGGCCCGCTTGATACCTTTTTCCCGGGCATCCACACAAAGATCTTCCAGCGTCAGCGTCTCGAACCGCGCCAGGATATCTGCATAGGCCTGCTCGCAGAGCGGTCCGATCACCAGAGTTCCCAGATCGCCATTCGATTGGAAACTGTCCTCGGTATCCAGCGAACTCGTCACGCGGATGACCTCCGCAACGGTAATGCGCCGCCGCTCCCGTGCAAGGGTATAGCCGCCGCGCGGACCACGAACGCCCCGCAGGATGCCGGCGCGCACGAGCTGCTGGAGAACCTGTTCCAGGTAGCGGTTCGGGATGCCCTGCCGGTCGGTGATCTCCCGCGACTGGACCGGCTCGGGGCGCGCGTTGTAGGCAATGTCGAGGACGGCCTCGAGGGCGAGGACGGATTTCTTCATGACCCGGATCATGTGCCTGCTCCTGCAACATCATGGGTTCCGGTGGAGCCGAAACCGCCCGCTCCGCGCCCGGTATCGTCAAGCGCCATGCGCATCTCGAACCTCACGGATACAACCGGCGCCGCGACCATCTGCGCGATCCGCATTCCGTGGTCGACCGTGAAGGGTTTGTCGCCCAAATTGATCACTATGACACCGATCTCGCCGCGATAATCGCTGTCGATCGTGCCTGGTGAGTTCAAGAGCGTCACACCGTGGCGCAGTGCGAGGCCGGAGCGGGGCCGAACCTGGACTTCGAAACCCTCCGGAATGGCGAGCGCGAACCCTGTCGGAACGAGCGTGCGCGCCCCCGGCGTCAGGCACCGGCCCGCTCCGCGTTCATCGAGGGGCAGATTGGCGCGCAGATCGAGCCCGGCCGCACCGGCGCTGGCTTGCGATGGTAGAGGAAGGGTCACGTCACGAGTCTCAAGCGCCCGCAACCCGATGATCACCGGCTTGACACCTCCGCTCATGACAGGGCCTCCGCGATACGGGACGCCAGTCGGTCCGCCATCGCGGTCTTGGACATTGGCTCCCACGCCTCCGGGCCGTCCTGCGTGATCAGGGTCACGGTCGTGTTCTTGCCCCCCATGATGCCGGTTTCGGGCCGCACATCATTGGCAATCAGCCAGTCGCAGCCCTTTCGCTGCCGCTTGGCTGTCGCATTGGCGATGACATCGTCCGTCTCCGCGGCAAAGCCGACGACAAGAGATGGACGATCTTCTGGCTTATGCGAGATCGTTTTCAAGATATCGGGGTTCTCCGCTAGTTCTATGGGGGGCGGGGTTTCTCCGCCCTTCTTCTTGATCTTGGACCGGGTTTCGGCCTTCACGTGCCAGTCGGCCACAGCAGCGGCGAATATCGCCGCATCTGCCGGAAGCGCGGCCTCAACCGCCGCCAGCATTTCCCGCGCAGTCTCGACCTCGATCACTGCGCACCCCAGTGGCTTGGGAGCACTGGCCGGCCCCGTGATGAAGCTGACCCTTGCCCCGCGCCGGACCAGCGCCTCGGCAATCGCACTCCCCTGTCGGCCCGAGGAGCGGTTCGCGATGTAGCGGACAGGGTCGATCGGCTCATGGGTCGGTCCCGACGTGACAAGGACATGCCGCCCCGCGAGGTCGCCCGAACCGAGGGTCGCGTCGATCGCCTCGACGATCCTCGCCGGTTCCGCCATCCGACCCGGACCGAACTCGCCGCAGGCCATCTCACCCGCATCAGGCCCGACCGTTAGAACGCCGAAACCCTGAAGAGTTTCGAGATTCCGGGCTGTTGCAGGGTGTTCCCACATCCGCACATTCATGGCGGGCGCCATCAGCACCCGCTTGTCCGTCGCGAGCAGAAGCGTGCTTGCCAGGTCGTTTGCCAATCCACCTGCGAGCTTCGCCATCAGGTCGGCCGTGGCAGGTGCGACAACCACGAGATCGGCGCTCCGCGACAACTCGATATGTCCCATTTCCGCCTCGGCTGTCAGATCGAAAAGCTCGGCATGAACCTTCTGGCCTGCGAGCGCCGAGACACTGAGCGGCGTGACGAACTCCGCACCGGAACGCGTCAGAACGGGTACAACAGACGCGCCTGCCTTCTGCAACAAACGGATCAGCTCAAGGCTCTTATAGGCGGCGATCCCGCCACCGATCACAAGAAGGATCTTCTTTCCGACCAACATTCCAAATACACGCGCTATGGTTGAAAGTGTTTATTTCAAACACCTTGTTAAATTAATATTCTACAGCCACTCACCATGTCGTGGCAAGCGCGAAGCCAACATATGACAATCGTATTCCGATTAAGCCGAAATCTACGACGCTCGCATTGATTGTTGGTAAAGACGTGCGGTTTTGCCGTTGCAACCCGAGCTATCCCGGCTAGATTCCCCCCCAAGAAACCGGGTGATTTTCAAGGAGAGCAAAGCAATGGCCGAGGACATGCTGGAAACAGGACAACCGGCCCCCGCCGTTCGTCTTCCCGCGGATGGTGGCGACGAACTCGACCTCAAGGATTTTGCCGGCAAGATCGTCGTGCTCTTCTTCTACCCCAAGGACGACACCTCCGGTTGCACAAAGGAAGCGGTCGGTTTTTCCGAACGGGTTGAGGAGTTCAACGCGGCGGGCGCGGAGGTCATCGGCCTCTCGAAGGACAGCGTCAAGAGCCATGACAAGTTCAAGGCCAAGCATGACCTGAAAATCCGCCTTCTCTCGGATGAGGATTGCAGCACCTGCGCGCGCTTCGGCGTCTGGGTCGAGAAATCCATGTATGGACGGAAATACATGGGCATCGAGCGTTCGACCTTCCTCATCGACCGGACCGGGACGATCCGAAAGGTCTGGCGCAAGGTCAAGGTTCCCGGCCATGTGGACGCCGTTCTCGAAGCGGTTAAGCTTCTCGATACCTAGAAGTAGAAAACCGTTCTTTCCAAGCGACTTGCGCAGTACAGGTTGTGTGCAACCTCAAGAAATGCGCGTTTCTTCCCATGTACAACTGCCCAATTGATCGGCGCTTCCCTGCCGATCCAAGTGAAATTGGCAGTTCGGCGTTGCTTTGCTCGCTCCCGCACCATAGAGACGGTCGAGGTTGAGGCCGAAGAGCAACACATATAGCGGCAGATTTGGGAAGACGGATGGCGAGTGTAGTGCGTCGGACAAACAAGGCTTTGTCCGGGATCATCTCTGAGAAGCGTGTCTATGTGCAGTCGGGTCAGTCTACAAGCTACGTCCGGATAACGCCGCTTTCCCAGATCATGATCGGCGGGGTCTCGATTGCCCTGGCCGGTTGGCTTGCGGCATCGACGTCCCTGGTCGTGCTTGATCGGATCGGCGCGCAGACCGAACTTGGCGAGGCCGTCGTTCTCCGGGATGCCTACGAGCAGCGCCTCGATGATCTGGCCGCCGAGCGCGACCAGCGCGCAGCGGAGGCCCGCTCGGCCCAGTCTCGCTTCCAGGTCGCCATGGAACAGATCAGCCGCCAGCAGACCGCGATCCTGAAATCCGTCGAGGAACGGCGCGAGCTGAATGTGGCGCTCGACCTCCTGCGCACGCGGCTGAATGAAGCCATTGAGCAACGCGACGCGGTGGCCGACGCCAATTCCACCCTGCTGAGCCGCATGGAAACCGTAAGCGAAACCCTCGACCAGCGTCAGGTCAACGGCGAAGACCTTACCGAGACGCTCGATGTCGTTTCCGCTGCGCTTTCGGAGGCTGCAACGGCGCGAGACATCGCGATGCGCGAGCGCGACGAGCTTGAGCAGAAACTGGCGGATCTCGAGATCCGCGAGCGCGTCAATGCATTGAAGCAGGACGAGATGGTCAACCAGCTCGAACAGGCGGTCGCCATCTCCTTCGGTCCGCTGGAGCAGATGTTCGAACGCTCCGAGCTCGACGTCGAGAGCGTTCTCGCCACCATTCGTCAGAACTACTCGGGTGAGGGCGGGCCGGAAGGCCGCGTTTCCGTCTCCAGCCGCTCCTTCGCCAACGACGAGACGAGTGCGCGGTTCGACGGAGTGCTGGAGAAGCTCGGCAAGCTGAACATGATGCGCATTGCCGCTGACAAGGTTCCCTTCTCGATGCCGGTCCTGGATTCCTACCGCTTCACAAGCGGCTATGGCTATCGACGCGACCCCAAGGGTCGCGGTCGGCGGATGCACGCGGGCATCGACCTAGCTGCGCCGAAGGGCACGCCCATATATGCGACAGCCGACGGTGTGGTGGTTTCGGCTGGCTATGAGGGCGGCTACGGCAAGGTCGTGCGGATCCGTCACGAGATGGGTTATGAGACGGTATACGCACACCAAACAAAACTTCTGGTTGAAAAAGGCCAAAAAGTATCGCGTGGCGATGTAATTGGTGCTATGGGTTCAACCGGGCGTAGTACGGGCGTACATCTGCATTACGAAGTTCGCCTGAACGGAAACGCCGTGAACCCCATGACGTACCTGGAGGCTGCCAAGGATGTTTTCTAAGACCCGCACCACAGAATCGGGCCCACAGTTCAACGATATCCCTGAGACGACCACGCCACCCAAACCAAGCGAAACGGCGACCTCCGCCGCTCCGCCGATCCCGAGCCCGGCTCCCAAGAAAGCCAAGCCAGCGGCCTCGGTCCTCTCCTCCGACATCACGATCACCGGCAATGTCCGCTCGAGCGGCGACATTCAGATCGAAGGCAATATCGAAGGCGATGTGCGCGCCCAGACGCTGATCGTCGGTGAAACCGCCACGGTCAAGGGTGAAGTGATCGCCGATGAAGTCATCACCCATGGGCGGGTGATCGGTCGCCTGCGCGGCCTCAAGATACGCCTTTCCTCTTCGGCACGCGTTGAGGGCGACATCATTCACAAGGCGATCGCGATCGAGAGCGGCGCGCAGTTCGAGGGCTCCGTGCAGCGTCACGAAGATCCGGTCGGCGGCGCGAACAATTCCTCGTCGCAGCGGTCACAGTCGAGCAATCTCTCCAGCGTGCCCAGCCCGGCGCCTGCGAAGGCCGTAGGCTGATCTGACGCCCGACTGGAGGGATTCTGGGGAGAAGACCCGGCTCATGGGGTGCCGGAGCAAGACCAGAGCAGAAACCTGATCACACGAGACTAGTCCGAATACCGCGCATCGAGCTGACGCCAGAGATACGCACGACCATCAGGGTAGGACGCCACGACCGTATCGGTCCCGTCCGGTTCACCCTGCGCCAGAAAATGGGCCACGGCCCGGCCCGCCGACAGATCTTCGGCAAGACTTTCAGCATCAAAACACGAGAACCACGGCGGCGGCGTGAGCGGTGTCGGTTGCAGTGCCTCGGGCAAATCCTCGAACACGACCGGGTCCGCCCGGAAACAGGCCCTGAGTTTCAGCGGCGAGGTTGAAGCATCGATCAGGTCGAGTTCCTGCACGGGCAGAACAAGCTCACCGAACCGCAAGACCTCGCTCTCTCTATCCCGCTCGTAATAGGCATAGAACTGGGTGTAGATCAGCCCCGCCGTGAAGATGACGAGCAGCACGAGAAACCCGAGAATGAACTTTCGGCCGCTCATGCTCCGTCGAGCGGCTGGCCGAAGCAGAGACGGTTTCCGTCCGGATCGACGATCTCGAACTCGCGCATGCCATAGGGCGTGTCATGGAGGGGTTTTGCCAGAACGATGCCTTGCGCCACTGCCCATTCCGCCAGCGCATCGACATCGGGCGTGTGGAAATAGACCCGCCAGCCCTGGTGACCGGGCGCATCGGGCCCATGCCAGCCATCGAGAAACACGCGCTGCCCATCCCGGATGAAGATGCCGAAGCGCGGCGGATCGCCGCCCTCTTCCGCGACGGCAAAGCCCAACTGATCACGCCAGAACGCGCGCGCTTTGGCGTAGTTGCTGACACGGAGGACCGGAACGGCCGAAGTGATTGTCATGGCTGCGCTCCCGCTGCTTCGGTCCGCAGGAAGGCATCGGCGCACTCCTTGGCCAGCGCCCGCACCCGCCCGATATAGGCCTGCCGTTCGGTCACCGAAATCACGCCGCGGGCGTCCAGCAGGTTGAAGAGATGGCTTGCCTTGATGCACTGGTCATAGGCGGGGTGCGCCATGACGATGCGCCGGCCCGCCTTGTCCTCGACCTCCTCGGACAGGATACGCGCGCATTCGGCCTCGGCATCCTCGAAGTGGCGCAGGAGTGTCGGCGTGTCGGCGACGTCGAAGTTCCAGCGGCTGTATTCCTGCTCGGTCTGACGAAAAATGTCGCCATAAGTCAGCGGGATCGGCGCGTCGGGATCGTTGAAGGGCATGTCCATCACGTGATCGACCCCGAGCACATACATCGCCAGCCGTTCGAGGCCGTAGGTCAGCTCGCCCGAAACGGGTGCGCAATCATGCCCGCCCACCTGCTGGAAATAGGTGAACTGGCTCACCTCCATCCCGTCGCACCAAACCTCCCAGCCAAGCCCCCAAGCGCCGAGCGTCGGGCTTTCCCAGTCATCCTCCACGAAGCGGATATCGTGGATCGTGTCGTCGATGCCGATGGCCCGCAGCGACCCGAGATAGAGCTCCTGGAGATCCGGCGGCGAAGGTTTGATGAGCACCTGATACTGGTAATAGTGCTGCAAGCGGTTGGGATTCTCGCCGTAGCGGCCATCGGTCGGCCGGCGCGAGGGCTGCACGTAGGCCGCGGCCCAGGGCCGGCTTCCGAGCGCGCGCAGCGTGGTCGCGGGGTGAAACGTCCCTGCCCCGACCTCCATGTCATAAGGCTGAAGAACGGCGCATCCCTTCCCGGCCCAATAGGCTTGAAGCCGCAGGATCAGTTCCTGGAAACAGCGCGGTTTGCTCATCGTCATCTTGTCTACCTTGGGCTCGCGTGCCGGAGCCCCGGTTTACCAGCCTCGCGCCCCGCGTCAATCTCGTCGCTCGTGGTCCCGTTAACCATGTTTTCCCGTTTCGTGGATTCAATCGTGAATTTAGGGTAAACAATCGGGGAAGTCGCATTATTCCCGGTTAGGAATTTGATATGTCTATTCAGGGCACTGCAGGCCCCGATGTCCTCGACGGGACGTCGGGCGGCGAGATTATAGAGGGTCTCGCGGGTGACGATCTGATCCGCGGAAACCGTGGACGAGACAGTCTCGAGGGAGGTCGTGGCAACGACACGCTCGATGGTGGCGGAGGCACGGATACACTCGACGGCGGTCAGGGCAGCGACACAGCCGATTACCGCGCGACCACCGTATCCGTGCTTGTCGGCCTCGATCCCGATGGCTGGTATGACCAGTACGACGGCACGTGGCATCGCTGGCGCTACACCGAAGACGCGGCATCGCAACTTGGCGGCGCATATTTCCCAGGCACGGGTTGGGATTCCGAAACGCTGATCGGCATCGAAAACGTGCGTACCGGATCGGGTGATGACAGCCTCTATGGCGATCTGCATGACAACCTGCTCGATGGCGGCACGGGCGACGACTATCTCTCGGGAGGCCTCGGGATCGATACGCTTGTCGGCGGCATGGGCAACGATACCGTCGTGTTCTTCTGGGAGGAGCATTTCAGCTTCTACGGCGATGCTGGCTGGGACTGGGAGTATGACTACGTCGATGTCTCGGCCCATGTGATCGGTCAGCTGACCGCGGACGGCGGCTCGCTCCGCATTCGGGGTGATGCGCTTTTCGACTGGGACCAGACCCCGATCGACATCCGGCAGGATCTGTCCGGGATCGAGAACCTCTCCACCGGCTATGGGGACGACGAGCTGCATGGCAACAGCGCTGCCAACCAGCTTTCCTCAGGCGCAGGCAATGACCTGCTGAGAGGTGGGGGCGGCAAAGACACGCTCTTGGGCGGCGAAGGGGACGACACGCTCGATGGCGGCGGCGGCACGGATGAGCTCGATGGCGGTGATGGCTTCGACGTTGCCGACTATTCCGCCACCGGCGTCGATATGCAGGCGGACCTCGCGCAGCAGCGGATCAGCTTCCCGGGCCGCAACTGGAACCCCGAAGTCCTCACCGCAATCGAGGGCGTCATCACTGGCAGCGGCGACGACCTTCTTCATGGGACCGCACAATCCGACTTTCTCGGAGGCTCCGGTGGCAACGATACGCTTCATGGCTATGGCGGGGACGACACGCTCGATGCTGGATACGGCACCGACAGGCTCTTCGGCGGAAACGGGTCGGATACAGCGGATTATTCCTCCGTCGGTCATGGCGTGAAGATCCGCATCGGCGCACAATTGGGCGAAATCTACAATTTCGGCGGCGGATTGCGTTCGCGGGACAAATTCGCCTCGATCGAGAACGGTACAGGCGGCAGCGGAAACGACACGCTTCTGGGCAACTCCGCGGCGAACACCTTCGACGGCGGCCTTGGAGACGACTACATCGAAGCCCGCGAAGGGGACGACACGCTCCTGCTGTCCTCCGGAAACGACACGATCGTCGGTGGCTCGGGCAACGACACCCTTGTGATCGACCACTCTGACGGTTTCCTAGGGAGCGCGACGTTCAAATACGAGGGTATGGAACGCGGTGTGCGATCATGGATCGAAACCGATCACCACGCCGACAGCTACGTCAACCTGACCACCGGTGTCATACGCGCCGGGGGTGGTTTCTCGGGCGTGAGCCATGCCGAGCAGATTGAAACAGTCCTGATCCGGGCTGGCTGGGGAGACGATACCGTCATCGGCTCTGACGCCGACAATGAGATCCATGTCGGCCATGGGGCGAATTTCGTCGAAGGAAAACGGGGCGACGACATCATCTATGGCGGATCATCCGCCGGCGAGGATTACAGCGACCTCGTCGATGATATTGTCTGGGGAACCTTTGCCTTTGACTATGGCTCCCAGGATGAGGAACTCTATGGAAACCAGGGGAATGACACCCTCCACGGTTCCGGCTTCCTGCATGGCGGTGAGGGAGATGACCACCTCATCGCAACGGACTACGGCCCGGAAATCACCATGACCGGCGGCAATGGCGCGGACATGTTCGAATTCAGTGGCAGGACAAAGGACATTCCCGGCGGATATTATCCGATGGATGTGGCGATGCTGGGTCGGATCACTGACTTCGATCCCGGAGAAGGGGACCAGATCGCCATAAACGGGCGATCACCGCATGATTGGAACGGACATCAGACGGAAGTCGAGTTCTGGCAGGATGGCGCAGATACGATCCTGTATTACGCCAACGAGGACTATGGCAACTTTGACGACATCTACGGCCTAACAATCACCCTCGAAAACTATGCCGGCTCACTGAGCGAGAGTGATATCGTCTTCGTCTGACCCCCGTGAATGTCGCAGAGCCCTGAAAATGACAAAGCCGACCCAGCGCCACGACTTTCCCTCACGTGTCGTCTGGACGGGAAACCGCGGCACGGGAACGAGCGCCTATCGCGCCTATGACCGAACGTGGATGATCGAAGTGGAGGGACGCGCGCCGATCCACTGTTCCAATGATCCGATGCTCGGGGGAAATCCGGACCTGCCGAACCCGGAGGATCTGATGATCTCCGCCCTCTCGGCCTGCCACATGCTCTGGTATCTCCACCTCGCAAGCGTAGCTGGGATCACGGTCCTGTCCTATGAGGATGCGCCCGTGGGCACCGGGGAGACAGCACCAGACGGTGCAGGTCGCTTCGTCGAGGCAGTCCTCCGGCCCCGGATCGAAGTGAAGCGCGGCGCGGATCTATCCCGCGCCGCGGCAATCCATGGCGAAATCCACCGCTACTGCTTCATCGCACGGTCGGTGAACTTCCCCGTCCGCGTGGAACCCATGTTCCACGAGGCGGCGAGCGATCACTCGCCGTAAACGCTCTTCCAGGCAACTTCCTTGATGGAGAAGCGCGAAAGCTGGATGTCGTTGAGATCCCGGTCGCTCAGAGCTTCCAGTTCATTCAGCGTCTGGCGATAGCGGCGATAGTCCGCAAAGCGACGCTTCAGAGCGGCAAACGTGCCGCGGGAGGAACCAAAACGAACGCCAGCGCCGTCGATCGATGCGTAAGCCATAGTACTCTACCTTTCCTCGGCCTGCCGCAGTGGATTGCGGACAAGCCATTACACCTTGGCTGTCGGCTCATGCCGAAGCCATCCGAGTTAAGGGCGGACCGAAGGCCGCCACGAGATTTTCCTCCGAAATTGTCGAGCCCCTCATCCACCGCATTCCCGCCCGGCCGCATCCTGCTGCGGTTCTGGCGGACCCGGGTTCGCGGGACCGTTTTGGGACGGTTTCACAATTCACGTTTTCCGTCCTGTTGCAGTGCAAGATACTCGTGATTTCCTTAAGCACAAGTAAACGGACGGTCAGATCCGCTATGCGTTTTCTGCAAAGCACATTGCCGCGACGGGTTAACGGGGGTGATTTGATCCTTGCAACCAAACGTCAGGGGCGCGACACCTGACCCCAGCCAGAAGGTCCGGGAGGGGTCATGAGCAACATGCGCGAAACCGTCATTTCGGCACTGCGGAACGTCATCGTTCCCGGCCGCGGCGAAAACCTCATCGAGGCGGACATGGTCCGGGCGCTCTCGATCGAGGACGGAACCGTTCGTTTCGTGATCGAGGTGGATCCGGCGGACGGCGAACGTCTCGAACCCATGCGCGCCGAGGCCGAAACCCGCGTTGCATCCCTCGAAGGTGTTGAAAAGGCTGTTGTTATCCTAACCGCGCATGGCCCGAAGCCCCAACCGAAGGAGCCACCCTCGCTCAAGGTCGGCCGTCATCCCACGCCCCAGGCGGGCCCTGCGACCGTGCCGGGCATTCGCAACATCATTCTTGTGGGCTCCGGCAAGGGGGGTGTCGGAAAGTCGACCGTCGCCGCAAATCTTGCCATCGCGCTCGCCCGCCAAGGCAAGAAGGTGGGCCTTCTGGATGCGGATATCTACGGGCCCAGCCAGCCGCGGATGATGGGCGTGAGCGGACGACCCGCCTCCCCCGACGGCCAGACAATCCTGCCGCTCGAGGGCCACGGGATCACGATGATGTCAATCGGACTCATGGTTGCGGAAGGCGAAGCGGTGGTCTGGCGCGGACCGATGCTCATGGGTGCACTGCAACAAATGATGGGTCAGGTGGCCTGGGGGGAACTGGACGTGCTGGTTGTCGACCTGCCGCCGGGCACTGGCGATGTCCAATTGACGCTGTCGCAGAAATACCAGCTCACCGGCGCGATCCTCGTCTCGACCCCCCAGGATGTCGCGCTGCTGGATGCGCGAAAAGCCCTCGACATGTTCCGCAAGACCAAGGTTCCGATCCTCGGGCTGGTGGAGAACATGTCCAGCTACATCTGCCCCAAATGCGGCCACGAAGCGCATATCTTCGGGCATGGCGGGATGCGCGCCGACGCAGAAGCGAACGGGCTGCCCTTCCTCGGGGAAGTTCCGCTGGACCTCTCCATACGCCTTGCGGGCGATGCCGGCAAACCCGTGGTCGTTTCTCACCCGGAAAGCCGCGAGGCCGAAGCCTTCTTGAAGATGGCGAAGGCCCTGATCGGCGAGGGGTACGCCTGAGCCGCAGATCGGCGGCTCAGAATCCCAGTGCAAGCTTGATGATGATCGCGTTGGCGATATCGACAAAGAAGGCCGAGACGAGCGGCAGCACGATGAAGGCCAGAGGCGCCGGCCCGTAGCGCTGGGTCACCGCGGTCATGTTGGCGATGGCCGTCGGTGTCGCGCCCAGCGTGACACCCGTGAAGCCCGACGAGACGACCGCCGCGAAGTAGTCCTTCCCCATGGCGCGGAAGACGACCAGCAGGATGAAGGCGGTTGCCGCCGTGGCCTGGAGCGTCACGGTCACCGCGAGCACGCCGACATGATCGGCCAATGTCCAGAGCTGCATCGACATCAGCGACATGGAAAGGAAAACCGACAGGCTGAATTCCTGGATCAGTGCCATGGCGGGGGTTCCGGCCGGCCATTCGGCGCGCCGAAAGAGCTTCGGCACGATATTCGACATGGCGATACCGGTGAGCAGACAAGGCACGAAGAGCGGCAGCATCACGCCCGCTTCTTCGAGCGCCTCATCGAGCGACACCCCGATTGCCACACAGATGTTGATCCAGAGAATGCTGCGCAGGAAATCGCTGTTGGTGACCGCGCCCACTTCCTGATCGGCCTCTTCCAGCGCCTCGCCGGCGAAGGACTCTCCATGATCCTCGGGGCGCGCCAGATTGTTGCGCTGGATCAGGAAGCGCGCGATGGGTCCCCCGAGCAGGCTCGCGACGATCAGCCCGAGCGTCGCGGTCGCGATCCCGATTTCCGCCGCGCCAGCCACGCCATAGGTCTCCTCGACCACGGGCCCCCAGGCGATCGCGGTGCCATGCCCACCGATGAGAGCCGCCGTGCCGAGCATCACGCCCGCCTGCGACGGCAGACCGAAGAACAACGCGCCAATGATGCCGATCAGGGCCTGAACCACCATGTAGCCCACGGTGAGCGCCAGCATGAGTGCAAGGATCGGTCCGCCCCGGATGAGGTCCGAAATGCGGGCACCGAGACCAACGGTCGTGAAGAAATAGACCAGAAGGAAATCACGCGCCGAAAGGTCGTAGATTACCTCGCGCCCGGTGAGCGAAACGACGCCCCAAGCCAGAAGTGCCGCCAGGATGCCGCCACTGACAGGTTCGGGAATCGAATAGGCGCGCAGAAATCCGATCGCCCCGGTCAGCCGCACACCCGCGAAATAGACCACAATGGCGAAGGTGAAAGCCGCAAATCCCCCGATCTCGATGGCAGACACCGTCTCAGTCGGATCCATCCCAACAGCCCCCTTGCTTCACTGGTCCGACCGGCCGCATCGTAAATGCTGCTCCGGAAACACCTGAAGCACGAAGGAAAAATGACAGAAAACGACGCCTGCGGGACGGAACGTTCACCTTCAGGTAGCATCACCCGCCACGCTCGCCAAGCCAAAAAGGGGGCCGAAGCCCCGCTGTTCACTGATCGGCGGGAGCTGTCTGTTCCGCCGGAGCAGGCTGCTCGCTTGGCATTGGAGCCGAAGCGGCCTCAGGTGCCTTCTTCGACTTGCCAGCCTCATCACCCGCATCGGAACCGGTCGCTTCGTCCGTTGCCGCGGCCTTGGTCGTACGTGGCTTGCGGCGGGTGCGTTTCTTCGGTGCGGGCTTCTCTTCCTCGCCTGAAGCTTCCGCCTGAACCGCTGCATCGGGCGCCGAGCCGTTGCTCTGGCCTTCCGGTGCCGCGGAGGGTTTCTCCTCGGCGGATTTTGCTTCCTCAGCCTGGGGGGCAGACTGCGCCTCAGCGACATTCTGCTCCGAAGCCCCAGCGTCCGATCCGTTCTTCGCCTCGGGCGCATCACCGCCCGGCTGGCCGGATCTTTCCTGTGCGCGAACCCGCGCCTCGCGATCTTCCGGTGTCTCCACCGGGCCGGAATTGTCGTCCGATCCGCGCGGGTCCAGGGTCACGAGCGCGGATTCGTCGCGGCTGTCCGAGCGGCTGTCAGAATTGTCGTTGCTGTCGTGCCCGTTCGAGCGCCGCGACTGTTGCGGCTGAGACTGGGCCTCTTCCCGGCGGGCCGCATCGCGCTGTTCGTGGGCCTGGCGCTGCTCCTGCATTTGACGCTGCGCATCGCCGAGCAAACGGCTGTAGTGCTCGGCATGCTGAAGAAAGCTTTCCGCTGCAACCCGATCGCCAGCCAACTGCGCGTCGCGAGCAAGCACGTTGTATTTGTCGATGATCTGCTGCGGCGTACCGCGAACCTTGCCATCAGGACCGGCGCTGTCGAAGACGCGATTGATGATGTTTCCGGCGCTGCGGCGCTGGCTCTGGTTGCCATTGCTCGACTTGTTCCGTGAACGTGACTTGTTCGATGGTCTCATGCTTAAGAGTTTCCGCCATTTTTTGGCTATACGGGCCTGCCGCCGCGCCGTAGCGCCTGCGCATACTTGCAGACCGAAGCGTCAATACACTTTCTGGGACCGCTGTGCGGCGCGACCGATGGGTCTGGGCGCCCTGCCCGCGGAACATTTGTAGTCTATATCCGCTCAGGCGCGGATGACAAGGCAAATCGGGGCGGGAAATGGTCTCAATTAAATAGAAATGTCGACAGAACGCGCTTTTCCGGCCAGATCGCGGTGCATTCGAACGTTTTCGAACCCCGCCCGGCGAAAGAGCTCCGGCACGCTTTCTCCCTGATCCGCCCCGATCTCGAAGAGCGCCCGACCCCCCGGAACAAGAACATCACGCAACCCCGCGGCGATCCGCACATAGCTCTCCAGCCCCGTCGGCCCCTCGCTCAACGCCATGTGCGGCTCCCAGTCGCGAACGGAGCGGTCGAGCGTCGCGATCTCGGCCCGCGGTATGTAGGGTGGGTTGCAGACCACAAGGTCAAAGCCGCCTTCAACGCCGTCGCACCAGTCGCCGGACCGAAGTTCGGCCTGATTGTCAACGCCGTGTCGGACGGCATTGCGCCGTGCAACGCGAAGCGCGTCATGGCTCCTGTCGACCCCCAGACCCGTCGCCTCAGGCCATTCCGAGAGCAGTGAAATCAGGAGAATGCCGCTTCCCGTTCCGAGGTCGAGCACCCTGCCGGGCCTGCGACCGGCGAGCGCCAATTCAACCAGCAGTTCGGTTTCGGGCCGCGGATCAAGCACATCCGCGCCCACCTCGAACTCCCGCCCCCAGAACCATCGCCGCCCCAGGATATGGGAAACCGGGCAGTGGGCGGCGCGGCGCTCGACGAACGTCTCGAAACGCGCGGCGGGCTCATTCTGGAGCATTTCCGGCTCCATGAGCGTCAGCCGTCCCGCGTCGATCCCCAAGGCCTCGGCCATCAGAAGCCGCGCATCGCGCGCAGGCTCGGGAACCCCGGCCTCCTTCAGTCGGCGCACCCCTGCCCTCAGGACGGTCGCCACGGTTTCTCGTGTCATTCCGCGAATTCTGCCAACCGTGCAGCCTGGTCGGCGGTCACGAGCGCCTCGACCACCTCATCGAGATCGCCCTGAATGACCTGGTCAAGCTTGTAGAGCGTCAGCCCAATCCGGTGATCGGTGATCCGCCCTTGTGGGAAATTGTAGGTCCGGATCCGTTCCGAGCGATCGCCCGAGCCGACCTGTCCCTTCCGATCCGCGGCGCGTTCGCTGTCCTGCCGCTGCCGTTCCATGTCGAAGAGCCGCGCCCGCAACACCTGCATTGCCTGCGCCCGGTTCTGGTGTTGGGATTTTTCCGACGAGGTCACCACGATCCCGGTGGGAATATGGGTGATGCGCACGGCGGAATCGGTGGTGTTCACATGTTGACCCCCCGCACCGGACGCGCGCATCGTATCGATGCGTATATCGCTCGCGGGAATGTCGATTTCGACTTCCTCCGCTTCCGGAAGCACCGCGACCGTCGCGGCAGAGGTATGGATACGCCCGCCGGATTCCGTTGCTGGCACCCGCTGAACCCGATGCACCCCGGATTCGAACTTGAGCTGCGCGAACACGCCCTCGCCGCTCACTTCCGCCATCAGTTCCTTCAACCCGCCGAGCTCGGTCGGCGTCTCCTCCACGACCGTCCATCGCCAGCCCCGCCTCTCCGCGAAGCGTTGATACATCCGCGCAAGATCTCCTGCAAAGAGCGCAGCCTCCTCGCCACCGGTCCCTGCCCGGATCTCGAGAATTGCAGAGCGGCTGTCCGCGGCATCCTTCGGCAGAAGCGCGATCCGCAACCCGTGTTCTGCTTCGGGAAGCTCGGCGTCGATGCGCTCGAGTTCTTCCTGCGCCAGATCCTTCATCTCCGGATCGGCCAGCAGGCGCTTTGCCTCTTCCGCCTCCCGGACAAGATCCTCGTAGCGGGCGATCTGTTCGACCACCGGTTTGAGTTCGGCATATTCGCGCCCCAAAGCCGCAAGATCCTCGACCGCCGCACCTTCGTTCAGGCGGGCCTCCAGGAATTCAAATCGGCCGCGGATCTGCGTGAGTCGTTCTGTGGGAAGCATGGCGGGGGATTTGAGAGATCGACACGCTTGGGTCAAGCAGAAGTCGCAATTTTGCCCGTTTCATGTCATGTTGCGATCATGGAGCGGGTCGTGATCATTGCTATCGCCACGATGATCCTGCCATTGGGCGGCCCGGTCCGTGCGGAACAGGCGCAAACCGCACCGGGTGCCAGCGCGATCGACTGCTACTGCCGCGACTCCAGCGGTAAGAGAATCGAGATGGGCGATGTCCTTTGCCTAAGTGTGGACGGTCGGAGCTTCCTCGCGCGCTGCTCGATGTCGCTCAATACGCCAATGTGGCGCGAGATTGAGCAGGGCTGTGTGATCTCAGGGCTCTTCGACCCCAAGCCGCTTCTGTACTGTGCTCAGCCAACGCCGAATGCGTTTTGCGTTCACCCCAAGGTCTGAGTGCCCGTATCTCGAACGCGAGTAGATCGCGAGCATGGCCCCATCCCCGCCTTCGGCCTCGATTACACGCACCGAAATATAGTCGGGAAAGCCGAAAAGCCCGCTGCGCTGAACGTAAGTTGTCCAGCCTTCCGCCGGTGCGCCCGCAAGCCGAGTCGTCCGGGGTTCGGAAAGCGCCACCGCGTCGAACGCCATGGCAAGATCAGGCGCGGGAACCGGGTATACGCCCGCGACCTCACCCTCACGTAGCGCATCAACTCCACCTGGCAATATCCAGTATTCGTTTGGTTTTCCGGAACTTTCAGCACTGAGCGGATCAACATGCCACACCGCCGGATCATCGGAGGAAAGCCGCACGGCTGCCATCAATCCGACGAGACCGGCAACCGCAAGGGCGAGACCCCAGAGAAAGAATTGCACGTGACTACTCGGCCGCTTCCGGGGCTGCCGCACTCTCGGCTTCGATCTCGGCCGCGCGCTTTTCCACCAGTTCGACGATGTGATCGACCATGCCTTCGTTGCCGAGCTTGTGGTCCTGCTTGCCTGCCATGTAGACCATGCCCGAACCCGCGCCACCGCCGGTGAAGCCCACATCCGTCATCAGCGCTTCGCCCGGTCCGTTCACTACGCACCCGATGATCGAGAGCGACATCGGCGTCTTGATATGTTCCAGCCGCTTTTCGAGGATCTCCACCGTCTTGATGACATCGAATCCCTGCCGTGCGCAGGACGGACAGGAAATGATGTTCACGCCGCGATGACGGAGACCCAGGGACTTGAGAATCTCGTAACCGACCCGAACCTCTTCGACCGGGTCGGCGGAAAGGCTCACCCGGATCGTGTCGCCGATCCCCATCCAGAGAAGGTTCCCGAGCCCGATGGCCGATTTGATCGTGCCCGACATCAGCCCGCCGGCCTCGGTGATGCCGAGATGGATCGGCGCGTCCGTCGCCTCGGCCAGCGCCTGATAGGCCGCCGCCGCAAGGAACACGTCCGAAGCCTTCACCGAGATCTTGAACTCGTGAAAGTCGTTGTCCTGAAGAATGCGAATGTGATCGAGACCGCTTTCGACCATCGCATCGGGGCAAGGCTCGCCGTATTTCTCAAGCAGATGCCGTTCGAGCGAGCCCGCGTTGACCCCGATCCGCATCGAACAGCCGTGATCGCGCGCCGCCTGGATCACCTCGCGCACGCGATCGGGCTTGCCGATATTTCCCGGATTGATCCGCAGACAGGCCGCACCCGCCTCCGCTGCCTCGATCCCGCGGCGGTAGTGGAAATGGATATCCGCAACAATGGGAACCGGGCTTTCCTTCACGATCTCCTTCAGTGCCCGGCTCGAATCCTCGTCGGGCACGGACACGCGCACGATATCGGCACCAGCCTCCGCCGCGGCCTGAACCTGCGCGATGGTCGCGCGCACATCCGTCGTGAGCGTGTTGGTCATGGTCTGGACACTGATCGGCGCACCACCGCCAACAGGAACATTCCCCACATGAATCTGACGGGATTCACGGCGGTAGATGTCGCGCCAGGGACGGATCGGATTATGTGACATCAAGCTCTTCCACGGGGCTTCGTTTCGAGGGGAAACCTAGTGGAGCGGGCCGCGGATGTCACCCCCGCGACCCAAGGGTGATCACTGGATCGCGACCGCTCTGGGCGCTGCACCAGACCGCTGGGTGATCTCTTCGGGGATGTCTTCGACCACCGGATACTCCGCCGAGAGCGCCTCGGCCGCAAGCGATACATCCTTGATCGACCGCGTGCCGCTGCCCAGGGGCCCGCGCAGCACATCGCCCATCTCCACGTAGAGCGACCCGGAATTGCCGGCCCAGATCTGCGGCCCGTCGATGCCGCGCGGCAGGGTATAACGCTCGCCGCGCTCGAGGATCTTCTCGAAAACGATCGTCCCGTTTTCCTGGTAGATCCGCACCCAGGCGGCGCGCTCGGCCACGATGGAAATCGGGAAGTCGCCCTCCGCCTCCGGTGCCATGGCCACGTCGATCTTTTCCTGCTCCGCAGCTTCGGCGGCGTAGACCGCCTCGATCAGCGGCGCGACGACCATGGGGGCGGCCGACGGATTCGCCGCCGCAGCCGTCTGCGCCACGGGAGGCGCGATCTGCCTGGGCACATGGACGAGAAGCGGACCCACCTTGTCCGGGTCGATGGCCGCAATCGGGCCGTCGCGCGGCTGGAGGATCGGAACTTCCAGTTCCTGCTGACGATAAAGCTCCGAGAGAGCAGTCGCCGTCACCGGGCTTTCGAGATCGGCCAGCAAGGTGTCCGCGTCCATGGAGGGCTCGGGCGCCTCCATCGCGTTCATCTCCGCCTGTGCAACCGGCAGGTCCTCGACCGGCGCGAACTGAACCCGCTGGATGTTCTGCAGGATGGACCAGCCACCATACCCCAATCCACCGACCAGCAGGGCCAGCACGAAAAGCGATCCGAGAGCGGAAAGACGGAAATCGCTGAAGACGCTCGAGCGCGGCTCGGCCAGCGGAAAGCGCGGCTGAAATCCTTCGACGGCCGGCTCCGGCCCCGCCGCACGGCGAAGCAGCATGCCCGGCTTTCCCGGAACGGCCGCCTTCTCCTCGCGGCTCTTCCGGGCACGCGCCTCGGCTGTCGCAGCATAACTGAAATCGTTTTCCGAGCAAAACCGATCGTAGACCTGTGCCGGTTCGAGCCCGAGATAGCGGGCATAGGACCGCACATATCCCGGTATGAAACTCGGATTGGGAAAGGCCTCGACATTGCCTTCCTCGATGGCGGCGATGTAATTCGCCTGTATGCGCAGATCTCTCTGCACATCGAGGAGGGTCTTGCCCTTGGTCGCGCGCTCACCGCGCAATTCGTCCCCGAGCGCGAACTCGTATTTCGTCGCGTCACTGTTGGACGGATGTGTGTCCGGTCGATCCATGGATCCGCCTCGAGACCCCGCATTCATATTTCACTGCCCGCTCCGGTCATACGCGAATCACATCGCGTTCTGCCGGCTTTGATTTTGACCAATCTTATCACGGTTTCAGGAGCTTGGGCAGTAAACTGTTGCGGGGTCCCCCCACTCGGAGGAGAATTGCCCACCGCCAGCGCGGCGCTGGGCACGAAATACGTGATCAGTAGATGTAGCGGATCTGATCGGTCCAGTAGCGTTCCATGCGGCGCAGGCTCGCGTTGATGTCCTGAAGCTGCACATCGCCGGTGACATCCTTGCTCAGGATCCCGTCCGCGTGGCGCTGGAACAGATCACCTACCGTCGCGCGGATCCGCTGGCCCTTCTCGGTCAGCCGGACGCGCACAGCGCGGCGGTCCACCGCGCACTTCTGGTGGTGCATGTAGCCGCACTCGACAAGCTTCTTCAGGTTGTATGAGACGTTCGAGCCCTGGTAATAACCGCGCGATTTAAGCTCGCCGGCCGTTACCTCGTTATCACCGATGTTGAACAGAAGTAGTGCCTGAACCGCATTGATGTCGATAATCCCGAGACGCTCAAATTCATCCTTGATAACATCGAGCAGCAGCCGATGAAGACGCTCGACCATGGATAGCGTCTCGAGATAAGCGACGAGAAAGTCCTCGCTAGGCAAGGTGTCCCCGACGCGCGCCACTTCGGCAGGCATACTCATGATGTGTCTCCGGGTAATCTTTACTTGCCCGGAGCGTTGCCCAAAAACTTCTACAAGTCGTTAAAGACGCAACATATTCACCAAATTCGGTGATAAAGCCGAATTCTCTCGAGAATTTCCGTGTGCTCGGACGGCATCGGAACCTGACCGCTAACCCACTGGTAGAGGTCTTGATCGTTTTCCGACAAAAGTGACTCGTATGCATCAAGTGCATCGCTTGAAAGCTTCGCGATCTCGGCATCGGAATAGGGACCGAGAATCATGTCCATCTCCTTGGTGCCGCGCCGCCAGCTGCGCATCTGCAGCCTCTTGAGCCTGTGCTCCCGTGTCTCGCTCGCAGCCTCGTTCATGATCTTGCCATGCTCCCCAACACCGTCGCACCCCGCCCGAGCGGCGGCCGGTGCGGCGCGCATCATACTCCCGGGCGTCGGAGCAGCAAGGCTCCTCCCGGAATTCGGGCCGGAGGCCCTTTCCCTGCCCCGAGAATCGGATATGGTCGGCAGACTTCATCAAGGGACTGCGGTGCAATGTCGGAATCGATCAACTACGGGCGGCTGATGCATAAGGCGATGCGGAGGCTGATCGCCGAGGTGCTCGAACAGGTTGCCAGGGAGGGCCTCCCGGGCGCCCACCACTTCTTCATCGGCTTCGACACGACCCATCCCGGCGTGGACATGGCCGCCTCGCTCAAGGCGCGCTACCCCGAGGACATGACGATCGTCATGCAGGAATGGTTCGAGGATCTCGCAGTGGCGCAGGACCGCTTCTCCGTGACCCTGAGTTTCGGCGGCGTGCCCGAAACGATCGTGGTGCCGTTTGACGCCATCAAGACCTTCATCGATCCCTCCGTGGAGTTCGGGCTCAAGTTCGATGCTCAGGACGAGGACAACGATCCGGATGATGATGAGGATGAAGACGACAGCGCAGAGCAGGAAGACGACGCGGAAGAACACGACGCCGAAATCGTCAGCCTCGACCAGTTCCGCAAGCATTGAACCCTGCCCTCCAGCGAGCCTTTAAACCCGCAAGGTTCTGAAACGGACATTTTCGGGTTGAGCCGTCCAAATAGCTTTCCTCGGCTTGCGTGTTAACGCCGCAAGAGAGAGTACGGATCAGGTGGCCGGCATCACTCCAACGTGTCGCAGGATCGTGATCCATAGCGCGGATCGACCCGATTAAGTGGGCCGATCTCAGATGCATTGTCTTGCATCAAAGTCAGATCGGAAAAACTCGCCTTATAGTTTAGTGTTCCAGATGTCTCTGTCCCACAAGGATGGAATCAGGACGCCAAAGCGTATTCGAGGATCTGGTGATTTTGACTGTTAGTTGGTTCCGAGTTCCCTGTCTCACAGTTTAAACCGCGCACCCACATTTCTCATGAGGGCACAGCGGTCATGAAGCATTGTCTCTGAGGATCATGAAGATGCACACCTACGAGGGAGTTCTCTCCCAGAGCAACCCGGACGAAACCTACAAGCTCAAGCTTTACCAATCCAAGCGCTATGTGATTGAACTGGAAGGCACAGGGTCCGATGCGCTGGAGGATCCATACCTGTTCGTTCTCGGCGAGGGTGGTGAATACCACGAAGACGACAACAGTGGAAACGACGGTGCGGCGCTGATCGAGCTGCGCCCAGCCAAGACCCAGTACTACGACCTGACAGCCCTCGCCGCGAGCGGCGCTTATGGCGCGTTCACACTGACCGTCAAGATCGACGATTTTCGGGATTCGATCGACGGAGCCGCGCGGGTCGGGGAGATCGATACGGATGGCACGACCAGGCAGGCCCGGATCGACGAGGCCGGCGATACCGACATTTTCGAGATCAGGCTGGTAAAGGGCCTGAACTACAATCTCCGCCTCGAGCCCGGACCGTCAGGCACGAATTACGTCGGCAACCCGAAATTGACGCTGCTTTCGCATTCGGGTGAAGTGATCACGACTGGCAACGACTCCGGAACGGAGGGCGCCGCGTTTATCGACTACATCGCAACCAGAAATGGCCTCCACTACATGCAGGCCGAAGCTAGCGGTGACGATACGGGGACCTATCGCATTCTGGCCAGTATCGGGCGGGCTTCCTACCAGAACGACGAAATCGAGGGCACCCGGTCATCGGATTCGATAAATGCCCTCGAGGGTGACGACACGATCAAGGGAGGTTTCGGGGACGACCGCATCTGGGGCGCAAATGGCGCTGATGATCTGCGCGGCGGTCAGGACAACGACATGATCCGCGGCGGCGATGGCTTCGACCGGATTCAGGGCGGCGCAGGTCGCGACACGCTGCGCGGCGAGGAAGGTGACGACTGGGTTCATGGCGGCCGGGAACGGGACGAAATCTATGGCGGCGACGGCATGGATCAGCTTTACGGCGGCAAGGGGCGGGACATGCTCCGCGGCGAGAGCGAAAACGACCGGATCGATGGCGGCGGAGACTACGACCGCATCTATGGCGGGAACGGTGACGATACGCTCATCGGTGGTGATGGCGGCGACAGCATGTATGGCGATGACGGCGCGGACGTCATGCGCGGTGAGGAAGACGGCGACTACATGGTGGGCGGCAAGGGCGACGACACCATGAAAGGCGGTGACAGCGGCGACAATCTCTACGGCGGCAACGAGGACGACGCGCTGTTCGGCGGCAAGGGCAACGACTATATCAGCGGCGAAAACGGAGATGACCGCCTGGATGGCGGGTCGGGCTCGGATTACTACAGCGGCGGCGGCGGGAACGATACCTTCGTCTTTTCGGACGTCGAACATTCAACCAAGAAGCTGACAGACCGGATCTACAGGTTCGACAACCCGGGAGAGAAGAACGGCGACCTATTCGATCTGAGCGCCATCGACGCCGACAGCACCACTGGCGGCAATCAGTCGCTTGTCTTCGACAGCGAAGGCAGTGGCAATCTCGGCACCGTTTGGCTCGAGGATTCCACGAAGAACCGGGATTCCTCAATCTATGTCTACGCAAACACGGATGATGACGCCGCTGCCGATCTCGTCATCAGGATCTACAACTATCAGGGTCGCGACGCGGCCGACTACACCGCGGATGATTTCATCCTCTGACGCAGACCCGCCCCGACGACGCACCGGTTTCCCTCGAGAGACCGGTGCGGGCGTTTGGCCCTAGTAGCTCCCGGTCTCGACCAGATCGCTCCCGTCGTAGATCTTGTCGAGCCCCTCGTCCCAGTGTTCCGCGATATGCGGATGCGACAGAAGGTATTCCGCCGTGGAGCCGACGCTGCGCTGCTGGGCAAGCCGCACGGCCTCCTGCCATTCCTCTGGTTCCATGTCGCCACGACCGATCCACATCAGCGCGACGAGCTCGGCCCGCTGGTCCGGCTCGAGATCCTCGATCAGCGTCACGACCTCATCCGCGGAAAGGTCGCGTTCCTCGCCGAGAAACCGGTGCGACGCGATATCGTCCTTCGGCTCGCTGTCCTCGGTGGTAAGTTCGCTCGTCTGCGCCATCAGCGCACGGGTCTTCAGTATGAGTTCCTGCAGGAACCTGGGGTTGAGCGTAAGCGCGTCCATGAGCGTGTCCCTTTCTCCGGCAATCGCCGGGTCACCCCCTAGAAATTGCGCCGCGCACCGGAAGTGTCAATATGACCCACCCCCGGAAGGCGCTCGCGCGGCCGGCATATTCGCCTTCAAAGCGAAAACCCGCGCTTTCGCTGCACCAACTCGATCTGGCCGACCCACTTGTTCACGCGATCATTCCGATCGAAAGAGTTTTGATCGTGTCGAAAAAGTTGTATCCTCCCCAAGTAGAGTAAGCGGTCCCGATTTTAGCAGAATTACTTCATCTACAGCTTTCTCAAGGAAATAGAGATATGCCCGAATTCAGCGGAACTCTCGACAGCGCCGACGATACCGAAATCTACACGGTGCTCCTCAAAGCCGGCAAAACCTATCTGATCGACCTCACGGCCGATGGCGATGCGCTCGACCCGAAACTCGTGGTGAGAAGCGACGATGGCAGCTACCAATCGGACGAGGACAGCGGCACAGGCAATGCCGCCCAGATCCGCATCAAGCCCGGCTTTACCGGCTATCATGACATTGTCGTCACGAGCGAAGACGGCAGCGGGGCGTTCAGCCTTGATGTGAACCAGGATCGCTACGCCAACAGTGTCGAGAGCACGTCCGCCATCGGCAGGCTCAAGGCCGACGGTACCCTGAAGAGCAGCCGGATCGAATACGAGGGAGACGCGGATGTCTTTTCCGTGAATCTCATCAAGGGACTGACCTACAATCTTCGGGTCGCGACCGCGGAGAAAAATGAAAATAACGTCCTGAGAGATCCGGAGCTCACGCTTTACGACACGGAGAAGGCCGAGATCGAAAGCGCAACGGCCGAGGACGGCAAGCTTGCGACCATCAGCTACACCGCCGAGGCTTCGGGCACTCACTATGTTCGGGCCGCGGGCGAGAACACGTCGGAGACAGGCAAATACGTCGTCGTCGCGAGCGCAGGCTTCGGAAGCGAGGAGAGCGACGACGTTCAAAGCTCTAAGAGGAGCGACAATTTCTATCTCCTGGGCGGTGACGATACAGCCCAGGGCGGCAAGGGTTCCGACACCATCCACGGCGGCGAGGGCAATGACAGCCTCTCCGGCAACAGCGCGCATGACGAACTCTACGGCGGCGAGGGCAATGATACGCTCGAGGGCGACAAAGGCTGGGACGACCTCGAGGGCGGTGCCGGGGATGATCTGCTCGACGGCGGCAGTTCGGGCGACACCCTGAGGGGCGGCTCGGGCGATGACACCCTCATCGGCGGTGGTGGCTGGGACAACCTGCATGGCGGCGAGGGCAATGACGTGTTCCGCTTCGAAGACACGAAGGACTCCCGGAACTGGAATGCCGATTACATAGGAAACTGGTACTCGAACGACGGGTTTGAGAATCCCGGAGACGAAACTGGCGACCTGATCGATCTTTCAGCGATTGACGCCGACACCACCACCGAGGGCAACCAGGCCTTCACCTTCGGCGACAAGGGCGAGAAAGGAAGCGTCTGGGTCGTCAAGAAATGGGGGGAGTTGCAGGTGCGCGCCAATACTGATGACGACAATGATTTCGAACTCTTGATATACATCTATAATAACGGAACCTCCGCCAGCGATTTCACGGCAGCCGATTTCATCCTGTAGTTTAACTTCGGCCCAGGCATGTGCCCGTTTACGTGCCTGGACCCTCCCAACCTGCCCACCAATACCCCCAAATGAGGGCATCTCGACAGCAATTGACCCTCATATGAGGGACGCGAGATCCGCCAATTCCCGGCACTCTCCTTCACGCGGCTAGCACATGGGGAACAGAAGCGACGCCGCGTGCGAGGTTTGCTTCGCACCGAGGGGAACCAAAAATCTGGGAGTATTGGTGATGGGCGGAATTTATTATATTGGTGGTGACAAGGTCGATGTGGTCGGTCCGGTCTCTGAAGTGCTCAGCCGCAAGCGCGACGCGGACTCAACGAACTATGGCGACATCATTGTCACCTTCGATGGTGGCGACAAGATCTGCGGACTGGGTGGCGCAGACAACATCTCGTCGGGCAACGGCGCGGACTTCATCGACGCAGGCTGGGGCAACGATGAAGTGGATGGAGGCAACGGCAACGACCTCATCTACGGCAACAAGGGCAATGACGACATCCAGGCCGGAGCCGGGCACGACTATGTTCTCGGGGAATGGGGCCATGACTGGATCGATGCCGAATCCGGCAACGATACCGTGGATGGAGGTTCAGGCAACGACGAGATCTATGGCGGCGATGGCTATGACCTGCTGATCGGCGGATATGGCTATGACACGATCTACGGTGGTAACGACGACGACTACATAAATGGCGGCTACCACGACGACGTCCTCTACGGAGAGAACGGACACGATTGGATTCTTGGCGGCAAGGGGCACGACTGGGTCTCAGGCGGCAATCATGACGATCACATCCGCGGCGAGAAGGGCAATGACGTGCTCTATGGCGATGCCGGCAATGACTGCATCGATGGCGGCAAGGGCAACGACTACATCGACGGTGGCGTGGGTCATGACACCCTGCTCGGTGACAAGGGCAACGACAAGATCTACGGCGGCGACGGCGACGACGACATTGACGGCGGGAAGGGTGCCGACAAGATCGACGGCGGTAACGGCAATGACTGGATCTTCGGCGGTGCCGGAAACGACAAGATGAAGGGCGGCGCGGGCAACGACGTCTTTTTCTTCCGCGAGGATGAAGGCGATTCCGACTTCAACCTGATCAAGGACTGGGATGCCGGCGGTGACGACCAGTACTACGACCTGATCGCGCTCTGCGGGCAGACCATCCGCGACTTCCACGTCTCGAAGATCGAGTTCGCCAACCTGCAGGTCTCCAAGAGCAACTACGAAGATGACGTTCTCATCACGCTCAATGACAACACCCAGATCGGTGTTCTCAATGCGTCCCATGATTTCGTAGAAGGCGTCACTGACCTGGTCGACGGCTTCTACATCGAACAGGTTGCCGGAAACGCGGATGATTTCGTTCGCTACACCGAGAAGAACTGCCCCGAATTCTACTGCGACGAATTCGAGATCGCGGACTATCTCGAGCGGCCGATCGAGATCTGCGACGAATATGACCACGTGAACGATCTGGAAGTACTCGTCTGAGATGGAAGGCCCGGCGAGAGCGTAACGGGTTCAGGCCAGCACGGCCTGGACCCAGGTCCCCGCTCAAACCCACGCAGAGGCCAAAACGCTATCTCGTAGTGCGAAAACACTTGCCGATTTTGGCCTGACCGGGCCTTTCAAGGGCGACCGCATCCCGCGGTCGCCCGCCTGCTTTCCGGAGGGCGTCGCTCGGAAGGACTATGCCTGGAAGGCCTCCACCAGATCCGGCTGGTAGTCGGGCAGATAGGGCGGCACCAGCCCGTTCACCATCGCCACCAGTTCACTTTGCCGGTTGACGCCGACTTTGCAGTAGATCCGCTTGAGGTAGCTCCGCGCGGTCGAAAGCGTGATGTTGCATTCGCTCGCGGCATCCTTGAGGGAACGGCCCGCAATCAGATGCTGCGCAAGCCGACGCTCCGAATGGGTCAGCCCGAAGGCACACAGAAGCAGGTTCGTCATTTCGGACGACTCGCCCCGCGCACCAAAGACCGCCAGCAGCGCGTGATCCGACTTCGACTGGTAGGGCAGACAGTAGATCACGTCGGGTCGTGCTGCGCCCGCCTGCCCCAGCAGCAGCACGTTCTCGCGTTCCAGTCGCCCGGAACACGCCATCCGCACCGCATCCGCCAACCGCCTGTTCGACCGGCTGTCCTCCGCCACGATCCGCCCCCCCCGGACCGAGATCGAACGATCACCGTCGAGCCAGGTCTGCGCCACACCGTTGGCCGAGATCACCCTGCGGTTCCTGTCCACGAGGATCAGCCCCAGCCCCAGTTGCAAGGCGGCAAGGTCGATCCCCGGCGGGCGGGGCTCGGCGGACCCGTTGCGGTTCCGGGCCGCCCAATCGAGCCTGTCGCGCTCATAGATGAGTCCGATCCGCGCCACGTCCCGCTGAGCCGCCGTGAACTTCTGGTCCGTATCGAGTTGCACCAGCGCCACGAAGGGCACCCGCTCCATGCGCTTTCGCCACAGACCGATCATGCACTTCTCCGACAGGAACCAGGCGGCCCCCACCTCGCCGGCCCCGGAATCGACGAAGACATCCCGCTCCCGACCGGGCGGGCCGGTTTCTCCCACCCACCTCGAGCCGATCCGCGAAAGTCCCCTTATGGCAAGCTGTATGGCCCCCTCGCGCGAAAGGCGATCTTCACCGAACGCCAGCGCGGCATCGACTTCTACAACTTTAAATTCATCAAATACGACCTGACCGAGCACAACGGCAGTCACATTGGAAGACCTACGAATAATATCAAGAATTTCTAGGCGATTTGCATAGCAAGCAGTATTGAGCATAAGAGTAACTCTGCTCCCCACCATTCATAATTATTTGGAATCACACCCCATCAATTTAATAGCATGCATCACGGATTCTAACAACATAAGGCAAATATAGCGCTAGTCGGCTCTCGTGACTTCACCTCCCGCGAGCATTTCCTACCAATCGGTAGCTCTTGTTGGAAGTTACAATCCGTCCTGAAATAGCCATTGGTATTCGGATTGTTGCGGAGCTATAGGTTCCCCGACATTCTTTGCAGGAGGGGCATATGACCGCCACGCGCACCGAGACCGACAGCTTCGGACCGCTTGAAGTTCCCGCCGACAAATACTGGGGCGCGCAGACCCAGCGTTCGATCATGAACTTCCCCATCGGCTGGGAAAAGCAGCCGGTGGCCATCGTCCGCGCGCTCGGCGTCATTAAGAAGGCCTGCGCGCTGGTCAATGCCGAGGAAGGCAAGCTCGACCCCAAGCTGGCCGAAGCCATCTCCCAGGCTGCGGGCGAAGTCATCGAGGGCAAGTTCGACGACAACTTCCCCCTCGTCGTCTGGCAGACCGGCTCCGGCACCCAGTCGAACATGAACGCCAACGAGGTGATCTCGAACCGCGCCATCGAGATCCTCGGCGGCGAGATGGGCAGCAAGTCGCCCGTCCACCCCAACGACCACTGCAACATGAGCCAGTCGTCGAACGACACCTTCCCGACCGCCATGCATGTGGCCGTGGCCATGACCGCGCGCGACGTCACCCTGCCCGGCCTGCGCAAGCTCCACGCCGCTCTCGCCGAGAAGTCCGAAGCCTTCAAGGACATCATCAAGATCGGCCGCACCCACACCCAGGACGCAACGCCGCTCACCCTGGGCCAGGAATTCGGCGGCTACGCCTTCCAGGTCGAGCAGGCGATCAAGCGCGTGACGGCCGCGCTCCACAACATCTACCCCCTCGCCCAGGGCGGCACCGCCGTCGGCACCGGGCTCAACACCAAGGTGGGCTTTGCCGAAGCGGTCGCGGCCAAGATGGCCGAGATCACCGGACTGCCCTTCGTTACCGCGCCCAACAAGTTCGAAGCGCTGGCCGCGCATGACGCCATGGTCGAGATGTCCGGCGCGCTCAAGACCGTCGCGGCCTCGCTCTTCAAGATCGCCAACGACGTGCGGCTCCTGGGCTCCGGCCCGCGCTGCGGCCTGGGCGAGCTGATCCTGCCCGAGAACGAGCCCGGCTCCTCGATCATGCCCGGCAAGGTGAACCCGACCCAGGCCGAGGCGCTCACCATGGTCTGCGCCCATGTGATGGGCAACGATGCCGCCGTGGGCTTTGCGGGCTCGCAAGGACACTTCGAGCTCAACGTCTACAAGCCGATGATGTCCTACAACGTGTTGCAATCCATGCAGCTTCTGGGCGATGCCGCCGGTGCCTTCACCGACAACTGCATCGCGGGCATCCAGGCCGACGAGGAGCGCATTTCGAAGCTGATGTGGGAAAGCCTGATGCTGGTGACGGCGCTTGCGCCGACCATCGGCTACGACAACGCCACCAAGGTCGCCAAGACCGCGCACAAGAACCGCACCACGCTGAAGGAAGAGGCGATCCGCCTCGGCTTCGTCGACGAGGCGACCTTCGACAAGGTGGTTCAGCCGAAGGACATGATTGGCCCGAAGTGACCTTGGGCATCGCAATCAGCCCGAGGGTCGCGCTCGGCCCGAAGGTGGGCGCAATCGCGCCCGCCTTGGGGGGCGGGGCGTGCGCGATCCGGGGTTTCACCCCGGAAGTTTGACGGAACCAGAACGATGCCCCTCCCCCTCACCTTCTGGTTCGAATTCGCCTCCACCTACTCCTACCTCTCGGCCATGCGCGTCAATGCGATGGCAGCCGTAGCCGGTGTCAGCGTTACTTGGCGCCCCGTGCCCCTTGGGCCGATCTTCGCCGCCCAGGGTTGGAGCGACAGCCCGTTCAACATCTACCCCGCCAAGGGCGCCTACATGTGGCGCGACATGGAACGCCGCAGCAAGGCCCGCGGCCTGCCTCTCCGCAAACCCGACCCCTTCCCGCAGAATTCCGTCTATACCGCCCGCGTGGCGCTCGCCGCCCTCGAAACCCCGCAGGGCCCCGCCTTCTGCCAAGCGATCTACACCGCACAGTTCGCCGAGGGCCGCAACATCGCAGACCCGGAGACCATCCGCGCGGCCCTCACCGAAGCCGGCCTCCCAGAAACGCTCGCGCAGGCCGCCGATGACCCCGCCCGCAAGGCCGAACTCAAGGCCAACAGCGCGGAGGCCATGGCCCTCGGTCTCTTCGGCGCGCCAAGCTATACCGTGGGCCGCGAGCTTTTCTGGGGGGACGACCGGCTCGAAGATGCGCTGGAATGGGCGCGCTCCACGTCTCAATCCCCTTGACCACCCCCCTCCTTCGCAACACCCTCCCGTCAAACCCCGAGAGGAGACGAACATGCGCTGGAAAGGCCTCAGGACCAGCAGGAACATCCAGGACCGCCGCGGCAGCGGCGGGGGTCGCGGTGGAATGCGCCGCGCGGGCGGTGTCGGCGGCATCGGCCTTCTGGCCATCGTGGTGATCGGCGCGCTGCTCGGCGTCGATGTCACGCCCCTCCTGCAGGGCGGCTTGGGTGGCGGCACCATGCAGTCCTCCGCACCCTCCGGGCCGAACGAGATCGACGACAGCAACGAGGAATTCGTCGCCGTGGTTCTCGCCCAGACCGAAACCGTCTGGTCGGACATCTTCTCGCAATCGGGCTATGACTACGCCGAACCCACGCTTGTGCTCTTTTCCGGTGGCACCACCTCGGGCTGCGGCTATGCGCAATCCGCCATGGGTCCGTTCTACTGCCCAGCCGATCAGAACGTCTTTCTCGACATGGATTTCTTCCGCGTCATGGAGCAGGATCTCGGCTCTTCGGGCGAGTTCGCCAAGGCCTACGTGATCGCCCATGAGGTCGGCCACCACGTCCAGAACCTCACCGGCGTCCTGGGCGAAGTGAACACCGAACGCGCCCGTGTGAGCCAGCGCGAGTCGAACGCGCTCTCGGTACGTGTCGAGCTTCAGGCCGATTGCTACTCGGGCATCTGGGCACGGGCCGTCTCCGAAAGCCTCTCGCTTACCGATGCCGACATCCGCAGCGCGCTCGATACCGCCGCCCGCATCGGCGACGACGCGCTTCAGCAGGCTGCAGGAGGCCGCGTGGTGCCCGACAGCTTCACCCACGGCACCAGCGAACAACGCCAACGCTGGTTCTACGCAGGCTACCGCTCGGGCGATCCCGGCGCCTGCGACACCTTCTCGACGAGCGACTTGTGACGAAAGTCGTCAACCTCCGCACCGCCCGCAAGCAGCGCGCCCGTCAGCAGGCGCGCAAGAAGGGGGACGAGGCCGCCGCAAGGTCCGGCGAGAGCCGCACGGAGAAGATCACGCGCCTCGCCGAAACCGACCGCGCCAAACGCCACCTCGACGGTCATGCCCGCGATCGGGACGAACCGGAAACGTGAACCGAATGGATCCGGCCCGGCCCCAGAAACACTCGCTCACCCTGCGCGGTCACCGCACATCCGTCTCGCTCGAACCCGCTTTCTGGCAAGCCTTCCGGGAGATCGCCGCAGCCGAGGGCCGTGCGCTCAACGAGCTTGCCGCCGAAATCGACGCCGCGCGCGGCACGGAGTGCGGTCTCGCTTCCGCCATCCGCCTCCATGTGCTGAACTGGTATCGCAGCCGAGATGGTAGCGTTGCCGAACGTCCCTAGCCCACCCGGCGCAGGAAATCGCGCGTGCGCGCATCCTGTGCATTGCCGAAGATCTGGCTCGGCGGCCCTTCCTCGACGATGCGCCCGCCATCCATGAAGATCACCCGGTCGGCGATCTCGCGCGCGAACTGCATCTCGTGGGTGACGATCAGCATGGTCTGGCGCTGTTCGGCCACCCGGCGCATCAGGTCGAGCACCTCGCCCACCCATTCCGGGTCGAGCGCGGAGGTCGGCTCGTCGAAAAGCATCAGTTCGGCCCCGATGGCCATGGCCCGCCCGATGCCCACGCGCTGCTGCTGCCCGCCCGAGAGCGCCGCCGGATAGGAACCCGCCTTGTCCGCAAGTCCGGTCTCGCGCAGGATGGCGTCTGCACGCGCCTCCGCCTCGGATTGCGGCATCTTCTGCACCGTCACCAGCGCCTCGGTGATGTTCTGCCGCGCCGTCTTGTTGGCGAAGAGCGCGTAGTTCTGGAACACGAAGGCCGTCCTGCGCCGAAGCGCGAGGATCTGGGCCTTGCTCGCGCGGGCCGCGTCCACCTCCATGTCACCCACCCGGATCAGCCCCGCCTCAGGCCGATCGAGGAAGTTGAGACAGCGCAGCAGCGTCGACTTGCCCGTGCCCGACGGCCCGATCACCACGATCCGCTCGCCGTCACGGATTTCCAGATCGATCCCGTTGAGCACCGTGGTGCCGCCAAAACGCTTCGTGAGCCCCTTGATCGAAATCATCGCGCAAATGCCCGGTTGAGCCGGACCTCCAGAAGCTTCTGCACCTGCGAGAGTGCCTCCACCACGATCCAGTAGATGACAGCCACCACCAGGAAGGCCTCGAAATAGAGGAAGCTCCCTGCGGCCTCCTTCTGCGCAGCCCCCATCATCTCGGTGACGCCGAGGGTGAAGGCGAGCGACGTGCTCTTGATCATGTCGATGAAGTAGTTGACCAGCGTGGGTGCCGCCACCCGCGCGGCCTGCGGCAGGACGATCCGCCGCATCATCTGCGCCTGGGTCATCCCGATCGACTGCGCCGCCTCCCACTGCGAGCGGTCAACCCCCACGATCGCGGCACGGATACTCTCGGCCATGTAGGCCGCGAAATGGAGCGTCAGCCCCATGATCGCCGCCGTCACCCCGTTGATCTGGGTCAGGAACGCCAGAACCTGCGGCAACCCGTAGTAAAACAGGAAAAGCTGCACCAGGAGCGGCGTGCCCCGGAAGAAGCTGATGAAGAGGATCACGAAGGTGTCGAGCACCGGCACCTTGATGACCCGCTCCACGGCGAGCAGCGAGCCCAGGATCAGCGCCAGCACCATGCCCAACGCCGCCATCCAGAGCGTCAGCGGCAGATAGCTCAGCAGAACCGGCACGAGGCCGAGCATGTAGTCGAGATCGAGGGCCCGCATCGCGGCTTACTCCGGCGAGGTGATGTCGCTGCCGAACCACTTCTCGGAGATCTCGGTCAGCGTGCCGTCCTCGCGCAGCACGTCGAGGGCCGCGTCCACCCGGTCGCGCATCGCACGGCCCGCCTCGTCGTCCCGGAAGGGCAGCGCGTTGCGGATCTCGCTGAACGGCTTGCCGGCCAGCGCCAGCGGCAGCGGGCTCTCCGCGATCAGCTGCGCCGAGGAGACGCGGTCCATCACGAAGGCATCGACACGGCCCAAGGCGGTGTCCTGCCCGATGTTCGACTCGTAGGTCCGGATGTCGATCTCGTCCGCATAGGGCAATTCGCGCAGCAACTCCTCGAAATTCGAGCCGAGGTTGACCGCGACAGTCCGCCCCTTGAGATCCTCGGGCCCGGTGATCTCGTCCTCGTTGCCGGCCTTCACCACCACCTGCGCGCCGTCATAGACATACGGCTCCGTAAAGACGAATTTGGCCTCCCGCTCCGGCGTGATGGTGATCTGGTTCGCGACCGTGTCGATCCGGCCCGCATCGAGCGCACCGATCAGACCGGAGAATGACATGGTCTGGAACGAAACCTCGAGCCCCGCCTCCTCACCGACCGCGTTCATCACGTCGACCTCGAAACCCTGCAACTCGTCCTGCTGAACGAAGGTGAAGGGGAAATAGCCCCCCGACATGCCCACCCGAAGCTGATCCGCCTCCTGTGCGGCGGCAGGGCAAGAAACGGCAAGGGCAAGCAGGGCAGCAAGAGCGCGGGAGGTCGACATTAAGATCTCCTTGGTGAGAAACGTGCGGGTCTTCGTGAGCTTTTGTCTTGAGCCCACCCAAGCGATAGCCCATCGCTCGAGCAAACTCTACACGCCAACTATTATTCGCCCGCCGTCATGCAAGCGGTGCGCCGTAAATTCCACCGAACTGTGGCCACGCCACGCCGCTTGCCTCTCACGTCGCCGCGCGATCGGGCTGTGCCGCCTCTCCGGGCTGGATGCGGATCAGCGAGCGGTAGTCGCGCCCGATCGAGACGTCGATGCCAAGCGCCGCCGCCTCGGCCGCAAAGCGCTTGTCCTTCTCGTCCGCACCCGGTCCGGGGGCGCGCAGGATGATCCGCCGCACCCGCCCCGGATGCCGCTTGGCTGCCTCAAGATAGACCTCCGCATCGTGCTGCCCGGTGTCGCCCACGAGCACGAAGGGGAGATCCGGGTTGGCCGCCAGGATCGTGTCGATGGCTCCCCCCTTGTGATCCCCGTGGCTCTTGGTCACCAGCTGGCTCTTGCCGATGCCCAGATCGCGCAGGAAGAGCGGCCCCCGTACGAGACCCGCACGGGAGAACACGTCCTCAAGGAAATCATGAAGGTTCCACGGGCTCGACGAGACGTAGAACACCGGGTTGCGCCCGTCATGCAGGCGCAGCATCAGCGCAACCGCGTCCTCGAAGACCTCGCGCGTCATGCTGTTGCCCGTGAAGGTCGTCCAGAGGTTCAGCGCAAGCGAATAGGCGCCCGTGCGCATCACGGTATCGTCGATATCGGAGATCACGCCGAAAATGGCATCCGGCCCCGTCACCCGAACCGGCAGGCGCTCCCGGCTTTCACCGCGCTCTCCGATTTCGGCCTCGATCTCGGCCCATCCCCCCTCATGTTCGCCCGCGGGCAGTTTGAGCGTGAAATAGCCCTCCTCGTTCGATCGGGTCGTAACCCCGCTCCCGCAGGCCTTCACCTCCACGCCCGCAACCTCGCGCGTGAAGAACCGCGCCAGCAACTGCCGGGCATTGGTGAGCCGACTCTGGTTCGGTTTCGGTGTCGCCCCCTTGAGCGAGACCAGAACCCGGCCGCGCGCCACCAACCCCTGCGGCGTCGAATACCCGACATAGGGCTCGATCACGCCCGCCTCTGGCGGAACATTGGGGCGCAGCCGGTCGAAGGCGCTTTCGATCAGCCAGACGGTGCGGGTGAGAAGGATCTTCCAGGACATGCCCCCTTAGATATCCGTGTGCGCGCGGCTTCAAGCCCGAGCGGGAATTCGGAGCGAGAGCGCGGGCCCCGCGCCACGGGACCGCACACACCCGCCCGCCGCAGCCAGGGCCCGAACGAAAAACGGACCAGGTCGGTGAGACCTGATCCGCGTGTATCCGCTTCGGGATGCCAGAAGTTCGGCTGAGGGGGCCTCAGCCCTTCTTGCCCTTGCCGCCCTTGCCTTTGCCACCCTTGCTCTTGCCGCCCTTACCCTTGCCGGACTTGCCTTTGCCCTTGCTGGATTTGTTCTTCTTGGATTTCGCCTTGGCTTTCTTGTTTTTCTTGGTCGCCTTTTCCTTGGCGGTCTTCCCGGCGCTCGCAGCCTTTACTTCGCTGTTGGACCCTCCAATGCCCCAGAGCGGATTGTTCTTTCCGTCACCGACATTGTCATTGCCCCAGTTTCCGTTTCCGACATTGCGACTGCCCCAGTTCCAGTTCCCCTGGTTGTCGTCACCGACGTTGTGGTCGCCCACATTCCGATCCCCGGCATTGTAGTTGCCGTTATTCTCGTTGCCCCAGTTGTTGTTGCCGACGTTCCGGTCACCGGTATTGTTGTCACCAATGTTGTTGTCACCGGTATTGTTGTTCCCGATATTGTTGTAGCCGTCGTTCCCGGTGCCGATATTGCCGTTCGCATCGGCTTCCGGCCCGTCGTCGCCTTCGTCGGTTTCATCCGACCCGTCGTCCGTGCCTTCATCCGACCCCTCGTCAGCCCCTTCGTCGGAGCCTTCGTCCGAGCCTCCATCGGTGTCATCGCCGGCGCCGTCGTCTCCATCCCCGGCCTCATCCCCGTCATCTGATCCGTCATCGGACTCGCCGCCGGAACCTTCGCCCGAGCCTCCGGTATCGCCTCCGCCGGTCTCCTCGTCCGAGGTTCCCGAGCCACTATTGGTGCTGCCGGAATCGCCACCGCCATCCGTACCGCCGGACCCGTCATTCGTCGTGCCCGAACCCTGATCGGTTCCATCCGAACCCTCGTCGGTATTACCCTGACCGCCAGTCCCACCGCCAGTCCCACCAGACCCCTCATTGGGGGTTTCCGAGTCCTGGTCGCCTTCGTCGGTGCCGCTGTCCGAATTGTCCGTGCCATCATTCGACTCACTGGAATCGCCACCGGTCTCGCCGGCTTCACCGGAATTCTTCTTCTGTTTCTTTTTCTTCTTTTCTTCCTGTTCCCTTCGGACCTTCTCTTTCCGCTCCTGGCGCTCGGTCTCCATTTGCGCCAACTTGGTCCTGACGCTCGCGATGAACGTAGCGCCGTCATTGCCACCGCTGTCGCGGTCGGATCGCGTCGCAGTTGCGCCAAACGCATTGCCCGCTTTGGAAACCGCCTCTGCGGCGCCACCTGCTGTCTGGCCCGAATGATTGGCCGGAGGCGGTGCGATCTGCGGCACGGCCATGCCTGCCGGTGCCTTGCGCACCGTGGCCTTCTCGCCCGGCCCCTTCACGGAAAGCGGCGCGCTGTCGCTTGCATTCACCGCCACGCTCTGGCCCGAGCGCACATCGACTTGGGTGCGGCTGCCGAAATCGGTCGCTTCCACCGAGCCACGCTCGACCCTGATCCCGGCCGTGCGTCCATCGACGATGGTTTCGAACCGGGTCCCCTTCACCACCGCGGCGAGATAGGGCGTCTGAACGGTGGTATGCTGTTCCGCGCGCGTCTCCACGTCGAGGAGCAGCCGCCCGAATTGCTGACCGACCACGGTTTCGCGCTTGCCGCCCGTCGTCTTGCTCATGATGGCGGCCATCGTGTTCGGCGCGAACATGATTTTCTCTTCTTCCCGGCCCAGAATGACCCGGCCGCGCTGGCCGGTGTGGATCCAGGCCGCGTTCGGCACGTCCATCCCGGCTTCGAGCGTGACCCAGGTCTGGTTGTCGGTGGTGTATCTGACCGGCTGGAACACCTTCTGCGCACTCCAGTCGGAAGCCATGGCCTGGGCCGAGATCATAAGCACCGCGAGGCCCGCAATGACCGATACCAACTGTCTCAACCGCATCATCGAAACTCCAGAAACCCGTTGGTCTCCTTCTGTTCGGAACATGGTTTAGAAAAAGTTTTCCTCTCGAAGAAAGCGACACGCGCTGCGCGAATTCATCGCGGATCGCTGCCGCACCGTGCGCCAACTCGTGCACTGGCCCACGCGGCAGATGTTAAGGGATCATGAGAAATCGTATGTATGAAAACACTACGAAATGCATATCGAATTCATACTGTTTCTGCAGGCCGGTTTTCGCGCCCTAGCCGATCTGCCCCAGCACCGGAAATGTCTCCAGAAGCCAGAACGAAAGATCGCTGAAAGCCCCTGTCATCATGAGCAATCCGACGGCCGCAAGCAGTGCACCCATGGTCCGCTCGATCGCCCCCATATGCCGCTTCATCCGGGACATGATCCCGATCGCACGGCGCAGGAAGACCGCCGTCAGCAGGAACGGGACGCCAAGGCCCATGGCGTAAAAACCCATTAGGAGCATACCCTTCTCGACCGAACCTTCCTGCGCTGCGAGCGACAGGATCGTGCCGAGCACCGGCCCGATGCAGGGCGTCCAGCCAAAGGCGAAGGCAAGCCCCAGCATGTAGGCGCCAAAGGCCGTACCGCCCTTGGTCTGCGCCTCGAACCGCGCCTCGCGATAGAGCAGCGGAATGCGCAGAACGCCCAGGAAATGCAGCCCGAAAACGAGGATCACCAGCCCAGCCACGATCGACATCTCGCGCTGATGGCTCAATAACAGTTGCCCGAAAGCCGATGCCGCCATCCCGAGAAACAGGAACACCGTCGAGAGCCCGAGCACGAAGAAAACTGCCACCTGCAAGGTCCGCGCCCCGGCCCCGCTCTCGCTTTCCGTGAGTTCCTCCATGCTGGATCCCGCCATGAACGCAAGGTAGGGCGGCACGATGGGGAGCACGCAGGGCGAGAGAAAGCTCAAAACCCCCGCCGACAGGGCAATGGCGAGCGCGGGCAACAGCGAGGCATCCCACAGGTCTATTCCGAACATGCGCTCTCCGCCCGTATCCACTTCAAAGTCCGGGGAAAGTAGACGGTTCGCGCGCCCGCGTCACCTGCTCCGCACGTCACTTTCCTGTGGACAGGCCCGCCGCCCGACGCTAGCCCGCGATCATGCCGCAGGATCATATCGACAAGATCAACCGCTGGGATGCGGAACTGGATGCCACCGGGCTTCTCTGCCCGCTTCCGGTCCTGCGCGCGCGCAAGAAGCTTCTTTCCATGGCGCCCGGCACTGTGCTGCGCGTCTTGGCAAGTGATCCGGCAGCGCGCATCGACATGCCGCATTTCTGCGCCGAACAGGGCCATGAACTGCTCGATGTGAGCGAAGTCACCTCGCCCCCCGCGCAGGCCTATCGCATCCGCGTGCGCTCCAATCCACGGCAATAGCGCTACCGCTTGCGCCGGAAGGTCCGGAACAGGCTCATCAAGGCTTCGAACGGAGAAACCGGGCGGATCGGATCGGCCGCGTCGGATTCCGCCAGCATTTCCTCGTCGTAGCTGTGTTCCTCCGTGCGGATCGGCAAGAGCCGCCGCCCCGTCTTCGGGTTGAGCGCGTCGATGGCGCGCACCAGCGATCCACCCGCCTTCTCAATCGCGCGCGATACGTCTTGAACGTCGCAGGCCAAATGCTCGGCAACGAGGTCGTTGCGCATTGCCAGAATCTGATCGGCCTCTTCCGGTGTCTCACCCTCGATCAGAATGTCGCATTCCGTATCGTATCCCATGGACCGATTGTTCAGATTGGCCGAGCCGACCTTGAACACGCGGTCATCGGCAATCATGACCTTCGCATGGACATAGATCGGCTGGTCGCCCGCATTCACCGGGTAGTAGATGCGAAAGCGATCATCGTGATCGGCCCGCCTCAGAAGTTCAATCATCCGGGCGCGTGCCGAATCCATTGCCTTGGGTTCAAGCCAGCCCTCGGAGTCCCGCGGGCAGACCACGACGATCTCCGGCCCTTCCGCCTCTTTCAGCCGCTTCGCCATGGTTTCCGCGATCCGCCGCGACGCGAGGTACTGGCTTTCAATGTAGAGTGTCCGTTGAACGCTCTCGAGGATGGCCAGCGTGGCCTTTTCGACTTCTGATACCTGTGGCGCGTTCTTGTATTCTGGAATGGTCCGCGCCACCCCAATCTCGATATTCTCGAACTGCGGGTCCAGCCCCTCGGGCCAGATGTCGTTCGTGTCATCGACCGGAACAACCTCGTCGCCCGTGGCCCGCTCCCAGCGTTCGCGCGCAAGATCACCCAGGAGACGTGCCGCCGGCCCGGAAACGCAACTGGTAGCGTCGTGCCAGGGTTTGAGTTCCTCTCCACCGGAGGGATCCCTGCGCCCGTCCCGCCCCGGTTCGTGCGCGCGCGTGTCCCAGCGCCCTTCCGTCATGTCGATCCCGCCGCAGAACGCTAGGCTGTCATCCACGACCAAGAGTTTCATGTGGTGGGCCGAAGCTGGTGGATGCGCGCTGTCGAGACGCAACTCTATCCTCTGCCTGATCCGCCAATAGAACAGGAAGGCCGGCGTCTCGCCCCGGCTCAGGGAGTGCAGGAGCCCCACATCCCATTTCAGAACCCGGAGATCGACCTCGGGGCGCTCCTTCGAGAGCCAGTTGAGGAAGGAGCCGATCTGGTTCGGCCCTTCCAGGGTCTGACCCTCGGGCTCGAGTTCGATCCGCGCATCGAAGTCCCAGCCGATGAGATAGACCGAGTGCTTCGCGGACAGCATTGCCCGCTTGGCATGGAAGAAGAAGTCGGCGGCATCGACGATGAAGGCAAAGCGCGCGGCGCTCGCGCTCTGCCAAACCGTTTCGCCGGGGCGTATCAGGGAGCTTTCGGTCATCGGGCCGCCGTCTACTTCGGGGATGGTATGTGCACGGAGGCCTAGCCTTAACCGCCTCAGTGCCCGCGATCCACCCCCGCCAAGCCCAGGCGCCGCGAAACCTCAGGGCAACCGCTGGACGAGGCGGACGATCCGCTTCACCATCGGGTTCTCGAAGAGCCGGGGCGTGTAGTAGGAACCCGCCGCCCGCTTCGAAACCTCCGAGAGCGTCGGGTAGGGTAGAACCATACCCGCAATGGTTGAGATCTTCGTCTTCGAGCCGATCGCCAGCGTCCAGAGCCCGATCAGTTCGCCCGCTTGGGCGCCCACGATCCCCGCACCCACCGGCTTGCCCTTGTGAACGATGACCTTGATGCGCCCTTCCGTCAGCCCGTCGGTGCGTGCGCGATCATTCCCCTCGTAGTCCGCGGTCAGAACCTCGATCGCATCACCATGTGCCTCGCGCGCCTCGCGCTCTGTGAGGCCCACCTGCGCCAGTTCCGGCTCCGTATAGAGCACCCGGGGCACCACGAGACCCGTAGCCTTCACAGGCAGCCCGAAGAGCGCAGAGCGCACGACAAGGCCTGCATGCGCTCCTGCCAGATGGGTGAACTGCCCCTGCCCGGCCACGTCCCCGATCGCATAGACCCGCCTATTGGAAGACCGCAGCCCCGCATCCACCTCGATACCGGCCTTGGTCGAACGGATGCCCGCGGCCTCGAGGCCAAGATCGTCGATATTGGGCTGTCGTCCTGCCGCCACCAACAGGTGCGAGCCACGGATCTCCTCTCCGCCATCAAGGGTCACGATGATACCTTCGCCCTCGTGGCGCACATTGCTGGCGGCTGCCCCCTCACGGAAGGCGACCCCTTCCTTGCGCAATCCGGACAACACGAATTCCCGCAGATCCGGATCCTCGCGCCCCAGAAGTTCCGCAGCTTCAATCACGGTCACCCGGCTTCCAAGCCGCAGATGCGCCTGAGCCATCTCGAGGCCGATGGCCCCTCCGCCCAGAACAAGCAGATGCTCGGGCCGGTCCTGCAGGCCGAAGATCGTCTCGTTGGTGAAATAGTCGACGTCCCCAAGCCCCGAGATCGGCGGCACACCGGGCCTTGAGCCGGTGGCGATGACGAACCGCCGTGCCGTGACGCGCACTTCACCAGCCTCAACCACCCGGTCGGAGACAAACCTTGCATGTTCGCGCAGAACCGTGACGCCGAGACCCTCGAACCGCTCCTGGCTGTCATGTGGCGCGATGCCCGCGATCACCCGGTCGACATGCTCCTTGGCGGCAGCGAAATTCACTTCGGGCGCGACAGGAGCTACCCCGAACTCAGCGCCGCTCGACATGGCACGCGCGTGCTTTCCTGCAGCCAGCAACGCCTTCGAAGGAACGCAGCCGTAGTTCAGGCAGTCCCCTCCCATTTCCCCGGCCTCGATGAGCACGACGGACGCCCCCATCTGAACCGCCCCCGCGGCAACGGAAAGACCACCCGAACCGGCACCGATGACGCAGAGATCGACTTTCAACTCACGGCTCATTGCACACGCTTTCTCTTCAGAATGGGTTTGAGGATGATCGGCAGGGCCGCAAGTGCCGCAAGGCCAAGGATCGGTCCGAGCACCACGGGATCGGTCACGATGGAGAGGTCGGGGCTGTCGCCACGCTCGAACACCGCGCCAAGGCCGGAGCCGATCCACGAATAGACAAACGTGCCCGGAATGATGCCGAAGAGCGTGGTCAGCACGTAGATCCGGGTATTCACACCGAGAAATGCCGGTGCGAGGTTTGCCACGAAGAACGGCACCACCGGCACCAGACGAATCAGAAGCAGGAAGCTGGCCTCATTCTCGCGGATGCCCTTCTCGAAGCGTTTCATCGCACCATTCTCGCCCTTGTTGGCCATTCGGGCGTAAAGCGCGTCGCCCAGACCGTGGCGCGCGGCGAGAAAGATCGCCGTGGCGCCCAGCGTGGCCCCGACAACCGTGAGCGCCGTGCCTCCGGGGGCGCCGAACAGAAACCCGCCTGCCAGTGTCATGGCCGCGGCCCCGGGCAGCGAAAGAGCGACGACCGCGAAATAGGCTGAACAGTAGACCAGCGCCGCCAGAAGCAGATTCGCGTCCCGCCAGGCTATGAGGTCCGCACGGTTCTCGCGCAGCGTCTCGAAGCTCAACAGATCGCCAAAGGTCCAGAAGCCGGCGATTGCCGCGACAAGTATGAGAGCCAGAGGCGCTAGGCGTCCGAGCGATAGTCCGGGGCGTTTGGTCATTTCAGTCATGATGTCCTGATCGGTTGACGTTACATGTCGCACCTTTCGCCCAACTGGAGGCGCAACTTACGCCCATCACGAAGCCTTGAACCCTCAGAGGGAAATGTTACGGAAATGTGGAGCTTTCGCGCCAAGGCTCATTGACTTTTCTCCGTTTCCTGGCGTATGGACCGGCTCTCGAATTTCGGACGCCGTGCGCGAGGGCTCGCATCGCGGCGTCTCTTGGTGGGCAAGGGCTCACCGAACAGATCAGGAGACGTCAAAGATGAAACGCACTTTCCAGCCCAGCAACCGCGTTCGCAAGAACCGCCACGGCTTCCGCGCGCGCATGGCCACCAAGGCCGGCCGCAAGATCATCAACCGCCGCCGCGCGCAGGGCCGCAAGTCCCTGTCCGCCTGAACGGCATAGCAGTGCCCATGCCCGATGCGGTCCAAACGGATACGGAATCGTCGCGCGCTGCACTTGAGATACTGAGAAAGCGGCCGGACTTTCTGGCCGCAGCACAGGCCCGGCGCCAGCCGCGGCCTGCTTTCGTTTTGCAGGCGCGCCAGCGGCGTGGCGAAGATCCCCCCGGCCCCGTGCGTGTCGGTTTCACCTGCTCCAAGAAGGTCGGCAATGCCGTTGCGCGCAATCGCGCGAAACGTCGGCTTCGCGAAGCGGCCCGGCTGGTCCTTACGCAAGCAGGGCGTCCCGGCTGGGACTATGTCCTGATCGGACGCCGAGACAAGACGGCAAGCGTCGATTTCTCGCAACTCTGCAGTGACCTCGAAGCCGCAGTGGGCGCGATCCATGCGCCTCGTCCACCGAAGAAACGGCGCTCATGAGCCCCCTTGCGCGCATTGTGGCTTTGCCCGTCCGCGCCTATCGCCTGATCCTCTCGCCTTGGGTCGGGCATGGTTGCCGCTTCCAGCCAACCTGTTCAGCCTACGCACTCGAGGCACTTAAGGAACACGGGGCCTTCCGCGGGTCTTGGCTCACGCTTCGCAGGATCGCGCGTTGCCACCCCTTGGGTAGCTCGGGCATCGACAATGTGCCCCCGGCTCAACCGACGCAGAAGCGCGAACGTAAATCAAACTGATCAATCAATGTTCTTTGGTGGGGGTGTTCTTCACCAAGCCTGCGGTTCGAGGTGCTCACCCTGTGAGCCACCGAGCAATCAGATCACCGTCAGGCAAGCTTCCCGAATGCATGAGGTTGCCGTCAACCGAGATCCCCGGCAAGGAGACCACACCCGCACGCGCAATTTCCATTGGGCTCGTCACACGTTCGACAGTCACATCAACTCCGGATCGTCGCGCAACTTCCTCGACCATGGCCGCGGCGGCCTCGCTCCGGCGACAGTCGGAACCATATACCTTGACGATTGTCATTCGATCACCTCGATCCTGGTGCCCGCTCCAACTCCCCACCCATCATGATCCCACACCGCGCAGGTGCTGGGAACATGGCCAGAAGGCGTAGTCATGTTGAGCTGGTTCGGCGACAGACCATCACCGGTCATCGAGAGATAAGTCTAGCGTCGGCACGGAGAGGACCGACGCAGAACTTGCTGCTAAGCTGAGTTAGCTTTCGCTCCTGCCGGCCGCAAGTTTGAATACGGCGGGCAGGATTGAACAAATGTCCGGGTGTCAGGCGTCCTTGCGGAAGAACTTCTTCTCGCGCGGTTTGCCGTCCCAACCGGGCTTGCCGCGGTTCGGACGATCATCGCCGCCTTCACTCCGACCACCCCGGCGTCCATCGCGGTCGCCGCGCGGTCCGCGATGACCATCGCCGCGGCCGTGCGATTTCTCTTCCTCGCGGAATTCCCATTTCTTGAGAAGCTTCACGTTGAAGCGGTCGCGACCGATCCGGCCCTCATGGCACCAGACACAAGCGACAACATCACCGTCGACTTCCTCGACCGCCATGCGCATCGAACCGGCGGTCAGGACCACAAGATCCCCGATTGCAAGATTTTCCATAACGTAACGTACCTTCGTTTCGGACCACTCGGGTCCGGCATCAGGGAGCAAGCCCCGCTCCCCGGGGATCGGCCTCAGAGGGAAACACCCAACGCTTCAGCAACGGTGAAAATGTCCTTGTCTCCCCGCCCGCAAAGATTTGCGACCAACAGGTGATCGGCGGGAAGCGTCGGCGCGATGCGCCTTACATGCGCCAAAGCATGCGACGGTTCAAGAGCAGGAATGATCCCTTCGGTCGAACACAAAAGTTTGAAGGCTTCGAGCGCTTCGGCATCCGTTGCATTCACGTATTCCACCCGACCAATATCATGGAGCCAGGAATGCTCCGGACCGATACCCGGATAATCGAGCCCGGCCGAGATCGAATGACCCTCGAGAATCTGCCCGTCATCGTCCTGCAGGAGGTAAGTGCGGTTCCCATGCAGCACGCCCGGTCGCCCCCCCGTGAGAGAGGCCGCATGCTCCATCCGATCATCCACGCCATGGCCGCCCGCCTCGACACCGATGATCCGGACGTCCTCATCGTCGAGGAACGGGTGGAACAGTCCCATGGCATTCGATCCGCCGCCGATGCAGGCCACAAGTGTATCAGGCAGCCGTCCTTCGGCCTCGAGCATCTGTTCCCGGGTTTCCTTGCCGATGATTGCCTGAAAATCCCGCACGAGCTGCGGATAGGGATGAGGACCGGCAACGGTTCCGATGCAATAGAACGTGTCACGCACATTGGTCACCCAGTCGCGCAATGCCTCGTTCATCGCGTCCTTGAGCGTCGCGCGGCCTGCCTTTACCGGCACAACCTCCGCGCCAAGAAGCTTCATGCGAAAGACGTTCGGCTTCTGTCGCTCAACGTCCGTGGCGCCCATGAACACCACGCATTTGAGCCCGAACCGCGCGCAGACGGTCGCCGTCGCCACGCCATGCTGGCCCGCACCGGTCTCGGCGATGATCCGGCTCTTGCCCATGCGCCGCGCGAGCAGGATCTGGCCCAGCACGTTGTTGATCTTGTGCGCACCGGTATGGTTCAACTCGTCGCGCTTGAGATAGATCTTTGCCCCGCCGAGCTCCTCGGTCAGCCGTGGCGCAAAATAAAGCGGGCTCGGTCGGCCGACGTAGTGCTTCCAGAGATGGTCCATCTCGGCCCAGAAGTCCGGATCTTCCTTGGCTGTCTTGTAGCATTCCTCGAGTTCGAGGATCAGAGGCATCAGCGTCTCCGAAACGAACCGGCCACCGAAATCGCCGAACCGCCCCTTTTCGTCGGGCCCGCTGCAAAACGAATTGCTCTTCTGAACGTTCATCGGCCTGCGCCCCCGTTTGTCGCTGCTGTGTAGATAGCGTTACCTATATCTCCGGACCGGCCACGTCGAGGGGCCCCATGCCAGGATTGACCTGTGTTCAGGCCATCTGTCCCGTGGCCGCGGCAACAAAAGCCGCCACCTTTTCGGGATCCTTGTGGCCGGGGCTGCGTTCCACACCGCTGGAGACATCGACCTGCTTCGCACCGGTCAGATGAACGGCTTCCGCGACGTTCTCGGGCGTGAGCCCCCCCGCCAGCATCCAGGGGATTCGCCAGCGGTAGCCATCGATCAGCCGCCAATCGAAGGAAATACCGTTCCCGCCGGGCAAATCGGCGTCCGGTGCCGGCCTTGCATCCACGAGGATCTGATCGGCCACACGCGCGTAGAGATCGATCATTTCGAGATCCTCTACGGTCGCAACACCGACGGCCTTCATGACCGGCACCTTGAAGCGCTTGCGCACCTCCGCCACACGATCTGGCGTCTCGCTTCCATGCAACTGGAACATGTCCGGGCCAAGGACCTCGCGGATTTCCGCCAGTTCCTCGTCGCTGGGATCGACGGTCAATGCGACCGTCTGGATGCCGTTCGGCAATTCCTGTGCGATCCAGCGGGCATCGCTGAAGGTCACATGCCGCGGTGATTTCTCGAAGAACACAAATCCCGCGTAAGCGGCGCCGGACTGCGCCGCCACCGCCACTTCCGCGCGGGTCCTCAGACCACAGATCTTGACCCGCATCACAGTCGATCAGTTACCCAGCAGAGCCAGAACGTCGTCCTTCGGCCGCTTGGTTTCCTTCCGGAGTTGATCAACTTCACGATTCAGCTGGGTTGCTTCCTGCTGCTTCTGCCGGGCGCGCTTGCGATGCTTGTATTCCCGCAGATACTCGAAAAGGTAGCCGAGGACGAGCCCCACCAGGATCGCTGCGAGGATAACCACGAAGAGTGGCAGGTCGATGCTTGCGCCCGGTACAAGATGTGCAAGCCCCTGCGGCAAAAGCTCAAGCGTCACCGGCTCGCGGTTCGCCAGACCCAACACCACGATCGCAAGCAGGATGATTCCCAGCAAAATCAGTTTGATCGTTCTCATCGCCTCACCCCCGGAACACGCATCATCCGTCCTGTTTTCCCGTCATTCCGTATTCAGCCGCTCGCGCAGCAGTTTGCCGGTCTTGAAGAACGGCACGTATTTCTCTTCAACCTCGACCGTATCCCCCGTGCGTGGATTGCGCCCTTGTCGCGCATCACGCTTCTTGACCGAGAAGGCGCCGAAGCCCCGAAGTTCGACACGATGACCTTCGGCCATTGCGTCAATGATCTCCTCGAAAATCGTGCCGACGATCCGCTCGACATCTCTTTGATAGAGATGTGGGTTCTCCTCGGCAATCTTCTGAATCAATTCAGACTTAATCATCACCGCCCTCTTGCGCACTCCCTGGGCCGTGACGGCTACCCACCCGAACTCCCAAGTCGCCGCCCCGGGACCACATACTGGCAGGAATTACGGCCCGATGGAATAGAGCTTGGCCCCTTGCAGCAGCGAAATTTCTCCGAGAATCCCGCCAGTTGACGCGATTCGGGTCAGGATCGAAGTCACAAGCGGGACGTCTTCCTCCACGGCCCAGTTTACGACCGGCAATCCGGCCAGGCCGTCATCACGCGATTCGAGCCAGGTGAGAGCCTCGGCTTCGCCGCCGATTTCGTCCACGAGTCCGAGTTCAAGCGCAATGCGTCCGGTGTAGACCGCGCCGTTTGCAGCCTCGTCGAGGGCCGTCCCGGAAAGCGAGCGCCGCTCACCCACGAGACCGCGGAACCAGTCGTAGCTGTCGGCGATCATCGCCTCGTTGAGCGCCCGCGCTTCCGGGTTGGTCTCTCGAAGCGGTGAAGGCTCCGCCTTTAGCGGCGAGGAACGCAGTGTCTCCATCTCGATGCCGAACCGATCGAGAACCCCCGTCAGGTCGGGGTACTCCATGATGACCCCGATCGACCCTGTCAGGGTGTTGCCGCGCGATACGATATGATCCGAACCGATCGCGGCGACATAGCCACCCGAAGCCGCCACTTCGCCCAAAACCGCGACGACCGGCTTCTCCTCGGAAATCGAACGCAGGGACTCGAAAAGCGCCTCGGCCCCAGCCGTCGTGCCACCGGGGGAGTTGATCCGCACGATCACGGCCTTCGCGGAGTCGGCCTTCGCCAATTCCTTCAGCAATTGATCCCTGCGAAAATCATCGCCGATGAAACCGGAAACCCGGAACCGGGCCACGTGATCCCGTGTCGTATCGACTCCGAGAAAACTCAAGCCGACACCGATAAGGATCAGAATGAGGATCGCGATAAAAAAGCCGCGCCAGAAAGCCGAACGGCGCCATTTCCGGCGCCGTTCTTCGTAGAAATCACGCTCGAGAGCGTCCATCAAGGGTGTCCTCGTTTCAGGAGTCGCCCTGGCGCTTCAGAGCCGCGCCGAGGATGTCACCGAGCGAAGCACCGGAGTCGGAGGAGCCATACTGCTCGACCGCTTCCTTTTCTTCCGCGATCTCGCGCGCCTTGATCGAAAGGCCAAGCCGGCGCGATTTCGGATCGATATTCGTCACGCGGGCATCGACCTTGTCGCCAACCGTGAAGCGCTCGGGGCGCTGTTCGGTGCGATCGCGGCTGAGATCCGAACGGCGGATGAAGCTCTTCATGCCATCGTATTCGACCTCGATGCCACCGTCCTCGATTGCGGTCACGGCAACGGTGACGATGTCGCCACGCTTCACGCCTGCAACCACGTCCGCAAACGGATCGCCGCCAACGGCCTTGATCGAAAGCGAGATGCGCTCTTTCTCGATGTCGACATCGGTGACGACAGCCTTGACGATATCGCCCTTGCGGTAGTCCGCGATGGCGTCCTCGCCGGAACGGTCCCAATCCAGGTCGGACAGGTGAACCATCCCGTCGATGTCGCCCTCGAGGCCAACGAACAGCCCGAACTCGGTGATGTTCTTGACCTCACCCTCAACGACGGTGCCGTTCGGGTGGGAGGCAGCGAAGTTGTCCCACGGATTGCCCTGGGTCTGCTTCAGGCCGAGGCTGACGCGACGCTTGCCCGGATCGATCTCGAGCACGATGACTTCCACTTCCTGGGAGGTGGAGACGATCTTGCCCGGATGGACGTTCTTCTTGGTCCAGGACATTTCGGACACGTGCACGAGACCCTCCACGCCCGGCTCCAGCTCCACGAAGGCGCCGTAGTCGGTGATGTTGGTCACGCGGCCCATGTGCTTGGAACCGATCGGGAACTTCGCCTCGACGGTATCCCACGGATCGGCCTGAAGCTGCTTCATGCCGAGCGAGATGCGCTGGGTTTCCTTGTTGATCTTGATGACCTGAACCTTCACCGTCTCGCCGATCCCGAGGATCTCGGACGGGTGGTTCACACGGCGCCATGCCATGTCGGTCACGTGAAGGAGGCCGTCGACACCGCCAAGGTCCACGAAGGCACCATATTCGGTGATGTTCTTCACGACACCGTCGATCACGTCGCCTTCCTGCAGGCGGGCGATGACCTCGGCACGCTGCTCGGCACGGCTTTCCTCAAGCACGGCACGGCGCGAAACGACGATGTTGCCCCGGCGGCGGTCCATCTTGAGGATCTGGAAGGGCTGCGGCATGTGCATCAGCGGGCCGGCATCGCGCACGGGGCGCACATCGACCTGGGAACCCGGAAGGAACGCGACAGCTCCACCGAGATCGACGGTGAACCCGCCCTTAACCCGGCCGAAGATCGCACCTTCGACACGCTCTTCCTTGTCGAATGCTTTCTCCAAGCGATCCCACGCAGCTTCGCGGCGCGCTTTGTCGCGGGAGAGAACCGCTTCTCCGCGGGCGTTCTCGACCCGGTCGAGATAGACCTCGACGGTGTCGCCCACTTCGATTTCGGGCGCCTTGCCCGGAGCGGTGAATTCCTTGAGATCGACTCGGCCTTCCATCTTGTAGCCGACATCGATGATGGCTTGGCCCGCTTCGATCGCGAGCACGGTGCCCTTGACGACGCTTCCCTCTTCGGGGGTCACCAGTTCGAAGCTCTCGTTCAGGAGCGCTTCGAAGTCTTCCATGGTTGCCGCAGCTGGCATACAGTTCTCCAAATAGCGTGTTTCTGGCCGGGCGGTTGGCTCCGCCGGTCTTTCACCACAAGTTTTCCATGCGAATGCGCAAAAAGGCGGCAACGGCCTCAGGCCTTGCCATCCTGCTTGCGTGTTTCCACATAGGCAATCGCCTGAGCGATCGCGGCGTCTATAGACAAATCCGTCGTGTCGAGCAAGTGAGCATCGTCAGCCTGGCGCAATGGCGCATCCGAACGCGTGGCATCCTGCTCGTCCCGGGCGAGAATCTCGGCCTCGATCTGCTCGAGGCTCTTGGCTTCTCCCAGTTCCGCGTGACGCCGCTCGGCCCGGACACGAGCACTTGCGGTCACGAAGAGCTTCGCCTCCGCCTGCGGGCAGATCACCGTTCCGATATCGCGCCCGTCAAGCACCGCACCGCCCTCGCGTCGCGCAAAGGCCTTCTGGAATTCAAGCAGCGCCGTCCGCACCTCCGGCAATGCCGCGACTTTCGAGGCGGCACGGCCCGCCAGAGAGGTCCGGAGCCCGTCCGCGGCGAGATCCGCCTCCGAAAGTCGCCGCGCGAGTTCCGCCGCCCAATGGGGGTCGATTACCCCCTGACCGTCATTCATGGCGCGCACGCCGACCGCGCGATAGAGCAGCCCGGTATCGAGATAGGCAAAGCCGAAATGCTCTGCGAGCGCGCGAGCAATCGTTCCCTTGCCCGCGGCGGCCGGCCCGTCCAGCGCAATGGTAAAGGTCAAGCCGTCCCCCAAGGATTGAAATTCGCTACGTGTCGGGTGAATGGACCATTTCGCAATCGGAGCCAAGTTTCAAGACAGGAGGAAGTGGACCTCCCGAAGGTCCATATCGACGAAAATACCACGTTCCCGGCTGATCGACAGTTCCGCATCCGACGTATCATCATCCATGTGAACCCCGATAATGGCTTGCAGGAAACTTCCGCCCTCTGTGCCTTGGGAGTTTCTCGCCTGCCCGGAGGTTGAGAACCCCGCCTGCCGATGAAGACCAGACCTTCATTGACCGAAACCAAGGATCGTGTCGGCCTCATCCGTGCCGTCAAGCGCCTCTTCCAGGAACCAAGCCATTGACGGCGGCCATTCTTGTTACCCCCCAAGATCTTCCAGACTTAGCTACAGAAATAGCGATACGAACTGCCGACGTGCGGGATCGCGCGCCAAGTGCCCTGAAATGCCCATTTCGACTGTCGCAAAACGCCAGTCAGGCTTATTCGCGCAATGGGAGATCCAGCTCGGCTCCGCCATCGACCTGGGGCTGGCCATCCGCGACCGTATAGTAGTCGCTCTTGGCAGCCACGTAGATATGCGCGGCAAGCGTCAATCCGGTGGGCACATCAAGCGTTCCGGCGAAGACCGACATCAATCCCGAGCCCTCGCTGCGCCAAAACAGGTTCGAGCCGCAAACACCGCAGAAACCGCGCGCGTGGCCGGGGCTGGACACATACCAGACCGGCTCACCCATGACGTGAAGATCCTCGAGCCGCGCCGCCGTGGCGGCCACATGATGCCCGGAAGTGCGCCGACACTGCTCGCAATGACAGGCAACCACGGGCCGCATCGGCCCAGTCACCTCATAGCGGATCGCTCCGCAGAGGCACCCACCTGCCCGGCTCATGTCCGCTTCCCGGTTTCAAGGCCCACCATCACGCCCCACCCGATCACTTAAGTTCCGGTATTCTGATTGCCCGCCCCTGCGCCGGAGATCAATTGCTTCCAGCCCGGACCTACCCCGCAAACCGGCATTCAGGCGAACGTCGCCCCCAAGCCACGCATCAGGTTGAGAAAGCTCGGAAAACTTGTGGCAATCGGCCCGGCATCGTCAATGACGATGGGCGCGCGCGCCGCCAGGCCAAGGCAGAGGAAGGACATGGCAATGCGGTGATCGAGCCGGGTCTCGACCCGTGCATCGCCCGAAACACCCCCCGCCCCGCGGCCATAAACGGTGAACGTATCCTCGGTTTCCTCCACGTTCACACCGCAAGCTTCGAGCCCGCGCGCCATTGCGTCGATCCGGTCGGATTCCTTGAAGCGCAGCTCGCGCACGCCGCGCATGATCGTCGGACCTTCCGCACAGGCTGCAAGCGCCGAGAGGATCGGATATTCGTCGATCATCGAGGCGGCCCGCTCACTCGGCACCTCGACACCACGCAATCGGGAGTAGCGCACGGTCACGTCTGCCACCGGCTCGCCACCCTCGTCGCGCACATTCGAATAGGTGATGTCGGCGCCCATCTCCTCGAGCGTGGTGTAGAAACCCGCCCGCGTCGGGTTGCGGCTCACTCCGGGCACGACAACCTCCGAGCCCTCCACCAGGAGCGCTGCCGCGACCGGAAAAGCCGCCGAACTCGGATCGCGCGGCACTTCCACCGTCTGGGGCTTCAGTTCCGGCTGCCCCTTCAGCGTGATGACATTGCCGTCCGGCCCGTGCTCGACTGAGATCTCGGCACCGAAGCCCGCCAGCATCCGCTCTGTATGATCGCGCGTGGGCTCCTTTTCGGTCACGATCGTCGTTCCCGGCGCATTGAGGCCCGCGAGCAGCACGGCGGATTTCACCTGCGCGGAAGGGACGGGCGTAGTGTAGCGCACGGGCTGCGGGTTCTCCGCGCCCTCCAGCGTGATCGGAAGCACCCCCCCCTTGCGGCAATGGGCCACCGCCCCGAAGAGCGCAAGCGGGTCCGTTACCCGACGCATGGGCCGTGACGAGAGACTCGCATCGCCGATAAAGGTCGCGGTCAGCGGAGAAGTGGCCACCGCTCCCATGATCAGGCGAACACCCGTGCCGGAATTCCCGCAGTCAATAGCCTTCGACGGTTCGAGAAAGCCTCCGACACCCACACCGTGAACGCTCCATTCACCCGGACCGAGACGCGTGACTTCAGCGCCGAACGCCCGCATGGCCTTGCCGGTGTCGATCACATCCTCGCCCTCGAGCAGACCGGTAATCCGGGTCTCACCGACAGCCAGTGCGCCCAGGATCAACGCACGATGCGAAACCGACTTATCGCCGGGAACCTCCGCCACGCCCCGAAGCGGGCCGATTGCCACAGCATGAAGAGCGCCGGACTGGGGGTGTGCTGACATATCTCGCCTCTCCGAAAGGGTCGCGCCCGCATTCGGGCCCGTGGTGCGACGGCTCTCCACCAAACTCTGCCGTGGCCGTCAACTCAAACCCGACGGAAGGTCGCGTATTGCGGCACCCGCCCGGCACGGATCGCCTTGGCTTCGTAGCGCGTGCCGGGCCAGTCCAGCCAGGCGTTGTCGCGTCCAGTAGCAACTGGCGCGGCCAATTCGAGAAGCCCCGAGCATTGCCCGACCGCTTCGAGCGCGTGTTCCATGTAGTCGGGGATGTCTGTCGCAAGCCGTAGCTCCGCACCTGCCCGCATCGCACGTGCAAGCGGGCGGAGATTCTCCGGATTCATGAACCGCCTGCGGTGATGCCGCGCCTTGGGCCACGGGTCCGGATACAGCAAGAATGCCTTGTCGAGCGCCCCGTCGGGCAGTCGATCGATCAGATCGCGCGCGTCAGACGGATGCACCCGCACATTCCCGATCTCTTCGCGCTCGAGCCGGCTGAGCAGCATGGCGATGCCATTGACGAAGGGCTCGCAACCGACAATTCCAACGTCCGGGTTCTCGATCGCCTGATGCGCAAGATGTTCGCCGCCGCCAAACCCGATCTCGAGCCAGAATTGTGCGGGCAAGCGGCCAAAGATCTCCGCAGGCTCGAGTGCACCCGGGCGCGCCTCCGTATCACCGAGATTCACCTTGAGAGACGGCAGAACCTCCGCCATGAGCCGCTCCTGCGACGCGCGGAGCGGTTTCCCCTTGCGACGACCATAGAGCTTGCGGCGGTTGCGCAAGCCCCCGTCGTCGCCGGTTTCATTGTCGATAGGCACGTCCATCCCCTCTCCGGACCAGCAGCCGTCCCGGATCAGACCGCCGACTTGAGAGCGTCAGCCAGGTCGGTCTTCTCCCAGGAGAACCCGCCATCCGCTTCCGGCTCGCGGCCGAAATGCCCGTAGGCCGCAGTGCGTTGATAGATCGGCTTGTTGAGGCCGAGATGGGTGCGGATGCCCTTGGGCGTGAGATCCATCACCTTTGCGATGGCGGTCTCGATGGCCGTCTCGGGCACGGTTCCGGTCCCTTGGGTATCGACATAGATCGAGAGCGGCCGTGCCACGCCAATGGCGTAGGAGAGCTGCAGGACACAGCGTTTTGCAAGCCCGGCCGCCACGACATTCTTCGCAACATAGCGTGCCGCATAAGCCGCCGAACGATCCACCTTTGTGGGATCCTTGCCGGAAAACGCCCCGCCACCATGGGGCGCAGCCCCGCCATAGGTGTCCACGATGATCTTGCGGCCCGTGAGACCTGCATCCCCGTCCGGACCGCCGATGACGAACTTGCCGGTGGGATTGACGTGCCAGACCGTCTCGTCGGTGAGCCAGCCCTCGGGCAGAACCTCGCGAATGTAGGGCTCGACCATCTCGCGCACATCCGCAGACGTCATGCTTTCGTCGAGATGCTGAGTGGAAAGCACAAGGCTCGACACCTCCACCGGCTTGCCATCGGCATAGCGCAGCGAAAGCTGGGACTTGGCATCCGGACCGAGCCGCGGCTCCCGGCCCGACTTCCGGGCTTCGGCCAGACTGCGCAGGATGGCATGGGAATAGTGGATGGGGGCCGGCATCAATACCGGCGTCTCGTCCACCGCGTAACCGAACATGATGCCCTGGTCGCCTGCGCCCTCTTCCTTGCCCTCGCCGGCATCGACACCCTGGGCAATATGGGCGGATTGACCGTGAATGACGTTCAGGACCGAAAGGGTTTCCCAGTGAAAGCCCTTCTGGGCATAGCCGATATCGCGCACGCAATCGCGGACGATCTGTTCGACGCGCCCCAACACCCCGGGCGCACCGCGCACCTCACCGCCCACGATGACCCGATCCGTGGTCGCGAAGGTCTCGCAGGCGACACGCGCCTCCGGATCCTCTTCCAGGAAAGAATCAAGCACGGCGTCCGAGATCCGGTCGCAGACCTTGTCCGGATGACCCTCTGAAACGGATTCAGAAGTAAACAGGTAATCTTTACGATTGGTCATGAAAGGTCTTTCCGTCCGTTCGGTGCGCCATGAACAACATTCCCTAAGCAGGGCCGCGGGACAGGTCAACGCCAGATGCCCCCGAGGGCTTTCCTTTGCCCGACTCCGGTGCGCGATTGCAAAACGGGTACTCATGACAGGATGAGCGGAGTCTGCCACAATTTTTCAGGACATTCGCGGAATTCTCTGCGGGCCCGGCTCACCGGGAATTAAGCCTTGCCGGCCATCTTCCGCAGTGACCCGCATCGGGGAACGGGGACGGGACGGGATCGAACGTGGCAACGCGCATGAGTTCAGGAAGGATGAAACAGGTCGTGCTCGTCGGGCTCGGCACAATCCTCCTGACCTTCTTCATCTATCTCGGCGCACGCAGCGCGCTCAACACGAGCGTTACCGAAACACTCGTGCAGAGTGGCACGGTCGCGGCAGAAAAATGGTCGTCCCACCTTTCGAGAACCGCCCCCGATCTCGACCGGATCATTGCGGGCCATGAGCCCAACAATTTCCAGGCCTACAAGCTGGACGAAGCGATCACATATTCCGATGTCTTCGCCTTCAGCATTTTCGATCACAACGGAAACTGGATCTATTCATCCGACCTGCTGGACCCGAATGGCCAGAAAGTCCGCTTCACGTTCGACATCGATGCCGCACGAGCCTATCTCGGCGGAGAAGTGACGAGCATTCTCCAGCACGGAACCCCGCAGGACGGCTTCCCGCCCACATACGTCACGGCATACACCCAGCTCGTCGATCAGGACAGCGAGAGGCTCGGCGCCCTCAAGGTCTTCGTCGATCGCTCCGAAGCTCATCAGGTGCTCGATCATTCCATTTCGCGTCTCAGCGTGCTCCTCCCCCTCGGCGGGGTGTTCATCTACATGATACCCGGCCTCGCCTTCCTTTTCCGCACCAGACAGGTCTGGAAGGTCCAGGAGAACGTGAAGCGCTTGTCGGACCACGATGCCCTGACAGGCCTCTACAACCGCAGTGCGTTCAGCCGCAAACTCGACGAGGTCTTCGAGGGCCCGTCCTGCAACAGGATGGGTGTCGGGCTGATCTATATCGACGTGGACAACTTCAGATCCCTGAACGACGAGTTCGGCACAGAAACGGGTGATGCCTATCTCTGCTTCGTCGCCGACATCCTGACGTGCAACATGCGGGGCAGCAGCGACCTCCTGGCCCGCGTCGGCGGGGACGAATTCCTCGTGGCCATTCCGAACATCACTCAGGAACAGCTTGAGGAACTCGGCCTCCGGCTCCAGAAAGCCGCCAGCGAGCCGTTTCTCCACGCAAGCCACGAGATCCGCGGAGATATCAGCCTTGGCCTGCACCTGTCTTCCGGTAAGGAAACGGCCTCACGCGCGCTTTACGCAGCTGAAATCGCCCTGTTCTACGCGCGCGATTCCAACATGCACTCGCTGGTGGTCTATTCGGACGGCATGGACCGGGAACTGAGGGAGCGCCGCGAGATGGAGAGCCTCCTTCGCAGCGCCCTGCAAAACGGCTCCTTCCGCTTGCTGTATCAGCCGCTCGTCGCTCAGACGGATGAACGCATCGTTGGTTTCGAGGCCCTTCTGCGCCTGCCAGACGGCCAGGGCGGTCAAATCTCGCCCGCGCGCTTCATCCCCCATGCCGAGGAAACCGGGCTGATCGACGAGATCGGCCTCTGGGTGCTGGAAGAGGCGCTTGCCACGGCCCACGGCTGGCCGGATCATATCACCATCTCGGTCAATCTCTCGCCGCACCAGTTCATCCGGGGCGATCTCGTCAATCGCGTGGCCAAGGCGCTGGACCACTGGGACGTCCCCGCCGAGCGGCTCGAACTCGAGATCACCGAATCGCTCTTGGCATCAGACAACGAATCCGTCGACCGCCAGCTCGTCAGGCTCAAGGACCTCGGCGTTTCCATCGCCATGGATGATTTCGGCACCGGCTATTCGAGCCTTGGCTACCTGCTGAAATACGGCTTCGACAAGCTCAAGATCGACCGCTCCTTCCTCGAGAACATCGAGTTCGATCCCGCCAAACATGGCCGGATCATCGAGACGATCGTATCGCTTGGCCACAATCTCGGCATGAAGGTCACGGCCGAAGGGGTCGAGACCCGCCGGCAGGTCGAGCTTCTCCGCCCGATCGGCTGTGATATCTATCAAGGCTACTTCTTCGGAAAACCGATGGAAGCGAGCGAGGCGCAGAAGCTCATCGCACAGGACGCGCAGAACATCGGCATCGTGCCCGGCGACGCCGAGATGAAATCGCGCGCAAGCTAGGCTGTCCTCGTCAGTAGAACGACACGACCCGTCCCGTCAGCCCCTGCACGTCACCACCACTATTGGACAGATGCAGATTATATAGTGGAGTCAACTTCACTCTACCCAAGCGCTTGAGCCCCTCCTATACTGACGCCCCAGTTGCCGGAAAATCGGGAGGCCGCCCATGCGCTGTCCGTTCTGTGGAAACATCGACACCCAGGTCAAGGACAGCCGTCCCGCGGAAGACCACGTCTCGATCCGTCGCCGCCGATTCTGCCCGGCCTGTGGCGGTCGGTTCACCACCTACGAACGTGTCCAGCTCCGCGACCTCGTCGTGGTCAAGAAGAACCACAAGCGCGAACCCTTCGATCGCGACAAGCTCGAGCGTTCCATTCGTATCGCAATGCAGAAACGCCCCGTGGAGATGGAGCGCATCGACCAGATGATTTCCGGCATCGTCCGCCGGCTCGAATCGATGGGCGAAACGGACATCCCCTCGGACAAGATCGGCGAGATCGTCATGGAATCCCTCGCACGGATTGACACCGTCGCCTACGTGCGGTTTGCCTCCGTCTACAAGAATTTCCAGGCCGCCGACGATTTCGAGGAATTCGTCCACGAGTTGCGCCCGGAACCTGTGGAAAAGGAAGAAGACTGATCTCATGACCAGCAGGTCGGAAGACGCGGGCTACATGCGTGCGGCCCTCGGGCTGGCGCGTCGTGGTCTGGGCCGTGTCTGGCCCAACCCTGCGGTGGGCTGCATAATCGTGCGCGATGGTCGCGTGGTGGGTCGGGGCCATACCGGGGACGGTGGTCGCCCCCACGCGGAGTCTCGCGCCCTGCAACAGGCTGGTGAAGCCGCCCGCGGCGCCACCGCCTACATCACCCTCGAACCCTGTGCCCACACGGGCAAGACGCCCCCCTGTTCCGATGCGCTGATTTCAGCGGGCATTTCTCGGGCCGTCATCGCGGCCGAGGATCCCGATCCGAGGGTAAACGGCCGCGGGATCAATGCGTTGAAATCCGCCGGTATCGAGGTGGATCTCGGCTGCCTGGCCGTCGAGGCCGTCAGCCTGAACCGGGGTTTCCTGAACCGCGTCACCACCGGCCGCCCCATGCTGACGCTCAAGCTCGCCGCCACGCTGGACGGGCGTATCGCGACCGCCACGGGCGAAAGCCGCTGGATCACCGGGCCGCGTGCCCGCGCCGAGGTGCACCTCATGCGTGCCCAGGCCGATGCGGTTCTGGTAGGGGCCGGCACGGTGCGAAGCGACAATCCCCGTCTCGACGTGCGCGACCTCGGGATCGAGAATGCCAACCCGATCCGCGTGGTTGTCACAGGCGGCCTCAACCTCGCCCGCAACAGCTATCTTGCCGAAACCGCCGAGGAAACGCCGCTCTGGCTCTGCCACCACGCGGAAGCCGAGCAATCGCGCGCCGAAGCCTGGTCGGAAAAGGGCGCGAAGCTCGTCGAGATCCCGTTTCAAACCGATGGCCAGCTCGACCTATCGGCCATGATGCAGAAGCTCGGTCAGTCGGGCCTGACACGGATCTTCTGCGAAGGCGGAGGACGGCTCTCGGGCGCGCTTCTGGCTGCGGGCCTCGTGGATGAGATCGTGCTCTATACCGCGGGCATCATTCTTGGCGACGAAGGGACCGCGGCCGTGGGCATGATAGAGGTGGAAACACTCCAGCTTGCCCCCCATTTCAGGCTGGTAGATGTCCACCGTGTCGGCCCGGATGTCCGCAGCCGCTGGCAGCGGCGCTGACACCACAAGAGCTCAAAGCGCCTCGAACTGGCGCTTTTCCCGCTCCGTCCACTTTACCGACAGCGTCAGCCCGTCATCGGTCGGCACCTCGCGCTGAACGAGATTGTGCTCGAAGAGCCAGGCTCTCCGGCGTCCGTCTCCGAACGCGACCGACACTTCATCCTCGAAGGACGAGGCCTTCAGCCGCTCCGCCACCAGCGACAGGAGTTCGTCCGATCCCTCGCCGGTGAGCGCCGAGATCGGAAGGACGCTCTCGTTGCGCGCAGCCGACGCCCGGACCAGCGCCCGCTCGTCCTCGGGCATGAGATCGATCTTGTTCCAGACCTCGATGACGCTTTCCTGCGCCGTCTCGTCGATCCCGAGATCCGCGAGGATGGAGCGCACATTCTCCGCTTGGTGCTCGGTTTCGGGATGCGAAATGTCACGCACATGCAGGATCAGGTCCGCTTCCAGAACCTCCTCGAGCGTGGCGCGAAACGCAGCCACGAGCTGCGTCGGCAATTCGGAGATGAACCCCACCGTATCCGACAGGATCGCCTCCGGCCCGCCGGGCAGCTCAATCGAGCGCATCGTCGGGTCGAGTGTCGCGAAGAGCATGTCCTGCGCCAGAACGTCCGACCCGGTCAACCGATTAAACAGCGTCGATTTTCCGGCGTTCGTGTAGCCCACCAGGGCTACGATCGGATAAGGCACGCGCTGGCGGGCCGAGCGATGCTGCCCGCGCGTCTTCACCACTTTCGCAAGCGCCTGCTTGATCCGCTGAATCCGTTCGTCGAGCGCGCGCCGGTCCGCCTCGATCTGCGTCTCACCGGGCCCACCGAGGAACCCGACACCACCGCGCTGCCGTTCGAGGTGGGTCCAACTCCGCACCAGCCGCGATTTCTGATAGCTGAGATGGGCAAGCTCGACCTGAAGGACACCCTCACGGGTGCGCGCACGATCCCCGAAGATCTCCAGGATCAGCCCCGTTCGGTCGAGAACCTTGCACTTCCACTCCCGCTCCAGATTGCGCTGCTGACCGGGAGACAGGGCGGAATCGACGATCACCAGCCCGATCTCGTCTTCCGCAACCAGCTCCCCGATTTCCGCAAGCTTGCCGGTGCCGAAAAGCGTGGCGGCACGCGGCTCGTTGAGCTGGACCGCGAAAGCCCGAACCACATCGAGTTCGAGCGCGCCCGCAAGGCTCGCGGCTTCGGCCACGGCATCCTCCGGATCGCGCTTGGATTGCCCCGTGATCGCCGGGTGAATGACAAAGGCCCGCATCATTGCGGGCGCGTCAACTGTCTCCGCCTTCGTAGAGCTGGATCGGCTGAGACGGCATCACGGTCGAAATGGCATGCTTGTAGACAAGCTGCGACTGCCCGTCACGGCGCAGAAGCACACAGAAATTGTCGAACCAAGTGATGACGCCCTGCAACTTCACACCGTTCATCAGGAAGATCGTCACCGGAACCTTGGACTTCCGTACGTTATTGAGAAACGCATCCTGGAGATTCTGTTTGTCGGCAGCCATTATTTCAGCCTTCAGTTGTATGGCACGCGCTTTGCGCGTACGTGTTGTTGTTTGGAGTACTTATCGCCGCTGCTGCCGGGCATTTCCAGTGCGGTGCAATAAAATTTTCTGGACATGTGTCCTCGGGGACCGCATCGGCGCGGCTTGATGAGCGCCATTCGTGTCAGCTTCTCCAGAAGGACGGGTTGAAGAGCGCGATCACCACCAGCGTCTCCATCCGGCCCACGATCATCCCGAGCCCGAAGATCAGCCGCCCGGCGGCGTTGAGATCCGTATATCCATACTGCCCCTCACCAGTCTGGATCACCGGCCCCGTGGTGGTCAGGGACGCGACCGAGAAGGTCAGGCTCTCGTTGAAACCGAGCCCCGTGGCCGAGAGCGCGATCATGATGAACGCCAACGCAACCAGAAACAACATGAGAAAAACGAAGGCGATCTTCGGCCCATCATCCGAAATGAGCTGATCGCCTTCCCCATGCCGCCCGAGGCTCGAGGGGTGAACGAGCTTGTCCATCTCGCGCAGCCCGTGCCGGTAGAGCGCGTAGAGCCGCAGAAGCTTCACGCCGCCGGCCGTGGTCGCGATTCCGCCACCCATGACAGCAACCCCGAGCAGAATGGCGCCAGGGTCGGGCAATCCGGACCAGATCTGCATCGTGCGCCAGTCATGGCTCTCGAATCCTGTGGTCGTGAGAAAGGACAGCACCGTGAAGACGCTGCCCCAGAGCGCACTTACCGCCGAATCGAGCTGTCCCTGGCGGTCGATTTCCACGGCTCCGATGAAGCTGCGCAGGAACAGGATCAGCGTCACGCTGAACACCGAGATCAGCATGAGTTGGACTTGAGGGCTGCTGAGCTTGGGGCGCTTGAACCGGAGGATCTGCGCGTTCAGCCCCTTGTGAGAAATCGCGAAGAGCAAGAAGCAAGCGATTGCGATCTCACCCAACCGCCCCGAACCGGCCGCCTCGAGGCGCGGCAGCGGGGAAATGCCGCTGGTCGACATGGTCGACATCGCGTGACAGAGCGCCGTCAGCGGCCTGTCTCCCAGAAGGATCAGGATGAAGGCCAAAAGCCCCGTCAGCAGGGCGTAGACCGGGGCGATCATCCCGGCATACTGCCGAATCCGTCGGTTCCCTTCCGACAGGGACGCTCCGATCCCACCGCTGCGTAGGGCAAGCGTGTTCTGACTGATCTCGAACCCCCCGAGGTTCAGAGGCGCGAGGATCGCGAAGGCCGTGACCAGCACCATCAGACCACCGAACCAGCCGACCATGGCGCGCCAGAGATGCACGGGACCGGGTATGAGCGATGGCCGCTCGAAGATGGTCGCACCCGTGGTCGTGAGGCAGGAGAGCATCTCGAAATAGAGATGGCTGAAAGTGAAGTTGGGGATGATCGACACCAGAGGTGTGGCAAGCACGATCGGCAGCAGCATGTAGGTCGAAAGCAGCGAGAGAAGGTGATAGCGCGCGGCCATCCTCGGCTTGCTGTTCATGGTGGCTGTGCCGAGAATGATCCCGACGATCCCGAAGAAGATCCCGTGATAGAAGAAGCTGCGTGCAACCGCCCATTCCCCGATCGCCATGGCCTGCGCCGCGGGAACAAGCATCGCCGCCGAAATGATCAGCAGCAGGACGACGACGATGGGAAACTGGCGCAAGGCTCCCATGGTCAGAAGAAATCCAGGCCCACCTGAAACAGGCGCTCGACCTCGTTCACCTGATCACGGATGCAGAAAAGCGTAAGCACGTCGCCCTCCTCGATCCGCGTATTTCCGCGCGGCACGAGCAGGTCGTCCCCCTTCTGTATCAGGCCGATGAGACACCCCTCGGGCAGTTCGGAATTGCGGACCGTCCGCCCGGCTATGGCCGATGTGCCAAGCACCTGCGTTTCGATCACCTCCGCCTCCGCATCGCCCACGGAATAGACCGCGCGCACCCGGCCATGGCGCACATAGCGCAGGATCGAGGACACAGTCGTCGCACGCGGGTTCACATAGGCGTCGATCCCCATGGGCGAGATCAGCCCGATGAGCGAGGCATCGTTGACCAGGGCGACAACCAGTTTTGCGCCTTCGGTCTTGGCCCGAACGCAGGCGAGAATGTTCGTCTTGTCGTCATCGGTGAGCGCCAGCACCGCATCCATGTGCCGGACATTGGCCTCCTCGAGCAACTCGAGGTCCAACCCGTCCCCGTTCAGCACGACGGTTCGGTTGAGTGCGTCCGCGGCAAATTCGGCCCGGTCGCGGCGCCGCTCGATGACCTTGACCCGCGCCTTGATGCGCTTGCCCTCGAGCTTCTTGGCGACATTGAGCCCGATATTGCCCGCCCCCACCACGAGCGCGCGGCGCACATCGAGATGCTCCTTGCCGAAGACCTCCATGACGCGCGGAAGATCCGAGGTCGCGGAGAAGATATAGGCCTGGTCGCCGGCATAGAGCTGGTCACCCGGATCGGGCACGAAAAGCCGGTCATTGCGCCGGATGCCCACCACAACGGCCTTTAGCGTGGAAAAGAGCTCGGAGAGCTGGCGAAGCGGTGTCTGCAACACGGCGCAGGCCGAATCGAGCGAGATCCCCACGAGCTGCGCCTTGCCATCCAGAAAGCTTTCGATATCGAAGGCCGCAGGTGCCGCCAGCCGCTGCATCACCGCATCCGCCACCGCAAGTTCGGGCGAGATCACCACGTCGATCGGCAGATGTTCGCGGCGATAGAGATCGGAGTAGATCGCGTTGAGATAGGCCGCCGTCCGCAGCCTGGCGATCTTGCGCGGCACCGAGAAGATCGAATGCGCCACCTGGCACACGACCATGTTGACCTCGTCCGACTGCGTCGCCGCGATCACCATGTCCGCATCCCGCGCACCGGCCTGCTCCAGAACATCCGGGTGCGAGGCGAACCCGGTGATCCCCCCCACGTCATAGGCATCCGAGATACGACGGATCAGGGCGGGGTTGTTGTCGACCACCGTCACCTGGTTCGACGAATCCTCGCGGGAAAGATGGCGCGCAATCTGGCCGCCCACCTGCCCGGCTCCACAGATGATGATCTTCATCGGATATTCCTGATCTCAGGCCAATCCTCGCGGATCACGCGTGTTCTTCGGCCTCTTCGTTCTTCTGCGAGCGGCCCCCCGGAATGACGTTGAGCGACTTCAGCTTCCGATGCAAGGCCGAGCGCTCCATCCCGACGAAGTTCGCGGTGCGCGAGATGTTCCCGCCAAACCGGCTGATCTGTGCCATCAGGTATTCGCGCTCGAAGGTCTCGCGCGCTTCGCGCAGCGGCAGGCCGGCAAAGGCCGCGCCAAGGAAACCGCCATCCACGCCTTCGCTGACCGCGGCCTCCGCCGCCAGTTCGTCCGGCCCGATCGGGGCCGAACTGGATCCGAGGATCAGCGCGCGCTCCAGCAGGTTGCGCAGCTGGCGCACATTGCCGGGCCACTGCATGGTCTGCAGATGCGCCTCCGTCTCAGGCGCGAGTTCACGCTTCGGCAGGCCCTGCGCATCGTTGAGATCATTGAGGAAATACCGCGCAAGCTCGGGAATGTCCTCGCGCCGCTGATCGAGGCCCGGCACCTCGATCGGCACCACGTTGAGCCGGTGATAGAGCTCGGTCCGGAAACGCCCGGCCCGGATCTCGGAATCGAGATCGCGCGTCGTGGCCGAGATCACCCGCACATCCACACGCACGGTATCCGTCCCGCCCACGCGCTGAAACGCCTGATCGACCAGAACCCGAAGGATCTTCGACTGCGTCCCGAGCGGCATGTCGGCGATCTCGTCGAAGAAGATCGTGCCGGTATTGGCCCGCTCGAGCAGCCCCGGCTCGACACCGCGCTCCAGCGTGTCACGCCCGAAGAGCACCTCCTCCATCTGGTCGGCTCCGACCGAGGCCGACGTGACCACCACGAAAGGATTGAGGGAGCGGTCCGAATGGGCATGGATGTAGCGCGCAGCCGAATCCTTGCCCGACCCCGCGGGTCCGGTCAGCATCACCCGGCTGTTGGTGCGCGCGACCTTGTCGAGCCGCGATCTCATCTGCCGGAATGCCGGGCTCGAGCCGATCATCTTCAGGCTCTTCACGTCCTGCCCCTTGAGCGCCGCGTTCTCCCGCCGCAACTGCGAGGTTTCCAGCGCGCGGGTGATCACCACCATGAGCTGGTCGATGTTGAAGGGCTTCTCGATGAAGTCGTAGGCGCCTTGCTTGATCGCCGCGACCGCGATCTCGATATTGCCATGGCCGGAGATGATGACCACCGGAATGGAGGGGTTATCCCGCCGAACCTGCTTCAGGATGTCGATCCCGTCGAGCCGGCTGTCCTTGAGCCAGATGTCGAGAATGATGAGATCGGGCGCCGCCCTGTTGATCTCCTCGAGCGCGGAAGTGCTGTCCCAGGCGAGCCGGACGGAATGCCCCTCGTCCTCGAGAATGTCTCCGATCAGGTCGCGAATGTCGCGTTCATCATCAACCACGAGAATGTCGCTCATGTTGTTCTCTCTTTCAACGTCTCGGGATAGGTGCTTCTGGCGGGGAGGTCGGCGTCGCCGGGCGTGGCCAGCGCCTGCGGGAGCAGGATCCGCATCCAGGCACCCGGCTTTTCCTGGTCATCGGCGAAGAGGGGTGCGGGGCGCATCTCCAGCGAGCCGCCATGCTCCTCGACAATCTTCTTCACGATGGAAAGTCCCAGTCCGGTCCCTTTCGGCCGGCTGGTGACATATGGCTCGAAGAGCCGTTCGGGCTGGTTCGGCAACCCGGTCCCGTTATCCTGTATGTCCAGAACGAGCAGATCGGGCTCGGCGGTCAGGCAAACCCGGATGGCGCCCTTCTCGTCCCGACCCTCTTCCTTCCTGGTATCAATGGCTTCCGACGCGTTCTTGAGAACGTTTGTCAGCGCCTGATTGATCATCGTGCCGTCGAGCCGCGCCAGAACGCCGTGCTCGGGAAGGTCCACCTCAAACTTAATATCCGGCCGCGCGGTCTCCTGCAGCAGCACCGCATCCATCACCAGCTTCTTCACGTCCTGCGACTTGCGCTCCGGCGCCGGCATCCGGGCGAATTTCGAGAACTCGTCCACGATGCGCCTCAAATCATTGGTCTGGCGCACGATCACATCAGCAAGCTGCTCCAGCGACTCGCGCTTGTCGCCCACGATGGGGCCGAACTTGCGCCGCATCCGCTCTGCCGAGAGCTGGATCGGCGTGAGCGGGTTCTTGACCTCATGGGCAATCCGCCGCGCCACATCCCCCCAGGCCGCCATGCGCTGCGCCACCACGAGGTCGGTCACATCGTCGAAGGACACCACATACCCCTCAAGGTCGCCGTCACCAGCCTCGCGCGCCGCGACACGGACAAGCAGCTCGCGTTCGAGCGCGTGACGTCGCAGACGCACGTCGCCCTTGGCGACCGAGGACGCCCGGCTGTCGAGCTTGTCCATCAGGTCGGCGAACTCCGGCACGATATCGGCAAGAAACGCGCCGTGCACGCCTTTCGGATCGAGCGCGAGAAGCTCGATGGCAGCGGTATTCACCACCTCGATCCGCCCCGCGCTGTCGAGCCCGATCACTCCCGCCGTCACCCCGGTAAGGACCGAGTCGAAGAGCCTGCGCCGCCGATCTGTCTCGTCATGGGAGGCAATGAGCTCATCGCGCTGCGCCTTGAGCTGCCGGGTCATCTTGTTGAAGGTCTGGCCCAGGAGTGCAATCTCGTCATCGCTGCGGGACTCGCTCACCCGGACATTCAGATCGCCGCTGCCGACGCGCTCCGCCGCGCTCGCGAGCTTGCCCACGGGCCGGGAAAGCCGCTCCGCGAACCAGAGCCCCATCCAGACAGCCGCGAGAATCACCACCAGCGCCACGCCCATGTAGATCAGCGCGAACTCGAAGATCAGCCGACCCCGGTCGTTCTCGAGCTGCTGGTAGAGGCGCACGGTCTCCTGCGTCTCGTCGAGCAGCCCGAGGATCTCGCCATCCACCGCGCGGCTCACGTAGAGATAGCGATCCGCGAAACCCTGCAACTGGAGCAACGCGCGAAACTCGTTGTTCTCCCAGTCCTCGATCACCACGACCTCGCCGGCGGAGGCCCTCTCGATATCGGCCTCGCTGGGCTGGATGTAATCGAAGAGATAACTGCGCTCGCCCCGCGCGCTCAGTTCCCCCGCCCCGGTGATGACGTAAGCCTTGGGCAGCGCGCGCTGCATCTGAAGCTGGCCAGCGGTGAGAAGTTCCCGCAACCGTCCCCCGGACATCAGCGGTTGGCGCTGTTTCTGTTCGGAGAGGAAATAGCCCAGCATCCGAGCATCGGTCTGAAGCGTCGTGCGATGCTCCTCCTCATAGGCTTCTGCAGCCGCCATCGAATTGGAAACCACGTCGCGAACCCGCTCGGAGAACCAGCCCTCTAAGCCGAAATTCAGCGTGACCGTGGCGAAGATCGCGACAAGAATGGTGGGGATGAGCGCGATCGCCGTGAAAAAGCGCACCAGCCGCATGTGCAGCTTTGCCCCCGCCGAACGCCGCTTGCGCGCCGCGATCATCTCCGCGATCCGCCGCGCCACGAACATCGCGACCGTCAGGGCATAGACGAAATCGCAGATCAGCAGCGTGCGCAGCACCGGCTGGCTGGAAAGCGCATCGATCCCGCCGAGCGCCGCGAAGGTCGCGGCCGCGAGCAGAGGACCAAGCGCCAGCATGGTCCAGCGCGATGCGGTTTTCACGCTGGGGCGACTCTGCCAGCGCAGCAATCTCTCTCCAGCAAGGCTCAGGGAATGTAGGCGCATTTATCCGTGGCGCGCTTCTTTGTTGCAAAAGGCTCGACTGTGACCTTTCTACATCATTTTCTTGCCACGTGTCACCCGAATGTCCAGATCCCGAATCTTTTTTCGCAGAGTATTCCGATTGATTCCCAACAATTCGGCCGTTCTGACCTGATTTCCGCGCGTCGCGGAGAGAGAAAGTGCGATAAGAGGCAGCTCCATCTCCTTGAGAATACGGTCATAAAGTCCGTTCGGCGGCAACGTGTCCCCGTGGAGATCGAAGTATCGGCGTAAATGCGCCTCTATGGCATGCGCGAGCCTCTGGGGCTGGGCGTTCTGCGCCGGAGTGGAGGAACTTGGCCGAGCGGAAACCTCCTGCGTGACAACATTTGCCGAGATCACGTCATCGGTGCAAAGCACGCAGAGCCGACGGATGAGATTCTCCAGTTCGCGGACATTCCCGGTCCATTCCTGCTTTTTCAGGATGTCGAGTGCCTCGCGCGAGATGGTCTTGCGCGGCAGTCCCTCTGTCTCGGCCTTGCGCAGGAAGGAGCGCGCGAGATCGGGCACATCCTCGAGCCGCTCGCGCAGGGGCGGCAGGCGGATCGGCACCACGTTGAGCCGGTAGAAGAGGTCCTCGCGGAAGCGGCCCTCCGTGATCAGCCCGCGCAGATCCTGGTGGGTTGCGGCGACGATACGCGCATCCGCCGCCTGCACGTCGCGCCCGCCGACGCGGGTGAACTCGCCCTCCTGGAGCACGCGCAGCAGCCGTGTCTGCGCATCGAGCGGCATGTCGCCCACCTCGTCGAGGAAAAGCGTGCCGCCACGCGCCAGCTCGAACTTTCCCGCCATGGCCCGGTCGGCCCCGGTGAAGGCGCCCTTCTCGTGCCCGAACAGCTCGCTCTCGATCAGATCGCGCGGGATCGCCGCCATGTTGATCGCCACGAAAGGCCCGTCCTTGCGCATGCCGAAGTTGTGCAGCGCCCGCGCGACCAGCTCCTTGCCGGTGCCGCTCTCGCCATTGATCATGACGCCGAGATCGGTGTTCATGAGCCGCGCGAGAATGCGGTAGACCTCCTGCATCGCCGGGCTGCGGCCGATCAGCGGCAGGTTTTCCTCGCGCTGCACCGGCTCGTCATCCGAAATGGGCCCGCGGCGCGACTTCTGCTTCAGCGCCTTGGAGACCTGCCCCAGAACTTCCTTCAGATCGAAGGGTTTGGGGAGGTATTCGTAGACCCCCACCTCCGCCGCGCGGATCGCCGTCATCACCGTGTTCTGCGCGCTCATCACGATCACCGGCAGGTCGGGCCGGCGCTTCTTGATGGCGGGCAGGAGGTCGAGCGCATCGCCGTCGGGCATCATGACATCGGTCACGACCACGTCACCCTCCCCTTCGTCCACCCAGCGCCAGAGCGTCGAGGCGGTCCCGGTTGCGCGCACCCGGCACCCGGCGCGGGTCAGCGCCTGCGCCAGAACCGTGCGGATCGTGCGATCATCATCGGCGACAAGGATCGTTCCTTCCATCCGTTAACGTCCTTTCTCGATTTTCTTGTTCTTGCTCTGCGGCGCCGACCGTTCGTTCCAGACCGGCAGCCGCACGATGAACCGCGTGCGTCCCGGCCGGCTCTCGCATTCCACCGTCCCGCCGTGATCGGAAATGATCTTGGAGACGAGCGAAAGCCCGAGGCCCGTGCCGTTCTCCTTGGAACTGACGAAGGGGTCGAAGATGTCGCTGATCAGCGTTTCCGGAATCCCGGGCCCGTTGTCCGTGATGGTCACCAGGAGCGGCAGGCTCTCGCTCGCGCCGCCGGGCCGCGAAAGCTTCACACCGGGCCGGAAGGCCGTTCCGATGGAGATCGCGCCACCCACACGCGGAATGGCTTCCGCGGCGTTCTTCAGAAGGTTCTGGAAGACCTGCAAGAGCTGGTCCGGATCGCCGGAGGCCGGCGGCAGCGAGGGGTCGAACTCCTCGTGAAAGCGCGCATGCGCCGCGAAACCCGCCTGTGCCGAACGCCGGGCGCGATCAAGCACGTCATGAATGTTGATCGCCCGGCGTGATGCGGGCCGCAGATCGCCGAACTGCTCCACCCGGTCCACCAGCGCCCCGATCCGCGCAGCCTCTTCCTGGATCAGGCCGGTCAGTTCGCGATCCGCCTCGCCCAGCCCCATTTCCAGAAGCTGCGCTGCGCCGGAAATGCCGGCGAGCGGATTGCGGATCTCGTGGGCCAGCATTGCCGCCATTCCCGAGACGGAGCGCGCCGCGGAGCGGTGGCTCAGGCTGCGATCCATCTTTTCCGCCATGCCGCGAGGATGCATCAGAAGCAGGATCTCCCCATCCGCCTCGTGCATCGGCGCGGCATGAACGTTCTGCAACGCAGGCGGCATGCCCTGCCAGCTCACGGTGACGTTGTATTGCGTCACCGAGACATCGCTCCTGCGTGCCTGGTTGATCACATCGACGACGACGCTGTTGGGTCCGAGAAACTTGGTCAGCGGCTTGCCGCGCATCTGCCGGAACGAGGTCGAACCGAAGTCCTCGGCGGCCGGATTGGCGGCCCGGATCGTGTCATCCTTGCTGATGATGAGACCGGGATACGGAATCGCGCTCCAGAGCGCCTCGAAACCGATATCCATCAGGCCACGGCCTGCAGTTTGGACGAATTGCAAGAAGGTATCCCTGTTTGAAGCGCATTGATGACGGCCGCGGGGTCCGGAAGCCGCATGACATGGGCACGCAGCGGAGCCGCGCCGTCGAGCCGGTCGAGATACCAGCCGAGATGCTTGCGCGCGACCCGGACACCAAGCTCGCTGCCGTAGAAACGCAGCATGTCCTCGTAGTGACCGACAACCAGATCGACCAATTCGTCCACCCCCGGATCAGGCGGCACCGGGCGGCCTTCGAGCGCCGCCGCGATCTGGCTCAGAACCCAGGGCCGGCCACGCGCACCGCGCCCGATCATCACCCCATCCGCCCCGGAAAGCCGCAGCGCTTGGGCGGCGGACGCCCCGTCGACGATATCGCCATTGACCAGCAGCGGGAGGGAAACGGCTTCGCGCACCGCCCGAACCGCCCCCCAATCGGCGCTTCCCTTGTAGAACTGACAGCGCGTCCGGCCATGAACCGCCACCATGCAGGCGCCCGCATCCTGCGCCATTCGGGCGAAATCGGGCGCATTGCGCGCCGCATCGTCCCAGCCGAGCCGCATCTTGACCGTCACCGGCAGGCTTACGGCCTCCGCCACAGCCTCGATGATGGCCTGCGCGAGATCGGGCTTGCGCATCAGCGCCGAGCCGGACCATCCTGTCGTGACCTTCTTGGCCGGGCAGCCGAAATTGATGTCGATGATCCGCGCACCTGCGCCGGCACAGTAGCGCGCCGCTTCGGCCATCAGTTCGGGCTCGTTGCCCGCGATCTGTACAGATGTGCGATCGTCCTCCGCGCCAAGTTCGGCACGCGCGCGGGCGCCGCGCCCGGCGCTCAACACCTCGCGGCTCGCAACCATTTCGGACACGACCAGCCCCGCACCATACCGGAGAACAGCTCTCCGGAAGGGCCGATCGGTAATTCCCGCCATAGGTGCGAGAAAAACAGGCGGAGCGTAAGACTTGCCCCCAATCCCGACAGACATTTGCTTATTCCGTATGCACCATTAACGCTTTGCATACCCCATGCCGGAAAGACTGGCAATATATAAGCATATGCCCAAACATTGTAGAGTTAATCGACCCGCCCTATAAGCTCCGCGCGAGCAGGAGGCAGGGCAGATGACAAGCGCCGGATTGATTGTGGCCGCCGGACGCGGCCAGCGGCTGGGCGGCGAGATTCCCAAACAGTATCTCGATCTCGGCGGGCAGGCCATCCTGCGCCACTCCATCGACCGCTTTCTCGCCCATCCCCGCATTCAATGCGTCGCCGTGGTGATCCATCCCGACGATCTGCCGCTCTACAGGGCGGCGATATCCGGGCTCGACACACCGCGCCTCCTCCCCCCCGTCGAGGGCGGCACCACGCGATCGCTCTCCGTGCGCGCAGGCCTCGAGGCCCTGGCGGCAAACCGTCCGCGAAACGTGCTCATCCATGACGGCGCGCGCCCCTTCGTCACCGCATCCACCCTCACGGCGGTCATCGACGCGCTCGCCGGGAGATCCGGCGCCTTCCCGGCCCTGCCCGTGGTCGATGCGCTCTGGTCCGCCGAAGACGGCGAGGCCCGGCACCCGGTCCCGCGCGCGGGCCTCTGGCGCGCCCAGACACCGCAGGGCTTCGATTTTGCCGGGATTCTCGCAGCCCACGCAGCGCATGAGGGTGATGCCGCCGATGATGTCGAGGTCGCCATCGCGGCGGGGCTTGTGGTCGGGGTGGTCGAGGGTGCAGAAGGAAACTTCAAGATCACAACCCGCGCCGACCTCGATCGGGCAAGACAGGGCCTCATGCAAACTCCCGACATCCGCACCGGAAACGGCTTCGACGTCCACAAGCTCGGCCCGGGCTCCTCCGTCACCCTCTGCGGCGTGGACATCCCCCATGATCACGGCCTGATCGGCCATTCCGATGCCGATGTGGGCATGCACGCGGTGACCGATGCCATCTTCGGCGCGCTGGCGGAAGGCGATATCGGCCAATGGTTCCCGCCTTCCGATCCACAGTGGAAGGGCGCCGCCTCCGAGATCTTCCTCGCCAAGGCCGCCGAGCGGGCCGCAGCGCGCGGTTTCGCGATCACCCATCTCGACTGCACGCTCATCTGCGAACGCCCCAAGATCGGGCCACACGCAGATGCCATGCGTGAACAGCTTGCCCGGATCACCGGCATCGCGACCGAGCGCGTCAGCGTCAAGGCCACGACCTCCGAACAGCTCGGCTTCACCGGTCGCGGCGAGGGCATCGCCGCTTTCGCCACAGCTACACTTGTGAAGACATGAGCCGGTTCATCGCCACATTCGGCTTCGTGGGCCTCATTCCCGTCGCCCCCGGCACCTTCGGGTCACTGGCCGCCCTCCCCCTCGCCTGGCTCCTGCACTGGAGCGGCGGCTTTCCCGCCCTCGCCCTTGCGATCGTCGCCGTCTTTTTCATCGGCCTCTGGGCCACCACGCGCGAAACGTCATCGGGCGAAAACCCCGACCCGTCCGAGATCGTGATCGACGAAGTCGTTGGACAATGGATCGCGCTGGTGCCATTGTCTGCGGGGCTCTGGCACGCCGGTGTCGCGCCCCACATCTTTCCCTACCCCGGCTGGATCGGCGGGTTCCTTCTCTTCCGCATCTTCGACATCTGGAAGCCTTGGCCGGTTTCCTGGGCCGACAATCTTCACAGCCCGCTCGGCGTCATGCTCGATGATGTCCTGGCCGGCATTCTCGCCGCTGCCTGCGTCGCGATCGCTGCGGCGATCGCTCATGGAGCAATGACCGGATGATGAGTGTTCTCAAGGCTGTCGACCTGCTGGACAATGCACGGGGGCGCGGCATCCTCATCGCCACGGCGGAAAGCTGCACCGGCGGCCTCGTGAGCGCAGCTCTGACCGACATCCCCGGCTCGTCGCGCGTCGTGGACAGGGGTTTCGTGACCTATTCCAACGAAGCCAAGGTCGAGATGCTGGGTGTCGACCCGGAACTGATCGCGACGCATGGGGCCGTCTCCGAGGAGGTCGCGCGCGCCATGGCCATTGGCGCCCTCACCCATTCGAGAGCCCAGCTTTCCATCGCCACCACCGGCGTGGCGGGGCCCGGAGGGTCCGAGTCCAAGCCCGAGGGGCTGGTCTGGTTCGGGGTCGCATTCGGGGACAGGGTCCGCACGGATCACCGCCGCTTTGGGGCCATCGGTCGGGCGAACGTGCGTGCGGCCACGGTCGAAATCGCCGTGGACATGGCAATTCAGCTCTTGGCGCGCGGCCCGTAAAGCTGCTCGGCGCGGCGTTCGAAGGCCCGCACGATCCGCTGCATCGCCTCGTTGAAGACAACGCCGATCAGGCGCTGCAGGATGCTGGAGCGGAACTCGAAATCCACGAAGAAGTCCACCTCGCAGCGCTTCTCGTCGAGGGGCACGAATTTCCAGTGGTTGTTGAGATACTTGAACGGCCCGTCGAGATACTCGACATCGATCCGGTGCTGATCGGGCCGCAGCGTGACCCGCGAGCCGAATTTCTCCCGGTAAACCTTGAACGAGATCACCAGATCCGCATCCATGACCTCGCCGTTCTCATCGGGCAGAGGCTTCGATCCGCGCACCCGCGCCGCAGCGCACCACGGAAGGAACTCCGGATATTTCGAGACATCCGCGATCAGCGCGTACATCTCGTCCGCGCTGTAGGGCATGATCCGTTTTTCGGCGTGTGTCGGCATTCTGAGGCGGCTGTCCGATCGACTTGAACTGATCAACTGAAGCCCGGTCAAACCACAGCCGACCCAACAGCACAAGGCAAAAGCCCGTCTCATTCGCGCAATGCTGCCCTGCGGGAAACATGCCCGCTGCGGATTGCGCCCGCCCGCGCGAGATGCGAAGACCGTGCCGGAGCCGAGCAGCGAAGAGGGTGATCCGAGGTGGTCGACAGGAACTACGTCATCGACGAGATGATCTCAGCCAAGCAGATCGCGGCGCGTGTCGAGCTGCTGGCGCGCGAGATCAAGACCCACTTCCACGACACCCAACAGCTGGTGGTCGTTGGCCTTCTCAGGGGCTCCTTCATCTTCATCGCCGACCTGGTGCGCGAGCTCGACCTGCCCGTCGAGGTCGATTTCCTGGAGGCCTCCTCCTACGGAAACTCCACCGAAAGCAGTCGCGAGGTCCGCATTCTGAAGGACTTGCGTGGCGAGATCGCCGGGCGCGACGTGTTGCTCGTGGAGGATATCGTCGACACCGGCTACACGCTCAGCCACGTCCTCGCCATCCTGCGCACCCGCGAACCGGCACGCCTTGAGGTCTGCGCCCTGCTCGACAAACCCTCCCGACGCGAAATCGACATCAAGGCCAGTTGGACCGGCTTCGAGATCCCCGACGAGTTCGTCGTCGGCTACGGCATCGACTACGCCCAGCGAAACCGCAACCTGCCCTTCATCGGCTCGGTGCGCTTCACGGGATGAGCCCTGACGCGCGGGTCGGGAGACACCCATGAAAGACGCCGAAGCCGCTACATTCTCGGGCGCAACGCTCGACCGCGCCGCGCATTTTCGGGCCGATCCCGGAAAGCTCGCCGAATTCTTCGCCCATCCGGAGGCCCGCTGCCTGCCCTTCTGGCGAAACCGGGCGTTGCTCGAGGCGCCCGAGGGCACTTCGCCCGCCCTCACCTGGCTCGAAACCGGCCACCCGATCTTCGCGTCCGCCACCGAAGCCCCGGTCTTTCTCGGCCTCGAGGGCACGGCACCTCGCTTCGCGCGCCTGATACCCGACTGGGAAGACGCCCATACCGAAACCACCGGCTTTCTGGATCCGAGCCGCACGCCGCACCCGGACCTGCCCCCGCGGTTCGTCTTCGCCGATCTGCGCGCCTCCATGGGGCAGCTCGCCCAGGCCGACGCAGGCAATGCCGCCACCGCCCGCGGCCTCTTTGCCTGGCATGAAACCCACGGCTACTGCGCCCGCTGCGGCGCCCCTTCGGAGATCGACGACGGCGGCTGGCGGCGCACTTGCCCGGCCTGTGGCGCGCATCACTTTCCCCGCACCGATCCCGTCGTCATCATGCTGATCACCCATGGCAACTCGTTGTTGCTGGGCCGGTCGCCCGGCTGGCCGGAGGGCATGTATTCCCTCCTCGCGGGCTTCATGGAACCCGGCGAAACCGTGGAGGCCGCCGTGCGCCGCGAAACCTTCGAGGAAACCGGCGTGCCGGTGGGCGAGGTCGGCTATCTCGCGAGCCAGCCCTGGCCCTTCCCGTCGAGCCTGATGATCGGCTGCCACGGCGTGGCTCTGGGACGCGACATCCGCCTGGACCCGAAAGAACTCGACAACGCGCTCTGGCTCACCCGCGAGGACACGCTGCGCGCCATGATCGGCGATCTGCCCGGTGTCTGGCCAGCCCGCAAGGGATCCATCGCCCGGTTTCTCATCGAGCGATGGCTGGCGGACAGTCTCGCCTGATCGGTCGCGCCGCTACTCCACCGTGATGGTCAGCGGCTCCGACAGGATCGGCGGATCGAACGGAATGTGGTTCTCGTCGCCAAGAAGCAGGTAGAGCGTGTGTTCGCCCGGCGCGAGATCGATCTCGGTTTCGGTCTGGCCGCCGCCGAAATGCACCACGTTCTCATCGGCGGGCAGCGCACCACTCAGATCGAGGCTCTCGGGATCGACATCGATGATCAGATGGTGATGGCCCGTGGCCGCCTTCTCGACACCCGCAGGCGCGATACCCATCCCCGTCAGCCCAAAGACGACCCGCACCGGAGAAGAGACCGTCGCGCCCTCCTCGGGTGACACGAAATAGACCGAAGCCCCCTCGGGCGCGGGCTTCTGCTGGGCGATGGCGGCCGAACCGGAGACGAGCGCCCCCGCAGTCAAGGTCGCGGCAAAGGTTGTGGCCAGCATCGTGGCCATGAACATTCTCATTGGATTTTTCCTCCCGTTTCCGGCGCCTTATGTGAGCGCCTTCAAATCAGGCTAGCGCCTGTTCGGCGCCGGTCAATGCCCATTTCTCTGCTCGTGCCGGAAGGGATGCGCCGGGTAGACCCCGATGATCTGCAGATGATCGGTGAAGAAGGCCAGTTCCTCGAGCGCGCGCTGCACCGGCGGATCTTCCGGATGACCCTCGATATCGGCATAGAACTGCGTCGCGGTGAAATGACCGTTCACCATGTAGCTCTCGAGCTTGGTCATGTTGACGCCATTGGTCGCGAACCCGCCCATGGCCTTGTAGAGCGCTGCCGGAATGTTGCGCACCCGGAAGACGAAGGTCGTCAGCACATCACCACGCGGCGCTTCCGCCGGCTTCGGCGACATCACGAGAAACCGCGTCGTATTGTTGGCGTGATCCTCGATATGGCGGGCCAGAACCTCGAGCCCGTAGATCTTCGCGGCCAGTTCGGAGGCCAGCGCCGCCACCGCGGGATCGCGCTTCTCGGCCACGGCCTGCGCCGCACCGGCCGTATCCGCCGCCACCCGGCGCGAAAGCTTGTGCTCCTGAAGAAACCCCCGGCACTGCCCGAGCAGAACCGTGTGACTCATGGCCGTGCGCACATCCGCAAGCTGCGTGCCGGGAAGAGCGAGCAGGTTGATATGCACCCGCAGGAAATGCTCTCCGACGATGTAGAGCCCGGATTCGGGCAAGAGCTGATGAATGTCCGCCACGCGCCCATAGGTCGAGTTCTCCACCGGCAGCATGGCAAGATCTGCCCGGCCTTCCTTCACCGCCGCGATCGCGCCCTCGAAGGTATTGCAGGGCAGGTCCTCAAAGTCGGGAAAGGCTTCCGCACAAGCCTGGTGCGAATAGGCGCCGGGAACGCCCTGGAACGAAATCCGTCCTCTCCGATCTGTCATCGTCTGCCCCACTGGGTTCTGGTCATGGTTCGGGGGGCTTACGGGGCAGCGCGGGGATTTGCAACGGGGCCAGCGTCACCGCCGCCGCCCGAACCCGACCCATCTGAAACCCTGACCATCCCAGACGAAAAATCGCGACCCTCAAAGGGCCGCGATCCATTGTCTCAGAAGCGCAGTCCGCTCTCGCGCTTCAAGGTGTTAGAGCGGCTCAGTTAACCAGATTGGCTTCGGTGTATTTGTCGACTTCTTCGCGGGTCACACCATCGGCCAGTTCCACGACCTTCAGCCCGCCTTCGACCACGTCGAACACGCCCAGGTTGGTGATGATCCGGTCGACGACACCCTTGCCGGTCAGCGGCAGCGTGCATTCCTTCAGAAGCTTCGACTCACCCTTCTTGTTGGCGTGATCCATCACCACGACAACCTTCTGCACACCGGCCACGAGATCCATCGCGCCGCCCATGCCCTTCACCAGCTTGCCCGGGATCATCCAGTTCGCCAGATCGCCGTTTTCCGCCACTTCCATCGCGCCGAGAATGGCCGCCGCAATCTTGCCGCCACGGATCATCCCGAAGGAAGTCGCGCTGTCGAAATAGGAGGTGCGGTTGAGCTCCGTGATCGTCTGCTTGCCGGCGTTGATCAGGTCCGGATCTTCCTCGCCCTCGTAGGGAAACGGACCCATGCCTAGCATGCCGTTCTCGGACTGAAGCGTGATGTCCTTGTCGCCCACGTAGTTCGCCACCAGCGTCGGGATGCCGATGCCGAGATTGACATACATTCCGTCTTCGAGTTCTTCCGCCGCCCGCGCGGCCATCTGGTTGCGGTCCCAGGGCATTCAGTTTCTCCCATATCTTGCAAGCATGTTCACTTCCGGAACATCACGAGGTCAGAGCGACCGGAGTCGTCTCGACATGTCCGTCAAGCATCGCGAAGAGTTTGTCAAACCACAGAACGCCATATTCCGCGTTCATGTGCGCGGATTCATCTGCCGGATGCCGCTCGTCAAGCCAGAGCCGCTCCGCCAACAGGCGCGCACCGGCAGGTCTGCGTCGGGTGATTTCATCAAGAATTACCTTTCGTCTTCTGGCTTGAGCCGGTTAGATCCTCGCTCCGGAAAACCCGACAGGGGATCTGTGGCACGCATCGCCCGCGTGCGCGTCCCTTGGCGTGTCACGTGCATAGTCGATGGATGCCCCACGCGCAAAGGTGCAAGCCGGCGACAAGGAGGATAGAAGATGCAAAATGTAGTCACCGGCAGGAAGGTGCTCATTACGGGTGCAAGTCGCGGTATTGGAGAGGCCACCGCGCGCCACCTGGCGGGCCTCGGAGCGGACATCATTCTGGCCGCCCGCAGCGCCGGTGCAATCGAGGCCATAGCCGAGGATATCCGCGCCGATGGCGGCAAGGCCACGGCCAAGACCTGCAACGTGGCATCATACGCCGATGCCGAGGCAGCCGTCGGTGAAGGCGTGGACGTTCTGGTGAACAACGCCGGCCTGATCGACCCGATTGCACGGATCCACGAAAGCGATCCCGAGGCATGGGCACGCGTGATCGACGTCAACGTCAAGGGCGTCTACAACTGCGCCCGTGCCGCCCTGCCCGGCATGCTGGCGAAGGGTGCGGGCACGATCATCAACATCAGTTCCGGAGCAGCCACAGGCGCACTCGAAGGCTGGAGCCACTACTGCGCCTCCAAAGCCGCCGCACTTTCGCTCACCCACTGCCTCGACAAGGAATATCGCGAGAGCGGCATCCGCGTGATCGGCCTCAGCCCCGGCACCGTCGCGACGGAGATGCAGACCACGATCAAGGCTTCGGGCATCAACCCGGTGAGCCAGCTCGACTGGTCGGCCCATATCCCGCCTGAAGCCGTGGGCCGCGCCATCGCCTGGCTGTGCGGTCCGGGTGGGGACGCGTATCGCGGCACCGATTTTTCGCTCCGCACGGTCGAAGGCCGGCGCGCCGCCGAACTCCCCGTCGAGGGCGCGACCGCCTGATAGGGCCGGATCAGGACGATGGCAGGGCCCGAGGATCGAAGTCGCACCATTCGGCTGCCTTGAGCCAGTTGGCGGTGAACCCGTCCAGCAGGTATGTGTCGAATACCCGGGCTTCCCCCTCGCGCATCCGCGCGACAATGAGGGTATTGCTCGCGCGCAGCTCCGCCACCGCATCGCCGATGAACCCGGTGGTCATGATCGCCTCAACCGAGGGTTCGCCCCAATCGCTCGTGCCCTCGGAAACGAAGACCTCGCTCGACAGCCAGCTCTCCTCGCCGTCGAAGATCAGCGAGATCTCATCGGTGTCCCGAAGCGGCAAGGCCTCGCCGCGGAAATAGACCGGCTCATAGACCAGGGTCGCGTTGAACCCCTTGGGGTCGACGTGGAGCGAGAGACTGCCGTTGCCGTCGCCGCCGGTGCGAACCTCGCAGCTGCCGGTGTCAGTCGTCTGGACCCGCCAATGGCCCTTTTCCCAATAGGACGCGCTCGCGGGTGTGGCTGACAAACCGAACAGCGCGGCTGCAATGGCGAAGGACGTGACGTGCGGCATGCAGGTAGCCTTTCCGATGGCAGGATGGAAATGGCAGAGTGCTGATGACCGATTAACAGGAGGTGACACCCGGCCTTCACCTCGCGGGTGGCCGGGCGCTTCTCTCGATCCATATGAGCGCGTGCGGGGTTCCGAAGGCTGCTGCTGCCGAACTGACGGTGAGGGCACGACCGACTGAAGCGGCCCTCGCGAGGCCGCAGAAGTTAAGCCAAGATGAATTCCGATATGGCTCTCCTAGCCATATCGAAACCATATCGATTCCATACAGAATCCATACGTCGATTTCGCGGCGAATTCCGGGGGTCGCAACGCCTCGGCGCGGGCGCTCCCCGGCCCCTGTTCAGGCCGCTGTTCTGGGCCGCGTCGTGCGCTGCTCGATGCGCTTCTCGTGCTGACCCTGGATCAGGCGATGCACGTAGATCCCAGGCAGATGGATCTGGTCGGGATCAAGCGAACCGCGCGGCACGATCTCCTCGACCTCCACCACACAGACCTTTCCGCAGGTCGCGGCCGGTGGGTTGAAGTTGCGTGCGGTCTTGCGGAACACGAGGTTGCCGGTGTCATCCGCCTTCCATGCCTTGACGATCGAAAGATCCGCCACGATTCCACGTTCGAGAATGTAATCCTGACCGTCGAAGTTCTTCACTTCCTTGCCTTCGGCAATCACCGTGCCGACGCCGGTCTTGGTATAGAAGCCCGGAATACCCGCACCACCCGCACGCATGCGCTCCGCCAGCGTGCCCTGAGGATTGAATTCCAGCTCTAGTTCACCGCTGAGATACTGACGCATGAATTCGGCATTCTCGCCCACATAGGAAGAGATCATCTTCTTGATCTGCTTCGTCTGGAGCAGGATTCCCAGGCCGAAATCGTCCACACCGCAATTGTTCGATGCGATGGTAATGTCCTTGGTTCCCGCCTTCTTGATCGCCTCGATCAGAAGCTCGGGAATGCCGCAGAGGCCAAATCCGCCCGCCGCAATGAACATGCCGTCGAACAAGAGGCCGTCGAGCGCGGCTTCGGCGGATTTATAGACTTTCTGCATCGCTTTCCCCCGGTATTATGGCGTCGCGTCATCGCGACTTTGGATGCCCCGTGCATCCGGGAAGGCGCAGTGGGTGTCAAGAGGGACAAGGGCCAATTGCCGGTCTTGCGCGGCCCGAGAACTCAGGCGTTGTGCGGAATCTCTTCCGTGTAGACGATCATCGAGGCACCCGCCTCACGCGCGCCATCCAGCGCCTGCTGCATGATCGGGTGACGGTCCGCCAGTGCTTCATTGACGACGGGGCCACAGGTAATGACCCGAGGATAGATCCAGCCTGCCCCATCGACCTCCCGCAGGGCTTTTTCCTGCGCCTCATCCGATGTCGTGCCCGTCACATAGACGATGAGCGCATGTCTCGCTCCAGGCCTATACTTGCTTTCGTCACCGGCCACGGCCTCTGTAAAGAAAATGTACATCGGATCGCCCATGCCCACCCCCGGACTGTCCGCAAGATCGATTGCGGCAATTCTAATCGAATTGTCGATTATTGGGTGGGTGCTCGTCTACTGTCTACTTCCATGGACCACATTGATTAACGGTGGTCAGACGCGAAATTCTCGAGAATTTCACTCATGGGACAGCAGCGTTCAGGCCGCGATGATCTCCTCGATCTCCGCTTGGAGCGCCTTTGTTTCACGTGCCGCAGCCGAACGGTTCGACAATTCCCCTGCGGTTCTGCCATCAAGAAATGCCTGGGCGAAAGCCACCCGGTTCCCGAGACGCGAGGTCAGAAGAAGGTCCTGCGCATCACCCAGACTGTCGAGAATATCATCCAGTGTGCTCATCCGCGGCGGCACACGGTTGAGAAGGATTCGGCAGGGTGTCTTGAAGCGCGCGGCACTGCTTATGACGGTCTGGCTCGCCCACACGTCCACGGCCGAGGGCTGACAGGGCGCGACCACCATGTCGCTCTCGCGCAAGACGTTGTCGAGCAGGGTCGAATCCGCGCCCGGGCAATCGACAAGCACCAGATCGTGCTTCTTTCGCGCCTGTTTCATGTCGCTTGCTGCGCGATAGTTCCTGCTTTCGATCAGGGTCAGATTCGGGTCGGCCCGCAATTCAGCCCAGCGGGTGAGCGAATGCTGTGGGTCCAGATCGAGAAGCGCGACCGACTTGCCTGCACGCGCCCAGCCGGCTGCGAGATGCGCAAGAACCGTTGTCTTGCCTGCACCGCCCTTTTGTTGGGCAAAAGTAATTATATAGCCCATATATCCTGTGCCTCCTGCCCCTCGATCCGCAGTATATGGGAAGCAAATCGTATGGAAAGATAAAACTCGAATAAAAAGGGACTGATTGCCTGGCCCGGTTGACCCTCACGGACATCTCGGCAAGTGTCACGGCTGTTCGGAAGCGGCGACGGTAAACCGGGGGGAACCGAAATGCGTGAATGGTGGCGCGGGTGCGTGATCTATCAGATCTATCCAAGATCGTTTCAGGATCGGAACGGGGACGGTATTGGCGACATTCCCGGCATCACGTCGCGGCTGAAACATGTGGCCGACCTCGGGGCTGATGCAGTTTGGCTCTCGCCGGTCTTTCCCTCTCCCATGGCAGATATGGGATACGATGTTTCCGACTATACCGACATCGACCCGCTTTTTGGCACTCTGTCCGATTTCGACGCGATGATCGAGGAAGCGCACGGATTGGGCCTCAAGGTCATCATCGATCAGGTCTTGAGCCACACGTCGCATCTCCACCCCTGGTTCGTAGAGAGCCGGAAAAGCCGTACCAACCCCAAGGCGGACTGGTATGTCTGGGCTGATCCGAATCCCGATGGGACACCGCCGAACAATTGGCTTTCCGTATTCGGCGGCGGCGCCTGGGAATGGGACAGCGTTCGGCGGCAATACTACCTCCACAATTTCCTCGCGGAACAACCTGACCTGAACTTCCACAACAGTGACGTACAGGATGCCCTGCTCGAGACGATGCGCTTCTGGCTGGAACGTGGCGTCGATGGTTTCCGCCTCGATACGGTGAACTACTACCTCCACGATGCGCAGCTCCGGAACAACCCGGCTGCCACGCGCAACGATCCGCAACCGGCCGTGAATCCCTACGACATGCAGAACCACGACTTCGCGCGCAACCGTCCGGAAAATGTCGAGTTTCTCAAGCGGATGCGCGCCCTTCTTGATGAATACGATGAACGGATGCTGGTAGGTGAAGTGGGCGAGCGTGGCCAACGCGCCATTGACATCATGACCCAATACACCTGCGGCGACGATCGGCTGCACATGGCCTACTCCTTCGAGCTTCTCGAAGCGGACTTCCGGCCGGAACAGTTTTCCCACGGGATCAGGGAGTTCTTCGCGCAGGGAGAAGACAGCTGGCCCTGCTGGAGTTTTTCAAATCACGACGTCCGTCGCCATGTGACCCGCTGGGCGAAATACGGCGCGAGCCAGGATGAGTTGGCAAAGCTGACAGCGGCTTTGCTTGTCAGCCTGCGCGGAACGGTCTGCATCTACCAGGGCGAGGAACTCGGACTAGCCGAGGCGGAACTCGAATTCGAGGAACTGACAGATCCACCGGGTATCCGCTTCTGGCCCGAATACAAGGGTCGCGATGGCTGCCGCACCCCCATACCGTGGGATGCCACCAACCCTTGCAGCGGATTCTCCACCGCACTGCCCTGGCTGCCGGTCAAGCCGCCGCAGGCTGCGCGCAATGTTCATGAGCAGGAACTCGACGATGCGTCCGTCCTGCATTTCTATCGCACGCTTCTGACGTGGAGACGGGATCACCCGGCACTCTTCACGGGAACCATTCGGTTCCTCGACGTTCCAGATCCGGCACTGGCAATCTTGCGGGAAGACGACGAGGATCTTCTCCTATGCGTCTTCAACCTGTCGCCGGAACCGATGGAATTGACGACGACGGGAACGATGGATTTTGCGGAAGGAGCGCCACGACAGTCCGCTGAACTTGCCAGTGATGGCCTGAAGCTTGGCCCCAACGGGTTCGCCTACCTCACCACCACAGAAAATCCAGATGAGGTTCTCTTGAAGGAAAAAGCCTGACACAGGCTGCTTCCGGACCGGGCCGGCGCCGAGGTGCCGGCATTCGCCCCATTCAGCGAACTGTCAGGGCACTTCGGCGAAACTGTCGCGGAGCGCCTGGCTCCAAGCGTCCGACATCGCCGTGAAGCTTGGATCGCCCGGTTCGATCCGCTCATTGCAGCAGATCCGAAACTCGTCGGTCTTGATCATCGCCAGATCGAGCGGCATGCCGACTGAGAGGTTGGATCGGAGCGTGGAATCCATCGACAGCAGCACGGCCTTCCGACCATCCTCCAGGCTGGTTTCCGGCGTCACCACTCGATCCAAAATCGGCTTGCCATATTTGTGCTCACCGATCTGGAGATAGGGCGTGTCCGGCGTGGCCTCGATGAAATTGCCCTCCCGGTATATCAGGAAGAGCCTCAGCGCACCGCCCTTGCGCTGCCCCGCCAGCAGCATGGAGGCGGTGGCCATCTGGTTCATTGCCCCCATCTTCTGGTTTATCTCGAGACTCACTTCGTTGAGTGTGCGGCCAACGATTTCCGCCACCTGGAGCATGCTCTCAGCCAGAAGGATCGAGTCTGTTGGCGAAGCATCGGATCTACTGATCTTGTGCTTCAGTTTCGCGAGCACGGTCTGGGTGACTGAAAGGTTGCCGGCGGTCATCAGGACGATCGCACGCTCACCCGGCACCTCGAAAGTGAACATCTTGCGGTAGACCGACACATTGTCGATCCCCGCATTGGTGCGCGTGTCTGAAAGGAGGACCAATCCCGCATCCAGACGCAGGCCCACGCAATAGGTCATGTTACCGGGCCTCCAGGCGCCCCGCTATTGTTGCGCGGACACCATCACAGCAACATCCATTGCTTCGATCCCGCCTCCGCGCGATACACCACGAATCGGGGCGGCTTCAATGGCATCACGTCCGGAACCAAGACGAATGTAGCGATCATCGGGGCATGTGGCGTTCGATGCGTCAAATCCGACCCATCCGAGGCCGTCGATGTTTATCTCTGCCCAGGCATGACTGGCCTCGCCATTGCTACCGTCCTGATCGACCAGGAGATAGCCAGTCACGTAACGCGCCGGCAGGTTCGCGAGGTGGGCCAGCGCGATCAGCACATGGGCATGATCCTGGCAGACACCCTCGCCGGCTTCGACAACCTCAGCCGCAGTGGAATGCGCGTGGGTGGTTCCGGGACGGTAGGCGACGATCTTCGCAACGAAGTCCGAAAGCGCATGCGCGCGGGCCAGATCGTTGTTCTTGTCTTTCAGCCCTCTGAACGCACGGGACAGCAGATCATCGAAAGCGGGGCCCGCTTTCGTCGCCTTGGTTGCTCGAAGGTAGCACCGAGGCGAGATGATTTCCGAATGACCGCGCAAGACCCCGGACGTGTTCTGTGTCTCGACAAGACCGGAAACCTCGACCTCAATTCGTTCGACTGGGCCATCCACCGTCATCGTCGTGATCAGGTCACCCGCGCCGTCTGTGAACTGCGCCCCGACTGTCGCGCCTGCGGCTGTCACATTCCACGACGAGACCGTCTGGCACTGCGAATTTGCGGGCGTAAGCCGGTGGCTCTGCGCCACGAAACGCATGGGCTTGTCATATTCGTAGACCGTGGTGTGCTGGACCTTGAGTCTCATTCAGTTCACCCCGAACAGGTAGTCGTCGGCCACATCGAGGCTCAGCGAAGAATTCTGATTGATGAATCGCGTGAGGAACTCGTGCAGGCCTTCGTTGACGATATCGTCGACCCGTGCCTCGGCCAGTTCCGCTATCAGCTTGCGCTGTCGCGCATGTGCATGAACCGTTCGGCCGTAAGCATGTGAAAGTCGATTGAGATGGTATCCGATCTTCTCCTGACAATGCAGGAGCGAGCGCGGGAAGGCTGCGTTCAGGATCAGGAAATGAGCGATCTTGCGAGGATTGTATTCGCTTCCATACGCCCAGTGGAACGAACGGAAGGCAGAAAGCGCCCGCAGAAGTGTCGTCCACTGATACGTATCCACACCGCCGCCAACCATGTCGATCGTCGGCAGCAGAACGTAATACTTGACATCGAGAAGCCGCGCCGTGTTGTCGCCCCGCTCGAGATAGCTGCCGATATTCAGGAAATCATAGCCATCATTCTGAAGGTGGGTCGTCTCGGTATAACCGCGCAGAATCGCGCATTGCCGCTTCGTCCAGTCGCAAAGTTCCGGAAGCGGCGCAGCCGAGCGTGGGCGCCGCTCCAACTCCTTCATCTCCAAATAGGCGACGTTGAGGGCATCCCACATGTTTGACGTAAGTGCGGTGCGCACGGCTCGTCCGTTCTGCCGTGCAGTCTCCAGACAGGAGATCACGCTCGCCCCGTTGTCGCGATCGAAGAAGAGCCAGCTTTCGACGTCACGCTGGTGATACTGGTCTCCGTATTTCTCCTCGAACCCGACCGAGGATCCAGCTGCCGCGACAAGCGGCGACCATTCGTTCCGGTATCCCTGGCCCGTCGATGGCATGAGAGACATGCGGTAACCGACCTCGAGCAGGCGAGCCATGGTTTCGGCGCGCTCCATGTAGCGCCCGATCCAGTAGAGGTTTTCGGCGGTACGGCTGAGCATTACGTTCCCCTCAATCCGCCAGAACCCAGGTGTCCTTGACCCCGCCGCCCTGACTTGAATTCACCACAAGCGAGCCTTCGCGCATTGCGACGCGCGTCAGACCACCGGGACAGAGATGAACCTCCTTGCCCACGAGACAATACGGTCGCAGGTCCACGTGCCGTGGCGCGATCCCCTCGTCCACGAAGGTCGGGCAAGCGGAAAGCGAAAGCGTGGGCTGCGCGATGAACTCCTCGGGCGCCGCCTTGATGCGCTCGGCATAAGCCGCGATCTCTTCCTTCGTGGATCTCGGTCCGACGAGCATTCCGTAGCCACCGGAGCCATGAACTTCCTTGACGACAAGATCCTTGAGGTTCTCGAGGACGTATTTGCAGTCCTTCGGCTCAGAACATTTCCACGTCTGGACGTTCTTCAGGATTGGCTCCTCGCCCAGGTAGAACCGCACCATCTCCGGGACGTATATGTAAACGGCCTTGTCATCGGCGACGCCGGCGCCCGGCGCCGAAGCAATGGCCACGCCTCCTGACCGATAGACGTTCATCAGGCCGGGCACACCGAGCATCGAATCGGGGCGGAAACACAGGGGATCGAGGAAGCTGTCGTCGATACGCCGGTAGATCACGTCCACTCGCTTGGGCCCTTCGGTGGTTCGCATGTAGACGAAATCGCCCTGCACGAAGAGATCCTGCCCCTCGACAAGCTCGATGCCCATCTGGTCCGCAAGGAAGGAATGCTCGTAATACGCCGAATTGAACGATCCCGGCGAGAGCAGAACGCTGACCGGTGTATCCTGCGCCTTCCGTGGTGCCACGGATGCGAGAGTACGGCGGAGAAGCGTCGGATAGTCATCCACGGGTAGAATGCGCACGGACCTGAAAAGGTCAGGAAACATGCGCATCATGATCTCGCGGTTCTCCAGCATGTAGCTGACGCCCGATGGGGTTCGGCAGTTGTCCTCGAGAACGAAGAAATCTCCCGGCCCTGTCCGCACCAGGTCGATGCCGACGATATGGCTGTAGACATTGGCCGGCGGATCGATCCCGACGACCGAAGGTTCGTAGGCGTCGTTGCGATAGACCAGATCCGCCGGAATTACGCCGGCCCGGATGATCTCGCCGCGATGGTATACATCGTAGAGGAAGGCGTTCAGCGCGCGTGCCCGCTGCTTCACCCCGCGCTCCAGTTTCCGCCACTCCGCCTCGGTAAAGACCCGTGGCATGATGTCGAACGGTATCAGGCGCTCGACATCGCCACCCTCTCCGTAGACTGCAAATGTGATACCGATACGCCGGAACAGCGCCTCGGCTTCATATTTCTTCTGCGTCAGAACGTCAGGCGGTGTGCTGTCTACCCAGCGCTTGAGCTGCTCGTATGCCGGGCGCACATCGTCGCCGTCAAACATTTCGTTGAAGGTCTTAATCGGACCGCTCCCCAATTTGTCCCGGCGCCTACTAAATTGATTTCATACCGAGAACGCAAGCCGTGCCACGCGCGTTTTTGCGGCACATGCGAAAATTGCACGCGTCATGACCATTCGCGGTCGCAATATACAGAACATCGCCATCCGAGTGTCGGAAATCGTGTGTGAATGGTCGCTTGCAATGCGAAGTTAACTAAGATCCACAGAGCTGAAAGATGGCATTTGCAACATATGCAGCCTTGTGCTTAGCATTCGGGCAACTTTCTGGTTGGTGAGCAACAGCTCAGGTGAGGACTACATGGCGGCCGAAAGCGGCGACACGGCATTCGTTTCTTTTGAACAGGTGCAGAAGAGCTACGATGGCGAGACGCTCGTCGTGAAGGATCTCAATCTCTCGATTGGAAAGGGCGAGTTTCTGACGATGCTCGGCCCGTCGGGCTCCGGCAAGACCACCTGCCTGATGATGCTGGCTGGGTTTGAAACGGCAACTCACGGAGAGATCCGGCTCGCTGGAAAGCCGATAAACAACATTCCGCCCCACAAGCGCGGAATCGGTATGGTGTTCCAGAACTACGCCCTCTTTCCCCACATGACGGTGGCCGAAAACCTCGCATTTCCGCTGGAGGTGCGCGGCATGGGCAGGAGCACCCGGGACGAAAAGGTCAAGAAAGCGCTCGACATGGTTCAGATGGGCGCATTCGGCGGACGTCGACCGGCCCAGCTGTCCGGCGGGCAGCAACAGCGCATCGCGCTGGCGCGTGCGCTGGTATTCGAACCCGACCTCGTTCTCATGGACGAACCGCTTGGGGCGCTCGACAAGCAGCTCCGTGAACACATGCAGTATGAGATCAAGCATCTGCACGAAAGTCTCGGAATCACCGTGGTCTACGTCACCCACGATCAGTCCGAAGCACTCACGATGTCGGACCGGGTTGCGGTGTTCAATGACGGCGTGATCCAGCAGCTCGCCGCCCCTCCCACACTCTACGAACGCCCTGACAACGCCTTCGTCGCCCAGTTCATCGGCGAGAACAACAAGCTTGTCGGAAAGGTTACGTCTATCGACGGCGATCAGGCCCGCGTGGCGATCGAGGGCGCGGGGGAAGTTTCCGCAGTTGCGGTTTGCTGTGGCAAGGTTGGCGAGGAAACAATGCTCTCGATCCGGCCCGAGCGCGTCATCATCGGGGCCGAACCCTCGCAGAATGCGCTGCACGGCGAGGTCAAGGAACTGATCTATCTCGGCGATCACATTCGCTGCCGCATGAGCGTTGCAGGACATGACGATTTCATCGTCAAGGTCCCCAACAGCAGCGCCCATGCAACCCTGCATGTCGGGGAAACCACGAATGTTGGTTGGAACACGGATGATTGCCGGGCCCTCAACGCGGCCTGAACCCCAGGCCAAGGCAAAAGGGACGAAGGGGCACACCATAATGACGACACTGAGGAGTATGAAATGAAATTGAAGCATTGGTTGGGTGCTACGGCAATCGCCCTTGCCCCCGCGGTCTCCGGAACCGCTCTACTCGCGCAGGATCTGCCCGAATGCGAGGACTGCGCAGACAGCCTGACCGTCGTATCATGGGGCGGTGCCTACCAGAATTCCCAGCAGAATGCCTACTCCGAGCCCTATTCGGAGATGACCGGCACCAGCTTCACCTGGGACGAAAGCTCGAACGAAGCGGTCGCAAAGCTTCGCGCAATGTTCGAGGCCGGGAATGTCACCTGGGATCTGGTCGACGTGGAAGGCCCGGATAGCCAGCGCCTTTGCGACGAAGGCCTGGCCATGGAGATCGACGTCGAAGAGATGCTCGCAGCCGGCGCCGATGGCTCCGAAGCCGAGGATGATTTTGGTGACAGCCTGATCAACGACTGCTTCATTCCGCAGATCGTCTTTTCCACCACGTTCGGTTATCGGACGGATGTTGCCGATTGGAACGGCGCCGTGCCTGAAGATCTGTGCGCGGTTTTCGATCTCGAGACCTTCCCGGGCAAGCGCAGCCTCGAGAAACGCCCGAAGAAGAACCTCGAATGGGCACTGCTCTGCGACGGCGTCGCCAAGGAAGATCTCTACGACGTGCTTTCGACACCAGAAGGCGTTGATCAGGCACTCGCCAAGCTTGGAACGATCAAGGATCAGGTTGTCTGGTGGTCGGCCGGCGCCGAAACGCCGCAGCTCCTGGCAGATGGCGAAGTTGTCATGGGCTCGACCTACAATGGCCGCCTCTTCTCGGTGATCGAGGAACAGGACCAGCCCGTCGCGATGCTTTGGGACTGGCAGGTCTTCGACTTCGACGGATGGATCATTCCGGCTGATCTGCCTGAAGAGCGCCTGAACCGCGTCCTCCACTTCGTGAAGTTCGCGACCGACACTCAGCGCCTCGCTGATCAGGCCAAATACATCTCATACGGTCCGGCACGCGCCTCGTCGCAGCCGCTCGTGTCTACCCATGCAGACCTTGGCATCGAGATGGGGCCGCACATGCCGACCAATCCCGATAACCAGAAGAACTATCTGGTGAACAACATCGAATGGTGGGCGGACAACCAGGATGATGTCGAAGCCAAATTTCAGGTTTGGCTGACCCAGTAATCCCACACGACGCACCGGGGTCCAGGCCTGGATCCCGGTGTTCTTCCTTCCGAAGACGAGAGTGAGACGCGTTCCCGTGACCGACGCCCCAGGATCCGCAAGCACACCCCCCGCAGGCCCCGTTCTTGCGGCAGACGGAACGCCACTCAAGAAAAGCCTTCAACGTGCGCTCCGGGCGCAGAAACTGCGCGCCCTGGCGCTGGTCGCCCCACTTCTCATCTTCGTTCTGATGAGCTTTCTGTTTCCGATTGGCGACATGCTGTTCCGCTCGGTCGAAAACCAGATCGTCCCGAACACGATGCCCCAGACGGTGCGTGAATTGCGCGGCTGGGAAGGCGCCGGAGACGAACTCCCACCTGAAAGCACCTTCGACGCCCTATACTACGATCTCTTTCTTGCGGCCGAAGCCAAGCAACACACCCGCCTGGGCACCCGTCTCAACTACGAAAAGCCCGGCCTTTCCTCACTCTTCCGCTCTACGGGGCGCAGCCTCGATGATGTGGGCGAGCAGTATCAGGATGTCTTCGAGGAGCTCGATCCCCGCTGGGAGGAAGCTGGGTTCTGGTTCGAACTCATGACCGGCGGATCTGATGCCGAACCGGATAACACCGAATTGCTCGCTGCCAGGGAACGGCTCGAAAAGCTCACTTCCGATGACATGAGCGGGGAGGTCGGCTTCGTTCCGGGAGCGGCGATCAGTCAGGTTCTACCTCGGACAGTTCGTGAGTATGCGGCTTTTGCGTTATTCACGGCCATCGAGGACGAGGATGTCGTCGCGGAAGAAGAGCCCTGGGAAGCGGTCTATCTCGCGCTCGGGCAGGATATGCAGGACCCGACACTTGCCCCCGGCATCTCCGCCTATGCGGGGCCAGGCTCAGACGCACTTGCGGCAGCACTCGAGAATGTTGACTCCCTGCCCCGCGTCGAGATGTCAGCCACTTTCGCGGAGATCGACAGCGATTGGTCGAGCGCGGCCAACTGGGAAACCATCAACCTCTATTCCGGCAACTATACCAACGGCTACCTGCTGAACGCAGTCGATATGAAGAAGACCGTCGACGGGCCGGAACTCAAACCGGAATCCCAGCGCATCTATCTCAAGCTTTTCTGGCGCACGATGCTGATGAGCCTCGCGATCACCTTTCTGTGCTTCCTGCTGGGCTACCCGATTGCCTATCTGCTCGCCATTCTGCCGCTGCGCTCGTCGAATCTGATCATGATTCTTGTGCTGCTACCGTTCTGGACCTCGCTGCTCGTGCGAACGGCCTCGTGGAAGATTCTCTTGCAACAGCAGGGTGTCATCAATGATCTCCTCGTCTGGATCGGGGTAATATCGGATGCCGGCCGCCTCGTGATGATCAACAACGCCACCGGCACCATCATCGCCATGACGCATATCCTGCTGCCCTTCATGATCCTGCCGCTCTACTCGGTGATGAAGACCATCCCGCCCTCCTACATGCGCGCCGCAAAGTCGCTGGGGGCCACGGACTGGACGGCCTTCTGGCGGGTCTACTTCCCGCAGACGATTCCCGGCGTCGGCGCGGGCGCGATCTTGGTCTTTATCCTCGCGATCGGCTATTACATCACCCCGGAACTCGTCGGTGGTACGAGCGGCATCTTCATTTCGAACCGCATCGCCTATCACATCTCTTCGTCACTGAACTGGGGCCTCGCTGCCGCACTCGCAACCATGCTGCTCATCGTCGTGCTGGCCCTCTATTGGACCTACGACAAGATCGTCGGCATCGATAACGTGAAGCTCGGATAAGGACCTCCAACATGGCCGCTCTCCCGCCGTATGCTTCCACCGGTCAGCGCCTCTGGTATTGGGCATTCCGCGCAATCTGCGTGGCAATCCTGCTGTTCCTGATCCTGCCGATCCTTGTCATCGTTCCTCTCAGCTTCAACGCCGAGGATTTCTTTACCTTCACCAAGGGCATGCTGGCGCTCGATCCGGATGCCTACTCGCTGAAGCACTACCGAGATTTCTTCACCAACTCGGACTGGCAGCAGGCGCTTTGGAACTCGGTTCGAATTGCCCCGGTGGCTACTCTGCTTGCCGTCGCACTCGGCACACTCGCGGCCATCGGACTGAGCCAGCCACACGTCCCGTTCAGGGGCGCCATCATGGCAATCCTGATCTCGCCAATGATCGTGCCGCTCATCATATCGGCTGCGGGCATGTATTTCTTCTATTCGCGCCTTGGCATTCAAGGGACCTACTGGGGCGTGGTACTGGCCCATGCTGCGCTTGGCATTCCCTTCGTGATCATAACGGTGACCGCAACATTGGTGGGGTTCGACCGAAGCTTGATCCGAGCGGCCGCAAATCTCGGAGCGAGCCCGGTCAGAACGTTCTTCAAGGTCCAGATGCCCCTGATTCTGCCGGGCGTGATTTCAGGAGCACTATTCGCCTTCATCACTTCCTTCGACGAAGTCGTGGTAGTCCTTTTCGTCGGCTCTGCCGGTCAGAAGACGCTACCGTGGCAGATGTTTATCGGTTTGCGCGAACAGATCTCCCCGACGATCCTGGCAGTCGCTACGCTTCTGGTCACGATCTCCATCCTCCTTTTGACCACACTTGAACTTCTTCGCCGTCGTTCGGAGAAAATTCGCGGTATGAGCCCCGGTTGAGCGACACCTGGGCCTATCCGCGAGAAACACCTTTCGCGCCAGCTACCGTCAATTCCAATCCGCTGACGAATGGCTATATCATGTTATGGTGCGTCAAGACGGCGTTCCGTACGCCGGAGGTGGCATGAAGACGGAAACACACGCGGCTTCAGGGTTGCTAGAGGATGAGTCGCAGGAAATCATAGCCTGCACCATCTGCGATGCGATTCATGCCGTTCCCCCCGAGATACCGGAAGGCGGTCGCATTCGCTGCATACGGTGTGGCGCAACGCTACTCCGCGGCCCGGGCAAATCCCTCGATCGCGTCCTTGCCGGCGCACTCGGAACAGTTGTCCTCGTGTTGTCTGCCCTCTTCTTCCCATTCCTGGAGATGCATGCATCGGGCCTTTCATCCGCCACGACGCTGATCCAGACCGCGTTCGCCTTCGACAAGGGCTTCACGGCTCCCCTTGCCCTGGTCCTCATGCTCCTGATCATTGTTCTTCCTGTGGTACGCGCGAGTGCACTTGCCTACGCGCTCATGCCGATCCGTCTCGGATATGCCCCGTTTCAGGGAACAAAGAAGGCTTTCCGCATCGCAAGCCATCTCAAGCCCTGGTCCATGGCTGAGGTTTTCACCGTCGGTGTTGTTGTGGCATTGGTGAAAATTGGCGGAATGGCAAAGGTCGGCCTGGGACCGGCGTTCTGGGAACTCATATTCATCGTGCTAATTGTGGCACTAGAAATGTCCAGCCTGAGCGAGAAAACGATTTGGCGCATCATCGACCAGAAGAGCCGGTCCTGACCGCGCGCGCCGCGGGCCTTGTGGGCTGCGGTGTCTGCGGCAATGTCAGCCCACCGGGTCCGCAGAAGTGCCCGCGTTGCGGCGAAGACCTCCACTCCCGGGCGCCAAGGAGCCTCGAGCGTGTTTGGGCTTGGTGGATTGCCGGCTTGATCGCCTACATTCCAGCAAATCTCTATCCGATGCTGCGAACGCAGTTTCTCGGGAGCAAAACGGATTCGACCATTGTTGGCGGTGTCGTCGACTTGCTTCACCACGGCTCCTATGCTGTGGGTGGTATCGTGTTCTTCGCCTCCGTCGTGATTCCGGTCTCGAAGTTTCTCGCGATTGGCTATCTCGCAATTTCCATCGGCCGGCACAGCCATCTCTCCTACCACCAGCGCACAATACTCTACGAAGTGGTTGAGTTCGTCGGCCGGTGGTCGATGGTCGATGTCTTCGTCGTGGCCATCCTCACGGCACTGGTGAACCTTGGGTTCATCATGGCCTTTCAGCCTGGCATCGCCTCGGTATTCTTCGCGCTTTCAGTTGCTTTTACCATGGTTTCCGCGCTATCGCTCGATCCGCGACTGATTTGGGACGATGCGGAAGAAAGCGGGGAAATTAGTGACTGATCTTTCTCCTGCGCAGCCCTCGGTTGAAGAGCGCACGAAACGCCCGCGAATATCCGCAATCTGGCTTATTCCCGTCATTGCTCTTGTGATTTCGCTGGGTGTTGCCTGGAATTCCTACAATCAACGCGGCCCCCTTATTGAAATCGAGTTCGAGTCCGCGGACGGCATTGCCGCGGACGAAACGAAACTCAAGTTCAAGAGCTATGACGTCGGCACGGTCGAGGAGGTGCGCTTCACGGAAGATCTGAGCAAGGTCATCGTGGGCGTGCGGCTTGACAAGGAAATATCCAAATACGTCGACGACAGTGCCGAGTTCTGGCTCGTGAATGCCCGCGTAGGGCCACAGGGGATCACCGGTCTCAGCACCGTCATTTCGGGAGCCTACATTGAGGGCTCCTGGGATGCGGATACGGGAGATCGCCAACAACACTATGTGGCGCTGACAAATCCGCCCCTGACGCCACCGGACACACCGGGCAAGCGAATTCGCCTACGATCCCCGACGGGGGGCTCACTTGCCGTGGGAGCACCGATCCTCTTCAAGCAGATCCAGGTGGGAACGATAGAGGAAGTCGCGCTGACTCCGGCGGGTGACGTCATGGTCTCAGCGTTCATTGAAGCGCCCCACGACGAACGATTGACCTCGTTCACGCGCTTCTGGAACGCATCCGGATTCTCCATCGATTTGAACACGTCAGGCGCCTCGCTTCAGGTCGATAGCCTTCTTTCGCTTGTGCGGGGCGGGATATCGTTCGAGACGGTCAACTCCGGTGGATCACCCATAGAATCGGACCACGTCTATCAACTGTATGCTTCGGAGCGCGCGGCACGCTCAAACGTGATCTCCGAGCAGGAAGGCGGCGCCCCGCCCCTCGAACTTGTGTCGATATTCCAGGGATCGGTCAGCGGGCTACAGGCTGGAGCCGATGTTCAGTATCACGGTGTGAAGGTTGGCGAAGTTACCGGGATCGAAGCCCGAGTCGTCGAACACAGCGATGGGCCGGGGGTTGATCTTGAAACCAGGTTCAGCATCTACCCCAATCGTGTCGGCGTGGTTTCTGATGGTGAAGAAGCGCAACAGGAGGCCTTGGAATTGATCCGCGCCGGGGTCGAGCGCGGCTTGCGAGCAAAGTTGACCCGCGCCGGTCTCATCTCACCAACTCTCTTCATCGACCTGGTCGCCGACCCCGATGAGCAACCAGCCGAATTGGTCATACGCGACAACGAGCCGCCCATCGTTCCGACCATTCCGCCTGACGAGTCCGACTTGATGGGATCGGCACAAGGCCTGGTGGACCAGGTTACCTCACTTCCGATAAAGGAGGTGATGGATGGGGTCGTCGCGCTTATTGGCAATGTGAATGCTCTGATAACGAACGACGATTTCAGGAGTGTTCCTCAGAACATCGGGGAAATGGTTTCGGAGCTTCGCGAAAGCGACCTGATCGGGAACTTGAACTCCACGGTTGAGTCATTCCAGGATGTTGCCGAGAGTATCGCGGCGGCAGAAATTGCCGGGCAGATCAATCAACTCCTCACGGAGGCTGACGGTTTGGTCCAGAATGCGACGGAAGCTTCCGCAGAACTTCCCGAGTTGCTCGCGTCTCTCAGGGATGTCGCGGACAAGGCGGGAGATCTTCCGCTCGAAAGCATCGTGGCATCGACGTCCGAATTGATCGACTCGACAACCGAATTGGTCAACAGCACCGGAATTCAGGAGTTGCCGCCTCAGGTTTCCGCCATTCTCAGCGAGATCGAAGGGACGCTCGTCGAGTTCCGCGAGAGCGGCATCGTCGACAATGCGGACGCAGCCGTCGGGTCGCTGCGCAGTGTTGCCGAAGAAGTGGCCGCCGCGCAGCTGACCGAGCAGATCAACCGGCTCATTGGCGAGGGCGAGAACATGGTGGACAACCTCTCCACCGCATCGGAGGGCTTGCCCGAATTGCTGGTTTCGCTGCAGGAGGTTTCGGACAAGGCCGCCGGGCTTCCTTTGGAAGAACTGGTCCGTTCGGCTTACGAACTGGTGAATACCACCAACGCCTTTGTCGCGGAGAGCGGGATGTCGGACTTGCCGCCGCGCCTGGCTGATACGCTGCGCGAATTGGAGCTTACCCTGGCCGAACTCCGTGAAGGGGGAACGGTGGAAAGCGTCAATGCAACACTGGCTTCCGCTGCTGAAGCAGCCGACGCCATTGAACAGGCAGCGCAGAGCTTGCCTGCATTGGTCGAGCGACTGAATCAGGCAGTCGCTCGCGCAGATAGCACTGTCGGAGCTTATGGTCCGAACTCGGCCTTCAGCAGAGATCTGTCCGCATTGCTAACTGAGGCACGTTCAGCGTCTACCGCCGTCGAGTCCCTTGCGAGGGAACTGGAACGGCGACCAAATTCAGTCATTTTCGGGAGGTGAAGGCATGAGGCGGCAATACAGGCTTGGAGTCGGCGCAGCAGCGCTTGCGCTACTGCTCTCGGCCTGTTCAGGGCCGGACTACTATCTCATGCCTGCGCAGTCGCAACCGGCGATCCGGGGCGCTGCACCAACGCGAAGTGTGGTCGTGACGGATATTAGCCTTCCCGCATATGCGGAAGCCCTGGAGATCGCCACGCTCGAGGATAATGGCGCTGTCAAGCTGCAGGGAAATGCCAGTTGGGGTGACGAGCCGCGGCGCGGCTTCACCCGTCATCTCGCGGCCGCTCTCGCGCTCAGGCTCGGCTCGCAGGTCGGCACAGACCCGTGGCCCGCATTTGCCGACGAACCCGACTATCGCGTGGAGGTAACGACGGACCGTCTGATCGGCCGGGAAGGCGGGACTGTCGATTTCGAGGGGCAGTATTTCATTCTGCGGGTCGCGAGCGGTTCCATCGCCTATTCCGGACGTTTCGATATCGAAGTTCCGGTCAGTGGCCCGGATACCGTAGACTTCGTTGAAGCACATGGAAGAGCAGTCGAGATCCTCGCGGACCAGATCGCAACACGAATAGCGGGACGGGCATCGACATAGTCCCGCCCCGGCGCTTCGCCTGCTTCAGATCGACTTGCGCGCCATCAGCGCTGCGCCGATCGTTCCATCATCCAGGTAGTCGAGTTCCCCGCCAACAGGCACGCCCTGAGCGAGCGTCGTTACCTTTACGCCAAGAGGCTCGACCTGATCGGCGATATAGTGGGCCGTCGTCTGCCCATCCACCGTGGCATTCAACGCGAGAATGACTTCCTCGACCCCGTCATTGCGAATTCTCTCCAGCAGCAACGGGATGCGAAGGGCTTCAGGCCCGGTTCCATCCAGCGCGGAAAGAACCCCGCCAAGGACATGATAGCGACCGCGGAAAAGCCCGCCCCGCTCCATCGCCCACAGGTCGGCAACACTCTCGACCACCCCGATTTCCGTCGTGCGTCGCCTTGGATCGGCGCAAACAGGGCAGATTTCACCGGTCGATATGTTTCCGCAGATTGAGCATTCGCGGACAGTGTCGGCAACATCGGCAAGCGCCTGCGCCAATGGGTCCAGCAGGGCCGCGCGCTTTCGGATCATGGTCAGCACAGCGCGCCGTGCCGAGCGCGGCCCGAGGCCCGGCAACCGGGCCATCAAACCTATCAACCGCTCGACTGCTCCATCATCGCTATCAAGACCCATTGTTCTCGTGCCGGTTCAGAAAGGCAGCTTCATGCCGGCGGGGAGGTCCAACCCTTCGGTCACCTTGCCCATCTCCTCCTGAGCTGCCGACGCAGCCCGTGCCTGCGCGTCCTGTATCGCCGCGACGATCAAGTCCTCGACGACTTCTCGCTCGTCGGGGTTGAACAGGGACGGGTCAATCGTCAGGCCCTTCACCTCCCCCTTTGCAGTCGCGGTAGCCTTGACGAGCCCCGCCCCGGCTTCGCCAACCACTTCAATCTCGTCAAGCCGGCTCTGCACGTCCGCCATTTTGGACTGCATATCCTGCGCCTGCTTCATGATCTTTGCCATGTCGCCCAATTGCCCAAGGCCTTTCAGCATAGTCTAACTCTCCTCTTCAAAAGGATCGAAGGGATCCCAATCGTCGTCCTCGGCTTCCAGTTCGGCGTCGAGCCCTTCGCGAACCGCATCGGGACCGGAAGGTTCGACACTCGCGGGAAGCCGCACGTCTTTGATCGTAGCCCCCGGAAAGGCGGCAAGTGCGGCCCTCACGAGGGGATGCGCTTGGGCTTCCGCGAAAATATTTCCGCGGCGCTCGGCAGCCTTCTCGGCAATGGTCTTGTCACCGCCGGAGCTCACCACCGAAACGCCCCAGCGTGCGCCTGTCCAGAGCTTCAACCGTTGGTTCAGACGTGCGGCAAGATCCGGCTCCGCAACATCCGACGGCTCGAACTCAATCCGCCCCGGCGTGTAGGATACCAACTTCACGCCCGCCTCGACATCCATCAGCAGGCTCATATCGCGCCGTGCACGGATGAGGGCAACCACATCGTCAAACGTCGCATACCGCGCGAGTGCTTCGACACTTTCCGAACGCGCCTGCACGGCCCTCTCTGGCTCTTTCCGTGCTACGGCAGGCCCAGCAACCGGCCTTTGGCGTGCCGTGGCTCCACCGCCTCCCGAACCTGCCCCAGCGCCCGGTGCAGGGCCGGCTGGCTCCGTGACATTCCCCGGTCCGGAAAGTCGCCGAACCAATTCACCGGGGCTCGGCAATTCAGCGACATGGGTCAGCCGAATGATCGCCATCTCAGCGGCCATCATCGCATTGGGTGCGTTCGCGACCTCGTCCAGAGCTTTCAGGAGCATTTGCCACATGCGGGTCAGCACACGCCGCCCCAATCGAGCGGAAAAGTCGAGACCTCTCGCGCGCTCGTCCGGTCCAATCGTCGGGTCATCCGCGGCATCTGGGGAGATTTGCAGCATCGATACCCAATGGGTCACTTCCGCGAGGTCACGCAGGATCGCCATCGGATCAGCGCCGGCGGCATACTGAGCCGAGAGTTCGGCCAGCGCGGCCCGCGCATCACCGTTCATCACATGCTCGAACAGATCAAGGATCCTGCCCCGATCCGCGAGGCCCAACATGGCAGCAACCTGCTCGGCCTCCGTGTTGCCACCACCATGTGCGATTGCCTGATCGAGCAGTGAGAGCGCATCACGCACGGAACCATCGCCCGCCCGCGTCAGCAGCGCGAGTGCTTCGGTTGAAACAGATGCGCCCTCCCGACCAGCAATATCTGCCAGGAACGACATCATCGTCTCGGGTTCTATCCGCCGAAGATCAAACCGCTGACAACGAGACAACACAGTCACAGGAACCTTGCGTATCTCCGTGGTCGCGAAAATGAATTTCACGTGCTCCGGTGGCTCCTCGAGCGTTTTCAGGAGCGCATTGAACGCAGAGGTGCTGAGCATGTGCACCTCATCGATGATATACACCTTGTAGAGGGCCGAAGCGGCGCGAAACGCGACCGAATCGATGATTTCGCGAATATCGCCGACACCGGTGCGACTCGCCGCATCCATTTCGAATACATCAACGTGGCGTCCGGCCGAGATTGCCTTGCAGTTCTCGCAGACCCCGCAGGGCTGAATGGTCGGTCCGCCCTGCCCGTCCTCGCCGAGGCAGTTCAGGCCCTTGGCCAGAATACGAGCAGTGGTCGTCTTTCCGACACCCCTCACACCAGTCAGGATAAAGGCATGCGCAATCCGCCCGGCCTCGAAGGCGTTGCTTAAGGTGCGCACCATGGCGTCCTGACCAATCAGGTCAGTGAAGGTTTCAGGGCGGTATTTGCGCGCCAGAACGCGGTAGGGCGCAGATTCTACGTGCTCGCTCAAGGGACCATCGCTTCCGATTGTTCAATGGAACCTATGCGGGCAGTTCGAAAGGAACAAGGGCCTCAAGGAAGCACTCAGGCCTCGATGCGAGCAATCGTCTTCTGCTCGGCCGCACCACGTGAAGATATCCACCAGGATAGCTGAAAGTGTCACCAGTCACCGAGCTTGCGGATCAAGCTCGCGCATCGAGGCAATACTGATCGGGTGATGGTGGAGCCAAGGGGGATCGAACCCCTGACCTCTTGCATGCCATGCAAGCGCTCTCCCAGCTGAGCTATGGCCCCGTTCCAGTTTTACGTTCCGAAGGGCAGTGCCCGGATCGGCGTCGCGGAGGTGTCTTTAGGGGTAGGCCCCGGTTAGATCAAGACCAAAAAACGCTGATCCGGAACAAACTGCATCAGTCCTCGTCATCCTCACCGCCGACATCCGCGATATCGTCAAGGGAGACGTTGTCATCGTCGTCTTCCAGAAGATCGTCGCCGATATCATCGTCGCCTTCGATGACATCATCCGAATCCGCAAGATCCGGCAAATCTTCTTCTTCGGCAGCAGGCTCGGGCTTGGCCTTCTCGGGGCGGAGTGCCTTGGGCCGGGAATCGGTCAGACTCTCGACAGTGAAGCTCGCTCCACAATTCGGGCAGGTCAGCGGATCCATCCGCAGATCGTAGAACCGCGTGGAACAGCTCGGGCAAACCCGTTTTACGCCCCATTCTTCTTTGGGCATTCAGTGTCCTCATTTGCTCCTGAGAGAATCCGGCGTCCGATGCCATGCGCATCCGGTGATGTCAAAGGCTTTGACAGTGCCGATGATGATTAAATTCTCAACCGCTCCTCTTAGGCAAGGGTAATAATATTACTTGAATGCAGCGCAGCGAGCATTAGTGTAAGCCGACGCACTGAAATCACCCTTTCGAGTCTGGAAAATGCTGTATCACGCTTACGAGATGACGCACGCCGCGATTTCGCCGATGCGGACGGCCGCGCGGATGAGCAAGGAAGTTCTGAAGAATCCTCTCAATCCTGCTGCCGGAACGTACGGCTCCCGAACGATGTCCGCCGCACTCGAAATGTTCATCAATGCGACCCGGCGTTACGGCAAACCGGATTTCGAAATCGAATCGACCGAGGTCGATGGGGTCGAGACGCCAATTGTGGAACAGGTGGTCTGGTCCAGGCCCTTCTGTGACCTTCTGCACTTCAAGCGCGATTCCCTTGAAGCCCAGGATCGGAATGATCCCAAGGTTCTGATGGTCGCGCCGATGTCCGGTCATTACGCGACTCTCCTGAGAGGCACGGTCAAGGCCATGCTTCCGGGACATGATGTCTATATTACCGATTGGCGCGATGCGCGGGATGTCCCTGTAACCGACGGCAGCTTCGATCTGGATGACTATGCCGACTACGTGATCGCGATGATTGAACATCTTTCGCGTAACGGAGAACGGGTGCATGTAATGGCCGTATGCCAACCCGGCATCCCGGTCATGGTCGCGGCTTCCATCATGGCGATGGACAAGAACCCGGCGCGGCCAGCATCTCTCACCCTTATGGGTTCGCCGATCGATACCGCAAAGAATCCCAAGCAACCCAATGAACTGGCAAAGACCAAACCGCTGAGCTGGTTCGAGAACAATGTCGTTACCCATGTTCCGTGGCCGAACAAGGGGTTTCTGCGACGGGTCTATCCAGGCTTCCTTCAGCTCTCGAGCTTCTTCGCCATGAATCTCGATCGCCACGTCGGAGCCCATGTGGATCATTTCCGCAATCTGGTGCGCGGCGATGGCGATGGCGCTGAGGCGCATCAGCGCTTCTATGACGAGTACATGGCGGTGATGGATCTCACCGCTGAGTTCTATCTGCAAACCATCGACCGTGTATTCCAGCGCCGCCTGCTGGCGCAGGGGGAGTACATGTATCGCGATCGACTAGTCGAGCCCTCTGCCATGGAGGATATCGCAATCATGACGGTCGAAGGTGAGAAAGATGACATAACCGGTCTGGGGCAGACAGAGGCTGCACACGCGCTCGCCACAGGTCTTCCAGAATCGAAACATATGCATTTCGTGGCCGAAGGTGTCGGCCACTACGGCGTTTTCAACGGATCGCGCTGGCGCAATATCATCCAGCCGAAGATTCAAGCCTTCATCGAGGAGAATCGAGCCAGGGTTACACGTTCAAGACCGGGGCGCGGTGCCAAAGTTGTTCCGATAAAAGAGAAGATCCCGGCCTGACATTCACGTCGGACTCTGATCCTTCACCGACCGGAAACAGAACACGATCCTCTGCCGTGAGCCTAGTGTAACATTGGACGCCGATCGCACCGCAGCGCTTGTAATCGGCGACCCGCCAATCGAGGTACGGTTGCGCCGCAGCTCCCGTGCGCGGCGTTTCATCCTACGGGTTTCCCATGCCGGTTTCGGCGCGACGCTAACACTGCCAGAAGGGAGCCACCGGAACGCTGCGGAGGATTTCGTCAGAAGCAACGAGGTCTGGCTCCGGGAAAAACTCTCAGGGCAAGCCGATAGGGCAATCGTTGAGCCGGGAACCTCGCTTCCATTCCGAGGCAGCCACGTGGCGATAAGGCATGTGCCCGCGCCCCGTGGTGCCGTAGTTCTGTCCGATGGAGTTCTTGAGGTTCCAGCCTCCCAGGTCGATGCGGTGCCCAAGCGCACTGAAGTCTTCTTCCGCGAGGCGGCACGGCAGGAAGTGGCTGACAGGGTTCGTCATCATGGATCAACTTTAGGCCGTGAGCCCAGCAGGATAGCGCTCAGAGATCCGCGCAGCCGTTGGGGGTCCTGCACGACTGATGGACGTCTGATGTTCTCCTGGCGGTTGATCATGGCCCCTCCGGACGTATTGGATTACGTCGTCGCGCATGAGGTAGCCCATTTGCGTGAGATGAACCATTCCCACCGCTTCTGGGCCATCGTGGCCGACCTGTGCCCCGACTACGAGACCCACCGGAGATGGCTGAGAGAGAACGGCAGCCAGCTCCATCGATACGACTTCACTCATTCGGGCAAGAACCGACGGACTTGACCGCTCGATAGCCTGTGATCACATTGCAAGCATGGCCTTTCGCGACCGCCCCCTCGACGCGACAATTCCTGCGCATGAACGCGTTTACCGCACCCTGCGTTCGCGGGTGATGCACGGTGCATTGGAACCCGGTGCCGCCCTCACGTTGCGCGGAATAGCCTCGGAGTTCGACGTGAGCATGACACCGGCTCGGGAAGCCGTGCGCAGACTGGTCGCGGAGGGTGCCTTGAAGATGTCATCTTCCGGACGTGTCTCGACACCGGAGTTGACCAATGAGCGGATCGAGGAACTCGCCGCATTGCGAGCGCTGCTCGAGCCGGAACTCGCGTCTCGCGCTCTGCCAAGAGCCCATTTTGCGTTGATCGAACGCATGCAGGCGATCAACACTCTTATCGAGGAAACCATCGTGAAGCATGACGCGGTCGGCTACGTGCGGACGAACCTCGAGTTTCACCGCACATTGTATCTGAGGGCGCAGGCGCCTGCCATGCTCGCGCTGATCGAGACGGTCTGGTTGCAATCCGGGCCGACCATGCGGGCGCTCTATGAGCGGCTGCAGCGGCGCACGGCTACGGAGAACCACAAGAAGATCATTGCGGCGCTCCGCGCCGGTGACGATCCAGGATTGCGGCTCGCAATACGCATCGATGCTACGCAGGGCCTCAGGATGCTCGTGAGCTGAGCCCCGCCTTACCCGTTCGCGAGTATCGATTTCACCCGCCTGACCTTGTCACTTCTCGAATATTGACGGTTCGTCACAGCCATCTGAATACCGGCAAGCTGGTTTGTGGTCAATGTCGTAGCGTCGACGTCATCGAAACCGTAGCGGTTGAGCTGGTGCTGGACATTTCTTTCGAGTTGGCTCGGCGCTTCCTGTGCATTGGAGGCTACGGGAGCGGCTGCAAGCAGCCCGATGAGCGCTAGGAGACCAATACGTTTCATCACTTCAACCTTTTTCTACTGAATAATGTGCGGAAGAGGTCTTTCCGGGAGTGTGCCAGAGCAGTTTCCTGCGCGGCAAAGCACAAAACCTTGACTGACAGGACCATGTTTTCCGGGAACGGGGTAGCGTGCAACGCGACCGGTGATCAACCGGTCGGTTCAGGCAAACCGAGCCACTTCGGCCTCGATTTCCCCAATCACGGACTTCAGCAATGCAGGATCCTCACACTCACCCATGATCCGCACGAGAGGTTCGGTACCCGACTTCCTGATCACGAGCCGCCCGCACCCATTCAGGCGTTCTTCTCCTTCCCTGATCGCGGCTTGCACGCTGTCGGCATCCAATGGAGCGGCACCCTTCGTATAGCGCACATTCGCGAGCATCTGCGGGAATGCGGTAAAAACGCGCGAAAGTTCGCTAGCCGTCTTTCCGGTCTCCACCATTGCAGCGAGGAACTGGAGCGCAGCAATCAATCCGTCGCCAGTTGTGACATGGTCGGTCATGACAATATGTCCCGACTGTTCGCCACCGAGGTTGTAGCCGCCCTCTCGCATGGCTTCGACCACATACCTGTCCCCAACAGCGGTGCGCAGCAGCTTCAAGCCCTGCCCCTCCAGAAACCGCTCGAGCCCCAGATTGGACATAACGGTCGCGACCAGTGTTCCGCTGGCCAGCTTGCCTGCTTCAGCCCAGCGACTTGCAATGAGAGCCATGAACTGGTCACCATCCGCAAGATCACCCTGGGAATCGATGATCAGAACACGATCGGCATCACCGTCCAGGCAGATGCCGACGTCCGCCCCGTGTTCGAGCACCGCACGCCTCGCCGCCTGAGGCTTCGTGGAACCACAGTCGGCGTTGATGTTATAGCCATTTGGCGACACTCCGATGGGGATAACCTCCGCACCGAGTTCCCAGAGCACCTCGGGCGCGGTGCGGTATGCGGCGCCATTTGCGCAATCCACCACGATCTTCAAGCCGGTCAAGCGCATCCCACGGGGGATCGTGGTTTTGGCATACTCCATATAGCGTCCACGTCCGTCATCGATGCGCGTCGCCTTGCCGATATCGGGTGAGTCCGCGAGCTCGGGTTCTGCCCGCATCGCGGCCTCTATGGCTTCCTCCACGGCATCGGAGAGCTTGAACCCATCCGGACCGAAGAACTTGATACCATTGTCCTCGTAAGGGTTGTGAGACGCGGAGATCATCACGCCAAGGTCGGCACGCATGGAACGCGCCAGAAGCCCGATTGCTGGCGTTGGCACGGGGCCCACCAGGAACACGTCCATGCCAACGGATGTGAAACCCGCGGTCATGGCGTTCTCGAGCATGTATCCCGAGCGCCGAGTATCCTTGCCGATCAGCACGCGATGGCTGTGGTCTCCGGTCCGAAAGTGTCGCCCAGCGGCCTGACCCAATTTCAGCGCCATATCTGCGGTCATCGGATGCGTATTGGCCTGACCCCGGATGCCGTCAGTGCCAAAAAACTGCCTTGCCATTCTTGCCTCTCGCTTCCCCGGATCACGTCGCCTGCGAGCGATCCGAACATGCCCTAGTCGAACCCGTTCAAGGCCTCCCAGAGCGAGACGGCCTGGCGGGTCTCTTTTACGTCGTGAATACGTATCATCTGCACACCCTGCCGCAAAGCCTCGAGCGCGACTGCGATGGATCCCGGCGCACGAGCAGATGCGTCCGGCTCGTTCCCGATAGCTCCGATGAACCGCTTGCGCGAAACCCCGACCAGCAGAGGAGCACCCAGCCCATGGAATATGGAAAGGTTGCGCAGCAGCGCCAGATTGTGAGCGAGCGTCTTGCCAAAACCTATTCCGGGGTCGACGAGGATTCGAGTGCGCGGTATGCCTCGAGCTTCGCAGCGAGCAAGTAGCGCCTCGAACCATTCGTATATTTCGAGCACCACGTCCTCGTACTGAGGCGCATCTTGCATCGTCCCCGGTTCACCCTGGGCGTGCATCAGGCAAAGAGGCACGTTGGTGTCCCGAGCGAGGTCGGCCATGTGCTGGTCGTATCCAAAAGCCGAGACATCGTTGAGCAGATCAGCCCCTGCCTCAATTGCTGCCGCAGCCACTGCAGCCTTGCGCGTATCGACAGAGATCGGCTGGTGGACCCCAACTTTCTTGAGGGCGGTGATGACGGGAACCACACGCCTTGCCTCTTCATCGGCCGGAACGGTTTCCGCGCCCGGGCGTGTCGACTCACCGCCGAAATCAATCATGTCTGCACCGGCCGCCGCCATCCGCCTCGCTTCCTTCAGGGCATTCTCATGCGAGAAATGCTGGCCGCCATCGGAAAAACTGTCTGGCGTCACATTCAGAATGCCCATCAACCGGGGGCGCGACCACTCCAATCCGCAGATCGGCGGACGCGGTGCGACCAACCTTTCCAGGTTCAGGTCCGGAAGATCGCTCGCGGAACAGATTTCGGGGGTCTGATCCGCTTGGTGAAGCACGCCCCGGTCAAACCACAGAGGTCCACCACACAGGCGATACGCGCCCTTCGGCGCGACTGCGCCACTTTGCAGAAGCGGGCGAAACCTCGGGCTGCTCATGAGAATTCCTGCTGTTCCAGCAAACCTTGAACGAGTGCCGGCAATTCGTCATATCGGTCGAAGATCGCATCAGCCGGCAAACTCTCATGCGGCACATGGCAATAGCCGTTTCGATGCAGGAGAAAGGGAACCCCGGCGGCATGGGCCGTCGCGGCGTCAACCTCGCTGTCGCCAACAAAGATGACCTTTCCTTCCGGAAGCTGCTCTGCTGCGTGCCACAGCATTGCGGGGTCAGGCTTTATCACATCAAGGCTGTCGCCGCTCGTGAGCCCGGCAATCGGGGGCATCAGCTCGAGTTCTTTCAGGATGGTAACGGAAGGCGAATTTGGCTTTTGGGTGCAAACCGCGAGCCCATGCCCGTCCTGTGACAAACAGCTCAAGGCTTCAGTCACACCGGGGTATGCTCTGGTCCCCGTTACCGGATCGGAAAAATAGATTTGCTTGAAGCGGAAGATCGAATGATCGAGACCGAAAGCCGGAATGCCGCCGGACGCACACAACACGCGTTCCACCAACTTGGCCATTCCGTTGCCAACGAACCCGACAATCGTGGAATGCGTCAGCGGCGGGCGGTCGAACTCACGGAGCAGCGCGTTTGCCGCCTCTGCGAGCGATGACGCCGAGTCGACGAGCGTCCCGTCGAGATCGAAAATGACCCGTGCCATTTGAAGGTTCCCTCGGAAATTGTGTGATGACGCCGGCAGCGGCAGGAAGTCTTCCATTCCATGGAACAATTCGTTGACGCGACCCGTTCCGGCGGACTTTCCCCGAATCTAACCAATCGCCTCATTGCTGCGCGAGTCCCTGTCCTTGCCCCCGGTTCTGCACTCGGACGACTGTCTATAAGGCGCCTTCGGGCATGACGTTCGAAACCGGAATTGAACTCGAAGAGGTCTGTCGTGCTTTCAAATTTTGGCCTGCTGCCATCTGCACCGAAAGCACATCTGCCTCAGATCGCATTTATCGCGTCGGGATCAGACCAACCCACAAATGTCGCCTCGACATCCAACTCTTGCGTCTCGCCAACGACAACCAGGCGTCCTTCGATGACTGCGCTCAACCAACCTGCAAGCTCGGCCGGAGAAGCTGCGTCCGGCACGTCCCGAGTGCGGCCCGCTTCGGCCATGCGCGCGGGTGCCCAAATCGGAAAAACGCCGGCGTCGAGCGACCATTCCATCTCGGTTCGCGAAGACACGACCTCGAAACGGTCATCCATGTCGGCGAGTTCGAGACCTGCCATTTCCACCAACAGATAGCCGCGACGCCGTGCATTCGGCGTATTCGGTGCGCCGATTTCCACCCCCGGCCCGACACAGACGATAGCAGGCCGCCCACGCTCGGCTATGGCCGAAAGCCACGACCCGGCAAGCTTTAGAGCAGCGCAATCCAGATAGATGACATCAACCAGCTCTCTGGTCCGCGTCTTGACCGGCGCCTCCGGCAGCAGTCGCGGAAGGTCCGGTCCTACACGGCTACGGACAATCTCGACGCCCAGGGCCCCCGGAATCCGGTCCAGCTTCTCGACCCGGATGAACGAGCGGGACACTCGACGATCCTCCAGACATGCTTGGGCCAGACGTTCTGCCAATGTCTCGAGCAGGTCGACCCGCTCCTCAGATAGCAGCCGGTCAATCGCTTTCACGATCATGTCGTAGGAAACAACCTGATCCACGTCATCCTCACGCGCGGCGGCGTGGTGAGCCACCTCAAGGACCACGTTGAACCGGATGCGCTGGGTGACACCACGCTCGGCGGCAAACGCACCAATCTCGGCCTCACGCACATAATCCCTTACGGATATTCGATCCACAGGACCAGCACTCTCCGCCCCGATGGCACGCAGATGGAGCGGCCCGAAGGCTGTCTCGGTTTCGTCCATTAAATGTCCCGCCTCGCTTGCGATTTCGCAGATAGGCACCAGAATGGCTGAAGACGTCAACCCAATGTCAACCTTGGGAGCTAGTCTCGGCAGCAAATTAACGCATGAACAAGGCTAAGGCGCGAAAATAAGCCCCGCGAGAGGGCGGCCCGCGCTGGAAAAGGCCGAAATCGATTGGGGACAGTATGGTATACAGGTTTCTTCGTGCCACGGGGATCGCGGTGGCATTCGTTTCCGTGTTATCTGGCGGATGGGTGGAAGCACAAACAATACCGCGCCACCTCCACCAGAAGATTTCTACATCCAAGCCGAATCCGCAGCTCTTCAACGAGGCAGTGCTGCTTTTCTCGAATGCAGCCCGCCGAAAGCATGGACGCTCACCACTCACGCTGGACCCTGCACTCGCATTGGCTGCGAACGACCACGCGAGAAATATGGCCCGGCTCAAGACCCATTCCCATGACCTGCCGGTTCGCGGCCAGCGCGACCTGAGCCAGCGGATCAAGCGGCGTTCGGTCTCCTTCCGCCTCGCGGCGGAGAATATCGCAATGGACAAGGTCTACCGGCTTCTCGGTCGGCCGATCGCGGCCAACTACTCGGGCTGCAATTTCCGCTACGGCGATACGAAAGAGGCTGTGCCGGCGCACACATACGCGAGCCTTGCACAGCAAGTCGTAAGTCGTTGGGTGGCGTCCCCAGGTCACAAGAAGAACCTGCTGAACAAGAAATACCAGCGCCTCGGCGCCGGTATCGGCGTTGACCCGAACGGGCCAGCTTGCGGCGACTTCTACCTCGTTCAGAACTTCGCTGACTAGGTCGTGTAAACCGTCACGATCTCGCTAGCGGGAGGCTGTCCGGGTCTGCGGGACAAAGAAGATATGCTTTCCGATCTCAGCCGTGCGCGTCATGCTGCGCGCCCAACGCGGCCGAACGTAGGTCGCGTGAAAGTGCAGAGCGCCTGAGGTAATCGTGCGCGGCCAATCACCCAGCATAAGCGTCGCAAGCTTCTCGGCGCGATCGCGGGCAACAGGACTCGTCATGGTCTCTGGGCGGCCATCACAGGCATAGGAAAACTGACAGTCCCGACGGCCTTTCTTGACGCCCTGGTTGGTCACCGCACAAATGGTGTTCGGATAGCGGGCAGAATCCACCCTGTTCAGTATCACTTCAGCAACGGCAACCTGCCCAAGCAGAGGCTCGCCGCGTGATTCAAAATAGATACCTTCCACAAGGCACTGCCATTGGGCATCGCCGCTGGCTGGGGGAAGAGCATCGAGCGCGGAGACTGTAAGCGTGGAGGACAACGTCACGTCGGAGCGGGAAACGCTTCGACTTGCGCGCGTCACGGTCGTGCGCGATTTCGTGCCGGTCGGACGGGCGAGCGGCCGCGTGCTGTCGCTTGCCGATTGCACTTCGCCAGTACGCGAGCTAGAGGCATCAAGGTCCCGGAAGAGTGAAGAAAGGATACGCAGGTAAGGGAGTTCACCGGTCACGTTCTCCGCAGCCGCTGGCTCGGGCTTCATCAGCCAGGGCAGAGTCAGAACGAGGCTTGCCAATATGGCAAACGCGATCGGCAGACGCTTTTGTCCAGCTAGATTCAATTGATTGTCCCGTCCCCATTCTGGTTCCACGAACCAGATCATCCCACGCATTGCAGTGCAGCATGACGCCGCCTGCGTGCTTCATTTGCGTTTTTGAGAGAGTTAAGTCAAAACTTTGGGATCCAGATCGGCATTTTCTCGCTCATCTGGTGCGGCGTCAGTATTAACGCCGTTTCGAAAGTATCATAATTTACAAGTACTTTAAGCTATTTTGAATGGAGTTCCTTATTCGTGTGCTAAGGCAGGATACATCGACAAAGATGTCTCGTGTCCGTGCAAGCTCTTCCCGAATCGCTGCCAGTCCTGCCTGTCCGGCAACCTCTACAAGCCGGGCCTCGGCCCAACTTCTGGTTTGGCGATCACGCCTTCTCAGCAGTTCCCCTTCCGAAGCCTTGATACGACCGCATCGAGCAATCGCGTCCAGTGCCTGCTCCAAACCTTCTCCGGATTGAGCGGATACGATCGCGACATCGGCACTATTCTGGCTTCCCGAAGCAAGTGAAAGTGCGCCTCTGACATCGGCAGCGGCGCGGCGTGCGATGGCGCCCATATCGCCCTTTGTAACAAGAACGATGTCGGGAACTTCCATCACCCCCGCCTTCATGAATTGCAGCGCATCACCGGAACCTGGCTGTGCGCAAAATACGACAATATCGGAGCAATCTGCTATCTCGGTTTCGGATTGCCCAACTCCAACCGTTTCGACGATCACGTAGTCATAAAGAGCTCGCATCAGAACAGCGGCCGGAAACGTCGTGTCGGCAACCCCACCGAGCCGCTTGCGTGCTGCCATCGAACGGACAAAGATGCCCGGATCGTCCGGATCTGCGTCGATACGCGTTCGATCACCAAGAAGCGCGCCGCCAGAATTCCGCGAGGACGGATCGACCGCAATCACGGCAATTGTCTGCCCGCGCCCTCTTATGCGCGCTATCAGGGCATTCGTGAGTGTCGATTTCCCCACTCCAGGTGGCCCGGTCAAACCGACCACAAGACCTTTCGGTTCACGCGCGGCCGCATCGAGTAGCATTGCTACATCAGGTTGGTGCGATTGAATTTCGAGCGCAGAAAGCGCGCGGGCAAGGCTCGCCTTTCCGCCCGCCTTGAGCGAGGCCAGGTTCGTTGCAAGCTGCTTCATCAGGTTTCGCTCGGACCCGAGGGAGTTTGTGATCGCGAAAGAAGCGTCGCCTGCGCCGCGGCAAGGCGCGCGATCGGAACGCGGAAGGGCGAGCAGGAGACGTAGTCGAACCCGGCAACCTTGCAGAAACGCACCGATGACGGATCGCCCCCATGTTCGCCGCATAGACCGAGCGACAACCCGGGATTCTGCGCCCGTCCACGCTGTGAGGCCATCAGCATCAACTCACCCACGCCCTCGATGTCGAGGGAATGGAATGGGTCTTCAGGAAACACGCCTTGGTTGACGTAGACACGCATGAAGCGACCTGCATCGTCTCGGGACAGGCCGTAGGTCATCTGCGTCAGGTCATTCGTGCCGAAGGAAAGAAATGCGGATGTGGCAGCAAGATCACCCGCCCGGAGCGCGGCCCGCGGGGTCTCCACCATCACACCTAGCTTGTAGGTCAACTCCGAGCCCTGCTCCCGCTGTACATCCTCTGCGATGGCATCAATTCGTCGCTTGACGAGTTCCACCTCGCGGTTGGCGGATACGAGCGGGATCATGACTTCAGGCACGACGGGAGCACGACTGTCACGATTCACGGCAATCGCTGCCTCGAAGATTGCCCTCGCCTGCATGTCATAAATTGCCGGCATGGTAACGCCGAGCCGAACCCCGCGCATGCCCAGCATGGGGTTCACTTCCGACAATTCTCGCGCCCGCGCCGTGACCTGCGCGATCGGGAGCCCCATTGCCTCCGCGAACTCTGCTATCTCTTCCGGCGCATTCGGCAGGAATTCGTGGAGAGGCGGATCAAGCAACCGGATCGTCACTGGAAGCCCGCGCATGATATCGAAGATCTCCACGAAATCCTCGCGTTGCATCGGCAACAATCGATCAAGTGCCGCCTGACGTGCGCTGTCGCAATCCGCAAGGATCATCTCGCGCATCACCGAAATACGCGCCTCGTCGAAGAACATATGTTCGGTACGGCAAAGACCGATGCCATCGACCCGAAACTCACGGGCAGTACGTGCATCAAGTGGCGTATCCGCATTGGCCCTGACACCAAGATCTCGGACCGCATCAGCCCAGTCCAACAACTCCGAGAAGGACCCTCCGAGCTCGGGCGCGATCATCTCCACCGATCCGGCCATCACCTCGCCCCGCGTGCCGTCAAGAGTGACGAGGGCGCCATCGCGTATCACCCGACCATCCGGCGTCGTGAGCGTGCGCTCCGCAAAATCCAGACGCAGATCACTTGCCCCGACAACGCATGGCAATCCAATTCCACGAGCAATCACCGCAGCATGGCTCGTCATGCCGCCACGGACGGTCAAGACCCCGTTGGCCGAATGCATGCCACGTATATCTTCGGGGCCGGTCTCGACCCGAACAAGGATACTTGGCTCGTCCTGAGCCGCCGCGGCCTGAGCCGCCTCGGCCGTGAAGACAATGCGACCGGTTGCCGCGCCCGGACTTGCGGCCAGCCCGGCGCCAAATACGTCGCGATGTGCGTTTGGTGCGATCTGGGGATGCAGGTATTCGATCAGACTGCGTGGGTCCACCTGCAACAATGCCCGGGATCGGCTGATCGCGCCTGTCTTGGCCAGATCGACCGATATTTGAACCGCGGCGCGGGCTGTGCGCCTGACTGGATGCGCATCCAGAATTGCGACTTGACCGGAACGGATCGCAAATACGAGTCGATAGGCGTCACTCAGGCCTTCCGCCGTTCGCATGGCTGCGCGCCGAAGTTCCCGAAGCGCGCCCGGGCATGTTTCCTCCAGCGTCAAACCAGCTTCGTCGCCACACTCTGCGTCTTCGGCAGCAAGCGGCATTTCTCGTACTCTTGTGGGTTTGTCGGGATCGATCAAACGGAAACTGCCGAAATAGCCCGGTTTGCCAGTCCGACTGTCCACAAGCTGAATTTCACCTCGCCCGGTAACGCCGGTGCCAAATCCGCTCGCGACTTCCTGAATGACCAGACCCAGCCCGGCATCAGCTGGCGCACCCTTGGCCTCCCGCAGAATGCGCGAAGAGGGCGAGTTCCATGCTTTCGCCATAGCCCGAGCGCCTTGCTCCAGCTGCACCCGAGGGTCTTGCGGGAAAGGATCTCCGATCTCTTCCTCGTAAAACTCGAGCATCCGATCGATAAGCCCGCGAAGAGCCGCCGGGTCGGCACTGGCCGCAGCAGCAGGATCAAGTGATTGGAAGTCCTGGGGATCGAGACCGTGAACGGTCATGGCGAACTCGCCGATGAACCGGCGATAGATGTCCAGACTGGCCGAGCGACCAATCCGGTTCTCGAGCGCCGGTAGACTGCGTTCACAGACCCCGATGCAGCGAAGGGTCGGCGCTCCTCCCCAGGCTCGATCGTAGGGAGAGGAGCGCAGCGCGAGCAGGCGTCCAGGCGCTTCCATTCCGGCAAGATCCGGAACCTCGCCATTCTCCGCCAACTCACGAACACACTCGAAAGAAAGCGCAAACCCGTGGGGCACGGGAAGACCCAGCGTCATCAGACGAGCCAGCTTCGACGCACGTTGCCCATAGGCCGCAGAACGCACCGCCCGGCCTGAGTCGAGACTTATGACACCGTCCATCGGGTCGCGTATGATTTCTTCCGGCTTCATTGCGCTGCAGCGTAAAGACAAAACAGCCGGAACGAAACTGATTTGTCGATTGTCCGGCTAACTACCTTCAAGGACTGAGAATATCGCAACACGGTTCATCACGGCACGAATCGTGTTGAGAAGGCAAAGGCGGTTCCGCCGAACCATCGGTTCTTCCGCATTCACGACAGTCTTTTCGAAGAACGCGTCGATCGGCGCGCGCAGGCTCGCAAGACACGCCATGGCGGCGGCAAAATCCTCGTCTCGGAGCGCTGCCTCCAATGCATCACTTGCGGCATCTAGCGCGACAAAGAGATCGGTCTCGGCATCGTTCTGGGCCAGGTCCGGGTGGGGATCCAGCGAATACTCTACCCCGTCCTTCTTTTCCTCTTGTCCGAGTATCCCGACAGCGCGCCGATATCCTGCCAGAAGGTCAGCTCCCTCGGAACTGGAAAGGAAAGACTGCAGGGCTTCGACACGGGCAACCAGCAATTTGAGGTCATCCTGCCCGCCCAGTTCCATACATGCCGCAATCACGTCATGTCGGATCCCACGGTCACGAAGATAAACACCAAGGCGATCTGCAAGGAACCTCAGGAGATCGTCGGGGTCAGCCCCCGGATAGCCTTCTGAGAAGAGTGGCAGCAATTTGATCCGCAAGCCGTTCTCGAGAACCAGCCGGATAACGCCGAGGGCGGCACGACGCAGCGCAAACGGATCCCGAGATCCGGTGGGCTTTTCGTCGATGGCCCAGAATGCGGTCAGCGTGTCGATCTTGTCGGCAAGCGCAACCGCAACCGAAACCGGCGCCGAGGGCGTCACATCTGATGGCCCAAGCGGAGAGTAGTGTTCCTCAGCGGCATTCGCTACGGCAACATCCTCTCCTGCCCGAAGCGCATAGTAACGACCCATCACCCCCTGCAGCTCGGGAAATTCGTAGACCATCTCGCTCGAGAGGTCCCCCTTTGCCAGAAGGGCCGCGCGCTCTGCCAGATCGGGATCTGCGCCAACCTCGCGCGCAATCTGGCGGGCAAGCTCTGCAATGCGCTTGATCCGCTCACCCTGCGTTCCCAGCCGATTGTGAAAGGTAACGTGGCTCAGTTTCTCGGTCATCTCTCGTAGCGGCGTGCGAAGATCATTCTCCCAGAAGAAGGCAGCATCCGAGAGCCGCGCTGCAAGGACGCGCGCATTCCCCGCAAGGATCGTTGCGCCATTGTCCACGGTTTCGCGGTTTGCCACGACGATATAGGCCACAATGCGCCCATCGTTCGGATCCCGCACCGAGAGAAACTTCTGGTGCTCTTTCATCGAGGTCTGCAAGACCTCCGGAGGCAGGTTGAGAAAGCGCTCCTCGATTTGCCCCAGAAGTACAACAGGCCATTCAACAAGCCCGGCAATCTCTGCAAGCAACCCGGGATCTTCCACAACCTCCAGCCCCTGCGCAAAGGCCAACTGCTCTGCGTCATGGGCGATCTTTGCCTTCCGGTCCTCCGGATCCAGCAGGACAAATGCGGCATCGAGCTTTGTGCGATAGCTCTCGAAATCCTGCACCCCGATGCGTTCGGGCGCCATGAAGCGATGTCCACGCGTGACACTGCCCGCCTTCAGACTATCAATCTCGAGCGCAATCGGTTCCGCTCCGGCCTCGTTGGTCAGAATACAGAGAATGGAGTGCAGCGGCCGGACCCACCTTAGTGTTCCGCCACCCCAGCGCATGGATTTCGGCCATGGGAACCCGCGGACGACTTCCTCGACGGTTTCCGCCGCGATCTCGGCGGCGGAGCGGCCGGGTTTCACAATCTCGGCAAAATAGACCTGACCCTTCTTGTCGTCTCGGACGGTCAGATCCTCGCGGCTCAGCCCCACGGAACGCAGAAAACCCTCGATTGCCTTCTCTGGTGCATCAACGCGCGGGCCCTTGCGCTCTTCCCGCGTCGTCGGAGAGTTCTCGCTCAACCCGGAAATCGCGAGCGCAAGGCGACGCGGGGTCGCGAATGCCTCGGCATGGGTATAGGTCAAACCCCGCGAAACCAATCCATCTGTCACCAACCGCTTGAGATCGGCCGAGGCCCGCGACTGCATACGGGCTGGAATTTCCTCCGACAGAAGTTCGAGAAGTAGATCAGGCATCTCAGGTCCGGGGCTGCTTGCGTGCGGATCAGGGCAAACCGGAACGGCCACGTGAGGTCAAGGGCAAATGAGAATACAATCGGCGTCGAAGAGCCTGATGCTCGCACCTTGCACCCGTGAGGTTGTGCCTTTCGAATTGCGCCGCTCTCACCTAAATCCATTGATGGGAATACGAGAAGCCAGTTGGACGACACCAGAATGACGCGGCATCGGCTTACCATTGGGCTCGCTGTGGTGGCCTTGGCCATCATGTCCGCCTGCTCTGCACCGTCGGACCGTGAGGGTAGACCTTCGAGCGGGCTCGACTTTCAGATCGCATTCGAGGAGCGTTTGCGGCCGGACATCATATTCGTCACGGGGACCGCGCGCCGCGACCCTTCACCCGGTGCAGCCGCGGGGCTGTGGGGTGTATTGCGAGGTTTGCCACGAGCGGAACAGGCGGTCGTGGAAAATCTCGGCACAGGTGCGAAAGCCACGATCTCGCTCTACTCTGGAAACCCCGGCGGGGGCGCTACCCTGCGCCTTTCTCCTCAAGCCGCGGACCTGCTGGGCGTTCTCGAGGACCCGGTGGAGATCTCGGTCACGGCTATTCGCCAGGAGCCGGTTCTGGTCCAATGAGACCTGATCTGGCGCGTTCGAAACGGCAAGAAGGAGAAGAACATTGAAATGGTCTTTCAAGCTTGGGCGTTTTGCCGGGATCGATGTCAATGTCCATGCGACCTTTTTTCTGCTGCTGGCATGGTTCGGTTATTTCTACTGGTCCGCAACTGGAACGGTCGCAGGCACACTCAACGGAATAGCGCTGATTCTGCTGCTCTTTCTCTGCGTTCTCCTGCACGAATACGGCCATGCCCTCGCAGCTCGGCGCTTCGGCATCCGAACCAAGGATATCACGCTCCTCCCCATCGGTGGCGTGGCGATGCTCGAGAAGATGCCCGATGACCCGAAGCAGGAAGTGATTGTCGCCTTGGCTGGTCCGGCGGTCAACGTGGCAATCGCCGCATTCCTGTTCCTGTTGATTGCTCTGGGGGGACAGGAGGGAAGCCTGCTCCAGTTCGATGTCGATCGGGGGAGTTTGCTGCCAACGCTGCTCACGACGAACATCATACTCGCGATCTTCAATCTTCTGCCGGCATTCCCCATGGATGGGGGACGGGTGCTGCGCGCGGTTCTTGCCATGCGCATGGACAGGGTCAGAGCCACGCGCCACGCGGCAACAGTCGGACGCGCCCTTGCCCTCCTGTTCGGTTTTCTCGGACTTACGGGCAATCCGCTCCTGATCCTGATTGCCATTTTCGTATGGGTCGGGGCCGGCGCGGAAGCCGACGCCACAGAGGTTGATGCCAGGCTGTCGCAAAAGCCGGTTGGGCTGGCAATGATCACGGATTTCCACACGCTGCATCCGGGCGATCCGCTTGCGCGCGCCGTCGATCTTACGCTTTCGGGAACACAGAAGCATTTTCCCGTCGTGGAGAACGGGGAACTGAGGGGTGTTGCAAGCCAGTCGGCAATTCTGCGCGGTCTCCGTGACTTCGGAGTGGAAGGTCAGGTCGGCGAAATAATGGGAAGCGCACATACGGCCGAGGTCGGGACATCGCTCGATGTGCTTCTACGTGACCTTCAAGAGACAGATGTGCGTATCGTCTGCATCACGCGTGCAGGAAAGCTGGCCGGTCTCGTGGATCTTGAAAACATATCCGAATACCTGCGGATTCAGGAAGCGCTGGGGCGCGGCTGACATGCATGAGTTGCTCACTGCCATTGAAATGAACCGGGCCGATCAACTCGCAATCGCGGGCGGCGTTCCGGGCATGGACCTCATGGAGGCCGCCGGACACGCCGTCGCGGAGGCGGCAGCGAACCTCTGCCCCGATGGGCCTGTCTGTATCGTTGCCGGACCAGGAAACAACGGCGGCGACGGTTTCGTAGCGGCACGCGGGCTTCAGAACCGGGGCCGCGAAGTCACGCTGCAGCTTTGGGGCGATCCGGGACGGATCCGTGGCGATGCCGCAATTGCCAGAAAACGGTGGGGCGGACCTGAACAGCCCGCTCAGCCCCCACTGCCAGACGCCTCGGTCATAGTCGACGCGCTTTTCGGCGCAGGCCTCGATCGCGACGTCTCAGGTGCGCCCGCAGACCTGATCAACGCGATGAACGACCACCCGGCCGCGAAGCTTTCCGTGGACGTTCCAAGTGGCCTCGACGGCACCAGCGGACGCATCCGCGGATGTGCGGTAAGGGCGGATGCCACAGTCACCTTCTTTCGCAAGAAACCAGGCCATCTGCTTGAACCGGGTCGCAGTCTGTGCGGCGCACTTCACCTCGCGCAAATCGGTATTCCGACCGAGGTTCTGTCGACCATCGCGCCCATGTGTTTCGAGAATTCACCCGAGCTGTGGAAAGCGGCATTCCCGGCGCCCTCCCGAGGCAGTCACAAGTATAGACGGGGACATGCACTCGTTGTCTCTGGCCCCGCGATGCGCACTGGAGCCGCCAGGCTCGCGGCCGAAGCCTCGCTGAGAGCGGGAGCGGGTCTGGTTACTCTGGCAAGCCCCGCAAGTGCCATGGTCATCAATGCGGCGCATTTGACGGCTGTCATGCTTCAGCAATGCGACGACCCTGCGAGCCTTCGAGAAATTCTGGAAGACAGCCGCATAACAGCAATCGTTATCGGACCAGGCCTCGGCTTGGAGGAAAGGGACCGAACGATGGTTGAAACAGCGCTCGAGACAAAGCCTGCGCTGGTCCTTGACGCCGACGCCCTCACGGCGTTCGCAGACGCCCCATACGCGCTGTTCGAAAGGACTGCCGCTCGGGAAAAGCCTGTTGTTCTGACGCCCCATGAAGGCGAATTCGCGCGGCTGTTTCCCGATCTGAGCGAAGGTTCGAAAGTCGACAGAACTCGGGCCGCAGCGGTTCGATCCGGTGCGGTCGTGGTCCTCAAGGGATCTGACACGGTGATCGCGGCTCCTGACGGCCGGGCCGCAATCAATACGAATGCGCCGCCTTGGCTTGCGACCGCGGGCTCAGGCGATGTACTCGCCGGAATACTGGCAGGTCTGACAGCGCAGGGAATGCCGGGCTTCGACGCAGCCAGCGCTGCCGTCTGGCTACACGGCGAGGCCGGCAACGTTGCCGGTCCAGGCCTCATTTCCGAAGATCTGCCTCAGTCCCTACGTCCTGCGCTTGCGCAACTCCTAGACCGCAGCTGACGGGGGCGGCTTGTAGCTGGGGAACTGCATCCATTTGATGGAAACCAAGCCTCACAAACTGCTTTGAAGCCGGCCTCCATCGATTTTTGGGCGCAGCCCGATGAAGACTCAAACACGTGTCAGACGAGCATCTCGCTTTCAATTGAATCCGACACCTCGATCAAATTTGCTATCATTGAGATGTTTCTTGCCTCGAAGGTCACGGTCACTTCACCATTGTTGAAAACGGCATTGCCGCCCGATTGGGTCAGATCGCTCGCAGCGTCTGCAGCATCTGCGTACCCGAAGCCGGCCAGCAGGACTGTATCGTTGTTGTAAATGGAGGTGACTATGTCTGAACCGGAATGCGAGGCATCAAACACGAACATGTCGGCGCCACTGGAACCACCGGACAGTTCGTCATCGCCAATGCCGCCAACCAGATAGTCGTTGTTCGCGCCACCGTCGATCAGATCGTTACCTGAGCCGCCATAGATTGAATCGTTTCCATTGCCGCCATCAAGTGAATCGTTTCCATTGCCGCCATCAAGGACGTCATGATCCGACCCGCCATTCATCAGATCATTCCCGGCGCCCCCTATCAATGTGTCCTGGCCGGTCCCGCCATCTATTGTATCGTCTCCATCCCGACCATCTATCCGATCTCTTCCGCCATTGCCGTTGAGTTCGTCAGCATCAGCACTGCCAAGAAGCAGATCGTTTTCGCTGCTTCCAAACACGCTTTGCACACCTTCTGCAGAACCAATGTCTGCATCCAACGTGCCGCCGGATTGGGTTGTCTCAGCAAGCAGCGCCTGCAACCAGTTCTCGGCCTGTATTGCAGTCCCTGCTTCGTTCGGATGAATTCCGTCTGTCTGCAAGTCGGAAACGGTAATATTGGAGTTGGAGACGAGGGTTACATCAATACCCTCACTCTGGCCCGTAGCCACAATCGACGGCAATGCGGAGTTGATCGCATCGATTTCAGCTTGATCGGCCGCGTCATCGATCACGGGAAGCGTTCCCAAGAGTATCTTTGCCTCGGAATTGTGCTCCTCGATCGCCCTCATGATGTCGAGCAGCCTGCCAGGCACAGTCTCGACCGGGTTTGACTGCAGGCGCACTTCATTCGTGCCGAGAAGCAGAAGCGTGATATCATGCGGGTTGGCGTCCAGAATGGCGTCAATCCCTTCGAGCACCTCTTCGGCCGTAATACCGGCAAAGCCTTCATGGTCGCTATCCACAAGAAGATCTGCCGGATTTGATGTATATTGACCGACAAAATCCACCCATAGCCCCTGGTCCTCGACGAGGCCTTGCCAAAGTGGCAACCTGTATCCGCCAGCAACGTCTGCGTCCGTGTCAAAAAACAGTCCGCGTGTCAGAGAATCGCCGAGAGGCATGATCCGAACCGCGTCGGCCCATGTTCCTGCGGCAAGATCAACGACCTTTGCCACCTGAACACCGGTCGAGAAGTCCAGTTCCGAAGAGTTGCCACTGGCCACGTCCAGTTCGAACGTGTCGCTGACACTGCCCCCGTTGCCGTCATCGGCAATGACCGTGATGGACAGGTTCGCAGCGCTCCCCGGCAACCCCGAAAAAGTGGCGGAAGCGGGATCGAATGACAGCCAGGCCGGGAGAGCAGAACCGTCTTCGAGCCTCGCGCTCAGGCTCAGCGCGTCGCCGTCAGGATCGCTGAACGTGCTCCCCGGGATAACGAAGCTGAAGTTTTCTCCCACCGTCGCCGAAAGATCCGAAATGGGCACGGCCAGTTCGGGGGCATTGTTCGCTGTTGCACTGCTAGTGATGTCGAACGTGTCACTGACACTGCCCCCATTGCCGTCATCGGCAGTCACGACGATGGTCGCCGTGCCCTCGTTCTGGGCCGTGCCTGAAATGACCCCGGTCTGGGCGTCGAACGTCAGCCAGGCCGGAAGAGGATCCCCATTGCCAAGCGTGGCGCTGTAGCTCAGCGCGTCACCATCCGAGTCGAAGAACGTATCGGTGGGAATGGCGATGTTGAATGTTTCACCAACGGTGACGGTCTGATCGGCAATCGGATTGGACACCGTGGGTGGGGTGTTTCCGGAAGCATCACCCACGGTCCAACGCAAATAGACCGCGTTGTCGGCGTAATACTGGTCGCTCCAGATCCATTCGGCTTCACTGCCCTCAGGAAGGGACTGTCCGGTTCCGGCCAGCCGTCCGGTCGAGGCCGTTCCATAGCTCGTCGCTTGCGCCCAGCCACTGTCGTCAAAGCCCGACTGGAGCCAGCCATCGCCCGAAACACTGGTCGCCACGCGCCAGTCCGTCCCGGACCCGTATCGCGTGCCGTCCTCATATGCGATATCGACGAATACCTCACCGGCCCCACCGGTGTCCGTCGCACTCAGCGCAATGACATCGCCTGCCTCGATATCAAGATCGGCCGTGTAGACCTGCGCCCAGCTCGAACCGGAAAGAACCTCGACGCCATTCAGATGAAACGTAAATAGATTGTCCGCACGGACGCTTACCGTCGCAAGCTCGCCCCCCGAAGAGGAAGCACTGCTTGTAATGTCGAACGTGTCGCTGACACTGCCCCCGTTGCCGTCATCGGCAGTCACGACGATGGTCGCCGTGCCCTCGTTCTGGGCCGTGCCTGAAATGACCCCGGTCTGGGCGTCGAACGTCAGCCAGGCCGGAAGGGCATCCCCATTGCCAAGCGTGGCGCTGTAGCTCAGCGCGTCACCATCCGAGTCGAAGAAGGTATCGGTCGGAATGGCGATGTTGAATGCTTCACCGACGGTGACGGTCTGATCGGCAATCGGATTGGACACCGTGGGTGGGGTGTTTCCGGAAGCATCACCCACGGTCCAACGCAAGTAGACCGCGTTGTCGGCGTAATACTGGTCGCTCCAGATCCATTCGGCTTCGCTGCCTTCAGGAAGGGACTGTCCGGTTCCGGCCAGCCGTCCGGTCGAGGCCGTTCCATAGCTCGTTGCCTGCGCCCAGCCACTGTCGTCAAAGCCCGACTGGAGCCAGCCATCGCCCGAAACACTGGTCGCCACGCGCCAGTCCGTCCCGGACCCGTATCGCGTGCCGTCCTCATATGCGATATCGACGAATACCTCACCGGCCCCACCGGTGTCCGTCGCACTCAGCGCAATGACATCGCCTGCCTCGATATCAAGATCGGCCGTGTAGACCTGCGCCCAGCTCGAACCGGAAAGAACCTCGACGCCATTCAGAT
>NZ_JBNAFY010000002.1:0-370749 GCF_049800915.1 Amaricoccus macauensis
TTCACCACCGCCGCCGGGCTCACGAGCGACGTGGGTGACTACGATGTCGCCGCCACCGGTCTGACCTCTGGCAACTACGAGATCGCCTACGAGGCCGGCACGCTCACCATCGACCCGGCGCTTCTCACCGTCACCACCGACGACGCCTCCCGCACCTACGGCGCCGCGAACCCCGAGTTCACCGCGAGCTATTCGGGCTTCGTGCTCGGCCAGGACGCGGGTGATCTCGACGGCACGCTGGGCTTCACCACCGCCGCCGGGCTCACGAGCGACGTCGGGAATTACGATGTCGCCGCCACCGGTCTGACCTCTGGCAATTACGAGATCGCCTACGAGGCGGGCACGCTCACCATCGACCCGGCGCAGCTGACCGTCACCACGGATGACGCCTCGCGGACCTATGGCGCCGCGAACCCCGAGTTCACCGCCAGCTACAGCGGCTTCGTCCTCGGCCAGGACGCGTCCGATCTCGATGGCACCCTCGGTTTCACCACCGCCGCCGGGATCGCAAGCGACGTCGGGAACTACGATGTCGCGGCCACCGGCCTCACTTCCGGCAACTACGAGATCGCCTATGAGGCCGGCACGCTGACCATCGACCCGGCGCAGCTGACCGTGACGGCCGACGACGCCACCCGCACCTATGGTGCCGCGAACCCGGACTTCACCGCGAGCTATTCGGGCTTCGTGCTCGGCCAGGACGCGTCTGATCTCGACGGCACGCTGGGCTTCACCACCGCCGCCGGTCTGACCAGCGATGTCGGGAATTACGATGTCGCCGCCACCGGCCTCACCTCGGGCAATTACGAGATCGCCTATGAAGCCGGCACGCTGACCATCGATCCGGCCCAGCTGACCGTGACGGCCGATGACGCGACCCGCACCTATGGCGCGGCAAACCCGGACTTCACCGTCAGCTACAGCGGCTTCGTACTCGGCCAGGACGAGAGCGATCTCGACGGCACGCTCGGCTTCACCACCGCCGCCGGGATCGCCAGCGACGTGGGCGACTACGATGTCGCCGCCACCGGTCTGACCTCTGGCAATTACGAGATCGCCTATGAGGCGGGCACGCTCACCATCGACCCGGCGCAGCTGACCGTCACCGCCGACGACACCACGCGAACCGTCGGCTCATCCAGCCCCGGGTTCACGGCAACCCTGGAAGGCTTCGTTCTCGACCAGGATGAAAGCGTCCTCGACGGCAGCCTCGTATTCCTGACCAACGCGAGCCTCACGAGCCCCACGGGAACCTACACGATCACGCCGGGCGGGCTGAGCTCCACGAACTACACCCTGACCTTCACGCCGGGCACGCTCTCGATCGTCCCGGGCACCCCGAACGGGGGCGGAGGAACCGGCGGCAACATCGAGGGCGACGCGCTCCTCGCAACCGCCGGCACACGGGAAGAGTTCGAGCGCGGCCTGCCGCCCTTCACGCCGGGCGACGCGACCTACCGCACCACGGAGTTCGACGCGCCACCAGCCATCGCGGCGCCGTTCGAGCTGACCTATTCCCTGGGCGAGTTCGTGCAGCTGACCCCCGCGGGCGGCGCACCCGCCGCACCCGCCGCAGCGACGGCGGCGACCCAGGGCTTCACGCCCGCCACGGGCCGTCTGGTCGCCGAGGCCGAAGGCTTCGTCCCGGCCGCGGGCGGGGCGGAGGCACAGAACGGCTTCGTGGCCGCCGCCGGCACGGCCGCGGAGGCCGATTGCGCGGGCTTCATCAATCGCGGTCCCACCTCCCAGACGGGATGCGGGCGAGAGAACACAACGGAATCCTATTGGGCGACAACCGGGCGGGGCGAATGACTTTCAGCCGACTACTCACTGCGGCCTGCTGTGCAGGACTGACCTTGCTGCCCCAAGGGGCGGCGGCGCAATCGGCAGCCGATCTCCTGCCACGGGGCACGGACCTGCAGACCGACCCTTCGCGCGAGGTCACGCCTCCCCGGGAACCGTCCCTGCCCGAGTCGGTGATCCCCGGCCTCACCGGCGCGGACGGCCCGCTCGTGCTCGAGGGCATCCGCCTCACCGGCGCGGAAATGCTTTCCGCCGAGGAGCTGCAACCGATCTGGGCGGAACTGATCGGGGAGCCGGTGGGTCTGGCCGAGCTCGAGGCGGTCGCCGAGGAGATCGGGGCGGCCTACCGCGCGGAAGGCTACATCCTCTCGCAGGCGGTTCTCCCGGCACAATCCGTGGCCGATGGCATCGTCGAGATCGTCGTGGTCGAGGGCTTCGTCGACCGGGTGGAGATCGCCGCCGAGAAGCCCCGGGTGCAGGAGACAACCGACCGGCTGTTCCGGCCCGTGCCGGAGGACCGCCCGCTGCGCCTGGAAACGCTCGAGCGCTCGGTGCTCCTTGCGCGCGACACCTATGGCGCGGATGTGGAGACCGTGCTCGAGCCCTCGCCCGAAACCTTCGGGGCGGCGGATCTCGGCGTCGCAGTGACCCCGGAACCGACTTCCTGGTTCGCGACCGTGGACAACCGCGGCTCGCGGCTCTACGGCGCCTGGACGCTGGGGGGCGGGAGCCGGAGCTACGACCTCCTCGGCCTCAGCGAGCGGATCGACACTCTCGTGGCCGCCGCGCCCGCCGATGGCTCGCTGCTCTTCGGCTCTGCAACCATCGACATTCCCGTTCCGCAGCTCTCCGGCACCTGGTTCGACGGCGGGCGCTTCGAACTGGCCGGCGACATCTCCCGCGCGGACCCCGACCTGCAGGAAAGCGGCTCCCCGGAAGAGCTTTCGCTCCTGCAGGACGAAACGGAAGTGCGGGCCAGCCTGATCGTGCCCTTCATCCGCACCCGCTCCCAGAACCTCTTCGGCCGGGCCGGGCTCGTCTGGCGCGAAAGCGAAAGCCTGACCGACTTTTCGGGCGACGAGACCACGTCCGAAGACCGCCTCATCATTTTCGATGCGCGGCTGACATGGGATCTCGCCGACCGCTACGGCGGCGTCAATCTCGTGGAAGCGAACCTGCGAAAGGGGCTTGATATCGCAGGCGCCAGCGTCGGTGCGGAAGGGCCCTCCGCGGGCGTGCCGGACTTCCTGCTCGGCGCCCTCACGCTCTCCCGCCTCCAGCGGATCGGGCAGAGCGACTGGTCCGTCTACGGTGAGGTGATGGGGCAGATGGCGGCCGACGTCCTGCCCAGCAGCGAGCGCTTCTCCCTGGGCGACAGCACCATCGGGCGCGGGTTCGCGCCGGGCAACACGTCGGGGGATTCGGGCTTTGGCGCACGGATCGAGGTCCGACACAGCGTGGCGCCCCAGTATCTCGGTACGGCGGTGGATCGCGTCGAGATCTATGGCTACGGCGACTATGGCCGGGCCTATGACCGCAGTGCGGATCGCGATGGCGACAAGGGCGAGACCCTGGCGTCCGCAGGGATCGGCGCGCGCATCGACGTGCGGCCCTGGCTCACGATCACGCCCGAGATCTCACAACAACTCGAAGGCATCCCGACGGACACCACCGATCCCGATCACGAAACCCGCTTCTACATCGGTGCAGTCGCGCGGTTCTGACCGCCGCTGCACCTCGGGCGCCGTGTCATTCACGTCATTCCACGCGCGTCCACGTGCCGCCACTGCGGCAGATCCCGAGCTTGCAGCCATAGACCGAAAGCGTGTCGCCCGAAAGCTCGAGCCGCGAGACGAAGGTCTGATCGGCCCCCGGGGCGTAGATCTTGCCCTCGTAGGTGCCGCCACCCGAGGCCGTGGTCTCGGTGATGATCTGACGACCGATATTCTTCGACGCGAAGGACTGGCCGCTCGGTTTGAAGGTCTCCACCAGCGTGCCACAGATCTTCGATCCGCAAGGCTCGATGTTGATCAGCCCGGAATCGCCGTTCTCATACTGGTTGGTGCGCCAGAGGCCCACGATTGGGTCTGACGCGAATGCCGGGGCGGCAAAGGCGATGGCCACCGCCGCGGCAAATGCGTGTCGCAGAATCATTTCAACTCCTTCATGCCCTCATCGGCAAGATCTAGATCCCGGAGAGGGCAATCAAGCGGGGGCATGGGGGGCTATCACCCGATTGTGTTCAGGACATCCGCCAATGTTTCTCCAATGCGATCAATATGCGCCTTCTCGATGATCAGAGGCGGTGAAAGCGCAATGATGTCGCCCGTGGTCCGGATCAGCACGCCCGCCTCGTAGGCCTTGAGGAAGGCCTCGAACGCCCGTTTCGTCGGCGCGCCGGGGATCGGCTCCAGTTCGACCGCCCCGATCAGGCCAAGATTGCGAATGTCGATCACATGGCGCGCGCCCTTCAGCCCGTGCAGCATGTCCGCCCAGTAGTCCGCAAGGCCGTCTGCGCGTGCGAAGAGATCCTCCTCGCGGTAGGTGTCGAGGGTCGCGAGCCCCGCGGCCGCGGCGAGCGGATTGCCGGAATAGGTGTAGCCGTGGAAAAGTTCGATCGCCTCTTCGGGGCCGGTCATGAAGGCATCGTGGATCTCGCCCGTGCACAGCACCGCGCCCATGGGGATCACGCCGTTGGTAAGGCCCTTCGCGCAGGTGATCATGTCGGGCTGCACGCCGAAATACTCCGATCCGAAGGCCGCGCCCAGCCGCCCGAACCCGGTGATGACCTCATCGAAGATTAGGAGAATGCCGTGCTTGCGTGTGATCTCGCGCAGCCGCTCGAGATAGCCTTTGGGCGGCAGCAGCACGCCGGTGGAGCCCGCCATCGGCTCCACGATCACGGCCGCGATCGTCTCGGCACCATGCAGGGTCACGATCCGCTCGAGTTCGTCGGCCAGTTCCGCGCCATGTTCCGGCTGGCCGCGCGACCAGGCATTCTTCTCGGGCAGATGCGTGTGGGGCAGGTGATCGACGCCCGCGAGCAGGCTGCCGAAGAAGCGGCGGTTGTTGACGATCCCGCCCACGGAAATGCCGCCGAAATTGACGCCGTGGTAGCCGCGCTCGCGCCCGATCAGCCGGGTCCGCGAACCCTGTCCGATGGCGCGCTGGTAGGCGAGCGCGATCTTGAGCGCCGTCTCCACCGATTCCGAGCCCGAGTTGGTATAGAACACGTGGCGCATCCCCTCGGGCGCGATCCCGATCAGCCGGTTGGCCAGTTCGAACGCCTTCGGATGGCCCATCTGGAAGGCCGGGGCATAGTCGAGTTCGGCCACCTGGGCCTGGATCGCCTCGACGATCCTCGGTCGCTTGTGACCGGCGTTGCAGCACCAGAGCCCCGCGGTTCCGTCCAGAACCTCGCGGCCATCGGCGGTTGTGTAATGCATGCCTTCGGCCGCCACGAACATGCGCGGCGCCTTCTTGAATTGCCGGTTCGCCGTAAAGGGCATCCAGAAGGAGTGAAGGTCATTGGGCTGGGGCATGTTCATGATCGGCTCTCCGACAGGCGCGCTCGCTCCGCAAAGCGGGATCGTCAACCACGACCCGAAACCGCCTCCCCGGTCAAGCCCGTATTGGGTATTGGCCGATGCGGGGAAGCGGCCCATTCCGCCATCGGTGCTGTGAGCCAATGGCACGGAACAAGCCGAAGGCGCCGTGCCTGCGACGGCCCGCCCGGACGGGCTGGCGCATCGTCGATGCAGGCGCGACGTGTAGAGCTAGGCAGTGGCGTCGCCATAAACTGCGCCGAACAATCGTCGCGGCGCCACCCCCTGGTCCGCCGCCGGCCCGGCCCCGAAAACGGCGGCGAAAGCCCGCTTCCTGCCGCATCCCCGATGAGCCCAAACCCGGAAAATCGTCTGCATGGAATATGCATGAAATATGCATGAAAGCTGCATGCCCTCCGAAGCCCGTTTCAGCCCCGTTCCGGTTGCTTCCCGTAGTCCGCGAAAAGCGCCAGCACCCTGTCCATCTCCGCGTCCGGCAGGATCACCGGTGGGCCGAATCCCTCCGCCACCGAGAGCTGTCGGGCCAGCGTTTCAACCTCCCCCGCGAGCCAGAGCGCCTTCTCGAGCGACGGCCCAAAAGCGATCTGCCCATGGTTCGCCAGCAGGCAGGCTATCCGCCCGTCGAGTGCCGCGACCATCGCTTCGCTCAGTTCCGCGGTGCCGAACGTCGCATAGTCGGCGCAACGAATATCTGGGCCACCGGCAACTGCGACCATGTAATGAAAGGCCGGAATCCCGCGCCGAAGGCAGGAAAGCCCGGTCGCATAGGTCGAGTGGACATGCACCACTGCACCCGCCTCTTCACGCGTGCCATAGATGTCGAGATGCATCCGCCATTCCGAGGAGGGCTTGATCCCGCCTTCCCAGGTTCCGTCATTGCGGACGAAAACGATCTCCTCGGGCGAGAGCCGCTCATAGGGAATGCCCGAGGGCGTGATCAGCATGCCACCCTCGGCGCGGCTCGAGACATTGCCCGAGGTGCCCTGGTTGAGCCCTTCGGCGTTCATCCTCAGGCATGTGTCGATGATCGCCTGTCTCGGGTCCGGCATGGTCTTGCCGCGCATCCGGTTCAGGCCGCCGCCGCCGCGCGCTCGGGGAAAAGCGCTGCAATCGCGCCATGTTCGGCCGGCACGATCCCCTTCTCGGTAATGAGCCCCGACACCAGCCGTGCGGGCGTGACATCAAAGGCGTAGTTCGCGGCCGGCGTCGCCTCGGGGCTGATGCGCACCTTCGTCACCCGCCCCTCCGGGTCCTTGCCGTGCACCCAGCTTACCTCGTCGCTCGAGCGCTCCTCGATCGGGATCTCCGCGCCACTCTCAAGCCGGAAATCGATCGTGGGGGAGGGGAGCGCGACGTAAAACGGCACGTTGTTGTCCTGCGCCGCGAGCGCCTTGAGATAGGTGCCGATCTTGTTGCAGACATCGCCATTGGCCGTGGTGCGGTCCGTGCCGGTGATGACAAGATCGACCAGGCCCTGCTGCATCAGGTGCCCGCCGGTATTGTCCGTGATGAGGTGATGCGGCACGCCGTGATTGGCCAGCTCCCAGGATGTCAGAGCCGCGCCCTGGTTACGCGGCCGTGTCTCGTCCACCCAGACATGCACCGCGATCCCCGCGTCATGGGCCTGGTAGATCGGCGAGGTCGCCGTGCCCCAGTCCACGGTGGCGAGCCAGCCGGCGTTGCAATGGGTGAGGATATTGACCGGTCCCGGCCTGCGCGCCGCGATCTCGCGGATCAGGTCCAGCCCATGCATCCCGATCATCCGGTTGATCTCGGCATCCTCGTCACAGATCTCGGCCGCGCGGACCCAGGCCGCGGCCTCGCGCTCGGCCTCGGGCAGGGGGCGCAGCGTCGCCATCATCTGGTCCAGCGCCCAGCGGAGGTTGATCGCAGTGGGCCGGGTCGCATGAAGCCTGTCGTAAAGAGCGGCAAGCCGCGCATCCGAGGCGTTCTCATGGATGCCGAGAGCCAGGCCATATGCCGCCGTCGCCCCGATCAGTGGCGCGCCCCGCACCAGCATGTCCGATATTGCGTGCGCGGCTGCCTCGGGCGTGGTCAGCGAGACAGTCTCGAATGCGTGCGGCAACCGGGTCTGGTCGATGATGCCGACGCGACCGGGCCGGTCAGCAGACGCCGCCTCCTCGACCCAGATCGTGCGGGTTGGTGTGCCGTTGACCTTCATATCATCCTCCCAGTCGCTTAAGCAGGGAGGCAACTGCGCACACCCCCGCCGACCCGCCCGCTTGCCGGGACAGATCGTTTCCGCAATCTGCTAGCGCGACCGAACCGCTCAGGCCAGTTCCTTCGCCGGGATGAACGGCCAGAAGACGCCCCCCGACCACAGCCCGAACTGCGAGGTGCCGTCGATCTCTTCCTCGCAGCAGATCTCCACCAGGCGGTAGAAGCTCTTGCGGTCGATCAGCGCTTCGAGCCCGGAGCGAATCATCACGTAGGGTGAAGGCTCGCCGGTTTCCGCGTCGCGTACTACCCGGATCGGATGGTCGCGGCCCGCCACGGCCTCCTCGTCTACATTGGTAAGGAAGGTGATCTCCTGATCGCGTCCCTCGCCGTGCACCTGGAAATCCACCGCCACAAATGGGGCATCCTCGACCCGGATTCCGACCTTCTCCACCGGTGTCACCAGGAAATACTTGCCGTCTTCCTTCTTCAGGACCGAGGAAAAAAGCTTCACCAGCGGCATCCGGCCGATGGGCGTCCCGAGATAGAACCACGTCCCGTCGCGGGCGATCCGCATGTCGAGATCGCCGCAGAACGGCGGATTCCAGAGGTGAACGGGCGCGGGGCCCCGCCCTTTCGCGGCCTTCTGAATATGCGTCGCGATACTGTCGGCTGTTGAAACTGTACCAACTCCGACGTTGGTATCCGTTTCGTGATCGCCTTTGTGCATTGTGGTCACGCCTCTCCGGGGTATGCTCCGATTGATCGGAAACAGTGTGTAAGAGCTGCCGGGCCCGTCAAGGCCTGCGGCGACGAAAGGAAGTCGGGCATGGCGGACACGGACGATCTGATGCACGAGATCGAGGCGACGGGCGCGCGACTGATGCAGGCGCGGGAGATGATCGCGCGGCGGATCGTCGGCCAGCAGGCCGTCGTCGAACAGACGCTCATCGCCATCCTCTGCGGAGGCCACGGGCTGCTCGTCGGCGCGCCGGGGCTGGCCAAGACCCGGCTGGTCGAGACGCTGGGCACGGTGCTCGGCCTCTCGGCGCACCGCATCCAGTTCACCCCCGACCTGATGCCCGCCGACATCCTCGGCGCGGAGGTGCTTGAAACCGGCGCGGACGGGACTCGCGCGTTCCGGTTCATCGATGGGCCGATCTTCTGCCAGCTGCTTATGGGCGACGAGATCAACCGCGCCAGCCCGCGCACCCAGTCCGCGCTCCTTCAGGCCATGCAGGAACACGAGGTCTCCGTGGCCGGCCAGCGACGCACCCTCCCGGCGCCCTTCCATGTTCTCGCGACTCAGAACCCGATCGAACAGGAAGGCACGTATCCGCTACCCGAGGCCCAGCTCGACCGGTTCCTCCTGCAGATCGACGTGGAATATCCCGAACGCGACGACGAGCGCGAAATCATCCTTTCCACCACCGGCGCGACCGATGTTCAGGTCGAGCCGATCTTCGACCCCGACAGCCTGATTGCGGCGCAACAGCTTGTCCGCCGTCTGCCGGTCGGTGAAAGCGTGGTCGAGAAGATCCTCGACCTCGTGCGCGCTGCCCGTCCGGGCGAACCCGATGCCCATCCGGCAGTGACCCAGGCGGTCAGCTGGGGGCCGGGACCGCGCGCGGCCCAGGCCCTGATGCTCGCGATCCGGGCCCGCGCCCTGATCCAGGGCCGCCTCGTGCCGGATCTTGATGATGTCGCGGCCCTCGCGCGCCCGGTCCTGATCCACCGGATGGCCCTCGGATTTGCCGCCCGCGCGGAGGGGCAGACGCTCGACGGCATGATCGCCCGGCTCGTCACCGATATCATGCAGGTGGAGGCGGCTGCGTGAGCACATCGCCCCGTCTGCGGGGGCGCAACAAGCCCCAGGGTCCGGTCGGGCTCAGGCGCGATGCCGAGAAGATCGGCGGCGCGCTGCCGCCCCTGCTGGCCGAGGCCGAAATCCTCGCCGGTACGGTCGCGCAGGGGGCACACGGGCGCAGGCGGGCCGGCCATGGCGAAAGCTTCTGGCAATACCGGCAGGCCGTGCCGGGCGACGCGCGCTCCATGGTGGACTGGCGTCGCTCGGGGCGGTCGGATCTTCAGTATATCCGCGAAATGGAGTGGGAGAGCTCCCAGACCGTCAGCATCTGGGTCGATGATGCGCTGTCCATGGATTACCGCGCCGAAGGCAGCGAACGTTCCAAGCGTGAACGTGCCTCGCTCCTCGCGCTGGCGGTCTCGGTCCTGCTGATGAAAGGCGGCGAGCGGGTCTCGCTCATGGGGACGAACGCTGCCCTGCCACGCACGGGCCGGGCGCAGCTCAATCGCATGGCGATGGAACTTGGCGGAGAGCCGCGCGAAGATCGGGGCGACTATGGCGACCCGCCGCAGGACACCATGCCGCGCGGCGGGCGGGCCGCGTTCTTCTCCGACTTTCTCGGGGACCTCAACACGCTCACGCCGGTTCTCTCCCATGCTGCGGACCAGGGCGTGAAGGGCTGTTTCGTTCAGGTGCTCGACGAAAGCGAGGAGGTCTTTCCCTTCGACGGCAGGGTGATCTTCGAAAGCATGGGTGGCGACACCGAGTTCGAGGCGCAGCGGGCCCGCAGCCTGCGGGAGGCCTACAAGGCGAAACTGAAGAGCCACCGGGCAAGGCTCGACGAGATCGCGCATCATCTCGGATGGCGCGTTTTGCATCACAGGACAAGCGAAAGCCCAAGAAAGGCCCTGCTCTGGCTCTATATGGCAATCGGAGATCGGGCTTGATGCTCGACTTCTGCGAATTTTTGCGCAAGGATTCATCTCCAATATGAGTATTGGTTCCCTCGCGTTTCTGTCCCCCTGGCTGCTGGCCGCGATTCTGCTGCTGCCCGCGCTCTGGTTCCTGCTCCGCGCAGTGCCGCCCTCGGCCCTCCGGCGCGTGTTCCCGGGTGTTCGCCTCCTGCTCGAACTGGACGAGACGGAGCGCACGCCCGCCCGCACCCCCTGGTGGCTGCTTGCGCTCCGGATGCTCGCGATTGCCGCAGTCATCATCGCCTTCGCCGAACCGGTGCTCAATCCGCGCGGCGAAAGAGGTGAGGGGCCGCTCCTGGTGCTCCTCGATGGCGGATGGGGCGATGCACCGGACTGGTCCGATCGGATCGGCCGGGCAGCAGGCCTTCTGACCGAGGCCGAGAGGGATGCCCGCCCGGTGGCGGTTCTCCTGCTGGCCGATGGCCCGCCCCAGGGTGCTTTGCCGCTTCGGGCCGCGGCCCAGGGAGCGGACCGGCTGCCTGGTCTCGCTCCGCGCGCCTGGTCTCCCGACCTTACGGACTGGCCCGCCTGGATCAATGCGCTGGACGAGGATTTCGAAACGGTTTGGCTCACCGACGGGGTCGGTCAGGAGGGGGAACGCGCGGTCGCGGAGGCCCTCCTGGATCATGGCCCGGTAACTGTTGTGGTGCCCGAGGGCCGGGTTCGGGCGCTTTCGCCGCCCTGGCTCGAGCAGGGAACCCTCCATGTCGGTGCGCTGCGGATCGTTAGCGAGGCCGAGGAGCCGGTTTCCGTCTCGGCCTTCGGCCCCGATCCCAACGGTGTCGAGCGGCTTCTGGGCAAGGGCGAGGGGCTGTTCGCCGCCGGAGAGGGGCAGGCCGATGTCGAGATCGAGATGCAGTCGGAGCTGCGCAACCGGGTGGAGCGCATTCAACTGGATGCAGGGCGGTCCGCTGCCGGTGTCGTGCTCGCGGGCGATTCCGTTCGCCGCCGCGAGGTGGGCCTCATGTCCGGGCAGGCCGGAAGCGAGGCGCAAGACCTCATCGACCCGCTCAATTACCTGCGCAAGGCGCTCGAACCCTTTGCAGAGACCATCGAGGCGCCGCTTCCGCAGATGCTGCAGAGCACACCTGATCTTCTGATCCTGGCGGATGTCGGCAGCCTGGCCGAAACCGAGCGTGCGGATCTGATCGCCTGGGTCGAGGACGGCGGAATGCTCGTCCGCTTTGCCGGACCCCGTCTCGCGCGTTCCGGCGCGGGCCAGCTCGAGGCCGATCCGCTCCTGCCCGTGCGGCTTCGCGCCGGCGGTCGTTCTTTGGGTGGTGCGATGTCCTGGGGCGCGCCGCGCCGGCTCAGGCCCTTCGCCGACGACAGCCCGTTTGCCGGGCTCGCCCTGCCTGCGGATGTCGAGATCTCGGCCCAGGTCATGGCCCAGCCGGACCCGGACCTGCCGCAGCGCGTGATCGCAAGCCTCGAGGATGGCACCCCGCTTGTCACCTCCGCTCCTCTCGGGGATGGCCAGGTGGTCCTCTTCCACGTGACGGCCAGCGCGGACTGGTCGAACCTGCCGCTCTCGGGGCTTTTCGTCCAGATGCTGGAACGGCTCGCACAGAGCGCGGGCGGTGTCGGGGAAACCGGGTCCGAGGATCTGGCGGGATCCGTCTGGACGCCCGTCAGGGTGCTTGATGGCTTCGGGGACCTCCAGACGCCGGACCTGCTCGCCGGGGTGCCGGGCGAACGGCTGGCGCAGGGCGAGCCGTCGCGCGACGTGCCGCCGGGCTTCTATTCCAGCGGCACGCGGCGCACCACGCTGAACGTGATGGGCCCCGATGTGCGCCTGTCCCCCATGTCGCCGATGCCCCAATCCGTCACTGTCGAAGGAATGGAGCGCGAACAGGAAGTGTTCTTTGGCCCCTGGCTTCTCGGACTTGCCCTCATGCTTCTCACCATCGACCTGCTCGTTACCCTCTGGATCTCCGGGCGGCTGTCGCACCTCGGGCGGCATCCCTCCCATGTCGCGGGGGTGCTTGGGGTGATCGTGCTGTCCGGTGTGGCGGCGATGATGCCCGCTCCGGTGGCCGCACAGGAGACCACCGACGAGGCTGCGGCCCTCTATGCCGCGAACGAGACGGTGCTGGCCTACGTGATCACGGGCAATGCGCGCATCGACCGCACGAGCGAGGCTGGGCTCAAGGGCCTCGGTCAGGAGCTCTTCGACCGGACGGCCGTGGTGCCCGCCGATCCCGTGGGCGTGGACCTGGAAACCGATGACCTCTCGCTACTGCCGCTGCTCTACTGGCCGGTGACGGAGGCGCAGACCCCGCCTTCGGACGAAGCCTACGGCAGGCTCAACGAATATCTCCGCCACGGCGGCATGATCCTCTTCGACACGCTCGACAGCGACCTGGCCCCGAATTTCAGCGGGGCGACGCCGAACAACCGGGCCCTGCAGCGCATCGCGCTCAAGCTCGACGTGCCCCCGCTGATGGAGGTGCCGAGCGACCATGTGCTGACCCGGACTTTCTACCTGCTGCAGGATTTTCCGGGCCGGTTCCACAGCGCTCCGGTCTGGGTCGAGGCCGCCCCCGAAACACAGGCAGTCGAGGGGCTTCCCTTCCGCAACCTAAATGATGGCGTGACCCCGGTGGTGATCGGCGGAAACGACTGGGCATCGGCCTGGGCGATCCAGGACAACGGCGCGCCGATGTATCCCGTCGGGCGCGGGCTCAGTGGCGAGCGCCAGCGGGAGATGGCCTTTCGGTTCGGAGTGAACCTCGTGATGCACGTGATGACCGGAAACTACAAGTCGGACCAGGTGCATGTGCCGGCCCTTCTCGACAGGCTGGGACAATAGCAATGCGCAGTTTCGTCTTCGATCCGCTGTTGCCCGGCCCGGTCCTCATCACGCTTGGCGTGATCGTCGCCGTCTTCATCGCGCTCGCCGTCTGGCGCGGTCTGGCGGGCTGGTGGCTGCGCGCACTGGCGGCCGCCGTCATCCTCTTCGCGCTCCTCGGTCCCTCGATCCGCGAGGAGGATCGTGCTCCTGTCTCCAACATCGCTCTGGTGGTCTATGATGCCAGCGCCAGCAACAGGATCCAGCAGCGCCCCGACCAGCTTGCGCAGATGGAGGCGAATCTCGAAGCCGAGCTCGGAGCCCTGGGCGAGAACCTCGAGGTGCGCGAAACCCGCGTCGCGGATGGGGGTGATGACGGCACCCGGCTGATCGCCGCGCTGAGCGAGATGGCCGCGGAACTGCCCCAGGAACGCATCGCGGGCGCAATCCTCGTCACGGATGGGCGCGTGCACGACGCGGATGCCATCGACGGGTTTCCCGCCCCGGTCCATGTCCTGCTCACCGGAAGCGCCCAAGATTGGGACAGGCGGATCGTCATGGAGACCGCGCCGGCCTTCTCGATCGTCGATGAGCCGGTCAGCCTCTCGCTTCGGGTCGAGGATCTCGGCGCGGCCCCACCGCAGGGGGCCAGCGCGCCTCTGCTCATCTCGCTCGATGGGGAGCCGCCGCTGCGCTTCGACGTTCCGATCGGGCAAACCGTCTCGCTTCCGGTCACGCTGACCCGCGGCGGCATCAACGTGTTGCAGATCTCGACGCCCGAGGCCGAGGGCGAACTCACGGCGCGCAACAACGAGGCGGTCGTGTCGATCAACGGCGTGCGCGACCGACTGCGGGTGCTGCTGATTTCCGGCGAGCCCTATCCCGGCGAGCGCACCTGGCGGAACCTGCTCAAGTCCGACAGCTCGGTCGACCTCGTGCATTTCACCATTCTCCGCCCGCCGGAGAAACAGGACTTCGTCCCGGTCTTCGAACTGTCCCTGATCGCCTTCCCGACCCAGGAACTCTTCATGGAGAAGGTGGACGAGTTCGATCTCATCATTTTCGACCGATACCGGCGGCGCGGCATCCTGCCAGCGGGCTATTTCGCCAACATCGCCCGCTATGTCCGGGACGGCGGCGCGCTCCTGCTTGCGACGGGCACGGATTTCGCCGGTGCCGAAAGCCTCTCGCGCTCGCCCCTGCGCGAGGTTCTCCCTGTGGAACCGACGGCGCAGGTGATCGAGCGCGGGTACCACCCGATGATCTCCGAGCTCGGCTCGCGCCACCCGGTCACCGCCGGTCTCGAAGCCCACGGGCCGCGGGACCCGGAGGCGGATGGAACACCCGGCTGGGGACGCTGGTTCCGCCTGATCGAGACCACCGCCCAACAGGGCCAGGTGGTGATGACCGGCCCCGAAGAGGCGCCGCTTCTGGTCCTCGACCGACAGGGGGAGGGCCGCATCGCGGTGCTGGCCTCCGACCATGCCTGGCTCTGGAGCCGGGGCTTCGAGGGCGGTGGGCCGCAGATGGAACTGTTGCGCCGGCTGGCACACTGGCTCATGAAGGAACCCGAACTGGAGGAGGAAGTGCTCCGCGGCCGGGGCGACGAGGGCGATCTCGTCATCACGCGGCGCACGATAGAACCCGAGGTGCCGCCCGTAACGGCCACCAGCCCGGGCGGGGAGGCCCAGGAGGTCGAACTCACCGAGGTATCCCCGGGGCTGTGGGAAGCCCGGATCGAAGCCGGTGAAAATGGTGTCTGGCAACTCGAAAACGGGGAGCGCGCGGCCGTTGCCGTGATCGGGCCGTCCCAGCCCAAGGAGTTCGCCAATCCGGTTTCCACGGGGGCGGAGCTGCAACCGCTTGCGAATGCGACCGGCGGCGGCATTCTCCGGGCGGAAGACGGCGAAGTGGATCTGCGCCTGGTGCGCGAGAACCGCATCGCCGAAGGGCGGGGCTGGCTCGGACTGGTGGACCGGGAGGCCTACCAGCTTCGCGACGTAACCCAGGTCGCGATTGCCCCGGGCTGGCTCATGCTCCTGATCGCGTCCTCCCTGCTTGTCATGGCCTGGCGTCTGGAAGGGCGGTAGGGGAGGGGCCCGATCTGCGCCGGGCCATACTCCTCCCCGGGGCCATGTGTTGCGCCTCATCATTGGTGCTGGAAGGCAATAGCACAGACCTAGCCGTCGGCGCGGTGCCTGCAACGGCCCGCCGGGACGCGTCGTCTATGCCGTGGCATACCACCGGTTCAGGCTATGGCGTCACCATGAACCGTGTCGAACAGGCGGTTTCGCGCGGCTCTCCGGTTCGCCGCCGGCCGCGCCGCGAAAACGCCAGCGGCCTGCCCGATTGCAGTCATATAGGGGGCTCGCACCAATACCGCCTTGGCCTCCGAACTGGCCTGCGAGGGCGAACTTGAACTCCCACAGCATCGACGGCCGGGCGGATACCGCTCCACAAAAGAAAAGACCCGCCACAAGGGACGGGTCCATTCGATGTTCAGTTCGTTGGTCGATATCAGTGCAGCTTCGCACCAACCTCGGAAATCGAGGCATCGATCGTCTTCTTGATATCGGCGGCCTTCATGGACCCGCTGATCACATCCGCGGCGGCTGCCACGGCTACGGCGACGGCCCGATCCTTGACCTGCTTCAGGGCTGCCTGTTCGGCGGCCTCAATCTGCTCGGTCGCGGTTGCGAGACGGCGCTCGACAGATGCCTGAAGGTCTTCCTTGGCCTTTGCGGCGGCCTGTTCGGCTTCCTTCCGCGCGGCAGTGACGATCTCTTCCGCCTGAACGGTCACTTCGCGCTGGCGGCGCTCGTAACTTGCCAGGAGAGTCTGAGCTTCCTCGCGAAGCGCGCGGGCTTCATCGAGTTCGGCCTTGATCGTCGTTGCACGTGCATCGAGCTTGGAGCCGATCAGCTTCGGAGCACCAGCATAGATCACCACGCCGACGAAGATCAGGAAACCGATGGTGACGACGATATCCGTGTTGTTCAGAAAATCCATCGCCTTACCCCTTCAGCCGGTTCGAAACCGCTGCATCGATCGCCGAAGCGTCCGCTGCAACCGGACCGATGGCGGCCACGATTTCGGCTGCCGTCTGGCGTGCGACTTCCTCGACACTCACCGCCGCCTGATCACGGATCTCCGCAATGCGCTTCTCGGATTCCGCAGCGCGAGCCGCGATCTCCGCATCGGCCTTCGCCATGAGCGCGTCGACTTCCTTGCCGACCTCGGCCTTCTTCTCGGCCGCGATCTTCTGGGCATCGTCGCGGGCCTTGGCCAGGGCCGCATTGTAGGCGGCTTCGGCTTCTTCCGCGCGGCGCTTGTAGAGCTGTGCGGTTTCTAGATCGCCCGAGATCGCATCGCTGCGCTCGGCAAGAACGCTGGTGATCCGCGGGATCGCAACCTTGCTCAGGATCATGTAGAGCAGGACGATCGAGACGATCAGCCAGAAGATCAGGTTGGGGAAGTATTCCGGATTGAGCTGAGGCATGCCAACTTCAGCCTGGTGAAGCACTTCGGCTCCAAGGCTTTCAGCGCCATGGCCCCCAGCCGCAGCTTCGGTCTCATTCGCCATGTATCACTCCATCCGTGAGCCCATGCGGGCAAGCCCGCACGGGTCAGAAAACCCGGGTCCGCCTTAGACGGCGAACATCAGGAGGAGCGCAACGAGGAACGAGAAGATGCCGAGCGCTTCAGCGAATGCGATGCCGATGAAGAGCGTCGCGGTCTGTTCGCCAGCGGCCGACGGGTTGCGGAGTGCACCGGCGAGGAAGTTGCCAGCCACGTGGCCGATACCGATGCCGGCGCCGCCCATGCCCGTGCAAGCGAGGCCCGCGCCGATGAACTGACCCATTTCAGCGATATTGCCTTCCATCTTGTAGCTCCTTTGGATTGGAATGGCGAAAACTTGAGTAACGCGGCTGGTCCGGACCTCAGTGGCCCGGATGCAGCGCATCGTTGAGATAGACGCAGGTGAGGATCGCGAACACGTAGGCCTGGATGAAGGCCACCAGAAGTTCGAGACCGTAGATTGCCGCGATCGCAGCGAAGGGCAGGATCGCCCCCACGCCGAGCGCGCCTGCAAAGCCCGCGAACACTTTCAGAACCGCGTGACCAGCCATCATGTTGCCGCCAAGACGGATGGAGTGGCTGACCGGGCGCACGAAGTAGGAAATGACCTCGATCACCGCGAGGACGATCCGCAGCGCCAGGGTGGGTGCGGAGGAAACCCAGAAGAGCTTCAGGAAATGCGCGCCATGCTTCATGAAGCCGATCGCCGTGACCGTCACGAAGACCGCGATCGCGAGAACCGCCGTCACGGCGATATGCGAGGTGGGCGCGAAGCTCGTCGGGATGAGCGCGAGCACGTTGGCGAAGAGGATGAAGAGGAAGAGCGTCAGGATATAGGGGAAGTATTTAGCCCCTTCCTTGCCGGCCACGTCCTCGACCATCTTGCGCACGAAACCGAAAAGCACTTCCGCTGTCGACTGACCGCGGGAAGGGACCAGCGCGCGGCCCCGGGTCGCGGTCACCATCAGCAGCGTGATTGCGCCGACCGAAAGCAACATCCAGAGCGTCGCATTGGTCGGCGTGTACCAGTGAACGGCACCATCGCCGAACAGCGGCTCGACCATGAACTGATCCATCGGGTGGATGTTAAAGGGGCTATCGCCGTGTCCTGCGTCGCCTGCCATGTGTCCTCTCTCAGCCCTCTCTCAGCCCTCTTTCGGCCCTTGCGGGTCGGTCCCGTCCCCCGGTTCCGGAGGATTTTCCATGTCGCGTGCGTCGCCACCCAGCCGGGCCGCTTCGCCGCGTTTTCTCCGGACTTCCTCGGCCGTTCGAACCATCGTCCGAACCCCGGCCGCGAAGCCCAGTATGGCGAACAGCATGAGGAACACCGGGAGCGTTCCGAACAGGCTGTCCAGCCCGTAACCGATTGCCAGTCCCAGCAGCATTCCCGCGACGAGTTCGGTCACCATGCGCCAGGCGAGCGATCCCTGCGTGAACTTGTCCTGCGCACCTTTCTTCGGCTTCGGTGCGGAGGATGCCTTGGCTGCGCTGATCCGGTCTTCGAGTGCCTGCATGCGTCGGGAAAAGTCGTCCTTCTCCATCGCGCGTGCCCCCGAAATCCGTTTGGTGCCCCCAAGCCCCAGTTCTGACGTTTCGAGGTGGTCTTAATGCAATCGTGAAAGGTCTGTCAAGAAAACGCGACCGTGTATGAATCCGATTATGTGTCTGACAAATATAGATAAAACATAATTCTGCGATTCCCCGGCACATTCATTTCGCATTGCGGCAGTCTTTCGCGACCATGATTCACACGATCAACCAAATGGTTGATTTTGCTGGACCCCATACTCAACCGAGCGGTTGACTCTTGCTCGACCCATGGCAAAGGCTTTCGGGATGGACAGTCTCACCGAGCCCGATCTGGATCTGATCTTCGCCGCGCTGGCCGACCCGACGCGCCGCGCGATCCTGCGGGAGCTTCTGGACGGCGAGCAAATGGTCAGCGCCATTGCCGAGCCGCTGCCCATGTCGCTTGCAGCCGTCTCGAAGCACCTTCAGATCCTCGCCCGCGCCGGGCTGGTGAGCCAGAGACGTGACGGGCGGGTGCGCAGCTGCCGGTTGGAGCCGGACGGGTTGGCCGCGGCCTTCCTCTGGATGCAGGGCTTCGGCGCCTTCGCCATGGACGACTACGATGCGCTCGAGCGGATGATCGAGAACGTCTTGAGCGAGAAATACGACGCGGAGTCCCCAGGGTTGTCAGACTCCGGGGTTTCGTCGGAGGGCGAGCATTCCTAGATATAAGGTATTCAGCCGCCTCATTCTGGGGGCTGCGGCAAGCGGCGAGCAACGCCGCGCAAGAATATTGTTCGGGAGATTGGAAATGCTCGAGTTCAAGGTCAGTGGAATGAGATCGGATGCCTGCAAGCAGCGCGTTGCGCGGGCCGTTCAGATATCCGACCCGACAGCGCAGGTGGCGGTCGACCTTTCGACCGGGCGCATGACAATCAAGACAGATGCCGAGCCCGAACTCGTCCGGAACGCGATCGAGATGGAAGGCTACCTCGTGGAGTCGGGCGCCCGAAGCGGCTGATCACGGGCGGATCACCCCGAAATCGTGTATCCCGACGGTTTGCTGCGGTCCGGGGAGCGCGTCAATTCGTCCCGGAACCGCTCGATATCCGCCTTCCGGCAAAGCTCCGTGCCCGGCGTGATGACCGCGGCCGTCCCGGCGGCCGTTCCAAGCGTGAACGCATCGCTCGGCGACTGGCCCTGTGAGAGGGCATAGAGCATTCCACCCAGAAAGCTGTCCCCGGCGCCGACCGCGCTCGTCACCTCCACCTCCGGCGGGCGAAGCCAGATCGCCTCGCCATTCCCGGCCAACATCGCGCCATCACTGCCCATCGTCACGGCGGCAAGCTCGATGTTTCCCTGGTTCGTCAGTTCGATTGCGGCGGCTTCGATCTCGACGGCGGTGTGAAGCGGCTTTCCGAGGAGCTTGCGCAACTCGCCAAGCGACGGTTTTGCGAGGTGAATGCCGCCATGGGCCACGGTGGCCTCGAAGATCTCGCCCGACGTATCGAGAACGAACTTCGCGCCCCGCTCGCGCGCCAGATCGGAAACCTCGCAATAGCAGGTGACGGGAAGGCCCTTCGGGCAGGAACCGCTCGCAACGAGGTAGTCGAAGTCCATTTCCCGGATCTCGGAAAGACACCGGGTCCATTCATCCGGGGTCACGGTCGGACCTTCGGGCGTGAACCGATACTCCAGATGCGTCGCGGTCTCGATCACGGCCTGGCTCATGCGAGTCATGGCTGAAATCGGGATTTCCTTCGTCTCGAAGGTCATCTCCGCCAGCAGGTCGTCGAGGAGCCGCCCGATGGCGCCGCCGCTGAGATAGACGGCCGTGGTCCCGCCGCCGAGTTCGGAAACCACGCGCGAGACGTTGATGCCGCCCCCGCCGGGATCATACCGCTGGTTATGAGTACGGATCTTGTGGGTCGGGTGGACGGTTTCGGTCTCGCATGATCCATCCACGCAAGGGTTGAGCGTGAGCGTGACAATCTGCTTCATCGGTCTCGTGATCCCTTTCGTGAGGCAGTCTTTGTGCTCAGGTTAGGGCGAGCAGTGCGCGGTGGCAAACGCTCTCGCACCTATATGAGCAGAAGGATTCACCGGTGGGTCACCTGCGCCGTGGTCGCCGCGCGAGGAGCGATTTTGCCGGCAACCGGCAGCGAGAAGCGACATTTCATGCGCCGGTCGCGTCGTTATCCACATCCATGATGTCTAATTTGTGATCAATGCTGTGCGATTTGTGTTCATACCGGCCCTTCCGTCAGTTTCTGCACAATGCTTGTGCGCCTGTTTCCTTGACCCGCGAGGGGGTGCTTTGCAGCTTCACGCGACTGCGCTGAAGGGGGCGGCGATCCGGAATGTTCGTCACGGACCCACCTGCGCGACCCGGTTTGCAGACAAGAGGGATGGGACGAATCCATGCAATACAAACTCAAGAATCTTTGGGCAGCGACGGCTCTGGCCGGCTGCCTCGCTTCTGCTCCGGCGTATGCGCAGGACGACACGATCAAGGTCGGCATCCTGCACTCGCTATCCGGCACGATGGCCATTTCCGAGACGACGCTGAAAGACGTCATGCTGATGCTCATCGAGGAGCAGAACGCCAAGGGCGGTGTCCTCGGCAAGCAGCTCGAGCCGGTGGTCGTGGACCCCGCCTCCGACTGGCCGCGTTTCGCCGAACTGTCGCGTGAGCTGATCGCGGGCCAGGGCGTCGATGTGGTGTTCGGCTGCTGGACCTCGGTGAGCCGCAAGTCGGTTCTGCCGGTTTTCGAGGAACTGAACTCGATCCTGTTCTACCCGGTCCAGTATGAGGGCCAGGAAAGCCAGCGCAACGTGTTCTACACCGGCGCCGCCCCGAACCAGCAGGCCATCCCAGCGGTAGATTACCTGTCCGATGTTGAAGGCGTCGAGCGCTGGGTGCTCGCAGGCACCGACTATGTCTATCCGCGCACGACAAACCTGATCCTCGAGCAGTACCTCAAGGATGCCGGCGTCGCCGAAGAAGACATCATGATCAACTACACGCCGTTCGGTCATTCCGACTGGCAGACGATCGTTTCCGAGATCAAGGAATTCGGCTCACAGGGCAAGAAGACCGCCGTGGTCTCCACGATCAACGGCGATGCCAACGTGCCGTTCTACAAGGAACTCGGCAACCAGGGCATCACCGCGACCGACATTCCGGTCGTTGCCTTCTCCGTGGGTGAGGAAGAGCTTGCCGGTCTCGACACCGCGCCGCTCGAAGGCCACCTGGCCGCGTGGAATTACTTCATGTCGGTCGATACGGAAGAGAACGACGCGTTCGTCGAGAAGTGGCTCGAGTTCACCGGTGACGAGAACGAGGTCACCAACGACCCAATGGAAGCCCACTACATCGGCTTCAACATGTGGGTGAAGGCGGTCGAGGAAGCTGGCACCACCGACCCCGACACGGTCATCGACACCCTGCCGGGCACCGAAGCGCCGAACCTCACGGGCGGCATGTCGGTCATGCTTCCCAACCATCACATCACCAAGCCGGTGCTGATCGGTGAGATCCTCGATGACGGCCAGTTCGAGGTCGTGGAAGAAACCGACGATCTCATTCCGGGCGATGCTTGGTCCGACTTCCTGCCCGAAAGCGCGACCCTCGTCGCCGATTGGGTCGAGCTCGACTGCGGCAACTTCAATACCGAAACCGAGACCTGCGGCGGTTCCGCCGAGTAAGCCATTGGCTCTTCCGCGCGGGCAGGGACGTCCGCGCGGCTTCTGATTATCCTGCGGGGGCACATGCGTTTTCTAGTAACTCTATTTGTCTGGTTGGTGGTCAGCGTCACCACGCCAGCTTTTTCCCAAACGCTGGAGGACCTGCTGCCGCAGCTTCCCGAAGGGGATTACGACGACCGCGCGGAGGTGATCCGCGCGATTGCCGTTACAGGCGATGAGCGCGCGCTTGCCGTTTTGCGTGCCCTGGGCGACCGCGACCTGCATGTGCGCGAGAGCGACGGCGCGATTCTTATCGTCACGGGTTCGCGCTCCAACCAGGTGGGAACCGATCCGCTTACCGGCGCGGATCTCGGCCCTGTCGAACGGCGCACAACGGATGCCATTCGCATCAACAACTCGCTTCGGCGGGTGATCGCCGCGGCCATCGGCACGCTCAACCTCACCAACCCGAACCCCGCACGACGGCTGAGCGCGGCCAATGCCGCTTTTGATGCCCCCGACCCGGATCAGATCGAGGCACTTGAGACCGCGCTCGAGGTCGAGGAGGACAGCGAGATCCGCCGCGCGCTGGAACAGGCCCGCGCCCGCACGCTGCTTGAAACCGACGCCCCCACGGACATCAAGGTCGAGGCGATCGACATGGTGGCCTCCAAGGGCGGGAATGCGGCCCTCGCGGCGCTGGGTGCCTATCGCAACTCCGACGATCCCGCGATTGCCGAAGCCGCGGAAGAGGCCATCGCCGGCATCGAACGCAAGCGCGCCATGTGGGCGCAGGCCCAGAACATCTGGTTCGGCCTCTCGCTCGGCTCGGTGCTGCTGCTTGCCGCCGTCGGGCTCGCCATCACCTTTGGAGTGATGGGGGTCATCAACATGGCCCATGGCGAGCTGATCATGCTCGGCGCCTACACCACCTTCATGGTGCAGGAGGTGATCCGAACCTCCGCCCCCTGGCTCTTCGATTACTCGCTCCTGATCGCCACACCCGCAGCCTTCCTCGTGGCCGGTGCCGTGGGCGTGGGCATCGAGCGCGGCATCGTGCGCCACCTCTATGGCCGCCCACTGGAGACGCTGCTTGCCACCTGGGGTGTGAGCCTGATCCTCCAGCAGTCGGTCCGCACGATCTTCGGCCCCACCAACCAGGAGGTCGGCAACCCCTCCTGGATGTCGGGCGCCTTCCAGTTCGGCGAGATGACCGTAACCTGGAACCGTTTCTACATCATCATCTTCGCCATCGTGGTCTTCGTGGCCCTGCTCACGCTCCTGCGCCGCACGGCACTTGGCCTCCAGATGCGCGCGGTGACGCAGAACCGCGCCATGGCCTCGGAGATGGGCATCCCCACGGGCCGGGTGGACGCGCTGACCTTCGGGCTCGGCGCGGGCATCGCCGGGCTCGCCGGCGTGGCGCTTTCCCAGATCGACAACGTCTCGCCCAATCTCGGCCAGACCTACATCATCGACAGCTTCCTCGTCGTGGTGTTCGGCGGCGCGGGCAACCTCTGGGGCACCTTTGCCGCGGCCTTCTCGCTCGGGATCGCCAACAAGTTCCTCGAACCCTACGCCGGCGCGGTCCTGGGCAAGATCCTGATCCTCGTCTTCATCATCCTGTTCATCCAGAAGCGACCCCGCGGGCTCTTCCCGCAGCGTGGCCGCGCCGTGGAGGGCTGAGACATGCAAGAACCCCTCATCTCTCCGCGCATCGGCATCTTTCTCGCCGTCCTCTTCGCGGCGATCGTGCTCGTGCCCATCGGCAACCTGATGGTGCAGCCCGGCGGTCTTGGCTACGTGCCGAGCCATATCGTGGCACTGCTCGGCAAATACCTCTGCTACGCGCTGCTTGCGGTCGCCCTCGACCTCGTATGGGGCTATTGCGGCATCCTCTCGCTCGGCCATGCCGCCTTCTTCGGGCTCGGCGGCTACGCCATGGGCATGCACCTGATGCGCGAGATCGGCGACCGCGGCGTTTACGCCAACCCGATCCTGCCCGACTTCATGGTGTTTCTCGGCTACGAGGAGCTGCCCTGGTTCTGGCACGGCTTCGACATGTTCTGGTTCGCCGCCCTCATGGTGTTCCTGGTTCCGGGCGCGCTCGCCTTCATCTTCGGCTGGTTCGCCTTCCGCTCCCGCGTCACGGGCGTCTACCTCTCGATCATCACCCAGGCGATGACCTATGCACTCCTGCTCGCCTTCTTCCGCAACGAGATGGGCTTCGGCGGCAACAACGGGCTCACGGACTTCCGCGACGTGCTGGGCTTCTCGCTCTCGGCGGACACCACACGGGTCGGTCTCTACGTGCTCTCGGGGCTGGCGCTCGGCTTCGGCGTGCTCCTTGGCCGCAAGATCACCATCTCGAAATACGGCAAGATCCTGATCGCCATCCGCGATGCCGAGAGCCGCACGCGGTTCATGGGCTACCGGGTCGAGCACTACAAGCTCTTCATCTTCGTGGTCTCCGCCATGCTCGCGGGCCTCGCCGGTGCGCTCTACGTGCCGCAGGTGGGCATCATCAATCCCGGCGAGTTCAGCCCGGCGAAATCCATCGGCATCGTGATCTGGGTGGCACTCGGCGGACGCGGCACGCTGGTCGGCGCGGCCATGGGCGCGCTGATCGTGGCTGCCGCCGAGAGCTGGCTCACGGCGACGATCCCCGATGCCTGGCTCTTCGTTCTGGGCGCCACCTTCGTTCTGGTCACCATCTACCTGCCGCAAGGCGTGCTGGGCCTCATCGAAGGCGCCTTCCGCAAGCGGGAAAAGGCCGAGCCTGTCGGCAAGGAGGCTGAGGCATGACAACGTCAACCAAGCCGGGGGACCGCGGCCCCCACGCAACGCAGCTCTATCTCAACGGCGTCAATCGCAGCTTCGACGGCTACAAGGCCATCAACGACCTCTCGATCTATATCGAAAAGGGCGAATTGCGGGCCGTGGTCGGACCCAATGGCGCGGGCAAGACGACGATGCTCGACATCATCACCGGCAAGACACGGCCCGACTCGGGCGAGGTGGTCTGGGACAATGCGGTGGACCTCACCCGGCTCGACGAGGCCGGCAGCGCCCGGCTCGGCATCGGGCGCAAGTTCCAGAAACCCACGGTTTTCGAGACGCTGACCGTCTACGACAACTTCCTGCTGGCGCTGGCGGGCGACCGCGGTGTTCCCGCCGCGCTCCTCTACAAGAAGGACAAGTCGGACGCCGACCGCATCGACGAACTGATGGAAACGGTGCGCATGACCGATCACCGCTTCCGCCTTGCGGGCTCGCTCAGCCACGGCCAGAAGCAGTGGCTCGAGATCGGCATGCTGCTCGCGCAGGACCCGGCCCTTCTCCTGGTGGACGAGCCGGCTGCCGGCATGACGGATGCGGAGACGATGCGCACGGCGGAGCTTCTGCGCACGCTTGCGGGCAAGCATTCGATCCTCGTCATCGAGCACGACATGGAGTTTGTCCGCGCGCTCGATTGCAAGGTCACGGTCCTGCACCGGGGTCACGTTCTGGCGGAGGGCTCGCTCGATCACGTGTCGGCGAACCCGGAAGTCATCGAAGTCTATCTGGGGCGCTGAGATGCTGTCGGTTGAAAACATGAACCTGCACTATGGTGCGGCACAGGCCCTCAAAGGCGTCTCGGTCATGGCCGAACCCGGAAAGGTCACATGCGTTCTCGGGCGCAATGGCGTGGGCAAGACATCTCTGATGCGGGCGGTGTCCGGGCGCTGCCCGATCTCGGGCGGCAAGATCATGTTCGATGGCAAGGACATCAGCAGGATGCGCTCCGATCACCGCGCGCGGGCCGGTGTCGCCACCGTGCCGCAGGGCCGCGAGATCTTTCCGCTCCTCACGGTGAAGGAGAATCTCGAAACCGGGTTCTCGCTCCTGCCGCGCGGCGAGAAGAAGGTGCCCGAGATCGTGTTCGAGCTTTTCCCCGTGCTTAAGGAAATGCTTGGCCGCCGGGGCGGGGACCTTTCCGGTGGGCAGCAGCAGCAGCTTGCCATCGGACGCGCGCTGGTTACGCGACCGAAACTCCTCCTGATGGACGAGCCGACCGAGGGCATTCAGCCCAACGTCATCCAGGACATCGGCCGGGCGATTTCCTTTCTGCGCAAGCAGGGCACCATGGCGATTGTTCTGGTGGAGCAGTATTTCGAATTCGCCACCGAACTCGCGGACCACTATGCCGTCATGGATCGCGGCGCCATCGTGCTCTCGGGCCGGAAGGGCGAAGTGGACGAGGCCGAGGTCCAGCGCTGGATGACGGTCTAGGCTCGGCCGGGCCGGCGGCGGACTGGGGGTTGGCGCAACAACGGCTGTTCGACGCGGTTTATGGTGAAGTTTCTGCGTAGATCTGCCGGGTGCCCCTGCATCGACGATGCGCCAGCCCGTCCGGTCGGGCCGTCTAGGCTCGGCGCCTTCGGCTTGTCCCGTGCCATTGCATCCAGCACCGATGACGCGTCTCGGGAATTGGCAGGAATGTCCCCACTGTCGGCTACTGCCTAAGTGAACGTCCGCAAAAGAAAAGCGCGCGATGGTCCAATCGTCGCGCGCCTTCAAGATCTCCCGCGAGGGCTGGCGGTTTCAGGGCCATTGCCGAGGTGCGCAACAGGGCGCGTTTACTTGGGATAGACCCTGGAGCGTGTGTGGGTCGGAATGGCCGTGTCGGTTTCTCCGCCGATGCGTTCACCTGTCAGGCGATCGAATTCGCCAGTGGCCTGGCCCACGACGCCGCCCGCGGGCGTTTGCGGTTCATCGGCATGCAACCCCTCTGGCGTTCCTATCCTTTGTCCCGTGAGGCGGTCGAACTCACCCGTGGCACTGCCCGCGCCACCAAACTGACCGACCGTATCGTAGACGGGCTTTGCGCCTTGTGGCTCGGCGTCGATATCGATCGCCTCATGGTCGAGAATGCCGATGATGCTGGTTTCCGTTCCCGTTGCGATGTCCGCGACCAGCAGCAGTGTGCAACCGCGCTCGATGCCCGCGGCGTATCGACTACGGTCCTCTTCGGGCAGGGGAAGATCGGCAATATCCGCCTCCCGTGCCTCGCTTCGCAAGGTGATCGCGGTGGCCGGAATTCCGACGGATTCGAGCCGGGCAGCGGTTCGCTCCGCGGCGTATTCGTCGCGGTAAAGCGCCGCGATGGTCGATGTTCTGGACGTTGTGACAGTCTGCACTTCGAAGCTCCAATGGTGTGACATTGAATGCGGCGCTATCAGCGGTGCCTCGATGGCATCCGAAGGCGCCTGCATTCGGATGAGCGTTAAAGTCGCGAACGGCTGGGGAGGTTCCATGCCTGCGGACCTCGCTCAATCACTCTGGCGTGTGATGTCTCCTCGAGAAAATCGCGGAGCGTTGGAGGGGCGTCTGTGTGTTAATCTCCGGGCAACGGGTGCGGAAATTATCTGCATGGAATATGCATGAAATATGCATAAAAGCTGCATGGCAAATCGGGGGCAGGGCATGGCGCGTCTGGCAGTCGTGACAGGGGGCAATACCGGCATCGGGCGCGACCTGGTCAAGGCATTCGCCGCGGATGGCTACGAGGTCGCATTCACCTATGTCGCCGATCCCGACGCCGCCCATTCCCTCGAACACGAGGTCACCGCCACCGGCTTCCCCTGCGATGCCGGCGATGAGGAAGCGGTTCCAGCGCTCTATGAGACGCTGCGTGAGCGTTTCGGGTGCGCCCCGGATGTGCTTGTAAACAATGCAGGAATCCAGACATGGGCGCCGCTTCTCGAGCTTTCGGTCGAGCGTTGGGATGCGGTGATGCGCACAAATCTGCGCGGCTGTTTTCTCAACACGCAGGCCGCAGCGCGCGAGATGATCGCCGATGGCAAGGGCGGCGCCATCATCAATATCGGCTCGGGCTGCAACAAGGTGGCCTTTCCGAATCTTGTCGACTACACCGCTTCCAAAGGCGGGATCGAGCAGTTCACAAAGATTTCCGCGGTTGAACTCGGGTCCCATGGAATAAGGGTCAATTGCGTGGCCCCCGGCGCAATCCTGAACGCCCGCACCGCCGAAGAATCGCCCGATTATGCGGCGCGCTGGTCGCGGATCACGCCGCTCGCGCGCGTTGGCACCGGAGAGGATATTGCAGGGCCGGTACTGTTTCTCGCCGGTCCGGCGGCCTCCTTCGTCACCGGTCAGACACTTTGGGTGGACGGTGGGTTGTTCACCCGCGCGCCTTGGGCAGACGAGGTCTAGAAAGACACTTCTTTTCAAATGGATCCGTGCGCAGCCTCCGGATGCTCCGACATGAAGTGGTGCAGCGTCTCGTAAAGCTCACGCGCCCGTTTCAGGTCATTGGCGTGCAATGCGCCGCGAATCTCGTCACAGATCATCCGTTGCACGGCCTGCGGCCCCTTGTGCTGATGCATGAGATAATCTGCCATTGCAGCCGCGGCGACCATACATCCGAGATATTCATGCTTCTCGATAAGCTCGACCTCGTCGGGACTCAGATCCGTCATGTCCACGATTTCCTCCGGTGTTATCATGATTCAGCCTCCCCATTGCTGAATTAGTATCCTCCCAAAACCTGAGTCGTGCCATGACTGGCATCAAGGAATTAACTCTTTGGTAACCTCACGTTTGACGCAAGCGGGCCTCCGAGTGCATTTTCAAAGCGGGGAATGGATGGGGTTTGGTGATGATTTCCGGGATTCGGATGGCTTTCTTGATGTCTGCGCTGTTTTTTGTCGCGGCATGCTCTGGTGGCGATCGCGTGATCAAGCCGGACCAAAGCGGCGGGAGCAAGGCGGACGGTGTCGTCTCGATGTCATCGACGGTTTCGCTGTTCCACCCTTTCGAACCGGACTGGAACGTGGCGCATGAGGGCGCTGCAACACGCTGCCGGTCCTGGGGCTACAAATCGCAGCCAACCTTCACCGGCACACGCGAATTCTGTCAGGCCTGGGACAAGCACGGGCGCTGCATGGAAACGCAACTCACCCGCTACTATGAGTGTCACGGCTGAAAGTCGCTCTACGGGAGCGCGACATAGCTTGCGCCAATCTCGCGTAGCAACTTTCGACGCATGGCATCTGCATAGTCTTCGTAGCCATCGGCAACTTCGACAAAGGCTCCCGGGCCGAAAATGACTTCCTCGCGGTAGTATGGCACCGGCGGGGGGAGATCACCGGCAATCACCAGCGCGTTCACGGTGATTCCCGTCATATCCATCGCCCTGTAGGCGCTTGCCGGGGGGAATCCGTCATTGTTCACGCCATCGCCGGCAATATCGATCACCTGACGAACACAGGTTGCTGGCGTATCTTGCAGTCTTAGCCGGGCATGAGTGAGGGCATAGCCCAACGCCGTCGGAAATTCCGCGACGGTTCTTTCCCTGGTCCGGATACGGTTTGCTGCCGCGTCTATTAATTGACGGCTGTCGATGAATTGCCACTCAAGCCAGTCATACTGCTGGCGCGTTCCACTCCATTCGAAGGCCGTCAGCCAGATGCCATTCTGCGCCTGGATTGCACTCTTGACGCTCTCATCCGTGAGCGCCCGTGCCAGTCCTTCCCGCTGAAGTTCATATTCCCGAGCATCCACAGACGCGGAAACATCAAGGGCGAGTACAAGTGAAAGAGCACATGCCTCCACGAGCGAAGGGCCCGCAAGGCAGCAGGGTACCAGAAATGGAAGGAATCCGCAGGCAATCTTTCGAACATACCTCATGCGAAACGAGTTTGACGCCTTGCCTCGCGTCAGGTCAATCACGGGCTGGAGCAGCGTCCTCCACGAAAAGCTTTGCCTTCGATCGTCCGCCCCAATCATCGCGCTCCAGCCGGCCCGCAAAATGGATCGGTCGATCTCTGAGCCCGTTCAGGGTTTCGCCGAAATCCGACTCGAATGCGCCGAAGGAAATAGCTTCGAGCCTTCCACCCAAGGAGTCGCTCAAGGTCAGTGAGAGATGGCTCTCACCGACCGGACGGAACCGGGAGATGCGCGCATCCGCAATCGCAACCCTCGGCGCCGGTGCCGACATTCCGAATGGTCCGGCCTGAGCGATGGCCTCGGCCGCATCCAGTGTCGCGCCCCCAACCCCAAGGACCCCCGAGATCTCCATCTCGTCCTGAACCTCGGGCGCCGCGCCGGCTTCGGCAATCAGCTCCTCAAGCCTAGACATGGCCGGCCCAAGTTGCGCTTGGGTGAGGCTGAGCCCGACCGCAGCTTTATGACCGCCGCCCTTTTCGATGAGCCCCTCGTCGCGCAGGCGCGCAATGCACGCTCCCATGTCCAGGCCTCCCGCGGAGCGCCCAGAGCCCTTTCCGGCCTCTCCGTCAAAGCCGATCACAATGGCTGGTCGGCCAAACGCTTCCTTGAGGCGCGACGCAACGATCCCCACGACCCCGGGGTGCCACCCCTCGCTGGCGGCCCAGATGAGGGGGCCGGGTTCGCCGCGCGCCTCAACCTGATCGAGCGCCTGGTTCGCAACGGCAGCTTCGAGCGAGCGGCGCTCGGTGTTAAGCCGGTCGAGACGCTCCGCGAGTGCTGCCGCTTCATGATGATCGGCGGTCGACAGCAGCCGCGCCCCGATATCGGGTGCTCCGATCCGCCCTCCCGCATTCACCCGAGGCCCAAAGACAAAGCCGAGCGTATGGCAGGTGGGGGCCGTCTTCAGCTTCGCAACAGATGCAAGCGCCGCGATCCCGGGTCGGCCGTGCTCGGACATGACCGCAAGGCCCTGTCGGACAAAGGCCCGGTTCAGCCCTTTCAGCGGCGCTACGTCGGCAACTGTTGCGAGGGCTACAAGATCGAGGAGCCCGAGAAGGTTCGGACCATTCTGACTCTCGGCGCGCATCAGTCGATTGACACCAACGAGCATGAGAAAGACGACCGCCGCAGCGCAGATATGCCCGAGACCACTGTCATCGTCATGACGGTTCGGGTTCACCACCGCGATGCAATCCGGCATGGTTTCGCCTGCCAGATGGTGATCCAGTACGATTACGTCACATTGAGCCGCAGCAATTGGATCGTGGCTCAGTGTCCCGCAGTCCACACAAACGATCAGGTCGTGCTCGCAGCCAAGACGTTCCATGGCGGGCGTGTTCGGACCGTAGCCCTCCTTGAGGCGGTCAGGAATATAGAGCGTCGGGCGGATCCCGAGATGCCTTAGCCAGCAGACCAGAAGGGCGGCCGACGCACCACCATCCACATCGTAGTCGGCGAAGATCGCGATCCGTTCGCGCTTCTTCACCGCCTCGTGGAAGCGTGAGGCGGCCTTGTCCATGTCCCGCAGGCTGGACGGGTCCGGCAACAAATCCCGAAGGGTTGGAGCCAGAAACCCAGTGGCCTCGCCAGGGGCGATCCCGCGACGTGCAAGGATGGTGGCAAGTATTTCCGGGATGCCGCAAGTTTGCGCAAGTGCGAGGGCATGACGTTCTTCATCCGTCGTGGCTCCAAGCCAGCGTCGACGCATGAGAGAATTTTCAACATTGAGACACAGCGGGCGTTCGGTCATGCAGAGGTCTTTGCCCGGAAAGCTGCCCGCTTTCCAGTGCAGATCCGCGCACGAGCGCGCAACATCTCCGCAAGGTGTTCAGATCCCCAGAAGTGGCTGAATGAGGCGGGGCAACATGCCCGTGAAACGTAGGGGCGAGTCAGTCGCAGCGAGGCAGATGCACGGGTCCCCCGGACCCGCCTGCGGTTTGTGGTCGCAGCCGTCGTCGTCTTCGACCTCAACGTCGCCCACCTGGTAGCAATTGCGACCATCGTGGAAACTGCCCTGCAGAACCAGCGTCATTTCCAGTCCGGAATGTCCATGTTCGGGCACAGCCATTCCGGGCGGGATATAGAGAAGACGCAAGGATCCCTCCGGGGACTTGTCCAGAACCTGCTGACGTATGCCACCCCCGAGCGGTCGCCAACGCGGCGCGTTTCCACCCAGTGCCGCCATAACCGGGCCGGGATATATCCCATCGGGGCGACTGCGTGATGGCGACTCGGGCATCGGTTCGAAATCATCGAGTTGGCTCAGCACACGCTCCCTAAGGCCCTGGCTGACTGTCGCCGGTTCAAGCCGGTCGACCACCGCTCCACCAAGAACCTCGAGAGCCTCCATGTAGGCTCGGCATTCGTCGCACAGTGAAACATGTGCTGCGACCACGACCGAGAACGGGTGCGGCAGCGTGCCGCAGACATAGGCTTGGAGCAGATGCTCCGGAATATGATGCGATGCGACCTTCATTCCCTATCGCAAGTCCTTCAGTTCATGCCGCAGCCGTTCGAGCCCGAGCCGGATGCGTGATTTGATCGTTCCAAGAGGCAAGCCCGTTTCCGTGGATATCTCCCGATGTGTCAGCTCGCCCAGATAGGCCTTCTCTATTATGGCCGATTGCTCCGGCGCGAGATTGCCGAGCGCTTCGCGGAGCCGCCGGGCCTCCTGATCCAGCGCCAGAATCATGCCTGCATCCGACTGGGCTTCCGGTTCGTTGGCGATTTCGTCTGGAACCGGTCGTCCCTCGCGGCGCGCCAAGTCGATCCGCCTGTTCCGGGCGATCCGGTAGATCCATGCCGAAGCCTCCGCGCGGTGCGGATCGAACTGCGATGCCTTTCGCCAGACCGAAAGCATGACATCCTGCAGGACGTCTTCCGCGGCACCACTGTTGAGACCGGTCTTCATAAGCATCGCCTTCAGTCGCGGCGAGAAGTGGTCGAACAGTTTTGCGAAAGCTGTTCGATCCCGTTCGTCGCGCACGGCGAGTAGCCAGATTGTCGCATCCGATAGCTGATCGGGGCGTGACGTTTCACAGTCCATACTCCTTAATTGCATGCCCTGCTCGGGCATGGCTACAGCCATTTAAGCCTACTCGTGACCATCTGGGTTTCTGCCAGACCATGTTTCGTTTCGGTGACTCTACGGTTGCCCCTTCGAATTGGATCAATCGACGTACATGTAATGTGAAACGATTGATGCCGCGGCCAGACAGGGTGAGGCCCAGCCAATCCGGAGATTCCGGGTGATGTGCTTCTCGAAATAAAGCTGGAACGGATCAGGCGTCGGAGAAGAAGCCCGGACCGGCGCGTTCCCGCAAGATGGCGGCTGCTTCCGCGCCCATAGCAGCACCGTCTTCGACGCTTCCTGCGATGGAATGAGAGAGGCATTCGGATCCGCTCGGCCGGAGAATTTCGCCCCGAAGCGTCAGCCTGTCACCATCAAGTATTGCAAGCCCGCCGATTGGTGTCTGGCATGACCCGTCGAGTCCCGCGAGAAATGACCGCTCCGCCGCGAGGCGCCTGCCGGTCGGGCCGTCGTGGATCGGTGCGAGGAGATCTGACACGCGATCATCGTCGAGCCTTTGCTCGATACCGATTGCACCCTGCGCCACAGCGGGGAGCATGTCGTCCTCGGAAATTGGCGTGGTGGCGATTTCGGTCATTCCGAGTCGCCTGAGCCCCGCCATGGCCAGGAAAGTGGCTTGAGCCACGCCTTCCCGGAGCTTTCGCAGCCGGGTCTGGACGTTTCCCCGAAACTCCACGACCTCCAGATCGGGCCTGCGGAACTTGAGCTGTGCCTTGCGCCGCAGGCTCGACGTCCCGACCACGGCACCTTCCGGCAGATCGGCAAGCGTCAGGCCGTCGAGACTAATAAAGGCGTCGCGAGGGTCTTCGCGGGGGAGATAGCAGGAAAGACCCAACCCATTGGGCTGCTCCACCGGCATATCTTTCATGGAATGAACGGCAATGTCGATTGCGCCCGAAAGAAGGGCTTCCTCGATTTCCTTGGTGAAGAGACCCTTGCCACCGATTTCCGACAGGGGCCGGTTCTGCACCCGATCGCCGGTCGTCTTGATGGCCACGATCTCAAAGGATTCCTCAGGCAAGCCGTGCTCCGCCATGAGACGGTCCCGGGTTTCATACGCTTGTGCGAGAGCAAGCGGGCTGCCGCGGGTTCCGATCAGAAGGGGGCGCTCGGGCATAGGAAGGTCGGGGGTCATCTCGGGCGGGTTTCGCTTTTCATTCCGGCACGCATGGGTAAGGTCGCGCGACTTCATGCGCAAGGCGGAAAGCTACGATGGCCGGACCAGAGAAAAAACTGTTGAGAGCACTCCGCGGAGAAAGCTTCCCCGTACCGCCCGTGTGGATGATGCGTCAGGCCGGACGTTATCTGCCCGAGTATCGCGCGACGCGGGAAAAGGCGGGCAGCTTTCTCGACCTCTGCTACAATCCAGACCTTGCGACCGAAGTGACCTTACAACCGATCCGGCGATACGGTTTCGACGCGGCGATCCTCTTCGCGGATATCCTGCTGGTGCCGCAGGCGCTGGGTGCGGATCTTACCTTTGTTCAAGGCGAAGGTCCCCGGTTGTCGACCGTCACTTCGGCTCGGGACCTTGAGCAACTCAGACCTGCGGACGAGATCCACGAGACTCTTTCACCCATTTACGAGACGGTTGCACAATTGCGGGGCGAATTGCCGCCGGACACCCCACTGATCGGATTTGCGGGCGCGCCGTGGACCGTGGCGACCTACATGATTGCCGGTAGGGGAACACCGGATCAGGCTCCCGCGCGGCGCCTTCTCTATTCCGATACTCAGACTTTCGATGCTCTAATCGACCGGATTGCCGAAGCGACGACCCTTTATCTTCTCGAACAGATCAAGGCTGGTGCGGAGGTTATCAAGATCTTCGACAGTTGGGCCGGCGCGCTTCCCGGCCCGTGGTTCCGGCGCTACGCGATCGAACCCGTTGCTCGTATCATCGGCGATCTCCGCAAGGCCTATCCGGACGTTCCGATCATTGGCTTTCCGCGCGGGGCGGGGGCAGGCTACCTCGCTTTCGCCGAGGAAGCGGGTGCGCAGGCGATTGCGCTCGATACGTCGGTCGATCCCGACTGGGCGGCGAAAGCCCTGCAGACGCAGATGTGTGTTCAGGGCAATCTCGATCCCCTTCTTCTGGTTGAAGGGGGAGAACCACTTCGTAAGGAAACGGCGCGTATCAAGCGCGGTTTTGCGGGCGGACCGCATATTTTCAACCTCGGCCACGGCATCACGCCCCAAGCGGATCCCTCTCATGTTGATCAGATGCTCGAGGTCATCCGCAACGATGCTTGACCTTGCTCCAAGAGAAGCAGTCAGCCTAGGTGTGCCAGTAGTTGAATAGAGCCAAACCGATCGGTCCGAAGTATTGCGCGACCGTCGGCTTGAAAATTGATCCAGAATTTACCGTTGTTGATTTCAGTCGGGTTGTCGCGAGGCGATTAACGCTGAAATCCATGGATTTACATTGCTTTCTTCGCAGAAATGACTGTGACATTTATCATATGTCGCACCCGTGCGTTTGTGGGAACTTGCGGGTGAACCGGCATGGGTCGTCGCCATCGGGGCGCGAGGGCCGGAAGGGGTTTTGAAATGTTTGGAATGCACGATCCGGACCTTGAGGCAACACGCGAAACAGGCGCCAGCCGGACAGTTTCTGCGGAAGACGCAGTGCTGCAGCTAGCCATTGCCTACAAGGGCTCGCGCGCGCTTCATGTTGCAACCCGGCTCGGAATTCCCGATCTGCTCGTCGGCGAGCCCAAATCCGCCGAGGATCTTGCTCCGCTGGTCAAGACGCCGGTTGAAACGCTCCAGCGCCTGCTTCGCGCACTTGCGGCGTATGATGTCGTCAACGAAACATCGGATGGTCGGTTCACCATCGGGCGGCTGGGGGCCTGTGTCCGGTCCGGCGGTTCGAATGCCGTTCGCGACCTGGTGCTGATGTTCGGTCACGACGATTACTGGCAGACGTGGGGAGAACTCGGCAATTGCGTATCCACGGGCGATCACGCTGCGAAGCTGCTTTTCGGTGTCGACAATCCCTTTGCTCGCTACTCTGCGGATCCCGAAGTCGGCCCGGTTTTCAATCGCGGCATGGTCGCAATGTCGGCCTATATTTCGCCAGCGGTGATAGAGGCTTATGATTTTTCCAAGGTTTCATGCGTCGTGGATGTTGCCGGGGGGCGCGGGCGCCTGATCGCGGACGTTCTGGATGCGGTGCCGCACCTCGAAGGGAAACTGCTCGATCTTCCTGCAACGCGAGGCGGGGCTGAGGAACTTCTGACTGCGACGGGTGTCCGGGAGCGGTGTGAGATCATTTCGGGAGACATGTTCGCGGATATTCCCGAGGGCGGTGATCTCTACATGATGAAGACGGTGCTGCATGATTGGGATGACGAGAAATCCATTGCCATCCTTTCGAAATGCCGCGAGGCCATGTCCGCTCGCCCTAATGCCAGGCTGCTGATTGTCGAGCAGATCCTGCCAGAGCGGGTTACACCGGGATTTGATGCGCAAATGCATGTACTTGCGGATCTCAACATGATGGTGCGGACAGGTGGTTTCGAGCGCACCGAAGCGGCCTTTTCCGAGCTTCTGGAGAAAGCCGGGATGGAACTGGTGCAGGTCATTCCCACCCGATCCTTCTTCAGCCTGCTTGAAGCTCGCCCCGTTTGAGGGGCACGAGGATCTGCCTGGCGGGACACTAAAAGGCTGGTCCGTATAGCCCCGTTCGCTCGCCCGTAAGGTGGCCTTGGTGCCCTTCGGTAACCCGCGAAACGGGACTGAATCCGCGTATGGATTCGATATGGAAACGGTATGGTAAACGTATGGCTCCGCGGGAGGAAACTTGCGCATCGAGGGCCTGTCGGGTGACCCTAACGGGATCAGACCTGACGCGAAAATCACGCCCGAGCGGCTGGTGCCGGGGCATGTGACGCATCGCGTCCTGTAAATTTCGCGCAATGGGGTCGCAAGAATGGATCGTCCGTTAACTCGGAATTGGGGAAGTTCGTCGTGGCCCCAGGGCTGATACGCTTGAGGCAAGGCTTGGCTTGAACCGGGCGCCTTCGGTTCGAGGCAGGATGCCGGATGTGTGCGGCAGGCCAGTGCCGCATCGGGCGGAAGTCATATCAGATGCCGATTGTGCCAAAGACCCCTTCAGTCGGACATACCATCCGGAAAGGATCTGATCGTACCGACAATCGGAAGCGAGATTTTGGGCTCAAACTCTTTCAGCTCGAACGCTCTCGCTCCTGACCCGCAGGCGTATGGGCGGTTTCCGGTTGTGAACCCGCCAAACGGCGTTCAGGCGGGGACGGAACCGCCACGCACGAGCCGGGTCACGCGGACCGCTACGGCTTCGCAGTAGGCGCGCTCGGATCGTGTGAGGTTCGGCATCCTCGCGGCTTCCCAGGCCTTGCCATCCGCAAGTTTGCCAAATTTGGAAATCAGCGCCTCAGCGGTCTTGGCGACCGCGCTCTGGTACTGCTCCGGCTCATCAAAGATTGGTTTCATGGCTCGTCTCCTATCGAAACACCGGGAATCCTGCCTGTGCCCGGATAACAAAACAATAATACCTTGCAATGTAAGTTAACAAAGTTACCCAAAGGTGGCGGTTCTGCCAATTTATGGCAAACCGCCTCGCGCCACGCGCGAAAAATACGCCTTTAGTGGTAGAGCCTATTCCGCCGGCGTGCGGAGCATGGAAACGACCTTGACGGCCACGGCCTCGCAATAAGCCTTTTCCGCTTCGGTCATGGAGGGATGGCGCGCCGCTTTCCAGGCTTCGTTTCCGGCCTCTTTTCCAAACCTCGAGATGAACGATTCGGCTGTCTTCGTTACTGCCGCATCAAAGTGTTCGGGATCTTCGTAAATCGGTTTCACGGCCTGTCTCCATGTGGTCGCAATTCAGATAGTGTGTAGCGAAGAGAAACGGAAGGTTAACACGGACGCGCCGGTCTGCTGCTTTACCTCATGAGCGCAATCTGGCGCTTATTTGCCACATCATCGCAATAGGGCGCTTTGGGGCGGCCTGCCTCGGGAGCGCGGCGTTCGTTGCATGGCGCGGCGAAACATATTTTTGAAGCTGACTGGAAAATACCCCGGTCCCGTGACGGCGGAATGACGCTGCTGTCACGCAGGTTCTGGTTAATGGGTTCTGTCAGCACATGGGGTGCGCGCATCGGCGGTACTGGCGAGAGGGGAAGAGCATGACGAGTATGGTGAAGACGATTGCATTTGCGTTGCTGCTCATCGCGGCGTCCGGGCTGGTTGCGGAAGCGTGCGACGAGAAAGCGGAGAAGGCCGACCGTGAGGAGCCGGAAGCCCGGCATATTCCCGTCAAGTCGGCGGGTGGCAGTTCCGCAGTGCGACTGGGTGTGGCCGAGGGAGAAAGCGGGGCGATTCGCCCGCGAGCCCGCGATCATTGTGAAGACGTGGAAGAGCGAGGTGTTTGCGTTCGCGACGGGATCTGAAACCGGCCCGTCCCGGGGTGGGGACGGGGCATGGCCCGTGCGAGACGAGTGACTGGTGTGGTTGTGACGAATGTGAGGGGTGAGGCGGAGGCCGTCCGAATGGGCGGCCTCCGTTTGTTTCCGAATGGTGCATCCGGTGTTGGGCGGTTGAGCCTTGTCCTTTGCCGCGGTGGCGTGGGGGCCCAGCCAGTTTGCCGTCCGAGCCGCCCTTGCTCTAGACCAGCCCCTCCGTTTCGATATGGATGGGTTCTCCGCAATGCTTGCAATGTATCGCATCGGCATCGTGCAGTTTGAGCCCGCAAGTGCTGCATTCCTCGATGACCTTGAGCGGACGGAACAGCACCTGGGCGAGACGCAGGAAAAGCGTGACGCCGATGATCATGACCGCGACCGAAAGCAACCGGCCCGCTGTGCCTGTGAGGATCACGTCACCATAGCCAGTGGTCGTGAGGGTCGTGACGGTGAAGTAGAGCGCGTCGGCGTAGTTCCCGATGTCGGGATTCACGTCATGCTGTAGCGCATAAATCAGCCCGGTCATCACGAAGAGGAAGACGGCGAGATTGATCGTCGCGCGGGTGACGATCTCATGCATGCGGAAGAACGGGAAATCCTTCCGCAGCCGTGCGGCCAACTGATAGGTGCGCAGGAGCCGCAATGTCCGCAGCACCCGCAGGAAACCCAGCGCCTCGCCGGTCACGGGGGCCAGGAATGAAACCATCGAGACGACATCCGCGATGCTCGCCGGCTGGAGGAAGAAGCGGACCTTGCGATAGGAGATCAGCCACCGTGCGGTAATGTCGGTGAAGATCACGAGTCCGAAAATCAGATCAATCGTCTCGACGATGTGATTTGGCCGGACGAAGGACGTGGCGACGACGAAAACGATCGTGATCAGGTCAAAGGCAATCAGCCCATACCGGAACTTGTGCGCTCTGGGCGTCGCGCCGTCGTAGAGCTCGCGCAGGAGATCCAGCCGCTTTCGCGGCCGGTCCCTCTGTTCTGTGGTGTCAGCGTTTGTCGAAGCGCACCTTTACGTAGGACCCCGGTGCGGGCTCGACCACGCCGAGCTTCTTGCCCGGCTCGCGGGCCGCGATCTCGCGCCCTGAACGTTCCTTGAGCCAATTGTCCCAGTCCGGCCACCAGCTTCCCGGTGTTTCCTCGGCGCCCTCGATCCAGCTGTCGAGCGACTCCTGGGACATGTCGGGGTTGGTCCAGAACTGGTATTTGTTCTTGTCGGGCGGGTTGACGACACCCGCAATATGGCCGGATCCGGCGAGCACGAAACGCACATCGGCCTTGGTCATCTCCTTGGCGCCCCGGTAAACGGAATGGGCCGGCGCGATGTGGTCCTCCTTTGTGGCCACATGGTAGACGGGCACCTTGATGTCGGAAAGCTTCACGTTCTCTCCGGCCACGACCAGTTCATCCTTCGCGAATGCGTTCTTGATGTAGAACTGGTCGAGATAGAAGCCATGCACCCTGGCCGGCATGGCGGTGGAGTCCGCATTCCAGAACAGCAGGTCGAAGGGGAAGGGTTCCTTGCCCAGCATGTAGTTGTTGACCATGTAGCCCCAGATGAGGTCGTTCGCCCTGAGCATGTTGAAGGCTTCGGCCATCTTGTTGGCGGGCATGTAGCCCTGGTCCATCTCCTCGTCGATCACGTTGAGTGTCTGGTCGTCGACCAGAATCTGCAACTCGCCCGCGTCCTCGAAATCGAGCTGGGCGGTGAAGAAGGTGGCCGAGGCCACGCGGCGATCGTTCTTCTTGCCCATATAGGCCAGAAGGTTGCCGGCGAGCGTGCCGCCGATGCAGTAGGAGGCCACGTGGATCGAGCGCTGGCCGGTTTCCTCGCGCACCTTGTCGATGGCGGCCGAGGCGCCATCGAACATGTAGTTTTCCCAGGTCTTGTCCCTGTGGCGTGCATCCGGGTTGACCCAGGAGATCATGAAGACCGTGTGGCCCTGCTCGACGAGCCATTTGACAAGGCTCTTTTTCGGGTTGAGGTCGAGCACGTAGTATTTGTTGATCCAGGGCGGGATGATCAGCAGCGGCTTGGCGTGGACCTTCTCGGTCGTGGGCGAATACTGGATCAGCTGCAGGATGTCGTTCTGCCAGATGACAGCGCCTTCCGAGACGGCGGTGTTCTTGCCGACCTCGAAGGCGTCCATATCGGTCTGGCGGATCAGCAGCTTGCCCTTGCCGCGTTCGAGGTCCTCCAGCATCATCTTGAGACCGCGGACGAGGTTGTCGCCCTTCTCGTTGAGCGTGGTCTCCAGCACTTCGGGGTTGAGCGCGAAGAAGTTCGCCGGATTCATCGCCTCGACGAACTGCCGGGTATAGAAGGCGGCCTTCTTGCGTTCCTTCGGGGGCAGGTCGCCGACGGAGTTCACCGTGTCCTGGATCCAGCCCGAGGCCAGCAGGTAGGATTGCTTGAGGTAGTCGAAGACCGCGTTCTCGCTCCACTCCTTGTGGGCGAAGCGCTTGTCGGCCTTCATCATGTGCGGCAGTTCGATATGGTCGGGCACGTCCTTCGCGCCGAGGAATCGGAGCATGGAGTGTTGCCAGAGCGCCGATTGTTCGGCCCAGAACTGGATCGTCTTGTCGGCCACATCCTTCGGGTTGTCCCACATCGTCCGGTATAGCTCGGCGAATGTCGGGAAGGTGTTGAGCGGATCAGCGTGTTTCGGGGTCCCCTTCTGGATCTGGGCGGCCATGAAGGTCTGCCAGATCTGGCTCGAGATATCGAAGACCTCGGCCAGGTTGTGCGCGACATGCTGGCCTTGCTCCGCGAGCGTGTCGAGTTCCTGGTTGTCACTCATGCTGCGTTTCCCCCTCCTAATTTTCTCGCGCCGAAAAACGAGCTCCCGCACAGATCATACAGTTGCGCGGGTTGATTGCCACGATCAATGCGCGGCCTGTCAGCCCGTTTTCGCGGCTGGGTTGCGACCAACCTGGATATTCAGCACGAGCAGTGCAACCGTGGTACATGCCCCAATGGCGTTGACGGTCAAGGAAAACGGCCAGATGCAGGCGAGCCCGGCGGCCAGGGCAAGCGCGCGCAGCAGCCAGCCCATGGGTGTCTCCATGCAGCCTTGGAGGGCCGCGGCAATCGCATAAGTCCCTATGACGGCAAAGGCAAAGACCTGAAGCGCCGCCATCCAGTCTCCGCTCAGAAGTGGCGTGTAGGCAAAAAGCACGGGTGCGATGTAGAGGCCCTTGGCAAGTTTCCAACTCGCTATGCCGGTTGCCATCGGCTTCGATTCCGCAATCGCTGCGGCGGTGAAGGCGGCAAGGCAGACCGGCGGCGTGACGTTCGAATCCTGGCTCAGATAGAAGACGATGAAATGCGCGGAGAGAAGTGCTGCGAGCGCGGCCTCCGGGCTCACCGCCAGTTCGCGCAGCGGTGCCGCGATCTCCAGTGGCAGGCTCGTCACAAGGGCAATGGCTTCCGAGCGCGGCATGGGGGCGACGAGGCTTGCGGCGGCTTCCGGATTGGCCAACATGATGATGGGCTGTGCCGCCTGGGGCAGGGTGCCGCTGGCGATCGCGTCGATGACCGCGAGATCGCTGATCATGCCGGCGAGGGCAGGCGCGGAAAGCGTTGCAAGCACGATATAGGCGGCGGTCACGGGCAGACCCATGCCGAGGACGAGCGAGGCGATCGCGACAAGAACGATGGCTATCAGGAGGCTTCCGCCGGCCCAGTTCGCGATCATGAGGCTGAAGGTGTTGCCGATGCCCGCGGTCGCGATCACGTTGACCACCAACCCGACGGAGCAGAGCAGGATCGCAGAGGTCACCATGTTGCGCGCCCCAAGCTCGAGCGCCTTCAGGACACCCTTGGGGCCCATCGGCCGCTTTGTCAGCCAGCTGGAAACGATGACGGCGATCACCCCGAATACGGCGGCATAGGTAGGGGTGAAGCCGCTGACCAGAAGCCAGATCAGCAGTCCGACGGGAAAGATGAAGCTTGCGCCGCCATCTCGGAGCGCCATTCGCAGCGTGCGGCCTTCGGTCGGGATGGGTTTGAGATCAAGTCTCTTGGCTTCAATCCGCACGAAAAAGGCCACGGAGAGGAAGTAGAGCAGGGCAGGAAGAGCGGCCACCACCACGATATGCTCGTAGGAGATCTGGGTGAAGCTCGCCATCACGAACGCGCCCGCGCCCATGATCGGTGGCATGAGCTGTCCGCCGGTGGAGGAGGCCGCTTCGACGCCGGCCGCGAATTTCGGCTGGTATCCGGCGCGTTTCATCAGCGGGATCGTGATGACGCCCGTGGAGGCGGTGTTGGCGATGGCGGAGCCGGAGATGGTTCCCGTCAGGCCGGAAGCGATCACGGCGATGAGGCCCGGCCCGCCCGTCAGCTTGCCCGCGACGACACGTGCCAGGTCGATCACGAAATCGCCTGCACCGGACTGGATCAGGAAGGCACCGAAAATGATGAAGAGAAACACATAGGTGGAGGAAATGCGGGCAATCGAGCCGAAGAGCGCATCGTCACCATAGACCGAGCGAAAGAAGAGTGTTTCCCAGGAGAGTCCCGCGAAGTGAAACACGCCGCCGACCCATTGGCCCCAGAGCACGACGTAACTCAGCGACAGGAAGATCAGGATCGGAATGACGATGCCAGCGGCACGGCGCGACAGTTCCATCGCCCCCAGAAGCACGACGGCGCAGGCGGTCCAGTCCAGCGGTGAGAGGCGCACGCCGCGTTCGTAGATCGCATCCTCGGCGAGCGCGAGATGAATCGCAGCCGCGGCCACCGCGATGCCGATGAAACCATCGATGATCAATGGCCAGTTGCCCCGCGCCCGTCGGCCAAAGCCGGGGTAGAGCAGAGCACAGAGCAGGGCAAAACCCGCGAAATGCGCCGCGTTGCGCTCCAGTTCGGATACTTCCGGGAAGATCGCGAGAAAGAGGTGCGCAATGGAAAGGAGTATGGCCAGGCCGGAAACGGCCAGCCCAAGCCAATGCGGCAAGGGGCGGGTGAGGGAACTCCCCGCCTCGTTGATTGCGTCATCTACGGATTTGCCCACGCGCGCGCTTCCCGACAGGTTACGACCGGGCAAAAATCAGGGCTTCAGCCTGTCGGGAATCTCGACACCAGCTTCTTCATAGTAGCGCACCGCACCGGGATGCAGCGGAAGTGGAAGCCCCGCAATCGACTTCTCGAGTGCCATCGCCTTCGTGGCCGGGTGGATCGCCTGCAGGAAGGGCAAGTTCTCGTAGATTGTCTTGGTGATGAGGTAGACGTTTTCCTCGGATACGTCATCGCGCACAGCCAGGAAATTCGGCTGGGCAATGGTATCAATGTCCTCTTCCTGGCCGGGATAGGTTCCGGCCGGAATGACGAAGCGGGTCCAGAGATCCTTGCCGCCATCCGCCTTAGACATTTCCTCGTCGGTGATCTCGAGGATCGAGACACTGTCGCCCGCGCTTGCCATGAGTTGGCTGATGGCGCCAGCGGGAACGCCTGCGGGAATGCTGAGCCCTTCGATCTGCCCGTTCTGCAGCGCTTCGGCCGTCGGGCCGTAGCCGCCCTCGAACAGGTCGAAATCATTGAATGCATCGAGGTCGAACCCGGAGAGGATGGTCGCGTTCGATCCCATCGTGCCGGAACTGCGTGCGCCAAGGCCCACGGCCTCACCCTTGAGGCTCGCGAAATCGCTCAGCGTGCCGTTCTCGACGTGATCGTTGGAGACGACGAAATGCTCGACATTCTGCCACAGCATGCTGACGGAGCGGAGATTTTCCTGCGGGCCGTCGGCTTCGAGCGGTCCGGTGCCGCTGGCGGCATAGAATCCATACAGGCCCTGGAGAATGGCGAATTGCGCCTCGTTCTCACGCAGGAGGCGGATGTTCTCGCCGGAGCCGGCAGAGTTGATCGCCGACATTCCGATGCTTTCGCTGGGTTCGAGCTTGACCTTGATGAGGGTCGAGAGCGCGACGCCCACCGGGTAGTAGGTGCCGCCCGTGGTCGCGGTGGCAAGGATGTAGCTGGCCTCTTCGGCCTCTGCAGGCGTGGAAATGGCAGTCGATGCCGCAATTGCCGCGGCTGCGGCGACGGAAAACAGGTGCTTCATGTAACTCCCCCCAGGGACGGCTTCGGAGAACCGTGTTTGTTTGAACGGCATTAGTTCAAAGCAGATGGCGCAAGTCAACGGCGCTCAACTTCAGGGGGGTATGAGTTTTGCGGGGGTAGCGTTGGTCGCTGATTTCCGGACAGCGTCCGTACTCTCATCGAGGTGGTCCGTCACTGACGGGCGGGCTTTCTACCCGCCTGTCAGTGTGCTCTTGTGTGGCCTTCTCCTGTCCGCGTATCGCGCGCGGATGCTGGCGCACGCATGGCTCAGGAGCCGTAGACGGCGGCGCGAGCGATCGAGCGTGCTTCGGAGACGTTGATGCCGAGATCGTTGGCTTCAGCCGGCGAGAGGCTGCGAAGTTCGCGGACGGTGCGGTTGTAGTGTGCGCGCTTGTTCAGGAAGCGGCGGAAGGAGCTGAGAGACGTCATGTGTCTTTCCTCGAGTTGGGTTTTCTGTCACCGGAAGTTCGTTTCCGATGACCCCTATATCGGGCTTGGATGCCGGATGAACAATTGCCGGTTTCTCAAGGTCGTCATGCACGTGCTGCAATGCAAAAGGTGCGGCTCGGACACATGGGAGGAAGGCTCAGCTGAATTCAAGATGCTGATATAAATTGGAAATGCACGCAACGTGACATTACGGTAACGATTGCGTGCATGATTGCTTCAATTTGAGGGGAGCTCCGGAATTGCGCCCGGTGAGCGCCGATCTTGCGCCAGGCGCATGCCTTCCGGCCGGGCGAATGTCGACGCCTGCCGAGCAACGCTGGTTCGACAACAGGGACTTCGGGCCTGTGCCCAGACCGGCAAGCGCCGGCCCTATCCGAAGACGCTCTTGAAGTTGCGCATCAGCGCGACGTCCAGATCTTCCATAGTCACGGGCAGGCCGAGGTCGACGAGGCTCGTCACCCCGTAGCCCTGGATTCCGCAGGGCACGATGCCACCGAAATGGCCGAGATCCGGCTCGACGTTGATCGCGATACCGTGGAAGCTGACCCAGCGGCGGATCTTGACCCCGATCGCGGCGATCTTGTCCTCGGCCGGGCTGCCATCGGGGAGGGGGGGCTTGTCGGGGCGCGTGACCCAGACCCCGACACGGCCTTCCCGCCGCTCCCCGGTGACGTTGAATTCCGCGAGGGTGCGGATGATCCATTCCTCAAGCCGGTTGACGTAGGCACGCACGTCCCGGCCCCGGCGGTTGAGGTCCAGCATGGCATAGGCCACCCGCTGACCCGGTCCGTGATAGGTGAATTCGCCGCCCCGCCGGGCCTCGTAGACCGGGAACCGGTCGGGCCAGAGCAGGTCCGCCTGATTCGCGGAGGTTCCCGCCGTGTAGAGAGGCGGATGTTCCAGCAACCAGACGAGTTCGGGTTCCCTGCCTTCGATTATTGCGGCGACACGGGCTTCCATCTCCGAAATGGCCTCCGGATAAGGAATAAGACTCTGACTTGTGCGCCAATCGATGTATCCTGCAGCTTCAGGGGTGCCGATCTCAGGGGCAGTAGACGGATAGTTCATCAATTAGTCTTCCCGAAACTGACGCGATGGCGGGTTTCTGGTAGGTCGTAACAGAGACATGGCCCGCGCGCTCCTTGAAGGAGAGGATTTAGATGATGATCGCCAGAAACTCTACAGCATTTGTTCTGTCTACCGCTCTTGCATTGGCCACGATCCCTGGAGGCGCCCAGGCTGATGGCGGCAGCGCCTTTGTCGGCGGCCTCATCGGAAGCGCCCTTGGCACTGCCATCGTCAACAACCAGCAGCAGCGTCAGCAACGGACGGTGGTGCGCCGCGCCGCGCCGGCTCCGACGGTGAACACCTACCAGCGACAGCAGAATCGCGAGGTGCAGACGGCCCTCAACCATTTCAACTTCCCTGCCGGGGTGGCGGATGGGGTCATGGGCCGCAACTCGCGAACGGCGGTCTCCATGTATCAGAACTACATGTCGCTGAATGGTGCGCCCTACTATGTCTCTTACGGAACGCCAGGTGTTCTGGCCGAGCATGACCGCGTGCTTCTGGTGTCCTGCTATCAGCGCGCTGTCTCCGGGGGGTATGCGGTGGTTCAGGCGACGGCCGCCGAGGGCAAGGGCCATCAGGGCTACCTCATACACTGTCTGAAGGAACGCAACGGGATTGTGGACGCGCTGGGCAATCCGCTCGGTGTGCCTCAGCAGCACGCGGCGGTTCAGGCGCCGCAGGCGCAGGCGCTTCCGGTGACCCCGGCGGCCCCTGCGCCCGAGATCGAGGTCCGGGAGGTGCCGAAGGCGGCCGAGACGATCGAGGCCTCCGTTGCCGCGCCGGAGGTGGGCCCGGCGGGCCTTCCAAGCTTTCTCAGCGGGCCCTCGACCAATTCGATGTCGAGCTTCTGCAACCGTGTAAGCATGTCCACCGGCTCGAACGGCGGATACATGACCGCAGCTTCGATGTCCGACCCGAAACAGGCGCTTGGCGAGCAGTTCTGCCTCGCGCGCAGTTATGCTGTCGAGCAGGGCGACAGCCTTGCCGGTGCGGTTCAGGGCTTCTCGATGGCTGAGATCCGCGAGCAGTGCGAGGCCTTTGCTCCGTCCATGTTCGAATACCAGGCCCGGCTTGTCACGCAATCGCCAGCCGAAGCCGGTGCGGCATTGCAGAATTTCGTGGTGTCGACCGGCGCGCCGCCGGCACAGCTTTCCGCCAATTCGCGGATCTGCCTCGGCATCGGGTACAACACCGACAATCCCGAACTCGCGCTCGCTGCGGCCATGGTGCTGGTCGGGCTGGGCGAGGAAGCCTATTCGGAACTGCTGGGCCATCACCTGATGAACGGCTTCGCAACTCCGAAACGCCCGGATCGCGCGAAGGAATGGTATGAGATCTCCATTGAGGCCCTAGATTCGGGCGCCAGCCCGCTCGTCGTCTCCGCAGGAAATGCGCGGACGGAACTGCTGCGGATCGCCGTGGCCGGGGGGACAGGGGCGACGCCCCAGCCCGTGATAAAGGACGCATCGGTGCCATCGGGTGAGGCAGGCTCGTTTCTCATGCCGATGCCCACCCAGGGCAGCTCGAACTGAGTTCGAACGGGGTCGGAAAATAAATCGTCGGTTCAGCGATTTTATGGCCTTGTGGACCTCGGGGGGCTTTGCTAGAAGCCGCGCCAGTGCGGCTGTGGCGGAACTGGTAGACGCGCAGCGTTGAGGTCGCTGTGGGGTAACTCCCGTGGAAGTTCGAGTCTTCTCAGCCGCACCAAATCCCCTCGGGACCTCAAAATCCGAATATTGGTGCATTCGCGGCCTTGGGCCGCGAACCTGCCCATTCCGAGGTGTGATTGGCTGAGGTGATCTGCCAGAGCGAGTGACGCTCGCTAAATTCGACCAGTAAACTCGATGCGACCCGGGCTGTGAGGAGCCGGGCGGCTCGTGTGGATCGGAGTGGCTGTGCCCCAGCCGAATCGGTCGGGGCGTTGTCGGATCGCTTGCGCCAGTCAGACGTCATCCCAATGGGCAAGGCCGGGGATCCGGATTTCGCCGATCCGGTGGAAGACTGTCCTGGCGCCGAGCGTTGCGACCGCCAGCACAGCGATGGGCAGGAAGGCGAAAAAGCAGCCGATTACAAAGAGAGCGCAGAGGATGGTGTTCCGAGGCAGAATGTGTTCCTCGTCTGCGCCATAACGATCTTCGAAGGCGATGCGCTCGATATCGCTCGCATTGACGTAGACAGGCTGGCGGGAAAATTCGTCGAAATCGCGGCTTCCAGTATGCATCATGTCAAATTCCTCCGTTGTGCGGACGATCGGCGTTCCCGCCCGCTATGGGTTCTCCATGGGGCCATTTGCATCGTGACATCAGCGTAACGTATTGCCTGCCGAGATCCGTCGCATCTGACCCTTGAGGTCTTGTGTCCTTTCTGACCCAAGAGCCGATTCTGCGATGTGCGATAGATCACAAGGATCGCGCTCCACCCAAGAAAATTGGACTTTCCAGCCAGGTTAATCGTTACGCGCTCAAGTTGCCAAACATACCAAGTAAATATTGCAATAGAACCACAATATATCCGGAACACACCAATTTGCAATTGGCGAGTTTGGTCGAAATCGAAATTGCTTTGATGTTGTCGGGCGGTTCGAGTGGATCGCACAAGAACAGGGGTGAGTCTCAGCCCTGCTCGGCTTGGGCTGTCTCCTGAGCGCCGAGGCTGCTCAATTTGACAGTTTCGGCCACCGCTGCGCGGTCCTGCTCCGGCCAGTGCTGGCAATTCAGCACGGAGCCGCGCTGTCGCACCTCGCGGATCTGGTCGAGTGACACATCGGCATAGACCCAGCCGGGATCTCCCAGCTTTCCCGCCGCGATGACACCGGTGTCCGGAAAGGGGCCATCGGGCGGTCCATAGATCCCCGCCGCGCCCACATTCACATCCGCCGCGGCCAGCCATTTCGCATTGCCGATCGTTGGTGCCTGGACCACGACGCATTGGCTCTCCAGCGCGCGCGCCATTGCTCCGATGCGGACGCGCCAGTAGCCTTGCGCGGTATCGGTGCAACTTGGGACAAGCAGGATCTCCACACCGGCTTCGACCATGCGGCGCGCGAGCAGCGGGAACTCCACATCATAGCAGATCAGGATTCCGATCCTGCCGAGCGCGGTATCGAATACCTTCAGCGTGTCGCCCGGTCCGATATGCCAGTCCTCCCGCTCGAAGCGGGTCATGATGAGCTTGTCCTGAAAATCGCTTGAGCCATCCGGGGCGAAGAGCCTTGCCCGGTTTGTCGGGAGGCCATCTCTGTGCTTGACCGGCGAAGAGGCGGCGCAGATATGGACCTCGAATTCTCGCGCGAGGGAGGCGTGAAGTGCATCCACATCGCCGAGCCGCGCCGCGACCGCTTCGATCGAAAGCGCGAGATCGCCAGCATACTTTTCTTCCGCGAGGCTCGCGAGTTCCATCGCGCCGTATTCCGGGAAAACGAGCAGTTCCGCGCCCTTGTCCCGTGCGGTGCGGACCCAGACGCGCAGCTTGCCGACATAATCGTTCCAGCGGTTGTGCCAATCGACCGGATAGGCGGCGGCGGCGATCTTCATGATGACCTCTCCTTCAGGCTCCTGATCCAGAATTGCAGCGGTTTCCGGGTCTCATTGGTATTGCCAATGTCCTTCCAGCTGAAATGGGCGATCGCTCCGGGAAGTTTCGCATAGCCCCGCTTCGTCCAGAAACCGTCATGGGGCGAGTAGATCGCGGGCCGGGCGGGGTGATCCTCCGGGCGGATCACGGCGCAGAATGCGGACCACTCCCGCCCAAGTGCGCGGGCGTGGGCTTCACGATGGTCGAAGAACTTTGCGCCGATACCGCGGCCACGATATTCGGGCAGCAGGACCGACTCCGCGCAGTAGAAGATCCGGGAAATATCGAGGTTCTGATCCGCAAAGGCGTGCGCGAAATCATCGGCATGATCTTCCATCGGGGTTCCGGTAGAGGCGCCGACGAGCGTGTCCCCGTCCCAGGCCCCGACAATGACGGCCCGGGCGCTTTCCCGGTAGGTCGCGAGATACTCCCGCTCGTAGTCCATGTCGCCGTCATAAAGATAGGGAAACTCGGCGAACACCCGGATACGGAGCTCGGCCACGGCATCGAGCCAGAATTCGATCTCTGCACGGCTCATGGGCGCGACACGCAGGTTCACGGCTTTCCTCCCCTTCGGGCAGGAGCGTTGATCCTCCCGTCCCGGCGGCGAATGTCGGACGATCCGCGCCGGTACGCAAGCCCAGTAATGTCGGAGAAGCTGCGAGGCCCGGCCGGGAGGAGATGGCCGGGCCTCGCCCCGCGCTAGGGGTGCGTCGCCTCGAGCGCGAAGAAGGTGACCTGGTCGAAGTCGCGCTCCGGCCAGGTCGTCGTGTTGTTCTGGGAGTAGGCACCGGCCTTGAAATACATGAAGTCCTTCTCGTGCGAGAAGCCGCTCTCGCTCATGTCGTAGGGCTCGGCCGCGATCACGGTTCCATCATCGCGGGTGATGGTCACATGAAGCATCGGGTGCAGAGTGCCGTCGCGTTCCTCGGACGTGACCTTGATCTCGTAGGAAAAGACCTCGTCGAGCGCGATACCGTCTTCCGGGTTTTCGGCGTAGTCCATCCGGTCGCCGATCACGTCGATGTAGATGTCGTCCTCACCGACCGGCTCATGCGCGTAGTAGATCGAGCCGTATTTGTTCGTCGGCAGCTTGCGGTAGTAGAGCCGGATCGGCTCGTCATCCTTGGCGTGGATCTGGCCGATGATCACCCGGCCGACCTTGCCCGCCTCACCCATCCGCGTCACCTGGTTCACCGCGAGAGTGGCGCGCAACGTGCCATCGACACCGCCTGCCAGCTCCTGCGCTGATTCCGGGGCGGAGGAGAACACCCAATTGTTCTTGTTGGGTGTGCCATCGTCGATGCGGGTGGAGATGCTCTCGTCCCCGCCACGCATCATTTCGCGCAACTCGCTGCGAATGTAGCTCGAGTTCGGCGTCGTCGCGCCGCCGGGGACCGCGCGGAACACCATGCCGCCGGTGACCGGATCGGTGTAGAAGAACTCGGGGTCGGACCAGCCCTGGAGCTGGTTCTCCTCGATCTCGTCGACCTTGCCATTGCCGTCGCGGTCCACCGGCAGCGTGATCTTCCAGCGGGTGAGGTCGAAATTCTCGCTTGGCGGCAGGTCGGTGCGCAGGCCGTAGGTGCTGATCTTGTCCTCGAGCGCGACCTCGGAGCCGTCGCCGGTCGAGGCGATCTCGCCACTGCCGCAACCGAAAGCCTGGACTTCGAGAAGGCTGTTCCATTCGCTGGCCTCATTGCCGAGGCCCACAAGGCGCAGATAGCGGGCTTCGACCGGATCGACGGCGAACTGTTCGATTGCCGTAGTCTCGCCGCCGGTCTGGCTCTCTTCAAGGATCTCAGTGAAGGTATTGCCATCGGTCGAGCTCTCGAGCCTGAAGCCGCTGCGACGCTCGTTGCCCTTGTAGTAGGCCACGCCGATGCCCGTGAGCGTTTGCGGTGCGCCCATATCGAGCAACAGCGCCTTGTCGCTTCCTTCGCTGGACCAACGCGATTCCGGGTTGAAGCTGCCGTCGATGGCACGCTCCGGTCCGTATTCGGCGTCGAAATCGCCATCATCGCTCGCTGCGAGCAGTCCGAGCTGCGAGATCTTGTCGCAGTCTTGCGCAAGCGCGCCTGAACAGATTGTGGAAAGTGCGGCCGCGCAAACGCCAGCCTTTGCCATGGCCCTTAATGAGGACGGCATCGTTTTCTCCCTGGTTTAGTCGATTTTCCGATTCTTCGGATTACTAGTATTCCAGAGATTGTAGCTAGGATACCACGCAGATCAAGCCTCTTGCGCGCATAAGTCGCAAGCAGGTGATAGCGATGCTCGTATTGGTGTGGAAAGCCCGATGCCAGGACGAGGCCCGTTGGCCTACTTTTCCTTTGCGGCTTCGCGCAGCGCCTCGAGTTCGAGCCACTCTTCCTCGGCTTCGGCCAAGGCGCTCTGACGTTGCGTGAGAGCCGCCGTGGCCTTTTCGAACTTGATGGGCTCGCGCGCATATAGCTCCGGATCCGCCAGAAGCCCCTCGAGCTTGCCGATTTCAGCCGTAAGCCGGTCCATCACCTCGGGCAGTTCCTCAAGCCGGTGGGCCTGGGTGAAACTGAGACCACCCTGTTTCTGTGCCGGCGGCTTCGGTTTGGGCGCAGAAGGCGCGGATTTCTTTGGTGCGGATGGACGGGACGGCGCCTCGCGCTCCCCGCGCTGGGCGATGTAGTCCGTCCAGCCGCCCGCATAGAGCGTTGCGCGACTGTCGCCCTCCATCGCGATCGTCATGGTGGCGATCCGGTCGATAAAGTCGCGATCGTGGCTCACGAGCAGCACAGTGCCCTCATAGTCGGCGATCAATTCTTCCAGCAGATCCAGCGTCTCGACATCGAGATCGTTTGTCGGCTCGTCGAGCACAAGCAGGTTCGTTTCACGCGCCATCAGCCGGGCAAGCAGGAGGCGGGCCTTCTCGCCGCCCGACAGTGCAGAAACCGGGCCACGGGCCTGGGTCTCGTCGAACAGGAAATCCTTGAGATAGCCCACTACATGGCGCGGCCGCCCTCGCACCATAACCTGGTCGGACCGACCCGAGACGCCGATCTCGCTGTCACCGTTGAGCGTGTCCCAAAGGCTGGCCTCCGGATCGAGCGCGGCGCGGTTCTGGTCAAATACGGCCATTTCGAGATTGGTCCCGAGGCGGACGCTCCCCTCATCGGGCGTGATCTCGCCCGTCAGCATCTTGAGTAGCGTGGTCTTGCCCGCGCCATTCGGACCTACGAGGGCCAGCCGGTCGCCGCGCTGCACCTTGATCGAGAAATCCTTGACGATCCGGCGCTCGCCGAAACTCTTTGCAATGCCTTTCGCCTCGACCACCAGCTTTCCGGATGTCGGGCCCCCATCGAATTCCATCTTCGCGGTGCCACTGCGCTGGATCTGCGAGTGGCGCTCCTCACGCAGGGCGGCGAGGCGGCGCACGCGGCCCTGGTTGCGCTTGCGCCGGGCTGAAATGCCCTCGACAGCCCAGCGGGCCTCAGCCTTGATCAGCCGGTTGAGCTTGTGGCGGGCAATATCCTCTTCCTCGAAGGTCTTGTCGCGCCATTCCTCGAACGCCGCGAAGCCGCGCTCCAACCGGCGGACCTCGCCACGATCCACCCAGAGGATGCGATTGGTCAGGTTGCGCAGGAAAGCACGGTCATGGCTGACGCAGACGAAAGCGGCGCGGCTTTCGCGCAGGTGGGCTTCGAGCCAGGCAATCGCTTCGATGTCGAGATGGTTTGTCGGCTCGTCGAGCAGCATCAGGTCCGGCGCTTCGGCAAGGATCCGAGCCAGCGCCGCACGGCGTCGTTCGCCCCCGGATGCGCGCGCGGGATCGAGCGTCGGGTCGAGTTTCAGTCCTTCGAGCGCGATCTCGGCGCGCCACTGCTCGGCGGCATCGAGTGTTGCGCCGGCGAAGTCCCCTAGGGTCTTGAAACCGCCGAAGTCCGGGTCCTGGGCCATGTAGCCCACGGCACGACCCGGTTGCAGGAACCTCTCGCCGCTGTCAGGCTGAGCGAGGCCCGCCATCATCTTCATCAAGGTGGATTTGCCCGAGCCGTTGCGCCCGACAAGCGCGATACGGTCCTGGGGGTGGACAACGAGCGAGGCACCCTCGAGAAGCGGGTTGCCTCCGAAGGTCAGGCTCACGTCGGACAGTGTCAGGAAAGGGGGCTCCGCCATGTCGCGCGGGGTAATGCTCGCACGCTGCGGCGTCAACCATGAGCAGAAATCGATTGTTGTTTCCCTCGCGAAGAAGATCGCAATATGACTATCGAGAACACGGTTTCAGTTTTTGGTTGAAAACAAGTCTTTGTAGAGCCGCCGCGACGGGGAGGTTGAATGTTTCAAACCCTTGAGAATCATCGGACGAAGGAGGCCAACCGGTCTTTGAAGCGATGGCTTATCCTGATTGCCTTCCTTCTCGTCCTCGGGTTTGGCGCTTTCTGGACGATGTTCCTGGACCTGCGACGTGAAGAATCGCTGCTGTTTACCGAGAATGCCGCGCTCTACGAGGACATGATCGCGTTCGAGCGAACCACGGGCTATGGCGGTTTCATCCACAATTTCAAGAACGCTGTTCTGCGCCCGGACGAGCCGGTCTACCTCGCGTCCGCGCAGGATCATCTGACCGAGGCCCTGGTGGTCCTTGATCGGATCGAAGGCAGGATGGCCGCGGCCGGAGCCGAGATCGACCTCGGACCGGTCCGCTCGGCGCTCGAGCAATACAGGGAGATGGTCGCGGTTCTCGAACGGACCGCGCCTCTCAGCCTCCCGGCGCGGGAACTCGACGACCTGGTGCGTACGCCCGACGATCTGGCGGTTGTGGCGCTTGTCTCGCTCGTGGCGCAGGCGCGGGAGGACATCACTGTGCGCATCGCGGCCGTCGAGCTTCGGCTGTTCCGGCTGAGTATCGTGACCGCGGCGTTCAACGCTCTGCTGCTTGGGGCTGGAATCGCCACATTCATGGTTCTGCGCCGCAGGGAGCAGGCCAGTCTGGACTCGGTCGAACTCGTCAACGCACGGCTCCAGATGGTGCTTGAGACCTCGACAAACGGCGTCGTGGCGGTGGACGTGCGTGAGCAGGTCGTCCTTGCGAATGACGTGGCGCGCCAAATGCTCGGGTTGCCGGCGGGCATTCCCCCGTTTCCGTGGAAGAGCGATGGGGTGTTTCTCAATGCGGAGGATCTCAATCCGCTCGACGACAAGGCGCATCCGGTTCTGCGGGCGCTGGCGGGCGAGGCGTTTCGCGGCGAGATCGTGGCGATCAAGGTGCCGCTTCAGGCCGGCACACGCTACCTGAGGGTTTCGGCGCGCCATGTGGAGCCAGGATCGCAGGCGCTCTACCCGGATGTCGAGATCCGGCTGGTGCTGATCTTCGAGGACGTGACCGAGCAGGAGGTCAACCGCCAGAAGTTCGAACGCGCAGGGCGGCTCGACGCGCTGGGGCAGCTCACGGGCGGTATTGCTCACGATTTCAATAACATACTCGCCTCGATCATGTATGCGATCGAGCTTTCGCTCTCCGACCCGCTGCCGGACAAGGCGCGCGATTGGCTGACGCGCGCGCGACGCTCCGTCGGGCGCGGCTCGGACTTGGCACGGCGGCTTCTGGCGTTTGCACGTCAACAACCGGGCATCGCGCAATCAAGGCCGGTTCGCGAGGTTCTGTCCGAGATCGAAAGCCTCGCGCGGCCGGCCATAGAGGCGACCATAGAGATCGAGATCGAATGCCCGGAAGAGGAGCTCATGATCTTCTGCGATCCGGGTCAACTTGAAAATTCCCTTCTAAACCTGATACTTAACAGCCGGGATGCGATCCGACAGTCCGGGATGGGGAACCGGATCAAGGTCGCCGCGCGTGCCATCGACAGGCCGCTGATCGCGGACCCGGGGATCACGCCGGGACCGGATGGGGCGATCGAGCCGAGCACGACGCCGATGCGGACCCAGTTCCAGAAGAGCCAGCGCTTCATCGAGATCTCGGTCACGGACAACGGTCCGGGCATGTCGAGCGAAGTGAAGCGCCGGGCCATCGATCCGTTCTTCACCACCAAGGGACAGAACATGGGGTCGGGCCTGGGGCTCTCCATCGTCTACGGCTTCGTGCAGCAGTCGGGCGGAGAAATGCGTGTCTATTCAGAGCCCAAGCTCGGGACGACCGTGCGGATGCTCATTCCGCGGGGTGCGGATCTCGGTGCGGCGGGGGAGGTGCAGACGCGGCTTCCGACACCCCTGGGGCAGGCCGAGAGATTGCTGCTGGTGGAGGACGACGAAGGGCTTCTGCGGATGCTGGAGGACGTGGTCACATCCCTGGGTTATCGTTACATATCAGCGAGTTCCGGGGCGGAGGCGCTTCGGGTCATCGATGACGGGGCGGAGTTCGATCTGCTGCTCACCGACATCGTGATGCCGGGAAGCCTCGATGGCTACGAGCTGGCCCGCGAACTGCGTGATCGCCAGCCGGACGTGCCTGTCGTCTACATGTCGGGGTATGCTGGCCTCGAGGGCAATAATGTAGGGTCCGTGGCGGGGCCGTGGATCCAGAAACCCTGCACCGCGGGGGATCTGGCGCGGGTTCTGCGCTCGTCGCTCAACAGCAGCTGATTCGGGCCCGGAACCTGCCGAAATCCGCGTATGGAATCGGTATGGAAACCGTATGGCTTCGATATGGCTGAAAGTATGGCTCGGGGGTGCGCGGCCCTTCGACCCGGCGAAAGGCAAACCGGACATCATGGGGCATCCGACCTGGCCGTTGCGCGGACGGGCGGCGGAGCGGGCCATGCCCGAGATGGCGCCTTGCAACGGCCCGGAGGGCGATGCCGGAACGGTGCGTGACCCGCCCTTGTCTCCCGCATGGTCAGAGCATAGAAGCCAATGAACGGTTTCCGCGGAGGAATGGCCCCTCGATGCTCAATATTTTCCGATCCAAACGCTCCAGCGTCTTCGTCTGGATCATCGTGGGGCTGCTGATCATCGGTCTGGCCGGGTTCGGGATCGGCACGAGTGGCGGCCTGTCGAGCCAGGACGTCGCGCGGGTCGGGGAAGAGCGGGTTCCGGCAGAGGAATACGCCCAGGCGCTTGACCAGGATATGCGGAACCTGACGGCGCAGACCGGCCAGAGCTTCACCATGGAGCAGGCGCGGGCCTTCGGGATCGACCGGGTGACGCTTCTGCGGCTGGTGAACAATGCAGCCCTCGACGGCGAGGCCAAGCGGCTCGGCATCTCGGTCGGAGACGCGGCCATACGCGAGCAGCTTCAGCAGATCAGCGCCTTTCGGACCGCGGACGGTTTCAGCCGGGAGGCCTATCTCAACGCGCTGAACCGGATCGGAACCAACACCGCGGATTTCGAGACCTCGATCCGGGAGGACGTGGCACGCTCGATCTTCCTCAACAGCGTGATCTCGAGCGCCGCGATGCCCGGAGCGGCCGCGGATGCCCTGACGGCCTATGTGGGCGAGGAGCGCAGCTTCGACTGGGTGATGCTGAGCGAGGTCGATCTCATCGAGCCGCTGGCCGAGGCCGATGAGGCCGAGCTCGAAGCCTTCCACGAAGAAAACCAGGACCGCTACATGAAGCCCGAAACCCAGCGGGTGTCCTATGCCATCGCGTCGCCCGAGGCGCTGGCGCAGGCGCTGGAGTTGCCGGAGGACGAGCTGCGCGCGGTCTACGAGGCCGAGCGCTCCCGCTTCGAGGTGCCCGAGCGGCGGCTTCTGGAGCGGATCGGGTTCGGCACCGAGGCCGAAGCCGAGGACGCCATGGCGCGCATCGAGGCGGGCGAGGCGACCTTCGACGATATCGCCGGGCAGCGCGGGCTCGTGGCGGCCGATATGGACATGGGCCTCGTGCCCGCGGACCGGCTGCTGGCGGAGGCGCGCGAGATCGTCTTCGGCATCACGGAACCGGGGGTGGTCGGACCTGCGCCTTCGCCGCTGGGGCCCTCGCTCTACCGGGTGAACGCGATCTTCGAAGCGCAGGTGACGCCCTTCGAGGAGGCCCGCGAGGACATCCGGCAGGAGCGTGCGCTTGACGAGGCGGAGATCAGCATCCGCGACGATCTGCCGCATATCGAGGATCTGATCGCGGGTGGGGCGACGCTCGAGGAGATCGCCGATGAAACGATCATGGAACTCGGCGAAACAGAGGTGAGCAGCGAAAGCACCGGACCCATCGCCACCGACCCGAATTTCCGCGAGGCGCTCGCCGATGCGCGGGAAGCCGAGGAGACCGATCTGGTGGAACTCGAGGACGGGTCCTTCGTGACGCTGCGTCTTGAGGGCACCGACCCTGCCTCGCCGCTGTCGCTCGACGAGGTGCGCACGCGTGTCGCGGACGATCTCCGGGCGGAGCGGCTGCGCGCGGCGCTCGGTGCCGAAGCGGAGGCCCTGGTGGCGGAACTGGAAGCCGGAACGCCGCTGGCCGAGGTTGCGGAGGGACGGGAACTCGACGTGTTCACGGCCGGACCGATGGCCCGCTCGGACGAGGTGCCGGCAGGCGCACCGGCGGGGCTCGTGGAGGCGGTCTTCGAGGCGGAAGAGGGCGGTGTCGCCTCGTCCGAGGGCGATGGAACCGTGGCGGTCGCGCATGTGACGGAGATCCTGCCTTATGACGGCGGGGAGGGCGAACTTCTGGCCTTCCGCGACGAGGTGGCCGCACAGCTCGACGCTCAGGTTCAGGAGGACCTGCGCATGGCGCTGGTCGGGGCGATCCGCGACGATGTGGGTGTGCGGCTGAACCAGGAGGTGATCGACGCGACCCTCGAGCAGTTCCAGTGAGCATGGTGCCAAGGGTTTCGTGATGAAGCTGTTTCCCGAGTTTGCCGATTTCGAGGCCGGATACGATGCCGGGCGCAACCAGGTGGTCTGGGCCCGGCTGATCGCCGATCTGGACACGCCGGTTTCGCTGATGCTCAAGCTCACCGAGGCGCGGGCCAACAGCTTCCTTCTGGAATCGGTCACCGGCGGCGAAGTGCGCGGGCGCTATTCGATCATGGGCATGAAGCCGGACCTGATCTGGCAGTGCAATGGCGAGACCGCGCGGATCAACCGGCAGGCGCGTTTCGACGACCGCGCCTGGGTCGAGGAGGAGGGGCATCCGCTCGACAGCCTGCGCGCGCTGATCGCGGAATCCCGCATCGATCTGCCCGATGATCTGCCCCCGATGGCCGCGGGGCTGTTCGGTTATCTCGGCTACGACATGATCCGGCTGGTGGAGCATCTGCCGGACGTGAACCCGGACCCGCTGGGGCTGGCGGACGCGGTGATGATGCGCCCCTCGGTGGTGCTGATCGTCGATGGCGTGAAGGGCGAGGTGACGGTGATCTCGCCGGCCTGGGCGAATTCGGGTCTCACGGCGCGGGCGGCCTATGCGCAGGCGGCGGAACGGGTGATGGATGCGGTGCGCGAGCTTGACCGCACACCGCTGGCCGCAGCCGGTGCGCCGGAGACGGCGGGGCTTGGCGAGCGGGTTTCGAACACGAGTTTCGAGCGCTATCGCGAGATCGTCGAGACGGCGAAGGAGTATATCGTCGCGGGCGATATCTTCCAGGTGGTGCCCTCCCAGCGCTGGGCGGCGCCATTCAACCTGCCGCCCTTCTCGCTCTATCGGGCGCTGCGCCGGACCAACCCGTCGCCCTACATGTTCTACTTCAATTTCGGCGGCTTCCAGGTGATCGGGGCGAGCCCGGAGATCCTGGTGCAGGTGCAGGGCCCGCGCGTGACGATCCGCCCCATTGCGGGAACGCGGCCGCGCGGTGCGACGCCGGAGGAGGATCTGGCGCTCGAGAAGGATCTGCTGGGCGATGCGAAGGAATGCGCCGAGCATCTGATGCTGCTCGACCTGGGGCGCAACGATGTGGGGCGTGTGGCCAAGATCGGCACGGTGGACCCGAACGAGAAGTTCGTCATCGAGCGCTACAGCCACGTGATGCACATCGTCTCGAACGTGAACGGGGAACTGGCCGAGGGCGAGGATGCGCTTTCGGCGCTGCTCGCGGGTCTGCCGGCGGGAACGGTCTCGGGCGCGCCGAAGGTGCGCGCAATGGAGATCATCGACGAGCTCGAGAGCGAGAAGCGCGGCGTCTATGGCGGCGGTGTGGGCTATTTCTCCGCGAGCGGCGACATGGATATCTGCATCGCGCTCCGCACGGCGGTGGTGAAGGACGGCACGCTCTATGTGCAGGCGGGCGGCGGTGTGGTCTACGACAGCACGCCGGAGGCCGAGTATCAGGAGACGGTCAACAAGTCCAAGGCGCTCTTTCAGGCCGCCGAGGAGGCCATCCAGTTCGTCGGGCCCCGCGGGGGCGGAAACTAGGCCGGGGTCGCGCGGCACTGCATCTTAGGGAAACTGATTATGGCCAGCCTCGACATTCTCGTGCCGCATTACCGCGATCCGGAAGGGTTGCGGATCTCGCTGGCCTCGATCGACGAGCAGACCTGGACCGGCGACATGCGCGTCGTGATCGTGGATGACGGCTCGGAGCCCGAATATTTCCGGGAGGTCGAGGCGCAGGCGGAGGCGTTTCCGCATGAGGTGACGGTCGAGCGCAACCCGATCAACCGGGGCCGGCCCTACACCCGCAACCGGCTTCTGGATGCGGTCGACAGCCCGTTCGTGTCCTGGCTCGATGCGGGCGATGTCTGGTATCCCGACAAGCTCCGGAAGCAGTTCGAGCACATCAACCGGATGCGCTACAACGGGGTCGATGTGGATCGCCTTTGGGTCACCTGCCACTACGACTGGCAGTGGGAGGGGCGGCGCGCACGGCTGGTCGAGCAGCAGACCGATGGCGGACGGCAGTTGCGCGAGCTGATGCTGGGCCAGAAGCTCAGGGCCTATCTCTGGACGCTGCTCGGCACGCGGGAGGCCTTCCGCATTGCCGGGCGGTTCGACGAGCGGCTGCCGCGCTTGCAGGATCTCGACTATTTCATCCGCTTCGTCCTGGCGGGTGGCGAGATGGTCGTGCCGCGGCGCGCCGGGGCGCTGTGCCGCTACCACAAGTCCGACGTGGGGCGGAATGCGGGCGAGATCCGGGCCTGCAATGCGCTCATCTTCCGCAAATACTGGCCGCATCTGCAGAATTACGGCCCCTCATTCCTCAAGACGATCCGTTTCAATGCGGACATGCTCTCGGCGCGCTTCTCGCGCAACAACGGCGCGCCGCTCGGCAATCTCTACTATATCGGGCGGGCGACCATGGTTCATCCGAAGCGGGCAATCGGCGCGGCGCGGTTCCATCTGCGCAAAAGCGAGTAGTTTTCGACGCGACGCCGGTAGCGCAAGCGTGTTGTCATCGGCGTCTTCGTTAAGAACGCAGGGCTTGAATTCCGAGCCGTTTTCGGTCAGAGCCACAAATTCTTCGTTCATTTCTTTTGGGTTTCTTGATCTGGGTTCAGGAAACTCTCGCATATCTCGGTGCGTATAAGTCGTGGAACGGTTGTCCGGCGGGGCATGGAGGGTTTGTGTCGAATGAGTAGGGTAGTCCAGTGCCAGCGCGCGTGCACCCGCAGGATCGCGCGATCCGCAATGAGGGAGGTGTGCTGATGGCGCACGGTACCCAATCCGCATCCGGGCCCGACGCGGCTGCGACGGTCCCCCGTCCGCGTGATCCGAGGCTCGACTTCTTCCGCGGACTGGCGATGTATATCATCCTGATCTCGCATGTTCCCTCGAACAAGTGGGCGGGCTGGATACCGGGACGCTTCGGCTTTTCGGACGCGACGGAGATCTTCGTTTTCTGTTCGGGCATGGCCTCGGCCATTGCCTTCGGCGCCACCTTCCGCCGGGCGGGCTGGTTCATGGGCACGGCACGCACGCTCTTCCGCATCTGGCAGGTCTACTGGGCGCATATCGGGCTGTTCTTCTTCATCGCCATGTCGATGGCGCTGTTCGACTCGATCGGCGAACACGAGATTTCCTACATCAAGCGTCTCAACCTCACGAGATTCTTCGACGATACGGCGCAGCAGCTCGTGGGGATGTTCACCCTGACCTATGTGCCGAACTATTTCGACATCCTGCCGATGTATCTGGTGATCCTCGCCATGATGCCGTTCGTCATGATCCTGGCGCGGTTCGATGTGCGGCTGGTCTTCGCGGTGAGCATCGGGCTCTGGCTGGTGGCGAATTTCGGGTATCTGAAGCTTCCGGCGGAGCCCTGGTCGGACCGGGAGTGGTTCTTCAACCCGTTTGGGTGGCAGCTGATCTTCTTCACCGGCTTTGCCTTCATGAGCGGCTGGCTGCCGCGACCACCTGTGAGCAAGCTGCTGATCGGCATCGCCATCGCCTATCTCGTGCTCACGACCCCCTTTTCCTCGGCGAAGGTGGTGAACTGGCTTTCGCTGGTTTCGCCCGCTGCCGCCGAGTGGAGCAAGGAGGTCTATCCCGGCATGTATCCCTTCCGGGCCAAGACGACGTTCGGCATCCTGCGGTTCCTGCATTTTCTGGCGCTGGCCTATGTGGTCTGGGTGGCCGCAGGCGAGGGCGGAAAGCGGCTCGTGGCCGCCCGCGAGGGGGTGCTGGGCCGGATCTGGATGCGGCTTCTGCGGATCATCACCACCGTGGGCCAGCAATCCCTGGCGGTCTTCATCTTTTCGATGCTGCTTGCCCAGTACATGGGCGCGGCGCTCGACGTGCTGGGGCGGTATTCGCCGATGATCGCGCTGGTGAACATCGTGGGCATCCTGCTGCTCACCGGCGAGGCCTATCTCGTGGCTTGGGTGAAGGGGCATCCCTGGCGCCAGAAGCGGGTGGTGCATGCTCATGCCCATGAACCGCCGCGCGAGGCGGCGCAACCGGCCACCATCTGAGCTCCGAAGACCTGTCATCTGCAGCCGCCCGTGCACCGCGAGTGCGCGGGCGGTTCGGCTTTTTCCGGGCGGATTCTCGTTGCGAGCCTGCCAGGGCTCGGCTAGTGGGTGTTACGTTATAACATTATGTGCGCTTGGCAGGTTGCCGGTGCGCGAAGGCTGAAGAGGGGCAGAGAATGCAGGTATCCTGGACGAGATGCGCGGGTGCGGTGGCGCTGGGGGCAATGGTATGCCTTGGCGGACTGGTGCAGGCGCAGGAGACCAAGGCCGAATCCGCGCATGCTCATGCGCATGGCCATGGGCATGACCACGAGCATGACCACACTGCTGCGGATGGGGAAACCCGCGATCCCGCAGCGATCTATCGTGGCGAGTTCGAGGACGACTGGATCGAGCCGCGCGAGCTGAGCGACTGGGAAGGCGACTGGCAGTCGGTCTATCCCCTGCTGGTAGACGGAACGCTCGATCCGGTGATGGCCCACAAGGCCGCGCATGGCGAGAAGACGGCCGCAGAATATCGCGCCTACTATGAGACCGGCTACGAGACGGATGTGGACCGGATCGAGATTACGGGCGATGTGGTCCGCTTCTATGCCGACGACGGGTTCGTGGAGGGGCATTATGCCTCGGACGGCTACGAGATCCTGACCTACGAATCGGGCAATCGCGGCGTGCGCTACATCTTCGCCAAGGCCGAGGGGGATGCGGACGCACCGGCCTTCATCCAGTTCAGCGACCACATCATCGCGCCGCAGAAGGCCGGTCATTATCACCTCTACTGGGGCGATGATCGGGCGGCGCTCCTCGAGGAAGTGACGAACTGGCCGACCTATTACCCGGCCTCGTTTGATGGTGAGCAGATCGTGGAAGAGATGACGGCCCACTGAGGCAAGAGACCCCCTCATGCGGTATCGGGACATGCCCGGTACTGCGCCCTGCTGGAGGGGGTGGTTTGGGAGAAATTCTGGCAATTTTGGCAACAGTTTCAGTAGTTAACCATTAACTCCATGCAATATTGCCTTTAGAGCAAAATCTAATCAAATTCGCGCCCAATAGTTCAAGCTGGGGTGCTTACAATGAGTGACAATGTAGATCTTTCCCGCCGTGGTTTTCTTCGCAAGGCCGGTGTTTTTGCAGCCGCTATTCCGGTTGCCGCCGCAGTGACGATGATCCCGGAAGAAGCCGAGGCCGGAAGCTGCAAGAAGCGCGGGAAGCCCGGAAAGGGCCTGGGTCGGAAGAAGAACCTGCTGCCGAAGAAATCGCGCCGGTCCTCGAAGTCGAAGAACTCCTTCTGGAGCTTCCTTCGCCGATAAGACCACCGAAGGGGGCAATATCTTCGCCAGTCTTGCACCCTTGATCGTGGAGTGAGCGACTGACAGCAGGCGAGCCGGCGGCGTCCTTCAGGCCGCCGGATCGCTTTCCAGCGCCGCAACCATCATAGCCAGGTCAGACCCGGTCCATCAGCCGCCCTCCCGGCTGGACCGGGTCTCTTCGTGTGTAAAGCGCGGATCAAGACGAGGGGGCAAGGGTTTCTGCCGCCCCCCTACATTCGCACGACCCGATGCGAGGAGCCGGCGCGCTCCCGGTTCCACACTACCGCGCCCCTGATCGGGTGCGATCAGGGCAGGGGCGGGCGTATCGGTTCAAGCGGAGCCGCGGGGCCCGGTCTTCAGTCGCGCTTGATCGCCTCGAACTCGAGGATGATATCGACATCGTCGCCGACGAAGACCGGCAGGGCATAGGTGCTTCCGAAGTCGCTGCGCTTGATCATGGTGCTTGCGGAAATACCCACCGTTTCCTTCTCGTGGCAGCAGGGGTAGTCCGCGACCTGATTGAGCGTCACTGAAAGCTCGACGGGCTGGGTGACCCCCCGAATCGTCAGCTCCCCGGCAAGGGTACCGGATGTCTCCGAAAGCGCGGTCGCATCGGTTGCGGTGAAGGTGATGTCGGGATTGGCCTCGGCATCGAGGAAATCGGCGGAGCGCACGTGTTCGTCCCGAGCCGCCTGGCCGGTATCGACGCTTGCCGCGCCGATGCGGGCGGAGACATTGCTCACCTCGCGGGTTTCCGGGTCGAAGGTAAACTCCCCCTCGATGTCCGAGAACCGCCCCAGGACCTTGGCATAGCCCGCGTGCATCACCGTGAAGGCCGCGACCGCATGCTCGGGGTCGAGATCATAGGTGGCCGGTTCGGCGGCCAGCGCGGTCGGCAGGGCCAGCGCCGCCACGAGGCCGGCTGTCTGGATCGGGTGAAGAAATCGGGTTTCAAGCATGGGGCTCTCCGCGTCAGGCCGGATCTGGTGCCGTGATTGGAACGGGTCCGAAGGCCGGGGGATGGCGGTCTTCGGGGATGTCAAAGAGGCCGATGGCGCTGGACCAGCGGCCACCCGCCGGATGCGTCGACATGACCGCCACCGGAATTGCAAGCACGAAGGATAGCAGGATGGGGGCGCCGAACGCCAGCGCCCAGGGTGCCACGTATGCCAGCCAGCCCGCGAGTACGAGGCCGGTGAGGGTCTGGGGCCAGAGCGCGCGGGCCGCTTCGCTCCAGAGCAGGCGCTCGCGGCTGCGCTGCTGCGCGTCCCAGCCGATCCGGCGCCCCAGAAGCAGGCCGACGACGAAGAGGGTGAGGGCGAAGGCGACGACCGGGGCGATCAGGATGCCGAAGAGGATCTCGGCGATGCCGCCCAGGATCACCCGGTCGCGGCCGCCATAGCGCGCCGATCGACGGTCTGAGGCGAGGATCTGGGCCAGTCCCATGAGTTTGGGAGCGAGGTTCATCGCCATCAGGACCGCGAAGAAGGTGAGGCCGGCCTGCACCGTCACGCCCTCGAACTGTCCGGGCTGACCGGCGAGAGCCGCGCTCATCAGCACGAACACCATCCAGGCGGGTGCGCTCACATACATCAGGATCGCAAGGAGGAGCTGGATGCGGGTGGCGGGCGGGAGACCGGGGAGGCCGAGCAGGCGGAGATACTGCATGTTGCCGTTGCACCAGCGCAGCTCGCGGCGGATGAAATCGACGATGCTCGGCGGGTTGATCTCGTGGCTGTCGCTTTCCTCAGGAATGACGCGGACCTCGAAGCCCGCGCGGCGCATGAGGGCGGCCTCGACCTGGTCGTGGCTGAGGATATGGCCCGAGAGCGGCCCGTTGCCCGGCAGTTCCGGCAGCATGCAGTGTTCCCGGAAAGGCTCCATGCGGATCAGCACGTTGTGGCCCCAGTTCGGGCCGCAATCGGCCTGCCACCAGGCGGACCCGAGGGTGAAGGAGCGCATGCCGTGGCGCATGCCGAACTGGAAGGCGCGGGTAAAGAACGTCTCCGAGGGCAGGCCGGTGACGAGGCTCTGGAGCATGCCGATCCGGGGCGAGGCCTGCATCACGCGGACCATGCGCAGGATGATCTTCGGACCCATGACGCTGTCGGCATCGAGGGGGAGGAAGAAATCATAGCGGCCGCGGCAGCGGTGGACGAACTCGGCGATGTTGCCCGACTTGAAGCCGGTGTTGTCGGTGCGTCGGCGGTAGAAGATCCGGGCGCTGGTGGTTTCGGCCTGCCATGTGGCCACGAGGGCTTCCTCGGCGGCAGCAACGGCGGGATCGCTCGTATCGCTCAGCACGTGGAAGTCGAAGAGGGCGGCGTGAGGCGTGTGGGCGAGGCCGCGCTGGACGGCCCGGAACCGGGCGATGGACTCCTCGGGGTTCTCGTTGCGCAGCGGCATCACGATCGCGGTGTGCTTGACGATGGGCTCGCGAAAACTCACGCGCAGAAGGGCGGGCGTGACATGGCCCGGCGCATCTCGACCGTGTCGGAGATCGAGGATGAGCCCGATGATCGCGTTCCAGAAGCCGATGGAGAGCCAGGGCAGCGTCAGGGTGAAGGCGGCAAGCATGGCCCATTCGACGGCGATGATGCCGCCATGGGAGAGCATCCAGACCATGCCGGAGAGCAGGGTCGCCATCGTCGCGGCGTTCAGCGCAAGAAAAACCAGCCGGCGGCGGGTAATCGTGGCGGCAATCTTGTCGGTGTCCGGCACATCGCCCAAGCTGGCCTGTTCGCGTTCTGTCGGCGCGAGCCCTGTACTGGCCATGAAAACACCTCCCCGTATTGCAATCCCGGGGGCATCATTTGGTGTTATTGTTTCCCAGGTCCAATGAAATTCTTGGCATAACGCTGCGAACGGCCACAAATAATGGATACTTCATGCGCCCGGACCGGCCTGATCGGCCCGACCGGGCAGGGCCTGCGGTCAGGGGAGGTGGGCGCCCGCGATCATCTTTGCCGAAATCTCGTCATAGGCATTGAGCCAGGCCCTGCGGATCTCGGGGGTGAAATCCGGACCGAGCGTTTCTGCGAGCGTGATGTCGAGCGCCTTGCGCATGGGGGCGAAATGCGCCGCCTTCACGCCCAGGGACGAATGCGCCTCCGCGAGTTCGGTGGCTTCGGCCTGGGACGCGTCCGGGTCGCTGAGCATGTCGAAGATCGCGTTCAGGGTGGAGAAGAACTTCATTCCCTGACCCGCGAGATCCTCGCGGAACATGGGGCGCAGTTCGGGTGCGATCTTGAAGAGGTTCTCGTAGAAGTTCAGCGAAGCGGGTTTCAGGTGATTCCGGATCGCGGGAAGGCTCTCCTGAACGATGCGAATGTCGTCTTGGGTCAGAGGCATTGTCGGTCTCCCTCGGTTCACGAGGTTTCAGCAATCATGTTTGACGCATCGCGGCCTTGATCTGGGGCAAGCGCCGCTGCCTGCTGGGAAATTTTCAGGCGGGAACAGACCGGCTCGGCCGCTCCTCGATCGGCAGGTGGACGATCGCAGAGAACGCACCGACACCGACGCCGATCCACCACACGAGCGTGTAGGTTCCGGTGATGTCGTAGAGCGCGCCGCCGAGCCACACGCCGGCGAAGGCGCCGATCTGGTGGCTCAGGAAGACGATGCCGTAGAGCGTTCCCATGTAGCGCAGCCCGTAGATCTGCGCGATCAGGCCGCTTGTGAGCGGGACGGTCGCAAGCCAGAGCGCGCCCATCACCAGCGAGAACAGCATGACACTGGCAGGGGTCATGGGGGCGAGAATGAAGGCCGCGCTCACCACGGTGCGCGCGAGATAGATCTGCGCGAGGAGGTATTTCTTGCGGTAGATGTTGCCCAGAAGGCCTGCGACGATGGTGCCGCCGATATTGGCGATGCCGATCAGCGCGATGGCCAGGGCGCCGAGGGCGGAGGTGGTGCGGATGCCGAGGCCCGCCAGCAAGCCGCCCGGATCGATCGGCCCGCAGACCTCGGTGATGAAGGCGGGAAAATGCGCCGTCACGAAACCGAGCTGATAGCCGCAGGAGAAAAAGCCCAGGAAGATGAGCAGGAAGCTCGGGTCGCGGATCGCGGCGCCGACGACCTTTCCCATCGGGGCATCTTCCACGGTCCGTTCAATGGGTTGCGGCGAGCGCAGGAAGGGAAGGAGCGCGAGGATCGCGATCATCGTGCCGGCGAAGACCAGGAAGACCTGGGCCCAGCTCAGGAAACTCAACAGGAATTCGGCGGCAAGCGGCCCGATGACCTGGCCGCCTGATCCCGCCGCTGTGGCGATGCCCAGGGCCAGCGAGCGGTGCTCCGGGCTGCTTGCGCGCCCGACGATGGCAAGGATCACGCCGAACCCGGTCCCGGCGATGCCGAACCCGATGAGAATGTTGAGGAGCTGGTGGCCTTCCGGCGTGACGGCATTGGCCGAGAGCACAAGGCCGAGCGCATAGACGAGCGCGCCGATGCCGATTGCCCGGCGATCCCCGAACCGCTCCGCGAAAGCGCTGAAGATCGGCTGGCCGAACCCCCATGCGAGGTTCTGGATCGCGATGGCGAGCGAGAAATCGGCTCGGGGCCAGCCGAATTCGTCCGCCACGGGGATCTGGAACACGCCGAAGCTCGCGCGGATGCCGAAGCCGATGACGAGGACAAGGCAGGAGGCGATGAGGATCGGTGTGACCAGCGGGGTGCGTTCGGCAGTCATGCGGGGGCTTTCGAGTGGCCGGAATCAGGGCAAGAACAGTTTTGTATCGTCTAGACCAGAATTGAGCGCTTGTGAAATGCAGACCAATGGCGGAGAGGCGGAATTTCCACTGTCGGGACGCCCTGTCGGCTTTCGCGTCGATGCTTGCAATGCCCGTTGGCTTGCGCCACACCCGGCACATGACGAACGGTCCCATGCCCCTCTACCGCGAGCGTGTCGCCTCCGGCTCGCTCTCCGCCGATCCCGCCCAGAGGCTGGCGGTCGAGAAGCTGCAACTGCTTTTCATGCGGCTGAAGGACTACAATCCGACGGCGCCCAAGCGGGTGGGCCTCGGGATATTCGGCTGGGGGCGCGAGCGGATCGTCGAGAAGTCGGTGCCGGGGCTCTACCTCTACGGCGATGTGGGCCGCGGCAAGTCGATGCTCATGGATCTTTTCTATGACGTGGCGCCGGTCGAGCGGAAGCGCCGGGTGCATTTCCATGCCTTCATGCAGGAGGCCCATGCCGGGATCCACGCCGCCCGGCAGAGGGGCGAGCCGGATCCGGTGAAGCCGGTGGCGGATGCGATTGCGGATGCGGCGACGTTGCTCTGTTTCGACGAGATGCAGGTGACGGACATCACCGATGCGATGTTGGTGGGGCGGCTCTTCGAGCGGCTCTTCGAGCGCGGCGTCGTCGTCGTGGCGACCTCGAACCGCCACCCGGACGAACTCTACAAGGACGGACTGAACCGGCATCTCTTCCTGCCCTTCATCGGCATGATCAAGGAACGCCTGGAGATCCATCAGCTCGAAAGCTCCACCGATCACCGAATGGACCGGGAGATGGGCGAGCAGACCTATTTCTCGCCCCTGGGGGACGCGGCGCGGGCGGCACTCGATGAGGCCTGGGCGCGCCATGCGGGTGGGGGTGGGGCGCCGCTCAGCATCCCGGTGCAGGGCCGCGTGGTGCGACTGCCGCGCCATGCCCATGGCGTGGGACGGGCGAGTTTCGAGGATCTCTGCGCCCGTCCGCTCGGGGCGGCGGACTACCTGGCGCTGGCGAAGGAACTGCGCGTCCTGATCCTGGACGATATTCCGAAGCTCTCGCGCGAGCGCAACAACGAGGCCAAGCGGTTCGTGACGCTGATCGACGCGCTCTACGAGGCGCGTATCCTCTTCATCTGTTCGGCGGCCGAGGAGCCGGCCGAACTCTATACCGAAGGCGCGGGGGCTTTCGAGTTCCACCGCACGGTTTCACGGCTGGAAGAGATGCGCTCGGCCAGCTGGCCCTGAGGCGCCGTTCGCCGGGTCTCAGCCGATCGCGCGCCTGTTTCCGGCACGGGCGGAGATTTCCTCCCAGGCCTGGTTGATGGCGGCGATGCGCGAATTTGCCAGCGCTACGGTTTCCTCCGGCAGGCCGCGGGCGATCATCATATCGGGGTGATTCGCGCGAATCAGTTCGCGCCAGCGCGCGCGAATCGCAGGCATCTCCGCATCCCGCGGGACGCCCAGGATCTGCCAGGGATCGCGGGGTCGCCCGCTCACATGGCGCTCCTCGATGCAGCCGAAACTGGCCTGGCCGATGCCGAAGATCTCTGCGACCTTGCGCAGGAAGCCCTCCTCGCCCTCGTGGTAGTGGCCATCCGCCATTGCGATGGTGAAGAGCCCTTCGAGGATATCCTCCAGCACCTCGGGCTGATCGGCGAACATGCGCGCGATTCGCCGCGCATAGACGTCGAAACCGGCGATATCCTGTCGCGCAAGGTTGAAAACGCGGGCGGCTGCGGCCTCGTCTTCGGGCGCGATCCGGAAGACATCGCGAAAGGCCGCCACCTCTGCCGGGCGGACGAGGCCATCGGCTTTCGCCATCTTGGCGCCCAGACCCACCACGGCAATGGTGAAGGCGACCGATTTTTCGGGCGGGGTGCGGCGGCGCTCGAAGAACGAGGACAGCGCCTCGCCCTTCGCGACGAGCGCCGAAATCGCCTCACCTATGCGTTTCCATATCGACATGGGGCCAACTTAAAGCATGTCGCGGGAAAGTGGGAACCGGTTTCGTGCAGGGGGCGATTTGGGGCCTAGTGGCTGACGGTCTTGGAAAACACGTTGATCACGATGACCCCGCAGATGATCAGGCCGAGCCCGAGGATCGCGGGGAGATCGAGTGCCTGTTTGGACCAGAACCAGGACACGAGCGCGATCAGGACGATGCCGAGACCCGACCAGATCGCATAGACGACGCCCGTGGGCATGACGCGCAGGGCAAAGGTCAGGAAGACGAAGGCGGTCGAATAGCCGATGACGGTGACGAGAGACGGCCAGAGGCGGGTGAAGCTCTGGGACTGGGCGAGGGCCGTGGTCGCGATGACTTCCGCAATGATGGCGATAAACAGCGAGGGATACGCGGGCATCTGGGAACGTCTCCGTTGCGGGCATTCATTGCATGACCGGACCCTCTTAGGGATGCCCGTCTTGCGGTGCAACGGATGGGGCGTCTCCGGGCTGTCACGCTTGGGAGATGAACGGCAGAAAAATGCCGAACTGTTTCGAATGGGGGATCAATAGGTTTCTATGAAACGACTTGGTTTCGCTTTCGGCGTGGCTAGATTGAGGGAAACAGATCAACTCAACGAGGTTCAGCCTGCAATGAACGAGATTTCCCCGATCGACGAACGGAGCGCCGAATACGCGGTTTCTCCCATCTTTCTCGAGCGCTGGTCCCCGCGGGCTTATGATGGCCAGCCGATGCCCGAAGACAAGCTGCTGACGGTTCTCGAGGCAGCGCATTGGGCGCCCTCGGCCTACAACGTTCAGCCCTGGCGGTTCATCTACGCGATCAAGGGAACGCCCGAGTTCGACCGGATGCTCGACCTGCTTGTTGAGTTCAACCAGGGATGGGCGAAGAACGCCGGCGCGCTGGTCTTCATCGTGTCGAAGACCCACAGCGCTCCTCCGGGTGCGGCGGAAGAAACCCCGAACTACAGCCATTCCTTCGATGCGGGCTCGGCCTGGGGGTTGATGTCGATCCAAGCCCAGATCCTTGGGTATCACGCGCATGGCATGACGGGCCTGAAGTTCGACAAGATCCCGGAAACCTTGAACATTCCGGAAGGCTACCGCGTGGAGGCCGCATCCGCCATCGGCACGCAGGCCGCACCGGACGTGCTGCCCGAGGCGCTTCGGAAGAACGAGGTGCCGAGCAAGCGCCGTCCGCTTGACGAAGTGGTCTTCAAGGGTGTCTTCGCGGCTGAATAGTCCCGAGGGCTTGCGGGGCGCTTGAGGGCTGGGCAGGATGTGCCCATGACCCAACCACGCCCTGCCGTCACGATCACCTATTGCAGCCTCTGCAACTGGCTCCTGCGCTCCGGATGGATGGCGCAGGAGCTGCTCTCGACCTTTTCGGAGGAACTCGGCTCGGTGACACTGGTGCCCGGCACCGGGGGGATCTTCGAGATCCGTCTCGATGACGAGTTGATCTGGGAGCGGAAACGCGACGGCGGGTTCCCCGACGTCAAGACGCTCAAACAGATGGTTCGGGACCGGATCTCACCGGATCGCAACCTGGGCCACGTGGATCGGCCGAGCGGACCGGCGGCTTGAACTGAAGATTGGTTGATAGCGGCCCGGACGGGAATGTCCGGGCCGTTTCCGTTCTACGAGGAGGCGAGCAGGTTGGCGTTGCCGCCTGCCGCGGTGGTGTCGATGCAGAGGTGGCGCTCGGCCACGTAGCGATCGGGTGCGAAGATTTCCGTCACCAGGGGCAGGATCGGACCGTCGCGCTCGGCAAGCTGTGTCCGCAACGCGCGGTTCCAGTCCGATGCGCCGGCGGCGGATACAACCGCAATCCCGTGAAGGCTGGCCAGGGCTTTCGCATCGAGCGTGCCGTCGAAGGCCGCGACCGGTGCTCCGGCCTGGGCAAGCGGGGCTGCTGCCTCTTCGGCACCGGGCGCCACGATGACCGCACCGCAGCCTGCACCGAGAGCCTGCACGGCCTGTGCGAGCGCGATTTCCGCCGTGGGGCCCAGGCAGAGCACGGTGCCGCGGGCGAACATGCGGTAGCGGTTGCTCTCCCCGGTCGGTCCGGGGAGCGTTTGCGGCGACATGTCGAAGGCGGCGGCCTCCGTCAGTGCCTTGCGCACCTTGCCTCGCGCGCCGGAAAGGGCGGTGCGCAGGGCATGAACCTTGTCGGTCCGGGCCTCCCAGTTGCGCGCGTCGATCCCGTCGATGGCCTTCTGGACCTTCTCGGCGGCAACCTCCGCGCCGGTGGGGGGCTCAACGCTCGCGGCGGCTTCGGTCCGGCGGAACCGGGCAAGATAGAGCGGGCCGCCGGCCTTGGGTCCGGTTCCCGAAAGCCCCTCGCCGCCGAAGGGCTGGGAGCCGACGATGGCGCCGATCTGGTTGCGGTTCACGTAGATATTGCCCACGTGCACGCGCTCGACGATCTGCTGGACGCGGTCGTCGATCCGGGTGTGAAGCCCGAAGGTGAGGCCATAACCGCGGGCGTTGATCGCATCCACCACCTTGTCGATGTCACGGGCCTTGAAGGTCGCGACATGCAGGACGGGGCCGAAGATCTCGCGCTCCATCTGCTCAATGCCGGTCACGGCGACCACGGCCGGGGTGACGAAATTGCCGCCCGAGGGAGCGGGCAGGCGCTTGAGCAGGCGCCCTTCCTTCTCGCAGGTTTCCACATAGGCGGAGATGTCCTCCATCGCCTCCGTGTCGATCACCGGGGAGACATCCGTTTCCGGGTTCCAGGGGTCCCCGATCGAGAGTGCATCCATCGCCCCTTCGAGCATTTCGAGAAGCCGGTGGCGGGCCTCCTCCTGCACGTAGAGCACCCGGAGCGCCGAGCAGCGTTGACCGGCGGACTGGAAGGACGAGATCAGGATGTCGCGCACCGCCTGCTCGGCCAGTGCGGTCGAGTCGACAATCATCGCGTTCAGCCCGCCGGTTTCGGCGATAAGCACGGCGTCCGGCCCGGCGTTCTGTGCGAGTGTCTTGTGGATGATCTGCGCGACCTGCGTCGAGCCGGTGAAGCAGACGCCCGCAATGCGCGGATCGGAGGTGAGCGGCCCGCCGACATTGGGGCCATCTCCGGGCAGAAGCTGGAGGGCTGCCGGTGGCAGGCCCGCCTCGCGCATGAGTTCCACCGCACGGGTGGCGATGAGCGGGGTCTGCTCCGCAGGTTTGGCGAGGACGGCATTTCCCGCACCGAGAGCCGCGGCGATCTGCCCGGTGAAGATCGCGAGCGGGAAGTTCCAGGGGCTGATGCAGACGAAGACGCCGCGTCCGCCGCCCGGTTCCTCGGCCTCGAGCCGCTCGGCCTCGTTGGCGTAGTAGCGGAGGAAGTCCACCGCCTCGCGCACCTCCGAGATGCCGTCGAGCAGCATCTTGCCGGCCTCGCGGGTGGTAATGGCGGTAAGCTCGGCGGTATTTTCCTCGTAGAGATCGGCTGTGCGGCGCAGGATGGCGGCGCGCTCGGATGCCGGGCGCGTGGCCCAGTCGTCAAAGCCCGCGACGGCGGCATCGATGGCGGCCGAAACGTCCTCGGGGGTTGCCTCCTGCACCTGGCCCACGATGCGTGTGCTGTCCGCGGGGGAGGTCATTTCGCGCACCGGGCCCTGGGGTTCCGCGCCGCTTGCCAGCATCGGGGCGGCTTTCCAGGTCTTGTCGGCGAAGGCTTCGCGCTCGGCATGGAGCGGGAGGATGGAGGCGGGTTCGTTCACCCGGTAGCCGCGCGAGTTCTCCCGCTCGGGCGCGAAGAGCTCCAGCGGCTTGCGGATCTTCGGATTGGCGATTGCCTCGCCGAGGCTCTCCACCTGGGCGACCGGGTCCTGGGCGATGCGTTCGGCCGGGATCGAGCTGTCGACGATCTGGTTGACGAAGGAGGAGTTCGCGCCGTTCTCCAGGAGGCGGCGGACGAGATAAGCCAGAAGGTCGCGATGCGCGCCAACAGGGGCATAGATCCGGCAGCGGGTGTTGTTGCTCTCCTTCACGATGCCATGGAGGCTTTCGCCCATGCCGTGCAGGCGCTGGAACTCGTAGCTGCTCGTGTCGCTGCCGGCCATCGAGACGATCGCGGCGCAGGTATGGGCGTTGTGCGTGGCGAACTGGGGGTAGATCCGGTCGCGGTAGCCGAGCAGTTTGGCGGCGCAGGCCATGTAGCTCACGTCCGTGTTCACCTTCCGGGTGTAGACCGGGAAGCCGTTGGTGCCCATTTCCTGCGCAAGCTTGATCTCGGTGTCCCAGTAGGCGCCCTTCACGAGGCGGACCATGATCTTGCGATCGAGCCGGGTTGCGAGATCATGGAGCCAGTCGATCACCGGGCCGGCGCGGCGGCCATAGGCCTGCACCACGACGCCGAACCCGTCCCAGCCCTCGAGCGCGGGATCGGACAGCATGGCCTCGATGACGTCGAGCGAGAGGTCGAGCCGGTCCTGTTCCTCGGCGTCGATGTTGAAGCCGATCCCGGCCTTGGCGGCCTGGCGGGCCAGCGCGGTCGCGCGCGGGACGAGTTCGGTCATCACCGCTTCGCGGTGGGTGTATTCGTAGCGCGGGTGCAGGGCGGAAAGCTTGACCGAGATGCCGGGGCTCGTGCTCACGCTGCCCTTTGCCTGCTTGGCGATGGCCGCGATGGCGTCCGCATAGGCCTTCTGGTAGCGCAGCGCGTCATCGTCGGTGCGCGCGGCCTCGCCCAGCATGTCGTAGCTGTAGGTGTAGCCCCGCTTTTCCCATTCGCGGGCGTTCCTGAGCCCTTCCTCGATGGTCTGGCCGAGGACGAACTGGCGGCCCAGCACCTTCATGGACTGGCTGACGGCGGTGCGCACGACCGGCTCGCCCATGCGTTTCACGAGGCTGCGGAGCGCGCGGGCCGGACCCTTGGGGCTTTCATCGAGCACCTTGCCGGTGAGCATGAGCGCCCAGGTGGAGGCATTGACGAGGGACGAGGAGGAGTGGCCGAGGTGTGTGCCCCAGTCGGAGGGCGCGATCTTGTCCTCGATCAGGTCGTCGATGGTTTCGGCATCGGGCACGCGCAGGAGCGCCTCGGCAAGGCACATCAGGCCGACGCCCTCCGAGGTGGAGAGCCCGTATTCCGCGAGGAAAGCCTCCATCATGGTGGGTGAGGTTTCCTTGCGGACCCGCTCGACGTAGCTCGCCCCCAAGGATGCGACCTTCTCGCGCTCGGTCTGGCTCAGCGGAATGCTGGCCGCGAGGTCATGGACGATCTTTGCCTCGTCCGCGATGTAATTCTCCCGCACGCGGGCGCGTAGTTTCTGTCCGTCTTGCACAATCTGGTCCATGATCGCTCCCATTTCGTCCCCCTTTGTCTCGCAACCGGTGCACGAGCCTTGCGACATTTCTGCACGCTAACTGAGTCGTTGCTGCATGAACACGCCCCAGGCCTGCTAATTTTTCAGATGATGCCCGTCATGCGGGCGGCAAGTGTTGCGGCACTCAGATCTTCCGAGGCCATGCCCACCGCCTTGAAGATCGTGATCTCGTCATCCGACCCGCGCCCGTCCTTCGTGCCGCGGCAGAGGTCGAAGAGAGTGGCCTCGATGTCGTCCTCCGCGATCGCACCGCTTTCGAGCGGCAAGAGCAGCTCACCACTCTCGGTGCGGGCGTGGTCGGTGTCGATGAAGATCCGGCCCCGTTGCATCGCCGCGTCGTCCGTTTCGCGCATGTCGGGTGTGAAGCTGCCGATCAGGTCCAGGTGCGCTCCCGGCTTGAGCCAAGCCCCGCGCACGACGGGTTCGCGCGCGAGCGTGGCGCAGGTGACGATGTCGGCCTCGCGGACCGCCGCCTCGAGATTGTGCGCGACGCGGGCATCCAGTCCGGCCGCACGCAGTTCCGCCACAAGGGTTTCGGCGTTCGCCGCGCGGCGGGACCAGACCTCGGTGATGCCGATGTCGAGCACGGCGCCGTAGGCGTGGGGAATGTTCGCGCCTACGCGGCCCGCGCCGACGACGAGGTGCCGGGTGGCGTCCTTCCGCGCGAGTTTCGCCGCGCCAAGCGCCGAGGCGGCAGCGGTGCGGCGCGCGGTCAGCTCACCGCCGTCGAGGATCAGCCGGTGCTGTCCGGTCTCGCGGTCGAACAGCAGGTAGGTCGAGGAAATCGCGGGCAGGCCCCGCTCCGAATTGCCCGGATGAACATTGACCAGCTTGACCCCGCCCCAGCCGCTATCGAGCCAGGCGGGCATGAGTAGCAGGACGTCATCCGGTCCGGCGGTGTTTGCCATGTGGTGGTGGTGACGCAGGGGCGAGGTGACATCGGTGCGAAAGCCCGCCTCCAGAGCCTCGATGAGCTCCTTCCAGGGCAGGGCGGCGCGTGTTTCTTCGGCGGAGAGGATTTTCATGCCGGGTCCAGCCCATCACAGATCCACAGGACGACTGCGGGCTCCTCGCTGAGCGAGATCACCGCGTGACCGAGCGCACTGTCGAAGGCGAGGCTGTCGCCTTTCTCGAGCCGTGCCGGGGCGTAATGCTCGAGATGCACCTCGACGGTTCCGCTTTCGACGACCAGTTGCTCGTGTCCGGCATGGGCCAGCAGCGGGCCGAAATCCTCGAGGCTGCTCCGAAGGATCTCGGTGCGCAGGACCATGAAGGGATTCTGCGCGGTGTCGTCGCAGAGGAAGGTGTAGCGGTAATGTGGGGTTTCGAGCGTGCGGCCGGTTCCGGCGCGGGTGACGGACCGCCAGCCGCTGAACCGGCTGCGGGTGCCATAGCCGAGCAACTCGCGAATGCCGATGCCGAAACCCGCGCAGATGTTCGAGATCACGTCGTAGGTGGGCGAGAGCGAGCCATTCTCGATACGCGAGAGCGTCGCGGCCGAAACCGAGCATTCCGCCGCCGCCGCGCGCAGGGTGAGCCCCCTGTCCTTGCGCAGAAGCGCGAGGCTCTGGCCGATATTCACCGGCGGAAGCGGCGGGCCGTCGAGATCGGCGCGCAGGGCATCGACCTTTCGGACCGCCCCTGACGAGCCTTCGTCCGGGGCACGGGTTTCGGCGCTCCCGGACTGATGCGACGCTTCCATGGGGCGTTTCTCCTGAGAATCGGCATGATGGTTCGGATGCAAGGACTATGACTGCAGTCTGTTGCTGATGCAATGGTTTTGTTGCGTATACGCAAAATAGTTGCAGCATGACGGTGGGTGAGAGCGTACTTGGCACGCACCGTTTGACGGCCTACCCTTAGGAAAAGGCCATCCTGGAGGAAGCCCCCGATGCAGATGCCGGAGCCCGATGCGGCCATTCTGGCGCGCAAGGCAGATATTGTCCGCCAGCTCGAGACCCTTGTGCAGAGAGGTGCAGTGGTGTCCGATCCGATCGAGACCCGCGCCTATGAATGCGACGCGCTGACCGCCTATCGCTGTCCGCCGCTCGCCGTTGTGTTGCCATCGTCGACCGAGGAGGTTTCGAAGGTCCTGGCCTTCTGCCATGGGGAGGGCATTCCGGTGGTGCCGCGCGGGGCGGGGACGAGCCTTGCGGGCGGATCGCTGCCCACGGCCGATTGCGTGGTGCTCGGCGTGGCGCGGCTGACGGATGTGCTGGAAACCGACTACGACAACCGTTTCATCCGGGTGCAGTCGGGCCGAACCAATCTGAGCGTGACCGGGGCGGTGGAGGCGGAGGGATATTTCTACGCGCCTGATCCGTCGAGCCAGCTTGCCTGCGCCATCGCGGGAAATATCGCGATGAATTCGGGCGGCGCGCATTGTCTCAAATACGGCGTCACGACTAACAACCTGCTCGGGGTCACGATGGTGCTGATGGACGGCACGGTGGTCGAACTTGGCGGGGCGCATCTCGATGCGCCGGGATATGACCTGCTGGGGCTCGTCTGCGGCTCGGAGGGCCAGCTTGGCGTCGTCACCGAGGCAACGTTGCGTATCCTGAAGAAGCCCGAAGGGGCGCGGCCCGTGCTCATGGGGTTCGGGTCGAGCGAGGTGGCGGGCGCCTGTGTCTCGGACATCATCAAGGCCGGTATCCTGCCGGTGGCGATCGAGTTCATGGACGGGCCGTGCATCCGCGCCTGCGAGGATTTCGCCAAGGCCGGCTATCCTGACGTGCCCGCGCTTCTGATCGTTGAGGTGGAGGGCTCCGAGCCCGAGATCGCCGAACAGCTCGAGCGCATCATCGAGATCGCGCGCCGTCATGATCCGCTGGAACTGCGCGAAAGCGGCTCGGCGGAGGAATCCGCGCTGATCTGGAAGGGACGCAAGGCGGCCTTCGGGGCGATGGGCCAGATTGCCGATTACATCTGCCTCGACGGCACGATTCCGGTGAGCGAGCTTCCTTACGTTCTGCGCCGGATCGGTGAGTTGACCGAGAGCTACGGGCTCGGTGTCGCCAATGTCTTCCATGCGGGTGATGGCAACATGCATCCGCTCCTGCTCTACAATGCGAACACACCGGGCGAACTGGAAAAGGCCGAGGCGCTGGGCGCGGACATCCTCCGGCTCTGTGTCGAGGTGGGGGGGTGTCTCACCGGCGAGCATGGCGTGGGTGTGGAGAAGCGCGACCTGATGAACCACCAGTATGCGCCTGCGGATCTCGAGGCGCAGCTTCGGGTGAAGGACGTGTTCGATCCGGGCTGGCTGCTCAATCCCGCCAAGGTCTTTCCGCTGGAGGCGAGCGAAGGCCGGCGGTCGCATCCGCATTCAGACGCCGCCTGATCCATGGAAACAATACTTCCCCAGAGCGAGGCCGAACTCGCTGACGAAATCCGACAGGCGGCGTCTTCGGGTCAGACTTTCGCGGTCCGTGGCGGTGGAACCCGAAACTCCCGTGAGCTTCCCGTCGATGCCGTGCTTTCCACCCGCGCGCTTTCCGGTGTCTCGCTCTACGAGCCAGGCGCGCTGACGCTCGTGGTCAAGGCGGGTACGCCCGTGCGTGACGTGGAGGCGTTGCTCGCGGCGGAGAAACAGCATCTCGCCTTCGAGCCCTGGGACCCGCTGGGGCTTTCGGGGCGAAACGGCACGCCGACGGTCGGCGGCATGGCGGCGGTCAACGCCTCCGGTCCGCGGCGGATCAAGGCGGGCGCCTGCCGCGATGCGATGCTTGGTGTGCGCTTCGTCGATGGTTCCGGCACCGTGATCAAGAATGGCGGTCGGGTGATGAAGAACGTCACGGGGCTCGATCTCGTCAAGCTGCTGGCGGGCAGCCATGGCACGCTCGGAGTGATGACCGAGGTCGCCTTCCGGGTTCAACCGCGCCCGGAGGTGACGGCGAGCGTGGTGCTCGACGGGCTGGATCTGGCCACGGCCTCGGCGGCGATGATCGCGGCCCTTGGAACACCTTATGACGTGTCCGGCGCGGCGCATCTGCCCGATGGTCCCGAGGGTGCGCCGATGACGGTCCTGCGACTTGAAGGGCTGGAGGGGTCTGTCAGGCATCGGGTGCGTGAACTCGCGGCCGTGCTGCGTCGTTTCGGTCCGACACGCACCCTGGAGGGTGGGAGCATCTGGGAGTCGATCCGCGATGCGTCCGGCATGGGCGCGCGCACCGGGGCGCTCTGGCGCATCTCTGTCCGACCGGGCGACGGTGCGCGGCTGGCAAGCATTCTCGACAAGGCGGAGGTGCTGCTTGACTGGGCCGGGGGGCTCCTCTGGGTGCTTGCGTCCGAGGACCATGACATCCGGGCGGCCATGGCCGGGATACCAGGCCATGCCACGCTGGTGCGGGGCGATGCGGAAACGCGGGCGCGCTGGGGCGTGTTTCATCCCGAGCCCGAGCCAGTTGCCGCGCTTTCTACAGGCTTGCGTGCGCGCTTCGACCCCGCGGGCGTCTTCAATCCCGGACTGATGGGGGACGCGCGGCAGATGCGTGTCAGCGAGGGAGCCTGAGGCCGGATGCAGACGAATTTCACGCCCCAACAGCTTGCCGATCCGGCCGTGGCGCGCTCCAACAAGATCCTGCGTACCTGCGTTCATTGCGGCTTCTGCACCGCGACCTGCCCGACCTATCAGGTGCTGGGGGACGAACTCGACAGTCCCAGGGGGCGGATCTACCTCATCAAGGACATGCTGGAGAGCGGACGGCCCGCGGATGAACGCACCGTGAGGCATATCGACCGCTGCCTTTCCTGCCTCTCCTGCATGACGACCTGTCCCTCGGGGGTGCACTACATGCATCTGGTGGATCATGCGCGCGCCCATATCGAGAAGACCTATCGCCGGCCGCTGCCCGACAGGGCGCTGCGCTGGATCCTCGCCCATGTGCTGCCCTATCCGCGTCGGTTCCGGCTCGTGATGCTGGGCGCCTGGATCTCGCGGCCCTTCGCGGGGCTCTTGCCGGGGCGTCTGAAGGCGCTCGTGCGCTTTGCGCCGCCGTCTCTGCCGCCTGTGAGCCGGGACGACGATCCGCAGGTCTTTCCGGCCGAGGGCGCGCGTCGGATGCGCGTGGCGATCCTCACCGGCTGTGCGCAGCGCGCGCTTAATACCGACATCAATTCGGCCACGATCCGGTTGCTGCGGCGACATGGCTGCGAGGTGGTGGTCGTGCGCGGCGTGGGCTGCTGCGGGTCCCTGACCCACCACATGGGGCGCGAAGCCCAGAGCCATGCCCTCGCGGCGGCCAATATCCGGGCCTTCCAGCGCGAGATCGAGGGCGAAGGGCTCGATGCGATCGTGGTCAACTCCTCGGGCTGCGGGACCACGATGAAGGACTATGGCACCATGTTCGAGGGCGATGCGCTGGCGGACAGTGCGGCAGAGGTCGCGGGTCGGACGCGTGACATCACCGAGGTGATGACTGATCTGGGGATCGAAGCGCGTGACACCACCAGGCCGCTCCGGGTGGCCTATCACGCTGCCTGCTCGCTGCAGCATGGCCAGAAGATCCGCGATCTGCCCAAGGCGCTTCTGTGCAAGGCCGGCTTCGAGGTGGTGGAGCCGCGCGACCCGCACCTCTGCTGCGGCTCGGCCGGGACATACAACCTCCTTCAGCCGGAGATCGCCACCGAGCTGCGCGACCGCAAGGTCGCCACCTTGTCCGAAGTCGCGCCCCAGGTGATCGCGGCCGGGAACATCGGCTGCATGATGCAGATCGGTTCGGGCATCTCTGCACCGGTGGTTCACACGGCGGAGTTGCTCGACTGGGCCACGGGCGGGCCGCGCCCGGCGGCACTGGAGGGGCTGGCGCAGTGACGCCCCGCTCCATCATGCGATCCATGGCGGGTGCTCTGCTCGCCAGCCTTCTGCTGGCGGTCCCGGCTCCGGCTCAGGAGGCGGCATCGGAGGCCGACGGCCGGATGCTCTCCCCGACCGAGGCCGCGCCCTTTCGGGGGATCGGGAGGCTCAACGTGGCGGGGCGGCGGTTCTGCACGGCGACGCTCATATCGGCACGGGAAGCGCTGACGGCCGCGCACTGCCTGTTCCACCCCACGACCGGGCGGCGTGTGCCAACCTCGGAGATGAAGTTCGTCGCCGGGCTCGACAGGGGCAGCTATGCCGCCCTGCGCGGGGTCGAGGCGACGGCCATCCCGCCGGATTTCGAATTCGAGACACGGCGCCCCCTGCGCTCGCTGCGTCGGGACCTGGCGCTCGTGCGGCTTGATGCGCCGGTTGCTGCGAAGGATGCCGCGCCCCTGTCGGTGGGCGTTGCCGGGGAGCCGGAAGGGCTGGCGATCGTCTCCTACAGTCGAGAGCGGTCGCAGGCGCTTTCGATCGTCCGTCCCTGCACGAGGCTGCGGGAGCGGGGGAATCTCGTGACGCTGTCCTGCCGCATCACCTTCGGCGCCTCCGGGGCGCCGGTGCTTGAACTGAACGGCGGCGAGGCGCGGATCTATGCCGTTTCATCGGCCATCGCGCAGGTCTTCGGCCAGCGTCACGCAGCGACCTACGTCGTCCGCGTCGATGCGGGAGAGGTCGAGCGTCTGCGCGCCGGACTGGCGCGGTGAGGCGTGCGCCTCCGCTTGCCCGGATTGCGCTCCGACAGGCCGTTCTGTCCCGAAACACAGTTCAGTGGGTGATCCCGGCAAGTGGAATTCCGGCTAGCCGCTGCACAATATGGGCACAACCGCCCGCTGTATTCGCTCGGCAATACCCGCCCCTTCGGGCGAGGTCTCTCCGGGCTGACGCGGCAGGCTGACCGCATGAGTGTCTAGGAAATCGAGCAGGGCCGCGCCGGTCACGGCATAGTTGATGTTTTCGGGCAGGGAACCGGTTTGCTCGATCATGTATTCCTTTCCGAGCCGGGCGACCACTACGCCCATCACCGAGCCGTCCTGGGCCAGAAGCGGTCCGCCGGAATTGCCCGTCAGCGGTCCGGGCGTTGCGACATCACGGAAATCCCGACCTTCACCGATCTGCGTTGCATTTCCAGTGCCTGGCGCTGGAGATCGAACGTCCGGCGCTGCATGTTGAGGTAGGGTTGCATGAAGGGCGAGAGGGCGTGGAGAAGGGCGCGCAATTCGCCCGCATTGGTGGGAGAAGGTTGGGGCAAAGCGTCTGTTGCGGAGACTTCGGTTGCGACCGGGGTGACCGCGCCGCTTGCCGCGAACGTTGGTCTTTGCGCGACCGCCGGTTGGGCGATGACCCGCGCAAGCTCCGTGCAATGGGCCCGGAGCGCACGAATGGCCCTCGGCACGTCGAGCCAGCAGGTGACCTCGCCATCGTCTAGCTCGATGGCGCCCCCGGCCACCTCGACGAGGCGGCGCATGGCGGCATTCTCTTCGACGCAGATCACCAGAAGCTGTTCGACACCCATCTCGTGTGCGGCCGCGATGCCTGCGGCGAAGAGCCTCCGTCCTAGGCCCTGACCCTGCAGCCTGTCCTCGACGGAGAGGCCGATCTCGGCACGGGTCGCACTGATCGGGTAAAGCTCGACCGCGCCCCGCACCGTGCCGTGGTGGCGCATCAGGTAGAGCCGGCTCGGTGCAGCGGAGCGCACGATCTTCTCGACCGCCTCCACGTTGACCGCGTGACCGAACCTGAGCGCGCGCGATCTGTCGGAAAGGCGCTTGAGATGCGCGGCAAGTGCGGCGCGCTCGTGTGGGTCGGATTCGCGCAGAGATATTTCCGCCTGCAGGCTGCGCGAAAAACGTTCGGGAGACAGCAGGGCCCGGATCTGTTCGGCGGCCTTCGCTCCCAGCACGTAGTGTTCGGTGGCCGTCAGATGGATGCCGTCCTGACCGCGCGCTGCGCCGATGAGGTCCTGAAGGTCGATCAGGGGCAGATCGGGCAGGGCGCGGGCGATTTCCGCGCCAAGGCCCACGGAGCGGGTTTCCGCACCGGCAAAGACCCGACCCATGCGGGGCGCGGGCACGGCATCGATCCGGGGAGGTGCGACGACAAGAACTCGCGGGGCGGGGTAGCGCGTGTTCACGCCGCCCGCTGCGGCTTCGGCCACGGCCACGAGGCGCGCGATGCCCGCCGCGATGTCCGGGGCCTCGCGGCCGAACTGGCGTTGCAGGTCGTTGGTGCCGAGGGCGATCACCACCGCATCCAGCGGCATGGTGCGGGCGATGGCCACCTCCAGGCTTCTCATGCCGTTGAAGCCTTCGCCCGAGACAGATCCCCAGCCGCGCGGCATGTCGAGATCCGTCGTCCGGTTGACGAGACCGTCGACGATCACCTCGCAATCGCTGCCGAGCAGCCGGCTGGCCACGCATGTCCAGCGCGCCCCGTCGGGCAGGCGCTCGCAGGGCTGGTCGAGCCCGGTGGAGGCCCATCCCCAGGTGTTGCTGTCACCGAAGACGAGGACGCGCTTGCGACCGGGGCGTGCGGGCCGTTCGCAGATCGAGCGGATGGCGAAGGCGCCGTCGGGCATCTCTTCTCCCTTGACGGCGATGTCTTTCGCACCGGTGCCTGACAGCATGATCAGCCGGTCGGCCAGATCCCCGGTTGCACGTATCCTGCGCCGGATGCCGTCGATTTCGGCCTCCGCGTCGATCCGGTGCGGGCGCGCACGGAGATCGATGTGAAAGCCGGTGCCCGCCTCCGGGAGCGTCAGCCGGGCCGAAACACCGGGAGGTGCGGTTGCGGGAGAAGGCGGCGAGGGTGTGGTTCCGGAAGCCCGGTTCGGGAACGGGCCATTCCTGTCGAACATCTGCGTCACGTGCGGGTCCTGTCGGTCATCTGTGGATCGGGAGGCATCGGCCGGGCCCAATGCGGGCGGGTGCCGTCTTGAGATCCATCAGGCCGGAGCCATGGTTATCAAATTCCTAACGGGTGGCAGGTGGGAGCAGCACCGCCCGTCAATCTGTTGAAATTTGGGGCATCTGGTCAGAATGCAGCTGAATTTCCGCTCCGCGGGATGCAGATGGCTATGGCATCTTGGCCTTTCGCAGCAGTTGCAACGCGGCGCGGCAGGGTTTATCCGTTTCGGCTCTTTCCCTCTTGGAAAAAGTGTCCAGCCATGGCCGAGGAATTCTACCGCATCAAGCGTCTGCCGCCTTACGTGTTCGCCGAGGTGAACCGTCTGAAGGCCGAGTTCCGAGCGGGCGGGATGGACATCATCGATTTCGGCATGGGCAATCCGGATATGGATACGCCGCCGCATATCGTCGAGAAGCTGGTCGAGACGGTGCGCAAGCCGCGCACCCACCGCTATTCTGCCTCCAAGGGCATTCCGGGGCTGCGCCGGGCCCAAGCCGGCTACTACGAGCGGCGTTTCGGGGTGAAGCTCAATGCCGAGACCGAGATCATCGCGACGCTGGGCTCGAAGGAGGGTCTTGCGAACCTCGCCATGGCGATCACGGCACCGGGCGACGTGATGCTGGTGCCCAACCCGTCCTACCCGATCCACCCCTACGGTTTCATGATCGCGGGGGGCACGCTCCGCCATGTCCCGACGCTTCATGAGGGGCGCTTCGACCCGGAGGAATATCTCCGGTCGCTCGAGCGCGCGGTGATCCACTCGGTGCCGGCGCCGGTGGCCCTCGTGGTCTCCTTCCCGTCGAACCCGACGGCGCAGGTCTGTGATCTGGATTTCTACAAGGATCTGATCGCCTTCGCGAAGAAGCATCATCTCTGGGTGCTGTCGGATCTCGCCTATGCGGAAATCTACTATGACGGCAACCCGCCGCCCTCGATCCTGCAGGTCGAGGGTGCAAAGGAGGTGGCGGTGGAGTTCACCTCGCTGTCCAAGACCTTCTCGATGCCGGGCTGGCGCATGGGCTTCGCCGTCGGCAATCCGCGGCTGATCGACGCGCTGACCCGCATCAAGTCCTATCTCGACTACGGGGCCTTCACGCCGGTGCAGGTCGCGGCGGCTTCTGCACTCAACGGGCCGCAGGACTGCATCGCGGAGATCCGCGCCACCTACAAGTCGCGCCGGGACGTGCTGGTCGAAAGCATGGGCCGCGCGGGCTGGGACATTCCGCCGCCGCCCGCGACGATGTTCGCCTGGGCGCCGCTGCCCGAACCGTTCCGCGAGATCGGCTCGATGGGGTTCTCGAAGATCCTGCTCCGTGAGGCCGAGGTTGCCGTCGCGCCGGGCATCGGTTTCGGGGAATATGGCGAGGGCTATGTGCGGATCGGGCTGGTCGAGAACGAGCACCGCATACGCCAAGCCGCGCGCGGGGTGCGCAAGGTGATGCAGAACGCCGAGGCGCTTCTCGACAAGTATCGCGCCGAAGCGGCCTGATAGTCCGAGCGCATCTCGCGGGTGTCAGTGCCTGCTGGCGTGAGGGCGAGGCATCTGCCATCCTCTCCCGAAACAAGCGGGAGGATGGCATGTCTGATGATGGAGCCCTGATCGGGTCGTGGTGCATGGATGCCTGGACCCGGACATCCGTGGCCACAGGCGAGACGACGGATGTGCTGGGGCCTGAGCCCATCGGCTATATCGCATATCACGCGGACGGGCGCATGATGGCGACTGTCTTCCGGCGCGACCGGCTGGTCCCGGGCGGAGACACATTGGAAGAAGCCGAGAAGGCGCAACTTTTCGATGACATGCTCGCATATGTCGCGGCCTACTCGCTCGAGGAGGGGCGTGTTGTGCATCACGTCGATGGCTCGTGGAACCCGTTCTGGCAGGGAAGCCTCTCTAGGCCTTTCACCCTGGAGGGTGACAGGCTGACCATCAGCGGCGCTCCGGGGATCGACCCAAAGACGGGCGAGGAGGTCATTTTCCGGATGGAGTTCCGCAAGGTCTGAAGACCAGGTTTTCGCCGATTGAAAGAGATCGGATCGTTGGAGTAGGTTTTCGCCCGGCCCATCAGAAGCGCGAGGCAGGAAAGTGCCGGAACTGAACCAGGACATGGCGCGACGCCTCCTCCGGCGCACGGTCATCACGACCTACTGGCTCCAGGTTCCCTTGCTCCTCGGACTGGTTCTGGCACTTGTTCTTTTCGGCCTGACCTTCTTCCATGGCATCATAGCGGCGGTGAGTTCCGGCACGTTCTTCGACCGTCACCAGTCAATCCTGCTGGTGCTGGACCTGCTAGACATGATCTTCATCGCCAATCTCATCAGCATGGTGATGGTCAGCGGCTACAACACGCTGTTTTCCGCTCTCGACGAGGAAGACGGCTCAGGCGGAATCACCGAGCGCGACGGGTTCGGCGCGATGAAGCCGCGGATTGCAGCCACAATCGTCATCATTTCCGCGATCCACCTTCTCCACGAGGTGATGGAGGATACGCTGGGGGACTGGCGGAACATCTTGATGCTGACGGTCGTGCACCTCGCGCTGCTCGGCACGGCGGCTGTTCTCATGCTCCTGCGCCGGAACTAGATCGCCCGCACGTTCCCGAGGCTGCCATGCTGATCACGCGGTGGTCGGACCACGTGATCCGACAAAATAGCCCCTCGCGGGTGCTGGACATGCTGCGGCGCAAGCGATAGGCCCCTTGGCGATCATTTTCAGGGGAACAGAGAGCCGACATGACCCAGCCACTACGCATTGGTCTCGCAGGTTTGGGAACCGTCGGTGTCGGCGTGATCAGGATTGTCCAGGACCACGCGGAGATGCTCCGCGCGCGTGCCGGTCGACCGATCGAGATTACGGCGGTATCCGCGCGCTCCCGCCACCGGGACCGCGGCGTCGCGCTTGCCGCCTATGCCTGGGAAGATGATCCCGTCGCCCTCGCGCGCCGCGACGACGTGGATCTCGTGATCGAGGTGATGGGCGGAGAGAACGGTCCCGCCAAGGCCACCACCAAGACGGCGCTGGAGAACGGCAAGCACGTCGTGACCGCGAACAAGGCAATGATGGCGCGCCACGGTCACGAATTGGCGGAGCTTGCCGAGAAGAACGGCGTCGCGCTGCGCTTCGAGGCTGCCGTGGCTGGCGGCATTCCTGTCGTTAAGGCGCTCAGTGAAGGCCTTGCGGCGAATGCCATCACGCGGGTTCTCGGCGTGCTCAACGGCACCTGCAACTATATCCTGACCGAGATGGAGCGCACGGGCGCGGCCTATGGCAAGGTGCTCGAGGACGCCCAGCGTCTGGGCTATGCCGAGGCCGATCCGACCTTTGATGTCGGTGGTTTCGATGCCGCGCAGAAACTCGCCCTGCTGACCTCCCTCGCGTTCAATACGCGGGTCGATTACGACAACCTCACCATCGAGGGCATCGAGCGCGTGAGCCTTGCGGATATCGAGCATGCGGCCGAACTCGGCTACCGGATCAAGCTGCTCGGTGTGACGCAGGTCGAGAACGGCGCGGTGGAGAGCCGGATGCAGCCTTGCCTCGTCCCGGCAGAATCCCTGCTCGGCGAGATCGAGGGTGTCACAAACATGGTGGTGATCGAGGGTGACTCGGTCGGGCGAATCATTCTCGCCGGCCCCGGTGCCGGCGAAGGGCCGACCGCCTCGGCAATCATGGGCGACGTGATCGATGTGGCCTGGGGGCTCATCCTGCCGGTCTTCGGACATCCCGCCGCCGCGCTGGCGCCTTCCAACCCCTCGAAGACCTCGAGCCGCGCGGCCTACTACCTGCGTTTCCTGCTCACGGATGCTCCGGGTACGCTCGCGAAGGTCGCGACGGCGTTGGGAGAGGCCGGAATATCCATCAACCGGATGCGGCAGGTCCAGCATTCCGAGGGCGGGGCGCCGGTGCTTATCCTGACCCACGAGACCGACCGTTCCGCTCTCGATGGCGCGCTGGCGCGGATTGCCGGGTTCGAGGCCTGCCTCGAGACGCCGGTCGCGATCCGGATCGAGGACGTCTGATTGTCGGGCGGCGGCTGCGCGGAAGGCGTTGTGCTGAGGCCCTGCCTCGAGGCGGATCTGGACGAGGTCTGCCGGATCTATGGTCATCATGTGCGGACGGGAACGGGCTCCTTTGAAGAGGTCCCACCCGAACTGGCGGAGATGCGGGCGCGCTGGCAGCGGGTGGTCGGGCTGGATCTGCCCTACCTCGTGGCCGTGGAAGGCGGCCGTGTGCTGGGATTTTCCTATGCGGCACCGTTTCACCATCGTTCCGCCTTTCGCCACACGCTTGAAGATACCGTCTATCTCGCTCCGGATGCCGTTGGCCGCGGCATCGGAAAGGCGCTGGTTTCGGAGGTGCTTCGGCTTGCGGGGCGTGCCGGCTACAAGCGGATGGTTGCGGTGATCGGCGACAGTTCGAACCAGGGCTCGATCGGCCTGCACCGTGCGCTCGGTTTCGAGCATGCCGGTATTCTGCGCGCCGTCGGGCAGAAATTCGGACGCTGGCTCGACGTGGTCTACATGCAGCGCGACCTCGAACCGGGCGACACCTCGCCGAACCCTTGAGGGCGCAGGCGGAGTGCCTGGTGCAAAGCGGGTTGCTCCGGACCGGTGGCGGGCCTAGAAGCAAGGCGTTGGTGTATCATAGGGGCCCCACATGTCTGAATCGAACATCTTTGCCGACCGTATGCTTTCGCTGGGTCTTGCCCGCGTTTCCGAGCAGGCCGCAATTGCAGCAGCGCGACTGATTGGTGGAGGTGACGAAAAGGCCGCCGACCAGGCCGCCGTGGATGCCATGCGCACCCAGCTCAACGCACTCGACATCGAAGGTGTCGTCGTGATCGGCGAAGGGGAGCGTGACGAAGCTCCGATGCTCTACATCGGGGAGGAAGTCGGCACCGGCAACGGCCCCGCGGTCGACATCGCGCTTGATCCGCTGGAAGGCACGACGCTCTGCGCCAAGGACATGCCGAACTCCCTGGCCGTTGTTGCGATGGGTCCGCGCGGCTCGATGCTTCACGCCCCGGACGTCTACATGGACAAGCTCGCGATCGGACCGGGCTATCCCACCGACTGCGTGACGCTCGACATGACCCCGACGGAGCGTGTGATGAACTTCGCCAAGGCGAAGGGCGTGACCGCGAAGGAGGTGAAGGTTTGCGTGCTTGAGCGTCCCCGGCACCAGGAAATGATTGCCGAGATCCGCGAAACGGGCGCCCATATCCGTCTGATTACCGATGGGGATGTTGCTGGTATCATGCATTGCGCCGATGCCAACCGCACCAATATCGACATGTACATGGGTTCGGGCGGGGCACCCGAGGGTGTTCTCGCGGCTGCGGCGCTGAAGTGCATGGGTGGCCAGATGTACGGCCGGCTCCTGTTCCGGAATGACGACGAACGTGGGCGGGCCACGAAGGCCGGGATCACCGATTTCGATAAGATCTACAGCCGCGACGAGCTTGTGACGCGCGACGTCATCTTCGCCGCGACCGGTGTAACCGACGGGTCGATCGTTTCCGGCGCGCGTTGGGATGGCGGTTATCTCGAGACCGAAACAGTGCTCATGCGCTCCAAGACCGGCTCGGTGCGTCACATCACCTATCGTCAGAACAATAACATCTGAGGTCAGCCGCGTGGAAAAAACACGCAGCGGCAAAGAGAAGTTCGCGATCGGCTTCATGGTCGTCTGGATCGTTTTCTGGGCGGCTGGAATGCTGATCGTGATCTATGGCCTCGTGAGATCCCTGCTGTCGGGCAACCTGACGGCAGCGGGTTTCATGGGGATTTGGCTCGTTGCAGCGGGCTTCGGGCTTGCGATGGGGATGCGCAAGCTTGTGGAGCTTCTGCGCAATGGTCGCACTGCACCAAAAGGGGCACGCAACCACGATTGGAACGACGGCACCGACGTCTGAAGGCCGACAGCCTCAGGTCGTGGTTTCTTCGGGTAGGCCTTCGACAATCGCGATATCTTCCGCATCCAGTGGCGCGTTCAGGGCCCAGGGCCGGAAGCGGAGCCGCAGTGCCTCCAGCACGGCCTCCCAACCCTGCTCGGGTTCGCGATACCCTGCGCGGTGAGCGGCCCGCTTGAATTCGGACCATTCGGACGCCCCTGTTTCGACCGGTGCAGGCCAGATCGCGTGGCCGGAGCGCGCCAGTCTCCTCCAGTCGAACTTGGGGCCGGGGTCGAACTTGCGCCCCGGAGCCGTATCCGAATGGCCCAGCACGCGCTCGGGCGGTATCTCCCAGCGCATGCGCGTATCAGCTATCAACGCCTCCAGCGCTGCCATCTGCGGTTCGGGGAAGGGGGGGAACCCTCCGAGGGACGCAGGGTTCGCCAGTTCGATGCCGATCGAATGGGAATTGATGTCTGTCACGGCCCCCCACTGGCCCACGCCAGCGTGCCAGGCCCGTCGCTCCTCCGCGACCAGCCGCGTGACCTGACCGTTCTCGCTGATGACGTAATGCGCGGATACCTCGGTTTCCGGATCGCAGAGCCGCTCGATTGCCGCGGCAGCGGTTTCCATGGCCGTATGGTGAATCAGGATCATGTCCGGCCGGTCGCAACCGCGACGCGCGCCATGGTTCGGGCTGGGTCGGTCCAAAATCTTCATGGGCGCGTGCCCGCCCGGTCGCTCAGCGCAGGGCGCGGTAGGGCGCAGGGTCCCATCTGCAGGCGAACCCGTCGCCATCGGGATCAAGCCCGAGCCTGTCGGAGGTCGGCCCGCCTGCATCGAGAAAAGCGCGTTGGGCGTCGTCGGGGTTGGAGTAGCGCCCGCAATTCGACGTGACGCGGAGGCCGCGTGACCGCTGGTAGACCTTTTCCCCGACGGCATTGCTGGTCTGCTGGGCGAAGAGAGCGATATTTGCCCCGCTGGACGATTGCGGCACGCCTGTCGGCTGAACGACGACGAGTTGCGAGCGGGCCGCCGCGAGTTCGGCTTCCGCCGCCGCCGCATCGATCTGCTGCTGTTCCAGCGAGAATTCTGCGAGATTGAGCCGGTCATCGCCGATCTGCGAGACGGATTGCCCGGTCGGAGTGGTCGTGGGCACCGAGGTCAGCCCGACCGGAACGCCCGTGCCGGCGGCTGCCGCTGCCGCGCTACCGCCGTTGCTTGAGGCCGTGCCTGTGGAGGGCGTCGTGACATATTCCGGAGGCGGCGCGTCGAAGCCCGGCGGTGGAACCTCGTAGATCACCACATCGCTCGGGACGGAGTTCGAACAAGCCGTCAGCGCGCAGATCGCCAGAATTGATAGTGCACGCATCGATTGCTCGCCTCTCGGGATAGTTCTTGCCGCTGTTTCCTACTTACCACCATTTTTCCGGTTTTGAAGCGAAACCGCTCGCGCTTTCCACCGCGAAGGCAATGTTGAGCATGTCCGCCTCTTCCCAGGGGCGCCCGATCAACTGCAATCCGAGAGGAAGTCCCTTCTCGTCAAGGCCCGCGGGCACGGAAACGCCGGGAAGGCCTGCGAGGTTCACTGTGACCGTGAAGACATCATTGAGATACATCTGCACCGGGTCCGCGTCGGCCATCTCGCCGAGCGCAAAGGCCGCAGAGGGGGTGGCGGGGGTCAGGATTGCGTCGATACCCTGGTCGAAGACCGCCTCGAAATCGCGCTTGATCAGGGTGCGGACCTTCTGCGCGCGCAGGTAGTAGGCGTCGTAGTAGCCCGCCGAGAGAACGTATGTCCCGATCATGATGCGACGTTTGACCTCTGCGCCGAAACCCTCTGCGCGGGTGCGCTCGTAAAGATCGGTGATGCCGTCGCCGGCCGCGAGCTTGGCACGACGCCCGTATCGCACGCCGTCGTAGCGCGCGAGGTTGGAGGAGGCCTCGGCCGGTGCGATCACGTAATAGGCGGGCAGGGCGTATTTCGTGTGGGGCAGCGAGATATCCACCACCTCCGCGCCGGCGTCCCGCAGCATCTCGGCACCTCGGGCCCAGATCGCCTCGATCTCGGCCGGCATCCCCTCGACGCGGTATTCCTTCGGAAGGCCGATCTTCTTTCCACGGATATCTCCAGTGAGAGCGGCTTCGAAGTCGGGGACCGGAAGATCGGCGGAGGTCGAATCCTTCGGGTCGTGGCCAGCCATTGCGCGGAGCATGATGGCGCTGTCGCGCACCGTTCGGGTCATGGGACCGGCCTGGTCGAGAGAGGAGGCAAAGGCGACGATACCCCAGCGGGAGCAGCGGCCATAGGTCGGTTTCACACCCACGATGCCTGTGAATGCGGCGGGCTGGCGAATCGATCCGCCGGTATCCGTCCCGGTTGCGCCGAGGCAGAGGTCGGCGGCCACGGCCGCCGCGGACCCGCCGGAAGACCCGCCAGGTGTCAGCGGACGGTTGTCGCCCGCGCGCTGCCAGGGGCTTTTCACCGGGCCGTAGCAGGAGGTCTCGTTCGAGCTGCCCATGGCGAACTCGTCCATGTTGAGCTTGCCGATGCAGACCGCCCCCTGGTCCCAGAGCTGCGCGGTGACCGTGCTCTCGTATTGCGGCAAGAAGCTTTCCAGAATGTTCGACGCCGCCTGGCTCTGAACACCTTCGACGCAGAACAGATCCTTGATCCCGAGCGGAATGCCGCAGAGATCCGGGGCGCCACCATCACGGATCCGCGCATCGGCACGCGCGGCCTGGTCGCGGGCCATCTCGGCGGTCAGGACCGAAAAGGCATTGAGTTCGCTTGCCGCTTCCGCCGCATCGAGGCAGGCCTCGGTCAGATCTGCCGAGGAGAAGTCACCCGCGCGGAGCTTGTCGCGGGCATCGGCGATTGTCATCCGGGTGAGTTCACTCATTATTCGACCACCTTCGGAACGGTGAAAAAACCGGCGCGCGCGTCCGGCGCATTGGTCAGGACCTTGTCGCGCTTCGAGCCGTCGGTGACGGCGTCTTCGCGCCACTTGAGCTTCATGGGGGTCACGGAGGTCATCGGCTCGATGCCCGTGACATCCACTTCCGCGAGTTGTTCCATGAAACCGAGGATCGCGGAGAGTTCTCCGGCGAGCGGGGCAAGATCGGCCTCCGCCACCTCGATACGGGCAAGATGCGCGACCCGGCGCGCGGTATCCTTGTCGATGGCCATGACTGCTCGAATGCTGGGATGTCCGTTGGGGGCCGGGAGTATCGCGCCGCGCCCCGGGGTGCAAGTGTCAGACGCAGACCGAGGGCTGGCGGCGCGGATCGCAGGCACGGACGGGTGGCCGGATCGCCGGATGAAAGGGCCTACGAAGCCACATGAAAAAGTCTCGCATTCGACGTGATTCGCGGGTTGATCTTTCTGAGGGCCTTGCGTATGAAGCCGGCCTCTGCTGTTGGGGAATAGGTTAACGGTAGACCCACGGACTCTGACTCCGTTAGTCCTGGTTCGAATCCAGGTTCCCCAGCCAGACCTTCCATTAGTTTTGTTTCTTCGGGGTTTGTCCCAGGGTTTGCGCGGTGCGCCGAGGCCGGAGTGCCGGGATCATGCCCCGGGGGCGTTCCGCTGCGAGGGCGACTGATTGAATGCCTTCGTCGGCAGGCCCTTCCTCCGCTGCTCCAATGCCGCCGCGCTCCACCAGGAAAGTTGCGAGATTGTGCGGCTGAAATACCCGTTCCACCTCTCTTCGTCGGAATCGGGGTGGAATGTGCCGTCCTCAGACAGAACCTCCTGCGCCTTCGGAACGTGGATCATCGCGGAAACGGGCAGGCAGCCAAGTTCGCTCAGAAAGCTTCGCATGGTCACCGCGGCCCGGGTGCCGCCCCACTGACCGGCGGAATAGGTCACGATGGCGCTCGGCTTGTAGGAAAAGATCGAGCTTCCGAAATGGTTGAGCAGGTCGGCAAGTGCAGGACTCATGGAGTGATTGTATTCCGGGCTCACCATCAAGTAGCAGTCCGCGTCCCTGATCCGCCCGGCGAGATCGTCCAGCGACTTTGGCGCCCTGCCGGACGCATAGGCGAAATGCGGCTTGAACGGTGCTTCCAGTTGGAAGTCCAGCGGGTCGACAATTTCGGTTTCCATGCCTTCACGGCGCGCCAGACGTGCGACGGCCTCAGCCACCCTGGCCCCCAGCCGTGCCGGTTTCGGCGGCGTGCTTTCGCGAACCGAGCCGAGAAACAGCAGTGACTTCACCTAAAACACCCCCTAAGGAATTGTCTTCGCTCGCATGATGCAACGCATCTCCGGTCGTTCCCAGCGGGAAAGCGAGGTGTCAAGAAACTGTCGCTTGCGCTGCTTGTCGAGCTTCGACGAAATTACGGCTTCAGTTCGGAAGTGAGTGTTGGAGCCGACCGCCGATGATCGTGATTCACCACAACCCCGATTGCGGAACATCGCGCAACGTCCTCTCCCTGATCCGCGCGGCCGGCTATGAGCCCGAAGTCATTCCCTATCTCGAGACCGGCTGGTCCCGCCCTCAACTTCTTGCACTTTTCGCGGCGGCAGATCTGACCCCGCGCGCGGCCCTGCGCATCACCAAGAGCCCGGCGAAGGAACTAGGCCTGCTGGACCCATCCGTCTCCGATGCGGCGCTACTCGATGCCATGCTCGAGCATCCTGTTCTGGTGAACCGGCCGATCGTCTGCACGCCGAAGGGTGTGCGGCTCTGCCGTCCCTCGGAATTCGTGCTCGACCTTCTTGATCGCTGGCCTGAAGGCCCGGTCTACAAGGAAGACGGGCAGATGATCCTCGACGACATGGGCCACAGGGTCGTCTAGGGCCTGACTGACGGACTTCGCAGTCCGCGACCGCTTCCACACTGGCATGCATGGGGGCTATGGAGCGTCTCTCGCTGGAATGGCCATCCTCGGAGTGCCCCCGTCTAGCGGTAGAGCCCGACGCCATGTATCCAGTGAATATCATGGTAGACGAAAGTTCCCGTCATGCTGCTTCGGTAGGCTTGAAGCCTTCGGACCTGAAACGCGCGTTCGGGAATGCGCAGAGAAGGGCGGCGAATGTTCAGGGGAATCGCGGCCTCGAAGCCTCTGGAGCCGTAGTATCCGGGATTGCCTTCGAGCAGGACCATGGGCACGCCAAACCCGTCTGCCTGGCTCATTGCCGCCTCGATGAGCGCGGTACCGATCCCGGCGCGCTGCACGTCGGGGCGAACCCCCAGCGGCGACAGTACCATCACATCGATCATGCGGTCCCAGCCGTCGAGCCACGCATGGCTCACCATCACATGACCGAGCGGAACGTCTGCCCCATCCGTTGCAACCAGTGAGATCGTGGGGAAAGCCGCGTCCAGTTCCCGCAGGTCCTGAACAAGGGCGGGGACGCTGCTTTCCGCGCCGAAAGCTGCGCCGTGCAATTGCGCGATGTGTGTCCGATCGGCGGCCCTCTCGTTCCGGATGGTGCAGTCGTGCCGCATTCATGTTCCCCTTGTGTCGCCTCGCAGGGCGGAATGCTCCCGCCTGTCAGTCTTGAGCGCGCTCGGCACCTGGAACCTTTCCGCCCAGATTGTCGCGAAGGCGCCGAGCCGTGAGGAGAAACGCCTCCGCGTCCTTGCCAAGAACCTCGTGTATCCGGCGATCCACTTCGGACCATGCTTCGCAGATGCCATCCAGCATGGTCTTGCCCCTCGGCGTGAGTTCAACAACATTCTGGCGACGTGAATTGGGGTCGACGGCCCGCGTGATCAGCCCGGCATGGAGCAGCCGGCCGGTCATCGTACTCATGCTGGCTGACGTGACACCGAAGGCCGAGGCGAGGCCCGTCTGGGAAACCGGGCCCATCCTGCCGATAGCTTCCAGAACGCGGGCCTGTCGTGGAAGGATGCCAAGGGGTTTCAACTGCCGACGCTGCTCCTGTTCGATGAGCGCGGCGCTGTGGAGGAGGCCGTGGAAGGCATGCTGATCTGGTCGCATGTTGATAGTTAGTATTCTAGCAATCGGACCCGCGCAACGGATGTGTTGCCGAACCCAATGCGCAAGGGCCATCCCATGGCCGTGGCGTGCGTCCGTTCCCGTTTGCCGATCGGGGCCGCAAGAGCCATGCTTCGGGCGCTGAGCCGGCGCTTGCTCATGCGAAAGCACCGGTTGTGGAGGTGCTCTCGAATGTTCCCGGACCCTCGGGTTCATCGCTTCTCATGTTCCTTGTGGTTTCCATGCTCAATTCATACGGTTTCGGCGCCGGCGCGCCGCAGATGCTCACCGGCGAGATCACGACCGGCATCTTCATTGCCGCCAGCGCCCGGAGGGCTTTCCGATGATCCTGCCCCGTCACCTGCAAGCCGATGATCCGCGGTTTCTGGCGCTTGTTCATCCGCTCTCCGACCTGGAGCGGATTGCGACAGGGTTTACCTGGACCGAAGGGCCGGTGTGGTTCGGCGATCACCAGTGCCTTCTTTTCTCCGAGATCCCCTCGCAGCGCGTCTTGTGCTGGCGGGAAGGCGAAGGTGTCTCGGTTTTTCGTTCGCCGAGCCAGTTTACCAATGGCAACACACGCGACCGTGCGGGGCGCCTGGTCTACTGCCGGCACGGCCCGCGCGATGTGGTCAGAACGGAGTATGACGGCTCGCTTACCGTTCTGGCTGACAGCTTCGAGGGCAGGCGGTTGAATTCGCCCAATGACGTTGTCGTCACCTCGGACGGGGCTGTCTGGTTCACCGACCCCACCTACGGCATTATCTCGAATTTCGAAGGGTGTCGCGCGGAGCCGGAACAGTCTTCGCGCAATGTCTATCGTCTCGGGCCCGATGGCCGTCTGACAGCCGTCATTACCGATTTCACCCAGCCCAATGGCCTTGTCTTCTCACCGGACGAGACGCGGCTTTACGTGGCGGAAAGCGGCCAGAGCCATGACAGCAGCGTACCGGCCGTGATCCGCCTGTTCGACCTTGCCGGCGGGCAGGTGATGGATGCCGGAATATTCGCGACCCTCGATCAAGGTTTCCCGGATGGAATGCGCGTCGACGAAGCGGGCAACCTCTGGACCTCGGCCTTCGACGGCGTCCACTGCTTTGCCCCGGACGGGACCCGGCTCGGAAAGATCCTCGTGCCCGAACGCGTTGCCAACCTCGCGTTCGGCGGTCCGACCGGCCACACGCTGTTCATCACGGCGACTTCCAGTGTCTATCGGGTCTTCGTCGATACTCGGGGAGCAGAGCCCTGGACGCATGGCTCGTGAGGGGGTTGCGCGCGGCGGTGTCCGTTTTCTTGCCGCTCGATGATCCGCGGCGGTTCAGTTCGAAGTGGATTGGTCCTATGCTTTCGGAGAACGGCATTTCCCGCCAGGAGCGAGACCAATGGCACAGCTGACCGACCGCCCCGCCTACTCCTATCGCGACGATCCGGCCGTTCCCGAGTTCGATGACAGCGGACCGGTCGTCGTGATGGACGGAAACTGCATGCTTTGCTCGCAGGGGGCGCGGATCATCAGCCGGCTCGACCGCAAGCAGGCCTTCCGCATCTGCCCGATCCAGACCCCGCTCGGCGGCGCTCTTCTCGCGCACTACGGGCTGGAACCGGACGACCCTGAAAGCTGGCTCTTTCTCGACGAAGGCAAGGCGAAGGGATCTCTGCAAGCCATCATCGGCATAGGCCGCAAGCTCGGCGGGATCGGCTGGGCTCTTGCGCCACTCGGGATCCTGCCGCGGGCCGTGCAGGACTGGCTCTACCGCCGCATCGCCTACAATCGCTACCGGCTTTTCGGACATTCGGACATGTGCGCCATGCCCGATCCTGCGCTCAAGGCTCGCTTGATCGGCTGACAAACCTTCCCGATCGTGCCCCGCAGCGGACATCAAGCCGGAAATGCGGCGACCCGCTTCGAGGTGAAGCACGCGCCGTGCGCGCAAGGCCCGCCAGACCCATGTGCTTCAGTAGGTGCGGATCAAGCCTACGAGCTTGCCCTGAACCTTAACCTGGTGGTCCTGGTAGAGCCGTGTCTCATAAGCCGGGTTGGCGGCCTCGAGCGCAATTGTCGTGCCCCGCCGCCGGAAAGTCTTCAGCGTCGCTTCCTGTTCTTCGACGAGCGCCACGACGATGTCGCCGTTATCGGCATGCGACTGCTCCTGGATCACCACGACGTCGCCGTTGTTGATCCCGGCATCGATCATCGAATCGCCCTTGACCGAAAGTGCGTAGTGCCGCCCGTCCGTGCGCAGCATCGAGGCTGGCACCGCAACATTGTGGGAACACTCCTGGATTGCCGCAATCGGCACCCCGGCGGCAATCCGGCCCATGACGGGGAGTTCGATGGCCGCAATCCTGACCGGCGATGCCTGCTGCGGGGCGGGAGGCGCAGGACGCTTGCCCTCGATCACCTTTGGCTGGAACCCGGCGCTCTCTTCCATGTTTTCCGGAAGCTTGAGAATTTCGATGGCACGGGCGCGATGTGCAAGGCGCCGGACAAAGCCGCGCTCCTCCAGTGCCGTGATCAGACGGTGGATGCCGGACTTGGATCGCAGATCGAGCGCATCCTTCATCTCGTCGAACGACGGGGGGACCCCATCGCGCTGCATGCGTTTGTGAATGAACTGCAGCAAATCATATTGCTTGCGCGTCAGCATGTCCCGATCCTTTGCCCAATACACAGTCGTTCTACTAACGTTCTCGTTTTGTGTCAAGTTTCGACACGAACGCACAATTATAAGTTTATCACAACCACATGAATTCCACTAATGCGCCTGTTTCCTGTGTAGAATCTCCAGCAGGTCGCACCAAGAGGGCATTGGCTTCGGCAAGCACCGAGAGCAGGGAACTGTCCTGCCGATCAAACGGTGTGCAGACCCAGCCATCCCCTCCCGCGACGACACGTGCCCTCATGTAATGTTGCCGCGGTCCGTTGGTTCCAAGGGGCTTGTCGAGCCGCGCGGGCAGGGTCGGAGGGAGTTCGCCGGGCAGCCCCAGCATGCGCTCGATGGCGGGCAGAAGGAACAACTTTCCGCAGACGATGGCCGAAACCGGGTTCCCGGGCAGACCCACAAGGGGCGTGCCGCCAAGCCGCCCGGCCATCAGCGGCTTGCCTGGGCGGATCGCGACCTTGTAGAATTCGAGCTCCAGCCCCTTCGAGACCGCCGTGCTCTGCACCAGATCGTGATCGCCCACAGAGGCACCGCCGATCGTCACGATCAGATCCGCGCCTGCCGCAAGTGCGAAACAGGCCGCGAGGCTTTCGGGCGTGTCATGCGCGATGGGCAGCACTCGCACCTCCGCCCCGTGGGTCTCGAACATCGCCTTCAGGGCGAAATGGTTGGAGGCCACGATCTGGTCCGGGCCGGGTTCCTCGCCCGGCAGGACCAGTTCATCGCCGGTGGCAATGATGGCGATGATCGGCTTGCGCGCCACCGGCAGCTCGGCGATGTTCATCGCTGCAAGAAGCGCAAGATCCGCTGGACCCAGCCGCCTCAGTGCCGAAACGCGCGCCCCTTCCGCGAAATCCACCCCGGCCGGGCGGATGTTCTGGCCCGGATCAGCCGCTTGCCGCAGAATGACTGTATCGCCCTCGCGCTCGGTCTCCTCCTGGATGACCACGCGGTCCGCACCATCAGGCACCGGCGCGCCGGTGAAGATTCGGGCCGCCTCTCCAGGGGCCAGGGGCTTGTCGTAGCGTTGCCCTGCCGCGGATTCGCCCACAACGCGAAGGCGCGCGCCCACCTGGGCATCCTCGGCGCGCACCGCATATCCATCCATTGCGGAGGAGGGGAAGGGCGGCTGCGTGCGCCGCGCGAACTGGTCCTCTGCCAGAACGCGCCCGGATGCTCTTGCTATCGGGATCATCTCCGGCCCGAGCGGCGCGAACAGCTCCATCAGCCGCGCATGGGCCTCCTCGACGCTGATCATCCCGGGATCACTCCGCTTCGAAACGGCCGGACTTGCCGCCATCCTTGAAGGCCAGGCGGATCTCGCCGATCACCATGCCCTTGTCCACGGCCTTGAGCATGTCGTAGATCGTTAGGCACGCGACCGAAACGGCCGTCAGCGCCTCCATCTCCACACCCGTCGGTCCGGTGGTGCGAACCTGCGCTTCGACCCGAACGAGATCGGCCTCCGGGTCCGGCTCGAAATCCACAGTCACCTTCGAAAGCGCCAGCGGATGGCAGAGGGGCACCAGATCGGCGGTGCGCTTGGCGGCCATGATGCCCGCGATCCGTGCGACACCGAGCACGTCACCCTTCTTCGCCGTGCCCAATTGCACCAGCGCCAGCGCCGCGGCGGACATGGAAACCGTGCCGCGCGCGATGGCCACCCGCGCGGTTGCCGATTTTTCCGACACATCCACCATCTGCGCCGCGCCTTTGGCGTCGAAATGGGTAAGCGACCCGCTCATGGCGCGCCTATTCCGCCTGCGGCCGCCAGGGGCTCCGCAGCAGGTCCCGCGTTGCCGCCTCGACATCGTCCTGCCGCATCAGCGTCTCGCCGATGAGGAAGCATCGCACGCCGAACCGGGCGATCTGAGCCAGATCGGCGCGCGTGGCGAGCCCGGATTCCGAGACGACCAGCCGATCCTGGGGCACCCCGCGTGTGAGCGTCTTGGTCGTTTCGAGATCCGTGACGAAAGTGTTCAGATCGCGGTTGTTGATGCCCACCAGCGGCGAGCGCAGCTTGGCGGCGCGCTCAACTTCCTCGCTCGTATGCACCTCGATCAGAGCGTCCATGCCCCATTCGAAAGCGGCCGTCTCGATCTCCTCGGCCTGTGCGTCCGAAACACTGGCGAGAATGATCAGGATGCAATCCGCTCCGATCGCGCGGCTCTCCACCACCTGCCATGGGTCGTAGATGAAATCCTTGCGCAGCACGGGAAGCGACACTGCATCGCGTGCCTCTGCCAGATAGCTGTCGCGCCCCTGGAAGCTCGGCGCGTCGGTGAGTACCGAAAGGCAGGTCGCACCCCCGGCCTCGTAGGCGGCGGCGATGCTTGCGGGATCGAAATCCTCGCGGATCAGCCCCTTCGAGGGGCTTGCCTTCTTCACCTCCGCGATGAGGCCGTAGTCTCCCCTCGCCGAGGCCTCGCGGAGGGCGCGGGCAAAGCCGCGGGTCGGGCCCTGCGCACGGGCAGCCCCCTCGATCTCGCTCAGGGGGCGCGCCGCCTTGCGTTCAGCCACATCCGCCAGCTTGTATGTCTTAATATCGTCGAGGATGCTCACGTCTCTAGCTCTCCGCTCCCGCCCGCGCCGTGAAGGCTGCAAGCGCCTGTGCCTTCTTCCGCGCCGCACCGCTGTCGATGCTTTCGCGCGCCAGTTCCACACCCGAGGAGAGTGCCGGTGCACGTTCGGCAATCACCAGCGCCGCGGCGGCATTCAGCAGCACCGCATCGCGATAGGCCGAAGGTGCGCCGTCGAGCAGCGCCCGCAGGGCTGCACCGTTCTCTTCCGGGGTTCCGCCCAGGATCTCGGAGAAATCGCGCGCAGGCAGTCCCGCCTCTTCCGGGTGAATGGCAAATTCCGTGACCTTGCCGTCCTTCAGCTCCGCCACATAGGATTCGCCCGAGATCGAGATCTCGTCGGTTCCGTCCGATCCATGCACCAACCAGGCGCGTTCCGATCCCAGCACCCCGAGCGTTTCGGCCATGGGCCGGATCATCGCGCGGGAATAGGCGCCGGTCAGTTGCCGCTTCACGCCTGCCGGATTGGTCAGCGGACCGAGGACGTTGAAGATGGTCCGCGTGCCCAGTTCGATCCGCGCGGGCATCACGTGCTTCATCGCCGGATGGTGCATGGGGGCCATCATGAAGCAGATGCCGACCTCCGCCAGCGCCTTCTCCACCGCCTCCGCCCCAAGCATCACGTCGATCCCGAGCTGTGACAGCGCATCCGCGGAACCGGACTTCGACGAAAGATTCCGGTTGCCGTGCTTCGCGATCGCGACGCCGGCACCTGCCACCACGAAGGCGGTGGCGGTCGAGATGTTGAGAGTGCCCTTGCCGTCGCCGCCGGTGCCGACAATGTCCATCGCACCTTCGGGGGCCGCCACCTTGAGGCACTTCTGCCGCATCACCTGCGCCGCGGCCGCGATTTCCCCGACGCTCTCGCCGCGCGCGCGCAGCGCCATGAGAAAGCCGCCAACCTGCGCTGGCGTCGCCTGGCCTTCCATGATCGCGGTGAAGGCCGCTTCCGCCTCGTCGCGCGAGAGCGGGGCCTCGGCGGCCCGACCGATCAGCGGCTTGAGGCCGTCACTCATGCAGGGACCTCTTCGGTCTCCGCGATCTCGAGGAAATTTTTCAGGAGCGCATGTCCGTGCTCGGAGGCGATCGACTCGGGGTGGAACTGCACCCCGTGGATCGGCAGGTTCTTGTGCTTCAGCCCCATGATCGTGCCGTCTTCCAGTTCCGCGGTAACTTCCAGTTCCTCGGGAAGCGAGGCGCGCTCGACCACCAGCGAGTGATACCGCGTTGCCTGGAAAGGCGAGGGCAGGCCGGCAAAGACGCCCGCGCCCGCATGCTCGATCGTGCCCATCTTGCCATGCATGATCTGGTCCGCGCGCACCACCTGTCCGCCGAAGGCCTGGCCGATGGCCTGATGCCCGAGACAGACGCCGACCAGGGGGGTGCGCGTCTCCGCGGCGGCGGCGATCAGCGCGAGGCAAATGCCCGCCTGATCCGGCGCGCAAGGGCCAGGTGAGAGCAGGATCGAGGACGGTTTCAACGCCATCGCCTCCTGCACGTCGAGCGCATCATTGCGTTTCACGAGAACATCGGCACCCAATTCGCCGAGATAATGGTAGAGATTGTAGGTGAAGCTGTCGTAGTTGTCGATGAGCAGCATCATCTCTGCAGTCCTCCCCAAGACCGAATTGGTGCGCGTACGGATTGGCGCCGGTTGGCGCGGGCGCTATACATGGACTTTGAGAACGGATGCGGTCAAGGAAAAGCTGAGTGTCAAGCGGCGTAGCAAACAAGTATCTCACATACCAGGATGCAGGGCATACCGGGTTCTGGCGCGGGGTCGCGGCAGGGATCGCGGCGTCGGTCGTCGTGCTTCTGGTCCTGGCGATTATCTTCCCCCCGACGGTCTACGAGCCGCCGAGCCTTGCGCCGGAAGCCGACCAGCCGCCCGATGCGATCACGAGCCCGGACGCGGCCGCCGCGACCCCTGCGGAGCCTGGCCGGGTCGGCCCCCTCGTGGTCGAGGCGCCCGCGCCCCTTCTTTCGGAGGTTCCGCCGGGCGACACGCCTCCGGGCCTCGAAATCCTCGACCTGCCGGCGGCGCCCGATGTCTTTGACGGTGGCGAGGCGGGCTCGCCTTCGCTATTCCGCCCGGCCGAGGGCGCTGAAAGCGCTCAGCCCACGCGCTGAACGCGAGCCTCTGGCTTAACCTCCCCTTCGGAGATTCGACTTCAAGTTGCTGCGCATGCGTGGCATTGCACAGCAAACCAGAGATCAGCAGAGACCGAAGGTCGTTTTCGGCTGTGTTTGCTACAAGACCTACTGGCTCCTCACGCCTCCGGGCCTCGTCTTTATTCCTTTGTGGTTGGCCTATCCAGCGGCCGGTTCGGCAACCGAACCTCAGTCCAGTGGAATGTTCGTATTCCTGATAGTCGGTTGGGTGCTCGCGGTTACAAGCGCCCTATGTCTAATCGGGTTGCTCACCGGTGCGCCGCGGCTCGAGATCTGGCCCGACCGCATTAGGTTGCGCAATCACATCGGCATTGTTCGCAACGTCAACTTGGACCACATGGGAAGACCGCATCTCGTTGCCGCGCCGAGCGACTCGCTCGCCCTGGCCTTCATTGACCGAATTCGCGAGCAGGTCCTGATCGGTGCGGATTCGAGTTTTTCCCTCACCTGGATGATGGCCGACAAGACACTTCTTCTGGATGGTCTCATCGGCCGGAGCCGATCCCCTTCCGAGATAGTGGAAACGATTGAGCGTCTTCGGACGCCGCGTGATGCCGAGCCAATTCCCGAAGAGGCGGCCTATGTGGTCCTGAATGACCACAATTTGCGCCACAACCGAAGATTCGCTTTCTTGCTAGTCTTCTGGATCATCGGTGTGGCCGCGATATTCGTGCCTCTGTTCTTGTTTGAAGGCTGAGAAAATCTCAGCCCATCCACATGCGGATCGGCATCCAGAGCCCCATGAGGATCATCATCAGGTTTTCGGTCAACGAGACGAACCCGAGCGGGACATTGCTCCCGCCGCCGACGCAGGCACATTTCAGTTCCCGCTTGTCGATATAGACCGCCTTGAAGACCGAGATTGCGCCGATCGTCCCGATGAAAAGCGCCACGGGTGCCGCGATCCATATCAGTGCGCCCGCCACCATCAGCACACCGGCCAGCGTCTCGCCATAGGGATAGATGTAGGCATAGCGCACCTCGCGCCGGGCAAGCAGGTCATAGTTCAGGAACATGGTCGAGAAACTCTCCACATCCTGTAGCTTCTGTATGCCAAGGATCGTCATCGATATGGCAATGAACCATTCGAAGGCGCGCAAGGTGAACACGTTCCCGAAGAAGGACCAGCTCAGCCCGAGCGCCATCAGCGCCGCGACGGCAAAGATCGTGATCACCGGCCGATAGGTTGTCTCGTCCTCCTTCGGCAGCGGCCTGTCGAAAAAGGCGCGGGTCTCTTCGTAGCCGCCGATCCGCTCCCCCTCGATGAACACCTGCGGTGTCGTGCTCACGCCGTGTTCCTTCTGGAAGGCGTCGGTTTCCTCGCGTGTGCGCAGCGGGTGGTCTTCGACCTCGTAGCCCTCGCGTTCCAGAAGCGATTTCGTCTTGAGCCCGAATGGGCACAGGTGATCCGGCATCACCATCCGGAATAGCGCGGCGGTCTTGCGGTCGCTTGCAGCAGTGAGCGGGTTGCGGGCCATCTCGGTGTCGGATGCAGTCGTGTCAGCGGGCATCTGCCTCTCCCTGATCTGGTTTTCCGGTTCAGGTCGTCCCTCCTTTAGCTAGGGCCATTCCCTTGCGTTTGTAGGCTGCGACCTTATCAGGGGTTGATTTCGACCCGATGCGCCTCACAAATGCCCCCAAATCGGAGGAGCCCAATGCCAGACCTGCCAGCCTCGATCGACGCCGCCCAGGACATGCTCGGGAAAGCCGGCTATGTTTCGGGGCGCGGCCTCTCGACGGTCGTGTTTCTCAGCCTCAGGCTCGGTCGTCCGCTCTTCCTCGAAGGCGAGGCGGGCGTCGGCAAGACCGAGATCGCCAAGGCATTGTCGGCGGCGCTCGGTCGTCGGCTCATTCGTCTGCAATGCTACGAGGGGCTCGATGCCACATCGGCCGTCTACGAGTGGAACTTCCCTGCCCAGATGGTCGCGATCCGCACGGCGGAAGCCGAGGGCGGCGCCGACCGCCAGAGTCTCACGAACGAGCTCTTTTCCGATCGCTTTCTCATCCGCCGGCCGCTCCTCGAGGCCATGCAACCGCAGGAGGGCGGTCCGCCGGTTCTGCTCATCGACGAACTCGACCGCACCGATGAACCCTTCGAGGCCTTCCTCCTGGAGGCCCTTTCCGATTTTCAGGTGACGATCCCCGAGCTCGGCACCGTCTCGGCCGGCGAGCCGCCCATCGTGATCCTTACCTCGAACCGAACCCGCGAGGTCCATGACGCGCTCAAGCGCCGCTGTCTCTACCACTGGGTCGACTACCCCGATTTCGACCGGGAATACGCGATCCTCCGCGCCAAGGCCCCCGAGGCGACCGAGGCTCTTACCCGCGAGGTCGTGACCTTCGTCCAGCGCCTGCGGGGCGAGGATCTCTTCAAGAAGCCCGGCGTGGCCGAGGCCATCGACTGGGCCAAGTGCCTTGTGGCGCTGGACGCGGTGCAACTCTCGCCACAGGTCATTGCCGACACGCTGGGTGCGCTACTGAAATACCAGGACGACATTGCCCGAATGCAGGGTTCCGAGGTGAAGCGCATCCTCGATGAAGCCTCCGCAGCGCTTGCTCCTGTCTGACGCCGCTCAGGCCAGTTTCAGAAGTCCCATCCCCGCCAGCAGCAGCGCGATCCCGCTGAAGATCGTGCGGATCTGGTTCCAGACCTGCCATGGACCGGAATAGGCCTCCCAGATCTGCCTGAGCGCCTCCGTGTTCTCAGGCAGGGCAACCAGGGCAAGCGCCTCGTTCATCGGCACATTGACCGCCATGGTCAGTACCAGCCCTCCGAGCAGATAGACGATCCCTGCCGCGGCAAACCGGCGCGCGGCATTTGCCCGACCCGATCGCCAGGCCCATGCCGCTACGGCAAGGGAAACGAAAGGCGTCGCAAAGAAGGCGGGCGCAAAGACCGCGTTGCGCACCGAGCCGTTCATCGCCCGCATTGCCTCGATGGCCGTGAGCGGGGGCAGCGTGTCGAGTCCCCACATGGTCGAACAGACCCAGGCATAGAAAAACCCGAAGATGGCCCCATGGAGGATAAGCGCAGTGAGCGCTGTGGCCGCAAGCGGGGAAGGCAGATGTCTTGCCATGACGAAAATCCGTAATTCTGTTTACGCTTGCGTCTATCCGTAATGAGGATTACGGATTCGGTCAATCGGCTTTCGGAGGCACAGTGCGGGAAGACAGGCGCAGCAATCGCCGGGCAGAGATCGAAGCGGCTGCATACGAGGTGCTGGCCGAAAGCGGCTTTGCGGCCGCCTCGATGCTCAGCATCGCCAGACGCGCCAGGGCGTCCAACGAAACGCTCTACCGGTGGTATGGCGACAAGACCGGCCTCTTCCGCGCGCTTGTGGCCGGAAATGCCGAAAGTCTGAGAGCCCAGCTCGAAGGCGACCTTGCAAGTGGCTGTCCGCCCGAGGTCGCGATGGAGCGTCTGGGTCCCGCGCTTCTCGCCACGCTCCTGTCCGACCGGGCTATCGCGCTCAATCGCGCCGCCGCCGCCGATCCCACCGATACGCTGGGCCACGAACTTGCTGCGGCCGGACGCGACGTGATCGCACCCCTGATCGCCGATGTACTCGCGCGTGCCGCCACCGCCGGCCTCTTCCGCTTCGACGACCCGACAGTGGCCGCCGCGCGCTATATCGACCTGCTGGTGGGCGATCTGCAGATCCGCCGTGCAACCGGTGCGCTCCCATCCCCGACAGACGCCGAGATCGAGGCCCGCGCCGCGCGCGCGCTTGCAGATCTTGCGCGGCTCTATCCCCCGACGCGTCCGGACGTTAAGGTCAAGGCATGAACGCGGCATCCGACATCACCGGCGAAGGCAAGCTCGCCGCCAACATTACCCATTTCGCTCGAGCGCTCCGCCGGGCGGGCATTCCCGTCGGCACGGGCCGGGTGGTGGATGCCATCCGCGCCGTCGAGGCCGTGGGCTTTACCGACAAGGCCGATTTCTACCACACGCTCCAGGCCTGTTTCGTCAGCCGCCCCGAACACCGCCTCGTCTTCGCGCAGATCTTCCGGCTCTACTGGCGGGATCCGCAGTTCATGGAACACATGATGTCGATCCTGATGCCGACGCTGCGCAACATGAACGACGCGCCCGACCCGTCGGCGGCGGAACGTCGCGCGGCCGAAGCGCTTCTCGATGGCGCGGAGGCCCCCGAGTCGCCCGAACGTCCCGAGACCGGGGAGGAGGTCGAGATCGACCTTTCGCTGACTGCTTCCATCGACGAGACCCTGAAGACCGCCGATTTCGAGCAGATGTCCACCGCCGAGATTGCCGCCGCAAAGCGCGCCATCGCCCGGTTCGATCTCGATGTCCGCCCCATCGCCAGCCGACGAACCAGGGCGGATAGCCGTGGCCATATTCCCGACTGGCAGGCGACGATGCGCGCAAGCCTGCGGGCCGGTGGCGACATCAAGGCGCTGGAATGGCGCAAGCGGCGTATCCGCTGGCCGAACCTCGTGGCACTTTGCGACATTTCCGGCTCGATGTCGGCCTATTCCCGCATGTTGTTGCATTTCCTGCATGCGGTCTCCAACACGCGTGGTCCCGGCTGGGCGCAGGTCCATGCCTTCACCTTCGGCACGCGGCTCACCAACATCACCCGCCACCTGAGGCAACGCGACGTCGACGCTGCCCTCGACGCCGCAGGGCAAGAGGCCCAGGACTGGGAGGGTGGAACCCGGATCGGCGCGACCCTCCACGAATTCAACCGGGACTGGTCGCGCCGCGTGCTGGGGCAGGGGGCGGTGGTCCTGCTGATCACCGACGGGCTTGACCGCGATGATCCCGAACTTCTCGCCCGCGAAATGGAACGGCTCCATCTGTCGGCGCGCCGCCTTGTCTGGCTCAACCCGCTCCTCCGCTGGGACGGATTCGCGCCGAAAGCTCGCGGTATCCGGGCGATTCTCCCGCATGTGGACAGTTTTCGCGCCTGCCACAATCTCGCGAGCCTAGAAGACCTCGCATCGGTGCTGACCGGGCCTGAAAAGCCGGGCGACAGGGCGCGGTTGCAGGCCATGCTGGCCGCCTGAGGCCCCAGCAAGCGCGTATTCGCCTATCTTCGCGCCGAGACTCCGCAGAAGTTGTTTCAATTTATTGGCGAACCGTGTTTCTCTTGAAGGAGATATCCGGGGGCTCTGGCAATTTACTCCGCCGATGCATTGTTGAACCGCCCCGCATTGCGATTGATCGAAGGAGGGAAGCATGTTCACGGAAGCCGTGCGCGTCGAACATCCCAGGGAATTGCTGGCGCGCGAAACGGCATTGCGGTCGGAATCGGGCCGGATGCGGATGCGCGACGCGGCCAAGGCGCTCGGACTGCCAGAAGCGGCCCTCGTGGAAGCCCGCCGCGCGACCGGCGCCGCGACCCGCCTGCGTCGCCCCGACATTTCGGAAGGTTTCGGAGCGCTGATCGCGAGGTTGCCCGAGGCAGGACCGCTCATGGCGCTGACCCGCAACGATGCTTGCGTGCACGAGAAGCAGGGCACCTATTCTCGCCCGGAGTTCCACGGTGCGATGGGGCAGGTTCTCGGTGCGATCGACCTCCGGCTTTTCCTCAAGTACTGGACCCACGGCTATCAGCTTGTGGAGGAAACGCCCCGTGGCCTGCGCGCCTCTCTCCAGTTCTTCGACCAAAGCGGCACCGCGATCCACAAGATTTATCCCACCGAGGCCACCGATGATGCGGCCTTCTGCGCCATCGTGACGGATTTCGCCGATCACGAGGCTCCGCTTGCTTCCTTCGATCCGCCTGCGGCCCCACCTGAGGAGACGCCTGACGACCAGATCGACATTCCGGGCCTGCGCGCCGCCTGGGACAATCTCGAGCACAGTCACGCGTTCCACGGCCTCGTCCGCGATTTCGGGGTCTCCCGGCTGCAGGCCCTGCGTCTCGGCGGAGGGGATCGGGCGCGACCCGTTCCCGCGGCAATGGCTCGCCGGGTGTTGGAGGGTGTCGCTGCGCGCGCCCTGCCGATCATGGTTTTCGTGAGCAATCCGGGCTGCGTCCAGATCCATTCCGGCCCTGTAGAGCATGTCGAGACCGTCGGGCCATGGCTCAATGTCCTGGATCCGAACTTCAACCTGCATCTGCGCGAGGACCTCATCGCCAGCGCCTGGATCGTGCGCAAGCCTTCGACCCGCGGCGACATCCATTCGCTCGAGCTCTTCGACCGATCGGGCGACTGCATCTGCCAGGTTTTTGGTGAGCGTCTGCCCGGCCAAAGCGAGCGAATGGACTGGCGCGAACTGATCGCGGGATTGGCTGCTGAGAAGCCACCCGCCTGACGAGAGCCAGCGCCACGGGGCGCGATCTATCAGGCGCCTCCAGCCAGGCTCGGAAAGACGGCCGCATCATCCAGCCCGTTCCCGTCCCCCAAGTTCTTGCTGCGGTGCAAATGAACCTTTATGCCGATCGCTCGCGGCGCTAGTTTCAGATTGTTTTCATGACCTTTTTACGTAGCGTGCCTCAGACCATGCCCCATTCCGCATTTCCAGTACCTCCGAGCCAGAAGCTGCTGCATTGCTACATTCTGATCCTGATTGTGGTTCAATACCTTGCGTTCGGCTCGATCGGGTTCTTTTTCGATAACCTCCTGCGCGCGGGCACCCGTTCCTATCCCCCGGTCGTGATCGGCCATTTCGCCGCTGGTGGGGTGATCTGCCTGCTCGTGGTCTGGCGTGCCGTATCCGACTTCATCGGGGTCCGAGACATGCCTCCGCTTTCTCCGCGGCCCACGGCCTGGGTGGCGCGGGCGTCCATGGCTCTACTTTATGCCGTCCTGGTCGCGCTGGCTCTCCTTGGCCTTTTGGCATGGTGCTTTGCCTCGGAAGTTCTGGCGCGCGGGCATGACCTGCTTGCGCGCGCGCTTCCGATTCTGATTGTTGCCCGGATTGCCGTAATGACGGCGGATGGTTTCGTCGTGGGACGCGCGGCCCGGAAACGCCGCCAATCCGGATCGAACTAGGCAATGTGACTAGCCCGTCTGGGTTCCACTTCAGCCTGTGCCGCCCGACAGAAGCAGTGCGATGATCGCGGCAAGCCCCAGCGAGACGAACTGCCAGAACCGCACCGGATCGCGCTCGGCAAGTGGCGCGGTGCGCCGCGAAGCCCGGCGGGGATCGGGGCGCGACAGGTCGGTCACGAACTCCGAGAGCGCGGGATACCTGCGGCCCGGTTCAACGGCAAGCGCGCGGGAGAGCGTCTCGTCCATCCAGCCGGGTACATGGCGCGTGTCGTTGCGGGCCGGCGTGTAGCGAAGCTTGCGTTGCGCGATGATGCTGCGCGCACTCGAAACCGCGATACCGTAGGGCAGCCGGCCTGTCAGCATCTCGTAGGCAATCACCGCCAAGGAGAACTGGTCCGAGGCCGGCGTTCCGATCTCGCCGAGGAAATACTCCGGCGCGGTATACTGCACGGTGCCCAGAATGTCCTCGCTGCGGCCCAGATCCGACAGCTCCATCACTCCGGCCACCCGGACCGCACCGAAATCGATGAGCCGCACCGTTCCGTCGCCGTCGAGCATCACGTTCTCTGGGCGCAGGTCCTGATGCACCATATCCCGGCGATGGAAGGCCCGCAGCCCGGCGGCGATCTGCCCGACGATGTCGCGCACCTGCGCGAGACTTGGCACCGGATTGTCATGCATCCACTGGCGAAGGCTCTGCCCTTCCACATACTCCATCACGGAATAGATCGCAGTTCGGGCCTGGTCGGGCGGGCGTGCCCGTAGGACATGCGGGTTCGAGATCCGCTGCGCGACCCATTCCTCCATCATCATCTGCTGCAGATGCGCCCGGTTTTCCCCCATGTCGGCGGCCGGCACCTTGAGCGCGACCCGCGCGCCCGATCCGGGCGCCACCGCAAGATAGATCCGGCTGCGTGCACTTGAATGCAGGATGCGCAGCAGCCTGTATCCATCGATCTCTGCTGGTGGCTCCAGAAGCGGCGCGGGTGGAAGCAGATCCACCTCGCGCGCGAGGGCATCGGCGCCTGCGTCCTCGGGCAGCGCATCCACCGTCACAACCACCGCCGTGAGGTTGTCGGGACTGCCGGCCGCGAGCGCCAACTCCACAAGCCGGGCCGCCGCCGCCTCCGGGTCGGGAAGTGCCGCAGCCTCCGCCATCTTCCGGGCGGGCAGGTGGTCATGCACGCCGTCAGTGCTGAGCAGGAAACGCGCGCCTTCCTCGACCGGCACCTCCCGGTGATCGATCTCGACATTGTGGCTCAGGCCGAGTGCGCGGGCGAGAACGCTTCCCTCGGCCGAGATCTGGACCCGGTGATCCTCGGTAAGCCGCTCCAGTGCGCCTCCGGTGATGCGGTGAATGCGCACATCGCCCGTGTGGAAGAGGTAGCCCCGGCGTCCCTTCAGGACGAGGGCGGCAAAACTGCACAGATGACCGCGATCGGGGTCCTGCCAGTCCTGCCCGCGCCGGGTCTCCGCATGGAGCCAGGCATTCGCGGCATCGATGACGAGACAGGCCGAGCTTCGCACCGATAGTGCTTCGGACGTGGCGTAGTAGTCGTCGAGAAACGAGCGCACCGCGGTCTCGGCCGCCGCGCGTCCGAACCGGCTCGTCGAGATCCCGTCTGCCACCGCGACCGCAACGCCCTTGAGCGCGCGCGCAGGCCCTTCCGGGATCACTGCCCCATGGAAGTCCTGGTTCTCGGCCTTCCGGCCCGCATCCGTGCACTGGCCGACACGAACCTCAAGTCTCTCGCTCACCGGCACCTCCGCACGCGAAAGCCCCGCCGGTTGGGGCGGGGCTGCTTGGTCATTGCTCCGGGGCAGGGCTTACTCCGCCGGGACCTGCGCGAGCTTTGCCTCGGCATTGCGCTTCGGCGATTCCCTGTAGTGGGTGGAGTAGATCATGCCGCCGACGAAGGTCAGGCCGCCGACAAGATTGCCGAGGATCACCGGGATCTCGTTATAGGCCAGGTAGTCGAACCAGGTGAACTGACCGCCCAGCATGATGCCGCTCGGGAAGAGGAACATGTTCACGATGGAATGCTCGAAACCGAGGTAGAAGAAGACGAGGATCGGCATCCACATCGCCATGATCTTGCCGGAAACGGAGGTCGACATCATTGCGGCCACGACGCCGGTGGAAACCATCCAGTTGCACATCACGGCACGGATGAAGACCGTCAGCATGCCCGAGGCGCCCGCTGCCGCATAGCCCACCGTCCGGCTTTCGCCGATCACGCCGATCCGCTGTCCGATCGCGTTCGGCTCCTGGCTGAAGCCCATGGTGAAGATGATCGCCATGAACACCGCGGTGGTCATCGCGCCGGCGAAATTGCCGCAGAACACGAGACCCCAGTTGCGGAACACGCCGTTCCAGGTGCAGCCCGGCCGCTTCGCGATGACCGCAAGAGGGCAGAGGGTGAAGACGCCGGTCAGCAGGTCGAAGCCCAGCAGGTAGAGCATGCAGAAGCCCACCGGGAAAAGCAGCGAGGCCACGAGGAAGTCGCCGGTGTTGACCGCGATGGTCACGGCGAAAGCGGCGGCAAGCGCCAGGATCGCACCGGCCATGTAGGCGCGGATGAGCGTATCCTTGGTGGACATGAAGATCTTGGATTCGCCCGCGTCGATCATCTTCGTCGCGAAATCCTTGGGCATCACGTAGGACATGAAAGGGTTCCTTGCAGGGTGTCGGTTCCGGGGTTTCGGGGAGGCGCGCTGGAGGGGCTCGTCCTCCGGCAAAGACATCGGCGCGGTCAGGCCGGAAATGGGGCCTGCGCTGTTTCCTGGTCGGAATGCGGGATGGAGGGGGATGCTTGTGCCGCATTCCGCGACCCATCCCCACATGGGGCGGGCCGGTGTCACACAGCGCCTTTGCTGGTCGCCAGATCTGGCGGTGTCAGGAAGGGCCGCGCCGTTGCGGCAGAAGCCTGGAGCGCGGAAACGAAATTCCGTTCGCGACCCCAGGTCACAAAGTAGTTTTGCTTCTAGACCAGTGATCTCGCAGGTGCAAGAAAAATTGTCTTCCAGCGAATTTGGCCGCTATTGCGCGCAATTCGTGCACAATAACTGATCAGAAGTCGCTCCTTCAGGCTGTTTCGGCCCGGCGCCCGTCCTCTACCAGCACGCGAATCATCCATCCAAGCATCACCGCGTTGAGCAGATGCCAGAGGAAATGCGTGCCAAGCGGCAAGCTCGCGCAAATCTCCCGGTCGATGGTGCGGAAAAAGAGCGAGACGAGCAGGATTGATGCGCCCACGGCGAGCCCGCGCGCGGTCTCCGGCCGCCTCCGGCGCAAGAGCAGGGCATAGCCCAGGATCAGCACAGGCACCGGCATGTAGCTCATCGAGCCGTTGAGCCCGCCCACAAGCGGCTCGAAAACCGCCCCGAACGCCGCCGAGTAGGGAATGTATGCCACCACCGCGATTGCACCGGCCCAGAGGGGAAGGGCAAGGAACCGCACCGTCGCGAGAAAGACGTAGGCCAGAATGAAAATGAGGATCGGGATCACGTCCGCCATCATCGCCCAGATCTGCGCATGGGTGTGAAAGAGCCATGAGCCGACCCCGATCAGCACGAGGATCACCGAGAGCGCTTGTCCGCCCCGATCGCCCGCGCGTGCCGAAAGCCGCAGGGCCCAAAGGCCTGCGAGGACGAAGGCGAGATTTGTCAGCGCGTTAACCGGCTCGGACCAGTAGGTGAAATCGGTGCGTTCGCAGTAGCTGTTGACCTGACGAAACCAGTCCATTGAAACTCCGCGAGGGCGTGGATCGTTGAACATGCATCCGACCAGAAACGAGGAGGGAATTGAAATGAAGATTACGTGGCTGGGCCATTCCGGATTTCGCATCGAGATCGCGGGCGAAGTGCTGCTGATCGACCCCTGGTTCGACGGCAACCCGAGTTTCGAGGGTCAGGACCGGAAGGCCGCCATCGAGGGCGCCACCCACATCCTACTGAGCCATGGCCATTTCGACCACGCCACCGATGTGGTCGGCATCGCGAAGGAACTCGACATCCCCATGGTCGGCATCTTCGACCTGATGGGCTACTGGGAAGGCAAGCACGGGATCAAGACCGTGGGCTTCAACAAGGGCGGCACCGTGAAGCTCGGCGATGTCTCCGTCACCATGGTCAACGCGGTCCACTCCTCCTCCTATGGGGGTGAGGAAGGGCCGGTCTATGCCGGCGCGGAAGCGGGCTACATGATCTCCGGCGAAGGACACACGATCTACTTCTCCGGCGATACTGATGTGATGGCGGACATGGAGATCTTCGAGGATCTGCACCACCCCGATATTGGCATTCTCTGCGCGGGCGGGCATTTCACCATGGACATGAAGCGTGCGGCCTACGCCGCAAAGCGGTTCTTCAACTTCCAGACCCTGATCCCCTGCCACTACAAGACCTTCCCGCTGCTCGAGCAGAGCGCCGATGCGCTCAAATCCGGCCTTCCGGGCGTGAACGTCATCGAGCCCGAAATCATGGTGCCTTTCGAGATCTGATCACGGGGCCGATTGGCCATGAGGAGCTTGATTTATGGGGTAGGTGCGGCCTTGCGGGCCGCGCCGGGGGGCCTTTGAAAGGCCCAGGCCCACCGTCGCACGCCGTCGCCCCAGTTACCCGCGCTTCGTCTCGCAGGCCCTGATCACCCCGTTGGTCGTGTCTGTCAGCGCATCTGCGGACACGGGCGGTGCGCCGGTGTGGGGCGGTGAGAGTTGAAGGCTCAGACCGGGTTCTGCGCGCCGACGAAATACATCAACTCGCCTTCGTCATCGAAGAGCGGCCGGATCCGAAGCCGGTTCATGAACGGTTCCCCGGACTTGTGATAGTTCAGAATGTCGATGGTGAAGGTCGTCTGTGCCTTCAGGGCCGCGCGGATCGCCTCCACCGCCTTCGGATCGGTCTCGGGCCCCTGCAGGAACCGGCAGTTGCGCCCGAGCGATTCCTCGGGGGTGTATCCGGTCTGCGCCTCGAACTCCTCGCTGATATAGATCATCGGGTTGTCCGGCAGGGACGGCTTGGTGATCACCACGCTCATCGACCGCTCGTCGGACTCCAGCATGCTGATCAGATCGTCTTCGCTGGGAACCGATTCCCGAACTGTCTCCGTCATGGTTTGCCTCGCAGATCACCCATTCGTCTTGGCCCCATCCTAGACCAAAACCGATCACGACGGAAACACCCGTCTCGACAGGGATTTGTCTGCTGTTGGGCGGGTGTCAGTGCGTGTCGGTGCCGCGCTCCGGTTTCGCGCCCATGCGCCGCGCGAGGCGGGACAGTGCGGGCCGAACCGGAAGGAAGGCGCGATAGGCCAGCTCGAGGATCGAGGCAACAGGCCGGGACCCGGCCATGCGACCCGCGACACGCCACCCCGGCAGGGCCTCCCAGACAGCGGCGAAGGCCGCAGCACCGGAGAGCAGCGAGCCATCGGCCCGGCGCACATGAAAGCGCCGCATGGCCGCATCCCGGTCGAGATCTGCGCCCGGTGCCGCATCCGGCGCGGATACATCCACCAGTCGCAACGCCTCGCTGCCCTTGCGCGAGCGGTAGTAGCGCATCTCCGCGGCACAGAGCGGGCAGGAGCCATCGTAGTAGACGGTCAGATCGCAGGTGCCCGCGTCGCCATCGGCTGTCTTCTCCGTCATTGTCTCGCCCGCTCTTTCCATGCTTCACCGCAAGATAGCGCAGCCTGCGTCGATGTCATGCTCCGGGCTGCGGCGGCTCCCCGCAATCAGTCCTCCAGGCGGATGAACTTGCCGAACTTCGTGACGGCGATATCGCGAACGATCTCGGAGAAAGTGGTGTAGGCCGTGGCGTCACCGGCGGTCTTGCGCCAGACGATGCCGATCGAGCGCGTGAACCGGTCCCCCCGGAACGGCACCACGGCAACATCCGCATCGGGCTGGGAAATCTCCGACTGAACGTAGAGAGCGGGAAGGAAGGTCAGCCCCATGTCCATGGCAGCCATCTGGCGCAGCGCGTCGAGGCTCGTGCCCTCGTACTCCTGGTGGATGTTGGCCCCGACCTCCTGCGCCAGCGCCGCAATCTGCACATGCAGCGTGAACGCGCTGGAGAGCGTCAGCAGGTTCTGTCCGGCGAGGTCGGCATCGTCGACAGAGGCGCGCTCCGCCAGCGGGTGATCGCGTGCCATGACGAGCCGGAGCGGCTCCCGGAACAGCCGCCGGACGGTGACATCGCTCGAGGCCACCGGAAGCTGCGTCAGGATCAGGTCGTGCCGGCCATCGAGCAATTCCTGCAACAGGTCTCGCGGCGCACCGTCCCGAACAAGCAGCCGCAGCGACGGATAGGCGTCATGCAACCGCCGCACGACCGAGGGCAGGATATAGGGGCCGAGCGCCGGAGAGGAGCCAAGGCGGATCATCCCAGAGAGCCCGGATTTCAAGCGCCCAGACAGGTCCACCAGCGCAGAAACGTCGTCGAGAATGCGCTTGGCCCGTCCGAGAACCTCGCGCCCGGCCGGTGTGAGAACCGCACCCGCACGTCCGCGTTCCACCAGTTGCAGGCGCAGTACCTCTTCGAGATTGGCAATCTGCAGACTGAGCGAGGGCTGGCTGATGCCGACGCGCTCGGCGGCCTTGCGGTAATGCCCGGTCTCCGCGAGCGCGGCGAAATACTGCAGTTGCCTCAAGGTCGGTTGCGGGTTCATCGATAGGTTTTTCCGATGGAAATTTCTAGAAGCATAGTCTCGAACAATCGCCTCCGCAACATCATCTGTCTGGAACAGCGGCAGGAAGCGAAACAAGGGAGGGTGCGTTGGACGGCCCGTCAGATCCGAAGACGACAGACAGGCCATCGACAGCGGTCAGTGCATCCCCAGGCATCGCCGCGCGCGCTCCCAACACAGCGTTCGTGCCCTCTTCGAACGCGCGCTTCCCGCCCTGTACCACCACAATCCGCAACCCACAGGAGGTAGACCCGAATGACCCTGAAGCCCGCGAGAAACACGGCATCGCTCTTGTCGCGTATCGACACGCTCCGTCGGCGGCACCGCCGGCTCGATCTGCGCGTCGAGACCGAACAGCGCCGCCCGCGCCCTGATGCCGGGATGTTGCAGTGGCTCAAGCGAGAGCGCCTTCGCCTGAAGGACCAGCTGAGGGCCCATGAGGGTCGGTTGCGGAAATGGTCGCGCGACCGGGCCGCCACCTGATTGCCAGTGCGACACCGCCCGCCTCCCGCCGGGGGCGGGCATCCCTCCAGACCCTTGGCCCGACCGCAAAGGACATCCGACCGCATGACCTTCCCGATCACGAACGACGTCGTCATGGCCACCCGCCTCTTTCACAGCGCCGACATTTCCGAGCTTCTCGAAGAGGCAGAGTTCGAGGCCGAGGAAAAACGCCGCAAGTCCCGAAAGCAGCAGCCTGCACCGCGGCGAGAGATCGCACGGCTCGGCGTGGCTGGCTGAGCGCCCCGTGTCCGGGGCCGTGATCCTGCAAGGGGCAGGGGCGTCAGGCCCCCCGCGCTGCCGCGATCTGCCGGCGGATCACCACGAAGGCCCGCCAGTAGTTGAAGACCCCGCCGAGGAAGAACAGGACGCTCCCCGCCACGTATTGCCAAGCAAGAAACCCGTCGATTAACCGGCGATCCCCGGCCGTGCCCACATGCCAGAGGTAGGGGATCGATGCGACGGTGAAGAGCACCGACCCGGTCACGAAGGTGAGCGCCGTGAGGTTCATCAGTTGCAGCGTCACCTTCTCCGGGGCCTGCACGACCTGAAGCACGTTCACCACCGCGCCGAGCACGAAGAGCAGGCTGCCGATGACGAAACACCACGCCCCGGCATGGAAGAGCCCGACCCAGGAGAGAAAGAAGACGCTGCCCATAACGAAGAGTATCGTGCCGATCAGGTAGGAGACCGCCGCCAGCGCCTCGAGCCGGTCCCAGATCGTCGGCCTTCCCTTGCGCGTGCGGGCGAAGCGCACGACCTCCGCGAGGTCATGCCCTGTGACCACGAGATAGAACAGCGACCCGAGAATGAAGAGCCACGCACCGAGATTGGCATAGGCCTCGAGCGACGGGAAGAACAGCACGCTGCCCAGAATGAAGATCGCCCCGCCGATCTTGTAGGCGATGGCGTTGAAGGTCTCCCACCGAAAATGATCCTTGAGATCGGGGTTTTCGCTGACAAGGTCATGAACGCGCGGTCTGTTGACGAAGAGATGCGGCATCATGGCCTCGCAGGTCATTGAAAATGGATTTCGGCAACCATGCGACGCCGCCCGTCCCCCAGGCAACATTGATTGACGCCATCTGGCGATTTCACTCCAGTCTGCGATGTGGAACTCGAATGAGAGAACTGCACGGACCGTCGCCTACTTGTAAGCCGGGCCGGCGGCGGACCGGGGGATGGCGCAAAGCCGTCTGTTCGGCGCAGTTGATGGTGACGACACTGCCTAGACCAGCGGTATGCCCCAGCTTAAACGATGCGCCAGCCCGTCCGGGCGGGCCGCCGCAGGCACGGCGCCTTCGGCTTGTTCCGTGCCATTGTTTCCCAGCACCAATGGCGTGAAGGGCCGAGAGCAGCAATTAATGAGATCCGACGACCAGCAGCTTTGATCCGCACCACCAACTCCGGAGCGACAAGCGGCGAATGGCGACTCCCAGCCCTTCCTTCATGCGACCTTGCACCCGCTGCAAAATTCGAGCACCCGCAGCGAAAAGCCGGAATTTCCGCGCGGCGGCCACCCGCGCACGGAAACGCCCAGCCTCACCGCCTGATGGCAAAGAAATCGCGCAGGAGGCCCGCGCATTCCGTCTCGCGCACACCGCCCACAACCTCCGGCCTGTGATGGGATTGTGCCTGCTCGAAGACGCGCGCGCCCTGCTCGACACCGCCGGATTTCGGGTCCGCCGCCCCATAGACGACACGCGCGATCCGGGCCGCGGCAATTGCGCCCGCGCACATCGCGCAAGGTTCCAGCGTCACGAAAAGAACCGATCCCGGCAGCCGCTCCGAGCCTGCTGCCTCACAGGCTGCGCGGATCGCCAGTATTTCCGCATGTGCGGTCGGATCGCTCAGCTCCCGCGTCCGGTTTCCCGCCTGCGCCAACACCTCGCCCCCCGCCGAAACGACGACGGCACCCACAGGTGTTTCGCCGCGCGCGAATGCCGCACGCGCTTCAGTCAGCGCCACATCCATCTCGGGCGCAAACCGTGTTTCCGAGCCCATTGCCGGGCAAGCTCCGGCCGGTTGGCTCAGGCGCTCACGGCCGGTCGGCCCGCTGCCGAAAGCTGCTGCGCGCCGGGCAATTCGATGTTGATCTCGAGGCTCGAGAGTTCATCCCCACGCTCGAGCTTGATGTCCACCGTCTTGCTGTCCACCTTCATGTGGCGCTTGATCACCTCGATGATCTCGCGCTGGAGCACAGGCAGGAGCTCGGCGTTCGAGCGGTCCGTCCGCTCGTGCGCCAGCAGGATCTGCAGGCGCTCCTTGGCCATGTCGGCGGTCTTTTCTTCACGGGGGCGGAAAGAGAAACCGAAGAGCTTCATGCCGTGCGCCCCATCAGCCGCTTGAACAGGCTCGGACGTTCGGCCGGTTGAAGCTGGATCTCGATCTGCTCGCCGATCAGCCGCGACACCGCATCCCCGTAGGCTTTGGAGGCAGGCGACTTCTCGTCAAAGACAACCGGCATGCCGACGTTGGAAGCCTTCAGCACGGTCGTGCTTTCCGGGATGATGCCCAGAAGCGGGATCGCCAGGATCTCGAGAATGTCCTCGACCTTCATCATCTCGCCCTTGTTGACGCGCGCCATGTCGTAGCGGGTCAGCAGGAGATGCGCTTTCACCGGCTCGGTGCCGGATTTTTCCGCGCGATCGGTCTTGGAGTTCAGCAGGCCCAGAACCCGGTCGCTGTCGCGCACCGAGGAAACCTCCGGGTTGGTGACGACGATCGCCTCGTCGGCATAGTACATCGCCAGATGCGCACCGCGCTCGATCCCGGCCGGGCTGTCGCAGACGATGTAGTCGAAATCCTCGCGCAGCTCGTCGAGCACCTGCTTGACGCCGTCGCGGGTCAGCGCGTCCTTGTCGCGGGTCTGCGAGGTCGGCAGCACCCAGAGGTTCTCGTTGCGGCGGTCCTTGATGAGCGCCTGCTTGAGCTTGGCGTCACCCTGGATGACGTTGATGAAATCGAAGACCACGCGCCGCTCGCAGCCCATTATCATGTCCAGGTTGCGCAGGCCCACGTCGAAATCGATGACGACGGTCTTGTGGCCGCGCAGGGCCAGACCCGCTCCGATGGCTGCCGACGACGTGGTCTTTCCGACGCCGCCCTTGCCCGATGTGACAACGATGATCTTGGCCAAGTATTGCTCCTCTTCCGTAGCCTTCGCCTATTTGAGCGCCTCAACGCACAGGGTTTCGTCCTTCAGGAAGGCCTGTACGCGCCTCCCGCTGGTCTCGGGACCGAGATCATCGCTGGTGCGGTAGAGCCCAGCGATGGCGATCAGTTCCGCCTTCAGGTCCTGACAGAAGATCCGGGCATTGCGGTTGCCGTTGACGCCGGCAAGCGCGCGGCCCCGCATCGTCCCGTAGATATGCACGTTGCCATGGGCGATCAGTTCCGCACCAGAGCTGACCGAGGCCACCACCACGAGGTCGCCGCGGTCGGCGAAGATGCGTTGGCCCGAGCGCACCGGCTCGGTGATCAGGATCGTCTCGGGCTCGAATTCGGGTTCCGGCTCGACCGCTTCCGGGGCAGGGGCCGCATCGGGCTTGGCGGCTGCCTTGGCGTCGCGCCGGTCCCGCGAGTGAGGCACCTCGCGCCCGCCCGTCAGCGTGATCAGGCCCGCATCGAGTGCTGCGGCCGACTGCTCCGGCGAGCCGTTCTGAATGCCGAAGACCGAGAGCTTCCGGCGGCGCAGCTCGGAGGACAGGAACGCGAAGTCATCGGTGCCGTCGGGGCCGTCCGCGCGCTCCAGATCGATGAGCACCGGCGCGTTCGAGAAGAAATGGGGCGCCTGGGCAAGCTGACGATCCAGCGCATCGAAGAACTCGTCCCCCGGCGCACCGGAAAGTCGCAGAACCACCGCGGTAAAGGACCGGCTCCGGATCTGGAAAGGCATGACCGCGGCGACAGCCTCGGTGACCCTGTCCTTTACACTCAATGATTGCACAGCAGGTCTGCTCCCCTGTCTCTATTTCGTGCCTCGACGTTTCTTAACACCATTATATGCCTTTTCGGGGGTTGAGCAATGCGTATCATTCTATCTTGACGCGACTACCCCCGCCCGGCCTCGGTCCTTGATTGTTTGGCAAGGGGTTGCGTCACGTTTGTGCAGCATTCCGACCCCGGATTTCCACCGATTTCCATCGCTCCAAGGGCTTTTTTGCTGATTCTCTCCCGTTTGCGCGGCCCTCGGGGATTCGAAAACGGATCGCGGATTGCCCGCCGCACGCCGGTCGGCGGCTCCCGCCGGCACTCGTCCTCCGACAGTGCTTCCTGCGCCCCGGATCAGGGTGCCCGCACGCGGCCTTCAGGGGTGGGTTGAGGCACGGGAAATCGGCTCGCGCCACGCGTTTGTGCGACGACCCGCGAAGGCCGCCAGGACGCCGCTCACGAAGCCTCGCGATCCCGTCGGGGGGTCAGCCCGCCTTGCGGTGCCCGGCGCGCGTGTTGCTGCCGTCTTTCTGGAAATAGGCCACGTCCGCGCGCATTCCCTGGATGCTGTCCATCAGAGATTGGGTGGCGGAGTTGGTCTCTTCCGCCATTTCCGCGTTCTGCTGGGTGGACTGGTCGAGCGCGTTGATCGCCCGGCTCACATCCGTCAGGGCGCCGGCTTGCCGCTGGGCGGACGCAGCAATATCCTTCACCCGGTCGTGGATTTCGTTGATCGTCGTGTCGATCTCCTCGATCGACGACCCGGCCTGGCCAACCATCTCGACGCCGCGTCCCACCTGCTCGGTCGATTCCGCGATCAGTTTGGCAATGTCCTGCGCCGCGTCCGATGAGCGCTGCGCCAGGGCCCGCACTTCGGAGGCCACGACGGAGAAGCCCCGCCCCGCCTCTCCGGCCCGCGCGGCTTCGACACCCGCGTTGAGCGCAAGCAGATTGGTCTGGAAGGCGATCTCCTCGATCAGGCCGGTGATGGTGGAGATCTTGTCCGAACTTGCCGAGATCTCGTCCATGGCGCTCACGGCCTTGTTCACGACCTCGCTCGACCGGGCGGCACTCGTGCGCGCGCCGCCTACCATGTCGCGGGCACCCGCGGCCATCTGTGCCGCGCTCTGAACGGAGGTGTTGAGTTCCTCGACCGCCGCGGCGGCATTGGCGAGCGTGCTCGCCTGGGCGTCGGTGCGCCGGGCCAGGTCCTCCGTGGCGCGGGTGATGTCCAGTGTTTCATCCTGCAATGCCTGGGACCGCGCGACCACTCCCTCGATCACCTTGCGCATTTTCGCGATGGCATTGTTGAAACTCTGGCGGACGCCATCGAGCTCGCCCAGGTCCTGCGTGAGACGAACCGTCAGGTCTCCGTCCGCGGCCTGCTGCAATCCCTGCTGCATGGTGTCGGCGGTGATCTGGAAAACCGACATGTCGTGAGAGAACATCAGGATGCGGCTCACGTGGCCTTCCGCGTCCCGGATCGGATTGCAGCTCACCTGCAACCAGACCCTGCCGCCATCCTTGGAGCGACGGACAAAATTGCCCCTGAAGGGCCGGCCACGGCTGATCTGGTCCCAGATATCCTTGTACTCGCCCGACTGGGTGTAGCCCGGGTGGTGCAGGATGCTGTGATGCTGGCCGACCAGTTCATGCCGCTCATAGCCCATGATCTTGCAGAACTGCTCGTTCACTTCGACAAAGTTGCCGTCGGGAGAAACCTCGGAAATCGCCTGCGTGCGCTGGATTGCGGCAATCTCGTCATCCGCCTCTGCCGCCCTGTTCTTCGCATCCGTGATGTCGAAGGCGTATTTCACGATCTTGAATGGCTGATGCTCGGGGTCGATCACCGTCGTGTATGTCGCCTGGAGCCAGCGGGTCTCGCCCGCGCTGTCCATGCGCTTCATCTCGCCGGACTTGACCGTGCCCCGCGCAAGCTCGTCCCAGAGGTTCCGATATTCTTCTGTATCGACCAACTCGTCCGGGACGAACATCTGGTGGTGCTTGCCTACGATCTCGTCCAGCCGGTAGCCCATCGTCTGAAGGAAGAGCTCGTTCGCCCAGAGGATCGTGCCGTTGAGATCGAACTCGATCACCGGGATCGAGCGCCGCAAGGCGTCCACCTGGCTGCGGTTGTCGCGCCGGCGCAAATGATAATCGGTGATGTGTCGCGCTGTCACGAGCGTATAGAGAACCGCGCCCGACGCGTCGCTCACCGGGGAGTAGGTCGCGTCGAGCCAGACCTCCTCGCCGGTCTTCGACTGCCGTGGAAAGATTCCGGTTGCATCCTCTCCCTGCGCGACCTTGCGCCAGAGCTCGAGGTTGTCCCGGCTTCCCTTGTCCTTGGGGCGAAGCAGCATGTCGTGCGGCTGGCCCTGCAACTCTTCCGATGCGTAGCCCATCGTCGCGGCGAAGGCCGCGTTTGCGTCGATGATCTGCTCCTCGCGGTTGACGCGGAAGATCAGCATGGAGCGTTCGATTGCCTGAAACTCGTCGCGCGCGCGGAGCGCATCCGCCACCTCAGCACCTTGCGCCCGGGGATCCGGTTTCCCGGTCAGGAAATTGAACACGACGCTGAACTCCGTCTCTTGCTTGACTTGGCGCGAGCGGGAGAGTGGGCCGGTTTCGATTAAGAACGGCTTAATTCGCGGAAATGCTCGGGTTTTCGGTGGGGGTGCTCAAACCTTAACGGTTCGGTAACAACCATACATACGTTTTCCATATCGATTCCATATCGTTTCCATACGGCTTTCGGGGTTCGAATACGGCCCTGCGCGGGCCGCCTCCCGAAAGCTCTTTGATTTCACGCCCCGATCCGGCATAAGCCCCGCGACACCAGAAGCGGGACCTGAAAAATGCACGATATCCGCGCCATCCGAGAAGCGCCCGAAGCCTTCGATGCCGGCCTCAAGCGGCTCGGGGCCGAGCCCCGTTCGGCCGAGATTCTGGCCATCGACGAATCCCGCCGCGCGAAGATCGCCGCTTCCGAATCCGCCCTCGCCGAGCGCAATGCCGCCAGCAAGCAGGTCGGCGCCGCCAAGGCGAAGGGGGACGAGGCGGAGTTCCAGCGGCTTCGTGGTCTAGTCACTGAAAAGAAAGCAGAAATCTCTCGTCTGGAAGAAGAGGCCAAGGCCGAGGATGCCCGGCTGAATGACCTTCTGATGACGCTGCCGAACCTGCCGTTCGACGATGTGCCCGATGGCGAGAGCGAGGAAGACAACGTCGAGATTCATCGTTGGGGAACCCCTCGCGCGTTTTCCTTCAAGCCGCTTGAACACTTCGAGATTCCGGGTGCGAAGCCGGGCTTCGATTTTGAAGCCGCGGGCCGTTTGTCGGGCTCCCGTTTCGTCGTTCTCAAGGGCGCGATGATCCGGATTCACCGCGCGCTCGCCCAGTTCATGATCGATCTCCACGTCGAGGAACACGGGCTTGTGGAGCACTGGACCCCGGTGCTTGTCCGCGACGACGCCATGCTCGGCACCGGCCAGCTCCCCAAGTTCGCCGAGGATAGCTACCGCACCACCAACGGCTGGTGGCTCATCCCCACCTCCGAAGTGACGATGACCAACCTCGTAGCGGGCCAGATCCTGGATGCATCCCAGCTTCCCATGCGCATGACCGCACACACCCAGTGCTTCCGTTCCGAGGCCGGGTCGGCGGGCAAGGATGTTTCGGGCATCCTGCGCCAGCACCAGTTCGAGAAAGTCGAGATGGTCTCGGTCACGAAGCCGGACGAGAGCCGCGCCGAGCAGGAGCGGATGACGTCCTGCGCCCAGAATGTGCTCGAAAAACTGGAGCTTCCCTATCGCACCATCGTGCTCTGCACTGGCGACATGGGGTTTGGCGCACGTCGCACTCATGACATCGAGGTCTGGCTGCCGGGGCAGGATACCTATCGCGAGATCAGCTCGGTCTCGGTTTGCGGCGACTTCCAGGCGCGCCGGATGAACGCCCGTTTCCGCCCCGAGGAGGGAGCGAAGCCGGAGTTCGTCCATACGCTCAATGGTTCCGGTGTGGCGGTCGGACGCTGTCTGATCGCGGTGCTGGAGAATGGCCAGCAGGAAGACGGGTCGATTTCGCTGCCCGAAGCCCTCCATCCTTACCTGCGAGGCAAGACGCGCGTCACACCTGAGGGCGAACTGGTTTAGCGTTAAACGACCTGCGACCTTCCTAAATGGTTCAGGTCTGGTCGGCAAGCTTCACGAGGTGGTTGTCCCAGGCCACCTCGGCCCGCACAGGCGCCGGGTTTTCTTCCCGGTTTCCGATAATCTGGCAACCGCCCAGCCCGTCGGTGGCGAGGAAGCCATCCGGATGTGCAGCGATCCCGCAGACATCGCGTTGAGCTAAAGCCTGTTCGAGTTGTCCGCTGGAAACGCCGTAAATATGGGACGTCCCGCCGCGTGGTGAGGTGATGCCGACCTGCGTGCCGTCGCCCGAGAACGCGACCGAGCCGGCATAGCCGCGCATCCGAGCCTGAACGGGCCCGGCATCGAGGACGCGCGCCTTTTCCCCTTGTCGGTGAAGGCCCAGCAGCGGCGGCGCGACCGCCAGATCACCCTCCCACTGCATGGCAAAGGCCACGAGCCCCTCTTCCAGAACCGCGAGATGCCGGATCGAGTTCCGGTGCAGTTCCTCATCGATCTCGATCTGTTCCAGAACGTGTCCGTCGCTGTCCACGTAGGAAAGGTTGGGTCGCATCGTATCGAGATTGAGCTTTGCGCGACCCGTGTCGGGGTGAGTCCGGATCCCGCCATTGGCGATCGCCATGACATCGGTCCCCGGTAGCCTGACGATATCATGGGGACCGACACCACCTGAGGCGAAATCCCCGATCCGCCGGTACCCTGCGGAGGCATCCCAGACTCCGATGCGCCCGAACCCTTCGTCGTAGAGGTTCTCCGCCGTGAAGAGCCGCGACCCATCTGCGGAGAAACAGCCATGACCGTAGAAATGTCGCCCCTCCGGTGCATCGAGCCTCTGGTGAACCGCACCGGAAATGCAATCGAGCACGATGGCGAAGGTGCCGGGCCGCCTGGCGAAGGCCACTGCCTCCGGCCGGACAGGGTGGGCTGCGGCGGCATGTCCGCGGGTCGGCAACGGCAGGGAGAAGATCTCCGTGCCGGATACCGTGAGGCCATAGAGCCTGAACTCTCCGTCAGGCCGCTTCGCTGCGGCGAGATAGGCCGGGCTTCCGGCATCCGCCCATCCAAGTGCGGGCAGGGCTGTGGCCGCCATGAGGGATTTGAGAAAGCCGCGCCGCGTCGCCAAGATCAGTCTCCATCCATCGAGTTGAAACCTTCGCTCACCCCCAGAGCCGGGCCGATCACAGTCCGGACGGTGTCGCGCAGGCTCTGAACCGATTGTTGCAGAACCTCCACGCGGAGGCGGCCGGTCGGGTCCGTGACATTGGCGAAGACCGGATCGTCGAGTTCATCTGCCTCTTCAAGCGCGCTCGCAATGGCGGCGCCGATCTGCATGCGATCCTCTTCCGGTAGATTGCTGGCCAGGGTGCGTGCAAGCGTTCCTGTGGCTTCGATGGAAAGAGTGACATTGCGCAGCGACCGCCCGGAGCGCCAAGCCTCGGCGCGTTTGGGGCGAGGACGCTCGATGGAGCCGATGGGGCGCCCAAGCCGCTGGTCCGACGTGAATTCCAGTCCCGACAATACCGCGCTGTAGAGTTCCTGAACCGCTTCCATCTCGTTGAAGTAGATCGGATTCTCCGGACCCGGCGTCGTGATGATCTCTGCGTAGGCCGGGTCCCAGGCCTTGGAAAGATCGGCGGCAGTCAGGGCGAGGTCGTGTGCAATGGCACGGGTAAGTTTGCAGGCATAGTCCGGGTTCCGGGCTGAGAAACTCTCCTCATAGAGCATCATCTCGAGCGCGAAGAATCCCCGTGCCGCGACCGAGACCGCCTTGTAGCCGTTCTTGTCATCAACGATCGCATCTTCATCAGCGATCATGCCCGCGAGGGTTTTGACCGTCGCGCCTCTGCTGTCAGGCCAGAAGGCGAGTGCAAAGGCGCGATTGTCCTCTTCGCTCGGTCCGAACCGCAGATGCGCAACCCCCATCCACGCGTCGAATGCCTTGTTGTAGGCCTTACGCAAGTTGGCAGAGGTCGGCGTGCAATCCCTAGCTGCGACCGCGTCGAGCGCGGCCGCTTCGCCCGCGAGTGTCCGGTAGCCGGGCAGGATTTGAACCTCCACGGCCTCCCTGACGATTGCCGCTTCCTGCTGTGCGGCGAGCGGAAGGGGCCAGAGCAGGGAGAGGGCGAAGAGGAGGCGTTTCATTCAGAGACTTTCCAGAAAGGCGATCAACGCGTGACGGTCAGCTGCGGGCATTTTCACCACTGTTTGCCGCGCGGCCTCCGCTTCACCACCATGCCACAGAACCGCTTCGAGAAGCGAGCGTGCCCGTCCGTCATGGAGGAAGTAGGTGTGACCGCTAACCTCTCGGGTAAGGCCGATCCCCCAAAGCGGCGGCGTGCGCCATTCACGTCCATTTGCGCGGGCTTCGGGGCGATTGTCCGCCAGACCCTCGCCCATGTCGTGGAGCAGCATGTCGGTATAGGGCCAGATCAGCTGGAAGCTCTGTTCGGGTTGATCCGAGAGCCGGTGGGTGACGAATTTCGGATTGTGACAGGCTGTGCAGCCGGTTTCATAGAACACCTGCTTGCCCCGGAGCACGATCGGGTCGTCAAAGTCTCGGCGGCGCGGCACGGCAAGATTGCGGGAGTAGAACGTGACGAGATCTAGCCCTTCGCTGTCGATCTCAAGATCCTCGTAGGCTTCGGAGGCACCATCCGGGGCCTTGCGGCATTCGTCCTGAAGCGCCGAGCATTCCCCCCAGCCTGATGGGTTCACGGGGTTGGAAATGCCGATATCCCCGGCAAAGGCATCGGCCGATTGCTGGCGAATTGTCGGGGTGCCTGCCTTAAGGCCGAACCGGCCCAGCATCGGGCGATCGAACTCCTTTGACCAGACGATGTTGGCGCGGCCGGAAATGCCGTCGCCATCCGCATCGTCCGGGTCGGCCAGCGCAAGAATGTCCTCGGACGGAATGGCTTCAAGGTGGCCGAGGCCGATCATCTGCGGAGCGATGCGCGGCGAGAGCATGGCATCGGGGTGGGGTGGGCCATATCCCAGATCGCCAAGCGCATAGCTGGGCCGGCGCAGGTGCGCGACCTCGCCGCCCGATAGCGGCACCTCGAACTCCTCGTAGGTGATTTTCATCTGCGCCTCGGCAGCTATGCCGGGAAGGGCGGAATCCTGAATCTGCGTGCCATAGGCCGGATCGGGGACGGCCGAGATGTAGTCCTCGATCTCCTCGATCACGTCTTCCGGCCCGCCCGGCACCGAAATGCGCAGGAACATGGAAATGGGGTTGTCCTCGGGGCCTTCCGGCGGATGACCGCGGCCATCCTTGAGATGGCAGCGTTGACAGGACCGGGCATTGTAGAGCGGTCCAAGTCCGTCCGAGGCCTGCGTGGAAGAGGGGGCCGAGACCCAGAGCTTCTTGAAGAGCCCGTTCCCGACCTTGAAGTCCAGTTCCTTTTCGAAGCTCATGTTTGCGGAGGACTGGGAAAATGCATCGCCGTTCACCATTGCATTCGAGGTCGCCGCTCCGCCGGGCAGGGCCTCGTAGGCTTCGGGTGCGGTGAAGTCGATGGTGGGGGCGGTGACTGCCTTGATCCTTGCCTGTTCCTCCGGCGTGCGGGGGATGAACTCGAGCGGCGAACTTGGCAGATCCTGCGATGCCGGCCAGGCGGCCGGGGCAATAAGAGCAAGGCCCGCAAGGGCGGAGAGGCAGATCTGACGCATGGCGAATGCTTCTATGTCCGGTGGGGGCAGCCTGCAATGCAACAGAATGCGATCCGGCTGCACCCGTTCCGGATCAGGACATCAGCGGATCCCGAGACATCTGCGAGCGGCAAGAGTGAGCGGCTCAGTCAGACCGGTCGCCCCGATGCACCCGCAGTTTCGGAAGTTTCTGCGGATAGCGGAGATCGGGCGAATCGCCGGGAACGGCCAGGTTGTCGTTCGATTTCATGGTTGAAACGAACAGCTTCACGCAGCCGCCGCATTCAGCGCTCTTTCCCAGGGCGTGGTAGATCTTGCCTGGTGTGATGACCACATGGGGGTCTGATGCTCGCATCCAGTCGATGGCGGCATCGATGTCGCGGTCGGTGATATTGGCACAGTGACAGATCTTCATCGGTGTCTCGGATCCCCTATCCTAGGGCCAGTCTTCCGGGCGGGTCTCGTGTCAGAGTCGTGAGCCGGGCCGTCGGGCCCGGCTCGGGCAGGGCGGTCCTACTGGAAAACCGCCTCGGGGTTGTCGAGGCTGTCGGAGCCCTCGAACTCGATCGCGTCGAGTTGAAGGGCGGTCACGGCTCGCTCGATGGATTGGGTCTGCTGGACAAGGGCTTCGATGCCCCCCATCACCACGGCTTCCCCGGCGGCATTGTCGCGGGCCAGCATCTGGTCGTAGGACATGCCCGATTCGGCGACCGACTTGATACGGCCAAGCGCAATGACGGTCGCGTCCAGGTCAGCCTTAAGGGCAGTGTCCGCTTCCGGATCGGTTTCGGTCACCAGATCCGAAACAGAGGGGCCGGAAACCAGGCTGCCATCAATGCGGGTATATTCCCCGAGATAGACGTTCCGGATGCCGAGGCCATCGTAGTAGTGGCTGTTGTGTGTGTTGTCCGAGAAGCAGTCATGCTCTTCCTCGGGATCGTTCAGCATAAGTCCGAGACGCATCCGCTCACCGGCTTGCTCGCCGTAGGAAAGCGAGCCCATTCCAGTGAGAATGGCCGAGATCCCGGCGTTCTCGTCTTCCATCAAGCTCGTGCGTGCTTCGCCTTCGGCACTCCACTGGGCCGTCATCCACTCTAAGTCCGAAATCAGGAGGTCAATCGCGGCCTTGAGGTATTCCGCGCGCCGCTCGCAGTTGTCGTTGGTGCAATCCTCGCCCTGAGCGTAGTCGGTCCAGGGCCGTTCACCGGCACCCGGGCCAGTTCCGTTCAGATCCTGACCCCAGAGCAGGAACTCGATGGCATGATAGCCGGTGGCAACGTTTGCCTCGACCTCGTCGGCCTCATGCAGTGTCTCGGACAGAAGCTCCGGGGTGATGGACGAAGCATCGATCTCTTCGCCGGAGAGCGTGAAGGTCGGGTTCGCGACAACATTGATTGCCGCAAGCGCGTTCTCGTCGGTCGGTCCGCCATAGGAGGCGTCGACATAGTCGATCAGGCCCTCGTCAAGCGGCCAGGCGTTCACCTTGCCTTCCCAGTCGTCGACGATGGCATTCCCGAACCGGAAGACTTCCGTCTGCTGATAGGGGACCCGCGCCGCGAGCCACGCGTCCTTTGCCGCCTGAAGCGCTTCCGCCGAAGGCGACGTGATCAGCACATCCACCGCCTCACCGAGCCGTTCTGCCGTCGCCAGACTGTCGGCATAGCCCGCTTCGGCGATATCGGCATAGGTCGAAAGCACCTCTGCCTTCTCGGCCGCATGAACCGGGCCAAAACCGGCGGCGCTGATTGCGGCGCTGGCAAGGAGAAGTTTCTTCATGGATCGTCCTTTCGTCGGTGATGTTCCGAAGGCCCGCCACCGGGGCTACTTCGTGAGGATCAGTTTTCCTGTCCGGGTGATGCGCAATACGTAGCTCTGACCGTCGAGTACGATCGTCGCGGTGTTGCCGCCATCAGTGAGCCTGCGTGCATCATGCTTGGGGCCATCCCCGGCTCTGTCGTCTTCGATCCGCCCGGATGTGGTATCGATCATGCCGACGTCAGGGTTCGACTGGTCGCTCGAACTGGCATACATTACTCGCTCCGAAAACAGGACCCGCGCCACCTTCTCGCGGAGTGTTTCAAGAGTTTCTGACTCATTTGGTTTGGAATTGCAATTCCGACTTTTTTTCTTGGATATGAGTTTTCACCCGTCGAGGGGCGGATTCCGGGTCGAAATGTCGACAGTTTACGAACATTTAAAGAACATCATAGTATGTCCATGCAATATACGGTACACGCAACTTTGCACGGGAGGGGGCAGATGGGACTGAGGCCGAGGGTCGATCCGTATCACTTGCTGCAGCAGGCCGAGCCGAAACCCGATGCGGGTTCTACAGGTCGGCTTGAGGCCAAGGCCCGACTGCGGTTCACCGTGGCTCAGGCGCTTGCTCAGGATCGGCTGATCTTCCGGTTTCAGCCGGTTGCCAGCACCGCCAACCTGACGTTCGCGGCATTCCACGAAATGGTGGCTCTTGTCCGACTTGCGGACGGTCAGGTGGTGCCGGTCGATACCTTCAAGTCGGCCATCGAAGGCACGGAGATTGGCCGGACGGTCGATCGCTTCGCCCTGCGCCGCGCATTGCGGATTCTCGAGGAAACGCCAGACCTCCGGCTCGCCGTCGACGTTTCACCCCTCTCCATGGGGGATGCGGAATGGATGGACATGCTGGCGGACTTTCATGCGCGATGCCCGAATGCCTGCGGTCGGCTGATTCTGGAGATCGGTGAGGATGCAGCGGTACGCGACGCGGACCTCGTCAACGATTTCGCGCGCCATGTCCGCGAGATGGGGCCCGCCTTCGCGCTAGACAATTTCGGCTCCGGCGCGACGGGATTCGCACATTTTCGCGCCTTCCGCTTCGACATGGTCAAGATCGGCGCGGCCTTTTGTCGCGATGTTCACAAGTGCGCGGACACGCGGGTGCTGCTTGAATGCCTCCAGCGACTGGCGCTTCAATTCGAGATGTTCAGCGTGGCGCAGGGTGTCGAATGCGAAGCGGATGCCGCCTGGCTTTGCGATGCAGGAATCGACTGCATCCAGGGGCCGTATTTCGGGAAACCTTCCGCACGACCGAAGAAACCGGCCTGCCCGCTGTCGTCAGGCGGTGAACGGCAGGACCGCAGCGCCTGATGATCCCGCAGGGCACGTCCGGCGCCCTGCCTGGTTTCTGAGCGCTCGTCCCGGCGCTACTTGTCTTTCACGATCTGGCTGAGCTGCTGTTGCATCTCCGCCAACTGTCGCTTGAGCTCGTCGAGTTCGACTTCCTTGCGTGAATCGGAGGGTGCGCCATCCTCCGGCTTGCCGCTCATGCCGCTGGCGAAGGGCGCGAACATCCGCAGGGCGTTCTCGAACCATTCCATGTTGGAACGCGCCAGCGTCTCGAAATTGGCAAGCGCGGGATTGGCCTCGAATGCCTTCTGAACCTGGTCGCGCATCTTCTCCTGGTTGCGGGAAAAGGTCTCCATCGATGCTTCGAGATAGCCGGGCACGAACCCCTGAAGCGTATCGCCGTAGAGCCGGATCAACTGACGCAGGAAGTTTGCGGGAAGCATGGTCTGCCCCTTTGCCTCTTCCTCAAAAATGATCTGAGCAAGCACGGAACGCGTGATGTCCTGGCCCGACTTTGCATCGTTGACGACGAAATCCTGGCCGTCGCGGACCATCTGCGCCAGGTGGTCGAGCGTGACGTAGCTTGATTTCGCGGTATTGTAGAGCCTACGATTCGCGTATTTCTTGATGATGATTGGCGCTTTCGCGTCTTCTTTCTTCTCGGCCACGCGCATCTCCCAGTGAACTTTTCTCCCGCTCCAGCTATGTTTATCTCCCGAGGCTGAATGCGGAAAGCGCTTTTTGCGTTTGCGAATGACCTAGGTTAAGAGCGGGGTCGAAAGCCGAGGATGGCACTACGACAAGAACAACGGAAATCCGGGGAGAGCAGCGTGGACCTGCGCCAGAAGGAGCGTCGCAGGGCGGCGGACTATCTCGATCTGTGGGAACGCCATGTTACTCTCATGGCGATCCAGGGGAAGCTTGCGATACCGCCGGGCCCGGACCCGGATCGGGACGTCTGATGCCGGAGCCCGCGCCGAGGCGGGTCGGGCACCCCAGTCCCCTGATCTTTCATCTCGGGGCTGCGCTTTCGGCCTACACCCACGCCCTTTTGGCAGCCCCCCGCGCCGATACCGCCATGTTTCCCTGGGCCGACGGGTTGGGCGAGCGTGCGGCGCGCCTTGGCCCCGATCTCGATCAGATGGAGGTTGCCTGCGAAATGGCCGCGCGGCTGCGCGCCTCGATCGAGGGGCTCGAAATCTGGCAGAAACACCCCTACCAGCGCACGCTCGAGGATCCGCCCGTGATCTGGTCCGACGGATGCTCCCGCCTGCTCGACTACGGGCAGATTCCGCGTGCCGTCAATTGCAACGGCCTGCCGATCCTGGTGGTGCCGAGCCTGATCAATCGTGCCTATATTCTCGATCTTCTGCCCGGGCGGTCCCTGATGCGCTGGCTGGCCGGACAGGGCTATCGGCCTCTGCTGCTCGACTGGGGCGCGCCCGGTCGGGGCGAGGTCGACTTCAGTCTCGACGAATACGGGGCCCAGCGGCTTGCCCCGGCGTTTCGCCATGCGGTCGAGACGAATGGCCGGCCAGTGGCGCTTCTGGGCTACTGCATGGGCGGCACGCTTGCGGCGGGATTTGCCGCGCGCAGGCCGGAAGGGCTCGCCCGGCTTGCAACCATTGGAGCGCCTTGGGATTTCTGCTCTACCGACGGGATCGCGGGATCAATTCGCGCGCTTGTGCGGGCCGACGAGGGCAGGCAGACCCGTGAAATTCTCGAGACGCTCGGCATGGCCTTCGGCTTTGTGCCCGTGTCGCTTTTCCAGATGCTCTTCGCGGTGATCAACCCGATGCAGGCGGTGCTCAAATTCCAACGGCTCTCGCGTCTCGACCCGGACGGCCCAGCTGCTTCCTTCTTCGTTGCGCTCGAGGACTGGCTGGCCGATGGCGTGCCGATGCCGATGAAGGCCGCCAGCGACCTGCTTCTGGGGTGGCAGATCGAAAACCGCACCGCGCGCGGACTATGGGAGTTCCTGGGCGGCCCGGTCTGTCCCGGCGAGATCGACGTTCCCACGTTGTGTTTCTGTGGCCGGTCGGACAGCATCGCCACGCCGGCACTCTCGGAGGCGCTGCCGGAACGCATACCGGGGGCCCACATGATGCGGCCCAATACCGGGCATGTCGGGATGGTTGTAGGCAGTGGCGCACGAACCGGGGTCTGGCGCGGGCTGGGCGAGTTCCTTGCCGCGTAAGTTTTCGTTGCGCCCAAGACTGTTGAGCCTCCGCGGGCTTTGTGCCACGACGAATAGCGTGTGGGGCGTGCGACGATTCGTTGCTCTCTTACCGCGCAACGCATTCACCGGTCCGGGGGGAGTTAGGGACCGTTTTGGAGGATCAGTATGACGGATATCGTTATCGCATCGGCTGCTCGCACGGCCGTGGGCAGTTTCAACGGCAGCTTCGCAAACACGCCGGCGCATGAACTGGGCGCGACGGCCATCAAAGCCGCGCTCGAGCGCGCTGGTGTTGAGCCGGGCGAGGTGTCGGAAACGATCCTCGGGCAGGTTCTGACCGCGGGCCAGGGGCAGAACCCTGCACGACAGGCACATATCAATGCGGGTCTGCCGCAGGAAAGCGCCGCCTGGGGAATCAATCAGGTCTGTGGTTCGGGACTTCGCACCGTGGCACTGGGCGCGCAGCACATCATGCTCGGTGATGCCGAGATCGTCGTCGCTGGCGGCCAGGAAAGCATGTCGCTCTCGCCCCACGTTGCACATCTGCGCGCCGGTCAGAAGATGGGCGACATGAAGTTCATCGACTCGATGATCAAGGACGGTCTGTGGGATGCCTTCAACGGCTACCACATGGGCACCACGGCCGAGAATGTCGCCGAAAAGTGGCAGATCTCGCGTGAGGCACAGGATGAGTTCGCAGCCGCATCGCAGAATAAGGCCGAAGCCGCGCAGGCTGCTGGCAAGTTCGACGATGAGGTCACGCCGTTCGTCGTTAAGACCCGCAAGGGCGACATTGTCGTGGACAAGGACGAGTACATCCGCAAGGGCGCTACGGTCGAGGGCATGCAGAAGCTTCGTCCGGCCTTCTCGAAGGACGGCACCGTGACCGCCGGTAACGCGTCGGGCATCAACGACGGTGCGGCCATCGCGGTTCTGATGAGCGCGGAGAACGCATCCAAGCGGGGCATCGAGCCCATGGCCCGGATCGCTTCCTACGCGACGGCGGGTCTTGACCCGGCGATCATGGGTGTCGGACCGATCTACGCCTCGCGCAAGGCGCTCGCCAAGGCCGGCTGGAAGCCTGAGGATCTCGACCTCGTGGAAGCCAACGAAGCTTTCGCAGCACAGGCGCTTGCCGTGAACAAGGACATGGGCTGGGACCCGGAGATCGTGAACGTGAACGGCGGCGCGATCGCCATCGGTCACCCGATCGGGGCTTCGGGCGCCCGCGTCCTCAACACACTGCTCTTCGAAATGAAGCGGCGCGATGCAAAGAAGGGACTCGCAACCCTCTGCATTGGTGGCGGAATGGGCGTTGCCCTCTGCGTCGAGCGTGATTGATTAAGATCAGGGCGGGGTTTCCCCGCCCTTTTTACATGACTATCCAGAAGACTTTCAGAAGGAGGGGGAATAATGGGACGTGTTGCTCTGGTCACCGGCGGTTCGCGCGGCATCGGTGAGTCGATTTCCAAGGCGCTTCAGGCCGAAGGCTACAAGGTGGCGGCGACCTATGCCGGCAACGACGAGAAGGCGAAGGCCTTCACCGAAGAAACCGGCATCAAGACCTACAAGTGGAACGTGGCCGACTACGAATCCTCCAAGGCGGGGATCGCGCAGGTCGAGGCCGATCTCGGACCGATCGAAGTGGTCGTGGCGAATGCGGGCATCACCCGTGACGCACCGTTCCACAAGATGTCCCCCGACCACTGGAAGGAAGTGATCGACACCAACCTCACCGGTGTGTTCAACACGATCCATCCGGTCTGGCCCGGTATGCGCGAACGCAAGTTCGGGCGCGTGATCGTCATTTCCTCCGTGAACGGTCAGAAGGGCCAGTTTGCCCAGGTAAACTACGCAGCCACCAAGGCCGGCGATATCGGCATCGTCCGCTCGCTGGCACAGGAAGGTGCGCGGGCCGGCATTACTGCGAATGCCGTCTGCCCGGGTTACATCGCGACCGAAATGGTCATGGCCGTGCCCGAAAAGGTTCGTGAATCGATCATCGCGCAGATCCCTGCCGGTCGTCTCGGCAACCCGGAAGAGATCGCGCGCTGCGTGACCTTCCTCGCTTCGGACGAGGCGGGCTTCATCAACGGCTCGACGATCTCCGCGAACGGCGCGCAGTTCTTCGACTGATCCGTCCGGACAATCAGAAGTTTCAGCCCCCGGCGCGAAAGCGGCGGGGGTTTCTTTTCTCAGCGATAGACCATGTCGATGCTGTCGAACGCGCCATCCCTGTAGTCTTCCCGGAAGAGCTTGTGATCGGCCTTGAGCCTGTCTGCCGCCTCTGCGGTGAATCGTAGAATGTCATCTATGAAGAGCGCTTGCGGGTTTGCCGCCTCGACGATGGACGGTTCGACATCGTAGTCGATCTGCCCGAGATCGTCCGAAAGGGCATGGGCCTGCGCGAGGGCGGCACCGCAGACCTTCGCATAATCCTTCCATGTCGCGTAGCTCAGCTCGTCCAGGTCGATATCGTCCCTGAATGGAGCCCGCTCCCGGGTCATGAAGCTTTCGCCGTCGATTTCGGCGGCACCATAAAAGACATCACCGTGGGCGAGCTGAACCGCCTGCGCGTGTGCGATCCTGTCGGCCTTGTCGCCGGCCATGAAGTCCGATGGCGGGGTCAGGCCCTCGAGAGCCGAGCGCCGGGCGCGTTTGAACTCTATGATGAAGTCGTCGGTCGCATCCTTCGACGGCCCCTCGATCAGCACGTAATAGCGCGGCAGACCGAGCGAGGCGGTTCCCTGGCCGTGGCGGACGCAGACATCCTTGACTCTCAGTTCTCCGATCCGCTTCTGGCCCTCGATTCCGTTGGCCTTCGCAAGGTCGTTGATCGCCTTCTGGAATTTCTCCCGCTCGCTCGAGACCGGCTGAAGCTCGTCGGTCGGCTTGAACCCGAGTCCGGACGGCTCGAGATAATCGTCCCAGAGCCACGACTTGCGCTCTTCCCAGGCCTCCTTGAAGAGCGTCCGGATGACCTTGGGCGAGTTGTCCATCCGGTAGTCGTCGTTCTTCTCGGTGGCCCGTTTGGCGTAGCGCCCCATCGCTTCGAGATATCCTTTGACGAACTTCTCGACGATCTTGCGCCTTTTCTTCCGTTTCATGCCCGCGACTTTGCGCGCCGCAATCCAGAAGCCCACGGCACCGCGCTTGATGTCCCAGGTGAACGGCGCATAGATCGCCTCGTCGAAATCGTTCAGGCCGAATATGGGCACACCGTTCTTGTCGGGCATGATGCCGAAGTTCTCGGGGTGCACGTCCCCGAGTGCCATGACGCTTGGCATGTGCGCGTCTTGGCCGGCCATGTCGCGGTAGAACAGGAGCGCAGTGCCCCGAAAGAACTTGAAGAAGTCATCGGCAAGCTTGCCGAACTTCTCCTCGGCGCCATGAGAGCGCTGCTGGATCCGGGTGGCGTGGTCCTCCCTTAGCGTGGATCGCACATGCTCCCTGCGCGACTGGCCTGTCAGGAGCATCGGGTGAATGACCTGCTCTCCGTTGGCCACGCGGTGGGCGAGCTGGCGGAAGCCCTCGACACGTCCTTCCGCCTTTCGGCTTGCTTCGACCTCGGGCTTGCCCTGCCTCTTGGCAGAGTCGCCGCTGGATGTCTTGCGGCTTGACGCCGGTTTCTTCTTCGTCATCGATTGCCTCCCCCTGGACTGATATTGCCTTCATCACCGCCGCACGTCCATCACGCGCAACTGCCGCCAAGCCCGCTTGATTTCTAGCCGCTGGCGGGCGGGGCAGGTGGTTCGATCGGCGGATACTCCGGGTCGGGCGGTGGATCGACCGGAGGCGGCGAAGGTGGGGCGATGGGAGGCGTTTCCGGGGGTGTTCCGCCCGGAATGTCGGGGCCAGGCGGTAACGGGGTGGGGTCAGAGGGCGGAACGTCGGTTGCCCGGCTTGCTGCTGATCTGCTGGCTATCTGTATCATGACAAACCAACGTTGAACGCGGCCGGGAGTTCCAAAAGCGGCTCTCAGCAAGCGGGATGTCGGTTGTCCCGCCCCTTGTTTTGGGGCGGGCCTTCTGTCCCGTGGGTGGTTCGCCCGAGTTTGTCTTATTCTAGAATTCGACGCCTTCCTGCGCGACCACGCCATCCTTGAATGGGTGCTTGACCAGTTTCATTTCGGACACGAGATCGGCAGCCTCGAAGAGCTCGGGCTTCGCGTTGCGGCCCGTAAGCACCACGTGGGTCATCTCCGGCTTCCGGGTCTGGAGGAAGTCGACCACCTCGTCGATATCAAGATAGTCGTAGCGCAATGCGATATTGATCTCGTCGAGCAGAACGAAGCGGATCTCCGGGTCGAGGATCAGCGCCTTGGCCTGTTCCCAGCCTGCCTGCGCCGCGGCGACGTCGCGCTCGCGGTCCTGCGTCTCCCAGGTGAACCCCTCGCCCGAGATCACGAAACGACATTCATTCGCGAATTTTTCTTTCAGGACCCGGCGCTCACCGGTTTCCCAGGTGCCCTTGATGAACTGCACGACAGCGCAGGGGATGCCATGTCCGATGCAGCGAAGGATCATACCGAAGCCCGAGGAGGACTTTCCCTTGCCATTTCCGGTATGGACGATGATGAGGCCCCGCTTTTCGGTCTTGCTTTTCATCAGCCTGTCGCGGGCGGCTTTTATCTTCTTCATCTTTTCATTGTGCCGCAGCGTCGTTTCATCCATTGTTTGGTCCCCTCGGTTGCCTGTTCTGCCTGTTTGATGCGGGTGGACGCGGTATGCAACTGCGCAACGCCATCCCTCCGGCGCGTCGCAGAAATTCCGGTTCGTACCGTGTCTTAACCAAGCCTGAGTTGACCTCTGCCACACGCCTCTATATTCCACGATTAAGCAAGGTGCGAAGCGGCACCCAGCGTGTGACAAAGCGTCGGAGGCGAGACATGGACCAGCTCTTACGCGAGTATCTGCCGATCCTGATATTTCTCGGATTGGCCATAGCACTCGGATTGGTCCTGCTGCTCTCGGCTGTCATCGTCGCCATCAGCAATCCGGACCCGGAAAAGGTTTCCGCCTACGAGTGCGGCTTCAATGCCTTTGATGATGCCCGAATGAAGTTCGATGTGCGGTTCTATCTCGTGTCGATCCTCTTCATCATCTTCGATCTCGAGGTGGCGTTCCTCTTCCCGTGGGCGGTGAGTTTCCAGCACCTCGGTGATGTCGGGTTCTGGTCGATGATGGTCTTTCTGGCCGTGCTGACAGTGGGCTTCGCGTATGAGTGGAAAAAGGGAGCCCTCGAATGGGAGTGACATCCACGGGCCAGGCGACCGAGGCAAAGACGGACGGAGCCTCCGGTGATTTCATCCCGGCAGCGACCACGGGTCAGCTTCCAGCAGGTCTGAACGCGGCCGGCCCCGACAAGGAGGCCGCTGCACGCGCGCTGTCCGATGAACTGGCGGACAAGGGCTTCCTGGTCACGTCGACAGCCGGGGCGATCAACTGGGCCCGCACGGGCAGCCTTCACTGGATGACCTTCGGTCTCGCCTGCTGCGCGGTCGAGATGATGCAGACATCCATGCCGCGCTACGACCTTGAGCGCTTCGGGACCGCACCGCGTGCATCTCCGCGCCAGTCGGACCTGATGATCGTCGCAGGCACGCTTACCAACAAGATGGCCCCCGCGCTGCGCAAGGTCTACGACCAGATGCCCGAGCCGCGCTACGTGATCTCCATGGGTTCCTGCGCCAATGGCGGTGGCTACTACCACTACAGCTACTCGGTGGTGCGCGGATGCGACCGCGTCGTGCCGGTGGATGTCTATGTTCCCGGCTGTCCGCCGACCGCCGAAGCGCTGCTCTACGGGATCCTCCAGCTTCAGCGGAAGATCCGGCGCACTGGCACGATCGTGCGTTGAGGAGGACGCTGGCATGAGTATGGAAATCGCGGCCTTCGAGGATCTGCAGGAAACCATCACGATGCGCAAGGAGGGCGCGGTCCTGCAGTCCGAAATCGCCCATGGCGAGCTGACGATGACGGTCCGGCCGGCGGCCCTCGTGGATTTCATCGGCTTCCTGAAGGCGGATGGGGCCTGCCGCTTCACCACCCTGATCGATATCACGGCCATCGATTGGCCGGAGCGGGAGCGCCGCTTCGACATCGTCTATCACTTCCTCTCCATGCACCTGAACCAGCGCATCCGGGTGAAGGCGGAGGTGCGCGAGGACGAGATCGTGCCGTCCATCGTCGAAATCCATCCCGGCGCGAACTGGTACGAGCGCGAAGTCTTCGACATGTATGGCCTGCTGTTCTCCGGTCACCCGGATCTGCGCCGAATTCTCACCGACTATGGCTTCCGGGGGTATCCGCTCCGCAAGGACTTCCCGACAACGGGCTATGTCGAGGTGCGGTATGACGAGGAGCAGAAGCGAGTCGTCTATGAGCCGGTCAAGCTGACCCAGGAATACCGCCAGTTCGACTTCATGAGCCCCTGGGAAGGTGCGGAATATATTCTTCCAGGCGACGAAAAGGGGGAGGGTGCGTGAAGCCGGGCCTCGATATCGGTCATCGCGCCGAGTTCGCACGCAAGGTGCCGTCTCACGAGACGGTGCCGCGGCTGTTCGAGGACAGCGAACTCCTGCACAAGATGCCTGATGTCTATGCCACGGCCTATATGGTCGGCTTCATGGAGTGGGCGTGCTGCGAGCACCTCGCGCCCTTCTACGACCAGGGCGAATGCTCTCTGGGCATTCAGGTCGACATGTCCCATACCGCGCCGACGGTGCCGGGCATGACCGTGACGGTCACCAGCGAAATCACCGCGATCGAGGGGCGCTTCGTCAGCTTCAAGGTCGTGGCGCGCGATGATGCCGGCCAGATCGGCGAAGGCATGCACCGCCGGGCGCTGGTTGATACGGACACGTTTGCGGCGAAAGCCGCGGGTCGTTCCGCCGGGAGCATCCCGGCGTGAGGGCAGGAATTTCACCCAGACCGGCATTCGGGCCGGGCAGGTAGAGAGGGTCATGGGATGGACGGCAACGCGACCGATGTCCTGACGGGCGAACAGAGCATCCGGAATTTCAACATCAATTTCGGGCCGCAGCACCCTGCGGCCCACGGGGTTCTGCGGCTCGTGCTCGAACTCGACGGCGAAGTGGTGGAGCGGTGCGACCCGCATATCGGACTCCTGCACCGGGGTACCGAAAAGCTGATGGAGAGCCGTACCTATCTCCAGAATCTGCCGTATCTCGACCGCCTTGATTACGTCGCGCCGATGAACCAGGAACACGCCTGGTGCCTGGCCATCGAGAAGCTCACTCAGACCGAGATCTCGCGTCGGGCATCGCTCATTCGCGTGCTCTATTCCGAGATCGGCCGCATCCTGAACCACCTGCTGAACGTCACCACGCAGGCGATGGATGTTGGTGCGCTCACCCCGCCGCTCTGGGGCTTCGAGGAGCGCGAGAAGCTTATGGTCTTCTATGAGCGGGCCTGCGGCGCACGGTTGCACTCGGCCTATTTCCGGCCCGGTGGTGTGCATCAGGACCTGCCGCAGGATCTGATCGACGATATCGCGACCTGGGCGAAGGAATTCCCGCAGGTGCTCGACGATATCGAGGGGCTGATCACCGAGAACCGCATCTTCAAGCAGCGCAATGTCGATATTGCCATCCTCAGCCAGCAGGAATGCCAGGACTGGGGCATGTCGGGCGTGATGGTACGTGGTTCGGGGCTCGCCTGGGATCTGCGTCGCTCGCAGCCCTACGAGTGCTACGACGAGTTCGACTTCAAGATCCCCGTCGGCAAGAACGGCGACTGCTACGACCGCTACCTCTGCCGGATGTGGGAAATGCGCGAAAGCGTCCGCATCATCGAGCAGGCCATCGAGAAGCTCGACGGCTGCAAGGGCGAGGACGTGATGTCACGGGGCAAGATCACGCCGCCCTCGCGCGCGGACATGAAGACGTCGATGGAAGCGCTCATCCATCACTTCAAGCTCTACACCGAAGGATTCCACGTGCCCGAGGGCGAGGCTTACGCCGCGGTCGAGGCCCCGAAGGGCGAGTTCGGCGTCTATCTCGTGTCGGATGGCACGAACAAACCCTACAAGGTCAAGTTGCGGGCGCCGGGCTATGCGCATCTCCAGGCGATGGACCACATCTGCCGGGGCCACATGCTCGCGGACGTTTCCGCGGCGCTCGGCTCGCTCGATATCGTGTTTGGAGAGGTTGACCGGTAATGCTGCGCAGACTTCACAGCGAACAGCCCGAAAGCTTCGCTTTCACGCCCGCCAATCAGGAATGGGCAAAGGGGCAGATCGCCAAATATCCGGAAGGCCGTCAGGCCAGCGCGGTGATCCCGCTTCTGTGGCGCGCCCAGGAACAGGAAGGCTGGGTGACCGAGAAGGCGATCGAGGTCATCGCGGACATGCTGGGCATGGCCAAGATCCGGGTGCTCGAGGTCGCGACCTTCTATTTCATGTTCCAGCTCCGTCCCGTGGGCTCGGTGGCGCATGTACAGGTTTGCGGCACCACGTCGTGCATGATCTGCGGGGCCGAGGATCTGATGTCCGTGTGCAAGGACAAGATCGCGGCTCAGCCGCACGAGCTGTCGGCGGACGGAAAGTTCTCCTGGGAAGAGGTCGAGTGCCTCGGTGCCTGCGCCAATGCGCCGATGGCCCAGATCGGCAAGGACTATTACGAGGATCTGAGCGCCGAAAGCCTGAGCGAGCTTCTTGACGCGCTTTCCCGAGGCGAGGTGCCTGCGCCCGGATCGCGCAAGGGGCGCTTCGCCTCCGAGCCCGAGACCGGACTGACCTCGCTCGAGGAGGGCACCCGAGGTTTCGACACCAACGCCTCTGTGACGCTGGCGCTGCAGATGCAGGACACGATCAAGCGGATCACCGGCGACGAGAAGCCTGTCGAGATGCCCGAGAAGGCACCGGAAGGCTCGCTCGGTCCAAAGCCCGCGCTTGATGCCGCCGGCGATACCGATGTGATGGAGCCGCAGGAGGCGCCGACCGATCGTCCCACGCCCGACTCGGCGGCCGATCCGAAGCCCGATGGCGATGGCGAGCCGAAACCTGTTGACGGGCCCGAACCGCAATCGGAAGCCAAGCCGAAGGACGCGGATGAATCGCTCTCGAAAGCCGAGGTTTTGGGCGCTTCCGAACCGGTGCCCGGCGCTGCTGAAGAGGGCGTGAAGCCCGCCGCACTCGATGCGCCACGTGATGGTGCTGCGGATGATCTGAAGAAGATCAAGGGGGTCGGGCCGAAACTCGAGGCGCTTCTTCACTCGATGGGTTTCTACCATTTCGACCAGATCGCCTCCTGGACCGTCGACGAAATTGCCTGGGTGGACAGCCATCTCGAGGGGTTCAAGGGCCGCGTGACCCGCGACAACTGGGTCGAACAGGCTCGGAAGCTCGCCGGTGGCGGCGAGACTGACTTCTCGAAGCGTGTTGACGACGGCGACGTTTACTGATCGCGCCTTTCTGCGGCCCTTGGCCGCGGCGCATTTGACCAAGGTATCCCGGCCACCAGTGCCGGGCATGTAGGGAGAGAGAGATGCTGGAAGATAAGGACCGGATCTTCACCAATCTCTACGGAATGTATGACCGCACCCTGAAGGGCGCGCAGTCCCGTGGTTGCTGGGACGGCACAGGCGCCATTCTCGCAAAGGGACGTGACGGCATCATCGAAGAGGTGAAGGCCAGCGGCTTGCGCGGGCGCGGCGGTGCAGGCTTCCCCACTGGCCTCAAGTGGTCGTTCATGCCGAAGGGCGACGACGGTCGTCCGCATTACCTGGTGGTGAATGCCGATGAATCCGAGCCGGCGACCTGCAAGGACCGGGAGATCATGCGCCACGATCCGCACACGCTGATCGAGGGCTGCCTGATTGCTTCCTTCGCCATGGGGGCACATGCCTGCTACATCTACATCCGTGGGGAGTACATCCGCGAACGCGAGGCATTGCAGATCGCCATAGATGAAGCGTACGACGCTGGCCTGATCGGCAAGAACGCCTGCGGCTCCGGTTGGGATTTCGACCTCTACGTTCACCACGGTGCGGGTGCCTACATCTGTGGTGAGGAAACGGCGCTGCTGGAAAGCCTCGAAGGCCGCAAGGGGATGCCGCGGCTCAAACCGCCTTTCCCTGCGAATACGGGCCTCTATGGGGCGCCAACCACGGTGAACAACGTCGAGTCCATCGCGGTCGTGCCTGAAATCATGCGGCGCGGCGCGGGGTGGTATGCGAGCTTCGGTCGGCCGAACAACGCCGGCGTTAAGCTCTTCGGTCTGACGGGGCACATCAACACGCCCTGCGTGATCGAGGAATCCATGTCAATCTCGCTCAAGGAACTGATCGAGAAGCATGGCGGCGGCGTGCGCGGAGGGTGGAAGAACCTTAAGGCCGTGATCCCGGGCGGTGCATCCTGTCCGATCATTCCTGCTTCGCAATGCGAAAGTGCTATCATGGACTACGATGGCATGAAGGAGCTCAAGTCTTCCTTCGGCACGGCCTGCGCCATCGTGATCGACCAGCAGACCGATGTGATCAAGGCGGTCTGGCGACTGTCAAAGTTCTTCAAGCACGAGAGTTGCGGCCAGTGCACGCCCTGCCGGGAAGGCACCGGCTGGATGATGCGGGTCATGGATCGCCTGGTCTCCGGAGATGCAGAGGTCGAGGAAATCGACATGCTCTTCGAAGTCACGAAACAGGTCGAAGGCCACACGATCTGTGCGCTCGGCGACGCGGCGGCCTGGCCGATCCAGGGCCTCATCCGGCACTTCCGCGAAGAGATCGAGGATCGTATCAAGGCCAAGAAAACCGGCCGCATGAGCGCCGTGGCAGCGGAGTAACGGGAAGCATGGAGCAGGCTCATGACACGAAAGGAGACACTGGTCTTTGTCCTGTCGATCTGGGCATGCGTGTTTCCCGGCGTGCTGGTCTTCAGCTACCTGTTCCAGTGGCTCGCACCGAATCTGCCGCTCTGGATCGAGATCGGAGTTTCGACCTTGGTGACCGTTCCGTTCATTTCTTTGGTCTGCTCGCCGCAGATCGAGAAGCTTCTGGCGAAGGCGCGGGACGAGAGTCTGGCGGAGTTCAAGCGCAAGCAGGCCGAGGCGGTCGAATGAGAGAAGCGGCGCAATTTCAATCGGTTGCGGCGAAATCGGGAATGCACGGTGCATGCACAATCCATGCACAATCTGTATGCCAACGATTTGACTCGGGATTTAGAGGCTGATGGACGGAATGCACCTCGCGCAGCTCAATGTCGGACGGCTCGTGGCCGATCCGCAAGATGCGCGCGTGGCGGAGTTCATGGGCGCGCTCGACCGGGTGAACGGGCTGGGCAAGCGGATGCCCGGCTTTAACTGGATGATGGAGGGCTCGGGTGAACCGGGCACGGGCAACACCGAGACGAAGATCGACGGCGACCCGCGGTTCGTCGCGAACCTGACGGTCTGGGAAAGCGTCGAGGCGCTTGAGACTTTCGTCTGGAACACAGTCCACCGGCAGTTCTACGAGCGCCGGGCGGAATGGTTCGAGGTGCTGGGCGCGATGCATTTCGTCATGTGGTGGGTGCCCGCGGGGCACCGACCTAGCCTCGACGAAGCTCTGGATCGGCTGGAGCATCTCAAGGCCAACGGCGACAGCGACCATGCCTTCGGCTGGTCGCATCTGAAGGAAGCGCGGCTGTGGCGTGTGCGCAATTGCACCGACATGGCGGCGGAGTAGGGAAGGAACGGGCGATGGAAGCGGAAGCGCAACTGGCAACCGAAGGCAATCCGCTGGTGAGCCTCATCATGCTCGTGCTTTTCGCGGCGCTTGCGGTCATTCCGTTCTGGAAGATCTGGTCGCGGACCGGGCATTCGGGGTTCTGGGGGTTGCTGGCAGTCGTGCCCATCGCGAACCTCATCGCGCTCTGGGTGCTGGCTTTCAAGAAATGGCCGAGAGACGAGGGGTCCTGACCACATGAGCGACGCAACCGGGCACATGACCCTTCGGCACGTAGCAGCAGGAATTTTTGGAGCGCTGGCATGAGTGATCTGCGCAAAGTTATCATCGACGGCAGCGAGATCGAGGTCGATCCCCGCTTGACCCTGTTGCAGGCCTGCGAGGAGGCCGGGGTCGAGATCCCGCGCTTCTGCTATCACGAGCGGCTGTCGATCGCCGGCAACTGCCGCATGTGCCTCGTCGAGGTCGTGGGCGGTCCGCCGAAACCCGCGGCATCCTGCGCCATGCAGATCAAGGATCTGCGCCCCGGCAAGGACGGCGCTCCGCCCGAGATCAGGACGACATCGCCGATGGTGAAGAAGGCGCGGGAAGGGGTGATGGAGTTCCTGCTCATCAACCACCCGCTCGACTGCCCGATCTGCGACCAGGGCGGCGAATGCGACCTTCAGGACCAGGCGATGGCCTATGGTGTCGATTTCTCGCGCTACCGCGAACCGAAACGCGCTGCGGTGGACATGGATCTCGGGCCGCTGGTCGGCACTTGCATGACGCGCTGCATTTCGTGCACCCGCTGCGTGCGCTTCATCACCGAGGTGGCCGGCATCCCCGAACTGGGACAGACCGGGCGCGGCGAGGACAGCGAGATCACCTCCTACCTGGGCGCGATGCTCACCTCCGAGATGCAGGGCAACGTGATCGACCTCTGCCCGGTCGGCGCGCTGACCTCCAAGCCCTATGCCTTCACCGCCCGCCCCTGGGAGTTGAAGAAGACGGAATCCATCGACGTGATGGATGCCCTCGGCTCGAACATCCGGGTTGACACCAAGGGCCGCGAAGTCATGCGCATCCTGCCGCGCAACCATGACGGCGTGAACGAGGAATGGCTTGCGGATCGCTCGCGCTTCATCTGGGACGGGTTGCGGCGCCAGCGACTGGACCGGCCCTACATCCGCGTCGATGGCAAGCTCAAGCCCGCGACCTGGGGAGAGACCTTCAAGGCTGTGGCAGAAGGAACCAAGGGCAAGAAGGTCGCCGCGATTGCGGGAGATCTCGCCCCGACCGAAGCGATCTACGCCCTGCGGCAACTCGCGCGCAGCCTAGACTGGACCACGGAGGCCCGCGTCGATGGCGCGAAGCTTCCGGCAGACAACCGGGCGGCCTACGCCGGAACCGCAACCATCGAGGATCTCGAATTCGCGGAGATGATCCAGCTCGTGGGCGTGAATCCGCGTCTGGAAGCGCCTGTGCTCAACGCGCGCATCCGCAAGGCCTGGCTGCGCGGTGCGACGGTGGGCCATATCGGTGAACCGGTCGATCTGACGTATGATGTCGTGCACACCGGAACCGGACGCGCGGCGCTCGAGGAACTGGCCTCCAAGGATCTCGGCGGGGTCAAGGACAAGGACACCGTCGTCGTGATCGGGCAGGGCGCGCTCACCGGTGCAGATGGCGAAGCCTGCCTCGCGGCGGCCATGCGGCTCGTCGAGAATTCCAACAGCAAGTTCCTGGTGCTCCACACGGCGGCGAGCCGCGTCGGCGCGCTTGACCTTGGCTTTGTCACGGAGGGCGGCGTCGAGGCCGCGCTCGACGGGGCCGAAGCGGTCTACAACCTCGGTGCCGACGAGATCGACATCGCGCCGGGGCCCTTCGTGATCTACCAGGGCAGCCATGGCGACCGTGGTGCGCACCGGGCGGACGTGATCCTGCCGGGGGCAGCCTACACCGAGGAATCCGGGATCTTCGTCAACACCGAGGGTCGGCCGCAGATGGCCAACCGCGCCGGCTTCCCTCCGGGCGAGGCGAAGGAAAACTGGGCGATCCTCCGGGCCCTGTCGGCCGAGCTCGGCGCGACACTGCCGTTCAATTCGCTGGCCGCTCTCCGGGCCGAAATGGTGGCCGAACTGCCGCATCTCGGTGCGATCGACATCGTGCCGGAAAATGCGTGGACGTCGTTCGATGCGGGCGGTAAGACCCTCGACAAGGATCTGGGCGATTTCACCTCGCCGACTTCTGCGCATTACCTCGCGAACCCGATCATGCGCGCAAGCTCGGTCATGGCGGAACTGGCCAGACTGGCAAGCGACCGGGCCCGGCCCATGGCAGCGGAGTAAATGATGGACGGCTTCTTCGACACCGGTCTGGGCATCTTCATCATCATTCTCGCGCAATGCCTTCTGGTCACGGTGCTTGTGCTCGTGAGCCTCGCATTCCTGATGTATGCCGACCGCAAGATCTGGGCCGCGGTTCAGATCCGCCGCGGTCCGAACGTCGTCGGCCCCTGGGGGCTGATGCAGAGCTTCGCCGACTTCCTGAAGTATATCGTCAAGGAAGTGGTTGTGCCCTCGGGCGCGGACAAGTTCGTCTTCTTCCTCGCTCCGATGATCAGTTTCATCACCTCGCTCATCGTCTGGGCGGTGATGCCCTTCGGGGACGGCTGGGTGGTTTCGAACCTCAACGTCGGCATCCTGTTCATCTTCGCCATCTCCTCGCTCGAGGTCTATGGCGTGATCATGGGCGGCTGGGCCTCGAACTCGAAGTATCCCTTCCTGGGCAGCCTGCGCTCCGCGGCCCAGATGATTTCCTACGAGGTCTCGATCGGCCTCATCATCATCGGTGTCCTGATCTCGACCGGCTCGCTGAACCTGACCAGGATCGTCATGGCCCAGGATGGCGACCTCGGCATGTTCAACTGGTACTGGTTGCCGCACCTGCCGATGGTGTTCCTCTTCTTCATCTCGGCGCTGGCCGAGACCAACCGCCCGCCCTTCGACCTACCTGAGGCGGAATCGGAGCTCGTTGCGGGCTACCAGGTGGAATATTCCTCGACGCCGTTCCTGCTTTTCATGATCGGCGAGCTGATGGCGGTGTTCTTCCTCTGCGCGCTGATGTCGGTGCTGTTCTTCGGTGGCTGGCTCTCGCCAATTCCGGGGCTGCCCGACGGCTTCATCTGGATGGCGCTGAAGATGCTGATGTTCTTCTTCATGTTCGCCATGGTGAAGGCCATCGTGCCCCGCTACCGCTATGACCAGCTGATGCGGATCGGCTGGAAGATGTTCCTGCCGCTCTCGCTCGGCTGGGTCGCACTTGTCGGGCTGGCCGCGCACTACGGCTGGTTCTGGGGCGCCTACCAGCGCTGGGCAATCGGAGGCTGATGACATGGCATTCACCTATGCAAAGGCCGCGCGCTACTTCCTGCTGGCCGACTTCTTCGCGGGCTTCAAGCTCGGGCTGCGCTACTTCGTCAAACCGAAGCCTACGCTGAACTATCCGCACGAGAAGGGCCCGCTTTCGCCCCGGTTCCGCGGCGAGCACGCGCTCAGGCGGTATCCGAATGGCGAGGAGCGCTGCATTGCCTGCAAGCTCTGCGAGGCGATCTGCCCGGCGCAGGCGATCACGATCGATGCGGAGCCGCGCGAGGATGGGTCGCGGCGCACGACGCGCTACGACATCGACATGACGAAATGCATCTACTGCGGTTTCTGCCAGGAAGCCTGCCCGGTGGATGCGATCGTCGAGGGGCCGAATTTCGAGTTCGCGACCGAGAGCCGCGAGGAGCTGTTCTACGACAAGCACAAGCTTCTGGCGAACGGTGACCGCTGGGAGGCGGAAATCGCCCGCAATCTCGAACTGGACGCGCCCTACAGATGACTGAAATCCAGCCCAGAGCGCATCAATCCCGTCGCAAGTGCGGGACGCCGGAAGGGGGACACACATGAGTTTTGCCGTTTTTGCCTTCTATCTGTTCTCGATCATCGCGGTCGTGGCGGGGGTTCTGGTGGTGTTCGCGCGAAACCCGGTGCATTCGGTGCTCTGGCTGATCCTGGCGTTTCTCTCCTCCGCCGGGCTCTTCGTGCTCCTGGGGGCGGAATTCGTCGCGATGCTGATGCTGATCGTCTATGTCGGCGCAGTCGCGGTGCTCTTCCTCTTCGTGGTCATGATGCTTGACGTGGACTTCGCGGAGCTGCGTGGCGGCATGGCGAAGTTCCTGCCTGCCGGGCTTCTGATCGCGGTGGTGCTGCTGGTGCAGCTGGGCTTCGCCTTCGGTGGCTGGGAGGCGAGCGAGGAAGCCCTGGCGCTGCGGCCCGCGGTCACGCCCGATCCGGCGGTCACGGAGAACACCGCCGCGCTCGGGAACGTGCTCTACACGCAGTATGTGTTCCTGTTCGAACTGGCGGGGCTCGTGCTCTTGGTCGCCATGATCGGGGCCATTGTCCTCACCCATCGCAAGCGGGCCGGTGTGAAGAAGCAGGACGTGGTCTCGCAGATGTATCGCGACCCCAAGACCGCCGTCGACCTGGTCGATATCAAACCGGGGCAGGGCGCATGAAAACGAAATACCTGACACGCGGAGGCGTTGCTGCATGATCGGACTGGGCCATTACCTCACTGTTGCCGCGATCCTCTTCGTCACCGGCATCTTCGGCATCTTCATCAACCGCAAGAATGTCATCATCATCCTGATGTCGGTCGAGCTGATGCTGCTCGCGGTCAACATCAACATGGTCGCCTTCTCCGCCTATCTCGGGGATCTCGCGGGACAGGTCTTCACGCTCTTCATCCTGACCGTGGCAGCGGCGGAAGCCGCCATCGGCCTCGCAATTCTCGTCTGCTTCTTCCGCAACCGCGGCACGATCGCGGTGGAAGACATAAATATGATGAAGGGGTAACGCGGCTATGACGACCCTCATTCTTCTCCTGCCGCTCTTCGGCGCGCTGATCTGCGGCTTCGGCTACAAGCTGATGGGCGAGAAGGCCGCCACCTACACCGCGACCGCCATCCTCTTCTTCTGCTGCTTCCTCTCCTGGATCGTCTTTTTCAGCTTCGACGGCGAGACAGTGAGCCGCCCGCTCTTCCGCTGGGTCGCCTCGGGGTCCATGAGCGCCGAATGGGGCGTGCGCGTTGACCGGCTCACCTGCATCATGCTGGTGGTGGTCACGACCGTTTCCTCGCTCGTTCACCTGTACTCGATCGGCTACATGGGCCACGACGAGAACTGGAAAGAGGGCGAGAGCTACCTGCCGCGCTTCTTCGCCTATCTCTCCTTCTTCACCTTTGCGATGCTTTCGCTGGTGACCGCCGACAACCTCCTGCAGATGTTCTTCGGCTGGGAAGGCGTGGGTGTCGCCTCCTACCTGCTGATCGGGTTCTACTACCGCAAGGCCAGCGCCAACAACGCAGCCATGAAGGCGTTCATCGTCAACCGTGTCGGTGACTTCGGCTTCCTGATGGGGATCTTCGCGCTCTACTACCTCGTCGATTCCATCGCCTTTGACGACATCTTCGCGGCAGCACCCGAGATTGCCGAGACGCAGCTCACCTTCCTGTGGCGCGAGTGGAACGCGGCCGAGGTTGCCTCCTTCCTGCTCTTTGTCGGCGCGATGGGCAAATCGGCGCAGCTTCTGCTGCACACCTGGCTGCCGGACGCCATGGAAGGCCCGACCCCGGTTTCGGCGCTGATCCACGCCGCAACCATGGTGACCGCGGGCGTCTTCCTCGTATGCCGCATGTCGCCGGTCCTGGAGTTCGCGCCCGGTGCGCTGACCTTCATCACCTTCATGGGCGCGATGACGGCCTTCTTCGCCGCGACCGTGGGTCTGGTGCAGAACGACATCAAGCGCGTGATTGCCTATTCGACCTGTTCGCAGCTCGGCTACATGTTCGTGGCCGCCGGTGTGGGCGCATATCCGGTCGCGATGTTCCATCTCTTCACCCACGCCTTCTTCAAGGCGCTGCTGTTCCTCGGTGCCGGTTCGGTCATCACCGCGATGCACCACGAACAGGACATGCGGAACTATGGCGGGCTGAAGGACAAGGTGCCGTTCACCTACTGGATGATGATGGCCGGAACGCTGGCGATCACCGGTGTCGGCATTCCGCTCACCACCATCGGTTTCGCGGGCTTCCTCTCGAAAGACGCGATCATTGAAAGCGCGTTCGCGGGCCAGAACGGCGCGGCAGGGTTCGCCTTCGCCTGCCTCGTGGTCGCGGCGGCCTTCACCAGCTTCTATTCCTGGCGGCTCGTGTTCCTCACCTTCCACGGCAAGCCGCGCGGCGACCACCACGCCCACGACCATGCGCATGAGAGCCCTCGGGTCATGCTCATTCCGCTCGGCGTGCTGGCATTCGGCGCGGTTTTCGCGGGCATGATTTGGTATGGCGTCTTCTTCGGCGACCATCACAAGATGAACGCCTGGTTCGGCATCCCGGCCCACCATGAGGAAGTTGCCCATGGCGACGATCACGGTGCCGAAACGGCTGACCACGGTGAGGAAGCTTCGGCCGATCACGCGGTGGCAAGCGAGAGCGCCGAGGCCGAAGGCCATGGCGAGGCAGCGGAACACGCCGATGCAGCCACAGGCGATCATGGTGCGGAAGAGGCACATCATGACGCGGCGCAGATCGGCGCGGTCTTCTTCGGACCTGAAAACACCGTCATCGACGATGCGCACCATTCGCCGGTCTGGGTGAAGGTCTCGCCCTTCTTCGCCATGCTCGCGGGTCTGGCGGTGGCCTACTGGTTCTACATCCTCGATCCGACGCGGCCCAAGGCACTCGCGGATGCGCAGCCGATCCTCTACCGCTTCCTGCTCAACAAGTGGTATTTCGACGAGATCTACGACGTGATCTTCGTGCGGCCGACCCGCTGGCTCAGCTCCTTCTTCTGGAAGAAGGGGGATGGCGCGACCATCGACGGCGCGATCAACGGCCTGGCCATGGGCTTCGTTCCCTTCGTCACGCGTCTCGCCGGGCGGGCACAGTCCGGATACCTCTTCCACTATGCCCTGGCGATGGTGGTCGGTCTGATCGTCCTTGTCCTGTGGCTCAGCATCCGGGGAGCAGCGTAAGATGAACAGCCTGCTTTCGCTCATCACCTTCCTGCCACTGATCGGGGCGGCGGTGCTTCTGATCTTCCTCAAGGGCGAGGATGAGCTGGCCCAGAAGAACGCGAAACTCCTCGCGCTCTTCACGACTGGGGCCACCTTCATCCTGTCGCTCTTCGTGCTGATCGGGTTCGATCCGTCCGATACCGGCTTCCAGTTCGTCGAAGAGGCCGAATGGCTGGGCGGGCTTACCTACAAGATGGGTGTGGACGGCATTTCCGTCCTCTTCGTGATGCTCACCACCTTCCTGATGCCGCTGGTGATCGGCGCGAGCTGGCACGTGACGGACCGGGTGAAGGAATACATGGTCGCCTTTCTCGTGCTGGAGACGCTGATGATCGGCGTGTTCTGCGCACTCGATCTGATCCTCTTCTACGTCTTCTTCGAGGCGGGCCTGATCCCGATGTTCCTGATCATCGGCATCTGGGGCGGAAAGGATCGCATCTACGCGGCGTTCAAGTTTTTCCTCTACACCTTCCTCGGCTCGGTGCTGATGCTGGTCGCGATGATCGCGATGTATTACCAGGCCGGCACCACCGACATCCCGACGCTGCTCACCTACGAGTTCCCGTCTGAGACGATGAGCGTTCTGGGCTTCTCGGTCATCGGTGGAGCGCAGACGCTGATGTTCCTCGCCTTCTTCGCGAGCTTTGCGGTGAAGATGCCCATGTGGCCGGTTCATACCTGGCTGCCGGATGCCCACGTTCAAGCGCCCACCGCGGGCTCCGTCGTGCTGGCGGCGATCCTTCTGAAGATGGGGGGCTACGGCTTCCTGCGCTTCTCCCTGCCGATGTTCCCCGTGGGTTCGATGGTGATGCAGGATTTCGTCTTCACCCTCTCGGTGATCGCCATTGTCTATACCAGCCTCGTGGCGATCATGCAGGAAGACGTGAAGAAGCTCATCGCCTATTCCTCCGTGGCACATATGGGGTTCGTGACCATGGGGATCTTCGCCTTCAACCAGCAGGGGCTGGATGGCGCGATCTTCCAGATGCTGAGCCATGGCTTTATCTCCGGCGCGCTCTTCCTCATCGTCGGCGTGATCTATGACCGGATGCACACCCGTGACATCGCGGCCTATGGCGGTCTCGTTGTCCGAATGCCGGTCTATGCGTTGATCTTCATGCTCTTCACCATGGGCAACGTGGGCCTGCCCGGCACCTCCGGGTTCGTCGGCGAGTTCCTCACGCTCTCGGCGGTGTTCCAGGTTTCCACCTGGGTGGCGTTCTTCGCTGCCTTCGGGGTGATCCTCTCGGCCTGCTACGCACTCTGGCTCTACCGCCGGGTGGTCTTTGGTGACCTGATCAAGGAGAGCCTCAAGACCATCGAGGACATGACCGGTCGCGAGAAGCTCATTTTCGCGCCGCTTGTGGTCGCGACGCTCCTGCTCGGGGTCTATCCCGCGCTCATCCTCGACGTGATCGGGCCTTCGGTGGATGCGCTGGTGCAGCACACCGAAACGGCCATGGCCGCGACCACCACCACACTCGCAATGCACTGACGGATACGGGGACAGTAGACAGATGCTCGGCCAAGACCTTTCCGTTATCGCCCCGGAACTGATCCTCGCGCTCTATGCGATGGGGGCGCTCCTCTGGGGCGCCTTCGCCAAGAGGGACATGAGCCGCCTGATCCTGCGCGTCACGGTGTCGGTGCTCGTGATCGTCGGCCTCTGGGTCGGGTTCGGCTCCGGCACCAGCATGGCGTTCGAGGGAAGCTTCATCAATGACGGCTTCGCGCGGTTCTCCAAGGTGCTGATCCTCTTCGGCGCCGCGGCGACGCTTGCGATGAGCCTCGAGTTCCTGGCGCGTACCGATCTCCTGAAATACGAGTTCCCGGTGCTGGTGACGCTGGCTGTCATCGGGATGATGGTGATGGTGTCCGCCTCCGACCTGATCGTGCTTTATCTCGGGCTCGAACTGCAGTCGCTCGCGCTTTATGTCATCGCCTCCTTCCGCCGCGACAGCCTGCGCTCCACGGAAGCAGGGCTGAAGTATTTCGTCCTTGGCGCGCTCTCCTCGGGGCTGCTGCTCTATGGTGCGAGCCTCACCTACGGCTTCTCCGGCACCACGAATTTCGCGGGCATCGGCTCGATCGTGGGAAGCGGCGAGCACATGGCGACGGGTCTCGTGTTCGGCCTCGTCTTCATCATCTCGGGGCTGGCCTTCAAGGTCTCCGCGGTGCCGTTCCACATGTGGACGCCGGACGTCTATGAGGGCGCACCGACGCCGGTGACGGCCTTCTTCTCCACTGCGCCCAAGGTCGCCGCCGCGGCGCTGATGGCGCGCGTGCTGTTCGATGCCTTCGGCGATGCCGTTTCGGACTGGCAGCAGGTGCTCGCGCTCATCTCGCTCTTCTCGATGTTCCTCGGCTCATTCGCCGCCATCGGCCAGACCAACATCAAGCGCCTGATGGCCTATTCCTCCATCGGGCACATGGGCTACGCACTCATGGGGCTGGCGGCCGGAACCCAGGCGGGCGCGGAGGCGCTTCTCGTCTACCTCGCCATCTACGTGACCATGAACGTGGGGGTCTTTGCCTTCATCCTGAACATGACGCGCGACGGCAAGCAGGTGAGCGACATCGCCTCGCTCGGTCTCTACAGCCGGGTCGAACCGGCCCGGGCTGCCGCGCTCGCGGTCCTGATGTTCAGCCTCGCGGGCGTTCCGCCGCTGATCGGTTTCTTCGGGAAGTTCTACGTCGTCTCGGCGGCGGTCGATGCCGGACTGGTCTGGCTCGCGGTCGCGGGTGTGGTCGCCAGCGTGATCGGTGCCTACTACTACCTGCGCATCGTCTACCTGATGTATTTCGGCGAAGCGGCAGAGCCGATGGACGGCCGGATGCCTCCGATCCACTGGGGTCTTCTGGGCGCCTCGTCGCTCGCGATGATCTTCGGGATCGTCAATCTCTTCGGAGTTGACAGCCTCGCTGCCGCGGCCGCCGCATCGCTTGTCCAGTAGACCGAATGACTGACTGGCCGCGGGGCGTCGGCTTCCGCCGCCTGAATGACGTTGACAGCACGAACGCGGAGGCCCAGCGACTGGCCTCTGTCGGGCAGACCGGGCCGCTCTGGATTCTGGCGCATCGCCAGACCAGCGGCCGGGGGCGGCGCGGTCGCCCCTGGACCGATCATCCGGGCAACTTCTACGGCACCTTTCTCTTCACGCCTTCGGGTGAACCCCGGGATGCCGCCCTGCGCTCGTTCACCGCGGCGCTCGCCCTGCGCGACGCGCTGACCGAGGTTACGGGCCGGGCGGAACTCTTCTCGCTGAAATGGCCAAATGACGTGCTGCTGTCGGGGCGAAAGCTGGCCGGCATTCTCCTCGAGATGTGCCCTGCACCACGAAGGGAAAAACAGGCGCTTGCCGTCGGGATCGGCGTGAACCTTGCCCATGCTCCAGAACCCGGACTGCTTGAAGCCGGTGCCCTGGAGCCGGTGAGCCTCGCGGATGCGACCGGATTTGCGATCGCACCGGAGGATTTTGCCATCTTCCTTGCGAATGCATTCGCGCGGTGGGAAGCGACTTACGAACGAGGGGGCTTTACGCCGCTGCGCAAGGCCTGGCTGGGGGCGGCCACAGGGCTCGGCAGGCAGATCGTTGCGCGGCTGCCGGGGCGGGAGATCCACGGCACCTTCGGTGGCATCGACACGAGCGGAGCGATCCAGCTTGATACCGCGGAGGGGCGGGTCACGCTGCCTGCGGCGGAGATTCATTTCCGCAGGCAGGTATCGGGAGGGACGGGGGAATTGAATGCTTCTGGCAATTGACGTCGGCAATACAAATACGGTTTTTGCACTTCACGACGGGACCGAGCTTGTCGCGCAGTGGCGCTGCGCGACTGAGCAGGAACGCACGGCGGACGAGTATTTCGTCTGGCTCCAACAGCTCATGGATTTCCACGAGAAGCAGGCCGAGATCAACTCCGTGGTCATTTCCTCCGTGGTTCCGCGCGTGGTCTACAACCTGCGCGTGCTGTCCGACCGCTACTTCAGTTGCCGACCCCATGTCGTCGGCAAACCGGATGTGAAGATCGGCGTCCCGGTTCGCGTGGACCCGACCACCAGCGTTGGGGCGGACCGGCTTGTGAATACGGTCGGCGCACACGACAAATACGGCGGAAACCTGATTGTCGTGGATTTCGGCACCGCAACGACCTTCGACGTCGTCGGTGAGGATGGGGCCTATGAAGGCGGGGTGATTTCGCCCGGCGTGAACCTGTCTCTCAAGGCACTGCATGACGCGGCCGCGGCGCTTCCGCATATCGATGTCAGCAAGCCCAATTCCGTTATCGGTACGAATACGGTGGCCTGCATGCAGTCAGGCGTTTATTGGGGTTACATTGGACTTATCGAAGGCATATGTGCGCGTATTCGGGAAGAGCGCGGAGTTCCGATGAAAGTTATCGGAACCGGTGGTCTTTCCACCCTGTTTGCCCAGGGAACCAACGTGCTTGAAATCGTCGATACCGAGTTGACCATTCATGGCCTCGTCTTGATCGACCGACTGAACAGAGAGTGAGGCCGCGTCTTTATGACTGGTGAAGCGAACCGGCTGATCTACCTCCCCCTCGGTGGGGCGGGCGAGATCGGCATGAACATGTATGTCTACGGCTACGGCCCGGCGGGCCGCGAACGGTTCATCCTTGTCGATGTCGGGGTCACCTTCGGCGATATGGAAAGCTCGCCCGGCATTGATCTCATCATGGCGGACCCGGCCTGGATACAGGCGCGTGCCGATCGGATCGACGGCATCTTCATTACCCACGGCCACGAGGACCACGTCGGTGCGCTCGGCCTGCTCTGGCCGCGGCTGAAGGCGAAGGTCTATGCCCGGCGCTTCACCGCGGCACTCGCCCAGGAGAAGATGGAGCGGGCAGGGCATGACGTCATGGAGGTCCGGCAGGCAGACCCGTGGCCCCATGCCGTCGAAGCGGGGCCGTTCCGGGTCAGCTTCGTTCCGGTGTCGCACTCGATTCCCGAAAGCTCCTCTCTTCTCATCGAGACGCCTGCCGGTCGCGTTCTGCACACGGGCGACTTCAAGGTCGATCCGGACCCGATCGTGGGCGAGGCCTTTGATCCGGAAACCTTTCGCGCCATCGGCGACGGTGGTATCCGCGCGCTCATCTGCGACTCGACCAATGTGTTCAACGATTACCCCGGACGCTCCGAATCCTCGCTTCCTGAGGCCATTCGCAGCCTGATCCAGTCTGCCGAGGGCATGGTCGTCGCGACGACCTTCGCCTCGAATGTCGCGCGCCTGCGCACGCTCGCCGAAGCGGGGCGTGCGGCTGGTCGCAAGATCGTCGTGGTCGGGCGCGCCATGAACACCATGCTGCGCATCGCCAAGGCGACGGAGGTTCTCGACAGCTTCCCGCCGACCATCGATCCTTCGGATGCCCTCGATCTGCCGCGAAGTCAGTTGCTTGTACTCGCGACCGGCAGCCAGGGTGAGCGGCGGGCGGCTTCGGCGCAGCTCGCGTCCGGCAAATACATGGGCATGGAACTGAAGGAGGGCGATCTCTTCCTCTTCTCGTCCAAGACCATTCCCGGCAATGAGGTTGCGGTTGCGCGGATCCTAAACCAGCTCAGCCGCAAGGGCGTGGAGGTCGTCGACGACAGTTCGAGCCGCTACCATGTCTCGGGCCATCCCAACCGCCCCGATCTCATCGCCATGCACGACCTCGTGCGCCCGGATATCGTGGTGCCCATGCATGGGGAGCATCGCCACCTGAGCGCACATGCGGCCTTGGCGAACGAACGGGGCCGGCAGGCGACCATTGCGCCGAACGGCTCCCTCGTCGAACTCTCGCAGGATGGCGCGCCTGTCGTCGACACGATCGAAACCGGGCGGCTCTACCTCGACGGGTCCGAGATCATCGGCGCCCTCGATGGTGTGGTACGCGAGCGCATCCGCATGGCGCTGCGGGGCGTTCTAGTGGTGAGCATCATCATCGACGAGAAGGGCCGGCCGCTTGGCGGGGCCTGGGCCGAGGGACTGGGTCTGCCGGAAGATTCCCGGCTTCGGGACGGGCTTGAAGGCGCGCTCGAGAGCGAGCTTGAGGCGGTTCTGGGCCGGACCAAGCGCAATGTTCTCGACGATGATGACGCGCTCGAGGAACTCGTTCAACGAACCTGTTCGCGGGTCTGCAACCAGGCCATCGGCAAGAAGCCCGTCTGCAAGGTGATGATCAGCCGCCTTGAGGAGTGAGCGCGGCTACCTCCGCGGTGACGGTGTGGCTCCTGCGCGCATATGGCGCCGGGGTCACGTGCCGAGCGCCTGCGGTTCGGGGATCTTGATCACCTGGTAGTCGGCGGTGAAATTGTCGAAGCTCTTGTTCCAGACATGCTCCGGCCAGCGGATCTGCACCCGCCCTTCGCTCGGCATGTAAGCGGCGGTGTAGAGGGTGCCGAACCCGATCGAGAAGGCCGTCGAGTAGAGCGGCGGACGCAGGAACGCGCCGATGAACTTCTCGGGCGTTTCGGGATGCAGGGTCAGGCGGTTCAGCAGAAAGCGTTCGCGCTCCACGGTGGCGGTTAGCCGCGCATGGCTGTGCCACTCCACGCGCTCCTGGTGGTTCGTGGCCACCGGTGTCTGTGAGATGATCGTTGGCCGGTCGGGCGTGAGATAGGCCGTGACGAAATGCCGTGTCCGGTCGAGCACCGTGACGTTGTAACTCATGTGGCAGGGGACGCGGGTGAGGATTTTCACGGCATCCTCGACCGTATCGCAGACCTGCAGGATGTAACGCAGGATCAGCGGCACGCCGAAGCCCTCGCCGACCTCCCGCCGCCCGCCGAACGTGAGCGAGACCGCCAGCCCCCGGTCGTTCATGCCATCGACGATGCCGAACAGCCCGTCACTCATGCCGATGACCTGCCGCCCCTGCCAGTTCGTCCGCATAAGCACCGCGTCGAAGGCCTTGGGGTGGTAGTCGTAGTTACGCACCAGCAGGGGCATGTCCCCCTGCCAGATGGCCTGGCTGCAGCCCGCCAGATAGCGCGGCGGGCAATAGAAGCTCAGAAACCTGGCCTGGCTGTCTTTCCCCCCCGCCAACTCGCAGAGCTCGCGGTAGAGCGGCAGCAGTTCGGGCATGTATTCTTCGAGCGCATTCACGCTCTCCAGGTAGGTCGGGCGCCCTGAGACGCCCTCCCGTAACCACCAGGCGTGATAGGCTGGCCAGAATTCCCTGAAGAGGCCAGCCCAGATCGGCCCCGGGCTGTTCTCGCTGACAGCTCGGAAGTGGATCGACATCCGGGCCTACATGATCTTGAAGGCAGGTTCCTCGAGAACCTTCGCGGCCGGCAGCGGTCGCGCCGAGAACGCCGTCTTGATCCCGTCGATCCACGCCTTCGCGCGCTGGTCGAGCTGGAACGACTTCGTCATCGACCGGCCACGCGTCACGAGGATCCCGAGATCCGCGCCTTCGTAGCGGTAGTCACCCGGCTTGAGGATGCGCAGGAAGAAGGCCTCGTTCTCGGTTTCCACCGCACGACGGTGATAGTCGAACCGGTCGAAGACCACGCGGCCATCGTCCAGCATCTTGTAGATGCCCGACTGCGGCGCCTCGGTGATGATGTCCACCGTGTCGTCGGTATGCTTGATGACCATCTGAGACCAGCTGTCGATCATCTCCGGGTCGGCCCAGCGCGCATTCAGCTCCTCGACGTCGAGGGTGAAGGGCTTGCCCGAGAATTCCAGCAGGTGGAACAGGAAGAGCGGCGCATCCGCATGGGCAAAGGCCGCATGGTTGGTCATGGAGCTGGCACCGGTAATGCGCGGGTTCAGCTCGCCGAGCCAGATCTCGCCCGTCTTCTTGTCGATGAGGAAGTCGAGCTCGAAATAGCCGCGATAGCCGTTCTTGCGCAGCTGTTCACCGAACTTGTAGGTCAGTTCCCGCGCCTGCTGGCGGGCCTTCGGAGGGAAGGAGGTCGCGAAGATCTCGTTGCCGCACCAGCCGCCGCGATAGGGCGTTAGTTCCTTGAAACCGACGAGCTCGGTCATCAGCGGGCCGACGATCGTGCCCTGGCTGGTCGCGCAGGCCTCGATGGCCGAGCCCCGGCAGTCGATGCGCTTCATGATCTTGATCTCGCCTTCCCCGACGATCTCATGCTCATGCTTGCGGAAATCGGCTTCCGACTTGATGAAGAAGGTGGTGTGGCCGCTGTCTCCGAACGCCGACTGCAACACCAGATCGGTGCCGAGGCCGGACTTCTCGCAGATCTTCATCAGGTGATCGTAGTCCTTCACCTCGGAGAGCGTGTTCGGGACCGAGGGAACGCCGGCCTTGTCGCCGATCCGCACAGTCTCGATCTTGTTGTCGCACCGCTCGCGCAGGCTGGCCTTCGGGAACCAGATCTCGCCGCCAAGTTCCTTGACGAGCTGCTCCGTCTTCTCGTTGAACATCAGGAAGACGAACTTCGGCTTGCCGCCGCGGCTCTTGATGTAATCGACCACTTCCTTGTGCTGAAGGAGGTAGTTGTTGATGTCCTCAATGGACTGGAACTCGTCATGGGGCAGTTCGGACGGTACGAGCACGTTCGGGTGCCGGCCGTCGAAACAGTCCATGTAGCAGATGTATTTGAAGTTCTTCACCCACTCGTCGATGCCGAGCACGTTGAAGTTCGTCGCGGAGACGAAATAGATCGGGTCGTTGTTCGTGTGAAAGTAACGCCGGATCTCTGAAATGTTCTTCAGGGTCTTTTTGGGCATGGCGTTCTCCTCTGCTCCCCCTTCGGATTCTACTTGGCGACGCTGGCAAGGGCTTCGGACGTAAAGACCCGCAAGCCCAGGTCCGGCCGGTAGCCATGTATCTCGCTCACGTCGAGTGCTCGCATGAATGTCAGGATCTCGCGGCTGATCACCTGGCCCGGCACAAGGATCGGGAAGCCGGGCGGATAAGGTATGATGAACGATGCCGAAACCAGTTCCTCGCCGCTTTCCAGTTTCTCCATCAGGCTGTCGTCCAGGTTCAGGTAGTCGCAATTCTCCTCATCATAGGCAAGGAAGAATGCGGTGCGGATATCGCCGCCAGGCGTGTCCGCATCACAGAACGAAGGATGGAACCGGCTGAAGTCGGGCAGGGGCGGGACCTGCTCCACGAGACTCTTCACGCGGTTCTCGAAGGAGCGCTTCTCCATCTTCGAGGCATCGTCCAGGAGATCGTCCAGATCGCGCGCGATGCCCACCAGCACCTCGATCAAATAGGCAACCGAGGATCGCGTCGTGCCGATATTGGTCATGAACAGGACCGTGTTACGGGAGGTCTTGTTCACCTGGATGCCGTGCTGATCCATCAGGATCTTGGTCTTGAAGGTGTCTCCGTCCCAGCCGGTGCCGCCGACCGCGAGCGTGACCTTTGTCGGGTCGAGCACGAACTCGTCGATGCTCCAGTTGTCCCAGGCATCGGTCCAGCCGGATTTCGCATCGTAATAGGATTCGACGCCACTTTCGCGATAGTTGGACGGGATCATGTCCGCGACGGTCAGCACCCGGAAGAACTTGTTCAGTAGCGGATGAGTGGTGATCGCGCGCCGCAGCGACATGGCGCTTTCGATCTGGCGCTGGACGAATTCGTATCCCTCCAGCTCTCCCTGCCGTCGGCCCACGTCGAGTGACGCGATGATCTGGTAGTTCGGAGAGGTGGAGGTATGCGTCATGTAGGCTTCGTGGAAGGCCTGTTCGGTCTCGCCCTTGAAGTCCTGATCGTAGACATGGATCATCGATCCCTGCCGCAGCGAGGTCAGCGTCTTGTGGGTCGACTGGGTCGCATAGACCCGAACCCGCGCATCTGGCGGCGCGATCAGCCGGGTGTTGAGAATGGTCTCGTCATCCCCTTCCGCGAGCAGGGCCTGCTGCTGTTCATAGGCCTCGGCCCGGCTCGTGGTGCGCAGCGATGCACGGATCGTGCTCGCGGCCTGCATCGCGGTCCGCTGGCGATAGATCGGGTTGAACCGGGCGAAGGCGAACCAGGCCTCGTCCCACAGGAAGATCAGGTCCTTCTTGATCGCGAGACACTCTTCCATGACCCGCTCGACGTTATAGATCAGGCCATCGAAGGTGCAGTTCGTCAGCAGGACCATCCGAACCTTGTCGAGCTTTCCGGCCTTCTTCAGTTCGAGCAGCTTGTGCTTGATCTCGCTCACCGGCACGGCGCCGTACATCGAATGTTCATGGAGCGGATAGCTGTCCATGTAGACGACCTGCGCGCCCGCCAGCACCATTCCGTAGTGGTGCGACTTGTGACAATCGCGGTCCACCAAGACGATGTCGCCCGGCCGCACCAGGGCCTGCACCACGATCTTGTTGCAGGTCGATGTGCCGTTGGTGGCGAAGAAGGTCTGTTTCGAGCCGAACGCGCGCGAGGCGGATTCCTGCGCCTTCTTGATCGGACCCCTGGGTTCCAGCAGGCTGTCGAGGCCGCCGCTTGTGGCCGATGTTTCCGCCAGGAAGATGTTCGGCCCGTAGAAGGCGCCCATGTCCTGGATCCAGTGGCTCCGGGCGATCGATTTGCCCCGGCTGATCGGCATGGCGTGGAAAACGCCGGTCGGCTGCTTGGAATATTCCTTCAGCGCGGTGAAGAAGGGCGTCTTGAAGCGGCTGTTGACCCCGCGGAGGATGTTGAGGTGAAGCTCCAGGAAATCTTCCTGGTTGTAAAAGACCCTGCGGCAGCCGCCGAGATCCATCGCGGCGATGGTTTCCGCAGAGCGGTCGGTGACGAGGAAGACATCGAGCTCAGGGCGGATCTTGTGGATGAGCCGGCAGGTTTCGGGGCCGAACTCATCGGGCTTGAGATCGTCGACCTCCTCGTTCTCGCTGACGCGCTGGACGTATTTGTTCAGGAGCGAAAGGTTGTTCTTCGACTTGAGCGTCAGGCCTGGCCGCACGACCACTGCCTGCACATTGTAGTTGAAGAGGATGCCGATCAGCGCGTCTTCGAGGCTCGGAACGATGACCGGCTCGTAGATATAGGAATCCTCCGGGCGGCGCAGCCGCTGCAGGCTCGATTTCAGCCAGCGCTGCTGCTGCTCGCCCAGATTGTCGACGATCAGCACCTCGAAATAGGGCCGACCGAGCGCGCGTGCATCCGGGGCGAGGGAAACCTCGTCCTCGATGTCGTCCGAATCCGAATCCTCGGTCAGGAGCGGGACGGTCCGCCGGCGGTAGGCGCCCGAGGTCAGAGCCCGGGCGACACGTTTCACGGCATGGGAGAAATCGTCGATATTGCGGTTGTCGAGCAGCCTGTGAAGGTATTCGAAGGCTGCGCGGCCAGGGAAGGCCCAGTAGAACTCGATGGGGGCGAGGGCGGTGAAGAGCGCCTCGGCATCCTTCACCAGGCGTTCGCCCCGCCGCCCCTTGGTCCCGTGAAGCGCGAGGCTCTCCGCAACCTCGCGCAAGGCGCTCCATCGGTCCGCGCGAAGCTGTGTCGCGCTGTAGTAGTCTCCGATGGAAGGGAGATTGTGCCGCGCCTCAGCGGCCGTCGCCCCCTCCAGCGGGTTGTCCGATGGCTTGTTCATTGTCTTCGCTCCCCCCTGGCCTTGCCCCTGTCCTAACCGGTTCTGGACTGGTGAAACGGCCAGGCGACGTCTGCACCACTTTCCGGTAGCTTCGCTTGACGCTCGAGCTCCGCCCGAGCCTCGTAATCTTCCAGCATGGTCCGCGGATCGGCCGTCTGAAGTCCCGCGACGGACCCCTGTGACGGTGCCACGAGCGGACCGAGGGTCTTGAGATACTTGTCCGCACCGCTTTCGCGGTCATAGACCGAGAAATCCGCGTCACGATCGCGGAAGCTCTTCAGCACTTGGCCGAGACCCTTCATGCCGGTTTCGCGCTGGCGCCGGACCTGGTCCAGATCGATCTCGATCGGGAACATGTCGTCCTGTCCTGCGGACTGGTGCAGGACCGTTGCCGTGGGATCGACCACCAGCGACCGCCCGACCCCCCCGGATGCCAGACCGTTCACGTCGAAGACATAGCACTGGAACTGAGCGGCCGTGGCCCGTGCAATCGCAATTTCCGCCTCTCGGTCCGTCGTTCCTGTCAGAACAGGATGCAGCAGCACTTCGACACCCTGACTCGTCAACTGACGCGTGGTTTCAGGGAACCAGATGTCATAGCAGATTGACAAGCCAAATCTTCCGACGTTCGGAACATCGAAGACGCAGAACTCGGTTCCCGCCGTGATCCCGGCCTCGTAGGGCCGGAACGGGAACATCTTCGAGTATCGCGTCACGATGTTGCCGTCGGGGTCGATGACCACCGAGGTGTTCAGGATTCGGCCGTCCTCGGTCTTCTCGAACATCGAGCCAGGGATGAGCCAGAGCTTGTGCTGGCGGGCCTTCGCCTGGAATTTCTCGATGGCTTCGTTGGGGAAGGGCTGCGCGAACCGATCGAGCGGACCATAGGGCGCAAGCTCGCTGAAGAGCGCCATCTGCGTCCATGGAAAACGCGCCATCAGGATGTCGACGCGGTGCAGCATGGCTTCCACGTTGGAATGCAATGCATTCACCTGCATCTGGATGCCTGCAACTGCGAAGGGTGTCATTCTTTTTCTTGCTCCGTTCTCTTGCCTCAAGGGGCTTCGTAATCATCCGGGTTCCGGCTTCAGGGCCTCGACCCGTCATTCGTTAAACTTCTCGCGTGGCCGGAAGTTGCATGACCATCCGCCGCAGACCGCCCCGGCGGCCGTTTCCCGCCGCAAGGACACCCGGCTTCCGGGCTACCCCAAGTCTTCCATCCGCGCGCTTTCTTTCCCCGCTCCCAAGGCGCACCCGCCGTGAGACGAATGCAGATCACATGGTTGCATTGTTGACCAGCGGTCACAAGCACCCGCGAGGCAATGGCGCAATGAAACACGGGATTGCATGTGCTCCACCCTCAGAAGCTGGGGGGCGTGTTGATCCAGAGAAGGACAGTCTCGCCATCGTGACTGTTCTTCCAGGAGTGCGCGCGCCGGCTGTTGAAGTAGAGAGAGTCGCCCGGTTCCAGGTTGTGGAACACGTCGCGATCGAGGACGACCTCGATGCTGCCGCTCAGGACATGCAGGAACTCCTCTCCATCGTGACGATAGGCGCCGTCGCTGGTGGCGCCCGGCGCCAAGACAAAGCGATGGCAATCCATGCTGCGCTCACCCTCGGCAAGCTGCTGGACCGTGACGCCGGGCGCGGGTTCGGGCCAGTTCTCCCATTCCCCGGCCGGCACCATGTCCCGCGATCCGCCCGTCTGGCCGGAGAGGCGCGAAACCGTGGTGCCGAAATGTTCGGCCAGCTCGTGCAGAAGCCGGAAGCTCGCGCCCTGCGAGGTGCGCTCGAGTGTCGACAGCACCGAGGGTGAAACGCCCAGCGCGTCCGCCACGTGATCGAGCGTCTGGCCCGCTGCCCGCCGGAGCGCGCGAAGCCGCCCCCCGATGTCGGACTGCCCGTCATCGGCGCAGTGAAAGCCCGTGTCGTCGCTCGCGTCTCCCTCGGACTCGAGCGCGTGACGGATGGCGGCGGGATTGAGGCCGCGCTCCGTCCGGTACCAGGCGATCCGTTTGGCGAGAATCGCATCCTCTGTCGAATAGAGGCGCTGCCCCGATGGAGACCGGGCCGGATCGATCAATCCCTGCTGCTCCCAGAGCCGCAGGGTCGAGGCCGAAACGCCCGCGAGCCGCGCGACCTCCGCGATCCGAAAGCAGGTTTCGGCAGCGGTATCAGTCGGTTCGGCATCGTCGCAAGGCGTGTCAACTTGTTCCATAGGGGGTCGCAAAACTTTCATGTTGCATTCCTACAGAAGAACTGCAAGAAATCCTAGGGTCAATACCCTACAGAAGAAATGCAGGGCATTTACGATCGATAGAAGGGCTTCCATGACTTCAGCATCGCTTTCCGAACGCAAAACCAGTGCAATCGCCCGCGGCGTAGGCATGTCGACGCAAATTTATGCAGAGCGCGCCGAGAATGCGGAAGTCTGGGACAAGGACGGCAACCGCTACATCGATTTCGCCAGCGGAATTGCGGTTCTCAACACCGGCCATCGCCACCCGAAGGTCATGGCCGCGGTGCAGGAGCAGCTCGAGCGCTTCACGCACACATGTCACCAGGTTCTGCCCTACGAGAACTACGTGCATCTCGCCGAGCGTCTCAACGACCTGACGCCGGGCGACCACGCCAAGAAGACGCTCTTTGTCACCACCGGTGCCGAGGCGGTCGAGAACTCGATCAAGATCGCGCGCGCCGCGACCGGCCGTCAGGCTGTCATTGCCTTCGGTGGCGGCTTCCATGGCCGCACCTTCATGGGCATGGCGCTGACCGGCAAGGTCGCGCCCTACAAGCTCGGCTTCGGCCCGATGCCCGGCGATGTCTATCACGTGCCTTACCCGAACGAGCTTCACGGCGTGAGCATTGACGATGTGCTGGACTCGCTCTCGCGTCTCTTCGCGGCGGATGTGGACCCCTCGCGCGTGGCCGCGATGATCCTCGAGCCGGTGCAGGGCGAGGGCGGCTTCTACCCCGCGCCTCCGGGCTTCCTCGCGGCGCTGCGCAAGATCTGCGATCAGCACGGCATCCTGCTCATCGCCGACGAGATCCAGACGGGTTTTGCCCGCACGGGGCGGCTGTTTGCCATGGATCACCACGACGTCGCACCCGACCTGATGACGATGGCAAAGAGCCTCGCGGGCGGCCTGCCGCTATCGGCTGTCACCGGCCGCGCGGAGATCATGGACGCGCCCGCGCCCGGCGGTCTGGGTGGCACCTATGGCGGCAACCCGCTCGGCATTGCGGCGGCCCATGCGGTGCTCGACGTGATTCAGGAAGAGGATCTCTGCAACCGGGCCAACCTGCTCGGCTCGCGCCTCAAGCAGCGTCTTGAGGGCCTTCGGGACCGGGTGCCGGAAATCATCGACATTCGCGGCCCCGGCTTCATGAACGCGGTCGAATTCAACGATCCCTCCACCGGCAAGCCCAGCCCGGACTTCACCCAGGCCGTGCGGCTCAAGGCCGAGGGCAAGGGGCTCATCCTGCTGAGCTGCGGCGTCTACGGCAACGTCATCCGCTTCCTCGCGCCGATGACGATCCAGGACGAGGTGTTCAATGAGGCACTCGATAAGCTGGAAGACTCCATCATCGAGGCCCGCGCAGCCTGACGCCGGAGCCCATTGTCAAAGAATATCGCGCCCTCGCAGGAAACTGCGGGGGCGTTTTCATGTTTTGGCGCTATCTTCTTGCGAGCGGGCAGGGCGCCCATGGTGATCCGTCACACCGCGAGGTCATCACCCTCCAGCGAAGCCCGGAAATCTTCCTTGGGCAGAAGCCGGAAATGCATGCCTGTCTTGGAGGCCTCGAGCATTCGGTCGCAGCGAAAGGTCCGCGGTCCTTCCGTAAGGTGGTCGAAGGCGATCACATACCAGACGGGATATTTCAGTAGCAGATAGTGTGGTGCGATCTGGCGTTCCGAGGCTTCGCCATCCTCCCGCCTGTATCGGATCTTCAGGATCTCCTGATCGACAAAGGCCTGATGCAGCGCCTGAACAACCCGCTCGGGCGGCGCGCTGGCGCTCGTCTGCACAAACGTCGATGCGGTGACACCAATCAGGATGCGGGATTTCAGCCGGTCCACCTTGTCGCGTTTCTCCCGCGAGAAGGAGGCCACGATCTGCCGTCGGACCGATCCGAGGTTCGCGAGGAACATCGGCGAGTTCATCCGCTCCGCGACCGCGATGCTGATGAGAAGATCGACCGCCTCGGAATAGGAGAGGTTCAGCCGGCCCACGCCCCAGTTCCGGTCGAGCCGGACTCCGCCGCCACGCCCGCGGTCGGCGTCGATCTGCATCCCCTGTTCTCGCATCAGGGCCAGATCCCGCGCGATGGTTCGCACGCTCACGCCGTGTTCGTGCGCAAGCTCCCCGATCGTGCAATGGGCATCCTGCTTCAGCCGCACGGCGAGCAGTTCCATCCGTCTCAATCTCTCGTTCGCATTTGCGCGCACCATGCAAGAAATAGGACACATAATGGCACATTCATCAATACGAGGAGGCGGAAAGGAGATCGGATCATGAAAATGAACTATTTCGTCGTCGGAACGAACGACCTCGATGCCGCAACGCGCTTCTACGACGCGCTCCTTGCAGGGGTGGGCCTGCATCGCATCTCGCCCTCGGACAGGATGACCTACTGGCTCGGCGAGGGTTTTGCCTTTGCGGCCGCGAAACCCTTCGACGGGCAGCCCGCAACCAAGGGGAACGGCTCGATGGTCGGCTTCTCCGTCGGCGGGCGTGAAGAGGTCGCGAGGCTGCATGCCCTGGCCCTCGAACTCGGCGGCGCCTGCGAGGGCGCGCCGGGTGCGCGGGGCCCACGCTTCTCTGCGTACGTGCGGGATCTCGACGGGAACAAGCTCTGCATCTCGGACTAGGATTCCCCGCCCGCATGGCGCGCGTATGGCAAACAGCCATACTGAAACCATACGATTTCCATACCGAATCCATATCGTGTTTCGGACCCGCGAATCTGGGTGTGACGGCGAGCGGGCTGGCTCGGGCCCGCTATCGCAATGCAACAAATTCCATTGCAGGAATGCACCTCGTCACGAGTTTCGCACCGAGTTTTCATCAAGGATCATGAATTCTGGGGCCAGAACGCTCAAGAAATGCACCTTTCTCCAGCAACATGCCTTATAAGTGGGCGCAATCCGGCCTCCCGCCGCATTTCGGATCACGTGCCCTTGACTTCAGCGATGCCGATCGGCTCGTCTTGGATCTGCAGGGTGCTTAGGGTTCCGTTGCGGCATTTTCCGCAAGCCTGGTCCGAGAAGTGCCACCCGAACGGCAAATTCCGGTCGGGCACACGGCGGGCCAAAATCCCGGGAGAGTACTGCGCTGGTCTTGCCCGCGCCCTACTCCATGTTCCGCCAGCGCGGCGAACGCCAGTTTCTTATGCAAGGCGGGACGCTTGAACGGGGAATGTCATGACCAAATCGTCCCTTCTATCCGCTTCGGCGCTCTCGCTCGGAGTTCTGGCCGCTGCACTCTCGCCGGCCGCCGCGCAATCCCAGACCGAGTTCAAGGTCGCCTGGTCGATCTATGTCGGCTGGATGCCCTGGGGCTATCTCGCCGATAGCGGCATCATGGACAAATGGGCCGAGAAGAAGGGCATCTCGGTCGAGATCGTGCAGATCAACGATTACGTGGAATCGATCAACCAGTTCACCGCAGGTGCCTTCGATGGTGTTTCCGCCACCAACATGGACACGCTCTCGATCCCCGCGGGCGGCGGCGTCGACACCACCGCACTCATCATCGGGGACTATTCCAACGGCAACGATGCGGTCATCCTGAAGGGCGAGGGTAGCATCGCGGATCTGGCCGACAAGCCGGTGAACCTCGTGGAACTGTCTGTTTCGCATTATCTCCTGGCGCGTGGCCTCGACACGGTCGGGCTTTCCGAGATGGATCTCGACGGTGTGGTGAACACGTCGGATGCCGACATGATCGCCGCCTTCGCCACCCCGGACGTGGAAGCGGTCGTGACCTGGAACCCCCTCGTTTCCGAGATCATGGACACAAGCCCGGATGCCAACACGGTCTTCGACAGCTCGCAAATCCCGGGTGAAATCCTCGATCTGATGGTCGTCAACACAGAGACGCTGGCAGATAACCCGGCTTTCGGCGAGGCGCTGGTCGGTGCCTGGTATGAGGTCATGTCCCTGATGGCGGAAGGTGACGAGGAAGTGCTGACCGCGATGGCGGAAGCCGCGGGCACGGATCTCGAGGGCTACAAGGCCCAACTTGAAGCCACCGAAATGTTCTACGATCCGGCCGATGCCGTGGCGCAGGCCCAGTCGGAGAAACTGCCCGAAACCATGACTTCGGTTGCGGAGTTCTTGTTCGACAAGGGGATCCTCGGTGTGGGTGCGCCCAGCGCGGATTTCGTCGGCATCGAGTATCCGGGTGGCGCGACAACCGGCGACCCTGCGAACATCAAGTTCCGCTTCGATGCGAGCTTCATGCAGATGGCTGCCGACGGCGCGCTCTGAGCAGCATGGTGAGAGTGACACGTTACATGCCGGTGACCTCATCGAGAAAGGGGGTCCCATGCGGCTGATCAATCGGAAGCCAGACCGACCCTTGGGGATCTTGCTGTCAGTGCTGCCATTTGCGCTGCTGCTGATCGCCTATGCCATAGCGTCCGACATTCGTCTCAGCGCGAACCCGGCCGACAAGCTGCTTCCTGCGCCCACAACGATCTGGAACACGGCGGTCGCGCTCTTCACCGAACCGGACCGCCGGTCGGGTGAGATTCTTCTCTGGAAGGATACCTTCGCTTCGCTCACCCGGCTTCTGGGCGGTGTGGCCATCGCGGCTGCGATCTCGCTCGCGCTCGGCCTTCTGATCGGGCTTATCCCATATGCGCGGCGCATGCTGTCAGATTTCGTATCCGTGCTCTCCATGGTGCCGCCGCTGGCGCTGCTGCCGATCCTCTTCATCGTTTTCGGGCTTGGAGAGGTTTCGAAGATCGTGCTGATCGTGATCGGCATCACGCCTTTCATGACGCGGGATCTTTCGCAGCGGGTGCTCGACATTCCGCACGAGCAGATGGTCAAGGCGCAGACGCTTGGGGCGTCGACCGCCGTTATCGCGCTGCGGGTGGCGTTGCCGCAGGTGATGCCCCGGCTGATCTCCAATGTGCGGCTTTCGCTCGGTTCAGCCTGGCTCTTCCTGATTGCGGCGGAGGCGGTCGCGTCCGATGTGGGGCTCGGCTATCGGATCTTTCTCGTGCGCCGCTATCTCGCGATGGATGTGATCCTGACATACGTCATCTGGATCACCCTGCTCGCCTTTGTCATCGACTGGGCGCTCAAGGCCATCAGCCGCAAGGCGTTCCCCTGGATGGAGGCGGGCCTATGAGTTTCGTGACCGTGGAGAACGTTTGGCAGGCCTATTCCGGGCGTTCGATCCTGGAGCGGGTCAATGTCGAGGTCGAGAAGGGGCAGTTCATTTCCATCGTCGGCGCATCTGGCTGCGGCAAGTCCACCTTCCTGCGGATGTTGCTGGCCGAGGAGGTGCCGACGCGCGGTGCGATCCGGATCGATGGCGGCGAACCGGCGCGGGAGCCGAACCCGGAGCGGGGGGTGGTCTTCCAGCGCTACTCGGTGTTCCCGCACATGACCGTTCGCGACAACATCATCGCGGGCGAGGAAATGGCAACGCGGGGGGGCTGGCTCTTCGGCGGTGCGCGCCGGGCTGCGGCCGAAAGAGCGGACGAGATGCTGGCGCGGATCGGGCTCAATCACGTGGCGCATCAATACCCGGCCAGCCTTTCGGGCGGGATGCAGCAACGGCTTGCCATTGGTCAGGCGCTGACCGCGAAGCCGCGCGTGCTGCTTCTCGACGAGCCTTTCGGGGCGCTCGATCCCGGCACTCGGGTCAAGATGCACGACTTCCTAATGGATCTGCGTGCCGAGACCGGCATGACGGTCTTCATGGTGACGCACGACCTTGAGGAAGGTTTCAAGCTCGGCGATCGGGTGCTGGTCTTCGACAAACCGCGCTGGGACCCGCAGGATCCAGGTGCCTTCGGGGCGACCATCACCTACGACTTCGATGCCCGCAACGGGGGCATTCCCTTTCAGACTATCGAGGAGAAGAAATATGATCCCGCACTTGCGTGATCGGACCCGGTCCCATCACCCGGCCGATCTTAAGCGCGACGAGCGCCGGTTCCATCACCCGGATCTTACGAAGCTCCAGGGCTGGAAGTCGATGCAGGCCGAGGCGGATATCCCCGAAGGCGAGTGGGAGAAGGAACGTGCCTGGGCGCTCAAAATGGGTCTCACGGGCGCCGACTCCATCGAGGACAAGTCGATCCCGACCTTCGCCCGGGGCGAGTTGCCGCACTATGCCGGCATCAACACCTTCCTGAAGGCGCCCTATGCCGAGGACGTGTCCGAAGTGGGCGACTATGACGCAACAGTGCTCGGGGCGCCCTTCGATGGCGGCGCCACATACCGGCCCGGCACCCGGTTCGGACCGCAGGGGTTGCGCAAGATCTCCGCGCTCTACACCCCCTACAACTACGAGATGGCGATCGACCTGAGGGAGCAGATGACGCTTTGCGACGCTGGCGACATCTTCACCATTCCGGCGAATATCGAGAAGACCTTCGACCAGATCAGCCGGGCCTGCGCGCATGTGTTCTCGTCCGGATCAATGCCGATCATCATCGGCGGCGACCACTCCATCGGCTATCCGACCGTGCGCGGGATCGCGGAATGCACCTCCAAGAAGATCGGCATCGTGCATTTCGACCGCCACGCCGACATCCAGGAGAAGGATCTCGACGAGCGGATGCATACCACGCCGTGGTTCCATGCCACGAACCTGCCCAATGTGTCCCCCAAGAACCTGGTTCAGGTCGGAATCGGTGGCTGGCAGGTTCCGCGCGAGGCGGTGAAGGTGGCGCGGGAGCGCGAAACGAACATCATCACCATGTCCGACATGGAGCGGATGGGCATCGACAAGACCGCCGAGATGGCCCTCGAGATCGCTTGGGACGGAGTCGACATGGTCTACATGTCCTTCGACATCGATAGCATCGATTGCGGTTTCGTGCCCGGCACAGGCTGGCCCGAACCGGGCGGTTTCCTGCCGCGCGAAGCCCTTGCGCTGGCCTCCAAAGTCGCGGCGGAAGGGCTATGCGGCATGGAGCTTGTCGAGGTTTCGCCGCCCTATGACACGTCCGACATCACGGCGTTGATGGGCACCCGAGTGATCGTGGACGTGCTCGGCGCAATGGTCTCGAACGGCACGATGGGCAAGCACAAGGTCCATATCGACAAGCCGATCTCGGTTCCTGCGGGCGAGTTCCACGGCAAGAGGTGGCATCGTGGCACATGACGGTTTCCACGACCATGGCCCTCATGGTCACTCGCATGCGCATGGCCATACCCATGCGCACGGGCCGGGGCACAACCACGCTCATGCCGATCACCTGCAAAGCCACATGGCACCCGAGGACGAAGCCGCGGATCTCCAGGTTCTGGCGACGCAGTTCATCGACGGCTTCGTGCAGGCGGCCGACAAGGCATCCTACCTCCGTCTCGCGGGCGTTCCTTTCGAACGGCCGGGAAAGGGGGGCGCAAAGGCTCTCAAGCTGGTTGACGTGGAACTGACGACCGATTGGCAGGTCGGCACGGCATCGCCAAGTTTCGGATCGCGGGAGTTGAGCTACCTGCCATTTCCGGGCGAAATGGTGCAGGAGCGGACCAACATGTCGCTGGTCTATGTTTCCATGGACGAGAAGTCCGTGGTCGATCTGAGAGATTTCCTCTCGCAACGCAAGAAGGACATTGAAGCATGAAGCTCTTCGCACTGGCCGCTGTTTCGGGCCTCGCAGCCGCCCCGGCATTCGCCCATGAGGGGGAGCATATGCATGTGCACCCCCACGGAGGTGAAAACCTGATCGTGTTTCTTGCCATCGGCGCCGCGATTGCCGGCGTGGCGGCCTACAAGCTCTTCCGCTGATCCGCGCGCCCGGCTTCTCTATTGGTGAGGAGCCGGGTGATCGCTTCGATGGCGTGGCGGATCGGTGGGTCGTGCCGCGCATCATGGTGGCACACCAGCCATTCCTCATGGGTCAGGGCCTCGATCGCCGCTCCCAAGCGCATCAGGCCCGTTTCCTGGTCTCCCGCAAAGCAGGGCATCACAATCCGACCGAGTCCCGCGCGGGCTAGGTCGAGCGCGATCAGGCCTGTGCTGGCGGTGGTCACGATCTCCGCGGCATGGGTCTCGCGCAGCCACCGCTCCGACGGTGTGTCCGCCATTCCTTCGCCCAACGAGACGAACCCCTGAATATCGGCGGAACGGGCGTAGACCCCGTAGGTCAGCGTGCGTGTGCGCCGTCCGGCGAGCCAGGGGTGGTTTGGGCGGCGGTTCCGGATCCCGATATCCGCTTCGCGACGCGCAAGATCGAGTACGGTGTTGGTCGCGAGAAACTCCGGCAGCCAGTCGTCTTCCGGCGTCCAGACCCCGCATATTTCGCGCGCCAGGTGGCGGGTTGTCCATGAGCCGGCGGTGATCCGGACCCGTGGTTTGGCCCTGTTGCCACTGAACCAGCGCTTCAGGCGCTCCGATGCTGCGCGCAAGCCTTCAGCCTCCTGCACCAGTGCCCGGCCCTCGGCGGTGAGCCGGTAGCCCTCCGCACCGCGCAGAAAGAGCCTTCGATTTGCCTGTCGCTCGAGCTTTGCCATGCGGCGGCTCAGCGTCGGCAGTGGCACACCGGTCTCACGGGAAGCAGCACTGAGGCTTTCGCAATCGGCGACGGCCAGAAACAGCGCAAGGTCGTCGAGATCGGGCATGTCTTCCAATTTTGAAACCCCTGTTGCGGCGCTGGCGAATGGAGTGGCCGGTTTTCTGGGGATATCGTGGCGTAAATCACATCAATTTTCCATAACTGAAAGGATGGCGGATGTTTGTCCTTCCTCCAGCCGGACCTCGTGTGTCCTGCCAGACCGCCCATATGACCGAACGCGCGATTATCGAGACGCGGATCGCCGACGCCCACCGGTGGAAGCGCAAACGATCCCGTCTGCTCTGGGCGCTGCGGCTGGGCCTGCGACGGGGCACGCGTGTGCGCGAGTGTCTGGACGGCGGCTCACCCTCGTATTACCCAAGCCATGGTTTTGGAGCGAGGATGTGGCAATGGCTCGGACGCAGCGTGCGGTTGAAGACCTGACACCGGCACGGGCAAAGGCGGAACTCGAAATGCTGGCGCGCGAGATTGCGGCAGCCGATCTGGCCTATCATCAGGGTGATGCCCCGGTGATGGACGACGCGAGCTACGATGCGCTCAAGCGTCGCAATGCCGAAATCGAGGCGCGCTTTCCGGAGCTGAAACGCGCAGACAGTCCGTCCGACCGGGTCGGCGCCGCGCCGTCGGAAGCCTTCTCGAAAATCAAGCACAAGGTCCGGATGCTGAGCCTTGCGAACGGCTTCGAGCATGAGGACATCGCCGATTTCGTCTCCGGTGTGCGGCGGTTTCTCAATCTCGGGTCCCAGGATCCGCTTGCCTTCACGGCCGAGCCGAAGATCGACGGGCTTTCGCTCTCGCTGCGCTACGAGAACGGCAGGCTGGTTCAAGCGGCCACGCGGGGCGACGGAGAGACCGGTGAGAACGTGACCGCGAATGCGCGCACCATCGACGACATTCCGGTAGAGATCGAGAGTGCCCCCGAAGTGCTCGAGGTCCGTGGCGAGGTCTACATGAGCCACGCGGATTTTGCCGCGATCAATGCGCGCCAGCAAGAGGTGGGCGGGAAGACCTTTGCCAATCCGCGCAATGCGGCCGCGGGGTCGCTGCGCCAGCTCGACGCAAAGGTCACTGCCTCGCGTCCGCTGAAGTTCTTCGCTTATGCCTGGGGCGAGACGAGCGCGCCACTTTCCGATACGCAGTCAGGGGCCATCGAGCGGCTCTCGGAGTTGGGTTTCGTGACCAACGCGTTGATGAAGCGCTGCGATGGCGTCGACGATATGCTGGCCCATTATGGCGCAATCGAGGCGCAGCGGGCGGATCTCGGCTATGACATCGACGGCGTGGTCTACAAGGTCGACCGGCTGGACCTGCAAGGGCGGCTCGGGTTCCGCTCCTCCACTCCGCGCTGGGCGATTGCGCACAAGTTTTCCGCCGAGCGCGCAACCACCCGGCTCGAGGCCATCGAGATCCAGGTCGGCCGGACGGGTGCGCTTTCTCCCGTCGCGCGGCTGACTCCGGTAACTGTCGGGGGCGTGGTGGTTTCCAATGCGACACTGCACAACGCGGACTACATCGCCGGGCGCGATTCGAAGGGCAATCCGATCCGCGAGGGGCGCGATATCCGCGAAGGCGATTGGGTGACGGTCTACCGGGCAGGTGACGTCATCCCGAAAATCGAGGATGTCGATCTCTCGCGGCGGTCCGAAGACAGCAAGCCCTACATTTTCCCGGAAAAATGTCCGTATTGCGGTTCCGACGTGGTCCGCGAACCGGGCGAGGCGGTGCATTACTGCACGGGCGACCTGATCTGTCCGGCACAGGCGGTGGAGAAGTTGCGGCATTTCGTCTCGCGCAACGCCTTCGATATCGAAGGGCTCGGCTCCAAGCAGGTGGAGGCCTTCTTCTCCGAAGGCTGGATAATGGAACCCGCGGACATCTTCACGCTCGAGACGCGCCACGGCGACGAATTGCGCAAGCGCGAGGGCTGGGGCGCGAAATCGGCCGGCAACCTCTTCCGCGGGATCGAGGAGCGGCGGACCATCCCGCTCAACCGGCTCATCTTCGGGTTGGGCATCCGGCACGTGGGCGAGACAGCCGCGCGACTGATCGCTCGAAGCTACGGGTCCTGGGCGGCTTTCGCCGAAGCGATGGAAGCGGCACGGGAGCACGAGGGTGATGCCTGGCAGGCGTTGAACGATATCGACGGCGTGGGGCCTGTCATGGCGGGAAGCCTGGTGGATTTCTTCCACGAGCAGGCCAACCGCGCGGCAATCGAACGCCTAGTCGCCGAACTCGACGTCGAGGATGTGGAAGCGCCTGCGACCGCTGACAGCCCCGTTGCAGGGAAGACGGTGGTTTTCACCGGCACTCTAGAGAAGATGACGAGGGCCGAGGCAAAGGCACGGGCGGAAAGCCTCGGTGCGAAGGTTTCGGGATCGGTTTCGGCCAAGACGGATTACGTGGTGGCCGGTCCGGGAGCGGGCTCGAAGGAGAAAAAGGCGCGCGAGCTTGGCGTGACGCTCCTCAACGAGGATGAATGGCTGGAGTTGATCGGTTAGGGCTCAAGCCTGCGCGTGAAGGTCGATAGCGCCGCGTTCTGCATCCGAGTGATGTAATCCGTTTTTGACCAGCCACAGGTTTCGTGGAGCTTGAACCAGGTCTCCACCGACAGCATCGACCAGAGCATGTCGGTGGCGGAGTCGACCGTCCAGACTTCGGCCAGATCGGAGTCGGACGCAAGCGCCCGGACCGCCGCCTCGCAACCTTCGCGCACGTCCTGCATCCGTTGCTGCCAGGCGCGTTCCGCCTCCGCATCGCTTTCCTGCATCGCGATGAGTGCGCGAGCCACCGGAGCGATATGCGGCAGGTATTCTCCCCAGAAGGTGATGAACGCGCGAAGCCTCTCGCGGCCCGTGGAAGCCTCGCGGCTGGGCACAAGCCGGGCTTCGACATCGAAGGCGCGATCCATGTCGCGAGTGACCTCCGCCAGCAGATCCGCGCGGTTCTTGAAGTGAAGGTAGACCGCCTGCCGCGAGACGCCGGCGCGGCGGGCAATATCGGACATGCGCGTTCCCTTGGGTTTGCCCGCTTCGAGAAGCTCACGAGCGGTAACCAGGATCCGTGCACGAGTGGGAATCGAATCATTTGACATCTTGTCAAGTTAGCGGTTATTTACACAGTGTCAATTTACACAATGTAAAGTCAGGAGAACATCATGAAACTCGCCGTCTTTGGTTCCACCGGCAGCGTGGGCCGCCATATCGTTGCTCAAGCGCGTGCAGAGGGGCATGTCGTCACCGGTTTTTCACGCGGGCAGGCGACTGAGCCTGAATTTTCTCCGGATGCGCTCGTGCAGGGTGATGTGCTTGATCCGGAAGCGGTGGCCAAAGCCGTTGCCGGGCAGGATGCGGTGCTCGTGGCCCTTGGAGCGGGGCGCAAGGGCGGGGTGCGCGCGTCCGGAACCGCAAATGTGATTGCCGCGATGAAGCGTCATGGCGTGCGACGTCTCGTATGCCAGTCTACCCTCGGCGCGGGAGAAAGCGTCGGAAACCTCAATTTCTTCTGGAAACACGTCATGTTCGGCATGCTTCTACGTCCTGCATACGCTGACCATCAGGCGCAGGAGTGTCTGGTCCGGGACTCCGGCCTTGATTGGACGATTGTGCGCCCGGCGGCCTTCACCGATGGCCCCGTTGGCGGAGAGTATATCCACGGGTTTGCCAATGACGCCCGCAACCTCTCACTTGATGTCTCAAGGGCGGATGTTGCACGCTTCATGCTCGAGCAGCTTGAGAGCACGACCTATATCCATGACGCACCAGGGCTTTCCTACGCTTTGGCCGCTTGATGGCCGATTGCACTGCGCCCGCCCTCCTGATAGATATCCGGTTGGCGGGTGCGTGGGAATATGACCGCTTTTCAATGGGATAGGGTGGTCTCCCGCGTGGCCTTCCTTCGGCGAGAGCGGGGGCGCATGAGCCGACCGAATATCCTGTTTCCGCTCTTTTCCGATATCACCGGGCTTGACGGTATCGGACCCAAGACTGCGAAGCTTCTGGAGAAGCTTGCGATTTTCAAGCCTGCGGACATGATCCTGACGCTTCCATCCTCGGGTGTGGATCGGCGGATCAGGCCAAGTGTTCAGGGGGCCAGCCTCCCCGCCACACTCACAGTCGAGGTGGTGATCGGGCTGCACCAGCCGCCGCGAGTGAAAGGGCGCCCCTATCGCATTTTCGTGCAAGATACGGCGACGGAGTTTCAACTCGTGTTCTTTCATCCGCGAGAGGATTGGCTGCGGCGCAATTTCCCCTCAGGACAGAAACGGGTGGTTTCCGGCCGGGTCGAGCTTTTCGATGGCATGGCACAGATGGTGCACCCCGATCATGTTCTACGGCCGGGGGAGGAAGGGGAACTGCCAGATTTCGAGCCAGTCTATCCGCTGACGCAGGCGCTTACGCTCCGGACCATGACCCGGGGCATTCGGTCTGCAGTCGAGCGCGCGCCCGATTTGCCCGAATGGATCGAGCCCGGATTGAAAGCCAAGCGCGGCTGGCCCGACTGGCAGGCTGCGGTGCGCGCAGCGCACACGCCGGGACAGGCTGCCGACCTTCTGCCCATCCATCCTGCACGGGAAAGGCTCGCATATGACGAACTGGTTTCGCATCAGGTCACGCTTGCGCTTGCGCGGCTGAAGACCAAGCGGGCGAAGGGTTACGAAACCCGTGGTGATGGGCGGCTGACGCGGGTGGTTCTCGATGCACTTCCCTACACGCCGACCGGGGCACAGTTGCGGGCATTCTCCGAAATCAGTGCCGACATGGCGGACAGCCACCGGATGAACCGGCTGCTCCAGGGGGATGTCGGGGCGGGGAAGACACTGGTCGCGCTGCTTGCCATGCTGGCTTGCGCCGAGGCTGGAGGGCAGGCCGCGTTGATGGCGCCCACAGAGATCCTCGCGCGGCAGCATCTTGCTTCCATCTCGCCGCTACTTGAGCCGGTTGGGATCAGGGCCGAAGTGCTCACGGGTCGTGACAGGGGGCCGGAACGGGCAGAAAAGTTGCGCGCTTTGGTGGCCGGTGAAATCACTTTCCTCGTTGGAACGCATGCGCTTTTCCAGGCGGATGTAGCGTTTGCCGATCTGCGACTGGTGGTCATCGACGAGCAGCACCGTTTTGGGGTGCGCCAGCGGATGGAGTTGAGTGCGAAGGGGCGGGTGCCCGATGTTCTGGTTATGACGGCCACGCCGATCCCGCGCAGTCTTGCGCTCGCAAGCTATGGCGACATGGACCTTTCCGTTCTCGACGAGAAACCGCCAGGGCGGACACCAGTGGAAACAGCCTTGGTGTCTTCCGGGCGCATCCCGGAGGTGGTGGAGCATCTTCGCAAGGCGCTGGAGGAGGGGCGGCAGGCCTATTGGGTCTGTCCATTCGTGGTCGAATCCGAGACCGCAGACCTGACGGCGGCCGTAGAGCGATACGAAAGCCTGCACGCCGCACTGGGCGAAAAGGTGAGCCTGATCCATGGCCAGCTTCCGCCGGCACAGAAGGATGCGGCCATGGCGGATTTTGCCGAAGGGCGCACTCGGCTACTGGTCGCGACAACGGTGATCGAGGTTGGCGTGAACGTGCCCAATGCATCGATCATGGTGATCGAGGGTGCGCAAGCCTTTGGTCTGGCACAGCTTCACCAGCTCCGGGGACGTGTCGGGCGCGGTGCGGAGAAATCGACCTGCCTGCTTCTCTACGACCCGCCGCTTGGTCAGACGGCGCAAACGCGGCTCGAGACTTTGAGGGAGACGGAGGATGGTTTCGCGATTGCCGAGGCTGATCTGAAAATACGCGGTGCGGGGGATCTTCTGGGGGTGCAGCAGTCGGGACTGCCGCATTTTCGGATTGCCGACCTCGAAACCCAGGCCGACCTTCTGGCCGTCGCGCAGGACGATGCCAGGTTGCTTTTGACGCAAGACCCCGATCTCATCTCCGAGCGCGGCAAGGCGATGCGCGTGCTGCTTCACTTGATGGAGCGCGACAAGGCGATCCGTATGCTTGCGGTGGGCTGACCCCATTTTGTTCCGCTAATGTTCCAATCCTGTTGACCGAATCGGAATAGAATGAGAACATTTATCGAACAAAGCGATTCGACTTGGGGATAAGTAAGGAAGGAATATGCAAGTGAAAGATACCGTTCGCCGTCTCCTGGCCGCCGATCGTGACGGTCTTGCACAGGAGGTCATGAGCCTTTCCGTTCTTTGCGCGGTTATTGTCGCGATTTTTTCTGTCCCGCTCGGTCACTAGATTGCCGGTTTTTCGACTGCCTGCGGCGCCCGTTCCGATCTTCACTGTCCGATTGTTTGGAACCTGCCTGTCACGGCGCCGCCACTTCGGGCCGCACTCCCTAGGGAGCTGCGGCCCTTTTTTCCGGCACAGGGAGGACGCACGAGGGCCCTTTCAACCGGTATGGTCTCGGTATGGAAACGGTATGGAAATCGTATGGCTAAAGTATGGCTGATGCACGTTCAGCCCGCCTTGCGGTGCTTGCTGCAGGGGCGAGAAACAGGGTCCTTTTATCACCCGCGCGTAGATCGGAGAGGCAGCGAAGGTCGCGCACGACCGTTTTGCCGGGTAGCCCGGAAGGCGGACTGAGGATTGCTCACCGGCATGGGGTCAACATGGACGGAAAGCCTGGTTCTCGTGCTTCCGAACCTTGGTGCGGAATCAGGTCGAGAGGTAAACAGGTGATTGGCGCGTTCGACGGATTGGCTGATGGTTTTGCGCGCCTTGGTGGAAGAAATGGAAATGCAGCCCCGTGCTATTGCTCGGTGCCGTGGATCGACAGGGTTGTGGCCGGAGTTGTTCCTGATGGGGAAAGACCCTGCCTGGCGACAGGAGCCTGCGGGCGGCCCTGCGGGGTATGGTCGGGGCGTGTTTGAGCCCCGGCACATGCGCGGGTTAGCTAATGGTCTCGCGCGATCAGATACAGTCGATACGGCACGCGGTGCCGTTGTGTCCGGCAGATCGACTGGTTTGACGCTGGTGCTGTTCCCGATTTGGGCTGGCTGATCCGGCGTATTAAGTGACGTCCAGGCCGGCCGTCAGGCAGTGGCAGAAGCCTCGTCGAAGGCGGCGAGGGTGGCTTCGAGCGCCAGCATGATCGAGGCATGGCGGTTCTTGTAGTCTCGCGCGGGAATGAGGACTTCATATTCCTCGAAGGGCGCGGTGGGGACGGGGCCGTCGGATTTCAGCATGTCGCGCAGCTGATCTCGCGCTGTCTCGATCTCATCCCTTGTCCGACCGATGGCCTTCTTGCCGAGGATCGAGGCGGATGCCTGGCCCAGCGCGCAGGCCTTCACGTCCTGGCCGAACCGGGAAATGCGGCCATTCTCGAGGCTGAGGTCCACGGTCACGGTCGAGCCGCAAAGGGGAGAGCGTTTCTTGGCCGAAACCTGGGGCTGGTCGAGGCGTTCGGCGTGGGGAATGGAAGCGGCCAGCGCAAGGATACGCCCGGAGTAGAGCTTGACCATGTCTTCGTTGTTGCTCATGCGGACGACCCTTTGAAAATCTTTCAGCTTCCCCTAGATAGGCGCGATCCAATGTCCCGAAAAGGGGAAGTATTCATGTCTGGTTTCGACATCGCGAGTCTGCGCTTCGACGACAGGGGGCTGATTCCGGCCATAGCACAGGATCGCTCGGGCGAAATCCTGATGCTGGCCTGGATGAACGCGGAAAGCCTGCGGGTAACCCTAGAGACCGGCCATGTCACCTACTGGTCGCGCAGCCGTGGAGAGCTTTGGGCCAAGGGCGCGACCTCCGGCCATCTTCAGCATCTCGTCGAGCTGCGAGTCGATTGCGACCGGGACTGCCTGCTGCTCATCGTGGATCAGACCGGCCCGGCCTGTCATACCAACCGGCGGAGCTGTTTTTATACGGCAGTGCGCGACGGCGAGGAAGTGATCCTCAGCGAGCCGATGGCCTGAGCCCCGCGCGGCCCCGAAAGGGCCGTTCTGAAGCGGCTTTGTCGTGTCAGGATGGTGGCGCGTATTCCACGCATCGGTTCCGGCCGGCATCCTTGGCGGCGTAAAGCGCCTGATCGGCCTGCGTGGCCAGGGTTGCCGGATCGGAATCCTCGGTGCGCCGGGCAAGGCCGACGGAGACCGTGATCTTGCCGATATCCACGCCGTCGGACATTCGTTTCCAGTTGAGGCCTTCGAACCGGGTGCGAATTTCCTCGGCCAGCTTCAGGCCGGTTCCGGGGAACTTGCAGGAATGGATCACGCAGAATTCTTCGCCTCCCCAGCGACCGGGATAGGCATCGACCTTCTGGCACTCGTTCTTGAGAATGCTCGAGAATTCCCGCAGGACGTTGTCGCCGACTTCATGACCGTGCGAATCGTTGACGGTCTTGAACCAGTCGATGTCGATCATCAGCAGCGTGTCGTGCATGCCGGGCCGGTAGGGCTTGGAAAAGAGGTTCGAGAGCTTCGCGTCGAGCGCGCGCCTGTTGGGCAGGCTGGTCAGAAAATCGGTATTGGCCTGACGGACATAGGTTTCAAGTTCGCGCTCGATCTTGCTGAGGCGACCGCGGGCGTCGTCGAGCCCTTCCTTCATGTCGCTCACATTGCGGGACTGTTGCAGGACAATGTCGCGCATCCGCTGTGCGAGGCTAGACATGTCGCTCGTCGACGGGTGGCTGTGGAGGCCGGACACCAGGCGGGTGAGCTCACCGCGCGAGCGGATGGCGTCCTCCTGGCCCGTGCTGGTGATCTGTTCGAGCGAGCCGAGCTCATTGCCGAGATTCGTGCCGATTGTCCCGAAGGCGATCGCGAGATCGTCATTGCCGAGATACCTGTCGTGCAGCTCGAGCAACTGGAAGCTCTGCACCGGGCCGCGCTCGAGGGCTTCGCCAAGACCCGCAACGATATCTTCGCGCTTGCCCTCGAAATACTTGAAGACAAGCTCGTAGATTGGCGGAACGGGAGAGAGTCCCTTTTCGGCGCAGAAATCGAGCGTCTTGCGGCAGAGATCTTCCGTCTCGGTCCAGCTTCGTCCGCCCGATGCCTGCTCTTGCGATGTGTCTTCGGCCTGGTTCGCCGTGTTCTGTCTCATCATTTGCGTGCCGGTTTGACGCCTCTTTTCGAGCCAACATGGCGTGGGCCCACTGCCAGTTCCGGCCATACAGACCCGCACGGGCTTGCTATATCATTAACACGTGGAATAATTGTAGAATAAGGGTTGCGCGGAACCCGGCGGCTCAGACCAGTGCATCAAGCGCGTGGCGCAGGTCTTCCGGTGGGAGCGGGGAGATGGACTTGTCGATCGCGTCGTGGGTCTTGCGCCAGATCGGGAGTGCCTCCCTGAGAATCTGCCGGCCCGAGTCGGTCAGCGCCGGTCGGCGATTTCGCGCGTCCTTCCTGTCGCGAGATATCGTGACGAGGCCACGGCGTTCGAGCGGCTTAAGCGCGGCCGTGATGGTTGTGCGATCCATCGCAAGGAACTCCGCCAGTTCTCCGATGCGTGGCGTCTCCGGGCGATTGAGGGACATGAGAAGCGAGAACTGTCCGTTCGTCAGCCCGTGCGGCTTGAGCGCCTCGTCGAAGCGGCGTGCAAGGGTGCGGGCGGCTCTCTGCGCGCGAACGCACAGGCAGCGATCCCGCACTTCAATCGTGTATTCGATCGGGAGCGAGGCGTCGGTCATCCATATAAGTTGATATCAACGTAATTCGGTGTCAAGCTGTCCGGGCGATTCTGGTGAATTGATCTGAGGAGTTCATGGAATGTCTTACGTAAACGGGTTTCTCGCGCCGGTTCCGGCCGCCAATAAGGACGCCTACATCGAGTCCGCGCGGGCGGCCTCCGTCCTGTTCAAGGCGTTCGGGGCAACGCGCATGAAGGAGTGCTGGGGGGTCGATGTGCCGGACGGGGAGGTGACGTCCTTTCCGATGGCGGTGAAGAAGGCCGAGGACGAGGTGGTTGTCTTTTCCTGGATCGAGTGGCCGGACAAGGCGACGAGCGATGCCTGCATGGCGGCGATGGAGACCGATCCGCGCTGGCAGGAGGTGTTCAAGGACGGGATGCCCTTCGACGGCAAGCGTATGATCTACGGCGGGTTCGAATCCGTCTTCGAGGCCTGAGGCCGGGGCCCCGAGGTCACTTCCGGGGCGGGTCGTCCTCGAAGGATTCCGTCCCGCGTGCCGACAGGAAATGCCCGAAGCCCTGAAGGGCTGGAATGTGTTCGCAGAAGGTGCGCACCACGACCAGAAGCGGGGTCGCGACGAGCATTCCCACCGCGGACCAGAGCCATGCCCAAAGGGTGACGGAGAGGAACACCACGACCGTATTGAGCCGGAGGCTGCGGCCGACGAAGATCGGTGTCACGATCTGACCCTCGACACTTGTAAGCGCAAGGTAGGCGAGGCCGACCCAAATGGCGGAAAAGGGGTCTGGCAGGCTTATGAGTGCCACGCCGGTGGACAACAGCACGCCGACGGCCGCGCCGATGTAGGGAATGTAGTTGAGAAGGAAGGCCGCAAGTCCGAACAGCACCGGGCTGGGCATGGAAAACGCCCACATCACGAGGCAGACACTGACGCCGAGGCCGGCATTGATGACGGTGATCGTGAACAGGTAGCGAGACAGTTTGCGCTCGATGTCGCGAGCGATGACCACGGCGCGCCGCTTGTCCCGGAAGCTTGGCAGCACGTAGACGATCTTCTCGTAGAACATGTCGCCCGAAGCCAGCAGGAAATAGAGCAGGATCAGGGTGAAGCCGGATTGGGCCAGCACCTCTGGCGCCAGGAGCACCACCTTGGCAGTGATGCCGGGCTCGCGCACGGCAACCACGGGCACGTTCGGTCCGTTTCCGCCGCTGGCAAGTTCGTCGACCTGCTCGACCGCTTCGCGGACCTGTTCGGCCGCGCCCATCATGGAACTGATCTTGAGGTTGATCTCCCGGCTGATTTCTGGCGCCCGGTCGACCCATTCGCTGATCGGAACCGCCAGCCCGAGTGCGCCGACAACGAGGCTGCACAGCAAAATGCCGACGATGAGCGCCGCGGATGCGCTGCACGGAATGCCCCGCTTTTCCAGAAAGCGCCGGACCGGGCTGAACACCATTGTAAGCATGAAGGCGAGCACGACCGGCATCAGGAAGTCTCGCGCATAGGCCAGTGCGAAGATCGAAAGCAACAGACAGATGCTCAGGGTGGACCATCGCACGACCGGATCCACGGGCCGTGGGGGCAGTGTATGCGGTTTTGTGGCAGGCAAATCGGTGCCGGGCGCGTCTGGCGCTTCCTTCACGATCGTTTCCCCCCTCTCGCCGCAACCACGATCGTAGTAGTGCGGCGTATCATGCAAACGCCCGAGCAGAGGCGGTGGTTCCCCCGCACGAGGCCGGTCTCCGGCGTATCCGGCGCGGGTGTCGGGGCACTCGGGCCTCCGCGGTTTCAGACCAATATTTCGCCACTGGGCAGATGCGTGGTGCGGATGCCCTGTTTTGGGTTTGACACCCGGTGTGAGGGGCATTGTTATCCTGCATGTGAGCGGGGCGCTCGGCGTTTGATGAAGTATGGTTAAGGGATTTGCATGACGCTCATTCAGTTGTTGACCGCTTCGACGCCGGTTCTCGCCGTTTTCCTTTTGCTGGTGATGTTGCGGATGCCCGCGACCCGCGCCATGCCCCTGAGCCTTCTTGTCACGGCAGGAATGGCGCTTGCCATCTGGAAGGTGCCGCTGCCGCGGGTGTTCGCCTCGGTGCTGGAGGGGTGGGTGATCGCGCTCACCATCGTCTGGATCGTCTTCGGGGCCATCCTGCTCCTCAACACGCTGACCTTTTCCGGTGCGATTTCGGTCATCCGCAAGGGGTTCACCGGGATCACGCCGGACCGGCGGTTGCAGGTCGTGATCGTGGGCTGGCTGTTTGTCGCCTTTCTCGAGGGGGCATCTGGGTTCGGCACGCCTGCGGCGATCGTCGCGCCGCTCCTGGTCGTCCTCGGGTTTCCGCCGCTCGCAGCCGTGGTTCTTGCGCTGATCGCCGACAGTGCGCCGGTTTCCTTTGGTGCGGTGGGGACGCCGGTTCTGGTCGGGATCGGGCAGGGGGTGGACGGGATCACGGCCGAGCAGATGCAGGCGGTCGCGATCCAGGCGGTGACGCTCGATCTGGTGGTGGCGAGTTTCATACCGCTGTTGATGGTGGCGATGCTCACGCGCTTCTTCGGGCCGGACAAGTCCTGGGTGCCGGGCCTGCAGGCCTGGAAATTCGCGCTCTTCGGCGGTGTGGCCTATACCGTGCCAGCCTGGGGCGTTGCCTGGTTGCTGGGGCCGGAATTCCCCTCGATCTTCGGTGCGCTCGTGGGGCTGGTGCTGACCACGCTTGCAGCGCGCACCGGGTTTCTCGTTCCGCGCGAGGTCTGGCGTTTCCGGACGGAGGAAGCCGTGGAGGATCAGGGGCCGGATCTCGGGGAAATGCCCCTCTGGCTCGCCTGGGTGCCCTATCTGCTCGTTGTGGCCTTCCTCGTAATAACGCGGCTTGAGTTTCTTCCGTTCAAGGACTGGCTCACGTCCACGGCCGTGAGTTGGAATGACATTCTCGGAACGAATGTGTCGGTGAGCGCGCATACGCTCTACCTGCCCGGCACGATCTTCGTTCTGGTGGCGCTGATCACGATCATTCTGCACCGGAAGCCCGCCGACAAGGTGGCCCAAGCCTGGGGCAATTCGGTGAAAGCGCTCGGGCCGACGGTGATCGCGCTGGGCGCCTCGGTGCCCATGGTTCGGATCTTCCTCAATTCCGGGGTGAACCTGGCGGACCTCAACAGCATGCCGATCGAGCTTGCCCAGCTTGCGGCGCGCACCTTCTCGGAAAGCTGGCCGCTGGTTGCGCCGCTGGTGGGCGCGCTGGGAAGTTTCATTGCCGGAAGTGCGACCTTTTCGAACATGATGTTCGCGGGCCTCCAGCAATCGACGGCCCAGGAGCTGGCTCTGAACGAGACGGTGATCCTCGCCCTGCAGCTCATCGGTGCGAATGCGGGCAACATGATCTGCGTCGTGAACGTGGTCGCGGCCGCTTCGGTCGTCAATCTTGTCGGCAAGGAGGGGCAGATCATCCGCTTCACGCTGGTGCCAATGCTCTACTACTGCTTTACTTCCGCGCTGCTGGCCTGGTGGCTGTTTCTCTGATCCCTCTTTGGGGGCGTGGCATCGCGCGTCTTGACAGGTTGACGTGAGCGGCTAAACCGGGCGCTCAACCTGAGATCCGGGCGTGCCGTAGGCGCCAAACCCAAAGGAGCGTGACGATGAGCCAGCCAGCCCCCTCTTACCGGGAGGTGTCGATCACGCTTCCCGATGGCGCAAGCCGCCAGTATCCCGCCGGTGTGACCGGCGCTGAAATCGCTCAGAGCATTTCCAAGAGCCTCGGCAAGGCAGCGCTTGCCGTACGCATCGATGACAGGCTGTCCGACCTGAGCCAGCCGATCGAGGCCGATGCCGCTGTCGCAATCGTCACCGCGAAGGACGAGAAGGATGCGCTCGAGCTCTTCCGCCACGACTGCGCCCATATCATGGCCCGTGCGGTGCAGGAGCTCTGGCCCGATGTGAAGGTCACGATCGGTCCGGTGATCGACAACGGCTGGTATTACGATTTCGACCGGCCCGAGCCTTTCACGCCTGACGATCTGGGAAAGATCGAGGCCCGGATGCGCCAGATCATCGCCGCGCGCGACGCAGTGCGCACGGAGGTCTGGCCGCGCGAGAAGGCGGTCGCCCATTACGAGGCCAATGGCGAGCCCTACAAGGTCGAGCTCGTGGGCATGATCCCCGAGGGCGAGCCCATCCGGATGTATTGGCACGGGGAGTGGCAGGATCTCTGCCGGGGGCCGCATCTCGCGCATACCGGCCAGGTGCCCTCTGATGCCTTCAAGCTGATGTCGATTGCCGGGGCCTATTGGCGCGGCGATTCGCGCCGTCCGATGTTGCAGCGGATCTACGGCGTCGGTTTCCGCACCAAGGACGAGCTGAAAGCCTATCTGCACAGGCTCGAGGAGGCCGAGAAGCGGGACCACCGCAAGCTTGCCCGCGAGATGGACTTGTTTCACCTCCAGCAGGAGGCGCAGGGATCCGTCTTCTGGCATGCCAACGGTTTCCGGATCTGGCGCACGCTGGAGGCCTATATCCGGCGCCAGCTCGACGCGGATGGTTATGTCGAGGTGAAGACGCCGCAGCTGCTCGATGCCGACCTGTGGAAGCAGTCCGGCCATTGGGGCAAGTTCCGCGAGAACATGTTCGTGGTGCCCGACGAGATTCCGTCCACCGAGGATGATGGGCCGGTTCTGACAGGCGAGGGCAATCTGATGGCGCTCAAGCCGATGAACTGCCCCGCGCACGTGCAGATCTTCAAGCAGGGCACGAAATCCTATCGCGACCTGCCGATCCGCATGGCGGAGTTCGGCTGCTGCCACCGCAACGAGGCGCATGGCGCACTCCACGGGTTGATGCGCGTGAGGCAGATGACCCAGGACGACGCGCACATCTTCTGCCGGGAAGATCAGATCGAGTCGGAAACCAGCCGGTTCCTTTCGCTGTTCAGCCGCGTCTACGGCCACATGGAGATGACGGATATCTCCTACAAGCTGGCGACACGGCCGGAGCAGCGGGCGGGCGACGACGCGACATGGGATCGCGCAGAGGCCGCGCTCGCGGCCGCGCTGACCAATGCCGGGCTGGAATTCGAATATGCCGAGGGTGAAGGCGCATTCTATGGCCCGAAGCTCGAGTTCCACCTGACGGACGCGATCGGGCGGACGTGGCAGTGCGGCACGTTCCAGCTCGATTATGTTCTGCCGGAGCGGCTGGATGCCAACTATATCGGCGAGGACGGCGGCAAGCATCGCCCGGTGATGCTGCATCGTGCGGTCTTTGGCACGTTCGAGCGGTTCATCGGCCTCGCGATCGAGCATTACGCGGGCAAGTTCCCGCTTTGGCTCGCGCCGAGACAGGTTGTGGTGGCCCCGATCGTTTCGGATGCGAACGGTTACGCGGAAGAGGTCGTTGCGGCGCTCGCCGCGGCTGGACTGCGCGCCGAGGGCGATTACCGCAACGAGAAGATCAACTTCAAGGTCCGCGAGCATTCGCTCTCCAAGGTGCCGGTGATCCTCGCCGTGGGCGGCCGCGAGGTCGAGGAGCGGACGGTTTCGGTGCGTCGGCTTGGCGAGAAGGGCAGCAAGGTCATCTCGCTCGAGGAGGCAATTTCAGGCCTGAAGGCCGAAGCGACGCCACCCGATCTGCGCTGAGCCTTTGGTGTCTCCGGGCGGGAGGCCGTCTAGCGGCTTTTCGCCCGCGGGCGCGGCGCCGCGCTTCACCGAAGCTTGACCCGCATCCCGATAAATCTGGGAACATCCGGCTGCCGAAGAAGGTTTGTCTGATACAAACCGAATGGAGGCACCATGTTTCGACTGAGACACGTGATCATCCTGATGACGAATGCCGTCATCACCGGAGGTCTGCTGATTTTCGTGCTCGCCATGGGATGGTACGGCTGGGTTCCGGTCAGTGCTGCCGTCGTGGTGGGATTTGCACTCTCCTGGCCTGCCGCCGCGATGGTGGCGCGACGCATCAAGCGCGAGGATCCGGGCTGGAACGAGGGGCGCGACCGGCCCTCCAAGGTGGAACTCGAGCGCCGAACCGATGCCAATGAGGCGCCTGCGAAATAGCAGACCCGAGAGGGAAGCTCGGATCGGCCGCGTTTCCTTCATCTCCCGTTAAGGATTTCGGCCGAAATCTCAAATTCGAGATGGATTGACGTTGCAATGTTCTCATTTTGTCCCCATGTTCATCCCCAGAACATTTCTGGAACATGCGAGCGATTGCCGCTGTCGGACAAACGTGGAATAAGAGGCCGAAATGAGTTCGAACATATTGGATCTTTCCGAGAGGCGGGGAATGGACAAGCAGAAGGCACTGGAATCCGCACTCGCACAGATTGAGCGGAATTTCGGCAAAGGCTCAATCATGCGATTGGGCCAGACACCCGCGCTCGATGTGGAAGCGATTTCCACCGGGTCGATCGGGCTTGACGTGGCGCTGGGGATCGGTGGGTTGCCACGGGGGCGCGTGGTCGAGATCTACGGCCCGGAAAGCTCGGGCAAGACGACGCTCGCGCTTCACACCATCGCCGAAGAGCAGAAACTGGGCGGGACCTGTGCCTTTGTCGATGCCGAGCATGCGCTCGACCCGGTCTATGCCAAGAAGCTGGGCGTGAACATCGACGAGATGCTGATCTCGCAGCCCGACACCGGCGAGCAGGCTCTGGAGATCACCGAGACCCTCGTGCGTTCCGGTGCGGTCTCCGTCGTGGTCGTTGATTCGGTCGCGGCGCTGACGCCGAAGAACGAACTTGAGGGCGAGATGGGCGACAGTCAGGTCGGTGCGCAGGCGCGGCTGATGAGCCAGGCCATGCGCAAGCTGACCTCGGCGATCTCGCGGTCCCACTGCATGGTGATCTTCATCAACCAGATACGGATGAAGATCGGCGTGATGTTCGGCAGCCCGGAGACGACTTCGGGGGGTAATGCGCTCAAGTTCTACGCCTCCGTCCGTCTCGACATCCGGCGCATCGGCTCGATCAAGGACCGTGACGAGGTCGTGGGCAATTCCACCCGCGTGAAGGTGGTGAAAAACAAGGTTGCCCCGCCGTTCAAGCAGGTCGAGTTCGACATCATGTATGGCGAAGGGATCTCCAAGCGCGGTGAGCTGATCGATCTCGGCGTGAAGGCCGGGGTCGTGGACAAGTCCGGCGCCTGGTATTCCTTCCAGGATCAGCGGATTGGCCAGGGGCGCGAGAACGCAAAGAACTTCCTGAAGGAGAACCCGGATATCGCCCATCAGATCGAGGACAAGATCCGCGCGGCACACGGACTCGATTTCGCGATGAAGGAGGCCGACAAGGACGAGGTGATGGACGGGTGATCCGGGGTCTTTTCGGCCCGCCGATACCATCCTGATGCTGCGGGCCGTGGACACGCGGCCCCAGCGACGCTAACACCGCGGAACGAAATGGAATGGGTCTCGGCATTCTGGCCGGCACCGAGTGACGCGGAACAACAGCCATGGCAAGCCTCAACGATATTCGATCGACCTTCCTCGAATTCTTCGAGCGGAATGATCACCGGGTCGTGGCCAGTTCGCCGCTGGTTCCGCGCAATGACCCGACGCTCATGTTCGCCAACTCCGGCATGGTGCAGTTCAAGAACCTGTTCACCGGACTTGAGACGCGAGACTACAGCCGCGCCACGACCAGCCAGAAATGTGTGCGTGCGGGCGGCAAGCACAATGACCTCGACAATGTGGGCTACACCGCGCGGCATCACACCTTCTTCGAGATGCTGGGGAACTTTTCCTTCGGCGATTATTTCAAAGAAGCCGCCATTCCATTCGCTTGGGAGTTGCTGACCAAGGAATTCGGACTGCCGGCGGAGAAATTGCTGGTCACAGTCTATCACGATGACGATGCCGCGGCAGATCTATGGAAGAAGGTTGCCGGTCTCACCGACGATCGGATTATCCGTATCGCGACCTCCGACAATTTCTGGATGATGGGTCCGACCGGCCCCTGTGGTCCGTGCTCGGAGATCTTCTACGATCATGGCCCGTCGATTCCGGGGGGACCCCCGGGCAGCCCGGACGAGGACGGCGACAGGTTCATCGAGATCTGGAACCTCGTGTTCATGCAGTTCGAGCAATATGACGACGGTTCGCGGACCGATCTTCCCAAGCCCTCCATCGACACGGGCATGGGGCTCGAGCGGATCGGTGCTGTGCTCCAGGGCAGGCACGACAATTACGATACCGACCTGATGCGGAGCCTGATCGAGGCTTCGGCCAATGCGACGGACGGTGCGCCGGACGGCCCCGGAAACGTGCATCACCGGGTGATCGCGGATCATCTGCGCTCGACTTCCTTCCTCATTGCTGATGGCGTGATGCCGTCGAACGAGGGGCGCGGCTATGTTCTGCGCCGGATCATGCGGCGGGCCATGCGGCATGCGCATCTTCTGGGTGCCCAGGATCCGGTGATGTACAAGCTTGTGCCGGCACTGGTGACGCAGATGGGCCGGGCCTTCCCCGAGCTGACCCGCGCCCAGCCCCTGGTCGAGGAGACCCTGCTTGCGGAGGAGACCCGCTTCAAGGCGACACTGGACCGCGGATTGAAGCTGCTCGATGACGAGCTTGCAGCCCTGCCGGAAGGGGGCGCGCTGCCCGGTGAGGCCGCATTCAAGCTTTATGACACCTATGGATTTCCGCTCGACCTGACGCAGGACGCCCTTCGCGAGCGCGGCCATGCTGTCGACGTGGACGGTTTCGACGCGGCCATGGCGGAGCAGAAGCGCAAAGCCCGTGCAGCCTGGGCCGGTTCGGGCGAGGCGGCGGACGAGGCGGTCTGGTTCGATCTCGCCGACGAGCACGGCACCACGGAATTCCTCGGTTACGATAGCGAGAGCGCCGAAGGGCAGGTCGTTGCGATCGTGCGCGACAATGCGGTCGTCGAAAGTGCAGACACGGGCGAAGAGGTCGCGCTCATCTTCAACCAGACGCCGTTCTATGCGGAATCGGGCGGACAGGTCGGAGATACGGGCACGATCCGCTTCGAGAACGCGGTGGTGCGCATTTTGGATGTGCGAAAGAAGGCCGGCCTTTTCGTCCATAGCGGGCAGGTGGAAACCGGAAGCATAGGTTCCGGCGACAATGCGCAGCTCGAAGTCGATCACCAGCGGCGCGCGGCGATCAGGGCCAACCATTCCGCGACGCATCTTCTGCATGAGGCATTGCGGCGGGCGCTCGGCGACCATGTGGCCCAGCGGGGCTCGCTTGTGGCGGGAGACCGGCTGCGCTTCGATTTCGCGCATTCCAAGGCCATGAGTGCCGAGGAGCAGGCAACCGTCGAGACGGAAGTGAACGAATTCATCCGTCAGGACAGCGCGGTGGAAACGCGGATCATGACACCCGACGATGCCCAGGCGCTTGGCGCGCGCGCGCTCTTCGGCGAGAAGTATGGTGACGAAGTCCGGGTCGTTTCCATGGGCCGAAGCGCGGACAGCGGTGTCGGGCCCAATGGGGACACCTACTCGCTCGAGCTTTGCGGGGGGACGCATGTGGGGCGAACGGGGGAGATCGGGCTCTTCAAACTGATTTCCGAGGGTGCGTCTTCCGGGGGAATTCGACGTGTCGAAGCGCTGACAGGTGCCGCGGCTCTTGCGCATGTCGCGGTGCAGGAAGCTGCGCTGACCGAGGCGGCGTCACTGCTGAAGGCGCGACCGGCTGAGTTGCCGGAGAGATTGCGGGCGCTTCTCGAAGAGCGCAAGGCGCAGGCACAGGAACTGGCGGATCTACGGCGGAAAGTGGCGCTCGCCGGTAATGGTGCGTCGGCTCCGGCGGAAGCCGAGAATATCGGCGGCGTCGCATATTTTGCGCAGGCGCTTTCAGGCGTTTCCGGCAAGGAGTTGCGCGGTCTGATCGATGAGCACAAGTCACGGCTCGGCTCTGGTGTCATCCTGCTCGTGGCCGATACCGGAGGCCGGGCAGCGGTCGCGGCCGGAGTGACGGATGATCTGACCGACAGGATTTCGGCGGTCGACGTCGTGCGTGCGGCGGCGGAAGCGCTTGGCGGCAAGGGCGGTGGTGGAAGGCCCGACATGGCCCAGGCTGGCGGCAGCGATCCGACGAAGGCTCCCGATGCCATTGCGGCGGCACGGTCTCTGCTTCAGGCCTGACACGGCTCGAACGCGAGAGGCGACGCTGTCTCACTTTGATGTAGAGATCATTCCCCGCGCTCTCACCGACGTGGGGTAGGCTGCCAGCGTAAACAGCACAATGTCTGAGCCCGGAGAAGCGGATGTTCGGCTCACTCTACCGCGCGCAGGTGCGGGTCTGGCCTGGAGGAGGCCATGCCGGACGTGCGCGCATTACATGGCGATGTAGCGATCACGGCGGTGATTGATGGCGATGATCAGGTTCAGGGCCACGGCCCCGATTAGCGAGAGCAGAACCGCGCGCAGATCAAGAGTGAAGAGCGCCAGAACAAAAATCACGGCATCCACGATCATCTGGGTCCAACCGGCGCGAAATCCAGCCCGATCCTGCAAATAGACGGCGAGAATGCCGATGCCGCCGAGGCTGGCGCGGTGGCGGAAGATCGCGAGCAGGCCTGCGCCGGAGACAATGCCCGCTACCACGGCACCCGCGAGCGGGTTCACCTCGCCAAACTGGAGCAATTGCGGCTGCACCATGGTGAGGATCGAGATCAGGCAAATGGCAAGGAAGGTCTTGACCGTGAAGGCGCGCCCCATGCGACGGATCGCAAGCCAGTAGAAGGGAAGATTGATCACGAAGAAGACCGGGCCGAAGCCGATGCCGGTCCACTTCGAGATCAGCAGTGCCAGCCCCGCGGCCTGGCCGGTGACGAGGCCGAGGTGCTGGAGAAGGCCCAGTCCGAGTGCGACCATCACCGCACCCGCGAACAGCCCCTGTGCATCTTCGAGCGGGGTGTGGCGCGGGGCGGCTTCCGGCTTCTCGGCCATTTTCGGGTTCAGCCCGAGAGCGCCTTGTTGAGGTTCTCGTCAACCTTTTCGAGGAAGCCCATCGTCGTGAGCCAGCCCTGTTCGGGGCCGACGAGCAGCGCGAGATCCTTGGTCATGAAGCCGCTCTCGACGGTATCGACCAACACGCGTTCGAGCGTGGTGGCGAAGGACATGAGCGCGATGTTCTCGTCCAGCTTCGCGCGGTGCTTCAGACCACCGGTCCAGGCGTAGATCGACGCGATGGAGTTGGTGGAGGTCTGTTTGCCCTCCTGGTGCTGGCGATAGTGGCGTGTGACCGTGCCGTGGGCCGCTTCGGCCTCGACCGTCTTGCCATCCGGGGTCATCAGCACGGAGGTCATGAGACCAAGGGAGCCGAAGCCCTGTGCTACGGTGTCGGACTGCACATCGCCATCGTAGTTCTTGCAGGCCCAGACATAGCCGCCGTTCCACTTCATGGCGCAGGCGACCATGTCGTCGATGAGCCGGTGCTCGTACCAGATGCCCTTGTCCTTGAACCTCTCGGCGAACTCGGCCTCGTAGACCTCCTGGAACAGGTCCTTGAAACGACCGTCGTAGGCTTTGAGAATGGTATTTTTCGTGGAAAGGTAGACAGGCCAGCCGAGCGAGAGGCCGTAGTTCATCGAGGCGCGTGCGAAGTCGCGAATCGAATCGTCGAGGTTGTACATCGCCATGGTGACGCCTGCGGAGGGCGCGTCGAACACTTCGCGCTCGATGGTCTCACCGTCTTCGCCGACGAACTTGATCGTCACCTTGCCCTTGCCGGGAAAGCGGAAGTCGGTGGCGCGGTACTGATCGCCAAAGGCGTGGCGGCCGACAACGACAGGTTTGGTCCAACCGGGGACCAGTCGGGGCACGTTGCGGCAGATGATCGGTTGGCGGAAGATCACGCCGCCAAGAATGTTGCGGATGGTGCCGTTGGGCGAGCGATACATCCGCTTGAGGCCGAATTCCTCGACACGGGCTTCATCGGGCGTGATCGTGGCGCATTTCACGCCCACGCCGTATTCCTTAATCGCATTGGCCGCGTCGATCGTGATCTGGTCTTCGGTGCGGTCGCGTTCCTCGATGCCGAGATCGTAGTATTTCAGGTCGATGTCGAGGTAAGGCAGGATCAGTTTCTGCTTGATGAAATCCCAGATGATCCGGGTCATTTCGTCGCCATCGAGTTCGACAACGGGATTGTCGACTTTGATCTTCGTCATGCGCTGCCCTTCCAGGTGAAACGGATGTGCCGATATGACGTCTCTAGACGAAGAGGATCGAGAAGAAAAGGCTGGCATACAAATGTATACGTTGAATTTTGATACTTTTGGCATTCGATGCTGAAGATCGCGGCAGCCTTTGACGTCTTTGCGCGCCGAATTGTGCGGGAAACCCGGCGGCTGGCCTTGTTCTGCGGTCTGCGAGGCCATATGACCCCACGGCCCGAATTAAGAGAGGTTGAGGCTTGGCCGGGACAAACGCGAAGATGACCCAAGGTGCAGGTGCGGCCCAGCCCGCCATGATCCTCGTTGGCCCGCAGATGGGCGAGAATATCGGCGCGGCTGCGCGGGCGATGTGGAATTTCGGCCTTGATCAGATGCGGATCGTGGCACCGCGCGACGGCTGGCCGAACCCGAAGGCCGAAGCGATGGCAAGTGGTGCGGGGCGACTTCTCGACGAGGCGATGCTGACGCAGACGACCGCCGAGGCCTGTGCCGACCTCACTCATGTCTTTGCGACCACCGCGCGGGACCGGGCGCTGACCAAGCGGGTGCTGACCCCGGAAAGGGCGATGGAAGAGGCCCGAGAAATGGTCGCGGCAGGCGAGCGCGTGGGAATCCTGTTCGGTCCGGAGCGCGCTGGTCTCTCCCGCGATGACGTGGTGCGCGCGAACGATGTGATCTCTGTTCCGGTTAATCCTGCCTTCGGGTCGCTGAACCTTGCGCAATGCGTGCTCCTGCTGTCCTACGAGTGGGGCCGGGGGGCGTTGCCAGCGGAGCCTGCGGACTATCGGCTTGGGGGCGCGCGACTCGCAAAGGGCGGAGAGGTCGATGCCTTCGTCGAGCGGCTTGTGACCCAGCTTGATTCGAAGGATTTCTTCTACCCGGAAGAAAAGCGCCGCAGCATGATCGCCAATCTCGACAACCTGTTCCGGCGCGCGCCGCTGACAGATGCCGATGTGCGCACATTGCACGGTATTGTCCGGGCGTTGTCAGAGGGAAGCCGGCGAAATTGACCGGCGGGATGGGCCTGCCTGCCCACCAATGAGGCTGCATTCGCTCAGGAGACCTTGCGCTCGGCCTTCTGTTTCGCGCGCCGCGCCAGTGTCATGACATCGTCGCCCGCGACCTTCGGGACCACGCGGTAGGCGGCATTGACGAAGCAGAAGATCGCAAAGCCGAGCAATCCCACACATACGATGGCAACGAGGACCTGGCCGTAGATCTGGCCGTTGAGCCAGGAGAAGGCCTCGCCGACCCCGCCCGCTTCATCGGGATTGGCGGTCCAGGCGGCATAGACGATAAAACACCCGATGATCGTCACGATCACGCCTTGGGCCAGAACCCCGGCCTTGAGTACCCAGTTCCAGCGTGTGGTGAAACTATTGGCCCGAAGGTGCTCGCGGTATTTCTCCTTCACTGCCTTGATGCCGTAGTAGATGCCCGCACCAAGCGTGGCGAGGCCCGCGATGCCCACGAGCCAGCGGCCCGCGGGCCAGCCCATCACCGTGTCTACCGCCTTGACAATGCTCGAACTCCCACCGCCGCCTTCTCCGCTCCCGCTGGTGAACAGCAGAAGAAACGCGGCAATGCCGAGCGCGAGATGGTTGATGCCTGTCACGATCATGCCCGCGCGCGCCACCATGCCCTTGCCGTCTGTACCGTACTCCTCCAGGTCATACGTCGCATCTAGGGAGCGCCAGATGGCATAGGCCACCATTCCCACGAAGATCAGGAACAGGACGAGCCCACCCCAAGTGCTCCTTTCCAGTTGCGCCAGGGCCGAGGACGTGCCCTTCGCTTGCCCGCCATGCCACAGCGCGAAGAGCGAAAATCCTGCAACCACCAGATAGACCACACCGCGGCCGGCATAGCCCGCGCGCATAACCGGCACGGCCCAGGACAGATCTTGGTTCGACATTGAACGCACCCCCCGATAAGTGTTGTTTCTACAAACCACCCACCCGAAGATATTGTTCCATACGCGTTACTGCGCTCGCAGCGCGCATCTTTCCACCGTATTTGGTTTGCGTTAGATCGATGTCGGAGGTGGGCATGAGCAAGACACGCAGTATCTTCGAAGACGTCAGTGAAAAGGCAGCGGCTCCGGCTGCGGCACCGAAAGCCCGTCGACCGCAATATGCGCGCCGCGGCATCGCGATCTGGCTCGCAATCCTCTTTGCCTTGGTTACGGCGATGATCGTGGTTGGCGGTATGACGCGGCTCACGGATTCGGGACTGTCGATCACCGAATGGAAACCCGTCACCGGGGCCGTGCCGCCCATGGATGCGGCGAGCTGGGATGCGGAGTTCGAGCGCTACAAGCAGATTCCGCAATACGAGCTCCTCAATCCCGAGATGACGCTCGCCGAGTTCAAGGTGATCTACTGGTGGGAGTGGGGCCATCGGCAGCTCGGGCGGATCATCGGCCTGGTGTGGGCCGTGGGGTTTGTGGGCTTCCTTGTGCTCAGGCGCATCCCGCCCGGTTGGACCCCGCGTTTGCTGGGATTGGGCGTTCTGGGCGGTTTGCAGGGCGCGATTGGCTGGTGGATGGTCTCCTCCGGGCTGTCGGGCCAGATGATCGCGGTCGCCTCCTATCGGCTGGCCGTGCATCTTGGCCTTGCCTTCGCAATCCTCGGTCTTATCGCGTGGTATTTCCTGCGCCTCGTGCGGAGCGAGGCCGATCTCCTGCAGTCCCATCGGCAGCGCAACCCGCTGCTCATGCGCTGGGGGCTCCTGCTCACCATCGTGGCTTTCCTGCAGATCCTGCTCGGGGCGCTTGTCGCGGGGATCGACGCGGGGCGCGGCTACATCGACTGGCCGCTCATGGGCGGTGAGGTGTTTCCGTCTGACGCCTTCAATATCGTCCCAGCCTGGCGGAACTTTCTCGAGAACCCGGCGTTGGTCCAGTTCAATCATCGTCTGCTGGGCTATGTGCTGGCCACACTCGGCGCACTGGCATGGTGGCGGAGCCGGAAGTCCTCGATGCTGCACATCCGGCGGGCTTTCGATGCGATGGGGATCGCGCTTGCGGTGCAGGTCGTGCTGGGTGTGGTGACGGTGCTTCATGCTTCGCCATGGCAGATCGCGATCGTGCATCAACTGGGGGCCATCGTGCTCTTCGTGCTGATCTTGCGAGCGAAGTTCACCGCGCAGTTTCCGCTGGCGCAGAAAATCGCACGCGGCGGCGGTAAGTAGATCTGAAGGAGTAGGTCGGAATGGAAGGCTTTCTGGAGGCGCTCGGCTGGGCCGGTATCATCATTCTCACCCTGATCGGGCTGGTTTCGGGGTGGCTTGCTTCCGTGGTGGCCGGTGGACGAAATCGCCCGAAATACCTGATCATCGGCGTGCTGGCCGCGCTCGCCACCCCTTTCGTGCTGGCCGCGCTGGGGTTGGGCGTTCTGGCTGCCGGCGGGCTTCTGGCGATCCTGTTCGCGGGTATCTTCGGTGCGGTCGTGGTGCTGGTCCTCGCGAAGATGATCTTCGACTAGGCCGCCGGGGGCTGGCTGGTAGGGGTCTTCCATGGCGCAGATCGCCAGGGTTTCCACGGATTCCGCCGCAGTCGAGACGTTCCGGTTCGAAGCGGCAGGCGGCATTCCCAACAATTCTGCACTGCCGGCGGTTTGCCTTCGCGGCGTGATTTCTCCCGTGGCAGGGCCGGGCGAGATTCGGGGGCTGATGGAATCCAACGGTTGGACCGGCACATGGACCTGGACCGTCTTCGACTATCATCACTATCACCCGAATGCCCATGAGGCGCTGATCGTGGCATCGGGATCGGCATCGCTCGTGATCGGAGGCACGAGGGGGCAAGGGCTGGAAGTGGAAGCTGGCGATGCGTTGATCCTGCCAGCCGGAACCGGACATTGCAGAGGCAAGGCCTCCTCGGATTTCAGGGTCTGCGGCGGATATCCGCGCGGGCAAGAGGCCTACGAGACCCTGCGTGACGGGGACCCCGTGACGCCAGAGATCAGGGCGCGCATTTCTGCCGTGCCGCTGCCGGTTTCGGACCCGGTCTACGGATCAGAGGGGCCTCTATTCGATGCCTGGGGGCTATCGGACTAGGGGGGCGTACAAGAAATCGGCCGGCGCCCTGAGGACACCGGCCGGGTATGCCTGACGCGTGACGGCTTTTATTCCGCTGCGACGAACTTGCGGATCTCACCCGACTTGAGGCGGCTGAAATACGAGTTCACCTCGCGGCCTGCGATCGGGATCAGCACGTAGAGCGCGATGATGTTGACCACGGCCATGGCGAAGATCATGGCGTCGGAGAAGTCGATGACCGCACCGAGCTGAGCGGCTGCTCCGACGATGACGAAGAAGCAGAACAGGAGCTTGAAGACCAGTTCCTTGGTCTTTCCTTCCCCGAACAGGTAGGTCCAGGCCTTCAGGCCGTAGTAGGACCAGGAGATCATGGTCGAGAAGGCGAAGAGCACCACCGCGATTGCCAGGATGTAGGGGAACCACGAGAGCCCCTGCTCGAAGGCATAGGAGGTGAGCGCCACGCCGGACACGCCGCCATCGGTCATGATGACGCCCTCTTCGACCATATACCGGCCTGTTTCGGGATCGATGAGCAGGGCTCCGGAAATGGTGATGACAAGCGCAGTCATCGTGCAGATCACCACGGTGTCGATGAAGGGCTCGAGAAGCGCCACGGTGCCTTCTGTGACCGGTTCCTTGGTGCGGACGGCGGAGTGCGCGATGGCCGCGGAGCCGACGCCTGCCTCGTTGGAGAAGGCTGCACGCTTGAAGCCCTGGATCAGGGCGCCGACAAAGCCACCCGCTACACCGAGGCCGGTAAAGGCGCCCTCGAAGATCTGGCCGAATGCCCAGCCGATCATGTTTGCGTTCATCAGAAGGACGATGAGAGCCGCGCCGACATAAAGTATGCCCATGAATGGCACGACCTTTTCGGTCACCTGTGCGATCGACTTGATGCCGCCGACGATCACCGCGAAGACGATGCCCGCGAGGATAATGCCGGTGATCCAGCCCTTGCCGTCGAGGAAGCTGCCCTCACCGCCGAAGACGTTGACGATCTGGGCGTGGGCCTGGTTGGCCTGGAACATGTTGCCGCCACCGAACGAGCCGCCGATGCAGAAGATGGCGAAGAGAATGGCCATGAATTTGCCGCCCTTGGCGCCACGCTCCTTGAACCCCTTCACCATGTAGTACATCGGACCGCCCGAGACGGTGCCGTCGGGGTATTCGTTGCGATATTTCACGCCAAGTGTGCATTCGGTGAATTTCGTCGCCATGCCCATGAGGCCCGCGAGAATCATCCAGAAGGTCGCACCCGGACCGCCAATGCCTACGGCCACGGCCACGCCGGCGATGTTGCCGAGGCCGACCGTGCCGGAAAGAGCCGTGGCGAGTGCCTGGAAGTGGCTGACCTCACCGGCATCATTGGGGTCCGAATAGTCGCCCTTTACCAGCGATATGGCGTGGCCGAAGGCGCGGAACTGGATGAAGCGGAAGTAGATCGTGAAGACGGTTGCGCCAACCACCAGCCAGAGCACGATCCAGGGAAAGCTCGTGCCGGGAAGGGGCGCGAAGATCAGGGAGACGAACCAGCCGGTGGAACTGGCAAATATGTCGTTCACCATGGCGTCGATGGAAGCGGCCTCCTGCGCCATCGCGGCAGGTGCCGTGGCGATCAGTGCCAGAAGTCCCATGAGGGGGTTGAGGTATCGCATGTATCTGGCCTCGTTCAAGGAATGATTGTGACGGGAACAGTGGCAGACGCGACAAGCTTGCCCGAGACGCTACCGAAGAGGCGCTCCTTCAGGCCACGGTCGCCCGTTCGCCCGATGATGATTTGTTCCGCCTTTGTGGATTTTGCGATCTTCTCGATCAGCTCGACCGGATCGCCATGCTGTACGTGGGTCGTGACCTTGAAGCCATCGGCTTCGAGTGCCTTGGCCGCGGGATCAAGCACGTGGCTGCGCGCCTGCTCCAGTTCCGCTTCTCGTCGTTTGTGTCGCTCGGCGAGTTCTTCCTGGGTGTGGAAGGAATAGGGTGTCCAGTCGATGATGAAGGCGAGCGAGAGCTCACAGTCTCCGATCAGCTTGGCGAGCCGCTTCGCATGCGCGAGTGCACGCTCACTCGCTGCCGAACCATCCAGTCCGACGAGTATGCAGGTCATTCAAGGTCCCCCGGTTGTTGATGACAAAAGTGTGTCGATACAACGGGGATAGGGCAAGAAATGAATTGGGATTAACCAAGACGCCGGTCAAAACATATGCGCGGAAACTCGCAAACTGTACGCATGTTAACCACGCGAAGGGGGAATGACGCGTTTTTCCCCTTGAACTGCGCAGGATTGTCCTTAGACGTGGCTATACATTCTCTTGTGTGGAATGTGGACGGTGCGCCACGCCGACCGGTGGAGTTCGAGTGATGCGTATGGGAACGAGTCTTGGTGCGACTGTTCGGTTCCTGAACGCTGCAGCCGTAAGCAGCGGAACTGCGCCCGCCAGGACAAACTCAAGAAACCAGGCTGACATCCCGTTCTCCTCCCGTCGACGTGACGCGAGGCCAACCTGCGGGGGAAAGCTTAAGGTGGCGTTACCTCGAACCGTGGCTTGCGACTTTCATTCCTGGCCCCGGTCCCGGTCTTTCGCGGCAACAGCGGCCCCTTCAGCGGCAGGGATCCAGGGTCAATAAATTAAAGCCTTGAATTAAAGATCATTTGTGCCGGGAGGCGCGCCCGACCGGCTCTCGCCCATTGCAACATGCGTAAAATTTTCGGTGTTGATCCGGCTCGAAGCGCCGAAACTTTTAGCTATTCGGTCGCAAAATTTTCCGAAATCCGCTTTAGCCCTCGCGCTTTTTTACCGCGTTCCAGAGTTCATCCATTTCCTCGAGCGTGCTGTCGGTCGGGGTGCGGCCTTGCGCCGCGAGCATGGCCTCGATGCCCTGGAAGCGGCGAGTGAATTTTGCGTTCGCCGCGCGGAGGGCTGCTTCCGGATCGATCTTCAGGTGGCGCGCTAGGTTGGCCATGACGAACATCAGGTCGCCATATTCCTCGAACGCCTTCTCCGTATCGCCCCGCCGGTGCTCCTCGACGAGTTCGGCGGTTTCCTCCGCGATCTTGTCCAGAACCGATCCCGCATCGGGCCAGTCGAAGCCCACCCGTGCGGCCCGGTTCTGCAGTTTCACCGACCGGGTGAGGGCCGGGAGACCGGCGGCAACCCCATCAAGGGCACTTATGGGGCCTTGCTGCGCACCGCGTTCGCCCGCCTTGATGGTTTCCCAGTCGCGGGTCTGCTCTTCGGGTGTCTTGTCCCGGCTGTCATCTCCGAACACGTGAGGGTGCCGGCGCACCATCTTGTCGGATATGGCGCGCACGACATCGTCGAAGGCGAAGTGATCGTCCTCCTGTGCGAGGCGCGCATGGTAGACGACCTGGAGAAGCAGATCGCCCAGTTCATCGCGCAGGTCCCCGTGATCGCGGCGTTCGATCGCGTCTGCCACCTCATAGGCTTCCTCGATCGTGAAGGGAGCGATGGTCTCGAAGGTCTGCACCAGGTCCCAGGGGCATCCGCCCTCCGGGTCTCGCAGGCGCGCCATGATCTCGATGAGCCTTGGCATGCCGCCTTCGGCATCGTGGACGAGGGCATCCGAGTCGGATCTGGGAGAATTGTCCTTCATGCGCGCAAGGTATCCGCGCGCGGGCTGGTGGCCAAGGGCGAAGAACAAGGGGACGCACGGGCGGCAGGGAGCCGCCCGCACAGAAGATAGGCTCAATCGCTGTCGAGCAGGGTGTTCCAGATGAATGCACCGAGGCCGCCACCGATCAGCGGGGCAATCCAGAACAGCCAGAGCTGGCTGATTGCATTCGTTTCGGCGAAAAAGACGACTGCGGTGGAGCGTGCCGGGTTCACCGAGGTGTTGGTGACCGGTATCGAGATCAGGTGGATCAGCGTGAGGCAGAGACCGATGGCGATGGGGGCAAAGCCCACCGGAGCGCCGCGCTGGGTTGCGCCGAGGATCACGACAACGAAGAAGGCGGTGAGGACGACTTCGATGGCGAAGGCCGACATCAAGCCATAGCCTCCCGGCGAGAGATCGTCGTAGCCATTGGAGGCAAAGCTGCCGGGGGACCACTCAGGACCGAAGGAAGCGTCATAGGGCGCGCCGGAGGCAATGACGTAGAGCAGCGCGCCGGCCAGGAGGCCACCGATCACCTGTGCAATCCAATAGGGAATCACTTCGCTCCATTCGAAACGATCCGCGACGGCCAGACCGAACGTCACGGCCGGGTTGAAATGCCCGCCGGAGATCGGGCCGACGGCATAGGCCATCGTCAGCACGGTCAGGCCGAAGGCAAAGGCGACACCGACGAAACCGATGCCCAGTTCGGGATAGCCGGCGGAAATGACTGCGGCGCCGCAGCCTCCGAAAACCAGCCAGAAGGTGCCGAAAAGTTCGGCGGTTAGCTTTTGCGTCACGGATCACCTCGTGAGGAATGCAGGATGAGAATGAAAGCCCGCGCTGGCGAAATGGCTGTGCAGGGCAGCTCCTGATCGTCAACTCTCGAGGTTGGGTCAAGTCCTTGTGAACGGGATCGGAGGGGGAATTCCTCCCGCGTGTTCAGGCCGAGGCGCGGCACCTGGCGTTTTCCAGGCCCTCCATCGGATTTTCCTGTGGCAGGCCGATCAGGTAGCCTTGCGCATGGGTAAAGCCCAGGCGGCGCACCTGTTCCAGCCTTGCCTCGGTTTCGATGCCTTCGGCTGTGACGGCGATCCCTTGTGTGCGGGCGGAGGAGACAATTGCCCGGATGACTTTATTGGTGGTCGGGTTGTCGAGATCGTCCACGAAGGTCTTGTCGAGCTTGATCCTGTGATGCGGCAGGCGGGCGAGATAGGAGAGCGCGCTGTAGCCGGAGCCGAAATCGTCCAGCGCAATCCGGATGCCGCGGGCAATGAGGGTTCGGAGCTGGCCGAGCGTTTCGGGGTCGTCACGCATCAGCACGGTCTCGGTGATCTCGATCTCCAGCCGGTCGGCCGGGAAGCCGCTCAGGGACAGGGCGCTGTCGATCTGGCTGATGAAATCCGGCTGCTGGAACTGCAGGGCCGAGACGTTGACCGAAAGGCCGATTTCGCCGGGCCATTCCGCGGCACGGCAGAGGGCCTCGCGCAGCACCCAGCTTCCGATTGGCAGGATCTGGCCCGAGGCTTCAGCGAGCGTCATGAAGCTCGAAGGGGTAAGTTCGCCGCGGCCTGGGTGCTGCCAGCGCAGGAGTGCCTCGACGCCGGCGACAGATCCGTCCGCGAGATTGACGTAGGGCTGGTAGACGAGCCGGAGCTGGTCGGTGCGGATCGCGGCACCGAGGTCGAGCTCGAGCCGGCTTTGATCGTGCATCGTCGCGTCGTGTTCGGGGTCGTGGATGCTGACCCTGTTGCCCCCATCGGCCTTTCCGCGCCGCAGTGCCTTGTCGGCCTGCATGAAAAGGGTCGCGGCGGGCGTGCTTTCGCCTGGTTCCTCGACCACGAGGCCGATCGTTGCCTGCATCTCCAGCGGCTCACCCGCGACCGGAAGCGGGGCCGCGACGCGTTCGAGAAGGTGCGCCGCGAACTGCGTCAGGCTCTCCCCGGTGCGGCGGGTGAGGATGAGGAAGCGATCGCCGCCCAGGCGGGCCATGACCTCGCCCGGCCCGGTCGCACCTTCGAGGCGCTCATAGAGGCAGTAGAGGATGAAATCGCCTGCAGCGGAACCGAGGGCCTCGTTGAGCGAACGGAAGCGATCAATATCCAGCATCAACAGGGCCTTGCCGCCTTCGCCCGTGCGCATGTCGCGGATCAGCCAGAGCGCATCGGAATGGGAGAGGGTCGACGGAGACTTGGGTGCGGGTGTTTCCATCGCTGGTGGGGCAGGCAGGGCAGGTGGGAGAAGTGGAGCAGTGGGGTGGCCGAGCAACTCGGCAAGGATGTCTGCGGCGTCCTGAAGCGGGGAGGCGGCCCCGGAGCCGAGCCAGCGGTGTCTTGCACTGAGAATCAGCAGGAAGGCCCGCGCCGAACCGCCGGCGTGAACCGGCATGACCGCAGCATAGGGACATTCCAGCCCGAATGCCGCAGGATCCATGCGTGCGGCTTTCCGACTTTGCAGGGCGTGGGTGAGCAAAGCGGGCAGATGTGTGATGTCGTCGGAGGACGTATCGTTGCGGCGGGCCCACTGGTGCCGGAAGGCATCCGTGCCGTCCCAGAATGTGGCCTTGCCATCCTCGACCAGGAATGTTCCGATTGCCGTTACATCGAGCCGCGACGCCGCGAAGCGCAGAAGTGCAGAGACTGTCTGGCTGCTTCGACTGACCATTATCATCGCCCTCTCAACATAAATACAATCATAGGTTGTTTTTGTTAAAAGTAAAGCAGGAGACTTGCAACCTGCCAGTGAATTGGATGCGCCCCTTGCTGGCCGGTCAGACGGGAAGATGTGTGGCGTTTGACTGCCGTGATCGCCGGGCATTCAGCCTGAAATCGCGAGCTGCATGGACGTGCGGCGAGGGGGCAAAAAAACATGCAGAGAAACGTGGTTTATGGTGTTTTTCGCTCTTGTGTCCCCTCTCGGCTTTTGGTTATACACCGCTCCACGGAACGCGGGTGTAGCTCAGGGGTAGAGCACAACCTTGCCAAGGTTGGGGTCGTGGGTTCGAATCCCATCGCCCGCTCCAATAAACATAGGCGGTAAATTCTGGCAGATTTACCGCGCCGCTTCGGAAAGAGAAGCGTTCTTTTCCAGAACAATCAATCACTATGCATCTGCAGCGTTTCATTGCGCGGATTGATGCGTCGTGTTCAGAGGCCGACAAGCTTCAGGCAGCCCAGCCGTTTTGCCCAGCAATAGCAGATTAGCGGCGCGATAATCCCGGCCAGCGCGACGATGGTTATCTGAAGGGTCAAACCGTAGCCCCGAGCGCAGCAAGGCCGTCTCTGGCAATTTCGGAGAAGATCGGGTGGCTCACGTAAAACGCCAATGAGGCCGTGCCGATCAGCGCCATCGCACGCCAGATGCGCGCGTGACACAGCTCCAGCCCCACCAGTGCGACGGCTGACTGCGGAAACTGCACGCATGATCTCCCGGACGGCGTCGGACTGCGGCCATTGCAAGATTGTCGTGATCGAGACGCAAAGAACGGCGCGCGCAAGGAGAGCCAGATGGCGGGCTGATTCGGATCGCAACCTGTTGCGATAGAGAAGCGCTCCGGATGCCACGAAGTGAGGATAGGTGAGTGCGCAAATGCTGAAAGGTCAGGCGTTTGGCCTAGCGGAAGATCCAGACAATGCCGGTTCCGAATGCAATGGCGGCCAGCGCGATGGTCCGGCGCTGGCCGATGGAAAGACTGTCGAGCATTTCGAGCATGTCGCGGACCCGGGCCGGTGCCAAAGCGAGGGCAAGACCCTCGAAGATGGCGACCAGCCCGAAGGCCATGAGCACGTCGCGGATCATTCCGCGGCGCTGGTGTCCGACCGGGATTGCGGCGAGTCCAGATAGTCGAAGAACCGACTGTCTGGTTCGATCATCAGCGTGGTGTTCTCGCTGGTAAGTGCCGACCCATAGGCTTCCATCGAGCGGATGAAGGAGAAGAACTCCTCATCAGCCGAGAAAGCCTCCGCCAGGATCCGGTTGCGCTCGGCGTCGGCCTCACCGCGGATCACGTTCGCGTCGCGCTCGGCTTCGGAGACGATCTCGATCGCGGTCCTGTCGGCCTGTGCACGCACACGCTGGGCCGCCTCGTTACCGCGAGCGCGCTCATCTGCCGCTTCGCGTTCACGCTCGGCCTGCATCCTCTGGAACGTAGCTTCGAGGTTCTGCTCGGGCAGGTCGGCGCGCTTCAGCCGCACGTCGATGATGTTGATGCCCAGTGCCCGCGCCTCGACGATGGAGGCATCGCGGATCCGGTTCATCAGCCCGACACGATCCGGCGACAGCACCGCCTCGGAGCGGACGGCACCCAGTGCTTCACGGATGTTGGCGCGAAGGATCGAGCTCAACCGCTGCTCGGCGGAGGAGACGCCACCGGCACCGATGGCCCGGCGGAACTGTTCGACATCCTGGATGCGCCAACGTGCGAAGGCGTCCACGATCAGGCGGCGGTCGTCGAGAGGCGTGACTTCGAGTGCCTGCGTCTCGAGGCCCTGGATACGCGCGTCATAGAAGACGACGTTCTGGATGAACGGAACCTTGAAGGCGAGGCCGGGCTCTTCCTTGACCGAGCGGACCTGGCCGAACTGGAGCACCATGGCCTTCTGACGTTCGTCGACGATGAAGAGCGAATTGGCCAGAAGGAAGACGATGACCGCGAGGGCAATTGCGATGATTGGGAGCTTGCGCATCAGTTGGTCTCCCCGGTGTTGGAGCTGACGGTTGCGCCGCGTTGCAACTCGTTCAGCGGAAGATAGGGAACGACACCCTGCGAATTGCCGGAAGGCGTATCCACGAGGAACATCTGCACGCCGCCAAGCACCCCTTCCATGGTTTCGAGATAGAGCCGCTGCCGGGTGACATCAGGCGCTTTCACGTATTCCTCGAGCACGGCGCTGAAGCGGCTCGCCTCACCCTGTGCCGAGTTGACTTCCCGCGCCCGGTAGCCTTCGGATTCCTGCAGGATCTGCGCGGCCTGACCACGCGCACCGGCGAGGCGCTCGTTGGCATATGCATCGGCGCGGTTCTGGAGGGTCGAACGTTCCTGGCGGGCTGCCTGCACTTCGCGGAAGGCGTCGATGACCTGCTCGGGCGGGTCGGCCTTGTCGAAGTTGAGGCGGACGATATTCACGCCGGAGCCGTATTCGTCGAGCGTTGCCTGTATAAGTTCCTGGACTTCCTGGCTGATGATCCCGCGGTCGCGGTTGAGGATCGGAGCCAGTTCGGACCGGGCGACAACCTCACGCATGGCCGATTCCGCCACCGCCTCGATGGTCGAGACCGGGTTCGAGAGATTGAAGATGAACTGTGCCGGGTCGCGCACGTTCCAGACCACCTCGAAGTTGATGTCGACGATGTTCTCGTCGCCTGTCAGCATCAGGCCGGCGCTGGCGCCGCGAACGGTTCCGGAGCCGATCTCGACGGTCTGCTCGCGGAAGGCCGGGATGATTTCGTAGGTCACGATCGGCCAGGGCGCAAAGTTGAGACCGGGGCCGCCGACGCAGTCACCGCGGCATTCGCCCAGTGTCAGTTCGACCGAGCGTTCGAAGTCCTGGACCCGGTAGAAAGATTTCACCAGCCAGAGGCCGAAGATCACGACAAGGATCAGAACGATGGCGCGTTTCGGGATGCCGGCACTCGGGCCGCCCCCTCCGCCGGGGCCCCGGCCACCGCCTCCGCCCGAGCGTCCGCCCATCAGAACCTTGAGCTGTTCCTGACCCTTGCGAACGATCTCGTCGATATCCGGGACAGGTGGCTGGCCGCCGCCCTGTCCACCGCCACCGCCGCCGCTTCCGCCACCGCGATTGCCGCCGCCGCTTCCGCCGCCCCACGGCCCCTTGCCGCCTCCGCCCTGGGATCCGCCGCCCTTCTTGCCGCTTCCCCAAGGTCCGCCGTTGTTGCTGTAAGGCATGCGCCGCTCGGCTCCTCTCCGTTGATCGTCGTTTTGCGCTTCACCCGCGCCCGTGTGAGCGGCAATTTGCCACCCGAACGGGCAAAATCAATCCGTTATTCGACAGGTGTTCGCATTGTTACCAGTTCTTCCGCAGCCGTGGGGTGCACGGCCATGGTATTGTCGAAGTCTTCCTTGGTTGCCCCCATCCGCATCGGGATGGCGACAAGCTGGGCCATTTCGCCCGCACCGTGACCGACGATATGACAGCCAAGAACCTTCCTGCTGTCCTTCGCCACGATCAGCTTCAGGAGCATCTTCTCATCGCGCCCACCAAGCGTGTTGAGCATCGGGCGGAAAGTCGAGCGATAGATCTCGATCTCGCCGGTTTCGCGGGCCTCCGCCTCGCTCATGCCAACCGTCCCGATTTCGGGCTGGGTAAAGACCGCCGTCGGAATCAGCTCATGATCGGCCTTGCGTGGTGTTCCACCGAACACCGTGTCGGCAAAGGCGTGTCCTTCCCGGATTGCAACCGGGGTCAGCGCCACACGGTCGGTCACGTCGCCCACGGCATAGATCGATGGCACGCTGGTCTGCGACCATTCGTCCACCGCGATCGCGCCGTTCGGCTTGAGCTTCACGCCCGCCTCCTCGAGACCGAGACCCCGTGTATTTGCGTGACGGCCCGTGGCGAAAAGCACCTGATCCACGATCGACAGATCGTTGTTCTTCAGGGTGACATGCAGCCCGTCGGCTTCCTTGGTGATGGAGGCCGGTTCATGCGCCAGCATGATTTCCACGCCGCGCTCGCGCATGGCGTCGGCCACATGGTCACGCACGTCGTCATCGAAACCGCGCAGGATCTGGGTGCCGCGGTAGGCTTGGGTCACATGGCTGCCGAGACCGTTCATGATGCAGGCGAATTCGCAGGCGATATACCCGCCACCCACAATCATGATCCGGCGCGGCTGTTCCTTTAGGTCGAAGATTTCGTTGGAGGTGATCCCGAGCTCCGCTCCGGGGATGTCCGGGACGAATGGCGTGCCCCCGGTGGCAATCAGGATGTGCTTCGCGCGGAAGCTCTTCCCATTCACAAGCTCCACGGTGTGCGCGTCCGTCAGCCTGGCGCGCGACGTGAAGACATGCACGCCTGCCTTGCGGAGATTGGTCAGATAGATGTTCTCGAGCCGGGAAATCTCGGTATCCTTGGCCGCGATCAGCTTCCACCAATCGAAACTCGTTGCCCCAACGCTCCATCCGAAGCCTTCGGCGTCGTCGAATGCATCGGAAAAGCTCGACGCGTAGACCATCAGTTTCTTGGGGACGCACCCCCGGATCACGCAGGTGCCACCGAAACGATATTCCTCGGCAAGACCCACCTTTGCACCGGTCTGAGCGGCAATCCTCGCCGCGCGAACGCCGCCCGACCCGCCGCCGATCACGAACAGGTCGAGATCGAATTCGCTCATCAATTCAGCCTCGTCATGCTGGGTTAGGCGTCCTCATTTCGCATTTGTTCCGCCAGATCTAATATCTTGGACCGCTCGATCAACTCGCACTCCCCGCTTTCCTCGCCGACGATCACGGCATCTGCGATGCCAATGAACAAACCGTGATCGACCACACCCGGAATATGCGACAGCCTGTTGGCCAGATCGGCCGGATCGCCGATGCGCTTCAGGTGCAGATCGAGGATGTAGTGACCGCCGTCGGTGACCAGGGCATGGTCCGAGGTCTCGCGCAGGATGACCTCGCGCCCATCCACGTCCGCGCCCTCGAGCGCCTCCTCGATAGCCGTTTTCGTGCGTCCATTGCCGAACTTCACCACTTCGACCGGAAGGGGGAAGGCGCCGAGGTGCTGGACCTGCTTGCCGCGGTCGGCGATCACCACCATCCGCTCGCTTGAGGTGGCGACGATCTTTTCCTGCAGAAGCGCAGCGCCGCCGCCCTTGATGAGGTTGAGGCCAACGTCGAACTCGTCGGCGCCATCCACCGTGAGGTCGATCGTGCCGCAGGCGTCGATCTCCCGAAGCGGAACGCCAAGTTCCCGGGCGAGCCACATGGTGGTGTTCGATGTCGCGACACCCGTGACGGCCAGATCCGTATCCCGGATGCGCTCGGAGAGCAGCCGGACGAACCAGGCGGCCGTGGAGCCGGTGCCGAGGCCGAGTGTCATCCCGGATTCGACGAAATCCAGCGCCTTCTCCGCGGCGGCCCGCTTGGCCTTGTCCGCAGGCGAGAGCGAGGACGAATCGGCTGGTTGAACTCTTTTCGTCATTGAACCTCCTCACTTCCCAAAGTCCGGGCGTCTGGCCCGTCCCAGCGGAACCGCTTTCCCGTCTCCTGCGCCATGCTGTTTGCGGCGGAAATGGGGCGAATTTCGCTGGCTACCCGGGTTATAGGGGCATTGGGCGGCAACCGGAAGGCGCATTCGGGCGCGCGCCGCGCCAGCTATGGCGGGTGTCGTTATCAGCCATGCACATGGCGCAGGGGCGCGGCTAGGCTGGGGCAGGGATCAGTTTCGCGAGCCAGCTCATGTTTCTCAGTGTGTTCGAGATCTTCAAGGTCGGGATCGGTCCGTCATCGAGCCACACCATGGGCCCGATGGTGGCCGGTGCGCGGTTTCTTGAGGGGCTTCGGGGCGGAATGGATCCGATCCCCGGCGCGGGGCCTGCCGCGCGGTTGGGATGCCGGTTGCACGGCTCGCTCGCCTTCACGGGTAAGGGCCATGCGACCGACCGGGCCGTCATCCTCGGTCTCGCCGGGTTCACGCCGGAGACATACGAGCCGGAGCGCGCGGAGGCGGTTCTGGCGCAGATCGAGAAGACCGGCCGGATCGCGCCCCCGGACCTGCCGGAAATGGCGTTCGAGCCCAACCGCGATCTGGTGTTCGACTACGACAAGCCATTGCCGGGTCACGCGAATGGCATGACGCTGCTGGCCTGGGATGCGGATGACAACCTGGCGCTGAGCGAGACCTATTACTCGGTGGGTGGCGGCTTCGTGCTGACCGAGGGGGAACTGGCGCATCCGCCCGTCGGCGAGGATGCAAGCCCGGTGCCGTATCCGTTTCACACCGCGGCCGAGATGCTCGCCATGGCGGAGAAGAGCGGCAAGAGCATTGCCGGGATGAAGCGCGCGAACGAGCTGGCGCGGATCTCCCCCGGCGCGCTTGACGAAGGGCTGAAGCGCATCTGGTCGGTGATGACGGAATGCATCGACGCGGGCCTTGCCCGCGACGGCAAGCTGCCGGGTGGGTTGAACTTGCCGAGGCGGGCGCGGGGTATCCACAATCACCTGCTTTCGGAGCGGGGCGTGAACCTCGCGCCGCCGCACAGCATCAACGACTGGATTTCGGTCTATGCCATTGCAGTGAATGAGGAAAATGCCGCCGGGGGGCGGGTGGTGACGGCACCCACGAACGGGGCGGCGGGCGTGGTGCCAGCGACCATCCGATACTGGCTCGATCATGTGCCGGGGGCCACCGCATCGCGGGTGCCCGAATTCCTTCTGACCGCGGCGGCGGTGGGCGGGATCATCAAGCATAACGCGTCGATCTCGGGGGCGGAAGTGGGCTGCCAGGGCGAGGTGGGCTCGGCGGCGGCGATGGCGGCGGCGGGGCTGGCCGCGGTGCTGGGCGGGACGCCGGCGCAGATCGAGAATGCGGCCGAGATTGCGCTCGAGCATCACCTCGGCATGACCTGCGATCCGATCAAGGGGCTGGTGCAGGCGCCCTGCATCGAGCGAAATGGCCTGGGGGCGATCAAGGCGGTTTCGGCGGCTTCGCTCGCGCTTCGGGGCGATGGCTGGCACCTGGTGAGCCTGGATGCCTGCATCGAGACGATGCGCCAGACCGGGCACGACATGGACGAGCGCTACAAGGAAACCTCGCTCGGCGGGTTGGCAGTGAATGTGCCGAACTGCTGAGGTTAAGGCCGGGTTAACGGCCTTGGCGCTTGCCGGGGCGGGAAGTGGCTTCGGCCTTGCAGGAAAGGGGCGAGAGCGATTCGGTGCCGCTCGGGCCGAATGCACATTTCATGCATATTTCATGCAGATTGCATCGTGATAAATTCCCGCATGCGTAACCGTCCGGTTAATTTGCCGGGCTTTCCGTGGATTCGGCAAAACCGGACAGGATAGGCGGGTGACGTGCCTGTTGCGCGAGATCGCCCCGGACTGGACGTTGCGCCGTGTGCTGCTGCCTGCTCAGCGGTAGAACGTATGCGCGCCCACGATCCCGGTCGTCTCGAATGCGGCGGCCCAGTAGGGGGTCATGTGCGAGCCATGATAGAACAGCGCACCGCCGGTCGGGTCCTCGGTCGATCCGTCGAGGACATTCTCGGCCAATTCGAAGGCGGCCTCGCGGCTTTCCCGGTGTGTCAGCGTTTCGGGAAGGCCATCGCAGTTGTAGGAGAACTGGCAGCCCTGGTTGACGACACCGCAGATCGTATCCGGAAAATCCTCGCTTTCGGCACGATTGACGATCACATGCGCAACGGCTTCCCGGCTGGTTCTGCTCTCACCGCGGGCCTCGAAATAGATGGCTTCCGCAAGACAGGATTCTGCGGTTTCGCTATCGGCTGCCGCGCGAGAGGCAGGCAGGACGGTTGAGGCTGCGAGGGCGGAGGCAATCAGGAGAAGTCGTTTCTGCATTTCGGTCCCATCGGTTGTTGAACGAAGGGATCGAGATGGGTCGAATTTTATATAGTCCAAGTATTGACAGCATGAAGTGAGCAGGAGCTTGCCCATGCGCCTTGGAATAAAACGGGTTTTTCTGGTTCGCCTGTCCGCACGTCGCGCAGCATACACGGCTTTGCCGTGACAATGCTGCTGTTTTCGAGGCCGGGCCGGCGGCGGACCGGGGGGTGGCGCAGCACGGCCTGTTTGGCGCGGTTTACGGCGACGATACTGCCTAGACCGGCGGTATGCCCCTTCATCGAGGACGCGCCAGCCCGTCCGGGCGGGCCGACGCAGGCACGGCGCCTCCGGCTTGTCCCGTGCCATTGTTTCCCAGCACCGATGGCCAGATCGGCTCGTAACTGCCATTCGCCTCGGGATCAGGACCCCGCCAGTTCCTGGATCGCCATGACCTCGAGATCGCCTTCGAGCCGGTTCTGCATCGCGAGTGCAGCAGCGCGGGAGCCGGCGGCGGTGGTGTAGTAGGGGATCTTGCCCGAGAGCGCGAGCGCACGGATCTCGCGGCTGTCGGAAACCGACTGCGCGCCTTCGGTGGTGTTGAACACCACCTGAACGCCGCCATCCTTGATCCGGTCGACGATGTGCGGACGGCCTTCATAGACCTTGTTGATCTTCTTCGCCGGGATGCCGTTTTCGGTGAGGAATGCCGCCGTGCCGCCGGTGGCCACGATCTCGAAACCGAGGCGGGACATGATCTGCGCGGCCTCGATGATGAGACCGTTCTTGTCGCTGTCCTTCACGGAGATAAAGACGGTGCCTTCGGTGGGCAGGGTGGTGCCGGCGCCGATCTGGGCCTTGAGGAAGGCGCGCGAGAAGGTCTTGTCGAGACCCATGACCTCGCCGGTCGAGCGCATTTCGGGGCCGAGGATCGTGTCGACGCCCGGAAAGCGGCTGAAGGGCAGGACGGCTTCCTTGACGGCGATATGCTTGGTCTCGGGGGCCTTGAGGGTGAAGGCGTCGAGCTTCTCGCCCGCCATGACGCGCGCGGCGATGCCCGCGATGGGCGAGCCCACGGCCTTGGCGACGAAGGGCACGGTGCGCGAGGCGCGCGGGTTCACTTCGAGCACGAAGATCTCGCCGTCCTTGATCGCGAACTGCACGTTCATCAGGCCGACCACGTTAAGGCCGAGCGCGAGCTTGCGGGTCTGGACCTTCAGCTCCGCGACCATTTCGGGCGAGAGCGAATAGGGCGGAAGGGCGCAGGCGCTGTCGCCGGAATGCACGCCCGCTTCCTCGATATGCTCCATCACGCCTGCGACATGAACGTTCGTGCCGTCCGAGATCGCATCCACATCGACCTCGACCGCGCCGGTGAGATAGCTGTCGAGCAGCACCGGATCGTTGCCCGAGACCTTCACCGCCTCGTTGATGTAGCGCTGAAGGTGGGCGTCGTCGCGCACAATTTCCATGGCGCGACCGCCGAGCACGTAGGACGGCCGGATCACCAGCGGGTAGCCGATCTGGGCGGCGACCGCCTCGGCTTCCTTCTTGGAGGTGGCAAGGCCGTTGGCGGGCTGCTTCAGCTCGAGCTTGTTGAGAAGCTGCTGGAACCGCTCGCGATCTTCGGCAAGGTCGATCGCGTCGGGGTCGGTGCCGAGGATCGGGATGCCAGCATCATGGAGGGCATTGGCGAGCTTCAGCGGCGTCTGGCCGCCGAACTGCACGATCACGCCCTTGAGCGTGCCCGCATCCTGCTCGACGCGGAGCACTTCGAGCACGTGCTCGAGGGTGAGCGGTTCGAAGTAGAGCCGGTCGGAGGTGTCGTAGTCGGTCGAGACCGTCTCCGGGTTGCAGTTGATCATGATGGTCTCGTAGCCCGCATCGGCGAGCGAGAAACAGGCATGACAGCAGCAGTAGTCGAACTCGATGCCCTGGCCGATCCGGTTCGGGCCGCCGCCGAGGATCACGACCTTCTTGCGATCCGACGGGCGGGCCTCGCATTCGGTCATCCCCATCGCATCGGCCTCGTAGGTCGAATACATGTAAGGCGTCTGGGCCTCGAACTCGGCGGCGCAGGTGTCGATCCGCTTGAAGACCGAGCGGACGTTGAACCGCTGGCGCTCGGCGCGCACCGATGTCTCGGTGCGGGCGGTGAGCGTGGCGAGGCGGGCATCCGAGAAGCCCATCATCTTCAGCCGGCGCAGCTCGGGGGCGGAGCGGGGCAGGCCGTCGCGCCGCAGGCGGGCCTCTTCCTCGACGATTTCGCGAATGCGGGCGAGGAACCACGGATCGAAGCCGGTGACGCCGTTGATCTCGTCGTCGGTGAGGCCGTGGCGCATGGCCTGGGCCGCGACGCGCAGCCGGTCGGGGGTGCGCACGGAGAGCGCCTTTGTGACCGCGGCCTTGAGTTCCGCGGTCGGCACGCCGTCGCCCGCGCCTTCGATCTCTATCTCGTCGAAGCCGGTGAGGCCTGTTTCGAGGGAGCAGAGGGTCTTCTGGACGCTTTCGTGGAAGGTGCGGCCGATGGCCATAGCCTCGCCCACGGATTTCATCGCCGTGGTGAGCACGGGCTCGGAGCCGGGGAATTTCTCGAAGGCGAAGCGCGGGATCTTGGTGACCACGTAGTCGATTGTCGGCTCGAAGCTCGCGGGCGTGACCTGCGTGATGTCGTTGTCCAGTTCGTCGAGCGTGTAGCCCACGGCGAGCTTGGCCGCGACCTTGGCGATCGGGAAGCCGGTGGCCTTGGAGGCGAGCGCGGAGGAACGGGAGACGCGCGGGTTCATCTCGATGACGACGAGCCGGCCCGTCTCGGGCTGGACCGCGAACTGCACGTTGGAGCCGCCGGTTTCCACCCCGATCTCGCGCAGCACCGCGATCGAGGCGTTGCGCATCATCTGGTATTCCTTGTCCGTGAGCGTGAGCGCCGGCGCCACGGTGATCGAATCGCCGGTATGCACGCCCATCGGATCGACGTTCTCGATGGAGCAGATGATGATGCAGTTGTCCGCCTTGTCGCGGACGACTTCCATCTCGAATTCCTTCCATCCCAGCAGGCTCTCGTCGATGAGGATCTGGGAGACGGGGGAGGCGTCGAGGCCGGTCTTGCAGATGTGCTCGTAGTCTTCGCGGTTGTAGGCCACGCCGCCCCCCGTTCCGCCGAGGGTGAAGGCGGGGCGGATGATGGCCGGAAGACCCACGTGTTCGATCGCGTCCATCGCTTCCTCGATGGTCTTGGCGATGGTGGCCTTGGGGTTCTCGAGCCCGATCCGGTCCATGGCCTCGCGGAAGAGGGCGCGGTCCTCGGCCATCTCGATGGCTTCGCGCTTGGCGCCGATCAGCTCGACGTCGAATTTCTCGAGCACGCCCATGTCGGCGAGCTTCAGCGCGGTGTTGAGGCCGGTCTGGCCGCCCATGGTGGGCAGGAGCGCGTCGGGGCGTTCCTTCTCGATGATCTTCGCGACGACCTCGGGCGTGATCGGCTCGATGTAGGTCGCGTCCGCCATTTCAGGGTCGGTCATGATCGTGGCGGGGTTCGAGTTGACCAGGATGACCCGGTAGCCTTCCTCGCGCAGCGCCTTGCAGGCCTGGGCGCCGGAATAGTCAAACTCGCAGGCCTGACCGATGACGATGGGCCCCGCCCCGATGATGAGGATGGAGCGGATGTCTTCTCTCTTCGGCATTGCGGCCCCGTCACGGCTGCCCGTCGCGCATGACAACGGGGGGACAGATTCGTCCCAGACTTCGGAAATCGACGTGGTTATAGAGAGCGGGCCGGGGGGTGCAAGATAATATCCCCGCGAGGAGGCAGAGAAGCTGCGTGGTTTTTGACGCGGTGCGCAATAAATGCCCTGTGCGATGGCCGGAGAGGGCCGGTGTGGAGGCATTCGGAATGGTTAACCGCAAGGCGCGGCTTCTGGTCGAATTCACGGCCCTGTTCGTAGCAGTCCCGCTCTGGGTGGCAATTGCGCTGCCCGCGGACCGGATGCCGCTGGCGTTCTTCGCGGTCTTTGCCGTGGGGCTGGTGTTTCTCGCGATCACGCCGGGGGTCCGCCGGTCGGAGATCTGGAGCGGCTGGCGCGATCTCGATGCGCGCTTCCTCTGGCTGTCGCTCGGGGGTGGCGCAGTGGCGCTGCTGCTCATTGCCTGGTGGTTCGTGCCCGGAATGATCTTCTTCCTGCCGCAACAGATGACGGGGCTGTGGCTCCTTATCATGCTGCTTTACCCGATCGTGTCGGCGCTGCCGCAGGAGATCTTCTTCCGGCAGCTCTTCTTCCGCCGCTATGGCGGGCTCTTCGGGCGCGAATGGCTGGCGGTTGCGGTGAACGCGGGCGTGTTCGGGTTGGCCCACCTCGCCTACTGGAACTGGATGGCGCTTGGGCTTTCGACTGCGGGCGGGATCATCTTCGCGCGGGCCTATCTGCATCACGGCGGAATGGTGGCGGCGATCCTGCTCCATGCTTTGCTCGGCATGGTCGTCTTTACTGTGGGTCTTGGGTTCTTCTTCTATCACGGCGCGATTTCGGGGCCGTGATAGGGGGTGCCTGCCCCGCGACGCGGTGGCCGCGGGGCAGGCTGCCAGGAAAGGATCAGCCGCGGTCGATGATCCGCTGCACATTGCGGGCCGTGTCGTTCTTCGAGGAATCGGGCGAGGAGAAGGCCGCGTGGATGCGGGCGAGCTGGTTGGTGGTCAGGTCGCCTGCCTCGACGGTGTCGAAGCCGTTGCGGGTGAGCTGGTTCTGGACGCTGGTTTCGAACTGGCTGGCGGAGGCTGCGAGCGGTGCGGCGAGGAAAGCGGCGGCGAGGGCTGCGAATGCGACGGTTTTCATGAGAGATGTCCTTTCGATCGGGTGTTGTCTGGCCGAGAGAAGCCGGCGTCATGCGCTGCTGCACATGGCGGGTCTCACGGTCGGTGCCGTGTCTGTTTCAGGGAGTGGGAAGGGGTGGCCGGTGCCCCGCGACACGGTGGCAGCGGGGCTGGCCGGCCGGGGAGGGTCAGCCGCGGTCGATGATCCGCTGCACGTTGCGGGCCGTGTCGTTCTTCGAGGAATCGGGCGAGGAGAAGGCCGCGTGGATGCGGGCGAGCTGGTTGGTGGTCAGGTCGCCTGCCTCGACGGTGTCGAAGCCGTTGCGGGTGAGCTGGTTCTGGACGCTGGTTTCGAACTGGCTGGCGGAGGCTGCGAGCGGTGCGGCGAGGAAAGCGGCGGCGAGGGCTGCGAATGCGACGGTTTTCATGGGATGTTCCTTTTCGTTTAAGTTCGTATGATTTCGTATGTGCAGAGATCAGCCGCGCTCGACGATGCGGTTGACCTGGCGGATCTGGTCGGAGAGCTTCACGCTCTCGGAGCTGAGTGCGGAGTGGATGTGGGCGAGCTGGTTTGTGGTCAGGTCGCTTGCATCAACGTGATGAAAACCATGACGGATCAGCTGGTTCTGGACGCTCGTGGCGAACTGGGTGGGACCGTGGGCGGTGGTGTCGGCAGATGCGATGGCCGGTGCGGTGATGAAGGCTGCGGCGAAAGCGGCGATTGAGGTACGTTTCATTGCTAAAGTTCCTTTCCGTTTGTCATGTGGACCGCAACTCTCTGGTTCCTTGGCGTTTTTTCTTGCGCCGCAGCACCTTGTTGCTGTCACTCGGGAAAGAGTTCGCCGTCTCGGGCCAATTCATTTCAGCACTCAAGCAACCGTGAGTTCAGGTGATTGATCGGTGATAAAACGAAATGAAACGAAAGATCCGTCGTCATGTCGGGGAATGACGCGCGCGGGCGGCAGTGAAGGATCGAGGGCGGGCCTGTGCCTAGGCGCGGGCGGCACCGGCGGAGGGCCGGTCGTGGAGCGCCGCATAGTCCGGGATGGCGCGCTCCGCCTCGATCAGCCGATCCATCGCCGGGCGGATATAGTCGCGGGTGAGCGGCACGCAGGCCTGGTTGTGCGCGAGTTGGAGGTGGAAGACGTGCATCGCGTCCTGCCGGAAGGAGGCCTCGGCGCCCGCGAGGTAGAAGTCCCACATGCGGAAGAACGCCTCGTCGTAGAGCTCCAGCACCTCCGCGCGCCGGTCGTGGAACCGCCGGCGCCAGTGTCTGGTCGTCTCCGCGTAGTGCAGCGCGAGGATCTCGGTGTCGCGGATCATGAGGCCGGAGGCTTCGACCGAGGGCAGCACTTCGGACATCGCCGGGATATAGCCGTCGGGGAAGATGTATTTCTCGACGAAGGGATGGTTGTAGGGCCAGGCGAATTTCTGACCCATGGAATGCAGCAGCATCACGCCATGGGGGCGCAGGAGACGCGCGGCCGTCTCGAAGAAGGTCGGATACTGCCGGGCGCCCACATGCTCGAACATGCCGACGGAGACGATATTGTCGAAGGTTTCCTCGATCTGGCGGTAGTCCTGGAGGCGGAACTCGACGCGGTCCCCGAGGCCAGCCTCCTCGGCCCGCTGTTGCGCCACGCGAAGCTGTTCCTCGCTCAGAGTCACACCTGTCACCTTCACGTCGCAGACACGGGCGAGATAGAGCGCCATGCCGCCCCAGCCGCAGCCGATGTCGAGCACTTCCGCGCCCGGTCGCAGGCAGAGCTTCGCGGCGATCAGGCGCTTCTTGGCCAGTTGCGCGGCTTCGAGTGACTGGCCGGGACGCTCGAACCAGGCGCAGGAATACTGCATGTCCGGATCGAGAAAGAGCCGGTAGAGCTTTTCGTCGAGATCGTAGTGATGTGCCACATTGGCGCGGGCCCGCACCGGGTTCACCGCCTTGAAGTAGGGGTTTTCGCGGACCGTGCGCCAGCCGTGACGCAGCATGTCGAGCGGAGAGAACCGCAGTGTCCCGCCATTGCGTTTCGCCATCAGGATCAGATCGTAGACGTCGCCCGACAGGAGATCGAGGCGGCCTTCCATGTACATTTCCGGCACGCCGAGGCCCGGATCGAGCGCGATGGTGCGCAGGGCGCCCCGGTCCTTCACATGGAGGTGGACGCGCGGGTCGGTGTCATCACCGAAGGTTTCGCGGCGCCCGGACGGAAAGGTCACCATCAGGGTGCCGATCTCGAAGGTTCGGTTCAGGATTCTGACAAGGACGTTTTCCAGCATGGTTTACATCACTCGGCTCCTCTCTCGGAATTTAGGGAACGAACCGGTCTCGTCCAAGGGATCGGCCCGAAACACGCGATTTTTGACCCTATTTGCCCGTGAAATCGGCAGATCCCGGTGCAAACGGCGAAAAACCCGTGCAGGAGCAATGGGTCGGATCCGCGGGCCCGGGCCGGGTTCGGGGTGGTCGCGGGGGCCGGCTCCGGCCTTGCGCCCTGCAATGTCTTGCGTATAAGGGCGCACGCCCGCGGGATGCCCGCGCCCCGGAAGCTCGAGGTTCTTCATGCACGCCTATCGCAGCCACACCTGTGCCGCGCTTACATCCGCCAATGTTGGCGAAACGGTCCGCCTTTCGGGCTGGGTTCATCGGGTGCGAGATCATGGCGGCGTGCTGTTCATCGACCTGCGCGACCACTACGGCATGACCCAGGTGCTGGCCGACAGCGACAGCCCGGCATTCAAGGACGTGGAGAAGGTGCGCTCCGAGTGGGTGATCCGGATCGATGGCGTCGTGAAGGCGCGCGCGCCGGAACTGGTGAACCCGAAGCTGCCGACCGGCGAGATCGAGGTCTTCGTGCAGGACCTCGAGGTTCTCGGTGCGGCCGAGGAGCTTCCGCTGCCGGTTTTCGGCGATGTGGAATACCCCGAGGAAACCCGGCTCAAGTATCGCTTCCTCGACCTGCGCCGCGAAAGCCTGCACGAAAACATCATGCTGCGCTCGAAGGTGATCACCAAACTGCGCACGAGCATGATCGACGCCGGGTTCACCGAGTTCCAGACGCCGATCCTGACGGCCTCCAGCCCCGAGGGCGCGCGAGACTTCCTGGTGCCGTCGCGGCTGCATCCGGGCAAGTTCTACGCGCTGCCCCAGGCGCCGCAGCAGTTCAAGCAGCTGATCATGGTGGCGGGGTTCGACCGCTATTTCCAGATTGCGCCCTGTTTCCGCGACGAGGACCCGCGCGCCGACCGCTCGCCCGGTGAGTTCTACCAGCTCGACATGGAGATGAGCTTCGCGACCCAGGAGGATGTCTTCGGGGTGATCGAGCCGGTGATGCGCGGCGTGTTCGAGGAGCTTGGCGGTGGCTGGCCGGTGGACCAGGAGTTCCCGAAGATCGCCTATCGCGATTCGATGCTCTGGTATGGCTGCGACAAGCCGGACCTTCGCAACCCGCTGAAGATGCAGGTGGTTTCCGAGCATTTCGCCGGGTCGGGCTTCAAGATCTTCGCCTCGCTGCTGGAGAAGGATGGCACGGAAGTGCGCGCGATCCCGGCACCGAAGGGCGGCAGCCGGAAGTTCTGCGACCGGATGAACGCCTTCGCGCAGGGCGAGGGACTGCCGGGGATGGGGTATATCGCATGGCAGGCTGAAGGTTGGCCAACGACAATGGTTGGTGATGATCCTCGTATCAAGACCGCGAACGACGAGGCAGCCCGATATCATACCGCAAGGAGACAAGGCAAAGCTCCTACGCCTCCCTCACCAATCGAAGGCTACGAATTCTCTACCAAAGTCGTAGGGGTAGGTCCCGTTGCGAAGAACATCGGGCCGGAGCGGACGGAAGCGATCCGCCAGCAGATGGGTCTCGGCGAGGGCGACGCGGTGTTCTTCCTCGCGGGCCGGCCGGCGCAGTTCGAGCCGGTGGCGGCGAAGGCGCGCGTGCAGATCGGCACGGAACTGGGGCTGACGGACGAGAACCGCTACGCCTTCTGCTGGATCGTCGATTTCCCGATGTACGAGAAGGACGAGGAGACCGGCGCGCTCGATTTCAGCCACAACCCGTTCTCGATGCCGCAGGGCGGGCTCGAGGCGCTGGAGACGAAGGACCCGCTGGATATCCTTGGATATCAGTATGATATCGTCTGCAACGGCGTGGAATTGAGCTCGGGTGCGGTGCGAAACCACAAGCCGGAGATCATGTACAAGGCGTTCGAGATCGTCGGCCATGACCGCGAGTTCGTGGACGGGCATTTCGGCGGAATGCTGAGCGCATTCAAGTATGGCGCGCCGCCGCACGCGGGCATCGCGCCGGGCGTGGACCGGATCGTGATGCTGCTTGCCGGGGCCGAAAACATCCGTGAAGTCATCATGTTCCCGATGAACCAGCGGGCCGAGGACCTGATGATGGGGGCTCCGAGCGAGCCGGCGAACGAGCAGCTTCGCGAGCTCGGGCTGCGGCTGATTCCGCGGGATTAACCTCCGGACACCCGGAAAAACCCCATGCAGGTTTCATGCATATTCCATGCATATTGAATATGCATAGGGTTTCGGTCGGGTATTGGGTGTTAACCTATCAGTATCACTGGCCCTCGGCCATCTGAGGCCGCGGGCCTATGGCCACCGGGTGATGGGGGTTGAGCCTCGGATCGAGGCATTCCTCGCGGGTGAGATCGAGCGCGCAGGGCGTGCCGGTGCGCTGCGGCGCTTCGCCCGCGGGGCAGAGAAATTCGGCGCGCATGTCTTCTTCGGAAATTCCGCCAATCTGGACTTCGAAAATTCGCGGGATCATAGCTTCGACGGAGGCGGGCAGTTCGGGCCAGCAGGAGGGGATGCTATGGGGCGGAACGGAGATCGGCAGGAGCGTGCCTGCATTGCCGATCATTTGATCGAGTTGCTCTTGGGCGATACCTCGACCGCCGCGAAAATCGGCATCCTGGGCGGGTGAGCGCACATGGGCACCCGCCCAGGATGCGAATTTCAGATTGGCCCGTCTGAGGTCCGCCCCGTCCATCTGCGCCTCTCTGAGGTTCGCCCCTTCCATCTGCGCCCCCCTGAGGATCGCCCCTTCCATCTGCGCTATCCAGAGGATCGCCCCTTCCATCTGCGCCTCTCTGAGATTCGCCCCGTCCATCTGCGCCCAGCTGAAGTCCGCCCCTTCCATCTGCGCCCCCCTGAGGTTCGCCCCCTCCATCTGCGCCCACGAAAGGTCCGCCCCCTCCATCTGCGCCCACGAGAGGTTCGCCCCCTCCATCTGCGCCCCGCTGAAGTCCGCCCCTTCCATCTGCGCTATCCAGAGGATCGCCCCTTCCATCTGCGCCTCCCTGAGGTTCGCCCCTTCCAATTGCGCCGACGAGAGGTCCGCCCCGTCCATCTGCGCCCCTTCAAGGTCCGCCCCTTCCAACTGCGCCCCACCGAGGTCCGCCCCGTCCATCTGCGCCCCTTCAAGGTCCGCCCCTTCCATCTGCGCCCCTTCAAGGTCCGCCCCGTCCATCTGCGCCCCGCTGAGGACCGCCCCTTCCATCTGCGCCCAGGAGAGGTCCGCCCCTTCCAATTGCGCCGACGAGAGGTCTGCCCCCTCCATCTGCGCCCAAGAGAGGTTCGCCCCGACAAGCGTTGCGCCAGATGCGTTCATGCCGCGCAGGTCGCGGCCCGCGAGGTCGAGGGATGGAAGCGCTGCGTTGAGGCTCTTGCGTTCAATTTCCCATGTGGCGTCAAAGCGGCGATCTAGGGCAGCGAAACTCTCATCGCAAGGCGCGCCCGGATCGATGCCGTGTGCCTTGCAGTAGTCCGTGCGGGCGGTGGCGACATGGGGCGGGGCTTCGCGGCCATTGCCCTTGCGGTGGTCGCAGACGGACATGCTCAGCCCCTCGCGGCGACACCATGTCTCGCGGAAGGCCATGCGGGCGGACTGGTAGTCGCGCCAGTCGGGCGGGAGGGGCACCAGCTCGACATTCACGAGATTGGTTTGTGCGAGTGGGAAGTCCCAATCCTCATCCAGCCACCAGCGCAGAATGGGCGTATCCTGCGGCACGGTGATCGAAACGTCCGCAAGGGTCCACCAGCCGGAGACGTAGTTGTCCATCCCACCTTCGGTGTGGATCCAGCTTCTCGACAGGAGAAAGATTAGCGCTGCCAAGGCGGTGATAACGCGCAGCACGCGGCGCCAAGCGCGGATTCGCTGCCTACGCAGGCGTTCACGGGTGCGGAACCAACTCGTGGCGCCTGCGATGAGGGAGACAAAGAGGCAGAGCGCAATGAGGAGCGTGAGCCATTCGTCATGGGCGGGCATGGAGCGCGCCCATGCATAGCCGATGACGAAGGGGCCGGAGACCCAGACGAGCACCCAGGTGACGAAGGCGGAGAGGCGGTGGAGCGGACGGCTGGGATGTGCCTCCGGGCCTTTCAGTTTGCAGGCGTAGTCATTGGCGAGCCAGGGGTGGATGACTTCGGATAGCGGTTTCCATTCCGGGCGGTCCCAATCGGTGCGGACCTGCGATGGCATCTCCGCGATCGCGTCCCAGAGCTTCAGCAGGAAGAGGTGGAGGTAGACGTAGAGGGCGGCGGCGAGGACTGGGCCGAAGATGAAGAAGCTCGCGGTGGGGATGGAGACATTGACGAGCGGAAGCTGGGTCTGGCGGGCGGGGACGAAGAAATCCGCGTCCTCGACGCCCAGAAGCGTGACGAAGACGAAGGCGAGATAGGCGAGAAGGCCGATCCAGGAGGTGCGGGCGAGCGCGGAGATCTCGTTGATGCGGGCGATCTGGGCCTGGGTGCGTTCGTCCATGGGGCTCGCGAATGGCTTGGGTGCAATCTCGTTCTTGGTCGCAGAACCCTGCTTCCGATGGGGAGGCCATCGGAAAGGGGGCTTTGCTTCAATCCCGAAAGGTTAACACGGGAAGGGAGTATCGCGAAGCGTGACGCAGGCGCGGGGCGCGGGATTGCGTGTGGTCCGCCCCCCGGTCCGGTGTGCGGTGGTGCCAGTTCAGGCGGCGATGATCCGGGTGGTGCCCGAGACGCGGATGCCTTCGCCCGGTGTTTCGCCGATTTCGGCGCGGAGCAGGGATTTCGCGCCCATGTCCTCGCCCTGGATGATGTCGATCGCGCCGCCATGGGGCCAGCCGATGTCGCGCAGGTAGCCGCCCAATGCGGCCGCGGCGGCGCCGGTGGCCGGATCTTCGAGGACGCCGCCGATCGCGAAGGCGTTGCGGCTGTGGAACCGGCGCGGTGTCTCGGCCCAGAGGAGGTCGATGGTGGTGAGCCCGTGGGCCTGCATCAGCCGCGCGCCTTCGGCGAGGTCGTAGGTCATGCGCGCGAGGGTCGCCCTGCTGTCGAGGGCGAGGACGAGGTGGTCGTTTCCGGCGTGGGCCAATGCCGGCGGCAGGGCGGGGTCGAGATCGGCGGGTGTGAGGGCGAAAAGCGCGAGGGCGGCGCGCAGGAGGTCGGGGTCCGCGGCGGCACTTCGGGTCGGGGGCGATGTGAGGGTGGCGCGGGTGATGCCGCCGGCGCGGGTTGCCTCGACGGTAATCCGGCCCGCGGCGAGGTCGAGGGGGAAGGTGCCCTCGCCCTGCCGTTCGGCCAGGACGCTGCCAAGTGCGATGGTCGCATGGCCGCAGAAGGCGACCTCGGCTTCGGGCGAGTGGTAGCGCACGCGCCAGCCCTCTCCCTCGGGGGCGGCGAAGACGGTTTCGGAATAGCCGACCTCTGCCGCGATGCGCTGCATCTCGTCGCGCGGGGGCAGGGCATCCGCCACCACGACGCCTGCGGGATTGCCGCCATCGGGTCCGTCGGAGAAGGCGGCAAGGCGGAGGATTTCGGGGGGTGAGGGGGCGGTCATGCGGGCTCCTTTCGATGGGTTTCGCGAAGGCTGTGCGGGCAGGATAGCGTGTGCGTGTGCGGGCGATCTCGGCCCTGCCTGCCAGCTTCTTGGCCGCGTCTGCCACGAGAGAGGGGCGGGTGTGGGCCTTTGCGTCTCTCAGCCGGTGCGGATCTGCTGGCGGAACCTTGCGGGGGCCACTCCGGTCCAGCGCTTGAAGGCGCGGCTGAAGGTGCTCTGTTCGGAGAAGCCGGTGAGAAAGGCGATTTCGGCGATGGAGCTGTCGCTGTCCCGCAGGAGGTCCTGCGCGAGCGAGGACTGCGCCTCCACGACGACATCGCGGAAGGTGCGGCCTTCTTCGGCGAGGCGGCGATAGAGCGTGCGCTCGCTCATTCCCATGTCGGCCGCGATCCCGGCGGCCTGGGGCACGCCGTTGCTGAGCGCGGGGGTGAGGCGGCGGAGGAGTTCGGCCCGGAGCGAGGGGTCGCCTTCGAGCGAGCCGATTTCCGTTTCGAGGTGGGCGGTGAGGAAGTCCGAGACGGCGGCGTCGCCGAGCCGGTTGGGCCGGTCGAGCATGGCGGGGGCGAGCGCGATGGCGTCGCGGGCGGCGTTGAAGCGGACGGGGCAGTCGAACATCGCGGCGTAGCGGTGGGGATCGCAGCGGCAGGCGTGGCGGAAGGAGACGTGGTCGAGGGTGAGGTCGCCTTCGACGAAGAGGCGCATGTTGCGGGCGAAGGCGGCGAGTGCGCCTTCGGTGCGAAACTCGAGCACGGGGTGGCGGCCGGTGCGGGCCTCGAGGGTGAGGAAGGCCGGGTCGCCCGTGGCGTCGAGGCGGTAGACGGCCGTGTCGGTGACCACGCGCCAGTAGCGTGCAACTCGCTCGAGCGAGGCGCGCAGGGTCGGGGCGGTCTTCATGGCGAGGCCGAGCACGCCGATGTCGTCGGCCCGGATGAGCCGGGCATAGGCATCGACCAGCGCGACCTCGTCCGGGTGCTGGCGGCGGATCCAGTCGAGGAGGTCGAAATAGTCGCTGTCGGCGATGCGGCCGTTCGTGGGCCCGGACAGGCGGCGCAGGATGTTGCCGCCGGAGACCAGCGCTCCGTCGTCTCTCAGCGTCATCCCGGCCGCCTGGGCCATGGCGCGCGCGAATGCGTCGGTCACGCTCGGCATGGCCAAGCTTAGGCCGGATGGGGCTCCGGGGCCAGACATGGCGGGCGTTCGAGGTGTTCGGGCTAGAGGCCGAGGTCCGACAGGCCGGGGTGTGTCTTGGGGCGGGGGCCGAGATCCCAGTGGAACAGGCGGTCTGCGGCGGGGATGGGCAGGTCGTTGATCGAGGCGATGCGGCGGCGCATCAGGCCCTCGTCGTCGAATTCCCAGTTCTCGTTGCCATAGGCGCGGAACCAGGCGCCGCTCTCGTCGTGGTATTCGTAGGCGAAGCGCACGGCGATGCGATTGCCGCGGAAGGCCCAGAGTTCCTTGATGAGCCGGTAGTCCTGCTCGCGGGCCCATTTGCGGGTGAGGAACTCGACGATCCGGGCGCGGCCCTCGAAGATCTCCGCCCGGTTCCGCCACTGGCTGTCGGGGGTGTAGGCGAGCGAGACGCGTTCGGGCTGGCGGCTGTTCCAGGCGTCTTCCGCCAGTCGGACCTTGGTGGTGGCGGAGGCTTCGTCGAAAGGCGGCAGCGGGGGGCGTGGCATGGGGCGGGACCTCGTGGGGATCGGAGGGGCATGGTCCGGTCGCGCTGGGCCGGGAGGCTGGTGACGCGCGACCGGGGAGGGCAGGAAAGATCAGGCCGCGCGGGCGCTGACGACGGGGAAGTCGATCGGCGTGTCGAACGCCTCGTTGAGGTAGTTCGTCAGCGTGTTGAGCGCGACATGGGCCACGATCTCCACGATCTCGCCCTCGCTGTAGCCGGCCATCTTCACCGCAGATACATCGGCGTCGGACACCTGGCCGCGTTCGCGCACCAGCTTCGCGGCGAAACGCACCGCGGCATCGGCCTTGGGATCGGAGGAGCCGCCATTGCGGTTCGCGGCAATCTCGGCGTCATCGAGCTTTGCGAGGTTCTTCGCGAGATAGCTGTGGGCCGAGAGGCAGTAGTCGCAGCCGTTGATCTCGGCCACCGCAAGGGCGATCCGTTCACGGGTGGGCGCGCTCAGGCTGCCTTTCGCCAGCGCGCCATTGAGGCCGAGATAGCCTTCGAGGGCGGCGGTGCTGTTGGCGGTCAGGCGGAACATGTTGGGGACGGCGCCGAGGCTCTTTTTCACGGCTTCGAGGAGCGGGCGGGCGGCCTCGGGTGCGGCGTCGATGGACGCAGGAAGGTCGATGCGGGACATTTCGGGTATCTCCTTGAGTTGCGATACCCGGACTCTAATGGCAGATCCCGCCATCCGTATTGGCAGGACCTGCCAAGGCTTTGGCCCGCTCTGCCATACCGAAGAGCGGGCGGTTGCCTCAGTCGTCGGCTTTCCCTTTCTGCACCTGCTCGGTCGGTTTCTTCGGCTTGAACTCTTCCGGGCTGTGCGGCTTGCCGTGGTGTTTCGACTGGGCGTTGCGGCGGTCCGCTTCTTCGGCTGCGCCGTTCTTGTCCTGCACTTTCATGTCACGCTCCTTTCTTCGCTGGCGCCGATCCGGGCGCGCTTGGCTTCAACCCTTCAAACGCGCCGCGCGGGTGGCTGTTCCATGCGGGCGCTCAGGCGGCTGTCGTGCACGCGGCAAGCGATGCCGCGGGCGGCAGGGCGCGGGCGGGAAAATCGACCCCGGGCCAGCGGGTGTCGCGGCCCTCGCGCACGACCTCGTAGAGGGTCTCGTAGGCGTCGAGCATTCGGCTCAACGTGAAGTTCCGTTCGACGCGCGTGCGGGCGGTCCTTCGGGGCAGGGTGATCGCGCTTCGCATGGCGCGGGCCAGCGCATCCACGGTCGGCGGGGCAAAGACGCCGGCCTCCCCGATGACCTCGCGCACCGCGCCGGCGTCAACGGCCGCGACCGGCAGGCCGCAAGCCATGGCCTCGATCGCTGCGAGCCCGAAGGGTTCATCCCACATGGGCGTGAAAACGAGGAGCGAAGCCGCCCCGATGGTGCTCGCAAGATCCGGTCCCTGAAGGTGGCCGCCGTAGCGGATGTCTCCGCCCAAGTGCGGTTTGACCTCCGCGTCGAAATAGTCCTGCCGCTCGATGGTCCCGAAGAGCGTGAGTGGAATGCCGGCCTCGCGCGCGGCCTGCACGGCGAGATGCGGTCCCTTCGTGGCGGTGATCCGGCCCATCCAGACGGCCTCGCCATTGCCGGTGGGCTGGAACGGCCAGTCGGCCACGTCGATCCCGTTCGGGACCACGGTGGCGAATTGCGCGGCCCGGTTCGGCCACCAGGCGCGTTTCTGCGGGCTGGAACAGACTGTGAAATGCGACCAGGGTGCCGCGGAGTCCGCTACCGCGCGTTGCAGCACATCGAAGGGCGGCACATGCAGCGAGGTGAGCATCGGCAGGCGCTCGCGGCGGGCGAAGCGCGGGGGGAAGCGGTGGAGCGCATTGTTGTGGATCACGTCGAAGCCGCCGTCCTGCAATCGGGGCAGCATGTCTGCGAAAGCCCCGTCGAGATGGGCGTTCAACTCCGGCGTGCCGTTCCACCGGTGCCAGGGAAAGCTCCGGTCGTAGTGCTCCGCCATGATCGGCGCGACCCGGCCCCCCCAGTCGCTGTCGCCCGCGGCGAAGAGGGTGACGTCATGGCCGCGCGCCCGCAGGCCGCGGCAGAGGTGCCAGCAATGGGCCTCCATGCCGCCCATGAACGGGCGGGCGATGGGGAAGCGCACATGTCCGATGACCGCGATCCGCATCGGATTATTCCGCTGCCACGGACGACATCCAGGCCTCGCCGCGTTCTGCGGCGGCGCGGCGCTCGGCTTCGCTGTCGAGGGAGGGTTCGAGCTTGTCGAGGACGCGGCGGCTGTTGGCGTAGGGCATGTCCCCGGTCTGGCGGCAGAGGGCGAAATCGGCCTCATTCGGTTCGCGCAGGATGCGCAGGCCGTCGGGGGCGTTGTCGATCAGGCCCATCATGTGGAAGGCATGGAGCCAGTGGCCCATGGTGCGTTCGCCCCAGCGGGAGGCGAAATGCTCGGCATTGCGCAGGACCGACTCGATATGGTGGATCGGGGGCATGCAATGCTCGTGATACTGGTGGTAGACCTTCGCGCCCTTCAGCCACCAGATCGGGATGCCGCGGTATTCCAGCGTACGGCCGAAATCGGTGTCCTCGCCGCCATAGCCGTAATACCCCTCATCGAATCCGCCCGAGCGTGCCCAGTCCTCCCGGTGCATGGCAAAGTTCAGCGACCAGAAGCAGCGGTAGTCGTCGCATTGGCGCAGCCATTCGGGCGGCGGGGCCTGACGGTCGGAGTGGCGCACGCCGAGGCGCTCGAAGCGGGCGAAATCGAGACCCGCTTCCGTGGCGCCCTTGGGCAGGTAGGCGACCTCGCCCATCACGAGACCGCGGCCCGGTGCGCAGGCATTCCAGACATCGGCGGTGAACTCGGGGTGCGGGATGCAATCGACATCGACGAAGGCCAGAACCTCGCCCTCCGCCGCGCGCGCCGTGGCATTGCGGGCCGAGGCAAGCGGCAGTTCGCCATCGGGGCGGGTGATGTGGATCTGGCGGATCGGGAAGCTTGTCTCGGGCAGGTCGGTGTAGGGCTCGGATTGCATCGCCCCGATGACGAGCTCGCGTGGACGGACCGTCTGGGCCTCCAGGCCGCGGATGACGTTCCTCAGGTGGGCGTCGCGGCCGCGGGCGATGGTGAGGATGGAGACGTCACGCATGGAGTGTATTCCTTTCGGGGTGGATGAATGTTGGGGTGTCCCAGAGGCGGGCGGAGAGCTCTTCGAGCCAGAGTGCCGTGGCGCGGGCCGCGTTCTCGTTCCCGGCAAGGGCGCGTTGGCGTTCGGGATCGAACCGCGCCTTTGCCGTCTCGACCGCCCGGCGCCAGCCATGGGCCGACCCGGGGAGATGGGGCAGGTGCAGGGCCACGCCGGCGCGATCGAGCGCGCGGGCCTTCTCGACCTGCTCCTCGAAGTAGCGCCATTCGGGCACGACGATCCAGGGTCGGGTCGCGGTGAGCACCTGGGCGCAGGTGGTGTTGCCGGCCGAGGAGACGACGAGGTCGGCGGCGGCGATGTAGTCCGGCGCATTCTCGACCCAGCCGTGGTGGGTGAGGTTCGGGGGCAGGGTGGCGTGCCAGTCGCGCTGGATCTCCCCGATGGTGATCCATTTCATGTCCGGGAAGCTGCGCGCGGCAACCCCCAGCGGGGCTTCGGCCAGCCCGTTGCCGCCCTTGCCGCTGATGACCACGGCCACCGGGGCCTCGCCCAGTCCCAGCCGGGCGCGGGCGCTGCGCCGGGAGGGAATGCGGGCGTTCACGCCGAGGCCGGGGGCGTGGAAGATGCGATCCGCGAACGCCGCCCAGTCGGGCTGGTCGAGATCGGTGTGAAACGGGGCAAGAAGCCCGGCGGCCCCGGTATAGGCCGCGAGATGGCCGGGATCGGTGCGGTCGCCGTGCTGGAGCACCTTCACGTGCGGGACGGAGCAGAGGCGGGCGAGCTGGGCCACCTCCGCCGAGACATCCACGATCATGAGTTCCGGGGCTTCCTCGACGAAGAAGAGCGTCATCTCGCCCATGGCCTGGCGGATGTTCGGCCAGCCCACGGGGGCGCAATGCACGGTATCCGGCGTCTCGAGCAGGGCGGCGCCCGAGGGCTCCTCCCCGGAGGATTCGAAGAGCGAGGGGATCTTCGTGATCGTCACGTTCTCGCGCAGGGGCGGGAAGATGTCGTCGCGGGCGCAGAAGATGCGCACCGGGCGTTCGGCGGGCAGGGCGTTGACCACCGCGGCGCAGCGTTCGGCGTGGCCGCGGCCCTGGTGGTGGACGAAATAGCCATAGGGGCGGAGCGCTCGGGGGGCGAAATCGCGCATGGGTCTACTCTCCTGCGAGGCGCAGCGCGGGGGCATCCACGCCGAAATGCGCCAGGCCATCGAGCACGCCGCGGGCGTGGCGGAAGGGCGAACGGTAGCCGTTGGTCAGCCCGTCGAGTTCGGGCAGGGCGTTGGCGGGCAGGATGGCGCGGGGAAACGCGCCGAGCATGCAGAGGTCGTTGCCACTGTCGCCGGCGACGATCACCGCATCGTCCGGGAGGCCGCGACGGCGGGCTTCGAAGCGGATGGCCGCGGCCTTGCCGGCACGGGCCGGAACGATGTCGATGAAACGGCCATGGGAGGGGATGACCTGGGCCGCGAGATCCGCCTCCCGCAGAGTGACCGCGATGCGCCGGGCCTCGTCCGCCGGGCCGAAGAGGCTGATCTTCCAGCGGCGCTGGTCGTAGCAGGGTTGGGGACGGACCCGGAGCCGGCGCAGCAACGCCTCGATCTCGGCCCGCGGCCAGTCATCCGAGAGGGTGGCGGAGAACTCGGGGCAGAGCGCGTAGCCATGGGGTGTGCGGCGCCAGATTTCCGTGCCGGTCGAGCTGATGATCGTGTCGGGTTCGGGCAGGGACCAGTTCGAGAGGATGCGGCGCGCCTCGCTCACCGAACGGCCGGTCGCCACCGCGAAATTCGCCATGCGCGGGCCTTCATCGAGCCAGGCCGCGAATTGTCGTGCGCCCGCCGGGCAGCCGGTCAGGGTGTTGTCGATGTCGCAGGCCAGCAGGAAGCGCTCGTCATCGGACGCGGGGCGCGATGCCGTCGGTTGCGCGCGGGCCCTAGCGCTGGTTGTGGCAGGTGAGGCGATCAGATCGCGGGCGATGGTGTTCGCCTGGCTCGCCCAGGCGGCCCAGTCGAAGGCGCGCAGGGCGGCTTCCCGGGTCTTGCGCGCGCGCTCCTCCCGGAACGTCAGGCCGAGAGAGCGGTTGAGGCCCTCGGCGATGGAGGCCGTGTCGAGGGGATCGACCAGTTCGCCCAGGCCCAGCACCGGGAGGATGTCGGACGGCCCGCCGTTGCGGGTGGCGACGATCGGCACGCCGGATTGTGCCGCCTCGATCAGGGTGAGGCCGAAGGGCTCGTGCAGCGCGGGGTTGCAGAAGACGCCGCCACGGGCCGCGAGCGCGTAGAGATCCGCGACATCGCGGGCTTCGTGCCGGCGCGGCAGGGCGACCTTGCCCCAGAGATCGGCGCGATCGACCTTGTCGAAGAGGTCCTGGATGACGGCATCCTGCTCGCGCCCGGCATCTGCGAGGCCATCGCGCAGACCGGCGACGATCACGAGGTTGGCCTTCTCCTGAAGGGCGGGGTCCGAAGCGTAGGCCTCCAGCAGTCGGCCGAGGTTCTTCTTGCGGATGGGGCGTGCGATGGCGAGGATGACCGGCTTGTCGAGGTCGCGGAGGAAGGGGGCGAGGAAGCTGCGGGCCCGCTCGGGGCAGCCGTCCTGCCGGATGGTCACGCCCGGCGGAACCCGGAACGTGCGGCCTTCCGCGCCGGGCACGAGGCGGGGGATCTGACGCTCCACCTCGTCACGGGAGGAGGCGATGATCGCCCGAGCCGACTGAAGCGCACGGGTTTCGCGTCCGATGCGCTCGGCGAGGGCCGGGGAGGGCGTTTCACCGGGTGTGAGCTTCTCGGCCGCCAGCGAATGCGCGGTGTAGATCCAGGGGATCGAGAACTCCGCCGAGGCCTTCGCGGCAAGCTCCGCGGCATCGGAGAAATGGGCGTGCAGGATGTCGGGTCGGTCGGGGCCCATGCGGCGCAACAAGGCGCAGAACGCATGTTGCAGCGCAACAATCTCACCCGTGAGCGCGTCCTTCTCGAGGTAGCGCGCGTTGTCGGTGCGAAGGCGCAGGATGCGACATTTCGGCCCGAGGCTCTCTTGCGGCCGGGCGAATTGCGGTCCGAGTTCGGGGGCGTCGAAGGCCCGCGTGACAATCGTGACATCCGTCGTCTCGGGGCGCTCCGCCTGCGCGGTCGCGGCCCCCAGAACATAGGCAATATGGCCGCCTGTGTCTTCCGTCAGGCCATATTTTATGGGCGGGGCGGTCAGGCAACCGCCCAGCGCGATATGCATGATGCGCATACTGACCTCGCAATCTGATCTGTGATGTGGCGACCCAAGGCCACTTTGCGAACATAACGGCTGCCATCGGAATTAGTTCCCGCCCGCTTCGGGGCAACGTTTCTCGACCTCGACTTGCCGCAGTGGCAGAAACGCGCCGCCGTGCATGTTGCCTCTGCGAAATGCCGCCCTAATTCACCTGCTGTTCTTGCGGAGGATGAAGCATGCTGGATCACAGATACGTCTTCGTCGGCGGCCTGCACCGCTCCGGTACCAGCCTCGTGGCGCAGCTGATCGGGGATCTGCCCGATGTGGCCGCGATCTCGGATGCGCCCGTTCCCGAGAACGAGGGCGTCTACCTGCAGGGGGCCATTCCCCATACCGCCCGCCATGGCATCCCGATGCATTTTGCCACCGATCCCGACCAGCACCATATCGAGGGCAGCCGCCATGACAGGCTGGAGGTGCGCGAACGGATCGAGGCCGACTGGGCGCCGCATTTCGGCGCGGGGCACTGGCGGGTGGAGAAATCGCCGGTGAACCTGACGCGGATGCGGCTCTACCAGCAATTGTTCCCGCTCAGCCAGTTCGTCGTCGTGATGCGCCACCCGGAGGCGGTTGCGGCGGCGGTGTCGAAATGGGTGGATGCACCGCCCGCCGCCCTCCTGGATCATTGGCTGGAGGCCCATGATATCGTGGCGAAGGATCTGCCCTTCCTGCATTCCGTGCTGGTCGTGCGCTACGAGGATCTGGTGGCCGACCCCGAAGCGACGGTGGCACGGCTGGCGGCATTCCTGCAGGTTCCCGCGACAGGTCCCGCCCGAGAGATCCGCGACGGGAATGCGGCTTATGCGGGTCGAATGCGGCTCGATGATGTCCAGGCGACCCGTGCCGCGCGCTGGGGTTACGGGCCCGGCATGGCAGTGGCCCCGGCCGAGCCCTGCGCGCGCCATGCCCTGCGTGCGGTGGTCGATGCGGTGGAGGCCGCCGGCAGGCAGGAGGCGGCTGCGATCGCGGCGCAATAGGGCGGGAATCCAGCGTGCGATATCGCCGGTGATTTGGCCAATGTGAGCCGGGGAGCCGTGAAAAAGAAAAGAGCCGCCAGTGGCGGCTCTTTCCCGGGGTTGAGGACCAGATCAGACCGGGGAGGTCAGACCAGTCCGGGGTCGTTGTATTCGATGACCAGGATCGGGGCGTCGCCACCTTCGAGGGATTCGAACCGACGGATGCCCGTTCCGTTCTCGATGACGAAGGCGATGTCGTTGTCCGTCTCGAGGCTGCCGTCCCATTCTGCGACGAAGGCCTCCAGCATGCCCGCGAAATTCACGCTGCGGAACTCCTCGCCCGCGCCCGGCACGTCGGTGTCGGTCCACTGGACGAAGTCGAACTGGTCTCGATCCAGCGGCGAATTCGCGTTGCTGAAGGTGGCTGCGGAGACCGAGTCCTCGATCGCGATCGTCGCACTCAGCGCCCCGACATTGCCGCCGTTGGCCCGGGTGGTGAACTGGAGATAGGCATCCGTGATGTCCACACCCTGAAGGCTCGCGAGATCGACATCCTGGAACCGGAGGCCGACATCCCGCCCGCCGTCGCCAAGCTCGATATCGCTCTTGCCGAGATTGACGTTGCCGTTGGCGTTCTGGTCGGTGTCGTCGGAGCCGATGGCGATCGAGGCCGTCAGTGTGCCGCTGACACCCGTGCTGCCGCCGGTCACCGAGAAGTCGATCTCCTGCACGCCGAGCACCGCGCCATTGCCGCCGGTGGCTGCATGGCTGGTGGCCCGGAGCGTGAAGTCGCCTTCCCCGAGACCGAGGTTCCAGGTCACGTCATAGGGCGTCACGTTCTCGATGCCCTGGTCGATCACCGTTGTGCCCGAGAGCACCTCGAGGACGACCGACGCGGCCGGACCGCCGGAGGTGATCGTGCCGGAGAAGGTCACCGCGCTGCCGATCTGGGCGAGCGTGTAGCTGTCGTTCTCCTCCAGCAGGTCGTCGATCTGGCCACCGGCCCCGATCACGGCGAAGTCGATCACCGGACCGGTATCGACCGGCTCTTCGGACACGCTCAGCGTGAAGGTGTCGCTGACCGCATTGGCGTCATCGTCGGAGGCGGTGACGGTCAGATCGTAGGTGCCGGCAGCGATGCCGTCCCCGATGCTGATGACCCCGGTCTCCTGGTCGATCGACACCTCGCCCGAGATCGCGGCCGGCGCCGTGAGGACGAAGTCCAGATCGTCGCCGTCGAGATCCTGGAAGGCGCTCGCCGTCGCGATGGTCGCCGTGTCGCCGGTCTGGAGGGCCAGATCGTCGATCGGATCGACCACGGTCGGGGCGGTGTCACCGGCGGGGATGAACGCGGAGTTCGATACGTTCACACCCGGCGCGCCACCCTTGTAGAGCTCCCAGAAGTCGATGTGGAAGCCGTCGCTGCGGCCTGCCAGCGTGATGGTATGGAAGCCCGACGAGAGGTTGAAGGAGGCGCCGAAGTTCGGCTCGTCTTCCGACACGCTGTCGATCTGCGATGCGAAGCCCCAGCCCGTGGAGGCGCCGAAGAGCTTCACGAAGCCGTTGTTCGACACGCTGTTGGTCGGGTTGGTCTGCAGCGCCTCCGCATTCTCGTCGATCCGGAGCCACACGTCGTTGCGCTGATCGCCGGGGCTGTTGGTGTCTCGCGACGACCGGACCCGGAAGCTGTAGACGCCTTCCTCGCCTTCGGGGATGAAGATCTCGTAGTTGAGGAACGAGTTCGACTGCGGCGGATTGAGGCCGGTGCTGCTCTCCTCCGGTCCCCAGTAGTAGTGGCCCGTGCCCTGGGTGTTGTCCTGGGTGCCGGGGTCGTCGCCCTCGACATAGGTCCAGTCCCCACCCGGGTTGGTTCCACCGTTGGCGTTCGGATCCTCGATCTGCACCTTGAAGCGCGCGGAGTTGCCGGAACCGATCAGCTGGTAGTAGCCATCGGCCCCCGTGCCGCCGCCGCCGCCCTCGACCGGGGTGCCGGTCGGGTTGGTGAGGTAGACACGATCGACAGGGCCAAGCGGGGTGTCGTCACCGCCCACGACCGAGGCCGCAATGACCAGGGGCGCGGTGGTGAAGCCCGGTGTGTAGGCCGAGCCCGAGAAGCTCTGCCCGCCATCGGGTCCGCTGTAGTCGAAGGCTCCGGAGGGAACCGTCGCCGTGCCGCCGGCGCCGATGACCACTTCGACCGTCTGGAAATCCGCGGCATTGCTGACGGGGAATTCCGGCTGGGTCGCGTCCAGGCGGTCATCGACCAGTTCGGCGATGCCGTTCGACGTATTGGTCACCGGGTTGAGGCCCCGGCTGAGCGTCACCAGCACCGTCGCGCCGGGCGTGCCGGAGACGACGATGGTGGGTTCCGTGCCGCCGTAGGTTCCCGCCTCCGAGGAGGTGAAGCCGTTGACGGTCAGATCGACGCTCTGCTCGGCGCGGTTCTGTTCCGCCGAACCGATGCTGCCCGCCTGGCTGCCGTCGCTGCCGAGATAGCCGGTCGCGAAGGTGCCGTCGTCGAACATCACCGTGAAGGCGGAGCCGATCAGTTCGGCGCCGGAGATGCCGCCGACATCCCAGGAGTTGATGGCCCCCGTGTCGACGCCGCTTCCCCCGCTCTTGTCGAGGCCGGCGATGGAGTTCGGGTCCATGTCGCCGGAGAAGCCGACCGTTTCACCGTTGGTGAAGCCGGTGCCGTCGAACTTCAGCAGCAGGCCGCGCCAGCCGCCCGAGGAGGCAATTCCGGTGCCGGTGTCGTTTGGCAGCGGATCGTCGCCCGGGAAGAAGTAGGTCTCGGCATCGTTGCCCTCGAAGAAGGCCCCGGTTGCACCCGCTCCGCTGTCGACGCCGAATTCCTTTGCAGCGTTGTCGCCGCCGGAGCCGTCGAAGTCGACGATGGAGTCGGGGTAGATCGCGTTGCGGAAGTCGATGAAGACCGCCGCGATCTGCTTGCCGCCGGTGTTCTCCAGTTCGAAGGAATTCGAACCGAAGTTGGAGGACTGGACCGAGTTGTTGCCTTCCATCACCCGCAACTCGGCGCTACCGACGACGTTGGTGCCGTAGGTCGCACCGCTGTCGACATCCTCGAGCGCGTTCAGGATTTCGAGCGCGTCCGTGGGATCGGAGGGCGGATCGACCGGATCACCGGTGCCGTCCTTCAGCGAGAGGCTTTCGACGCTCACCGTGAAGGTTCCCCCGCTTCCGAAGTCGGTCGAGGAGATCCCGAAGGCCGGAACCGCGGCGCCGGCTGCCCCGGCGAGGGCGAGTGCCATTGCCGAACCGGCAGTCGGTGTCACCGTGCCGACGGTTCCCGTGCCGAGCGTGCCGCCGTTCTCGTCGAGCAGCTCGTAGGTTCCCGTCAGGGATCCGCCGGTCGCCAGGATGGTGAGTTTCACCTGGGCGAAGTCGGTGGCGCCGACCCCGGCCGGATAGGCGACCTTGGTGTCCGTCCCGGTGAAGCTGCCGCGTCCCGAGAATTCGAACCCGTTGCCCGGATTGCCGGTGACCAGTTTCAGGAAGTCTCCGTCGGCCCCGGTCGAGGCGCCCGCCGCGCCGGTCAGGGAGATGAGCAGGCCGTATTGCGAGAACGTGGCCAGTTCGGTTCCCTGGAAGACCGGGTTGTCGAAGACGGCCTCGTAGGTGAAGTCGCCATCGGGCTGCGCGAGGAAGCTGAACGCCTGCTGGGCATCGTTGGTGTCCGGATCGGTCGTCTGGAACTGCAGACGTCCGCCCGAAACCGCCGCGCCGTTGTTGGTGGCGTAGTTCAGCTCTGCCGTGCCGTCCGCGGTCTGGGCGACCCCGGTGAAGCCGGCCGCGAAGGGCGATGTGCCATCCGCAAGCTGGGTGAAGTCGATGGAAACCTCGCCCACCGTGCCCAGATCGACACCGAGATTGGTGGCGTCATAGGCCGCGCGGTCGTCGGCATTGGTGATCCCGTCGCCGTCGATGTCCGCGTCGGCGCTGTTGATCAGGGCGTCGCCGTCGAGGTTGCCGGACAGCTCCCTGTCGCCGGTATCCCCCGGATCGACGCTTCCGCCACCCACTTCGACCTGCAGGGACTGGGTGAGGGCCACGTTGGTGTTCGGCGTCGCCGCGAGGTCGGCGATCTCGCCGGCCTGCAGCGTCACCGATACCGCGGTGCCTTCGACCCAGCCGCCGCTCGGGGCCGCGACCTCGTAGCTCGCCACCCCGCCGGCGAAACCGGTGAAGGTGATGCTGCCGCTGACCGCGAAGCCGTTGACCGAGAGGGCGAGGTCCTCGTCGCCGAGCGTGGTGCTGTCGATGCCGCTTGCATCCGTCAGCGCCAGTTCGACGGTGAGCGGCGCGCTTGCCGCCGTCGGGTTGGTCAGCGTCATGACCGCGTCGGGTGCGTCCTCGTCCGTGGTGCTGCCCGAGCCGCCGCCGATGATCTCGATGGCGTTCACGATCGGGTTGTCCGACAGGCCCTGGATGAAGCTGAGGTCGAGCACGCCATCGGTCACCGTGACGGTATACTCCCGCACTTCGACCGTGAAGGCGTCACCGTCCGCGGCAGCATCGACGCCGCTGAACACCGCCGGCACGCTGCCTTCGACCGAGACGTCGAACACGCGCTCCCCTGCGGTTCCGTTGGGCGTGTAGAGTTCCGCCACGTAGAGCCGCACGGTGTATTCGCCGTTGCCGGCAAGGTCTTCCACCGGGATCGAGTAGGTGAAGGGCGCGTTGCTCGAACGTGCGCTGTCGAGCACCGCTTCCGGCACACCCGCCGGCACCGAGCCTCCCTGGTAGCCGGCGAGCGTGTCGCCACGATCGTCGGTCGTGATCAGATACGGGCTGTTCGCCGTGCCGTTGCCGTCGCCGAGCCAGTTCGGCCCGCCATCGGTCGCCGCGACCTCCGGTCCCCAGGCGTTGATGCGCATCAGGACCTGCGGATCGGTGACGGTGCCGCCGATGTCGAGGGTCAGCGTCTCGCTCACCTCGGCATTGGTGTTGGGCACGGCCGCGAGATCCGCGACTTCACCCGCCTTGAGAGCGACGCCGATCTGTGCGCCGTCGGTCCAGCCGCCGGTGGGCGCCGCGATGGCGTAGCTTGCCACTCCGTCCTGGAAGCCGGTGAAGCTGATGCTCGCGGCCACGACGAACCCGCCGACGGTGAGTTCGAGATCCTCGCTGCCGAGGCTGTTCGCATCGATCCCGCTCTCATCGCTGAGGACCACATCGACCAGGAGCGGTGCGTCGGCATCCGCCGGGTTGGTGAGCGCCAGCGTCGCCTGCGGACCCTCCGCATCGACTGTCGGCACGCTCAGGATCTCGATCGCGTTGATGATCGGATTGTCCGCAAGCCCGTGGACGAAGCTCAGGTCGAGCACGCCGTCTTCGACCGTCACGGTGTATTCGCGCACCTCGACGGAGAAGGCATCGCCATCGGCCGCGGCGTCCACGCCGGTGAGTTCCGCCGGGGCACTGCCCTCGACCTCCACGTTGAAGACGCGGTCGCCCGCATCACCGTTGCCGGTGAAGAGCTCTGCCAGGTAGAGCCGGACAAGATAGTCGCCGTTGCCCGCGAAGTCGCTCACCGGGATGGAGTAGGTGAACGGATCATCGCTCGAGCGTGCGGTGTCGAGCACCGCCTGCGGCAGGCCGGCCGGGAGCGCGCCCCCGCTGTAGCCCTGGGTATCGCCGCGATCGTTTGTCGTCGAGAGATACGGGCTGTTCGGTGCACCATTGCCGTCGCCGAGCCAGTTCGGCCCGCCGTCGGTCGCAGCGACCTCCGGCCCGAAGGCGTTGATGCGCAAGAGAACCTGCGGCTCCGTGCTGCCCTCGTCCACGTCGCTCACGGTGATCGCGAGATCCGACGTGGTTTCCTGGGCCCCGTCGCTCGCCGAAACGGTGACGTCGTAGACATTGTCGCCGTTGGCATCGCCCGGTGTCTCGAAATCGGGCGCCGCCTTGAACGTCAGTGCGCCGGTGGTGGCGTCGATGTCGAAGAGTGCCGCATCGTCGCCGCCTGCGATGGCATAGGTGACGTCCCCGTTCTCCGGGTCGGTCGCAGCGATGGTGCCGACCGCGGTGGTGTTCTCGCTGACCGTGAAGGCGGTCGGGCTCGAGATCACCGGCGGAAGATCCGGCGTTCCCTTGACCAGCTGCACGTTGGCGAAGGTGCCGTCTGCGCCCGTGCCCGCATCATCGTCGTTGATGAAGACAAGGTGCGAGAAGGACTGTCCGGCCCAGTCCGCGAGCGGGATTTCGAAGGTCACGACCCCGTCGCCGGAGGTGTAGGTCCGGAAATCCTGGTTCGCGATGGTCGACCAGTTCTGGGTGCCGCCGAGCTGGAACAGCGCTTCGTTGCCATTGGTGAAGCTGTTGTTGGTCTCGAGGCCGATGGCGATGATCTCGCCGATGTCGGTCGCGGAGAACTCGAAGCGCAGAACGGTTTCCTCGTCCACCTCGTAGCCTTCCGGCAGGGTCACCCGCTTCCAGGTGTTGCCGGACAGGGTCAGCGCGGTCTCGCTTGCCGTGTAGGCGGTGCTGTCGATGTCCTGGCCGGTGTAGGAGAGGATCGGGAGCTGGGTGAAGTCGATGTCGGTGATGCCACCGCCCGTCCCGGTATCCGCCGCCACGTCGACCGTTACCGTTGCCACGGCGGAGCCGCCGCGCGGATCCGTCACGGTGTAGTCGAAGCTGGCCGCACCGGTGAAGCCCGCCTCGGGGGTGAAGGTGATCTGGCCGTCTTCCAGCGAGACCGTGCCGCCCGTGGCGTTGCCGACGCTTTCAACGGTCAGCTCGTCGCCATCGGCGTCACTGTCGTTGGCGAGCAGCTGTTCCGGCGTGAGGAAGAGCACCTCGCCTTCGCCGGTCGCGAAGCTGTCGGCCACCGGCTCGGGTGCGATGTTGACGTTGAAGGTGACGGTTGCGCTGGCGGTGCCGCCGAACGTGTCCTTGACGGTGTAGTCGAAGCTCGCCTCGCCCGCGAAGCCCGTGGTCGGGGTGAAGTAGATCAGCCCGTCCTCGAAGCTCGCGACACCGTTGACCGCATTGCTCACACCGATGACCGAGAGCTCGTCGCCCTCCGGATCGCTGTCGTTGGCCAGAAGCGTCGCGGGGTTGATGGCGATGGTCTCGCCGCCCTCCGCCTCGAAGCCGGTGTCGTCCACCGGGATCGGTGCGGCATTCGTGACGGATTTCTGCACGATCTGGACGTTCGAGAAGATGCCCGTTCCGGTGGCGTTGGCGTCATCGTCGTTGATGAAGACCAGATGCGTGAAGCTCTGACCGGCCCAATTCGCGAGCGGGATCTCGAGCGTCACCTGGCCATCGCCGAGCTGGTAGCCGTTGAAGCCCTGCTGGGAGAAGGAGGACCAGTTCTGCGTGCCGGCAAGCTGGAAGAGCGCCTGGTTGCCCTGCGTGCGGAAGTTGTCGTCGTTCTCCAGGCCGATCGCCATGATCTCGCCGATCGTGGTGGCCTCGAAGGTGACGCGCAGCACCGTGTCGGCATCGACCGTGAGCGCTTCGTCCAGCAGCAGCTTCTTCCAGGTGTTTCCGGAGAGCGTCAGCGTTTCGCCTTCATCGGTGATCGTCGCGCCTTGCGGCGTGATGTCCTGGTTGTCGTAGGACGTCAGGTTGCCGGCGTCGAAGATCACGTCCGTCACGCCGTCACCGGGCTCGATGCCGGAGGTGACATCGACCGAAACCGTGACGGTCGTCTCGGCGCCGAGCGTGTCGGCGATGGTGTAGTCGAAGCTGGCCGCACCGATATAGCCGTCAGCCGGCGTGAAGGTGATCTGGCCGTCCTCGAAGCTGACCGTGCCGCCCGTCGGGTTGGAGACGCCGATGAAGGTCAGGCTCTGGCCATCCGCATCGCTGTCGTTCGCGGTGAGGTTTTCCGGCACGAGGACCAGGTTTTCTCCAGTGACCACCTCGAAGCTCTCCGCCACACCCTCGGGTGCGGTGTTCACCAGGACGGAGACCGTGGCCGTGGCCGTGCCGCCATTGCCGTCCGAGATCGTGTAGTCGAAGCTCGCGGTGCCGGTGAAGCCGGCCGCCGGCGTGAAGGTGACCACGCCGCCTTCGAGCGTCGCCGTGCCGCCCGCCGGGTTGGAGACCGCGGTGACCAAGAGCGTGTCCGCATCGGCGTCGCTGTCATTGAGCAGCAGATCCGCGACCGGGATGGCAAGCGGTGTGGCGCCATCCGTGGAGAAGGCATCGGCCACCGGCACCGGGTCGGCGTTTTCCTCGACCTGGTTGACCAGCTCCACGTTGGAGAAGGTGGAGTTCGCACCGGCCAGGGCGGGGTTATCGTTGTCGTTGATCAGGACGAGATACTCGAAGCTCTGCCCGGCGAAGTCCGCCAGCGGAATTTCGTAGATCCGGGTTCCGTCCCCGACATCGTAGTTGTTGTAGTCCTGGTTCGCATAGGCCGACCAGGTCTGCGCGCCGGCGAACTGGAACAGGGCCTGGTTTCCGCCGCCGCTGAAGCTGCTGTCCACATCGAGGCCGATGCCGATCACTTCGCCGATCGCCGTCGAGGTCAGCGCAAAGCGCAGGACCGTGTTCTCGGTCACCTCGAAAATCGAGGGCAGCGGGATCTTCTTCCAGGTGTTGCCCGTGAGCGCGAGGGTCGCGCCGTCGTCGAGGATCTCGTAGGCCGACGGCTCCAGATCCTGCGTCGCGTAGGACGAGATCGCTTCGGTGAAGACAATCGGGACCACATCCGGGTCGCCCGCCTCCTCGACCGTGACCGTGACGGTTGCGGTGCTGATCCCGCCGTCCGCATCGGAGACATCGTAGGTGAAGCTCGTCTCGCCGGTGAAGCCGGCCGCGGGGGTGAAGACCACGTCCCCGTTCACGAGTTCCGCGGTGCCTTCGGCCGCATCCGGACCGGTGACGGCGACGATGGTGAGCGCGGTGCTCTCCGGATCGCTGTCATTGGCCAGGAGATCTGCTGCCGGGATCGTCAGCGCGGTGTCGGCTTCCGCCGTGACCGCGTCATCGCCGGCGATGGGCGCGAGGTTGTCCGCCGCCTCGACGGTCACGGTGACCGTCGCGGTGCTCGTCTCGCCATCGGCATCCGAGACATCGTAGGTGAAGCTCGTCTGGCCGGTGAAGCCGGCTGCGGGGGTGAAGACCACGTCCCCGTTCACGAGTTCCGCGGTGCCTTCGGCCGCATCCGGACCGGTGACGGCGACGATGGTGAGCGCGGTGCTCTCCGGGTCGCTGTCATTCGCCAGAAGGTCGGCTGCCGGGATCGTCAGCGCGGTGTCGGCTTCCGCCGTGACCGCATCGTCGCCGGCGATGGGCGCGAGGTTGCCCGTGTCGCCGCCCGGCAGGACGATCTGGACATCGGAGAAGGTCACCTCTGCATTCGCGTCGGCATCGTCGTCGGCGAGGAAGACCAGGTGCGTGAAGGTCTGACCTGCCCAAGCGTCGAGCGGCAGCTCGAAGGCGACCGTGCCGTCGCCCGCCGTGTAGGTGTTGAAGGTCTGCACGGCCTGGGCCAGCGGGTCCGCACCGCCGAGCTGGAAGAGCGGCTGACCGGTTTCGCCGAGGACGAAGTCGTTGTCATCCTCGAAGCCGATCCCGAGAACCTCACCGACATTCGCGGACGAAAGGTTGAATACGAGCTTCGTTCCGGCCTCGATGGTCAGCGGCTCGGAGAGTTCCAGCCGCTTCCAGCTGTTGCCCTGCAGTTCGAGTGCCGATCCATCGGGGCTGATCGTGGCGCCCGCCGGGGTCAGATCCTGGTTGTCGTAGGAGGTCAGCGCCCCTTCCGTGAAGGCAATGTCGATCACGGTGTCGGTCTGGCCATCATCAAGTCCGTCCACGACGAGGCTGGCGGTGTTTGGTGTCACCCCACCCTGGCCGTCGACGATCTCGTAAGTGACGGAGACGGTCGCGCTCTCGCCGTCGGCGAGGCTGGCCGCGAACTGGGCCGGGTCGATCGTCAGGACGGAGTCCACCTGTGTGAAGGTGACATCGTTGCCGGCTGCGTCCTGCACGATCACATTCTGCACCGCGAGCGTTCCGCCGTCGCTGTCGGCCGCGCCCTGGAGCAGGTCGATCGTCACCGGCGCCGCGTCCTCATCGACGCTTCCTGCATCGATCGGCGCGGTTGTCGGGGCGTCATTGACCTCCGCGACCGTCAGGGTGAACTGGGTGGCGACGGGGGTGTTCACCCCGTCATCCGCCGTGACCTCTACGATGATCTCCGCCACGTCGCCCTGCTCCGGGGTGCCGGAGAAGGTGCCGGAAACCGCATCGAAGGTGAGCCAGGCGGGCAGGGCCGAGCCATCCGCGAGCGTGGCCGAGAGGGCCAGGTTCTCGGCACCGCCATCATCGGCGAAGGCATTGGCCGGGACCGTGAAGCTGAAGGCCACATCCTCGTCGGCGGTCTGGTCCGAAATGCCCGCATCCACGGTCGGTGCGGTATCGGTCGGCACGTCGAGCGAGCGGATGGTGAGGTATTCGTAGCTGGCGGTGAACTCGTTGTCGCCGCCGGTGCCGTCGGTGATGGAGACACCGTAGGCGATACCGCCCGTGCCGCCGGTCAACGGGTTCTGGTTGTTCATCGCCGCGGCGAGGGCGCTGCCCGGAGCAATATAGGCAGTGACGGTCTCCACGGTGCCGAGAAGCTGGCCGGTGCCATCGAAGATGTCCACCTTGCCCGAGACCGCGCCTGCGGTGGCGGACTGGTCGGCGGGGTTCTCGGTCACGCTGCGGTCGATGGTCAGCGTGATCTCGAAGGCCGAGTCGGCCGTGATCGCGTTGAAGAGCGCCTCCGGGATCACCGGGTTGTTCTCGCCGATGTTCAGCGTCTGGTTATGGGCGATCTGAACGGCCGCCGCGGCGTTGCCACGGTCACTCACCACGAGCTTGATGAAGTCGTCCATCCCGCCGGCGCTGACCTGGATGCCGAACTGGGCATAGCCGTTGGCGCCGAGGACAGTGAGCCAGTCGGCGCTGGTGACCCGGGTCGTCACTTCGAAGACCGCCGTGCCGGAGACGTCGATTCCCGACTGGTAGCTGTCGCGCAGCAGGTTGGAGGTGCTCGTGTTGTTGAGCACGTGGCTGTCTTCGAGCGAGGAGGTGATCGTCAATGCGCCGTTGGCAATGCTGACCTTTTCCTCGACCGTGCGATCGCCGTAGGGATCCGTTGCGCTCGTGCCTGGCGGGATGAAGGCCTGGTTGACGAGGATGCCGGAGAAGCCGCCATCGGCATCGAACGGGTCTTCCGTCGCGGTTTCGAAGTCCTGGGTGAACTCCGCACCTGCCGTCAGGACGCGGTCGAGGCCGTTGCTGGCATCATAGGCGAAGGGATCGGCTTCGTTGAGGAAGCCGTCTCCGTCGATGTCCGCCGGATCGATCCCGTCGTCTTCCGTGACGGTGCCCGTGGCCGCGGCCGTGCCGATGACGACCGGGGTCGGCTCGGTGGAGAGGTCCGTGGCGCCTGTCAGGGTCAGGGAGACGGGATCATCCCCGTCATCGATCTCGTCGTTAATGACGGCGATCTCCAGGACGCCTGCGCCATCCGTGAAGCTCACGGTCTGGGTGAGGGCGGTCTCGGTCGCGGTGTCATAGGTGACCTCGATGTCGCCGGTGAAGGCCGTATCGAGGCTGAGCTCAAATTCGAGCACCGCCCCGTCTGCCTCGAGAACCGGATCGGCATCGGCGATGGAGAGCGTGAACTCGGTGGCCGGAGCCGCCTCGATCACGGCGCGGAGCGTGACTTCCGTCGCCTGGCCACCCTGGTTCAGCCAGAGGGTGTAGGTGCCTGCCGGAAGATAGTCGGTCGGGAGGCCCGGGAAGCCGACGCCGTCCTGCACGTCGGCATTTCCGGCCAGCATCGGGGCCAGGAGATCGTTGTTGAGTTCACCGTCGCCGTAGATGATGCCGGCGAAGGGACCCTCGGGGTTGACCGGATCGTCGGGCGCGCCGGTCACCGGATCGACGGTGATCGCGGTGCCTTCCTGCAGCCCCATGAAGGCCTGGCGGGTGGCTTCGGTGGTCACGTAGCCATCGAGGAAGAGCGCGGTCATCACCATGCCCTCGGCCACCGTGAAGGTGATGAAGTCGCGATCGCGCAGTCCGGGCTCGTTGTCTCCCTGCTGGCTTGCGAAGAGGATGTTCTCGCCAAGCTGCATCGCGCCGATGTCGGTGGGTGCGAGGCGGTCGTCGGAGAAGTCTCCGACCACGACCGGATCGGCACCGCCGGCGCCGTCGAGATCATGGCTGTCGGCAGCGTCATCCTCTGTCACGGTCGCAGCACCCTGTGTTGCGCCAGCGGCGACGGTGAAACCGGCGGTCTCGACCGAGGCCAGTTCGAGCGAGACGGATTCCGCCCCGTTCCAGCGCGTATCCGTCGCGACATTCACCGCGTAGCTGCCCGCGCCGTCGGTGAAGGAGATCGTCGCCGGAGTGGAGACGCCATCGACGAGCAGCGTGACGTCCAGGTCGCCGGTGAAGGCCGGATCGGACGTGGTGAGGGAGAAGATGACCGGCTGGTCGTCGCCCTGGGCCGTGCCGTCGGCGTTCTCGACCACTTCGCCGGGGCCGGTGAGCGAAACCTCGATGTCCGCTGCGACCAGAACCGCCTCGCGGATCTCGATGCCGTTGACCTTGGGGTTCTCGATCGCCGGGTCTTCGTGGAGGAACGCGAGATCGAGCGCCGTGTCGCCGGCCTCCTGGGTGACGAGAATGGTGCGCTGGCGGGCAACTCCGAGGCTATTGCCGCCTTCCGCATGCGGGTTGATGTCGGAGAACTCGGTCGGAACCTCGCCGTTGACGGACACGTCGAACTGGCGGCCGCCCGCCACGTTGACGATGCCCGGCCAGTTCTCGGTGTAGTAGATGGTGACGTAGTAGGACTGCCCGCCCGCGACCGGGAAGGTGTATTCCAGAAGGGTGGCATCTACGTTGTTGTCGCCGCGCTCGTTGAAGAAGATCGCCTCGGGCACGATGGTGCCGTCCACGTTCGAGTTGGCGTCCTCACCGATGACCTTGATGCCCGCAGAGGTGTTGGTCTGGTTGTTCGAATAGACGTTGCCGGGGTTCTGGGTCAGATACTGGTTCGGTGCCGCACCGGTATCCGCGGCCCAGTTGATGCCGCCGTCGATGGCGGCCACTTCCGCGCCGCCAGCGTTGACGCGGAAGAGAACCGCGCCGGGTTCGAATTCGTCCATGGGGTCTGCCTCGATGTCCAGGGTGCCCGTAGTGGTTTCCCCACCGGCATTGACATTGGGGATGGCCGCGAGGTCGGAGACCTCGGCTGCGGCCACGGTTGCGGTGTAGTCACCATTCGCCCAGCCGCCGACAGGCGCCGCGAAGGTGTAGGTCGCGATGTTGGTTACCTCGTCGAACGCGACGCTCGGCGTGCCGGCCGCGCTCGGGCCGGAGAGAACGATATCGCTCGCGTCGATGCTGGCCGGGTCGATGTCGGAGGCGTCGCTGTAGGTGACGGTCGCGACGATGTCGCCCTCGGCCTCAGTCGGCAGCTCGAGGCTGACCACGGCACTCGGGCCGGTTTCGTCCCCGGTTTCGACAAACTGCGGCGAGGTCACCGTAAGGAAGTCCCAGGTGGCTTCGAAGCTGCTGAGGCTGCCGAAGTCAGATGAGGTGACGCCGACGACGCTGGTGCCGTCATTGATTGCGGCCAGAACATCCGCGGGGATCGCGAGGGGGGCCGCGGTAACAAAACCGGCCGTGGCCTCCGGACGGACTCCGCCCAGGATGGCCCCCTGGTCATCAAAAAGGGTCACCAGCTGTGCTGCGGTGCCTTCGGACTTGTCGATCCGAAGCGAGATCTCGACCTTGGCGATGTCATCGAGCGCGATGGTCGTGCCGGCCGCGGTCGAGATCGCGGCAAGCGAGACCTTCTGGTCAAGGGCGCTTGCCGACCACATCTGGAAGCCATTTCCGCCATTGCCGCCGAAGACGATCTTGAGATGCTTGCCATTGTCCTGCCCGAGCCCGTCGCCGGTGGCGATCAGGATGCCGAGCTGAGCGTAGTTCGAGACGACACCCGACGTGATGCCCTGGGCGGCCAGCACGGCCGGGAAGGGATTGTCGAACTGGGTGGTGATGTAGATCTCGTCGAGGGCAGCGTCGGAAAGATCGAGTTCCTTGACGAAGTCGTTCTTGCTCGCATCCGATGGGCCTTGCGACAGGTCGCCGTCAGACGTGTTGACCACGAGCTTGCCGCCCGAGACCTCGGTCGCTGCCGATGCATCGAGTGCCGTTGCGCCGCCGAGCGCGCGGTCGAACCCGCCCTCGACAAGGGGTGCGCCCGCCGTTTCGAAATCAAGCTCGAGCAGCGTGCCGCCGGCAGGAACCTGCACGTTCGCGTCGCTGGCCGCGATCGTCACCTGCGCCGTTCCATCGCCGATCTCGGCGTCGCCGGAGACGCCGGTGATGGTAACGGTGAAGCTTTCGGCGCCTTCCTCGGTTTCGTCGTCGACGATCGGAACGCTCACGGTGGCGGAGGAAACACCGGCCGGGATGACCACCTGGCCATTCGGAACGGGCGCGCCATAGTCGGAGGCGTCCGCGCTGTCCGGGGTCAGGGTGAAGTCGACCGTGACCGGATCGGTCAGATCGCCGATGCGGCTGAAGGTCAGCGTGGCGGTGTCGCCCTCGCTGACGGACACATCCGCCACCGAAACCGTCGCCGGAAGATCGGAGGGCACGGCTTCGTAGATGACGATCGCGTTGAAGCCGGGCTGGCCGGAGTCTGCGTTCACGTCGATGACGATCTGGCCATCGGTGACGGTGACCGCCTTCTGGACGCTCACCGGCGTGTCCGGGCCCCCGGCTTCGGTGAAGGCATCGAAGTTCTCGAAGGCCAGTTCGCCGTTGATCGTGTAGTCGCCCTGGCGGTTGCCCCCGGTGGTCCAGAAGAGTTCGGCAAACCACAGCTCGACCACGTAGACGCCGTTCGCGATCGGGTAGGTTGCCGTGAAGGAGGCGTTGGCGCTGTCGCGATAGGTGTGCAGGGCCGATCCGTCGAGCGCGGTGTTCGAGCCGGTGGTTCCGACCTTGCCGTCGATGTTGCTCGCCGTCTTGGAACTCGGGCTGTAATAGCTCGGATCATCGGCCTGCAGGTCGATCCCGATGATCGGGTCGTTTGTGATCGCCCCGCCATAGGTGTTGTCATCGTCACCGTCGAGATTGTCGATGGTGTTCGTGACCGGCCCGACGTTGATCGCGAGCGCCACGTTGCCCGCCACGAGATTGGCGAGGTTCGGCTCGAGGATGAAGGCGCCGGTGCCGGCTTCGGTCGTGTTGCCGGCCGCATCCTGGTAGGTGCCGGCCGCGATCGAGATCGCGCCTTCGCCTGCGGGCCAGGCGTTGCCGGTGGCCGAAAGGGTGTAGGTCAGCGTCGCCGTCGTGCCGCCGTTGCTGAGCACGACCTCCGGCGCGGAGACGGTTTCCGGTTCGATGCCGCTGAAGACGAGCTCGGTGCCGTCCAGAGTTGCAAAATCGGCCGCGTCGAAGCCGGTTTCATCGCTGAGCACGACCGTGGCGTAGCGCACGCCGTCCTGGATGCTCTGCGGATTGTCGACATCGATGGAGATGATCTCGGGCGCCGTGGTGTCTGCGGGGGGCGTGTAGGAGCCGCCCACCTTCCAGACCACCAGGCCGGAGAGCTTGTTGTTGTCGACGACGGTGGTGAAGTCGATGTCGAGCACGCCGTCCGTGACCGTGACCTCGTGGGTCTTGATCAGCAGCTCGCCCGCGCCGCCGGCTTCTTCGAAAATGTCGACATTGGTGTAGACCTGCTGGCCTTCGACATCGACGTTGAAGAGGCGGTCGCCGACGCCGTTCGCCGTCTGGACCAGGCCGTGATAGATTTCGGCGAAAATGAAATCGATCAGATAGGTGCCGTCCTCGAGATCGATGTCGTAGCCGAAGCCGGCCGTGCCGGAGCGCTCGCTCTCGAGCACGTCATCGAGATCGGTGTTGGGGAAGTCGAGCGCCTGGGCAGCGGCATTGGTATAGGCCTTGGTGCCGCCCGGCGTGGTGAAGCCCGGCCCGTCGATGGCGCCGCCCTCATCCCCGATGAAGGTCAGTTCCACGCCGCGCACGGTGCCGGTGACGGTGCCGCTGCCGCCCGCGTTGATCGCGAGGACCGGGCTCAGTGCCGGTTCGAGCGTCACGCGCACGCCGTCTGCGACCTGGGAGAAACTGATCGTGGCGCTGCCGTCGGCCGGGTCGTAGTCGTCGAGACCGGGGCCGCTGAGCGTGAAGGTCGTGGCGCCGATGGTGATCGTCGCCGCGCCCGCAGTGCCGCCGAAGACGGGCGTGCCGATCGAGTTGAGCGTCTCGCCGGTGATGATCAGTTCGTCATCCTCGGAGAAGTCGGTGATCTCGTCGCCGTCGAGGTCCGAGAGTGTTCCGAGCACGCTGTCCGTGCCCTCGCCAGTGGAGACCTCGTTGGGGCCCGCGCCGAGGATGATCTCGTTGTCGAGGGCATTGGCGTCGATATCGACCGCGCCGGTCGCGCCGGAGACGTCGATATTCTCGACATTGGCCGCGAGCTGGATGTCCGCTGCGCCGCCGATATAGGTCACGTCGTCCTCACCGGCGGTGCCGTTCGCCTCGGCCTCGGCTTCGGTCGTGGCGATGATCTCGTTGCCGAAGGCCTCGATGTCGAGGCCGTAGAAATCCACTGCCTCGAGCGTCGTGCCGCCCGGTGCATCCTCGGCGATGACACCGAAGGCCGCGCCCGAAGGCAGGGTCGTGCCGCCATCCGAAATGGTGTGGGTGCCGTTGAGCACGTTCTGCAGCACGCCGGAGGGCAGGCTGAAACCGGCGCCGTTATTGAGCGGCACGGTGACGAAACCACCGACCGGGCCGTTGACATCATTGAGGCGGTAGGACGCCACGACCTCGTAGCCGTTCTCGATATCGATCGACAGGCGCAGGTCGACCTTCTGGATCGACACGAGGTCGAGTTCCGGCACGGCGATCTGCGCGAGCTCGGTGTAGTTCGCATCGGCAAGCTCGTAGCCCACCTCAATGCCCGCCGATCCGTTCACCTCGCCGATGACGAAGCGCAGGAAGTTGGCCTGGGTGCCGTCCCCGAAGATCAGGCCGCTGATCTGGCCGGTGGCTGCGCCGCCGGTCTGGGCCGAGATCCAGTTCTCCGCGACCAGCGTGGCCTGCAGGCGCTCGACGTCCGGGCCGGGCCGCACGCCGGTGTGCATGGCATCGCGCGCGGTGTTGCCCGTGCCGATCATCGTGCCTTCGGTGACATTCTTGATTTGCAGGATGGGAGCATTGGCGCCGAGGATCAGGTTGCCCCCGTCGTCGAAGAGACCGTCGCGCTGCTGATCGACGGGGAAGTTCTCCGATGCCGTCTGGGCGTCCTGGTTCGGGGTCGAGCCGTCGAGCGCGGCACCGAGCAGACCGATGTCGTTGAGGCTGTTGTTGTCGGTGAAGCGCGGATCGACCTCGGTCTTGTTGAAGGTGAGGTTCAGATCCTCGCCCGCATTCAGCGCAAAGCCGTTCTCGGCATTGAATTCGAACGGATCGTAGAGCTTGCCGATGCCGTCGAGATCGTTGTCGTTCTCATCGACCACCTCGCTGCCTGCGAGCGGCACGGCGCCGTTGTTGGGCTGGAAGATCTCGATGAGCGGGCCGTTGCCCTGGTAGACGGCCGTCCAGATCGATCCCTGGAAGGCCTGGGTCAGGTTCTGTTCGAGATAGTCGTCGCCGATGGTATCGATGCCGAGCGGGCCGCCTGAGGCCGCGATCACCGTGCGGTCCGCCGCGACGGCGAAACCGCCCGAGGTCGTGCTCGACATGGTGCCGTCCTCGTTGCGGCCCATGACGATGATGTTGCCGCCGCCAAGCTGCGTTGCGAGGATCGCGCCCGACATGTCAACGGTGCCGTCGTCGAGAATGGTCGAGGTGTATTCCGCAAGGCCGTTGATCGAGCCGTTGCCGGAGTCGAGTGCGCCGTCGGTGACGCCCGCGAGCTTGTAGTCGCCCTCGACCGGGTTGAGGAAGGAGACGATGCTGTCGATGTCCGACGGCAGGCCGGCCTGGCCCAGAAGCGTGCCGTTCGTGGGGGCCGTGCCGCCCGCAACGACAGCGACCCCGCCGCCGGTGGACAGGGAATAGATGTCATAGAGGATGCCGGGCTCGACCGCGAGCACGCGGGAGGTCAACTCGCCCGGATCGGCACCGTAGATGCCGCTATTGGGATAGTCGGTGTCGTTGTTCTCGACGGTGGTGAACCAGTCGATCACCGCCTGGTAGTCGGTGCGGCCATCCGCATCGGTCGGATAGCTGTCCTGGTTGGAGACGAGCAGGAAGGCGTCGTCAGCACCCGGCTTCGGCGAATAGAGCAGGCCTGCACGCGCACCTTCGGCGCGGGTCGGGTTGGCATGACCGCCATAGACATAGGTCTGTCCGTCCGGACCGACATAGGTCGTGACCTCGCCATTGCCGCCGACGGAAAGCGTGCCGCCGTTCAGGTCGTCCGACCGGGTGACCTCGTGGAAGTTGTCCTTGTTGGTGGAATCCCAGTTGACTAGGCTGATCGGGTCGTTGTTGCTGCCTTCGCCATTGTTGAGGTTGGTTGCGATGTAGCCGGGGTCCTGCGGATCGTCGATCGTGTCGCCATCATTGTCGGACTCGCCGATCGGGCGACCGCCCCAGTTGTTGTTCGCACCGTTGTCATAGGTCCAGACGCGCCCGTCTTCGGTGACCTCGACATCGTAGGAGTTGCGGAAGCCCGGCGAATAGATGCTGATGTAGGGATCGCTGTAGTCGAGCGTGGCGCTGTTGCGCCCGTCATTGCCGCCGAAGGGATCGGTGGCGTCGGTTCCGACCTGCTCGGGGTCGTCGAGGGTCGGCAGGTCGTAGACATATTTGCGGTTGTTCTGATCCGCATCTTCCAGCACCGGTGCCGCCTTCAGCGCGGTGACGTTCACCTCGAGAATCGCGGCGGAGAGGGGCTGTTCCTGCTGGCCGGCGAAGTTGTTGGACGGCGCGCCCGCATTGGCGTTGCCGCCCGAGGCGAAGATGAGCCGCTCGGAGGCAAGCGTGCCATCGGGATTGAGTTCCTGGATGACTTCAAGGCCGTTCGAGGCGTGGTTTTCCTCCGACCGGGGCAGGCCGCGGATGAGGTCGATCGCTTCCCAGCTGTTCTCGCCGGTTTGCACCAGCATGGTGATCACGCCGGAATTGGTGTCGAGGCCGGTATCGCCGCCGCCACCGCCAGCGCCGATGCGGCTGTCGGAGGAGGTGACGTACATGGTGACGGCCACCGTGTCGGTGACCGTGGTGCCGATCGAGCCGTCGGCCTGGACATAGAGGGGGTTGCCGTTCTCGTCGAACTGGGCGGTCACGTCGATGCCGGTGGACTGTCGGACGCTGGAGCCGCCCTCTTCGCCGGTGTCGTTGTGGTTCTGGATCTGCTTGACGTCGAGGTTCGTTGTCGCGTCCGTCACGTAGAACTGGGCCGTGTTGTCCCCGTCGTTCGGATCCTTGTCACCGAAGGCGATGGTGAGAACTTTTACGTCGCCGTCTTTCTCGGTGACGTAGAGCCGCCCGTCGGGTCCCCAGACCAAAGCCGTTGGCTGCGAAAGGCTGACGACGCCATTGAGATCAAGGGAGCTCGACGAGAAATTGCTAGTAACGGCCACGATTAAGTCCTCCAACACCGAAAATGGCGTGATGGCATCGCGAGTGTTCAGTATTTGCGCGGATGTTTTTCTGCGTAAGCCCGAAAAATTTGCTGGGCTTAACTAATAACGATTAAAATCACCCAATCGCATTACTGGTATCCCCCGAAATGCACCACCCCACAGCTGATATTACTGTCGAGTAGGTCGATAGCAATTAAATACAATTCGAACAATACAGTGCCTTTACCAGTGGTTAACGGTTTCGAGAGATTTATAGTTAACGAGACTGGGAAATACTTTCCGGTGTGCTAGAGGAAGCGCATGTTGCGGCGCGGCGTTTGTCAGTTCGACTTGTTGCAGAGTCCAAGTTTTACTGTGTTTGCATGTGCGAGGGGGCCTGGCGCGCGGGTGCGCTGCGTACCCTCGTTTGGACCAGGGTCGGGAAACGCCGTAAAGGCGGGACTGACAGGGTAAATGCCCGTCGGCTTCACGGCTCGGACGCCGGGCACTGGCACTGCCGACCGCGAAATGACGGCGGGGCAGGCCCCGCTTACTCCACGAAGGAGAACTCTCGTGAAACGCGTTTGCTGGCATGAAGCAGGGCGTCTTCGAGCCGTTTTCTCACCTGTTGGAAGCGGAAAGTCGGGGCCGGGACGGAGATGGCGTAGATATTTCCGCTGAGGTCGCGGAACGCGAAGCCTGCGGCGGAAATGCCCGGTGTATGCTCGTCATTGTCGTAGGCCAGCCCGGATTTCCTGATTTCTGCCAGCTTTGCGTGCAGGGCCTTCAGATCTTCTCCGGACATGGTTTCGCCTGCCTCCTGCTCGATCAGCTGGGCGGCGCGATCCTCGGCCATCAGCGCGAGCGAGGCGCGTCCGTTGGCCGTGGTCGTGAGCGGAAATACCTCGCCCACGGAGGACACCGTGCGAAGGCGGTGAATGCCCGGCACCTGATCCAGAAACACCATGTTGCCATTCCGCAGGGCGGCGAGGTCACTGGTTTCGCCGGTGGCCTGGGTGATCTCCGTGAGGATCGTCCGGCAGCGCTCGACCACGTCGAAATTGGCCGCTTCCGCGAAGGCGCCAAGCTCGGGGCCGAGCCGTATGCCGCCCCCCTTCGGGTCCTGGAGCAGGAATCGCTCGGCGATGAGCGCGCCCACGATTCGCTGTACCGTGGAGCGGGGCAGTTCGACCCGTGTTGCGATCTGTCCGAGGCTGAGGCCGCTGCGCTCCTCCTTCAACGCCCTCAGGATGTCCGCTGCGCGGGCAATGACCTGAATGCCGGAGCGTTCGTTTTTGCCATTTTCCTCAACCATCTAACTCTTCTGCCTCTTGTTTCGTTCTTTCGGCTAAATCGGCGAGACCATGTATAATGCCCACAATGCGATACAGCAAGGTCGTATTGTAAGACAGTTGTTGACCGCATTGTGGTTCAAGTGTATCGTTAGATGAACAAATACACAGGGAGGGGGCCACAACCGGAAAACCGGACCGGCCCGAGAAAATGGATGAACAAGACGCAACGCGACCGCGCTGGCGGCACGAGAGTTCACCGAAGTCCTTACAGACCGGATTGCCCGAGAGCCGCGGGAACGGATGCTTCCAGGCACGCCGCGACGCTGCCATCGGACCAGCGGCCGTAAAGGCCTGATCCCGGCCCTCCATCACTGAAAATCCGAATGAACCGTCTCCGCCGCGGCGGAGAGAGGTTTGTCCCGAACTGACTGCAAACTAGAGGAGCTTCTCCATCATGGTCACCATCCGTGGGATCGATTTCCAGGGCAACACCGACAACGACATGGGGATTGAATTCTACAATCTCAGCCATCGTTTCGGCTTCCAGAACCCCAACTGGCCCTATTTCCAGGACACCAAGATCGAGCGCATCCATTACATGGCGAAGTCGGGTGTTCTGAGCCAGCGCATCACCACCACGATGCACGCGACCACCCATATCGATGCGCCGGCCCATGTGGTTCAGGGCACGCCCTTCATCGACGAGGTTCCGCTGCCGCATTTCTTTGGCTCCGGTCTCGTTGTCTCCATCCCGAAGAAGAAGTGGGAGCCGATCACCGGCGAAGACCTGGAGAAGGCCTGCGGCCATGCGATCCGCAAGGGCGACGTTCTGATCGTCAATACCGGCTGGCACCACGACTACGAGGACGGCGACTATTTCGCCTATTGCCCCGGTTTCGTCGCCTCCGCCGGCGAGTGGATGGTGGAGAAGGGCATCAAGGTGGTGGGCCACGACACCCAGGCCAACGACCACCCGCTCGCCACCGCGATCGGACCCCAGCGCAACGGTCCGCTGCTTCCGCACCTGGCCGACGAATACAAGGAATGGTCCGGCGGTCGTGACTGGAAGGATGACTTCCCCGATTGGGAGCCCGTGCACAACATCCTGTTCAAGAACGGCATTCTGGGCATCGAGAACGTGGGAGGCGATCTCGACGCGGTAACAGGAAAGCGCTGCACCTTCGCGTTCTTCCCCTGGAACTGGGACCGCGGTGACGGTTGCATCATCCGCCTGGTGGCAATGATCGACAAGACCCAGTCCTATCGGATCGAGGCCGGCGAAAGCTTCTGATCCGGCGGCGCCGTCATTTCTCCCCCCCTGACGGCGCCGGTTTTTTTCTTCCCGCTGTCGCGGAGGCCCATCGGTCTCCGCGGCGCGACCAGACATAAATGGACCGGTCCGCAGAAGGCCCGGCCTCAACAGGGAGTGATTTTGTGTTCGCCAAGCAATTTGAGGACGCACGGCCCTATGACGCCCCGAACCATTGCGGTTGCGTGGGGCTGCGGCTCCAGGGCTTCGAGGAGGGCGGTCCGACGAACCAGTGGATCGGGCTCAGCCAGTTTCTGCCGGGCGGTGGCGCCGGGCCGGACGCCACTCCGGTGGAGAAGGTCTATGTGGTGCTCGAGGGCGAGATGACCGTCGAAGTCGATGGCGCCGAGACCGTCCTGCGCAAATACGACAGCTGCACGATCCCGCCCCACGAGGTGCGCCGGATCGAGAACAAGTCCAACCACGTCTGCACCATGCTCGTGGTCATTCCCTATCCCCCGGAGGCAAAGTGATGGCGATAACCGATCCCAAAGAGATGTTCGACGTGGCAGGAAAGGTCGCGCTGATCACCGGGGCCTCCGGCGCCTTCGGCATGGTTGCCGCCCGTATCCTTGCGGGTGCCGGGTGCAGGCTGGTGCTTTCCGCCGGGTCCGCCGATGCGCTGGGCGAGATCGCGTCGGAGTGTCGAGACGCCGGCGCAGAGGTGGTTGAAGTGAATGCCCGCCCCTCGGATGAAGCGGCCTGCGAGGCGATGGTCGAGAAGGCCGTGGCGGCCTTCGGGTCGCTCGATATCCTGGTCGTGGCCTCCGGCATGAACAAGGTCGCCAAGATCGACGAGATGCCGGTGGAGAGCTTCACCGGGGTGATGGACGCAAACGTGACGCAGAGCTGGATGCTGGCGCGCGCCGCGACGCGGGTGATGAAGGCGCAAGGCGCAGGCGGCAAGATCGTGCTCGTCTCCTCGGCGCGCGGGCTTCTCGGCCATCCGGCTGGCTACACCGCCTATTGCGCGTCGAAAGCCGCGGTGGACGGGATCACCAAGGCGCTGGGCTGCGAGCTCGGCGCACAGGGCATCACGGTAAACGCCATTGCGCCCACGGTCTTCCGCTCGCCGCTCACGGCCTGGATGTTCGAGGACACCGAAGAGGCGCAAAAGGTTCGTGACGGGTTCCTGACCCGTGTCCCGAAGGGGCGTCTTGGCGAGCCGGAGGACCTGGCGGGGCCCTTGCTCTTCCTCGCTTCAAAAGCGTCGGATTTCTACACCGGGCATATCCTCTATGCCGACGGCGGCTACACGGCGGGCTGAGCGATGAGCGCAACCGACCGCAGGATTGCCGTTCTGGGCGCTGGCCTCATGGGACACGGCATTGCGCTGGTCCTGGCCCGGGCCGGGGCGAGCGTCACGATCACCGATCCCTTCCCGGAGGCGCGGGCCTCGGTGAAGGACCGCATCCATGCCTCGCTGCTGGCCATGGGGGGTTCCGAGCCGGAGACCGGGCCGATCCTCGCCCGCGTCGGCGTGGCGGACAGCACGCAGGCGGCGGTGGCCGAGGCGGAAGTGGTCTTCGAGGCCGCACCCGAGAAGCTGGCGCTCAAGCAGGCGATCTTCGCCGAGGTCGAGGCCCATGCGCCCGAGACCTGCATTCTCGCATCCAACACGTCCGTGATGCCGATCACCGACATCATGCGTGATCTCAAGCTGAGGGGCAGGGCGCTGGGCACCCACTGGTGGAACCCGCCGCACATGATCCCGCTGGTGGAGGTCATTCGCACGGAATGGACGGATGACGCGGCTGCGAATGACATGATGGAGCTGCTCGCCGGAGCGGGCAAGACGCCTGTCATGGTCGAGAAGGATGTGCCGGGCTTCATTGGCAACCGGCTCCAGCATGCGCTGTGGCGCGAGGCGATCAGCCTCGTGGAGCGGGGGATCTGCGATGCGGTCTCTGTCGATACGGTCATCAAGTCCTGTTTCGGGCGGCGGTTGTCGGTGCTGGGACCGCTGGAGAATGCCGATCTCGTCGGAACCGATCTGACCCTCGACATTCACCGCACCGTGCTGGCCGATCTCGAGGACCGCAAGGGTCCGTCGCCCTATCTCGAAGCGCTCGTCGCGCAGGGAAAGCTCGGCATGAAATCAGGCGAAGGTTTTCGGAAGTGGACCAATGCGGAGGCGGACGAGGTTCGCAACCGCGTCGCAACCCACCTGCGCAAGCTCGAAGGCATCCTCGAGGGCTGACCTCGCAAAAGACTGCTCACTCCCGGTCAACGGGAGGGGCCTGATCCAACGCAACATCGGGAGGAATGACCTGTGAACTGGGGAATACTCGTTGCCGTGCTGGCCTATGAGATCGTGCTGATCCTGGGCCTTGGCCTCTACTTCGCCCGCAAGGAGAAGTGCAATCAGGAAGAGGGCGGGTTCCTGCTCTCGAACCGCGACCTGCCGGTTGCCGTGGTTGCCGTCACGCTGGCGCTGACCGTTCTCGGAACGCCGCATATCTTCGGCATCTTCGAGATGACATGGTTCATTGGAGCCAACGCCATCTGGTTCGGCATCGCCCATGCCGTGCTTCTGGTCGTCACCATCACCACCACCGCGATCTGGGCGCGCCGGGCACAGGTGACGTCCATGCCCGAGTTCATCTCGCTGATCTTCGGCGAGGTGCCGCGGCTCATGGTCGGCTGTGTGATGGCCGGGCTGATCTGGGGCATCCTGACGCTGGAAAGCCAGGGGATCGGGATCGTCTTCGCGACCGTGACCGGCCTCTCGATCCAGCAGGGCGCGATCATCGGAGGGGTTCTCGGCATCCTCTACGTGATCCTCGCGGGGATGAAGGAGATCGGCTGGGTCAATCTCGTCAATTGCGCCATCATGTATGTGGGTCTGATCCTGACCATGGTCTACATCACCGGCGCGCTGCCGGACGGCGGCTGGGAGCGGGTCTCCAACTTCTATATCGACCAGGAGCAGGCGGAGATGCTGTCGCTCTTCGGCACGCCGGAGATGCTCTTCACCTTCGCGCTCGGCATCGTGCTCTCGACGACCTTCTGCCAGTCGATCAGCCAGCAGCTGTTGCAACCGGCGCTCGCGGCGAAGAGCGAGAACACGATCCGCAAGACGCTTTGGATCGCCGTGCCGCTCAACGGGCTCTTCGCGGTTTTCGTCTGCGCCATCGGCCTTGCGGCGAAGGCGGACCCGGCGTTCAACGAACTCGGTCCGAAACTCGCGGCCCCGACCATGCTGCTCAACAGTCTGCCGGGGTGGCTCGTGGCCTGGCTCATGGCGTCGCTGCTGGCGGCCGTGCTCTCGAGCTTCGCCATGGCCGTGATGGCGCCCGCGACCATCTTCACGATCGACATCTACAAGAACTTCTTCAATCCGAACGCGGGCGAGGTGGAAGAGCGGTTCGTGACGCGGATCATGATCGTGATCCTCGGGGTCGGCGCCTTTCTGGTGGCCTCCTACCTGCCGCCGATCGTCTCGGCCATCAACTGGCTGTTTGCCTGGATGACGCCGGTCTTCTGGCTGATCATCTTCGGTCTGTTCTGGAAGCGCTCCTCCTCGGCGGCGGTCATCACAATGGCCGTGACCTGGGCCGTGAACTCCGCTTGGAGCTTCACCACGCTGCCCGCATCGCTTGGCTTCGAGGGATTGCCGAATGTCTATCCCTGCCTCGCTGTCGCACTCGCGCTCGGTTCGGTGCTGACCGCAATTCTGCCGGGAAAGCCGGGCCTCTTTCGCAAGCCCGCCGCACCTGTCGCGGCCTATGCCGCAACCGTCTGATCGAAAGGACGAAACCCATGCTTTTCTGGACCCTTTTCATCCAGACCGCCCTCATCGTCTACCTGGTGATGATCATCGGCGCGGTTCTGTCCTGGCGGGCCCGTCGTGGTGAGCCAACCGCAGTCGAAGGAGGCACCAATGGGGCTTGAGGCAAGCTGGATGTACATGGTGATGGGCGTGATGTGTGCCTATGCCGTGGTCACGCTGATCGGGGTTACAGTGCGTCACCGGCGCAGGCGGGACGACTGAACCCGGCCGCAAGCTTCTCCTCCCCCACGCCTCTCAGGGGAGGAGGCCCCAGGCCGCAAGGGGCGGCCATCCAACGAGATTTCACTTGCCGCCGCCCGATCAGGCGATCCGCCGGGGCGTGCTTGAAGGGAGCCATACCATGGCACGTCAGAAAACCGTCATCACCTGTGCGATCACGGGAGCCATTCATACGCCGACCATGTCCGATGCGTTGCCCTATACGGCCGACGACATCGCTGCCCAGGCCGTCGCGGCGGCGGAGGCGGGCGCGTCGGTCCTGCATCTGCACGCACGCAACCCGGAGAACGGCGCGGTCTCCATCGATCCCGAGAAGTTCGCGGCCTTCCTGCCCCGGATCAAGCAGTCCACGGATGCGGTGATCAACATCTCGACCGGCGGGAGCCTGAAGAACACCATCGATGAGCGGATTGCGCCCGCGCTGCGGTTCTCGCCCGAGATGTGCTCCATGAACATGGGGTCGATGAATTTCTCCTTCCATCCGCTGGCCAAGCGCTATGGTGAGTTCAAGTTCGATTGGGAGAAGGACTATATCGAGAATTCCGATACCTATATCTTCCGCAACACCTTCGCCGATATCGAGAACGCGGCCAACCAACTCGCGCCCCACGACATCAAGTTCGAGCACGAGTGCTACGATGTTGGGCACCTCTACAACCTGAAGTTCTGTATGGATATCGGGCTCTTCAAGGCGCCGATCTTCATCCAGTTCATCTTTGGCATTCTGGGCGGAATCGGGCCGGAGATCGACAACCTGATCTTCATGAAGCGCACGGCGGACCGTCTGTTCGGCAAGGACTATCACTGGTCGGTGCTGGGGGCGGGCGGCTCCCAGATGACACTTGCGACCACGGCGAGCCAGATGGGCGGCAACGTGCGCGTGGGGCTCGAGGACAGCCTCTTCATCAGCCGGGGCAAGCTGGCGGAGAGCAACGCCCAGCAGGTCGCCAAGATCCGCCGCATCGTCGAGGATCTCGGCTGTGAGGTGGCGACCCCCGACGAGGCGCGGGAGATGCTTGCGCTCAAGGGCGGCGACCGCGTCGGGTTCTGAAGGTTCGGGGCGGGACAGGGCGAGGAGGCATCGAAATAGCTGCTACGTTTCTCGCCGGGACCGTGCAAGAGGAGGCTGGCAGAGGGAGATCTGTGCGCCTGACGAATGGACCGGGCGCGGAGCCGCGCCTGGACACAAGAAAACAAGGGTCGCCATAAAAATCGGCCGTTCAGTGGAGGAAAAGATCATGACGAAACGAATGGTGCTTGCATCGCTTGCCTTCGCGGTATCCGCGACGGGGGCCCAGGCCAAGACCCGGCTTCTGGTCAACTGCTTCTGGCCGTCGAGCCATTTCGCCTGCGCGGAAGTGCTGCCCAACTGGATCGAGGAGATCGAACGGGTGACCGAAGGCCGTGTCACCGGGATCATCCCGCCGAAATCCGTCTCCCCGCCGCCGGAACAGCTTGCCGCGATCGAGCGCGGGATTGCGGATGTGGCCGTGATGTTCAACGGACTCTTCGGCGATGCGGTCGTGGGACCGCATGTAGCCATGCTGCCCTTCGTGGGCAATCACGATGCCGAGGCGATGTCGAAGGCGCTCTGGGCCACGAACCGGGAGTATTTCGCCGAGGAGTTCGACACGGTTCAGCTGCTTTCGCAATTCGTCATCTCGCCGGGTGAACTCTACAGCCAGACCGACGAGCCGATCAATTCCATGGACGAGCTTTCCGGGCGCAAGATGTGGGTGCTGCCCGGACCGCTTGCCGAGATCGCGAAGACGCTGGGGTCGGGCGTTGTCTCGGGGCCGGCGGTGCAGGCCAACGAGATCATCTCCCGCGGGGTTGTCGACGGGCATCTGGGGCTCGATCCGCAGGCTGTCCAGAGCTTTCAGCTCATGCCCTATACCGACTCGACCACGCGGTTCAGCGGAGCGCTTTACGCCGCATCCTTTTCGGTCTTTGCCAACCGCGACAAGTGGGACGAGATCTCGCCAGAGGATCAGGAAGCGATCATGGGCGTTTCCGGGGACGTGCTCGGCGCGGCGTTCGGGGCAGCCTGGAACGCGGCTGCGGAGGCTGCCGAGGCGGCCTATGGCGATGCCGGTATCGAGGTGGTCGAAGCGGATCCGGCCTTCGAGGCCGCGCTGACAGAGGCGTCCGGTTTCGTGACCGAAGGCTGGCTCGAGCGGGCCGAAGCCGCAGGTATAGACGGAGCGGCTGCGCTGGACTTCTACAGGTCCCAGCTCGGCACCTCCGGCAACTGAGCCGAACAGGGGGACCCGACATGGCCCGCAGCATCCTCGATCGCATTATTCAGGTGCTTGAAATCCTCTCCGGTATCGTCCTCGCGGCGATGATGCTGCTGACATTCGTCGATGTGGTTGGCCGCTACATTCTGGGGGCACCCATCTTCGGGGCCTCCGAGATGATCAGCACAATGCTGGCCCTGGTGATCTTCATGGGACTGGGGATCGCCAATGCGCGTGACAAGCATATCGTTGTCGAGCTCTTCGACACGAGCGTGCGCGCACGGGCGCCGCGGCTCTACGATGCCCTGGTGCAGGGCTTCTCGATCCTTGCCATGTGCCTGATCGTCTACGTTCTTTTCGAACAATCGCTCGAGGCGGCCCATTCGGGGGCAAGGACCATCGTTCTGGAATGGCCCATGGCCTGGATCACCGGAACGGTTGCCGTGCTTGCCGCGCTCAGTGTCGTCAGCCAGGTGCTCGGGCTGGTGACGGGTGCAGGCCGGCCCGACGCGCATCATCTGGAGGACGTGTGATGTTTATCGCTCTCACCGGTTTCGCGGTGCTTCTGCTTCTCTGTTTCCTCGGGTTTCGCGTCGGGTTTGCCACTCTCATCGTCGGCTTCGTGGGCTTTGCCCTGCTGCGGGGTCTCGACGCGTCGCTGGCGATGGTCGGGCAGCAGGTCATGCACGACAGCATGAACTACAACCTCAGCGTCATCCCGCTCTTCATTCTCATGGGTGTCTTCATCGTACACGCCCGGATAAGCCAGGATCTCTACGATGCGGCCTATTCCGCGCTTGGCAAGATGCGGGGCGGCCTGGCGCTGGCGACGGTTCTGGCGGCCGGTGGCTTCTCCGCGGTCTGCGGCTCGACCCTGGCCACCGCCGCGACCATGGCGAAGGTCGCCATGCCCCCGATGCAGGACTACAAGTATTCTGACAGGCTCGCGTCCGGGACGATTGCGGCCGGGGGAACGCTCGGCATCATGATCCCGCCCTCTGTGCCGCTGGTGATCTACGGGCTCATTGCCGAACAGGATATCGGCCTGCTCTTCATCGCCGGCATCCTGCCCGGATTGCTGCTGGTCACGCTCTTCATGATCGCGGTCGGCATCACGGTCAGGCGCAATCCGCTGGCAGCACCTGAGGCCCCTCCGCTCGACCCTGCGCGGCGCAAGGAGGCAATCCGGGGCACCATGCCGGTCCTGATCCTGTTTCTCCTCGTGCTGGGCGGCATCTACACCGGTGCCTTCACCGCGACGGAAGCGGCGGGCATCGGCTCCTTCGGCGCAGCGGTGATCGCGGTTCTGCGAGGGCATCTGCGCACGTTTTCCGAATGGCGGGCGTGTCTCGTGGATGCGACCACCACAACCGCGACGATCTTCATTGTGCTGCTCGGTGCGATCGTGTTCTCGCAGTTCATCAACCTGTCGGGTCTGCCTTACGACCTATTGGATATGGTGGATTCCTGGGGGCTGTCGCCCTTTCAGCTTGTTCTGTTCGTCTGCGCCATCGCGATCCTGATGGGAATGGTCTTCGAGGCGATCGGCATTCTCGTGCTGCTGGTGCCCGTCTTTCTGCCCGCCCTCACGATAAACGGTGTCGACATGATCTGGTTCGGCATTCTCGTGGTGCTGGTTTCGGAAATCGGCCTGATCACCCCGCCCATCGGGATGAATGTCTTCGTGGTGAAATCCGTCCTGCCGAATGTGAAGCTCGGTGCGATCTTCCGCGGTGTGGTTCCCTATATCATTGCCCTTCTGACCGGGCTCATCCTCGTGCTGATCCTGCCGCAGATCGCGACCTTTCTCCCCGGCCTCATGAGGTAGACATCATGAAAAAGATCAAGAACATCCTCTTCATCATGGCCGATCAGCTGCGCTGGGACTACCTGAGCTGCTATGGGCATCCGCACCTGCACACCCCCAATATCGACAAGCTGGCAAAGCGGGGAGTGCGCTTCGACCGGGCCTATGTGCAGTCGCCCGTCTGCGGGCCCTCGCGAGCCTCGTGCTATACCGGCCGCACGGTCTTCAGCCACGGTGCCACCTGGAACCGGGTGCCGCTGCCGGTGGGCGAACTGACGCTGGGGGATTACCTGCGGCCCTTGGGGGTGCGCACGGCTGTCGTGGGCAAGACCCACATGATCCCGGATCGCGACGGCATGGCGCGTCTGGGCCTCAACCCCACGACCGAGCTTGGCATGATGATCAGCCAGCCCGGTTTCGACCCCTACGAGCGCGACGACGGGCTGCATCCGACGCCGCTCCTGCGCAACAAGGGCGGGATGCTGCGCTACAACGACTGGCTTCGGGAGAAGGGCTACGCGGGTGAAAACCCCTGGAACGACTACGCCAATGCGGCCGAGGGTCCGGACGGCGAGATCCTTTCGGGCTGGCACCTGAAGAATTCGAACCTGCCCGCGCGCGTCCGCGAGGAGCATTCCGAAACCGCCTACATGACCATGCGGGCGAAGGAATTCATCGCCGATAGCGGCGATACGCCCTGGCTCTGCCACCTGAGCTACATCAAGCCGCACTGGCCCTACATGGCGCCCGCGCCCTATCACGACATGTATGGTCCGGAGACATTCCTGCCGGTCGTGCGCAGCGAGGCCGAGCGGCGGGATCCGAACCCGGTCTTCGAGGCCTTCATGAAGATGGAGGTGAGCGAGGTCTTCTCGGCGCAGGGCACGCGCGAGACGGTGCTGCCCGCCTACATGGGGCTGATCAAGCAGATCGACGACCATCTCGGGCGGCTCTTCGACTGGCTTGCGGAAACCGGCAAGGACCGCGAAACGATGATCGTGCTGACCTCCGATCACGGCGACTATCTCGGGGATCACTGGCTGGGAGAGAAGGAGCTCTTTCACGAGCAATCGGTGCGCGTGCCGCTCATCATCTTCGATCCGCGTGCGGAAGCCGACGCGACCCGCGGGACGGTTTGCGATGCGCTGGTCGAGGCGATCGACCTGGTGCCGACCTTCCTCGAAGCCACGGGCGCGCCATCCGCCGAGCATCGGCTGGAGGGCCGCTCGCTGATGCCGCTTCTGCATGGCGAAATGCCTGGTGACTGGCGCGATGCGGTCTTTTCCGAGATCGACTATGCCTTTTATGCGGCCCGCGAGACCGTGGGTGTGGGCGAGTCCGAGGCGCGCGGCTACATGCTGCGCACGGAACGGTGGAAATACGTCCATTTCCGGCATTTCCCGCCGCAGCTTTTCGACCTGGAAAACGATCCCGACGAGTTCGAGGACCTGGGCCGTGCGCCGGGCTTCGAAGGGGTACGGCAGGAGATGCATGCCCGTCTCCTTGACCGGCTGACATCCCGCAAGAACCGGGTGACGATGACCGATGAAGGTGTGCGCGCACTCCGGCGCGACGAGGACACCTCAGGCATCATGATCGGGAAATGGGGGTGAGATGCCGGGATCTCAGGAACCAAGGAGATGAGCAGTCTTGCCGCCCTCACCAAGCCGGACTGGCTCGGCACGGCCACGCCGAATAGCATTCGATCGGATATTCTTGCCGGGCTGACAGGGGCGGCGATCGTGCTGCCGCAGGCCGTTGCCTTTGCCGCCATCGCCGGTCTGCCCCCGGAATACGGGATCTACACCGCCATGGTGCCGCCGGTTGTCGCGGCTCTCTTCGGCTCGTCGCTGGTCATGGTATCGGGGCCGACGACGGCGATTTCCGCCGTGGTGTTCAGCGCGCTCGCCGGTCAGATGGAGCCGGGCTCGCCGGAGTTCGTCCAGGGCGCGATCCTGCTGGCTTTCCTCGTGGGCGTCATCCAGCTTTTTTTCGCGCTGGCGCGCGCGGGGCGCCTTGCGGGGTTCGTGTCCCATTCCGTGATGATCGGTTTCACCGCCGCTGCCGCAATCCTTATCGGCGTAAGCCAGCTTGCCCCGGCGCTTGGCCTGCCGAAAGCCCATGCGCATGGCATTCTGGATCGACTGGCTGTCGTTCTTGGCGGATTGTCCGAGACGAGCGGTGCTGCGGTCACGGCCGCTGCCGTGACGCTGGTCACCGTGGTGCTGTTTCGCCGCTACCTGCCGCGCTGGCCGGGCTTTCTGATCGCCATTGCCGCGGGCACGTGTGTTGCGCAACTCATGGGCGATCGTGCCAGCGATCTGGCCTATGTCGGCTCGCTCCCCTCGGCCTATCCGACTTTCGCCTTCCCGTCCTTAGGACAGGGCGACTGGGCGGAAATGCTGGAAAGCGCCTTTGCCATCTCGCTCATCGGGCTTCTTGAAGCCATCGCGATCGGCCGTAGCATGGCCCACAAGACGCGCGAGGACTTTTCGGCCAACAAGGAAGTTGTGGGGCAGGGGCTGTCGAACCTCGTGGGCTCCATGTTTCAGTGCTATCCCGCCTCCGGCTCGTTCACACGCAGCGGGGTGAACCTCGAATCCGGTGCCACGACCCCGCTTGCGGCAATCTCGGCCGCCCTGTTCCTCGTGGCGCTGGTGGCCCTCTTTCGGCCCTTCGTGAGCCTCGTTCCCATCGCGGCGATTGCCGGGCTCATTCTATATGTTGCCTACAAGCTCATCGACATGGCGGAGATCCGGCATCTTCTCCGGACCAGCCGGACGGAGAGCGTGATTGCGGGGCTGACCTTTCTCGTCGGTCTTGTGGTCAACCTGGAGCTTGCAATCTATGTCGGGGTCATTGCGTCGCTCGCGGTCTTTCTCAACAAGAGCGCCAACCCGGTTCTGGCCGTGGGTGCGCCGGACATCTCTGGAAATCACCGCACGATCCGCAACGCAGAGATCTTCGGCCTACCGGAATGCCCGGCCACGCTGATCCTGCGGCTCGACGGGCCGCTCTTCTTCGGGTCCGTCGATACGGTCAATGCCCGGTTCCGGGCGCTGGCGCGGGACCGTGCCGATCAGGTCAATCTTGTCCTCATCCTGCACGGTGTCGGGGACGTGGACCTTTCGGGTGTCGAACTTCTGGAGATCGAGGCGAAGAGGCGGCGGGCTGCGGGAGGGGATCTCTTCGTCGTCTGCCACTACCCGCCCCTGGCCAAGCGTTTGCGGAAACTGGGTCTGGCGGCTTTCCTCGGTGAGGACCGGTTCTTCATGAACAAGGGATCGGCCATTTCCAGTGCCGTCGAGAGTATCGACCCCGATACATGTGCCTTCTGCGACAAACGCGTGTTCGCGGAATGCGCAAGCCGGCCGGACAGGCGAGGTTTGCCGGGAACCGGAGGCCGCGCTCGGCTGTAGGGGTATAACGGCCGCTGCTTGCCGCCCCGGCCGGCGTCTTTTCGCGCCAAGGGGCCAAGGGCATGATAGGCTGAACGGCATCGGCGGACGGAGAGCGGCCGGTGGTCTGAAGGAGGGAGGATTTGATGGGTAACAAGATCGTTTCTGCGGCGGATGCGGCGGCCCTGGTGAAGGATGGCGATACGATCACGACCTCGGGTTTTGTCGGCATCGGCGTGCCCGACGAGCTCTTGGCGGCCATCGAGGCACGCTTTCTCGAGATCGGACATCCCCGCGGCCTGTCGCTCGTCTTTGCCGCCGGGCAGGGCGATGGCAAGGAGCGGGGCCTGAACCGCCTGGGGCACGAGGGGCTGCTCAAGCGTGTGATCGGCGGGCACTGGGGGTTGATCCCGAAGGTGGCGGCCCTGGCCGTGGCGGGAAAGATCGAGGGCTGGAACCTGCCACAGGGCTGCATCAGCCAGCTTTACCGCGACATCGCGGCGGGCAAGCCGGGGATGCTTTCGAAGGTGGGCCTCGAGACCTTCGTCGATCCGCGCCTTGGTGGCGGGGCAATCAACGACATCTCGACCGAACCTCAGGTCGAAGTGATGACGATCGGCGGCGAGGAGGTTCTGTTCTATCCGGCCCGGCCGCTCAGTGTGGCATTGCTGCGGGGCACCACCGCCGACGAGGCGGGCAACATCACGATGGAACGCGAGGCGCTGACCATCGACAACCTCGCGCAGGCGATGGCGGTCAAGAACGCGGGCGGTGTCGTTCTGGTGCAGGTCGAGCGGATCGCCAAATCCCGCACGCTGCCGGCGCGCGACGTGCATATTCCGGCGGTTCTGGTGGATGCGGTGGTGGTGGCGAAGCCCGAGAACCATCTGCAGACCTATGGCACTGCATTCAGCCAGGGCTTCACCAACCGGATCCGCACGCCCTCGGGTGAGATCCCTCCGATGCCGCTTGATGCGCGCAAGGTGATCGCCCGGCGCTGCGCGTTCGAATTGCCGGTCAACGGCGTGGTCAATCTCGGGATCGGGATGCCGGAAGGCGTGGCCGCGGTGGCCGCGGAGGAGGGGTTGCTTGAGCATCTGACCCTGACCGCGGAGCCGGGCGTGATCGGTGGACAGCCGGCTTCGGGTCTCGATTTTGGAGCCGCGGTCAATACGGATGCGGTCATCCCGCAGAACAACCAGTTCGATTTCTACGATGGCGGCGGGCTAGACATGGCCTGCCTCGGGCTTGCTCAGGCCGATGGGGTCGGCAACGTGAATGTCTCGCGGTTCGGGCCGCGGCTCGCCGGTGCAGGGGGCTTCATCAACATTTCGCAGAACGCCCGCGCGCTTGTCTTCGCCGGGACGTTCACTGCGCGAGGGATCGAGGTGGCGGTTTCGAACGGTGCGGTCGAGATCCGGCGGGAGGGCCGCGCGCCAAAGTTTCTCGAGCAGGTCGAGCAGATCACCTTCTCCGGCGCTCGTGCTGCCCGGCTCGGACGGCCGGTGCTCTATGTCACGGAGCGATGCGTGTTCCAGTTGACCGAAAAGGGGCTGAAGCTGACCGAGATTGCGCCGGGGATCGATCTGGACCGCGATATTCTCTCATTGATGGCTGTGCGGCCGATCATCGACGAGGTGGTCACGATGGATGCCCGCATCTTCCGCGAAACGGAAATGGACCTGCGTACCGAGCTTCTGCATCTGGACCTGCCCGACCGGATCGCGCTTGACCGGGAAACCGGTCAGCTCTTCATCAATTTCGAGAAGATGCGGATACGTTCGCACGAGGATGTCCTGCGCGTGCAGGAGCTTGTCACCGAAATCTGCGCGCCGCTCGGCCGGCGGGTCGATGTGATTGTCAACTATGACGGCTTCAAGATCGACGAGACGCTCGAAGCGGATTGGGCTCGTATGGTCGAGGATCTGACCGGGCGCTACTACCGGATCGTTTCACGCTATTCCGGTTCGGCTTTCATGCGGATGAAGCTCGGCCGCGTCTTTCCCGACGCGCGCACGCACATCTTCGAGTCCGCGACCCAGGCCCGCAGTTTCCTCGAGGCAGAGTGCTCCTGAGCGGTCCGGCCGAACGGTGCAGCTGAGCCGGACCTGCCGGCCAATTGCGGGCGGGTCTGAGCGTGACGTGCGGATGCATCTCAAGCGACATAAGGTCGCGGCCGATCCCGCATCCCGGCCGGCTGGCAACCCGATCGCTGTGTCGCTGCTCGCCTGTTGCAAGGAGCAGGGCTCGTCGATGCCGCTTCGGGAAGCGGGCTTGTGCTCGGCGGATTTTTGTATTTCCTCGTGGGTTGGCAACTAGAAAAGTACCTGCCTTCTGGCTGCTTGAAGTTGGTCGTGCAGGCGAGAGAGGGCAGGGAGTGAGAGGTCGATGAAGGTTCATATCCTCGACGATTGGTTCGATACGTTGCGGGGGCTGCCCTGTTTCTCGCGGCTCGACGGTCATGATGTGACGGTCTGGACCGATCACGTCGAGGACGAGGCGGTTCTGTCCGAGCGGCTGTGGGAGGCCGAGGCGGTGGTGCTCTTCCGGGAGCGCACCCGGATCACGCGCGGGTTGCTCCAGCGGCTCCCGAACCTGCGTCTCATTTCGCAGCGTAGCGTTTATCCCCATGTGGACGTGGCCGCCTGCACCGATCATGGCGTGCTGCTGTGTTCCAACATGCATTCCGGCACGCCGTCCTTTGCGGCGGCGGAGCTGACCTTCGGGCTCATTCTCTCGGCGATGCGGCAGATCCCGCAGCAGATGGCCTCCACCAAGGCGGGTAATTGGCAGATGGGGGTCGGCAAGTCGCTGCGCGGACGCACGCTCGGACTCTACGGCTACGGTCGGATCGGGGGCGCGGTGGCGGATTATGCCCGCGCGTTCGGGATGAAGGTCGTCTGGTGGAGTTCGGAGACGGGGAGGGCCCGCGCAGAGGCCGATGGCCAGATCGTGGCATCGAGCCGGGAGGCGTTCTTTGCCGAAAGCGACGTGGTCTCGATCCATGTCCGGCTCAAGCCCGAGACGCGGGGGATCGTCACGGCTGAGGATTTTGCGGCGATGCAGCCGGGGGCGGTTTTCGTGAATACCTCCAGGGCCGGGCTGATTGCACCCGGTGCGCTACTGGCGGCGCTCGAAGCAGGACGGCCCGGAATGGCGGCCATCGACGTCTTCGACACCGAACCGATGACCGATCCGACCGATCCATTCCTGTCGCATCCGCGGCTCATCGCAACGCCGCATATCGGGTTCGTCACCGAGGACGAGTTCGATCTGCAGTTCAGCGACATCTTCGAGCAGGTTGCGGCCTATGCCGAAGGCGCGCCGCTCCACATGATCAACCCCGAAGTCTGGCGCGACGGATAGCTCCGGCCACAAGGGGCGCGCCGATGATCACCAGCACGATGCGGGTGAGGTGGTGGGTGATGACGTAGCCGAGATCCGCGCCCGTGACGATGGCGAGCACGGTCATCTCCGCCTGACCGCCCGGGGCGAAGGCGAGAAAGGCCCCGACCGGATTGCCGAGGTCGAGCCCGGTGACGAGCGCCGTAAAGCCCGCGGCGAGCGCCGCCAGCAGAATGACATAGGCGACGCCCGCGGCAACGATCCGGCGCAACTCGGCCCAGGTGACGCCAAGGAAGTTCACCCCGATCCCGCAGCCGAGGAAGAACTGTGCCGCAAGGATCGCTTCTGCAGGCGGGCGGCTGTGAACGAGACCAGAGAGCGAAAGCGCAGCCGTCACGATCATCGGTCCGAGTATGGAAGCGCCGAAGAGGCCGATCCGCTCGCCGCACTTCCAACCCACCAGAGCGGCGATGGCCATCAGCACAAGTTCGTGCATCGGGATCTCGGTGGCGGGGGCGCCGATCGGGTTGGTGAGTGCCGCACCATAGGCGTGGGTGAGGATGAGCGGGGCGAGCGTGACAATGATCAGCACTCGTGTCGCATGGATCAGTGACAGTGCGCGGGGGTTGCCGCCGGCCTCGGTGCCGAAGATCACCATGTCCTGCAGTCCGCCCGGCATGGCCGCGTAGTAGGAGGTGATCGGGTCGAACCCCCAGATGCGGCGGAAGAACGGGACGCCGACCAGTCCGATCAAAGCGATGAACAGCGGGATGAGCGCAACCGAGGCTGCCATGCGGGGCAGTTGGGCGAAGAGTTCGGGTGTGACCGTGGCGCCGACCGCGACGCCGAGAATCGTCCGAGCCCCCACCGAAACCGGTCCGAACCCGACGATGGGCGCCCGCGCAAGCGCCGCGAAGAGACAGAAGGCCATTGGCCCAAAGAGGAACGGCAGCGGAAGATTCAGGAGCCAGAACAGAAAGGTGCCGGCGGCCGCGAGAAGCAGAGTGAGTGCACGGCGCGCCGGGAGCGATAGGCGGCTGAAAATGGCGGACAAGTCGGGCTCCCAATCGGTATTGACCAGTATTGCGTGCACAAGTATCCATTTGGATGCAATATGCAAGGATTATGAGGGCGCGCATGGATGACGAGGGCCAGACGTCAGCAGCTCCGCAGGGGAATGTCGCCTACCAGCGCCTTCTGGAGGAGGTGCGCGCGGGTAGGCTCAACCCCGGCGACAGGTTGCGTGAAACGGAGCTTGCCGAACGTCTGGGCGTGAGCCGTACGCCGATCCGGGAGGCGATCCGCCAGCTTGAGGCTGACGGCATCGTCACCCATGTGCCGCGCCAGGGCGCGACGGTACGCAGCCTCGACTATGCCGAGGTGATGGAGCTCTATGAAATGCGGGCGGTGCTCGAGGGCACGGCGGCCCGGCTCGCGGCGCGCGCGGCCTCGGATATCGAGATCGAGGAACTTTTCGCAATGAACATCGAGCTCGAGCGGCGAGGCAACACGCCGGAAGCCTTCGTACTCAATCGCCAGTTCCACGGTGCGCTGCTCGATGCCGCGAAGAACCGGTTCCTCGCGCGCTCCATGGCCAGCTTGCACAAGGCGCTGATGATCCTCGGCCCGACGACGCTGACCGAAGCCGAGCGCGCCGAGAAGGCGGTGGAAGAGCATTACGGCGTTCTGGAGGCGATCCGGGCCCGAGACGGGGGATTGGCGGAAGCTGCCATGCGCGCGCATATCGAAATGGCCCAGCGGGTGCGGGTGCGGGCGTTGCGCGAACGAGATCGCACTCTGGACGAGATCTGAAAAGGGGAGAGCCAGCGAAGGGGGCGGCACGTCGCCGTGATCGGCGGCGGGAATGCCGCGCCTTGCGCTGCGATGAGGGTGGCGAGAGAGCGAGTGATCACTCTCCAAACCACCCCGAAGGCCCGTTGAATGCCGCGGTCAATATGAACTGGTAGAAGTCCGATGGACCGATCATCCAAGTCGTATGGTCGGAGGATTCCTCCGGGCCTAACTGCGGAAGGGCCAATCCTCACCGCGTATTCGCAGTGAGGACGTTGCTGCATGACGGCAGCAATCCATGTCGCGACTAGGACGAGCAAAATGCGCGGTATGGGGTGGCATGCAAACTTGGACAGTGGACAAGACCTGCGCCGATCGTCCATGTTGAAAACCAATCTGTGGGAGGACACTCATGTTTCGTAACATTCTTACTCTTGGCTTCGGGGCTGCCGCTTTTGCCGCCGGAACCGGACTGTTCGCCGATGCTGCCCGGGCAGAATACCCCGAGCGGCCGATCACCTGGATTGTGCCCTGGGGCGCGGGCGGCGGCACCGATGCCACCAGCCGCATGCTGGCTGGCTTGATGAAGCAGGAACTGGGTGTTCCGCTGAATGTGGTCAACCGCGACGGCGGGTCCGGCGTCGTCGGCCACTCGGCCATCGCCACGGCAAGTCCCGATGGATACACGATCGGCACCGTGACCGTCGAGATCGCCATGATGCATCACGCGGGCCTGACTGACCTGGACCATACGGCTTACACGCCGATCGGGCTCTTCAATGCCGACCCCGCGGCGTTCCACGTGAGTGCGGATTCCGAGTTCGATAGCATCTCGGGCTTTCTTGAGGCAGCCGAAGCCAATCCGGGCGAGATGACCTCCTCCGGTACAGGCCAGGGTGGAATCTGGCATCTCGCCATGGCCGGCCTGCTGGCAGAATCCGGTCTCGGTGCCGATGCCGTGCCGTGGGTTCCTTCGGATGGGTCAGCCGCCGGGCTGCAGGATTTGGTCTCGGGCGGGGTCGACATCGTGTCCTGTTCGTATCCCGAAGCGGCATCGCTGATTTCCGCCGGCAGAGTGAAGACCCTTGCCGTGATGAGCGAAGAGCCGTTGCCCGGCGCGCCGGAGGTGCCCACCGTGGCATCGGAGACCGACGTCGACCTGACGGTCTCGACTTGGCGTGGTGTGGCCGGACCGGCGGGTCTGCCCGATGACGTGGTCGCCAAGCTGTCGGCCGCCCTCGAGGCTGCCTACAACTCCGAAGAGTTCACGGCCTTCATGGAGGAGCGCGGCTTTACCAAGGTCTGGCTCGACGGACCGGCATATGGTGAATTCATGGCCGAGGCGGACGCTGCGAACGGTAGCGTGATGGAAGCCGCAGGCCTCACGAATTAAGCAGTGCGGCGCACCGGTCCCTGGTGACGGTGCGCCAAACAACGCGTCAGCCCGCAGACGACGGGGGTCGGAACGGTTCTGTCGGAGACCGCGTCTGTCCCCCGGTGGGTCGTCGACGCGCGCGAGAGTTTCCGCTGGAGGGATCATGAAGATCAGTGACCGCCTCATGGGCTGCTTCCTGTTGGTTTTCGCTACGGCCATCCTAATTCAGGCGAGCAGCTTTCCAACGATCCCCGGACAATCCATCGGCTCCGGCCTACTGCCGACGATCGTCGGCATTGGCCTCGCAGGCTGCGCGATCATCCTGATCGTGAAGGATCTCGTCGCGGCCCAGCGGTCCAAACTGGCCGAACCGGGCGAATGGATCACCGACCCGCGCCGGTTGATCCGGGTCGCTACCGTGCTGGTGGGAACGGCGATCTTCTTGCCGTTTCTTGACGTGGTCGGATTCCCGGTGCTCAGCATTGTGGTGCTGCTGGCATTCCTGCTGTCCTTGCGGGTGGATCTGCTCACCGCCGGTCTGGTGGCGGTGACGGCCTCGCTGGCGATCCACACGCTTTTCAGCAAGGTCTTTCTCGTGCCCCTTCCCTGGGGCGTCCTGCAACCCGTCGCCTGGTAGGCCCGCGAGGAGAGCGCATTGGAAAACCTCATCAACGCTGTACCAATGGTCCTTGACCCGTCGGTCTTTGGGGTCATCCTCGCCGCATCAGTCTTCGGCCTGTTTGTGGGCGCTATTCCGGGGCTTTCCGCCACCATGGCCACGGCCCTGCTCGTGCCTCTCACCTTCTTCATGGACCCGCTGCCGGCGATCGCTTCCATCGTCAGCGTTGTCACCATGGCGATCTTCGCCGGCGACATTCCCGGCGCGATGCTGCGCATCCCCGGAACGCCTGCCTCGGCTGCCTATGTGGACGACGCCTATCAGATGACCCTGCGCGGACAGGGTGAACGCGCGCTTGGCATCGGTCTTGTGAGCTCGGTATTCGGCGGGTTGGTGGGCGCGATCATCCTGACCACCGGCGCCCCGTTCCTGGCCGAGTTCGCATTCCAGTTCAGCACTGTCGAGTATTTCTGGCTGGCCTGCCTCGGGCTCAGTTGCGCCGTCGTCGTCTCACGCGGCTCGCCGGTCAAGGGGCTGATATCCCTGCTGATCGGCCTCTTCATTGCCACCATTGGCCTCGACGTGACCAGCGGCTACCCGCGCTTCACCTACGGATCGGTCGACCTGATGAGCGGGATCAGTTTCATCCCGGCGATGATAGGCATGTTTGCCATGACCGAGATCCTGCGCTTCGCCATGGCCAAGCAGGACGATACCAGGACCATCCCGAAATCCGAATCCTCGGTCTATGGCGGCCAGGGCAAGATGATGCTCGATAACAAGGGCAACCTGACGCGCGGAAGCCTGATAGGAACCGTCATCGGTATCCTGCCCGGCGCGGGCTCGGACATTGCTGCCTGGGTTTCCTATGCCATCGCCAAGAGCTTCTCGCGCACTCCCGAGAAGTTCGGCACGGGACATGACGAGGGTCTCGCCGCGGCGGGTGCGTCGAACAATGCCGCACTCGGCGGCACCTGGATTCCGGCTCTGGTGTTCGGAATTCCCGGAGATTCGGTGACGGCCATCGCCATCGGGGTGCTGTTCATGAAGGGGATCACCCCCGGACCGATGGTTTTCATCGAACAGGCCAACTTGACCTACGCCATTTTCCTGACCTTCTTCGTGGCCAACCTGCTGCTCTTGGTGCTCGGCTATCTCGCGATCCGTGGCGCCCGATACGTGGTGCTGACCCCGCCAAGTTTGCTCATGCCGGTAATCCTGCTGTTCTGCATAGTCGGCTCTTTCGCCATAACAAACAGCGTCTTCGGCATTGCCATCATGCTGGTGCTTGGGATCGTTGCGTTCTTGATGGAGGAAAATGGCGTGCCGATCGCTCCGGCGATTCTGGGCATCGTCATCGGACCGATGCTGGAGGACAATTTCATGGCGACGATGATCAAGTCTGGTGGAAGCGTCGTCGGATTTTTTGACCGTCCGGCCTCCGCGATGCTGGGCGGCCTCACGATCCTGGTCTGGACCGTGCCGCTGATTGCCATGATCCTGCGCCGGCTCTGGAAGCGCTCAGAAGCCCGGACTTAGCTCAGTCGACCGGCCAGGGGAGGGAAAGGAACTGGGAGCCACCCTTCTCCGCCTGTAAACCATCGACATCTTGATCCGGAAAAACGCGGCGTTTCGCGAGCCTCTTTTCAGCATCAGAATTCTGTCGAGGCTTGGCTCGTGCAGGCAATCGCGGCGTCCGCCAAGTCGTTGGCTTGCCCGCCAGTGCCGGCGGTTCATACATTGCTCTGCCGCGGCGGCAGCTCGGTTATTGGGAGGGTGGTTGTTACCTTGATCCTTTCAAGTGCAAACACCGAGTTTACACGTCGGAATCGAACGTTGGCAGTGAGTTCCTCGTAGAGCCTATCGAACGCCGCCATGTCCGCCACGACTACCCGGAACATGAAGTCGAAATTGCCTGCGAGGCGATAGACGTCCCTGATGGGCTCGAGCTTTTCAGCAGCCGCAAGAAGATTTGCGCGCCATTCTGTAGTGTGCTCGAGAGCTTCAACCATCACGAAGGCGGTCAGCGAAAGCCCAAGCGCATACGGTTCCAGCAGCGCCACACGTGCGCTGATCACGCCGGCCTCCTCATGCTTCTGGATCCTTTTCCAGCATGGAGTCTGGGAAAGCCCAACCCGGTCAGCAATCTGCGCCAATGGGATTGTCGCATCATGCTGCAGCAGATTCAGGATCTTGAGATCGATCTGATCGAGCTTCATGTAATCCGCCATCGTTGCTTAACGTTTCACAAGCATGGCATATTTCATGATAATGTCTATAGATTTGATCGTGATTATAGCCGGGTGACAAAGGTGCGGCGCAAACTCGAATTTCCTGATTAATTCGATATTGTTAGTCGTCTATTTGAGCGGTACCCTCACACTATGATTACCCAAAAGACAAAGTACGCGCTCAAAGCCCTGATGACCCTCGCGGACGCTCGCGGCGAATCGGAGACGGCGCTCCGGATCGAACAGATTGCGAAGCGTTCCGGGGCACCGAAGCGGTTTCTCGAACACATCCTGCTTGATCTGAAGCGCGCGGGTCTTATCGGGAGCCGGCGGGGGCGCAATGGCGGCTACGAACTCATCAAGGAAGCGAAAACCATCTCGCTTGCAGAAGTCTTGCGTTTGATAGACGGCCCGCTCGCACCTCTTCCCTGCCTCTCGCGGCGCGCCTACCAGCGATGTGAGGACTGCACGGACGAGGAAACATGCCGTGTGAGGGCCGTCTTCGAGGATTTTTACTCCACCTACAACCTGATGATCGAATCGCTGACCTTGGCCGATTTGCAACACGTTGCGGACCCGATAGCTGCAATCGACATGCCGCGCCCCTCGCCGGGAGAATAATTTTCTATAATCACGATCGACTTTGACGTGATTTAACTGTTGCTAAACACGACCTCCTCTGTCGTCATAAGGGAGCCGGAAGCCCGCAGGCCCGGCGCACACACGAGAGGAGACATTCGATGCACGGACTGTATGGAAACGGTAAGAAACGTTCCGCCGCAATGACCAGCCGCGTGCGTGGTCAGAATGCCAACCTAAGTGAGAACAGACGACTTTGGGCCATTAAGCTCGAGAACCAGGAAACCGGCAAGTGCCTCGACATCGACGGCATTGTGCTGACGTGGTTCACCCGTAACCCGGAAGAGGCGATCCGGGATCTGATGGAGGGCCGCAACCCTGAACTTTGGGAACCGCGGCTTGAGCGCGTGCGGCTGCCCGACGAGGACATGGTCCAATTCCCCACGGTAAGGGAACGCGTCGGGCGGCGTGCCCGCAGGCTTCGCCTCGGGGCGGGGATCGTCCGCGATGAAGCCCCAGCGGGCAAGCGAACCCATCTGCGCGACGAAGCACGGGCACTGACCAACGTGCTTGCCTCCGGGATCATTCCCCGCGGGTAGTACCCATCTCGGCCTGATCGCTCGGGCGGTCAGGCCCCATCCAAGTTTCATGAAATCCGGCGCAGCCGGTCCACCCCGGCTGCGGGCCCAAAAGAGGCCGCAGCCGCTGGGAGGACATGCGCCCGCGCAACCGGCATCAAGGAGCCGAACGATGCAGCTTTCTCACGCTTTCAGGTCTGCCGGCGCATCACTTGCCCCGACAGTCTTTCTGGCAACAACGCTCGGCGCGGCACCCGCCGCTCTTGCCGAGGCCGAGATCCTCAACGTGTCCTACGATCCGACACGTGAATTCTACCGCGAATACAACGAACTCTTCGCCGATCACTGGCGTGCCCAGGGCAACGATCCCGTGAGCATTCAGCAATCCCATGGGGGATCGGGGGCTCAGGCACGTGCCACCATCGACGGTCTCGAAGCGACGGTCGTCACCCTCGCGCTTGCAGCCGATATCGATGCAATCGCCGAACGTTCCGGCAAGATCGCCTCAGACTGGCAGTCTACCCTGCCGCATAATTCCTCGCCTTACACCTCAACGATCGTGTTCCTGGTGCGCGAAGGCAACGAGAAGGACATCCGGGACTGGGATGACCTCGTGCGCGAGGATGTGGAGGTCATCACGCCCAATCCGAAGACCTCCGGTGGCGCGCGCTGGAACTTCCTCGCGGCCTATGGCTATGCGCTCAACGCATCGGACGGCAACGAGGAAGATGCGCTCGACTTCATGTCGCGGCTCTTCGGGAACGTGCCCGTGCTCGACACTGGCGCGCGCGGCGCGACGACCACATTCGTGCAGCGCGGTATCGGCGACGTGCTGATTGCCTGGGAGAATGAAGCCTTTCTGGCGCTGGAAGAATTTGGCGAGGATGCGTTCGAGGTTGTGGTGCCCTCGCTTTCAATCCTGGCCGAACCTCCCGTCACCCTGGTTGACGGAAACATCACCTCCGACGAACAGCGTGCCGCCGCCGAAGAATATCTCGCCTATCTCTACAGCCCCAAAGCGCAGGCACTGGCCCTCAAGCATTTCTATCGTGCCTGGGACACCTCGGCAGGAGAGACCGAAGATATTGCCCGCTTCCCGGACCTCGACCTGATCAGCATAGACGATTTCGGGGGCTGGGCCGAAGTGCAGGCGACCTTCTTCGGTGATGGCGGCGTCTTCGACCAGATCTACGAGGAATGATCCCGTGATCACCCGAACCTTGCGCAACCCGTCGCCGCTGCCGGGCTTCGGCCTCGCCTTCGGCGTGACGATGACGGTGCTCTCCATCGTCGTCCTGCTCCCGATTGCGGCGCTTCTGGGCCGCGGTCTGATGATCGGCCCTGTCGGCCTCTGGGACATGCTCAACAGCCCCCGAGTCTGGTCCGCGCTGGTACTTTCCTTCCGATCCGCGCTGCTGGCCTCGCTCTTCAACCTCGCCTTCGGACTGCTGCTTGCCTGGGTGCTGGTGCGCTACCGTTTCTGGGGCCGCAAGCTCATAGACGCAGCGGTTGACCTTCCCTTCGCTCTGCCGACGGCAGTGGCCGGGATCGCTCTCACGGCGCTCTACGCCCCAAACGGCCCGTTCGGTCAGATCCTCGACGTGGTCGGGCTGCGCATCGCCTATTCGCAAGCCGGCATCTGGATCGCGCTGGTCTTCGTCGGACTGCCCTTCGTGGTCCGCACGGTCCAGCCGGTGATCGAAGAGATCGACCGCGAACACGAAGAGGCAAGCGCTACCCTGGGCGCGAGCCGGCTCATGACCCTGCGCCGGGTCGTCCTGCCCACGTTGACGCCCGCGCTCCTGACCGGCTTCGCCCTCGCCCTTGCCCGATCCGTCGGGGAATACGGCTCGGTCATCTTCATCGCGGGCAACCTGCCCAACCAGACGGAAATCGCGCCGCTTCTCATCGTGATCCGTCTCGAGGAATACAATTACGACGCCGCCGCCGCCATCGGCATTGCGATGCTGCTGATCTCCTTCGCGATGCTCCTTGCCATCAACATCATCCAGATCTGGAGCAGACGGAGGATTGGCCTTGCATAGTCATCCAGTATCCCCCCGAACCCTCGAGCGCGCACCGGACCGCATCTATCCCCACGGCAGCGGAGTGGTCTTCGCCCTTCTGGGCAGCCTCACCGCACTCCTCGTGACAATGGGTGCTCTCGCGACAGGGCTCGGCACGCCGGAAGCGCTTGCGCTCTATCTCCTCGGAAGCCCGCTCGCGACAGCCTTCTGGGTATTTACCCTGCTCCAGCTTGCCGAACGGAAACAGGTCCGAAGGCCCGCACCTCCCCGCGGCTGGTCGGCCCGCTCCGACCTCACACGGAGGGTCCGTCGTGTCTGACCTCACCCTTGATCTTGGACGCAGCGCGACGCTTCCACGCCCGGTCCGCCCCCCGGAGCCCGTGACAACCGAGCCGCGCGGCATCCGCAATGCCCTCATCGGCATCACCTTTGCCCTGATGGCGGTGCTGCTCTTCGCACCACTCGCCGCTGTCTTTGCCGAAGCCCTCCGCGAAGGCTGGATCACGGCACTTCAGGCGCTCGGATCCGAGGACGCGCGCTCCGCCATAGGCCTCACCCTCACGGTCGCGGCCATCGCCGTACCGCTCAATGCCATCTTCGGCATCGCAGCCGCCTGGGCCATCGCGAAATTCGACTTCCGCGGCAAGGCGTTCCTGATCACACTCATCGACCTGCCCTTTTCCGTCTCTCCGGTGGTGGCCGGTCTCTCCATCGTCCTCCTGTTCGGCGCCAGTTCGTCGCTCGGCATCTGGCTCGCGGACAGCGGCTTCAAGATCGTCTTTGCCTTCCCGGGCATCGTGCTCGCCACGATGTTCGTGACCTTCCCGTTTGTCGCCCGCGAACTCATCCCCGTGATGATCGAGCAGGGCCGCACGGAGGAGGAAGCAGCCCTTACATTGGGTGCGAGCGGCTGGCGCAGCTTCTTCACCGTCACCCTGCCCAATATCCGCTGGGCCCTGCTTTACGGTGTGCTGCTCTGCAATGCCCGCGCGATGGGGGAGTTCGGCGCCGTGGCCGTCATCTCGGGCAAGATCCGTGGCGAAACCACCACCATGCCGATCATGATCGAAATGCTCTACAACGAGTATCTCTCGGTCGCGGCCTTCGCGATGGCGGCCCTTCTGGCGCTCCTCGCCCTCGTCACACTGACGCTCAAATCCCTGATGGAATGGCAGCACGCGGACCTTCTGGCCGCCACCCGCCGCCATTGACCCTTCAACAAGGACAACTCACCCATGCATATCGAGATCGACGAACTTGCCAAGGAATTCGGCACCTCCCGCGCGCTTCACCCGGTCAGCCTCGCCATTCCGTCCGGCGCGCTTGTCGCATTGCTCGGGCCGTCAGGGTCGGGCAAGACGACGCTCCTGCGTATCCTGGGCGGGCTCGAATTTCCCACATCGGGCCGTGTGTTCTTCGACGGCGCCGACGCCACGGGCCTGAGCGTGCAGGAGCGGCGCGCAGGTTTCGTTTTCCAGCACTACGCACTCTTTCGGCACATGACCGTCTTCGAGAATATCGCCTACGGCCTCAGGGCGCGCAAACGCCGCGAGCGGCCGGTGGAGGCGGAGATCGCGCGGCGCGTCAACCGGCTCCTCGACCTGATCCAACTGCCAGAGATCGGCAGCCGCTACCCGAACCAGCTCTCGGGTGGTCAGCGGCAACGCGTGGCGCTCGCGCGGGCTCTGGCGATCGAACCCCGCATGCTGCTGCTCGACGAACCCTTTGGCGCGCTTGATGCGAAAGTCCGCAAGGAACTCCGACAGGGCCTCCGGCGTATCCATGACGAAACCGGGCTCACGACGATCTTCGTGACCCACGATCAGGAAGAAGCAATGGAACTGGCCGACCGCGTAGTGGTGATGTCCATGGGTCGGATCGAGCAGATGGGCCGGCCGGCGGACATCCGCGCGAGACCCGCCACCGACTTCGTGCGGATGTTTACTGCCGCTTAAGTGGTCTCAACTCTACAAGTCGAGTTCCTGCAATAGCCAAGCGGACAAAATAAATGGCGTTGCCGGACATGGAGCGCAACTTGGATCCCAGTCGCGCTGGCGGAGCGGACGGGACCCCGGTCTAACCTTCTCCGGCCGTTAAGATATCGTTCTTCAAAGATTCAAACCAGCAACCGCAAGCCAGTCCCACCGAAACGCCATCAGACAAGCGCGATGTCCGCCCCGCCTCTTTTGGCCGAGAGCGAGTTGTCTTGTGCCGAAGCACTCTCCACTCTTACTACTACCTCCATCGAGATCAAATCGACGTTCGTTCCGAGGAAAGTGCCTGCGACCGGCGCGGACTGCGTTATGTTCCGGACCACGGCAAGTGGTATCAAGTTTCCGGATCCGACGCTCCGGTTGGTAGGATCGAACGCGATCCAGCCCGCGCCGGGGACGAATATCTCGACCCAGGCATGGGTGGACCCTGAGCCCGCAGACCCCAGGAGGTTCATTTCAGGGTTGGACAAATACCCCGAGACGATGCGGGCGCCGAGGCCGAGACAGCGGGCCGCCTCTGCAAGCAGGACCGCGAAATCGCGGCACGAGCCCCATCCGCGGTCGATCGTCTCGATGGGCGACTGGGTGCCTTCGGTGTCACGGCTCTGGTAGGAGATCTGGGTGAATATGCCGTTGCTGATGTCCTTCAGCAGAGACAGCGTATCTGTAGGCCGGGCCATGACGAACCCCTCGACCCATCTCGCGAGGCGGCCGTCGACATCGCGGAATTGCGGCACCGTCAACGCCCCCAGGTCTGTCCAGTCGTCGGCGTCGTAGAAGAAGGGATACTGGGCGGCCGAGGCGGATATGGCAAAGACCGGCCAGGCTTGCGCGGTCAGTTCCACGCTGGCGCGGCTCTCGATCACTAGATGATCCGTCTTGCCCTCGAAGACGGCGGTCGCGATGGAATTGCCGGCCACGTCATGCGCCCATGTTACGGTCGATGTCGGCGTGGTGGACAGGGTGTGCGAGAGAAGCCGCAATTCCCGCGTTTCGCGAGGTCGCAGCATCATCCTGTGCGGCCCGAGGGGAACCTCATTCCGGTATCGGTAGGTCGTAGTGTGAATGATGTTGAGAAAAGCCAAGATGGGGGTCCATTACGGTTCGAGGAAGGTGGCAGGCACGCCAGGGCGGGTCAGCGGCGGCGGGATGCGCCCGGACTGACGGGCACGGCGTTTCGCCAGGCGTTCGATCCCTTGCAGCGCCGACAGATCCGCTCTCCGAAACCTTCGCTCCAGAACACGGTCTCGCATCGCAGGCATTGGCGTTCCTGCGGAACGTCGCCCGAGGCCCTCGGTTTCGCCATGCTTGGTGTTGCACCTGCGGCGGTGGGTTTGGTCGCCTTCACGTCCGCTCTGCTCTTGGACGGGTGCGCAAGGGCCGAAGTGATTGAGGTCGTGACGGCATGCCTTCGTTTTCGGCTGCCAGGACTGGTTCGTCCTCAGGTGTCTCTTGGGTGTTCGGCTGCGAAGCCGGTGCAATCGAGCCCGGTTCGGGCGTTCCAATCCCGGAGTAAACGTGTCGCAAATGCGCCTCTGAGACACCATCGGCCTTCATCACGAGACGGACCATCGGATCGGCCAACATTTCGTCCAGGAAGAAATTGGACAATGCTCTGCCCGTCAGCTTGTCTCTGGCGCGCGCATGATCGAGATCCACAAGTGAAACGGTCAGTGTCCTTGTCAGGCCGGGATGGGATGCCCTGGGGAGAAGCTTCACCATGACCGAGGCCTTCCAGGCCGCGGGGTCCCGTTGATCAGGGGGGCAAACCAGCTCCGTTTCGATCTCGTATTCACCCGCCGGGAGCGTCTCGGCGAAGCCTGGAACGGTGAACGGCCGACAAAAGACCGCAACGGTCTTGCTCGTCAGGTCTTCCATTGAAGTGATCCTCTCCCGTGTCGTTGCGGGTGGTCCGCGCCCCTCTCGTGATCGGGGCGCGTGACCTCCGCCCGTTTCAAGATGGCCGGAATTTTCCCGGGGGTTCCTTGCGGGTGGCCCCGGATTGTTTTTCCTGGGCAGGGGGCTTGGCAGGTTTCGGCTTCAACGCGGCCGCAACTCTGGCGATCAGGTCCTTGAAGGACATGGTGTCGATCCTTTGATTGGCCGGTGTCCCTTCCTCGTCCATGTCGGACCGGGACAGCTGACACCGGTATTACCTACATGGGGACTGGTGATCCGGTTTGCGATGGCGCAGCACGCGGTAAACCGGGGGACAGCCACACCGTTTCGTCAGACCAGACCTTGAATTCCGTCAGCGTGTTCGGATCGAATGTCTGGGTCAAAGGCACGTCGACGGCATCGCGGCCGTGCGCGATCATGATCCTTGCAAACCGCGGTGTGTTGTTCCGCGGATCGAACATGTTCCATTCACCGCCAAGAAAAACCTCCATCCACGCGGCAAAATCGCCGGGCGGGTGGGGGAGCGGCTCGCCGATGTCGCTCAGGTATCCGGTGCAGTAGCGTGCCGGAATGTTCATGCAGCGACACAAGGTCATGGCGAGATGGGCGAAGTCGCGGCAGACCCCCTGTCGTTCGGCCAGGGTCTGCGATGCGGTGCGCGTCGCCTTTGCCTGCGTGTAGTCGAAACGAACATGGTTGTGCACGAAATCGCAGATCGCCTCGACCCGTGTCCATCCGGGTTCGATGGTCTCGAAGGTTTCCCACGCCATCTCCGACAGGAGGTCGGTATCGCAATACCGGCTGCCCTGGAGAAACGCGAGCGTATCGGACGGCAGGTCCTGAACCGCGTGTTGTCGGGCGCCCTGAGATCTGGGATCGGGCTCGCCCGTGTCGCGGAAGATGCCGTCCGTCGAGAGGCAGAAGTCGCCCTCCGGAGCCAGGAGGCGGGTGCACCAGTTGCCGAAGCCATCGCGGTAGCTTTCGAGCGGTACGCTGGGAGTTGTCACGAGATGGTCGGCGCGCTCGAGATCGCTGAAGCGGGAGTAGTGGACGCTGAGCAACGCGATCAGCGGCGTCGGCTGGGGAAAGCTGTATCGCAGACGACACTTGATGTTGACGCGGATGCCGGACACGCTGCTGCGCATGGTCTTGTGGCTGTCATCGTCCAAGGATACACGCTCCTTCCGAGAGCCGGTAGCCCCGATTGCAGTTCCACCGATTGCCTGATCGGTCGAGATAGGCGTTCTCCGGCAGGTCAATTTCGATGCAGGCGCCGCTCACCGGCTTGTATCCGCGTTCGCAGCTCCAGCCCGGTCCATAGGAGTCCGGGTCGAGAAACGCATTTTCCGGCAGATCGATGGCCTCGCAACTGTCGCCTGTCTTCATGAAACCCCGCTCGCAAGCCCAGGTGGCCCCGTAATCCGCGTTCGTGAGGTAGCCGTTGTCCGGCACCGCGATCGGCAGGCAGGTTCCGTCGGCGGCTGCGTAGCCGCGGTTGCATTCCCACCCAGACCCGGACGTGTTCTGGGACAGATAGGCATTCTCGGGCAGAACGATGGGCACGCAGGCGTCGCGATCCTGCCGGTATCCGCGGTCGCATTGCCAATCGTTACCGGATGACCGGAGGAAGGCATTGGCGGGCACCGGGATGGGATCGCAGGATATCCCGTTCGCCTCCTCATACCCGCGGCTGCACTCCCAGCCCGTCCCGTAGGACCGCCCGGTTGGATAGGCATTTTCGGGGATCTCGATCACCAGGCATTCCCCGGCTTCCTGCCGGTAGCCAAGATCGCAGACCCATCCGCCACCATAGCTGCGCGATTGGGCATTCTGAGGTATCGGGCCGGCACCCTCCTGCGCGAAGGCCGGGAAGGCCATGGACGCGACCACGCCAGCGGCGAGCGCGAGCCTCAAGATCAGTCGGGCCAGCGAGCGTCTTGCCGGTTTGCCTTCGCGTGGCCGGTCTGCGAGGCGGGTTGTTTCCGAAGGTGCCGCCGAACGGATTTTCGGGTACATCATCGCCCGTTCCGCTTCGATTGACCGGGTCTAAGCCATTCGGGAGGGGTCATTTCAAGTCCTCCTGCGGGGAGCGCGCGGCCGCGCTGCGGTATCTCGCTTCGGTTTGGGCCGCATCCCGGCTCAGCGCCCCTTTCAGGCAGCTGTCGGTCGTTACCCGCATCTCGCTTCGGCCCACGGCCTTGCCGTGCACCATCAGGTAGGTGGCCGTCCGCCGGTACGCCTCGAAGCTCAGCCCCTGGATCAGCTCTTCTTCGACGAGAACCTCATAGTCGCCCGCGGGCAGGTCGTCGGGGTATCCGGGCAAGGTGAACGGGTTCGAAAACGTCACCGTCGATCTGGTGGACCGCATGTTCATCTCTGGTCTCCGCGATTCTAGCATGTACGTCGTTCACCACCGGTCACGGCCCGTCGTATCCGAGACCCGACCGGTCGAACGATTTATTCCCTTGTACGTCGCGAACGATCGACCTTTGCTGACGCATGTTAGTCCCAGGCTCCAACCCGGGCATGAAATCTTTCGGGAGCCGGTCTCGGTACGGACCGGTACAGGAGCGCCGGGTTCGTTTGCCAGGCGGAGGTGGGGCGGCCCTCTCAGGTCAGGAGCGGTCCGGTCTGGTCGAGATATGCCGGATCGAACTCGGCCAGTTCCACAAGCCCGCCATAATCGTGAAACGTCACGCGGCCATCCCGGAAGGTCACCAAGCCGTGTTCGCGAAGCTGCCGAAGGACGCGGTTCACGTGGACCGCGCTCAACCCCAGCGTATCGGCGAGGTGGTATTGCGTCAGCGGGCAGTCGAACCCCTGCTTGCTGCCGATGCCCACGAGCGCCAGCCTCGACCCCAGCTCCAGCAGGAAATGCGCCATGCGGGCATCCGCATCACGCCGACCGATCCCGACCAGATGTTCCACCACCATCGCCTCGTCCCTCGATGCCGCCCAGAGTATGGCAGTTGCGAGGCGAGGAGTGTGCGCGAATGCATCGAGCAGGTCGCTCGTCAGCACTTCGGCGGCCTCGATGTCGACGATGGGTTCGAAGCTGTGATCCGACGTGCGCAGGAGTACGCTCCGTAACCCCAAAAAATCCCCCGGAACCTGAAAATCCACGATCTGCCGGGTTCCCTCGGCTTGCAGCTTGTAGGAGCAGACCCAACCCGCGGACAGTATATAGGCGGCCTGAGCTGACTGGCCCTGGTGAACCATGTCGCGCCCCGCGACGAAGGTGCGGCGACGCTGGTGCAGTCGGTCAAGCACGGCCAGCTCGACCTCCGACAGAGTGACGAAGGCCGAAAGCTTGCGGGTCAGGGGGCTATGTTCGGCGGATGACATGGGGCCTCCTGGCAGATCGCGATGCAAGAGCGAAATTCTCACCGGATACTGCTCTGGATCAGTCCAGCATAGAGCACTTCCTGCGAGAAGTATGGATACATTTGAGCCACACCTGCTCTTGGGTTCACGATGTCAAGAAAGGAAATCCAGATGTCCACCGCAAGCGAACATGCGGGCGAGGCCGCCCTGTCAATCTGCGAGGCACTTCTGCTTGCCCTAAACGATCACGGGTTGCTGCCAGAGCATGAGATTGTGGGGGTTCTTCGCGACGCCGCGGCGACCCACGAGATGGCTGTTGGGGCCGAACGCGACATGGATAATCACCGAGCCGTCGCTGAATTGATCAACGCGATCATCCTTGGCGGAAACTCGGTTCGACGCTCGTGAGTCGCTCGGGCGGCGGTGTCGGTCTGACCCCTCGGAGTGGAGACCGCGGACTTGCACGCAATGCAGTCGGGCAAGCGACCCGGTCGGTTCCGCCAACGAAACCTCGACAAGGAGCACTTCGATGCCATTCACTCCTCTTCACGGCCGGTGGCTCGTTCGCCGGATCGAAGGCGACGAGACGACGAAGGGCGGCCTCATCATTCAAGATGCCGCCAAGGAGACGCCTCACGAAGGCGAAGTCGTCTCCGTTGGCGCCGGCGGAAGACGCGAGAACGGCGAGCGCATCTTGATGGACGTGAAATCTGACGACCGGATCCTATTTGGAAAATCGTCCGGATCAGAGATCGAACTCGATGGGGAAACCCTTCTGATCATGAAGGAGAGCGACATTCTCGGCGTGATCGCCTGAGCCCGAAACCTTTCCCATCAACCTCAGTCTCAGGAACTCACACCATGTCCGCCAAGGAAGTTCGATTCAGTACCGATGCCCGCGACCGAATGCTGAAAGGCATCAACACGCTGGCGAATGCCGTCAAGATTACTCTCGGCCCCAAAGGCCGAAACGTCATTCTCGACAAATCCTGGGGCGCGCCGCGCATCACCAAGGACGGTGTGACGGTCGCAAAGGAGATCGAGCTATCGGACCATTTTGAGAATATGGGTGCCCAGATGGTTAAGGAGGTCTCGCAGCGCACGAACGACGAGGCTGGGGACGGCACCACAACTGCGACCATTCTAGCCCATGCGATTGTCCGGGAAGGCATGAAATCGGTCGCGGCCGGCATGAACCCGATGGATCTCAAACGCGGTATCGACAAGGCCGTAGCCGCAGTCGTGGCCGAAATCAAGAACATGTCCAGACCGGTCGGTGATAGCGACGAGATCGCCAAGGTCGGGTCCATCTCGGCCAACGGAGAAGTCAAGATCGGTCGGCAAATTGCCGACGCGATGGCCAAGGTCGGCAAGGAAGGAGTGATCGCCGTCGAGGAAAACAAAGGGTTGGAGACCGAGACCGAAGTGGTCGAAGGCATGCAGTTCGACCGCGGCTATCTAAGCCCCTATTTCATCACGAATGCTCAGAAGATGGTCGTCGAGCTGGATGACTGCGTTGTCCTGCTTCACGAGAAGAAACTGACTTCTCTCATGTCCATGGTGCCGTTGCTTGAGGCTGTGATTCAGGCCGAAAAGCAACTGCTGATCGTGGCCGAGGATATCGAGGGCGAGGCGCTGGCGACGCTGGTCGTCAACATGCTGCGCGGCGGGCTAAAGGTTGCGGCCGTCAAGGCGCCTGGTTTTGGAGACCGCCGCAAGGCAATCATGGAAGACATCGCCGTATTGACGGGCGGTCAGGTGATTTCCGTAGAAATGGGCACCAAGCTGGAGAATGTCACCATGGACATGCTCGGGTCCGCCAGAAAGGTCACGATCACCAAGGATGACACGACGATCATCGAGGGTGCCGGCGACAACGACACAATCGCGGCGCGCGTCACCCAGATCCGGGCGCAGATCGAGGAGACCACTTCGGACTACGACAAGGAGAAACTGCAGGAACGGCTCGCGAAGCTTGCCGGCGGAATTGCCGTTATCCGGGTCGGCGGGGCAACCGAGATCGAGGTGAAGGAGCGCAAGGACCGCGTCGACGATGCGCTCAATGCCACCCGTGCCGCAGTTCAGGAAGGTGTCGTGCCCGGCGGTGGCGTGGCCTTGGTTCATGCCGGCAAGGTTCTGGCATCGCTGAAGGGCGAGAACAGCGATCAGGATGCCGGGATCAAGATCGTCGGCCGCGCGATCCAGGCGCCGCTGCGCCAGATTGCTGGAAATGCCGGGGTCGATGGTTCTGTCGTTGTCGGGAAGGTGATCGAGAACGACAGCCCGAGCTTCGGTTTCGACGCGCAGGCCGAGGAATACGGCGACATGCTGAAGGCAGGTGTCATCGATCCGACGAAAGTCGTCCGGATCGCACTGGAAAATGCCGCGTCCATTGCCGGTCTGCTGATCACGACCGAAGCGATGGTCGCGCAAAAGCTTGGGAAGGCCGGTGCAAGCACCGAAATGTCCGACTTGGGTGGAATGGGCGGAATGATGTGAAGGCCGGCGTCCCATGGTCAGGAGCCTTGGGACGCGAAACCAATTTCTTGTGCTGTCAGACAGACTCGACGTAGTCTCTACAAGGACAGGACGACCGTCCATTATGCCGCACCGAGTTGACGCCACTCGGCGAGAGCAGCGGCGCGGTTGAGCTTGAAATGGGCGCGCGAGATGAGGCTGCGCTCCAGATTAGAATGGTTGTGGACCGAAGCATGGACTGAGGCAAATTTTTGCAGACTTCCCATTCGCCGAATGCGGAGCATGGCGCGCTCGCGTCGTTGAAACGGTAGTCCGAACTCTCGGCGCGGTTATTCATCCAACGACCGGTTTACTGCCGGTCGGCCGCACCAATCTCTTTCAGGGCGGCGCCATTTGAGCGGAGCCGGTCGGTCACGAATACATCTGCCCGACCATGCCTCCTCATTGCTTTCTCGAGGAACTTCAGTGCCGCATTCCGATCCCGTGCCTTTGTCACGAAGCTCTCCAGCACCTCGCCCTCGTGGTCGACGGCTCGCCAAAGGTAATGGCGCTCGCCGTTGACTTTCATAAACACCTCGTCCAGATGCCACTTTCAGTGGCTGGACCGCATGACCTCAATCCGACGATTTCGGATTTCGGCCGCGAACAACGGGCCAAATCGATGCGCCCAGAACCTGACCGTCTCGTGGCTGATGTCGACGCCGCGTTCATGCAGCAAATTTTCGACATTTCGGAGTGACGGTGCGAAGTGGATGTACATCATGACCGCCAAGCGGATAATCTCCCGGCTAGTCCTGAAATATTTGAACGGATCGCGGCTCTTCATCCGGGCACGCTATCCGAGCCTGCTTCCCGGCGGCAAGCCAAGTTCTTCTGACAGTGCCAATTCGTGGCCAATTCGTGGCCTATTCGTCAAGAGCTGCGCGTGCTTTGGTGATGCCCGTGAAGACGGCGTCCACGACGACTGGTGCAAGGCTATGCCCTTCGAGCCAGGCCCTTGGATCCTCAGCGAGCGGTGGATCGAGTTGCGCCATTCTCGTCAATGCCTCGCGAGCGGCTCGTGCATTGGACAGTTCCGTGTGCGCGATTGCGAGGAGCGCCTGACCTAGTGACCAGCCATCTGCAGAGGCTTGTTCTGCAGCCAGTCGCATCTCTGACCACTCTTTCTTCATGAGGTGATCAATGGCCAGCAAGTGAAAGTAGAATGGCGGCGGCGCAACGGAACGATCTATTGCACGACGCATGATGGGAACGCCCTCATCAAAACGCCCGGCAATCCCATAACGAATGGCGAGATTGGCAAGAGCGGCCGGGTCGTTCGGGTTCACCTCCACTGCCAGGCGTGCAAATTCGATGGAGCGATCCATGCTGCCCGCATACTGCTCGACATGGCTCATAGCCTGCAACGCGTCCGTATCTCGAGGCTCAAGATCAAGTGCACGGATTGCAGCTTGTCGGGCTAGATCGAACGCCGCCGCTTTTGAGAGGTTCTGCTCATGGCCGAAACGCGCCGCGTCGTTACGCAGATATGCGAGCATCGCCCAAGCGCGGCCGTAATCGGGGTCTTCCCGGACAGTCGCTTCGAGGCAGTCCCGCACCGCCTGGTATTCATCGCTGTGATATGTTCGTCGGTAGATCTGCGCACTTGCGACACATGCGAAGCCCCGCAGGCTCGGATCATTTCTATTATGGAGCCTTGTGGCTCGCGCATCCCGGAGCGCATATCCATATTGCTGACCAATCACGGAGGCGACCTCGGACGAGATCGAATCCAGTATGTCCGTGATGCTCTGGTTTTGCGCACCCTCAATGTAGCGTTCGCTCCACAGCACCTCGGAGTCGTTCCGGCGGATAAGCTCAGCTCGTATGAAGAGCATTCCGGTTTCTCGCCAAACACCACCGGCAACCTTGAACTCCGACCTGGGATTTCGATCATTCTGTGCGAAGGCATCAGAGGCGCCTGCGACCTGATCATTCACCAGATGTACGGCAAGGTCGGGAAACCGGATCAGGGCCGCCGCGATTTCATTTGAAAGCCCGGATGCGACAAGCGCTTCGACTTCATCCCCCGTTCTGGCACCGAACTCTTCGACAAGGATGGCGACGCTCTGCTCTGGAACGCCAGTGGTTTCCGGTGCGCCGCCTTCGGGCCGTATAGTCCAGAGAAGCAGGGCTGCTACAAGAGCCACGCTTGCGATCGCGGCAACCCCTTCGGAAAAGCTGAAGCGTTTGAACAAGCCCAATTCGCGATGGTCGGTGGCGTTGGGCTGGACCATCGCAACCTCTGGCCCGGGCCCTGCGACCTTTTGAAGATCGAACCTGGGATAGTAGTGGCCTTTGGGAATACTGATGCGGATGGGATCGGCTCTCCCGCTCTCCGCATAGTAGTTGTCGAGGTCGCGTCGGAGCTTGCGCGCCTCCAAACGGACGATCGGATCCGATTGCTGGTCGAAATCGGACCCGCGCCCAAAGACCGCCATCGCGATGGTCGTCGCCTTCAACTCGCCCTCACGGCCGGCCAGACTCTTCTCGACAACGTAGCGAAGCATGTCGCGCCGTCGATCGCTGGCCTGCAACTCGGGGAACGCGAGGATTCGGTCCAGCTGGCCGCGGATGCTCGCGGGGGAGATTGGCGCAGAATCAATGGGTTCGGGCATGCGGCAATGGAGCTGACCTTGGGGTTCGAAGGCAAGATAACACGGAAATTTAAATAGTTAACAACGTGACCAAGCGGCACGCCCCTACGTTGCAACATGTTTGAACGTTCTCCGCGTCGGGTAAATGCGCGCAAGCTACCCCGCGAGAGGGCACATGTCGGACACTCACCTTGAAGCGTTGATCTCGCGGTTTCCCGCCTTCGCGGATGTCATCGCAGGGCTTCATCGCGACGACCCGAGCTTCCGGTCGGTCTGCGAAGAGATGCAGATGGCCGCGATAGCGCGGTCGCATTGGAGAGACATGCCGGATCACGCCGAGGAGTTTGCGCGGATCGTGGAGCGCTTGGAGCAAGAGTTCCTCGACGCTGTAAGAAACGAAAATGGCTCAGGCCTGCCGCGATCAGCGCCTGGTATGCTGCGTAGCGTGAAGAAGTGAAGATGCGCAGAGGACCCCCAAGAATGACAGAAAGACTGTGCTGCTGGAAACCGACCCAGCGCCGTGTTGCGCAAACCTTTTCGATGCCTTCGCATGGCTTGCCGGTTCTTCTTCTGGTCCTTGCACTCAATGGCTTGCCCGCACATTTGTATGCCCAAGACGGGTCGAATCTTCCCGAACTCCAGCGCGATCTCGAAGAGATCAACAACGGCACCAACCCGACGCTTCTGACGACGCAGGCGGGGATCCAGTATCAGTTCAATCAGATCAACCCCGATCTGGACACGGGCTTGCTCGAGCTCTTTTACACGCAGCCGTTCGGAGATGGGAGCCGTGCATTCAGGCTGACGGTCCCCTTCTCCGACAGTGAGTTCAACTCGCATCCGAGGCTGGGCGACGCGGCTCTAGCGTTTGCCGAAAACCCCGACATCGGCGCCGAACTTGCGCTGGGTGACATCAGCCTCACCTACATCGACGTTTTCTATCTTACAGAGCGGAACGGATCTGCCTTCACGTTCGAACTCTTCCTCGACATGGCCGCGACCGATTTTGCCGGTTACGGCCAGTTGGCCGGGGAAACGTCGCTCTTTTACGCATGGTTTCTCGATAACGGGTCGATCTTCGCCCCGGCGTGGGTTCAGACGTTCGGCCTCGAGGGAGGCAATGATGACGGCCAGAACGTCAATGTCACGACGATCGATTTCTACTATGTGCCGAAGCTGGCCAACCCAAAGTACTACCTCACGTTCGACCCGGCCGTGATCCGCGACTGGGAAACCGACGACACGTTCGGCAGCCTTCAGGTGACAGCTGGCATGCTGACTGGGCGGGCGTTCGGCGGCGACAGCCAGGTCTTCATCAAGCCAGGCATTTTGTTCGGCGGCGATGGGCCCGCCGACTGGTCAGTACAAGTCGGCTTCAAGGTGCTAAACTTCTGATCGATCAAACCGGCCATGTAATCAACCTGCTGCCTGCTCCGACAAACCCCCATCTTCTTTCAATGGAAGTCGAACATGAAGAACCGCCCCCTGACCTTGCTTCTGTGCACCACCATCGCAGCCTCACCTGTTGTAGCGATTGCTCATGACGCCAACCATGCCGTCGCTCCCGCGGGGGTCGTGGGAGAAATCGAGACGACGAACGTCAAGATGCGGTTCGACAACGTCGTTATCCGCAATGCACAAGTATTCAACGGCTGCGACGAAGAACTTGCTGACGTGGACGTGCTTGTTTCGGGGCAACTGGTCTCGCAGATCGGCACAGATATCGAGACGCCAGACGGCGCGTTCGAGATCGATGCGGAAGGCCATACGCTCATCCCTGGCCTGATCGACGCGCACTGGCATGGCGTGTTCGCGGAAGCGACGATCGCCCAACTGGCGCTGACCGGCGAAGGCTACTGGAACCTGCTGGCAGCCAAGGCGCAGAACAACGCCCTGTCGCGCGGATTCACGACGGTGCGCGATGTGGCTGGTCCGATGTTCGATATCGCCCGTGCAACCGATGAGGGCCTGATTGACGGTCCGCGTGTCTTCGCATCGGGCCCTGCACTCTCGATCACGGCAGGCCACCAGGATTTCCGCATCACGCGGGAGGTGCCTCAGCCCATCGGCCAACTGCATTCGTTCGAGACGAACAACATGTTTTACATAACCGACGGCGTACCCGACGTGTTGAAGCGCGTGCGCGAGAACCTCATGCAGGGGGCCACGCATATCAAGCTGATGGCGGGCGGCGGCGTGACCTCGGCCTATGACCCGATCCACACCATCCAGTTCACGGACGAAGAATTCCAGGCCGCCGTCGAGGCGACCGAAGCCTGGGGCACCTATGTCACCACCCACGCCATCAACGACGAGGCCGTGCGGCACTCGGTCGAGAACGGCGCGCGCAGCGTTGAGCACGGCCACATGGCCACACGCGAGACGCTTCAGATGATGAAGGACGAGGACGTCTGGCTCAGCATGCAACCCTTCCTCGACGACGAGGATGCGCCCGCGCTCAACGATTTCCAGAAGGAGAAGTACCAGTCCGTGGTTGTCGGGACCGATTTCGTCTATCGCACGGCAAAAGAACTGGGCCTCAAGATCGCCTTCGGCACTGACACGCTCTTCAGCGCGGACCTTGCCGAACGGCAGGGCGCGGTGCTCGCCAAGATGGAGCGCTGGTTTACGCCCTACGAGACGCTGAAGATGGCAACGTGCGACAATGCCGAACTGCTGAAGATGTCGGGCGAGCTGACGCCCTATCCGCTCGGCCCGCTCGGCGTGATCGAGGAAGGCGCCTATGCCGATCTCATCCTCGTCAACGGCAATCCGCTTGAGGACCTGCAGCTGATCAGCGACCCGAAAGCGAAATTTGGCGTGATCATGAAGGACGGCGTGATCTACAAGTACGACATGGAATGACAGGTCGCGGACCGCAAACGCCCTGCGGAACGGGAGGTCACCCGTGCCGGGCGCCATGTGCCGCCAGTCCACGCACGGGCGCCGCAGGGGCCGGCGCTGTGAGGCCCGAGCCCTCTGCAACCCCAAGGCCGGGCTTGGCAAACCGGACCGCGTCCCGGGCTCGGCACGGTCGCGCGCCCAGCGGCCGCTATGTTGGTACACCGGAACGGCCCGTCGCGCGGTGGGCGGCTCTGGCCTTTCTCTGGGTCGTGCTTGCTGAACCGGTCCTGGCCGAACCGGAGGCGCCGGATCTAGCACAGTGGGATGCGTTGACCCCCGCCGTCGCACCCTACGACGATCCGTTTCTGGAAATGACCTACAAGCAGAAGGACGATCTCCGCACGATCCTCGACGCTGCGCACCGCAGCGAGGACGCGGCACTGGCCGAACGCGTGCAAGAGGCCCGCGCGCGGCTCCGCACCGAAGGCTACGATGCCGACGCACTGCTGGCCCAGCGGCTTATGGTCATGGAGAAGCGCCGGGAAAAGGCGACTGGGGTGACCGAACGCTACCTGGGGCGCGAGGTGCTGGTGGATGGCTACGTCCTGCCCCTGCGCGCGGGCGAAGGCCGTGTGCACAGCTTCCTGCTGGTGCCCTGGGTCGGTGCGTGCATCCACACACCGCCCCCACCGCCCAACCAGATAATCCGTATCGACGTCCCCGACGGGATCGAAATCGACAAGACGTTTCACGCAATCCGGTTTCGCGGCGTGCTCGCGCATGAACCGACCGTCAGCAATCTCTTTCTCGTTGATGGCACACGGCTGGTCGAATCCTCCTACACGCTGCAGAACGCGCAAGCTTGGGGCGAACCGGGCGAGATTTCGGCAAAGGCTGCCACGCCGGTTCAGGGCAACCTGCTCGCCTGGGCTCGGGTTTGGATCGACACCCTCTTCACCTCGGCCATGCGCTCCATCGATGAAGGACGGTCGCTCGGGGCCGCGGCTTTCGCCCTGATGGTCGCATTCCTCTACGGAGCTTTGCACACGTTGGGGCCGGGACACGGCAAGGCGGTCGTGATCTCCTACTTCGTCGGCCAGGGCGGCGGCCTTCGCCGTGGCGTCTTGATGGGAAGCCGCATCGCCGTCACCCACGTGGCCTCGGCCGTGGCCGTCGTTTTCCTGCTCGATCTCGCTGTTCGGCAGGCGACGGGCGCAGCGCCGTCCGACTACCGGCTCATCCGTCTGGCGAGCTACGGGCTGATCGTCCTGATCGGCGCGTCGATGCTCTGGCAGGCGCTGCGGGCGCTTGTTCACGACCGCCAGCACCCGGTCCATGACCACAGCCACACGGGATGCGCCGCCTGCGCGGGAGCCGACAGCTCTGCAGGCGCGTCCGGCGGCTGGATTGCACTTGCCGTTGGCATCGTTCCCTGCACCGGCGCCCTGATCGTCATGCTCTTCGGTCTCGCGAACGATCTTGTTGTTCCGGCAATCCTGATGGTGTGCGCAATCTCCGCAGGCATGGCCCTTGCCATGTCTGCGATCGGGGTCGCCGCGATCATGGGCAGGGCGGCGCTCGAATGCAGGACGCGGGCCAACCTCGGCGGAAAGATACGTTTTGAAACCGGCGCACGTCTTGCAGGGGCAAGCTGTGTCTTGCTGCTCGGTCTGGCACTTTTTCTGGCCACGCTGTCCCAGACGGCAGCTTTTGGTACGGCGGTGACCGCGGTCGCATTGGCCGAAACGCCTATGTCGGGAGACTGATGACTGCATGAAATCGCGCCAGCTGGATCTGGCTTACGCGCAGACCCGAGCCTGCTCCCGCATCATAGCGTAGTCCACGAGCATCTCTGCGATCGCCGACTCCTCCGGCAGCAAGGCCAGTTCCTCAGCCGCCCGCGCTTGGAACTCCGGGCTATACTCGACGACAGGCGGACAGGCTCCGAGGCTTCCGACGTCAGAAGCTCCCACCGCGCAGCCGCTCAGCAAGATCGTCGCGAGAACGCGGACGGCGCGCCGCCGCCTCGAGCATCCGTCGTTGAGCTTCATAGGTGTTCTCCATGGTCTCGAGCCGCTCAGCCAGCCATCCCGCTCGCTCGCCGGAGCGACGCAGCGCCAACAGGAACGACAAGATCGCCAGGGCGATGACGCCGTAGCGGAGCGCAGCGCGCGCCCATGCTGATCCGGTGAGCGTGGCGACGCCCCCGGCGCCAGTCATCGAGGCGGGCGTAGATCGTGACGGCGATGCCCCCAAGCGCGACGGCGATGAACACCCAGCGGAGCGTATGGAGATACGGGACGAGTGGCAGGATTGAGGTCTGCGTCTCGGAAAGTACCTTCTGCGCAACCTTGACGCCGGCAGCCCCGATAGTCGAGACTCCCGCCGCGCCGCCGCCTTTCCTGGTGCGGCCGATCTTCGTCCAAGCCCCGACGCCGAAGTAGGCGTCGGAGTTGGTCTAGGCCTTGAAGCGCGGCAGCCGGGGCTGATCGACGATACCGGTGGCGTTGTCGATGCTCAGCCCGTCGAAGACGGTGCTGCCGTCAGCGGAAACGGCGAGGCGGAACCGGTCAGAGCCGAACAGCCGAGCAGCGCCTTTGACTCCAGACCATTTTTGCCACTCATACATCCTGATCGTGGATCGGGCTTTGCTCAGCGAGCCAAGGGCCGTAGAATGTCATATGATCAAGAAGCAGGTTTTCCAGATCGCCTCCATTTACGTTCCGGTCAAGCGCATGAAGTCGCTCGAGGCGGAGAAGGTCGTCGGCATTGCCGAGAGCATCCTGGAAGAGGGCCAGAACAACCCGGTTCTGGTTCGCGCAGATGGCAATCGATACGTTCTCGTCGAGGGACTGCACCGTCTGGAGGCCCTGAAGTCGCTTGGCGAGACAACCGTGGACGGATATCTCGTGCAGGCCCGCAAGCACTGACGCACCTGAGACCTCACTGAGAAACTTGACCTTCAGGTTCCTGATTGCCCGGGCCACCAGTCCTGTTCTTTGCCCTCTCGATCACGGCCTGCGCCCGCGCCTCTGCGAGCTCCCGGTTCATCCCGTCCAACTGCCATCGCGCCACGGCATCCGGCGCCGCTTGCTTTACATACTCCATGACCTCCCGCGCTGTCGGCGCTCGCCCTTCGCGGATCAGCCAGTCGGCACCATTGCGCATGGCGCTGTCGAGGACCTCGCGCGCCGCCGTATCGAGCCGGATCTTGAGATACCGCTCCAGCGCATAGACCAGGTAGGGGACGAGGAGGCTGATTGCGGTGCTGACGACCAGGTTGGTCAGCTCGTTGGCCCAGATCTCCATCAGGTCCTCCCGAGAACGCGGCTTGCAGTGCGCCAGACACGTGCGAGCCAGGCCGCAGGGGTGGGTTGGTCTGCCCCGGCAAGAGCTTCAGCTTGGGCTCGCTCGATCTCCGCCCACCACGGGATCACGTCGAAGCCCGGGCATTGGGTCGGCGCGAGATCCCGATGCCCGACGACTTTCGCGCCCGGATACCGCTCCCGCAGGTCCCGAATCAGCCGGATCAGGCTTTCCTCCTGCGTGGGGGCCATGTTGTTGACGCCAACATGGGCGCCGCTGTCGCGCTCGAGGCCGCCAGCCCAGCAGATGCCGATCTTGCCGGCGTTCTGGCCGATGACGTGCGCGCCCTGTTCGGTCTCCGTCCGGCCAGTCTCAACGGAGCCATCACGTCGGATGAACAAATGATAGCCGATGCAGCGGAATGGCGGCGTGCGAGCGCGATGCATGCGATCGATGTCCGCGGCCGTCAGGTTCTGGTCTGGGTATGTCGCGGAATAGTGGATCACCACATGCGTGATGGGTCCGATGGGGCTCATCGGGGTGCTCCTTGATTGGATTGGGAAGGAAAAGGGGAGGGGAAGGGAAGGGAAGGGAATGCCTGCCGGGTTCAGTCTCAGTTTGCGACCAATCGACGGGCGCGTCCGAAGGCTTTCCTCAGTTCGCCGGCAATCACCGGCTCCTCGACATAGGAGCGCGAGCGCTGGGTGCGAATGACGCGGTCCTCACCGGACAGGTTGCGAAGGCTTTTCTTCAAGGCTGCGACATCGCTGCCGCGCACGAGGCCGGTCGAGTTCGAGGAGCGTGCGCAGGCGCGCCAGCCGCGGATCGGTGGAAGACAACAGCCCTCCCCATCGAGCTCAAAACATTTAAGTCCACTGCCTGGAGCAAACTGTGTCCGGTCAGTGTAGAATGTCGGGATCTTTGCGCCGCTGAAGCGTATTCGCGTTCAACAACCACCCGCATGGAGGACCGAAAATGAAACTTCCAGCCACCATCATGGTCGCGATCCTGAGTGCTGGCAGTGGACTACATGCGGATGAGCCTTTCCGCGTTGGACTTCCCGTCTATTGCGCTTTCGGAACTGTCTGCAGCGTACAGAACTATTTCGACCTTGATCCGGGTCCCGGACGTCTCGACCCGGGCTGCGGCCGCCTGAGTTACGATGGGCACGACGGAACCGACTTCAGGGTTCGTGACCTTGTGGCGATGCGGGAGGGCGTCACAGTGGTGGCCGCGGCAGAAGGCGTGGTGAAGGCCATCCGGGACGGGATGGCGGACGTCAGCATCCGGGAGACCGGGCGCGAGGCAGTCGACGGGCGGGAGGCCGGCAATGGAGTGCTGATCGAACATGACGGGGGGTGGGAAACGCAGTACTCGCATCTTCGCTCGGGAACCGTGGCCGTTGAACCCGGCGACCGAGTGGAGGCAGGAACCGCTCTCGGAATGATCGGTCTCTCCGGGGCAACCGAGTTCCCGCATCTGCATTTCACACTGCGAAAGGATGGGGTCGAAATTGATCCCTATACTGGCGCAGATCGGGCATGGACGTGTGGCTCGCCCAAATCGTCGTTCTGGACCGAGGAAGCCGCGGAAGTGCTGACCTACGTCCCGACAGGGTTGCTGATCGCAGGCTTCTCGTCCGTGGCCCCCGACGCAGATGCGGTGCGTCGAGGCGAGCAGCGGTTGGGACAATCGGCCTGGGACCCGGAAGCCCTGGTGATCTGGGCAGATGTTTTTGGCGCCCAAGCTGGGGACGTTCAGTCCTTCCGCATCGTCGATCAACATGGACGTGCCCTACTGGACAACCAAAGTGTGCTCGAGGCCGATAACGTAAGCTGGTTTTCCTTTGCAGGACGACGTCGGCCGCCCGAAGGATGGATACCAGGTACATATACCGGAACATTCGAGATCTCGCGCGCCGGGAAGACGATTATCTCCAAGACGGTTCCCATTCTGATCGAGCGGTAGTCGTCTTTGCGAAACTGGAGAACTGGCTGCGGTGTGACTTTGAGAAAAAACAGGTGTTGACGACAAACAATCATGCCGCTCGGGGCAATCGTGCTGGGGAACGCACTCGGAGCGAACTTCACAGCCGCTGGATCAGCATGGGCGAGCTTACCCTTCACACGGTTATGACCTCCGACGCCTGTCCGCCGGAGAAGGGCGTCGTGGTTCTGGTGCACGGTCTGGGAATGTCGAGCCGGTACATGATCCCGCTGGCCAGACACCTGGCATCGAACTTCTGGGTCTGTGCGCCCGACCTTCCGGGTTTCGGGTTAAGCTCGAAGCCGCGCCACGTTCTCACTGTAAGGGAGCTGGCGGATGCGCTTGCGGCGCTCCTGAGCGTGATGGGGATCCAGAGGGCCGCCTTCATCGGCAACTCCCTGGGCTGCGAAATTCTCGCGGAGCTTGCGCTCAGACATCCTGAGCGCGTCGAGAGATTGATTCTGCAGGGGCCGACGCCCGACCCGAAAGATCGGTCGGCTCTCCAGAAAGTGACATATTTTGCGATCACCTGCCTGTTCGAGCGCTGGTCGCTGGGTTGGATCGCGCTGAGCGACTATTTCCGGTGCGGGATCTGCCGGTATTTCATCACGTTCCACCACATGATGGAGCAGCTTCTGGAGCCCAAGCTGCCACTTATCGCGGCGCCGACACTGATTGTTTGGGGCGCGCGCGATTACATTGTGCCGCTTAGTGCCGTTGAACGCTATGCGAGACTGCTGCCGAATGGTCATCTGGCTGTGGTTCCGGGGGCAGCGCACGGAATGAACTACTCCCATCCGGAGCTTCTCGTGCGGACTGTGCATTCCTTCCTCAATGAATGCGAAGGACACGGGCATCAGAGACTTGATCCCGTGATACCGCTTCTGACGACCGGCCCGTCAGGCGAGGTCGCGGAATAGTGGATCACCACATGGGTGATCTTGCCGATAGGGCTCATCGAGGTCTCCTCGTGTCTGATTGGGAGGGTGGTGCGCGCAGATAGGACCGCATGGTCGGAGCTGCTGACGCGCCTCTTTTCAGGGCGCCGGCCGCAGCCGAAACGCCACTGGCTCGGTCTCGTTGAAGACCGGCTGATCTCCGCAGCGGAACTTCAGGATCAGCGAGATCAGGATCCGTCCCGGCTGCAGATCCTCCGGGGCGGTGAAGGTCATACGAAGGCGCTGGGCGCCGGTCGGGAGCAGGCGGATCTGGCGGAGCGGCGGCCCGCCACTGCGGATGCCGCTTCGATCCTCGAAGACGGCATTGCCGGCGAGAAAGTCGCAGCTGGCGCCCACTTCCGTGCGCTCGACGAAGAGCACCAGCACCACCGGATCCCCCAGCGTGACCGGCTCCTCGACATAGGAGCGCGCGCGCCTTGTTCGGATCACCCGGTCCTCGCCGGAGAGGCTGCGGACGTCAGCCGCCAGAGCGGCCACATCGCTGGCGCGTGCCAGATCCTCGAGTTCCAGAAGAATGCGCAGGCGTGCGATCAGCGGATCGGCGAAGGCCAGCCAGAGCACCATGGCGAGCGTGCCGAAGATGAGCGAGATCGCTGCACCGATTGCCATGGCGTCGCGGATGAGCCGGGCGAACCGGTTCAGTGTCGGGAAGAGAGACATGGGAAATCTCCTGCTCGGAGGTCAGTGGAGCTTCAGGGCTGAGACGTGACAGACGAGGGACTGTGGGACCCGGCCGGGCGGTCTGGACCCCAGCGTCATGCCGAACCGGTCTGCCCCGCCTCGAGCGCCGAAACGCGCGCCCGCAGCAGTTGCACCTCTCGCACCAGCAGCGGCACGAGGGCCGAGGGGTCGATCGACCAGGGCACGAAGTGCGGCTCATCAGGCGCACCCTCGCCGGGTGTGACCGCCTCGGGGAAGACGGTGTGCATCGCCTGCGCGGACGAGAAGCCGCGGCGGCGCCGGCCGAACATCGCGAAGTCATGCACCGGGATGGCGTCCAGGATCGGGCCGGGGTCGAAGTCCTGCCGGTCGGATTTGAGCCGTTCGTCGGAGGTGGTGTTGAACGTGGTGGAACCGGCGCCATCGGTGCGGATCGTGCCGGCAATGCCGCCCGAGGCATCGTAGAAGATATGATGGAAGGCGTTGCCCGCCTCCGAGCGGGAGGAGCGCATGGTGTAGTTTTGACCCGGGCGGATGTCCTTGCCGCTTGTCTCTCCCGTCAGCGAGAGGTTGCCCCAGTCGCAGGAGAGGCTCGAGATCGACAGGAGACCGGCCGCGACCCCGAGACTGGAGAAGGCCGCGGCAGCGGGTTCCGAGCCCCCGATCGCCACGCCATCGATCGTGCCGCCGGTGAGCGTGACATTGGCCGGATCCGGCAGTGCGCCGGGCACCCACTTGCCCGATCCGACATCCCAGATGAGCGCATCGCCCCCCGCGGGCGCTGTGGTCTGGAGATCGGTATCGCCGAGTTCCCGCAGCGTGGTGGTGAGCCCGGTGGCCTCGACGACCTCGATCGCGAGGAAGGTCGCCTCCGGGCCGGTGGCAAAGCTCTCGCCGACCCAGGCGGCCAGATCGAAGACATCGCCCTCGGCCACCTCGAGCACCGGTGTGGAGATGGTGGTGCCGGGCGTGTCGAGGCCTTCCGTCCGGATCGTGCCTTCGGCCACACTCTCGCCATTTCTGCGGATCGCCAGCGCGTTGCTTGCCGGCATCGTGTCCGACCCGTCCACCTTCAGACCGGCTTTCAGCCGGACCCGGGTGACGCCGGCCGGCACTGTGAGCCGCGAGGGCTCTGCGGCGGACCAGAAGCCGAGGGAATCGTAGCTGACCGCGTCCCAGGCGAGCGGCGTCCAGGAACCGGTAGTCGCATGCACATGAGTTGCGGTCATCACTGCCAGCGCGCCCCTGAAGGGAATGCCGACACCGGAGGCCTCGAGGTCGCGGGCGGTGATCCTTGCCCCGGCAGACCAGCCCTCGCCATACATCGGGCCCACCGAGATTGCGGTGAGGGCCTCGTTGCCGGCGTTTATCCAGACCCCGCTGGTGAGGCACATGGTGTCCGACCCGGCAGTGGTCAGCATCTCGACGAAGACCGGACCATTCGCGATCGGCTGGCTGGCGCGGATCCGGCTGATCTGCGGATGGCCTGCGGATGCGTCCGAGGATCCGCGCAACGCGATCAGGAAATCACTGTCGAGGTTCTGGCTCGTGTTGTTGCTGCTGGCGCCGTTCCCGTAGTGCCGGCGAAAGAAATACCCGCCCGCGGCATTGGCACCGTTGACGAACACCCGGGCATTGGTGACGAGCCCGGCAGGCAGGCTTACAAGAACCTCGATGTCGCGCACGTTCTCGGGGATGGGGATGGTCGCGACCTCTTCGAGCGCCAAAGCCGACAGGATCGCGTCATGAAACACCGCGGATCCCTCCGCGGTAGCGCCGGCGATCCCAGAGACCTGCGCCCATTCCACGCCGCTCTCATCAGAGCGGACCGACAGCACCCGCCCGGCGTTGCCGATGACGTCCGGATGGCTGCCGGTTTCAACCCAACCCGTGCCATTGAACCGGAGGCGAACGCCCTCATCGAGCACCAGCACCTCCCAGCCGGTCTGCGGCGCAAGAAACACCCAGGCTTCCGATCCCGATGCTCCGTCCCACAGCGCCAGATTGCTGGCGTTCTCGTCCGCGTCCTCGGGGACGAGAAAGATGTCACCCGTGGCACCTGAGGCGGGCAGGGGGGTGCTCTGCGACAGCGCGCGCGCCTGGACCAGCGCCGAGAGCCGGCGCAGATCCTCGCTCAGGGGCGTGCCCCAGTCCGTCTGTCCGGGATCGTAGAAAGCCCGCAGGCCCAGCCCCGGCAGGATCCGTTCCGGCATGGTGGTACCTCATCGATCGTCTGTGTTGAGATTGGGGGCCGCCTCAGCTGCCCCAGCTTGCGCCCCAGGCCACGCCCCAGCCGGCGCCGGCAATCAGGAACCGCAGCGCGCGGTCTTCGCGGGCGTAAGCCCAAGTCCCGCCCTCAATGCGCCGGGCGCGGACCACAACATCGATGGCGGTGACGCCCTCAGGGGCGTCCTCCACCGGCACATCCGCGAGGCTCAGGACCCGGGAGGTGCCGGTCCCGGCATCGATCTCCGTAGCCGCCGGCACGATGGCGTCGCCCGTCTCCGGGTCGACCCAGCGGATCTCGACAGCATAGGACACGCCCGGTTCCGGCCCGATCGAAGTGGCGGTATAGTCGGCAATCACCGGGCTGGTCTGCGACAGCCGGTCGCGATGCGCCCAGGTCAGCGTCACGCCATCCTTGAGCAGCGCACCCGCGGGCGGGGCGTAGGTGCCATTGGCCTGCAGCCGACCAACGGGAAGGGGCCTGAATGCGCGCTGGTCAAAGGTGACCAGGTCCTCGGGCGCGGAGCCCCAGCCGAGCACGCCCTTGCCGGTGACCGACAGGAGGCGGGCGGTGACCGTTTCGCCAGCGGTGTAGTCCGTGGTGCCGATCCCGGCGACGGCATCGAAGAAGATCACCGGTGTTCCAGCTGCGTGGGCCCGCGGGACCGTATCGAGACAGCCGCGCCCGACCCAGATCCGGCTTTCCGAGACCCCATCCACGCGCACCAGTTCGCCGCCGATACCCGCTAGAGAGCCGATCGCGACCTCGTCGATATCGACCCAGTCACTGACGAGCAGCTCGCGCGCCTCCGGATCATCGGACAGGGTCTCCGCCAGCAGGCAGGATGGTGCAAGCGACCCGACGCCGTCCTGCTCCGGTCCGGTGCCGGGATCGACCCAGAGCTGCGGGCTCTCGGCATCCGGGGCAGGGCGCCCGGCCACCGCGACCAACACGCCTGCGGTGGAATCCTCGGCGAGCGCCGCATCGGCTTGCGCGTGGCCCAGTTCGCGCACCAGCAGCCAGTAGGGTGCTTCTTCGACCAGGCGACGCGCAAGCGGCCGGGGCCGGCTGGTGAGATCGGTCCGGGGCGGTTCGCGGCCACCCGCGATCGGCGTGGATCCCAGCGCAAAGACATCTTCGGCGAGTGCAATGCGGATGCCATTCGCGCGCCCGTCGCCATGACCGACTTCGGAGATGCGGGCCAGGACGTCCGTTCCGCCCAGCCGGGCTTCGGACCGCAAACGGATGACATCGCCCGGGTTGAGGCTGCTGCCTTCCCGATTGACCACGATCTCGCCCGAAAGCAGCGGGGCCGAGAGCGCGTGCAACTCGCGCTCGGCGACCCGGACCGCCAGGCTCTGGACCCTGAGCCCTGGAAAATCTCTTGTCGCGGCTATCACCTCGCCCAGCTGCTGAACGGCGGCCGGATCGGTGACGCTGACGGCGGCGGTCTCCTCGGTCTGGGCCTCAGTGTAGCGCACGGTCACCGAGTTGCAGAGTTCGGCTGCGGTGCGCCGCCCCAATCGGCCCCAGTCGACGACATTGGTCTCATCGAAGAGAGGCAGACTGTTGGGATCGTAATCATCGCGGATCAGCTTCAGCTCCCAGAGCCCGGTGCGGCGATCGATGAAGAGCGACGCATCGATATGGGTAAGCACGTCGTGGACGAAGTCCTCGATGGAGCTGTCCTGCTGCCAGATCAGCGACAGGCCGAAGCCTTCGGCGTAGAGCGTGTCGGCGGCGTCTTCAAAGCTTGCCCCGATCTCGGTCTCGCCGAAGCCGAGCCCCCAGATCGCATTCGTCAGACACTCGCGAATGATATGGGCCGGGTTCATGTCCGGTCCGGTGCCGAAGGCGGCGCGCATCGAGGCGACGAGCGCGGTGGAACTACCGGATTGCACGACCGGCACGCCATCGATCGGCGTGTTGTCGATTGCGGCAATGGCGGACGTATCCGCGCTGGCGATGCCGATCGCGAAGATATCCGCCGCAGGCATGGCGGCGATCGCTTCGAGGGCGTCCTCGAGCGAACTGGCCGGTTCCGGTTCGCCATCGGTCACGAAGAGCACGATGCGACGCTTCTCGCCCGCGTCCGAGAAGAAGCCGGCCGCGGAGTCGAAGGCGAGGCCGAAGTCGGTGCCGCCATCCGTGACAGTCGAGAGTCCGCTTACCCAGGCTTCCATCTCGGCATAGTCCGCGGCACCCATGTTGCGGCGCTCGATCGACCCCACCACTTCATCGGCCCAGAGCACGATGCGGATGTCGTTGGGGCGATCCGCATCGGCATTGCGGCCGATCTCTTCGATCAGCGTCGCCACAGCGCCTTTCTGGGCGGCCATCCGAGATCCCGACATCGAGCCCGAGACATCGAGCGCGATATGGATCGCGGCATCGGAGATCCGCGCCTCGGTGACGATGGCCGCCTTCTCGGGATACCATTGCGAGGCGCCACCTTCGGCTGTGAGCACGCGGGTGAGGCGCACCGCCCAGGGCTTCAGATAGGGATTGATGCCGAGATAGACCCGTCGCAGCACCAGGCTCACGATGCCGCGGTAGCCCGGAGCCTCGCCGCCCAGCCGGGCTGCGAGATAATCATTCGCACCCTGACCCGGCCCGCCCATCAGGATGTCGATGTCACCGCGGATGCCACCCTCGCGCGACTTGCCGCCGAACAGATTGGGCTTGTCGATCCGGATCCGGCCACCACCGGCGCCGCCATTCGCCGCCCCACTTGCGGCCTCGAAGACCTCGACATCCTGGGACGGGAAGGTGAGGTCACCCGGCTCGACACTCCAGGTGGTTTCGTCCGTCTCTGCATCCCAGGCGATGGAAAGCAGCGTCACCTCGCGCGACCCGCCACCCGAAAGCGCGAGCCGGTAACTCTGTCCCCGGCGCACGCCAGCCAAGGTGCCCGGGAAGGTGATCGAGGCACCAGCATCGCCCGTCTGCGCCGATGTCGCGGCCATGTCCGCGACGGTCCCGATGCGCGCCGGGGCGTCCGGGGATCCGCCTGCGGGCGCAGAGCCAGTGGTGGCGGACCAGGCGGGTTTGTCATCGACCAGGATCTCGCGGATGACATCGACTGGCCCATGGCAGAGCGCGAGATGCGCCCCAAGCGCATAGCGATAGCCGACGGTCTGGGTCTTGCTACCGCCCATGGTCGCGCTCCTGCCTCTCCCGCGCCTCCGCGGCCCGCACAGCCGCATTCACCAGGGCATCCCCCGTAGCCTGCAGCCGTTCGGCCGCAATGCCATCCCGAACCAGCTCGGCCCACTCGAACCCGTTGCGCGCGAACCAGGCCCGGGCGCCCTTCAGGCAATAGCGGGCGGTGCGCAGGTCCTGCACCGTGACACGGGTCATTTCTTGCCGCCTTTCTTGCGGATCGGATCCACCTTGAGATCCCCGGCCCAGACCACGTTCGGTCCCCGGATCAGCACCGTGCCGAAAACCACCGGGATCGCCCGGCCTTCCTCGGCGGTGGGGATCGAGAAATCATCGAGCGCGGCCGCCGTCGGCTTGTCGGGGCGCTGCCGCGGCGTGAGCGCATAGGAGAGCGCCGAAAGCAGCAGCCCGACCACGAGCTGCGCGATGAAGTTCCAGGCCATGGGACCTCTCGAGGCGAAGGCGTCTCAGATGATGCTGCTGCCGCCGAAGGGATTGCGGCCGGGGATGGCCGGGAAGCCGCCGAAGTTCGGCAGGTTCGCGAACTTCGCCTGGCAGGTCGCCATGCGCAGGTCACAGCCGGGCGCGATTGCGGCCGCGGCCGGCAATTCGGCTTCGACCAGTTCCGGCATTGGCGCCGAAAGCCGCAGGGTGGCGCCGGCATGCTCCACGATGAAGCCGTGGCTGGCCCCGAACCGCAGCACCCCAGCCCGATACCAGCCGTCCGGCTGGCCGGCCGCTTCGGGCACGGTGAGATCTCGCCCGGCCAACGCAGTGACACTCGCCGTCGTGAGATGCGCTTCGATGTCAAGCCCGCAACCGGACCCGTAGAGCGCGTGGCGGCAGATCCGCTGATACTTGGCCCGGACACCGGTGCGACGCAGGGTCGAGAACACGCTCTCGCAAGTGAGCGTGATCCGCGCGCCCTCGACCTCTGCTCCGATAACACGGCCTTTCCAATGCGCCACCACCTCATCCGGCAGCTGTTCATGGCCGCGGAAGATGGTGAGCGTGGTGATCGCAAGCCCGGGCAAGCCGAGATAGCGCCGGGCGAAGGCATCCGAGAGCGGGAAGCTCACCTCCAACTGCGCCCGCTCGATCTCGGCGCTTTGCACCACGTCGCCATGGCCAATCGCCGAGGCAGTCCAGGGGATCGCGTTGCCTGCGTCGTCCTGCGACACCCAGTCCGCGGCCCGCGACGTGAAGCGCCAGACCTGTGCGCCCTGGCTGAACTGATAGAGGAAGAAGGGGCGACTGTCGGCCACGGAGGCTTCGATCGTATCGAACGTCATGAAGTTCCCTCAGTCTCATCGGTGATCACGCGGGCACCTCGATCACCGGGAAGGTGACCTCGCTCGCCCCCACGCCATGGACGATCTCGAAGCGGTCGGCATCCGAGCGCGACAGAGTCAGGAAATGCACGAGCGTTGTGACCGGAACCGCGGTTCCGAGGCTCGCCGACAGGGTGAGTACATGTTCGAGCCCGTCTTCCGCAGCAGAGACGATGCTGCGGCAGGCGAGGCCGGAGGGCGTCTCGAACATAATCGCCCGACTGGCATAGGCCGCGATGCCTGCCGCCGGTCGGATCCGCATCGCGATGCCACCAGACGTCAGAGGCTCGGTCAGCTGTAGCTCGCGGCCCCAGCTCGGCAGCCAGAAGCTCTGCTGCCGGCCATTGAGGCCGACGAGGAAGTCCCGCAGGTCCCGGCGCGCGGCCGCGTCTTGCGATTTCAGCGTCACCGCCTCGCCGCGGGTGAAGACATCGCGGACGGGCTCGACCACCACCGGGCCGAAGCTGTTGTCGATATACTCGACCGCGCGGGCGAGCGTCGCTGCCAGCGGCTGGCGCAGGATCGACGGCGTGGTCAGCACCGGCCGGCCGAGGAAGGTCTCGCTGGCAAGCGCCGCCACGACCGGCGGATCGTCGGATTGGGTGCCCGCCTGCGGCGCGGCGAGCAGGAAGGTCGCCGTCACTGTCCCGTCGCCCTGCCGGCGGCGCGAGATCTCGACAGGCGTCGTCAGGATGCCGGTGCGCACCGGGGCCACCAGCGCCCGGCTGGGTGCCACGACCGGCTCCGGCAGTTGCAGCACCATCGGTTCCGCGAGCGTGAGCGCGTCGTCCGAAACGGAGGTGATACTCACCAGCGCCGCCGGGCCGCCATCCACGGCGATCGCAGCTTGGCCGCCCGCTCGGAAATCGGAGTGAGTGGTGTTGAAGGCGACAACATCACTTCCCTGCGCGAGCGCCACCGTCGGCTGCGCAGCCAGGTGCCAGAGCGGCACCAGCCAGTCATTGGCAAAGCCCGCGCGGGCCAGTTCTGCCGCCTGGGCCATTTCGAACGCATGGAGCCGGTGCGTGAGCGTGACGATCTCGCGCGGGGCCGTCCGGAGCGCGATGCGCTGCTCGCTGGCCCGGGTCTGTAGCACATCGGTGCGCGCCTCCAGCACCTCGGTGATCCGGCCCGAGGCGGCGAAGGGCCAGAGTTCAGGCATTGAGAACCCCCCGGTTGCGGCGGATCACGTTGACGATTGCCCGTTCGCCGGCCGGGGTGGCGACGTAATCGGCGAAGAGGCTCGGGTCGATCACATTGATGATCCGGGTCGACATTTGCGGCACTGCAGCCCCGTCACCGGCAACCTCGACGCCCAGCCGTCCGCCACGCCCGCGCCGGAGCGGCAGGATCGCCTCGGGGCCAGCTTCGCCGGCGAGACCAATGCCCTTTGCGAAAGGGAAGACCACAGGCCGATCGATCACGCCGCCGCGCGCGAAGGCCGCCAGCTCCCGACCCTGATCGAAGACGCCGCCCTTCGCAAAGCCGAAGAAGCTGGCGAGAAGGCCTGTGAGCCCGTTGCCGCCACCGCCGGTGAAGGCATTGAGGATTGCGGTCTCGATCGGCCTGAAGGCAGCGTCGATCAGCCGGCCGGCGAGGTTCTGGGCGATGCCTGCCACCACGCTGGCGAAGCTCTTCCAGTTGAGCTCGCCCTGCTTCAGCGCCGCCTTCATCGGCCCGAGCGTGTCCTCCGCCAGGCTCTTGCCGGCCTCCTCAAGCCGTTGGCCCGCGGCCTCGGCGGCGTCCTCCGTCTTCCGCAGGGCGTCGGCGGCCATATCAGCGCCGGTCCCGATCGCCTTGCCGGCTGAGCCACCAGCCTTGCCCGCCTTGCTGAGCGCAGTGGAGACGTCATTTGCCACTGCCGTCATCTGTCCGAGGTCGAGCGCCGGTGCACTGACCTGCGCTTCTTCGGAGCCCTTCAGCACTGCGCCCAGTGCCGCGACAGCCTCCCGTGTGCGCGTGGCGCCCTCCAATACCTCACCGGCCACGGCGTGCATTGCATCGGCCTGCGCGCCCAGCCAGTCGGAGAGCGCACCAGTCACGCCTTCGATCGGACTGATTGCCTGCAGCCGGAAGTCGCGCCCCAGTGCTTCCATGACCGTATTGAAGGGCGTCAGCATCCAGTTGCAGAACTCGGCCCATTTCCGGCCGATCCACGCGAAGCCGTCGACAAAGGCCTTCGCGATCGACGCCGCGGCTCCTCCGAGGCTGGCAACGAGCGCCTTGCCGAGCGTGCCGATCTCCGAGAAAGCCGCGCGGCCAACGTTGGCCAGAAGCCCTAGGGCATTGCCGAACCCGCCGGCGCCCTGCACCAGGCGCGTGAACTGATGCACGAGTTCACCGGCCCCAACAATGAGCGCCCCGATCCCGGTTCGCACCAGCGCGCCGCGCAACACGACCAGCGCAGTGGCGAGCCCGCGAACTGACAGTGCCGCGGCGGCCATGCCGGCGACCCAGCGGCCGGCGAGGAAGGTGGCGAAAGTGGCTGCATAGCTGGTCAGGCGTCCGATATTGTCGAAGAGGCCGCGGATCGCTTGCCCAAGTGGTCCTGTGCGGCTCGCGACTGCCGCCATGGCGTCCGCGACGGCTTCCAGCGCGGGCGCCGCGGCGACCGCGAGCTGGTTCGACAGCCCGCGCCAGATCAGCCCGAGCCGGGAGATCGCATCGTTCGTGCGCTCAATCTGGTCGGCGTCCTGCTCCGAGACGACCACGCCGAAGGCGAGCACATCCTCGGTCGCCTGGCGCAGCGTCGCGGTGTCGATCCGGCTCATGGCAATCGAGCCTTCCTCGCCGAAGAGCTGGCCGGCGACGGCCGCGCGCTCGGCCACAGGCACGAAGTCCTCGATGGCGGCGTTGATCGCGCCGACACGTTTATCAAGAGGCAGCGCGAGCAGGTCGGAGGCCGTAAGCCCCAGTCGCTCCAGCGCATCTGCGGCCGGACCACCACCTGCTGCCGCCTGGCTGAGACGGCGCGTCAGATCCTTGGTGGCCTGCTCGATGCCGGACATCGCGACACCGGCCAGTTCGCCGGCGCGCTCCAGCGTCTGGATCGACTCGACCGTGGTGCCAAGCGACTGCGCCAGCTTGGCCTGGGCGTCGACGCTCTGGAGACCAGACCGCACCATCGCCACGCCAGCCGCGGTGGCCGCAGCGACGGCCGCTGCAGAGGCGACTTTCACCCGGCGCGCGAAACCGGCGAGCCGGGCGTTGGCCGCCTCCATCTCTCGGCTGAGCCGACCGAAGCCACGCGATCCGGCTTCGCCCACGCCTTCCAGTTCGGCACGCACCTGTCGCCCGCCGACCGCGGCGAGGCGGACGGACACACGCTTTTCTACCATCGGGAGGTTCCATCCGTTCGTTGAGCTTGGCCCCCGTCACTGCCTCGGTGACGGCCATGCCTCTTGGGGAGAACGCCGATTATGGGTTCAAGCGAATGAGCGACGCAGAGCGCCGCAGCCGGCGAAGGATGCGAGGCCTGAGCCCGAGGCCCGACGTCAGGCGTTTAGCGCAATCCCGGAGATATCCAGGTGGTCCGCCAGAATGGCGGTCGACAGTTCATGGTCCTGCAAGGAGGGCAGACCCGAGATACTGATGGCGGCCACGACGCCGACGTGGCGCACATTGATTGGAAAACCGCCGCCGTGGGTGACGAATTCACTGGGATGCAGGCCACCCTCGGGCCATTGCGTACGGCCTTCGCTCTTCTGCTGGAGCCCGACCCGCATCGAGGACATGTGACAGCGGAGTACGGTGTTGCCCTTCCGTCGCGCCCAGTCCTCGTTCTCGGGTGTCGATCCCGGCAGGGCCGTGAAGAAATACCGCCGCGCAGCAGACCGGATGTCGATGACGACCGGTGCCTCCTGCGCCAGGGCGCGGGTCCGCAGGGCAGATCCGATGGCGAAGGCCGTGTCCTCATCGAACCGATCGAGGATCAGCAGGCTTTCCTGTCGGGCGATGGCGGCGATCAGTTCGGCGTCGGTCATGTCAGCGGCCTCAAGTGAGGAAAGCGGATCCCCCGCCAAGCAGTGGCGCCGAGGCGGAAACCCGTCAAGGCAGATTACAGCTATCGCCGACCTGCATCTGTTCGTTGAGCTTGGCCACCATCACCGCTTCGATCACGGGCAGCAGTTCGGCCGCGGCGGCTGGCGGCACGCCAAGGGCATCTCCGAGTGACAGCGCCGCAGTCAGGTCCCAACCGACGACGGCACCGGGAATGACGCGCAGCTGCCCCCCAAGGCGGCCGACAAGGTCCCAGACCTGCCAGCCTTCATGGGTGAGCGGCCGGTTCAACCGCGCGGGGCAGTCCGGGCAGGCTGGCGCGCTGGCTCCGCAGGGTTCGCAACCCTCGCAGTATCGGTCGCCCCCGCCGAAGGACCAGTCGGCGAGAGCGCGGAGGCGTTTTTTTCCTGTTCCAGAAGCAGGCCCTTCGAGACGTAGGACAGCTGGAAGGCCTCGAAGATCGGCCAGACGTCGAGCAGCGCGTCGATGGCCTGCTCGCTCGGATCGATGGGGTTGCCGTCGGCGTCGCCGATGCCCTCCCATGCGAGCACCGCCCGCCGCGCCAGCGCCTTTGCGAAGGCCACGGCGCGCTCCTCGTCGGAGGCCTCCTCGGGCATGGCCTCGACGGCGGGATCGCTGCGCGTTGCCACCATTAGCGCCGTGGTCAGCGGGCGCAGTTGCACCTGGACGCCGGGAGCCAGGTCATGCGAGCGCGGGGCGTTGGTCAGGTCGAGCGTGAGCATGGTCAATACACCTCGATATCGTTGATCAGGGTTGCGGTGCACATGTGTCCCAGCGCGCTGTCGCGCGCGGCCTGCCAGTCGAACGTCGCCTGAACGCCCTGCGGCCCGGAGATCTCGACCCGTGGGCGCGGCAGGTAGACGGCGTGCACGGTGAAGGTGAAGCTCTCGCCGGACGGCAGGACGTAGGCGAATTCCATCTCACACGCCTCGCCGTTGATCGCCTGGCTGACCAGCGTATCGTCGGCAAAGCGCACCTCGATGGATCCGGTCAGCGCCGCGATGGAGGGGTCCGCGCCGTCGATGCGGCCGTCCGAACGGATGGTTTCGATCCGGTCGAGATTGTTGGCATAGGTGATGACGGCCGAAACCACGTTGCCGAGCGGGGTGCCATTCCGCGAGATCGCGCCATTGAAGTGGCCAAAGCGTTTGAGCTCCAGGTCAGCTGGCGTGCCTGCCAAAGTCGCCGTCCCCACTGTCTCGCCCTGCGCCACCAGCCGCGCGGTGGCAGTCAGAAGACCGGATCGCTGCATCTGCCAGGTCAGCTGGTCGAGCACGCAGCCGGAATACATGGCGTAGCGCGGCACTTCGGGCATGCCGGTCTCGATGGAGAGGCTGGGCAGCGTCCAGGATCCCGACTGGAACGCGTGCGTCCAGGGGCCGGTGCCGGTGGTGACAGGTTGGCCGAACGCCGCCTTCAGCCAGAAGCCGAAGGCCTCCGCGTCGAGTGGCACGACGACATCGCCATCGGCCGTCACCGCGTCCTTGATCGGCGCCAGCGGATCGCGGCCGTAGCCCAGCAATTCGGAGTTCAAGAGTGGCTGCTCGGCGCCGAGCGTCGTGCTGGCGAAGGGCATGCGGATGAAGCCGCCTGCGGGCGGCGTTCCATAGGTCGTCTCGAACGCAAGCGCCATCTGCGCCCGCGCCCCCTGGGCTCGTGCCATGTCGATTTCCTATTCTGAAAGGATGAAGCGGAAGCGTGTGGCGGTGTGGAAGTCATTGATCCGTAGGCAGGCGCTTCTTACCTCCCCTCGGACGTGTCCTTTTGGAACCATGATGGCAGATCAACACTTGCGGCTGCATCGCCAGCTCAGGGCAATCGCGCGCGACATTCCTGCATCGCGCCGGATTATCAATCCACTTATCCACGGGCGCCTGCGGAAGGCACGTCTGCCGATAGCCTGCGTGCTGATCTTCGGTGGCCTGCTTGCCGTCCTGCCTGTCTTCGGTCTCTGGATGTTGCCGATTGGCCTGCTGCTTCTCGCCCTTGATGTCCCGCGCTTGAGGCCGATCGTTTCAGCTACTCTCATTCGAACGAGAAGGCGGATCACCGTTTGGCGACATCGCGGCACGCGAAACTGAACCTCCGACCGCGTCAGGCTAGTGGATCGGTCGTCGTGTAGTGCAGGACAACGGCAATCACCGCCGCCTTCAGGCTCGCCCCGCCCTCGACGGGCAGATCGACCGGGCGCGGGGCTTCGGCCTCGACCCAGTCGCAGAGTCTGCCGAGCGTGCGGTCGCCAGCAAGTGCCGTGCCGATGCTCGCGGTCAGCGTGTCGAAGGAGGCCTCACGATCGGCGCCCTGCGCGACTGCCTCGATCTCGGCCCGGTGCTGGTAGTGATAGGCGAGCGGCGACAGCGTCACCTCCGGCTCCCCCGGCTCACCGTCGCGCAGGATCAACAGGCCATCGGCCGGCACGCGCTCGGGCAGCACTTCGCCGCGGAGCGCGGTGGCGGCAAGCGCCGAAAGCCGCGCATGCAGTGCGGCGAGGATGGTTTCGCGAAGGGTGGGCATTGTCTTTATTGAGAAGAGGCAGAAAATACACAATCCATTCGAAGCTACTTAACCGCGCTCTCACTTTTCATGTCTGAAGCCCTTCAATGATCTCGATAAGCTCGGGTATATTACTAGGCTTTTTACGAATAATTTCTTCAAACAAGCTTTCTTTTTTAGAAACTATCGATGAGTCGGCCTCCTGAAGCGATGAGTATGCGAGACGTTTCATTTCTTGGTTGCTATCTGGATCTTTCGAAGCGCCAACTAGCGATGCGCGCATGGCGGAGTTTCCAACTAGAATGGCGCAATGCTTCTCGATGTCCGTGGAGGAATAGAAATTAAGGATCTTGCTCATCAAGGCCTGAAAACCAACGATGTTCTCAGGCAGATCTAACGAGTCATGATGAGTGATCTCTCGAATGTCCCGAAGTATTTCTGGAGCAGCTTGTCTCGCTTCTTCGAATATTGAGTCAGCCGCAAATTCATACCTTCCAAGTTGCCATCCGAGAGAAAGACCGGACCGCAGCTTCTCTCTCGAAATCGATGAAAGAGACCGTGATTTCTCGTTAACATCACTCTTTGGCCAGAACGGAATGTAACACAAGACGCATGCTAGAAAGAATACTGGCCCAATCACGTACAAATTTAATCCAAGGTGAGACAGGTTTGGAAACTTGAAAGCACCAAAATCTGCTCCTGCCAGATATGGTGAGGCCAGAGCAAATAATGAAATTACGAACAGAACGTGACGCGATGGCTCCGGCAGTCCCAGTTTATCGAAAATACTGTTCTTCTGGGACATCATTGCAATCTCGACATAGCTTTGCCAAGCGTAAGTGTAAGCCGGCACCGAAGCCATGTCATCCCAAAAGACCAAGCCGAGTGGTGTCACATCAATGCCCACCAAAGCGCCCCTCCACCCACTTCGCCACGATCAACGCCGGCACACTGCCGAGCGCCTGCTCGGCATCCCGGTCCAGATCCAGCCGCTTCGGCAGCTCGACCTGCGGGACCAGCAGGAAGATCGGCACCGTGGATCGGCCGCGACCGGTCTTCGACCGTGATGCTACCCCAAGGCCACGAGCGTTCAGCCGACCCTCGGCCACCAGCAGGCTCGGACCCCGGCGGCGGTAGACGAAGCGCAGGCACAGGCCGCGGCGGCGCTCCCATTCGCCCGGCGTGATCCTGCCGCCGCGGAGGCCGCGGCCGGCGGCCTCGGTCGGGATTGCGAGCCAGAACCCGTCCTTCGAACGTATCAGCGGCCCGGTGTCGTGGGCGCCGACGATGACCGGCGCTTTCGACCAGACCAGCGCGGCGGCGCTCAGGCTCTCGCCGGCCTTCGGATAGGTCTGACTGCGGATCGAGTTCGCGAGTCGTCGCCCGAGCCCGGCGCCTGTAATCTGGCCGCGCCAGGCGGTCTTCAGCCCGGTCCCGGCTTCGCGCATGGCTGCCGTGACGGCCCTCTCGCCTGCCTTCACCTCGGCAGCCATGGCAGCGACGAGGTCCGGGGTGATGTCGAGCTTTAGTTTCATCGCGGGTCAGGCCGGCCTCAGGTCCACGGTCCAGACGAGCCGCTCGCGGTCGCGGATGGGCTCGCCCTGGATGAGGAAGGCCTCGCCGTCGATCTCGATGCTGTCGCCGGGACGCGGGTTGGGGACATCGGTCACGCGCAGGTCGATCCGCGTGGTCTCCGACCAGAGCCGTGCGTCGCCGAACTCGGTGATCGCATCGGCTCTGCGGGGGATGATGCTGACAGGGAACGGGTCCCCATTCGCCGGCGCGTAGGTCGCTTCACGGCCAAGGTTCGGATCCGCGAAGAGCGCATCGACCGCGGCTGCGAAGGCGGTCATCACGTCCGCCTTGCACTCCGGAGCACCTGCGGCCTTGTGCAGATCGGCAGCGGGTTGCTCTCGATCTCGAGCCGCACCCATTCATCACGATCCCGGTCCGGGATGGTGCGGGCATAGAGCGGCAGACCGAGGGTGTTGACCGTCTCGAACGTGTCGGCCGGGGCATGGTAGATCTCGAACAGCCCCTCGATGCCTTCGGGGTAGAAGAACGCCTTGTCGGTCGGCACACCGAAGCCTGCGCCGCCCCTGTAGCGGCGGAAGGTGATGCCACCGAAGCTGACCTCATCGGCGATCCGGCCCCGGAGATCCGCCGCCGCGGCGGTGTTGAGATAGGTCTCGCGCACCTCCTTGTGGGCGACAAGATCAGCGAAGAAGCCCGAGCCGCATTCGCCGCGGACCTGTATGGCCCCGGCCGCCAGCCCGCCCATGGATCCCTCGACGTCCTCGATCAGCGCCTGGCAGCGCTTGCGGAGTGCGCCGGATGCGGGGCTCGCATTGTCGAGGTCGAAGTCGATCTCGGCGGCGGGCGTGATGCCGAATTCGGTGAAGTAGTCGATGATCGTGGCATCGTCCTTCGGGTCCAACACGCGCCCCTGGATGCCGTTCAGGAGGTGATACTCGAAGGTCGCCTCGGCATCCTGCCGCAGACGCCCCAGCTTCCTCGCCACCTCCGCCTGCACCTGTTGCGTGGCGCTTTCCTGGCCGAAGTCGCGGATACCCTGGATTTCGGAAGCCCAGAGCACGTCCTGCTTCTTGAACTGGCGGCAGACGAAGGCGCGCATCTCCCGGCGCTCGGGCGTCTGCTGCTCATAGGCAGAACCACGCTCGGAGAACGGGATCAGCGACAGGGTGCCGTTTCGGCTCTCGATCACCACGGTGCGGGACCGTACCCCGCGGGGACTGAACAGGCTGGAGCCCGAGAGCAGCGCAGGCTTGTAGGGGATGTTCTCGAGCGCGCGGGTGAGCTCGATGATGCTGAAGGCATCGCCTTCGAAGATGTCCATGGTCGTCATGGGATGCCTCCGGTTCAGGGAGCGAATGGTTGAGTTGGGAGCGCGTCCAGCAAAAGTGGATGCCGGTTTTGCGTCCGGACGCGCGACAAGAAGAAAAACTCTTCAGCGCACGCGGATGCCGACGTCGAGGAGGGCGGCATGGGCCGCGGTGATCTCGGCCTCGCTGGGCGTGCCGCCAAAGACCAGATCGTGGCGGTTGACGATGGCGGGCCCGCGGACCAGCGCGACGGCGGGAACCTCGCCAGCGCTCGCATCCGCCTTGCCCCAGAGCACGGCGACGGCGGTCTCTGTGCCGTCGGTGGCGTCCGGATCGTGGGCGGCGTAGTTGCCGGAGGCGGTGATCTTGCCCAGCACCGTGCCGGGCTCCAGCGTGCCGCTCGCAATGGTGATGGTCTCACGGGTGTAGTCGCGGAAGGCCTCCCAGACGAGGAAGCCGCCGGGATGCGGGCCTTCGACCAGCGTGGTCATGGGTTTATCCTTTCAGGCGGAAGGTACGGGCGACGATCTCGCCCCAGGGGCGCGCGGCCGAGGACCGGCCGGGCTGCGGGTGATGGGCGGCGATCTCCGGCTCGGCCTCGGCCTTGGCAGCCAGAAGGGCTGTCCGCACCTCGTCTAGGCTCGCCTCCTGTTCGAGAAACCGGCCCGCCATCTGCGGTTGGCCGGCAAGCCTGCAGAGATCGACAACGGCGCGGGCATGTCCGATGGCTTCCGCGCGGATCGCGAGAGGATCGGGTGGCGGACGGCCGGAATCTGCGAGGCGCGCGCCGGGTCCGGTGTCAGGCAGCGGATGGCCGGCGTCCGCTTCCCCCGCGTCGGCCACCTCGGAGGGCATGTTGACAGCCGCGACATGCCCCTCGAGCGTAGCGGCGTCGGTGTCCGCCGCGACGGCGGTGCTGCCACGGTCAACACTGTTGTCCGCGGCTTCTTCGCCCGCACCAGCCACCTCTGCATCGATGTCGTGGGCCCTGCTGTCGTCGGCATTTTCGGTCGGCCCGACCTCCGTCTCGTTCGGTGGACTCGCACCGTCCCACGGTGGCGACGGTTCCGACGCACCATCCATAAGTTCCGTCGGCGCATTGCGGAAGCGGTGGATGTCGAAGTGGGCGGCGATGCGCACCGGTTCGACCAGACGGTCGGCGAAGCCCTGCGCCAGCGCGTCCCCAGCATCGAACCAGGTCTCCTTCGCCATCAGCGCGGCGATCTCTTCTGCGGGGCGTCCCGATTTCGCGGCATAGCCCTGCACCAGGCTGCCCTTCACCTTGTCGAGCGCCTCGGCCATCGATCGCATGTCGTCCGCCGTTCCCATCACCAGTCCCGAAGGATCATGGATCATCAGGAAGGCGTTCTCGGGCATGACGATCTCGTCGCCCGCCATGGCGATGTAGGAGGCGGCAGAAGCGGCGATGCCGTCGATCCAGACGGTGATCGTGCCTTCGTGGCGGATCAGCGCGTTATGGATCGCCACCGCATCGAACACCGAGCCGCCGGGACTGTTGAGCCGCAGATCGATCGGGGTGCCGTCAGGCAGGGCACCGAGCTCCGACAGGAACCCCTTCGCCGAGACCCCATAGGCGCCGATCTCGTCATAGATCGCCACTTCCGCACCAGTGCTCTTGGCGCGGACCCTATACCAGCTGTTCATGTCCTTACTCCTGATCGGCGGCGGGATCGGTCGCCGCGGCAGCCTCGCCGCCATCCTTGCCGTTGCCGGGGTCCGGCCGTCCTGCCGGTGTCGCCCGCGCCCCCTGCGTTTCCCCGGCGCTGGTGCGGTAGCGCAGGCCAAGGTCTGCGGCGCGTTTGGCATCTGCGGCGTTCTCGCGGTCCACTTCCTCGATGTCGTAGCCGGTGGCCTCGACCACCTTGCGCCGCGAAGTGATGCCGGCTTCCATCGCCAGCACCTGCGCCTGGATGTCCTTCAGCGGGTCGACCCAGTCCCAGCGCGGCGGGATCCATTGCACCGGACGTGCGAGTGCCGGATCTTCGAGATCGAGTGCGCCCGAGAGCACCGCCGTCTCCAGCCAGCGGGCCCAGACCGCGCGGCAGAGCTGGGGAACGATCACGCCATGCTGCAGCTGGCCGATGCGCCGGCGGAACTCGACCAACTCGGCGCGCAAGCTCGAGTAGTTCGCCTGTCGGACATCGCCGGTCACGAGATGATAAGGCAGCCCGAGCGACGCCGAGACCGCCAGAAGCGTGCGATACTGGAACGCCTCGTAGCCACCGCCGACATCCGCCGGCGAGGAGAACCGCACGTCCTCACCCGGCAACAGCACCTGCAGCGTGCCGGGCTCGAGGCTCGCGATGGCGGTGCCGTCCTCACCTGCCTCGATGTCGCCCATCAGCGGCTCTTCGGGGGCGGTCTTGGTGATGAAGCCCGCAAACATCGCCGCGGTCTTCTTCCGGTCAAGCTCGGCATCATCATACTGGTCGAGCAGGAACAACCGCACCATGGCGGGCGCGATATGCGGCAACCCGCGGATCTGGCCGGCATCAATAGGGCGGTAGATGTGCAACACGTCCGCCGCAGGCACACGCACCGTCTCCGGGATGACCTCGCCGATGACCCGGCCGCCCTGATCGGTGCTGTCACCCGGATGGCGGCGGCGGAAGTGGTAGGCCACTCGCCGACCTATGCGGTCGAACTCGATCCCGCAGCGGATGCGGTTGCCGTTGGCAGCCGTTTCGGTCTTCTCGAAGGGCAGCATCTCCGACTGGAGAAGCTGCAGCTGCATCGGCACCAGCAGCCCGTCCTCGGGCCGCCGGGGCCGCAGCCGGACGAAGCACTCACCCGCGACGAACATCTCGCGCGCCACCATGGCCTGCAGACCGTAGAAGTCGGTCAGGCCGTCGGCATCCGCCTCGTCGGTCCAGGCGAGCCAGAGCCGCTGCACCCGGTCGCGTGAGACCGCATCCCCGATCAGCGACGAGGGCTTGATCCCATCGCCCACCAGATTGGCGGCGAAGGCCTCGCAGGCATTGGCGGCATAGCCGTTCGTCACCACGAGCTCGCGCGAGCGCGCCAGCAGCCGGGGTCCTCCCGAGGCGACCAGCGCATTGATGTTCTCGAGCGGCGGGTTCCAGCCCCTGAGCCGGCGTTTCGCCATAGCCCCTTCGAGCCGGGCGCTCATAGTGGCAGGACCGCCGGTGGGGCGGCGGCGAAAGCTGTCGAACAGACCCATCGATCAGAGGCCCTTGGTGGTGGTCACACGCAGGTGGCGAACGATCCTTCGCCCCTCGGCCGCGGCAATCTCGCGGTCTAGCGCCTCGATGGCGCGGTCGATCTCGGCGACACTGCGATAGTCCACGGTCTTGCCGTCGTAGCTCACGCGGGCGACTCCGGTGGACCGGGCGGCAGTGAGCGCCTCGCGGCGCGCCTTTAGCTCCGTGATCGCCGTCATCATCACCCCATGTAATTCGAGCGCACGGTCCGCCGCCGCGGGGCAGGACGCGCGACTGGTGTTGGCGTCGTCAACATCATACCGCTCTCGTCCACCGGCATGGCCAACTGCCGCTCCAGCTCCTGCCATTGCGCGTCGGGCCAGCGATCCGCGCCGCAGATCCAGGCGGCGGCGCGTGCATAGACCCTTGCGTCCAGCGCCTCGTTGCGTTCCCGGAGCTTCTGCCATTCGAGCTTCGAGAAGCCGCGCTTCGTCTTGACTGTCACCAGCTGCTCGGCGGTGAGCTGCTTCAGCCATTCGCCATCGGCCCAGTTCGGCAGATGCACCGTTCCGGGCGGAGCCGACGCACCGGCAGCGATCTCAGCCTCGGTGGGGCGCTCCTGCCGCAGGAAGCGATAGGTCTCGGCCTTGAAAGTCGAGGTGGCCACCGTCCAGAGCCGCGCGCCGCGCCGGAGCCGCTTGCCGCCGACTGTCGCATCGACATAGGTCGGCCCGGTGACTGGGCTGGTGCGGTTGAAGCCCTCCACACCCTTCACCGGGGCCACCTGCGCGAAGCCTGCCGTCCGCGCCCAGCCATAGACGGCCGAGGTCTCGTAGCCGGTGTCGATGGCAAGACGGGCCAACGTCATCGGCTGGCCGGAGGCATGCACCCAGGTCCGGCCGAGCAGATCAGAGAGCGCCCGCCAGCACGCGGGATCGCTCGGCCCGCCCTCGAGCACAAGGTGGTCGACGAGCCAGCTTTCCAGACCGCGGCCCCAGGCCCAGACATCAACCTCGATCCGGTCCTTCTGCACATCCGCCCCTGCGGTCAGGAACAACCCGCGCTCGGGCACCTTGCCGGCAGGCCAGTCTTCCCTGAGACCCGCCAGCCGCTGCCAGTCCGGTGCCTCGCCGCTCTCCATCCAGCTCTCGCCGAGAATGGTGTTGCGGAAGGCCCGCATCGCCTCGTCGCTGCCTCGTGCTGCTTCATGTGCCCGAGCGATCCGAGCCCAGCTGAGCCAGCCCACCGGGGAGTAGAGCGCCGAGAGGTGGTAACCGACCGTCGTGGGATCGGTAGCCGTTGCCGTCGCCCGCCATTCGCCTCGCTCGAGCATCGCCGTCTTGTGGTGCTCGGCGATGGACGCCTCACAACTCTTGCAGGCATACGCTGCTGTCTCCGGCCTGCCCTTCTCCCAGCGCAGCCGCTCGAACTTCAGCCATTGCATCGCCTCGCAATGCGGGCAGGGCACGAAGTAGCGCCGCTGGTCACTCGCCTCGAACTCACGCTCGACGCGGGAGAGGCCGCGGATCGTCGGCGTCGAGACCAGGAACACTTTGCGCCGGTGGGCGAAGGTGAGCGACCGGGCCTCGGCCAGCGTCACCGGATCGCCTTCCTCATCGGCGGAGGCCGGATAGGCATCGACCTCGTCGAGGAAGATGTAGCGCGCCGGGGTCGAGCGCAGGCCCACGGCCGAATTCGCGCCCGTCAAGATTAGGATACCGCCGGCGAATTCCTTCGACAGCATCGTGTTGCCGGCATCGCGCGACCGGGCGGGCTTCACCCGTTCTCGGAGCTCGGGGCTTTCCTCGATCAGCGGATCGATCCGCTGGCGCGAGTTGCGTTTCGCCAGTTCGACCGTCGGCTGGACCGCCAGCATCGGCCCGGGCGCCTGGTGCATGACGAAACCGATGAAGCAATTGCCTGCTTCCGTCGCACCCACCTGAGCCGCCTTCATGAACACCACCCGCTGCACCGGGCTCGCCGGCGACAGCGCGTCCATGATCTCGCGCATGTAGGGCGTGCGCGCCGTGCGGTACCGCCCCGGCTCGGCGGAGGCGCGCGAGGACAGCCAGCGATGCCGGTCCGCCCATTGCGAGACGGTGAGGTCCGGATCGGGGCGGATCCCGCGCGACCAGGCTCGGAGCAGAGCTGTGGCGCCGTCGAACGCGAAACCATCATCAGGCAAGCCCGGTCCGGATCTCCGCGAGGCTGTCGAGTTGGGCGCGGACATGGGCCTCCAGAACCTTCTGCATCAGCGCCGCCTCTACCTCGCTTCCGTCCCCCAGTGCTGCCGTCAACTCCGAGGCCATCAGCGCCGCGACCCGCGCCGGCCAGGTCACCCAAGCGTCGCGCTCGTCGCGCGCCAGGCGGAACATCAGCGTCTCGGCGCGGGCCCGATCAACCAGTTCGCCCTTCAGCTTCTGGAGCCGGATGCGCCGTTCCTGCGCCTTCAAGACCTCGTTGGCGGTCTTGGCCTGCAGAAAGGTCGTGCCGCCACCGACGGAAGGTGCGGTCAATCCCTGCTCACGGAGTGTATCGCCCACGGCGGTCACGGCCGCCTCGGGCACTGGCTTCAGTTTCGTCTTCGGGCTGTGCGCTTTCGCTCGGCTCTTCGATGGATCGGTCGTCTCGCCACGGCGCGCATCGCTCGCATCCGCATCGATCGAGCCATCCGCGTGCAGCACCAGCCGGCCAGCAGCCTTCGCCTTCTGGATCGCGCCGCGCGAGAGACCGATGCGCTCGGCATACTGGCGCTCGCTCATGCCATGCATCGATGGCTCCGATTATCATTAAGAAACAGCATCTTATTGAGTTGGTAAGCTCGCGAACTGGAGCGAACGTCCATCCCAGAGGAACGATGCAACTCACCATGGAGCCACCATGACGACCACCCGCCTGAACCCGATCACCACCCCGCGCCACGAGCTCCGCGCCGAGAAAGCCCGGCGCAACCGCGAGGCCGCGCTGAACTCCTTCATCGGCAAGAAGGCGGAGATTGACGAGATGCTGGCCCGCTTGCAGGCACTCAGCGACGACCACTTCAACGCCCACCCCGACGAGGTGAACTGGAGCCACGTCGGCATCCTCGAACACTATGCCGGCCTCCTGAAGCGCATCACCGACAGCGCTTTCGGCGAGGGCGAACACGCCCGCTGATCTCCGGCACTGCCGGAACTCCCGCTGCGCGCCCTGCGTGGCTCGGGGTCGTAGAAGGCGCCGCATGACGCGGGCCCGCAAAGGAGACGACCCTATGACCAAGCTTTCCGACACCCAGCTCGTGATCCTCAGCGCCGCCGCGCAGCGCGAGGACCGAAACGTCCTGCCACTTCCCGGCTCGCTCCGCGGCGCCGCCGCCGCCAAGGTGGTCGGCGCGCTCCTCTCCCGCGGGCTGATCGCGGAGACCGCGGCGAACAGTCAGACCAATGCGGACGCCGCGCTCACCCGGATCTGGCGCAACGATGAGGGCGGCCGCGCCATCCTGCTGCACATCACGGACGCTGGCCACGCCGCCATCGGTGTCGAGCCGGACGGCGGCGACAGCGCGCGGACGGGCGCCGACGAGGCGCCGAAGGAGGCTCCGGTCGAGGCCGACCCCGCGCCCAAGGCACGCACACCGCGCACGGGCACGAAACTGGCGGAGCTGATCGAGATGCTCCGCGCTGACGGCGGCGCGACCATCGACGAGATCGTCGCCAAAACGGGCTGGCAAGCTCACACCGTAAGAGGCGCCATGTCCGGTGCACTCAAGAAGAAGCTGGGCCTGACGATCACCTCCGAGAAGGTCGAAGGGCGCGGAAGGGTGTACTCGCTGAACAGATAAGCGGCTGCATTCCCTAAATGCTTTGACTATGCTGCTTTGTGGAGGGCCAGATGCATTTCGTGAACCCGCAAAGCAGCACGGTCATTTTCGGTTTCGACTCGGCGTGGACCGATGCCCCGAAGGCGCCGGGTGCGATCTGCGCCGTGGCGTTTGATAACCAAGGCCAAGTCCAATTCCACGAACCAAAGCTGGTCTCGTTCGCGCAGGCTCGCACTTTGATCGGTGAGGTTCGCAAGGCTTTCGCCGTCAGCCTCGTTGCGCTCGATCAACCAACTGTCGTGCCCAATGCCGCGGGCAGCCGCCCGGTGGACAAAGTCGCCGCGTCCCTCGTTTCTTTTGTCGGCGGTGGCGTTCAGCCGGCCAACCGCAGCAAGATCGGCATGTTCTGCGACGCCTCGCCAATTTGGTCTTTCATTTCCGGTCTTGGTGCGACGGAGGATCCCATTCAGGCGCGCACAGCGTCTGCTGGCCACTTCCTTATCGAAGTATTCCCCGCGCTGGCTCTGCCCGCACTAGACGACGGCTTTGCTCAGCGGCTCCGCGCTCCGAAGTATAATCCGCAGAACCGGAAGAAATTCCGTTTGGAGGACTGGCAGGCGGTGGCGCGCGTGGTCGAGCAGTCGGCCGAGCTGTTCGGTGTGCAAGGGCTGGCCGAATGGGCGCGTCATATGCGGGAGACTGCTAACCCTCGGAAGTCCGATCAGGACAAGCTTGATTCTACCCTTTGCGCGCTGGTTGGGCTCTGCTGGCGAGCTGGCCCAGCTACCGGTTCGGTGATGCTGGGCGATGTTGATTGCGGCTACATGGTTACGCCAATCTCAGAAGCGACATGGCCTCGGCTCGAGAAGGCAGCTATCCGACGCGGTGTGCCGACTTGGCAGGCTCTTGGTTCCTAGTGTCTCATTCGGATCGCTTCGAACAGCCGCCGTAGAGCAAAAGCCCGTACGATGCTGACCACAGTGAACATTGCCCCCATTTTGAGGTTCTGCGCCAGCGTCGTGTGCAGCCCGAAGATCGGAAAGATCAGAATCTGCGTGAAGACGGCGACGCCGTAGCCGACGGTCACGTTGGCGACGGACTCGACCAACGACATGAGGCGCGATTGCTTCATGCGGCCCCATCCTCGTCCTTCGCTGCCGGGGTCTCGTCTAGCCGTTCGGCCCTCGCCTCGGCGAAGCTCCGGCCGTCGCCGTCGAGGATCGCGTCGCGGCCGGTTTCGGCCTGCCAGCGCTCCAACGCGACATCGACGTAAGCCGGGCTGATTTCCATTGCGAAGACGCGCCGACCGTTGGCCTCGCCTGCCATGATCTGCGAACCCGACCCCGAGAACGGCTCGTAGCAGAGCCCGCCGCGGGTGACGTGCTGACGCATGGGGATGCCAAAGGCGTCGAGCGGCTTCGGCGTCGGGTGGTCGGGCCGTTCGTCCTTGGCGAAAGACGGCATCTCCCAGGTCGATGGCAGCGTTTGCTCGGCGACCTTCGGAGGACGGTTCGGACGGCGCCATCCCATGAAACAGGGCTCGTGCTTCCAGAGGTAGTGCGAGCGGGTCAGGACACCCCGGTCCTTCACCCAGATGATCTGCTGATGGACGAAGGCACCGGCCTTCTCCCAGCATGCCTCCAGCATCGCCTGCCGGCGCGAGGCGTGCCAGCAGTACCAGGCCGCGTCCTCGGTGATCGCCTCGGCGACCGCGGCAGCGATGAAGCCGTCGTAGAGGTCGGCGCCCTGCGAACTGTCGTCCCACGTGACACCGTAAGACTGCGACCAGTCCTTGTTCCGCGTCGGGTGGTTCGAGCCATCGTAATCGACGAGGTATGGCGGGTCGGTGGCGAACAAGATCGCGCGCTCGCCGTTCATCAGGCGTCGCACGTCGTCATGCGAGGTCGAATCCCCGCAGAGCAGCCGGTGATCGCGAAGGATCCACAGGTCGCCCGTCCGCGAGGCCGGATTGCGCGGCGGCTCGGGGATGGTCACCGGAGGCACGGAGCCATCAGCGCCGCCTTCACCTTCACCGCTCCCGTCCGGATCGAACGTCAGAAGCGTGTCGAGTTCGCCATCGGAAAACCCGACCAGCGACAGGTCGTAGTCGTCGGCGAGCAGGTCCTGCAGCTCGGCCGATAGAGCAACCTCGTCCCAGCTCCCGAGTTCCGTCAGCTTGTTGTCCGCGATGCGATAGGCCCGGCGTTGCGCCTCGGTCAGATGGCAGAGCACGATCACCGGCGCCTCGGTCAGCCCCAGCTGCGTCGCGGCCAGCACCCGGCCGTGGCCCGCGATCAACTCGCCGTCCTCGCCGACGAGACACGGCACGGTCCATCCGAACTCGGCCATGCTGGCGGCGAGCTTGGCAACTTGGTCCGGCCCGTGCACCTTGGCATTCTTCGCGTAAGGCTGGAGGCGCGCAAGCGGCCAGGTCTCGATCCGCTCGGGAGCGAAGCTCAAGGTCATTCAGATCATCCTGCTGGGGACGGTGGATTCTCGGAGGTGGACTCTCACGCTGGAGTCGACTGGGTCGCGATGGACTCCTTCAGGGTCCAGCGGAAGCCACCTCCGAAGGCGGTGAAGTCTTTGCTCTATCGATGATATTCTGATCGGGCGGGCGGCTGCTGGATTCGGGTGGCTTCCCAAAAATCCGGCCCTGTCGCTAGGGAACTTGCGCGCCTTGCCCGCCAGCATACGTTTCTGGCCGGAAAGGAACCGGAAAACAATCACTTAGCTGATCTCAGCCCCGTCTGTCATCCTCGCGCTGTTTTCCAGCGTCAAGACTTGTCTCACAGAAAAATGCCTATGTGAATCCCCTTCAGTGTCTCAACTCATGATGTCTCACGAAGTCGATTTTTCTTGACAGCCGCCGTCGAACCTCAGGTCACGGACAACACCAGCATCAAGAGCAGCGTGATGATGCGGGCAAGCTCAGCGTGGCCGGTGTCGCCGTCGTAGCGGGCAGCCGAGCGCCAGACGCCGACGGTCGCTAGAACGTTGTATGGCACTGACGGCGCATAGCCCACGACCAGTGCTGCCCACGGCCTGTCTGCGGCAATGAGGGCGAGAAACAGCACGCTGGATGTCACGTTGACCAGGAGGCCGACGGTGATCGCCCAGGTCCAGAACGCCTCGCCCAGAGACAATTCCCCCAGCCAGAGGGAGCGCAGCTTTTTCATGACACATGCTTGCCACATCAGCTGACCCTTGCAAATCGCCAGGGATAGTACGGCCGGAGAACCACGACCCCGTCACCCGTCCTCCGGCCATCTCCTCACCCCGCCCGCGCGATCACGAACCGCTTGCCGCGCCGGTGATGGACCTCCCGCCCGTTGAGCCGCCAGGCGATAACGCTGAGCGCGTAGGCGTAGCGCCGGTGGGCCGTGGGGCGGCTGATGCCATAGCGGTGGCAGAGTTCCTTCCAGCTCACCCCATCGGCCCGCTCCCACATCAGGTGCGCGTCATCGCGCTCGAGGAAGCGGTTCCAGGTGATGGTCTCCTCCATGCGGCTGATGGCCTGCGGCGAGGGGAGCACCTTCATGGGTTTCGGATCCCCGAAGGCAATCTCGCGAGGGCTGCGGAGGATATCCGGCCAGCTGCTGAAGGTGCCCTGGGATCTGAGACCGGGCAGCTTCCGAAGCACCCTGGCGGCTTCCTCGACCCGTTCCTCGACCATGTCACGCGTCCACTCGCTCATCACCGCACCTCCTGCTTGCTTGCCTTCGGCCCATAGAGCTTGTCGCCCAGTTGTCGGACCAGTTCCTGCTCGGGCCAGGTGAGCCGGTCGTCATCGACCGAGACCGCTAGCACACCCTGTTCGCGCCAGCCGTCGCGCTTGACCTGCTCGGGATCCCGGCGGTGACCGCCATAACCGCGGGGCGCGAACCGCATGCCGGTCATGCCAGTCCTCCGCGGGTCTCGATAGCCCAGTGCAGGATGGCGAGCGCATCGGCCTCGTTGTCGTCAGCGGGATGGAAGCCGCGGGACCGGACCGCATCGATAACGGCGGCCTTGTTGGCATTGCCGCGGCCAGTGACACTGCGCTTCCACGTGCCAACCGGCACGCCCTGGTAAGGCAAGCCTGCCGTCTCGGCCCAGGCGGTCAGCGTCGCGAGCAGGCCGCCGAAGACATGGGCCGCGTCGGTCCCGACATGCCGACGCACTTCCTCGAAGTGGATGGCGTCGATGGGCCCGGCATCCGCTGCCAGTTGCTCCAGCCAGCCGCGGAAACGGACATAGCGCATGCCGCCACCGGCGAAGCGGCTGGGCTTGAAGCTGACCGTGCCGCTGGTGATCAGACCGTCTGCCCCGCGCAGCGCCCAGCCGGTGGTGGTGCCGAGGTCGAGGGCGAGGATGCTTCCGGTTGCGCGCCGTGTCTGAGCCTCGGACACAGGTTTAATTGGCCTTGTCGGCATCGTCATCTCCATTGCTGCTCGATAGTGATCCGGTGTGCTGCGAATAGGCGCGCGCGAACACCTGACTACGTATGGGATGGGGGCCAAACCTTCTGGTTGGCCCCCCATACGTAGTATGGGGGCTTTCCACACTAACTCCTCTTTTCCGGGTAACACGCTGAAAAGAAACGAGAAATTAGGAGTTGGCAGGAGTTGGGGAGGAGTTAGGCCACTAACTCCTCGAACTTGGTAAGCGATTGTTTTCATTGAGACAGGAGTTGGGGAGGACATAGGAGTTAGGCCTCACTCCCAGGAGTTAGTCCCGCATCATCGGGGTCATTTTCCCCCGCCGGACGGACCCAGACGGATGAGTTTTCGACCTGCAGGCAGACACCGGATTGCGGGCATTTGTAGTGGCTGGGATAGACCGGCTTGGAAGATACCAGCACTTCGCCCGTCTCGGGATCGACCGTCTCCACAGGACGAAACAGCATGTCCTCGACACAGAGATATCCGAAGCGCGATCGCACTACCGGATAGCCGAAGGGCGTTCCGTCCCGCAGAAACTTCACCAGCCCCTTGGTCGCCAGAACGCTCAGACGTTCACGCAAGGTGAACTTGCTGCCCAGCCCGCCCCTGTTCTCGAAAGCCTCGGCGAACTGCATCGTCGTGTAGAGCCTGCCCTGGGCGGCTTCCTCGAACAGGATCCCGAGGATCACATCCCGCTTGCGATCGCGTTCCGCGTCATGCTTCGCACCCACCCCCTGGCGCACCAGCCGCTCGTTCATCGGGTTGAGCTCCACCCAGCTTCCCTTGACCTTGTCGATGAGCTTCGAGGGCAAGGCCGGGCCGTTGCGGAGCTCGATCTCGAGCCTGCGTTCCGGCGCCTCCTCATCGGGGCGATGCAGGATCAGGCCGGTGGTGTAGAAGCCGCGGAGCGCGCTGGCGCCCGAGAGCGCGAGAAACGGATCCTCCTTCACCTGGTGCTTCGAGAGCTTTTTGGTGTGGTGGACCAAGATGACGCCGCAGTCGGGATCGATGTGATCGCGGAGAACCTCGACCCGGTCCTTGAGGAAGAACATCATCGCGGAATTGTCGTTCTCGCCGGCACCATCAGGCCCGCCGTCGAACAGGTTGCGGATCGGGTCGATGCAGAGGATGTCGACGGGCTCATCGGGGAAGGCGCGCCGGATCGCCCGCGCGACCCGAACGCTGCCCTCGGCATCAAGCAGCATCTGCAGCTTCGGTGTGGCGGCAAGGTTGTCCCGCGCGCCGTCGATGAGGTCCGGCGGCAGGCCGATCCGTTTCATGCGTTCGCGCAGATAGTGATACTGGATCTCGGCCTGCAGGTAGAAGATCCGCAGCGGCCGTGGCGGGGTGAACCCGAGAAAGGCCACACCCGCCGTCATATGCACGAGCCAGGAGATCAGCAGATCGCTCTTGCCGACCTTCGGCGCACCGCCCAATACCAGCAGCCCGCCCGGCGTGAGCACCCGCGGGGCGATGATATCCTCGGGCATCGGGGTGTCGTCGTCGAGCAGCGCGCCCAGCGAGAAGACGGGCAGTTCGTCGGGAACGGGCGCGGCACTGTCCAGCCGGACGAGCGGGGGCCCGTGCTTCTCGACATGGCGTTCCCAGAGCCGCTCGGATTCGCGCCGAAGCCGCTCCATGGGCCACTGGGGCCGCAGCATGGCGGCATTGTAGCCGCAGATGCCTTCCCAGCCCGCATCCTTGGACAGCCGGCCCTCGTGGACCATGCGGATGAAGTGGCCGATGGCGGCCGAGGCGCCCTCGAAGCGCGACCAGTCGTCCTGCGCGCCTTCCCGCACCGGGGTGACCAGCACGTCGTCCACCTGCGGCTTGTCCGGCGTCGCGAAATCCGGCTGCAGCGAGACGCCCGGGGCAGGGGGCATGTCGGTGACGGCCTCGGCGAACTCGTCGAGATCGAACTCGCGGGTCTGGTTCAGGGCGACGATCCGGACGAGCGTCTTGAGGGCGTTCTTGTAATAGACCGAGCCCGCAACGCGGATCGGCTGGTGAGCCGAGCGGAAGTGCAGGTCGCCGCCGACCTTGGCCGCGATATCGCCGCGCAGGCGGCAGACCCGGGCAAGATCGCTGCCCTCGGCGGGTTCGGTCAGGCGCCACCAGACATGCGCCTTGCGCTGCCCGTCCTGCGTCACCCCACCGCTCTCGACCACCATACTGGGCGGACCGAGGTGGCGCTCGAGATGGGTGCGCTTCGCGGCAATGTCGCCGGTGTCGAGGTCGACGACGATGGTTTGCATCTGCCCGACGTCCGCGGCCCGGGCCTGGCCGCTTTCGGCGACGGTGCCGGGGATCACATAGACCGCGGCCCCCTCGCGGGCCGCCCAGTTGGCAAAGGTCGCCATCTTCTCCGGAGCCGCGGCATCGGCATCGATCCAGATGTTGTGCGGCCGTCCATCGATGCCCTGACCCTTGTCGATGAAGCTGCGGACCGGGATCAGCCCGTCGCAATAGCCGAAGACCACCTCCATGAACTGTGCGATCTGCGTCGGGTCCGGTTCGTCGCCGAAGACGTCGATCTGCGGCGCGGCATCGTTGAAGTCGCGCCACGGGTTGAAGTGGACAATGTTCTCATTTGGAGGCGTCTCCTTGCGCTCCCGCGTGTCGGTCCCGGTCGCATCATCGGGCGTGTCGGTCGGGTCGTCGGTCATGCGGAAAGCCTCCAGCAGCGGGCACTCCAGGGGCAGAAGCGGCATTCGTGGAAATCGGCATTGCGGGCGATGCGTGGCAGCAGATCACCGGCATCTGTGGCGCGCAGGATCCGCACGGCCCGATCGGACATGCGCTGCGCGAGACCTGCATCGAACGGCACCAGCTCATGGTGCAGCTCGGCACTGTCCTTGTTGATCGCGGTGAAGAGCGCGGGGGCGGCCGAAATGCCCGGGACGTTCGCCTCCATATAGGCCTGGTAGAGCGCGATCTGCGCGGCATAGACCGGCTTCGATGTTGTCACGCCGTCCCGGACGCAGGCCCGCCAGGACTTCGCGTTCATCGTCTTGCATTCCCAGAGCGCCGGGGTGCGCAGCCCCAATGCCGCTGGCGCCTCGGCGACGATCCCGTCGACATGGCCGCGGATGCGGCCACCGGCGACCGAGAAGCCGAATTGCTCACCGCCCTCTCTATTGCCCTTGCGTGTGTAGAGGTCGAGCCCCGCCGCCCGCAGCCAGCGGATCGCGAGCTCCTCGAGCGCGTGGCCGATGGCGAAGATGCGAAGCGTGCGGCCGGTGAAGTCGGTGCCGTCGTCCTTCGGCGCGCGCGCGAACTCGAACTGGAGCGCCCGCTCGCAGGCATGGCCCAGCCGTGAGGCACCGAGATAATCCCGCGGTGATGTAGCCGCGCGGTCCGCTTCGAGCGCAGCGTCGACGGCCGCATTGATCCGCTCGGCCATGGCGGGACGGGAGTTGAAGTCCAGCATCAGAAGGGGATCTCATCTTCGAGCGCAATCTCCGCCATCTTGGCGCGGAAGGCCTCGATGATGGTCACGATCAGCCGGTGCATGTCGTTCTGGGTCAGTTGGGCCAGCAGGCGGTCCCAGCCGATCCGTTCCATCTCCGGTGCGAGCGCGCGCATCACGGCGGGCAGCGCCCGGGTTTCCTCTTCGGTAAAATCGACCATGGTCAGTCCTCTCTGAGCTTTGCGGGTGAAGGCTTCCTGGCAGACCGTGGAGCAGAACCAGCGGCGGGTTCGGTTAAGCCGCGGTCGGTGGGGATCGAACCAGCCGAAGCCACGCGTGCGGGAGGTGCAGACGGCGCAGAGCGTGAGGCGCGGATGCCAGAGCCTGTCATCGGTTCGCCCTGGCCGTGGCCTGTCCAGGCCGGTCGCGGTGAAGCGCAGTTGCGCTTCACACTTGCCGTCTGGCTGCGGCGTCTGCCTGGGGACCTGAGGCATCGGAGTGGCTCCCGCGTTGCGACGCTTGTCAGTCCGCCCAGGAGGGCCGGCCATGCGGCGCTGGCGACTGGGCATCAAAGGCTGCCTGGTGCGTGGAGGACGCGAAGGCTGGCGCACGAGCCTGATCCGGGTGCGGCGCGGTCCCCATGATCTGCGCATAGTCCCGGTGATCCGGGGTGATGGCCGCGCGGATCTCGTTCTTGTCCTCGCCGTTGGTGTCCTGGCCGATGTCGATTCGGGCGACGAACTCAAGCCCGTCGAGATCGGCAAAACCATTGATCCGCCGCGCGGCCTGCGCCTCGGGCGAATTGTCCTTGTCGGAGATGCCGCGCGCCGAGTTCAGCATGCCGCGCAGGAGACTGCGGCCCATGTTGGCCCATTCCGGGCCCTTCGGACTGTAGAGCCCGATCAGCGACCAGATCTTGCGTTTGGCGTAGGACCCTTCCAGCACGGTGTATTCGGCATCGAGATAGACCGCGCCGGTGGCTGCGCGGCGGGCATAGCCGCCGGTCCAGCCCTGCGCGGGATCGTCGAAGCCTCCGGGCCGAAGGGTCAGCCGCACCTTGGCCAGTGTGCCCTTGGGGATGACATTGGTGGTCGATTGCGCGTCGTTGAAGTCGGTCCAGAGTCCGGACATGTCGGGGGGCCTTTCAGGTCGAGGGATCGGATGAGGTGTGGGGGGTGGCTGCCGGCTGCCGCGGGGGCGCGATCAGCAGCGGGCGCGCGTCGATCGGCAGCGGCTGTCGGACCTTGTCGATGAGCTGGCCCAGATGCGGCGACTCGAGCAGTGCCAGCCGGCCGGAGCGGTCCTTGGCCGGATAGCCCCAGCTGTTCTGCGTCTGGCAGACGAAAACCCGCTGCGGCACGCCATCCTTGTCCGGTAGCGAGGCGAGGGTGATGACCTGATCGACGATCCCCGGCAGTTCGAGCCCGGTCTTCGATCCATCGATCTGCGGCACGAAGACCTTGCGATTGAAATCGTCGCGCTTCTCGTCGAGGATGCCGACGAAGATGACGTTCTTCGCCCGCGTGTGCTGCAGATGGGTGAGCCAGGCGATCATCTCGCGGCCGTGCAGTCCATAGGCGCCGCGGATGTCGGGCTTGCCGGTCTTCTCCGAATTCGCCTCCGGCCGGCCCTTGCACCACTGGAAGCAGAGCCGCCCGGCCACGGTGATCGAGTCGATGAAGATCGTGTTGTATTCTTCCAGGGCAGACGGATCACCGTATTTGGCGCAGACATCTGCGTAGTGTCCCGCGCTGTAGGGCTGGTCCTGCTTCAGTGCCGGGTTCGGCCCGCCAATGAAGACGGCGAAGTCGCGGCATTCCCTCCAGGTCCGCGGACGGATCGTGTCGATGGCCAGCCCCTCGATGGCGAGATCTCCCGCCTCGAGGTCGAAGAACAACGTCGTGCCGGCCTTGAGCGTGCGCAGAAGGGTGGTCTTGCCAGCGCCACTTGCACCGAAGATCGCCGCCTTGACGCCGCGCACTTCCGCCAGCCGCTGGTCGGCGGTGATGATGGGGAGCGCGCCGGTCATGCCGGCACCTCCGGGCAAGCCGCCGGCTGACGGGTCGCCGCCGAAATCGCATTGAGGCAGTCGCCGAAGCTCCAGTCGGGATGATCCGCCCAGATCCGGTCGGCCTGGCGCAGTGCGTTGCGCCATTCGCGCAGCGCAGCGCTGTCATGGGCGATCTGCTGGCGGCGGATCTCGATGGCCCGGGCGAATTCGGCGCGCGACAACTTCCGTGTGGCAATGAGCGTCGTGCCGTCGAGATCCATGGCGACCGCCGCCGGCAGCTGGAACGGCAGCTCGGGCTGGGCCTGGCCCGCGCTCTGGTCCGCCTTGACGCGGAGTGCCCGTGCCCGGGCATCGATTCGGGCAACAACGCCGTCGATCCCGGCGAGAAAGCGGCCATCGGCATCGATATCGTCCCAGCGTTCGACCGCGGCCTGACGCTTGTTGATCGCCTGCCCGGCGACCACATCGCCGACGATCTCGGCGACGACGTCATTCAGGCACATCTGTTTCATTGCGGGGTCTCCTGTTCGAAAAGGGTGCTGAAGTCGGTGAGCCAGGCGGCTGCGCGCTGCAGCGGTGCGATCTCGACGGCATGACGCGCGGCAGGCGGGATGCGGCGGACCGCCTCGGCGGGAATGGGCTGTTCGTCGATGCGTTCGACGATCTCAACCAGACGCTCGTGGATGGCGCGATCCTGCGGGGTGCCGAACACCGCGATCTGCCGGGCACGCTGTTCCGCGCTCAGCGGCGGGGCCTTGTCGGCCTCGAGACGGCGGACGCTGTCCTGTGTGCGTTGCAGCCGATCCAGCGAGCGCTGCAGGCGCGCCTCCGCGGCGCGGCGCACGGCGGAACGTGTCGGCTCTTCGCCTTGAGCCAGGCGCTCGTCGAGGGTGCGGCGCACGAGCCCCGGGTCTGCCACCTCCGCATCGCGGATCAGGCGGGCATCATGGATCTGATCGCGGCGCAGGCCGAGTTCAGTCGCAGTGACCGGAGGCATGTTGTCGCTGCCAACATGCCCCACCGAACCCGGGTTGCACTGACGGGTGGCCACTTCGCCCCGCGCCTGCGCGGCGTCGTATTCGTCGGCCAGCCGACGCTTGGCGAGGGACTCGATCTCCAGTGCGTCCGCCTGCGCCCGGTGCGCGGCAGCGATCAGGTCATCATGTGCAGACTTGGCCCGCTGCATCCGGGCCGAGCGCTTGGCGACGTCGTAGGCAAAACCAGCTGCTTCGCGCGCCTCGAGCACTTCGGCGGCGGTCTTCGCGCCCGAAAGCATCGTGGCCGCCCGATCGATCAGGCTCGGCAGATCCTGTGGGGATGCGGGAAGGGGGGCTATCGCGGTCATTGCGCACCTTCCTCGTGGAGAAGCGTGACCTTGAGCGTGCCGGTTTTTACTGTGCGGGCGCTTGCAAAACCGTGCCGGATGGCCGCAGGCCAGCTGGTGTAATTCCGCTCCCGTACCTTGAAGCTCACCTCGACATAGTCGGCCGGGTCGTCTTTGGACTGGCGGATCCGCTCGACCATCGCGGCGAGCTTTGCCTGGTCCCACTCGACCCGCTTCGGCAGATCGGTCACCACGGTGATGTCGCCATCGTCAAAGCGGACGGTACCGGTGTCTTTGCCGTGCGCGCGTCGCGCCTCCGCAGCATGGTCGCCGTAGCGAAGGACCAGGGATGCATCGAGCTTCGTCTTCGCGGCCTTCGCATGCGCCAGCCGCGCGTCTATCTCGTGCTGCAGGATGGCGAGCAGCTCGACCGGCATGTCCGCGATCTCCTGCGCTGTGATTTGCGTCAGGTCCTCGGCAGTGGGGGCATTCTGGGGGAAGGGCATATGCGGGTCTCCGTGGTAAGGGAAAAAGGGGCAGGGCTGCCGGCGCCATCAGGCTACGTCCTCGAGCAGGTGCATCGAGAGCGGTGCCGCCACCTGCGATGACTTCGGTCGGGCGATGGCGATGTAGGCGAAGTGACCGGGACCAAGGCGCTCCTGGACGAGGTGAACGAGGTCCCGCTCGAAGAGAGCCAGCGCGCGGTGCCGGAGGTGTTTCAGCGCAAGACTGTCCCGTTCACTGAGCCGCTTGTTCTTCTCCTCGATGTCGACCGCGAGAAAGCCGCGGTGATATTCCAGCCGGTCGCCGGGCGTCGCGGTGCCGAGCCAGACGCAGAGGTCGATCTCGCTGACCGAGGAAGGCTTTGGAATCCGGTGAGGGGGCGGGTGCGCCATGACAGATTGATCTCGGATTGAAGGGTTGCCTGATGCCCCGTTCGGGTCTGATCCCGTTCTAGGCCATCTCGAAAAAGGTCGCATTACGAACAACTTCGCAGAACTACGCAGCACTACGCATGTCGGTTTCTGCGGGGGGAAGCGGGCTCGCGCGTAGCACTTTTTTCGGGAGAGGCTGGATCGCGAAGCTGTGCGGACCTGCTCCCGGTCGTTTGGCCCGTAGGCTTCGCCCCGGTCATGCGGAGTTCCCTCGCTTCGAAGGCCTCGATGTCCTCGATCCGGTAAAGGATCCGGCCGCCGATCTTGAGATAGGGCGGTCCTTTCTCCTCACTTCGCCAGCGTTCGAGGGTGCGGGAACTCAGGCGCCAGCGGCGCGAAAGCTCGATCTGATTGAGATGTTGAAGCGTCATCACCTGCTCGTCCTGTAGTTGACAGGCTCAGGGTCGCAGAGACCGCTGGGGGATGTCGTCAGGATCGCAGGGGGATCGGTGAGAATGACGCCTCAGAAAAATCAGCATGTTACCGATCTGCCCGGTGGGATCGGTGATGGATGGGTGAGAAGTGGTGCCAGAAGTCAGCCTCGTGAGCCCGACGAATTCAGTCCAGGGTGAGGCGGAGCCGATAGCGTCCGCGGCCGTCCGACTGGATCAGGTCGCGCCACCGCGCCTGCGATTTGAAGACGTCTGACATCCTGAACGATGCAGCGCCGGCTTTGGAAAGGAGCGTCTTGCCGTCGCACCAGGGCTGGTCGGTCAAGGCCGCCTTGTGCAACAGCCGCACGACGTCCGCCTGGACAGGGCCCAGGGACAGCTCGGTCGCCCCAAGCCGGACGGTGCGGTAGTCGGGGGCGTGCTGGAAACGGATACTGTCCCCGACGATCTGGCAGGCGTTGTCATGAGCGGCTTCAAGGCGATCACGCTCGTCACGCCGAACAACCAGGTGATCGATCCGGACCTTGACCGACGGCGTCGGATCGATGGCGACGGTGTATTCGGTGTCCCGGGCTTCGAACTGCCCGACGTCGGCGGCACCATATCGGAAGATGCGGAACGCGTCCCGCCGTTTCAGGTCGATGATACCGGTGTACCAGGAACGTTCGTGCGGGATCCGGACATCCTGATCGTTGTCGACTTCCAGGGACCCATGTTCCAGATGCGCGTCTTCGAGGCGGGTCGAGACCTTCAGTTCGTCGTTTTCCGCGAGGTAGCCGAGGTCCCGGATCCTCACGCCCCAGCGTTCCGAAACCTCCTCGAGGTCGAAGTATTTCTTGTTGACCCGCACTGTCCACACTCTGTCACTGGTTGTGTTCTTGTTTCGTTCTACGATTGGTTCTGCTCAGCTTCAACCGCCCCCGACCAGCGTACGCACGGGTTCGCTGACCCGCTTTCTTCTACGCAAGGCTACGACAACTGACTGATTTGGCTGTGAACTTTCCTCTGCTTCGCGCATTCTGGCGGTCATGGAGAGAATGAAATGAATCCTCTGAACCCCGACCGCCTCACTCCCGCCGAGCGCCGCGCCGAACTCTGCCGCATACTCGCGTTGGGCCTAATTCGCCTGCGGATGCGGGCCCGACAGTCAAGCGAACTATCCGACCGGATGGGAGAGAGTTCGCTACACTTTCCGCCCGACCGGAGCGGTCATGCGAAACCGAAACCACGGAGAACCGCATGACTGACTCTATCCCCGCGCGCCTTGCCGCGCTGAAGACCACACCGACGCCCGAACTGAAGCAGCAATGGCGCGACCTGTTCGACAGTGAGCCGCCACCATTCAACCGCCGCTACCTCGAGTCTCGCCTGGCCTACCGCATCCAGGAGTTGGCCTATGGCGGGCTGAAGCCCGAGACCATCCGGCGGCTGGAGCGCCTCGGCGAAGAGGTCGAGGCGAACGCTGCGCCGGGCCGCAAGCGCCGACAGGAGGGCTTGCCCATAGTGGGCACGCGGCTGATCCGCGAATGGCGGGGTGTCGAGCAGATCGTCACCGTTACGGCCGACGGCTTCGAGTGGCAGGGCCGCCCGTACAAATCGCTGTCGGCCATCGCGCGCGCCATCACCGGTACGCGCTGGAACGGCTGGGTGTTCTTTGGGTTAAGGCGCGGTGGCCGCAGGCCAGCGGAGGCTCCAGTGGAGCCTTCGCAGCGCCGTACGCACGATGCGCGAGCATCGGGCCGGGAGAAGAACCATCGGAGGCGGGTATGACGAAGCAGCCTGACAAACCGAAGGTCGTCCGCAAGCTGCGCTGCGCCGTCTACACCCGAAAATCTTCAGAGGAAGGGCTGGAGCAGGAGTTCAACTCGCTCCACGCGCAGCGCGAGGCCTGCGAGGCGTACATCGCCAGCCAACGCTCCGAGGGCTGGGCGCTGGTCCGCGATCAGTATGACGACGGCGGTGTTTCCGGCGGCACGCTGGAGCGGCCCGGCCTGAAGCGGTTGCTAGAGGACATCGAGGACGGGTTGGTCGACGTGGTGGTGGTCTACAAGATCGACCGGCTCAGCCGCTCTCTGGCGGACTTCGCCAGGCTGGTCGAGGTGTTCGACCGCAACGGCGTGACCTTCGTCTCGGTCACCCAGTCGTTCAACACTACCACCTCGATGGGGCGGCTGACGCTGAACATCCTGCTCTCCTTCGCCCAGTTCGAGCGCGAGGTCACCGCTGAACGCATTCGCGACAAGTTCGCCGCAAGTCGCAAGAAGGGTATCTGGATGGGAGGCAACCCACCCTACGGCTACCGCGTCGAAAGCCGGAAGCTGGTGGTCGACGAGGAGAGCGCCGCGCATGTGCGCTGGATCTTCGCGCGGTTCCTTGAGATAGGATCGGGCACGGAACTGGCGCGCGAGGTCTCGAAGCGCGGCATCCGCACGCCCCGCGGCAACCGGATCGACAAGAAGTATATATACCGGATGCTCAGCAACCGCGCCTATATCGGCGAGGCGGTGCACAAGGGCGAGAGCTACCCCGGCGAGCACCACGCCGTGATCGACCGCGTGACATGGGACAGAGTCCATACCATCTTGGCCGAAAGCCCGCGCAAGCGCGCCGCGCGCACCCGTGCCGACACGCCCGCGCTCCTGAAGGGGCTGCTGTTTGGTCCGGACGGTGCCGCCTTCTCTCCGACGCACACCCGCAAGGGCGACAAGCTCTACAGCTACTACGTCAGCCAGACGGTCCTGAAGCATGGTGCCGGGTCATGTCCAGTCAGCCGCGTACCAGCGGGCGAGATCGAGGCCGCCGTGATCGACCAACTGCGTGCCGTGTTCCGCCAGCCCGAGATCATCGCAGGGACCTGGAAAGCGGCGCGCGCCCATGCCGACGACATCACTGAGGCCGACGCACGGGCAGCGCTTCAGCAGCTCGACCAGCTGTGGGACGAACTGTTCCCTGCCGAGCAGGCGCGCATCGCCACGCTGCTGGTCGAGCGTGTCGATATCAGCATCGACGGGCTCAACGTCCGGCTGCGCGTCGATGGCCTCGGCGGCCTGGCCCGCGAGATGCTAACCGGTGGAATCGGAGAAGCCGCATGACCCGCGGGGCTCCCATCCCCGACACGGTAACGCTCCACGTCCCGTTCCGCATCGTTAAGCGCGGCGGACGGAAGGAGATGCAGTTGCCGGATGGCGCCGCGCGGCCGAGGCCGCGAGTGGACAATGCCATGGTCAAGGCGCTGGCGCGGGCGTTCCGCTGGCGCAAGCAGCTGTACGAAGGCCTGTATGGAACGCTGGAGGAACTGGCACGCGCGAAGGGAGTCGCGCCGTCCTATGTCAGCCGCGTCCTGCGGCTGACCCTGCTGGCGCCGGAGATCGTGGAAGCGATCCTCGATGGCCGGCAGCCGGCGGAGCTGAAACTGGATAGTCTGCTGAATGGTTTCCCGTTGGAGTGGGAAGGGCAGCCACGACCCGAGTTGGGCCGAGGCGCCCATGGCGACCGCGCGATCGATCCAGCCGCACCTATTGGCCAAGTGCCCGCGAGCGAGCCTCAGACCTCGCTCTGCTGCGACGGTCTGCGACAAACAGCGTGACCATTGCGAACAGCATCAGCGAGCACCCACAAATTTCTGACTGCGTAAGACGCTCCCGCAGGAGCAGCGCCGCGAGCAGCGCTGCGACGCCGGGTTCGATGAGTGTCGCCGCCAGACCAGCGGCCGCGCTTCGGCTGAGTTGCATCCCGAGCACGAAGGCGAGATAGCCACCGCCAGTCGCGGCGACGCCCGTGTAAGCTAGAATTGCCAGGTCACCTCCGGTCATGCGCGTTAATCCGAGCACCGCCGAATTGCCCTCGGCACTTACCACAGCCGAAAGCACCAACGCGGTCGCAGTGAGCCCCAGGCCCGCTGCCCACAGCGGATGAAGATCGTGGGTTAAGTTGCGTGACGTCGCGGCCACTGCTGAGAATGCAAACGAGGCGCCAGCCAGCAAGCTCATACCCGGCAGATCGATCGAGGCAACGCCTCCACCGGGGGCTGCCGCCTCCGGGCGCGCAAGGAACACCCCGGCCGATGCAATGGCGATTGAAAGCGCGACACCAAGGTCGGGCGCCCTTCGTGACCACAGCGCCTCGCCAGCGGCAGCCAAAACGACGGGGGCACAGACTGTTACCGCCACGGTGGTGGTGACGCCAACCTGTCGGAATGCCGCGAAGAGGCAGAACTGGAATGTAGCGCCCGCTAGTCCGAAGATAACTAGTCCCCTAACAGGCAGCCGCCGCCAGGACGGGATTGGCAGCCGCAGGACCGATGCAGCAACGAGTAGACTCAGCGCGCCAAGCGTCGTCCGCACCAGACCAATGAAAGCGGGATCGGCAGCATAGCGTTCCGACATCAGACTATTCGCGACCCCGACAGTCCCCCACAAGAAGGCCGCAACGCAAACGAATAACGTCCCTGGCATATTTCCTCCGAAATCATACTCGGACGCTTAAGGCCTCTGGACTTCCGTTAGAAATCACCGATGCGAGTCGAAATTTGCAAAGAATGGTATGCGTATACCGGATGCTCTCATTACGATTAAACAGAGTCAAGTTCATCATCTGCGCCACGTGATCTATTCGCCGCACGCATCGGCCGCGCCAATGACCGAAGCATATCGAACCTCGTGGGCAAGGTGTCGCAGGATCGGACGACACAAGCTGCTCGGACAAGGTTGGGCGGACGGCGTGGGGAGCTCGCTTCTGATGGGGCAACGCAGACGTCACGCCGCCTCGTTTATGCGGAAACGTCCTACACGACCGGGGGCGCGAGCGGCGGCGAGCGCCCGATACTTCTCCACGGCGTACTATCACCTCGCGGGGTCGCGTACGTATTCACGCTCACGCCCGGGAAGCGCGGCGGGCGGAAGCGGATTGTAACACTGGATGGATCCGAGTGGGCCACGCGGCCACAGGTCTATACCGCCATGGTCAAGGCGCTGGCCCGCGCGTTCCGCTGGAAGCGGATGCTGGAATCAGGCGAGTTCGCCACCATCGCCGAACTGGCAGAACGGTAGGGCATCGCGCCGTCCTACATGACGCGCGTTCTGCGGTTGACGCTGCTTGCGCCCAACGTCGTTGTGGCGATCCTGCACGGGAAGCAGGGGCCGGAGGTGACGCTGTCGAAAGGGCTCAAGCCGTTTCCGCATAGCTGGAACGAACAGAAGAGCACCTTCGGTCACACCTGACTATCTGATTTCCTCCATCCCGCGCAGCAACTCCTATTGCTTAATTGGGCCAAAATGGCCAATAATATGAAAGGCCAAGGACGGGGAGTGAGATGCAGACCTTGAGCGCGAAAGACGCGAAGTACGGCTTCGGCCGACTGATTGATCTTGCCCGGGCTGGGCCTGTCGCAGTTGCAAAGCACGGACGACCGGTCGTTGTAGTGATGGCGGTCGAAGAGTACGATCGCCTGAAAGGTATTGAAGAGGGCCAACAAAACAGCTCCGATAAATCCGATGGGGCGGACGATTGATTAAGAAAAATGTTGGCACGAAGACTATCGAGGGCCCCTGCGGTGCAGGGCATCTGTTGGATAAAGGTTTCGACCCGATTTCAGACAACTTGATCTGTTCGATGGGACTGTTCACGCGATGAATGCTGCAACGACAATGAGCAAAGCTGAACGCGATCTTGAAGAGGATCTGGTCGCCAAGCTAAGAAATCTCAAATATGAATATCGCCCTGATATCCGTGATCGGGCCACACTGGAAGAGAATTTCAGGCAGAAGTTCGAACAGCTCAATCGTGTCACGCTCACCGATGGCGAGTTTCAACGGCTGCTCGATGAAATCGTTACCCCAGACGTTTTCACAGCAGCTCGAATCTTACGCGAGCGGAACAATTTCACCCGCGATGACGGCACGCCGCTGAACTACACGCTCGTTAATATCAAGGACTGGTGCAAGAATTCCTTTGAGGTGGTCAATCAGCTCCGTATCAATACGGACAACAGTCACCATCGCTATGACGTCATTCTCCTGATCAATGGCGTGCCAGTCGTTCAGATCGAACTCAAGACACTCGGCATAAGCCCGCGTCGTGCCATGGAGCAGATAGTCGAATACAAGAATGACCCGGGAAACGGCTATACGAGGACAATTCTGTGCTTTCTGCAGCTGTTCATTGTGAGCAATCGCGATCGAACGTTCTATTTCGCGAACAACAATACGCGCCATTTTGCCTTCAATGCCGACGAGCGTTTTCTGCCGGTCTATGAGTTCGCGGATGTCGACAACGCGAAGGTTGTACACCTCGACAGATTCGCCGAGACGTTTCTTGCGAAGTGCACCCTCGGCCAGACGATCAGCCGCTACATGGTTCTTGTCGCAAGCGAGCAAAAGCTCCTGATGATGCGGCCGTATCAAGTTTATGCGGTGAAGGCGATTGTCGACTCCATCGCCCAAGACTGCGGCAATGGCTACATCTGGCACACAACTGGCAGCGGCAAGACGCTTACGTCTTTCAAAGCGTCAACGCTTTTGAAGGACAATCCCGACATCGAGAAGTGCCTCTTCGTTGTGGACCGCAAGGACCTCGATCGACAGACGCGCGAGGAGTTCAACAAGTTTCAGGAAGGCTGCGTCGAGGAAAACACCAACACCGCTTCTCTTGTTCGCCGGCTTGTTTCGGATGATTACGCCGACAAGGTCATCGTCTGCACGATCCAGAAGCTGGGGCTCGCGTTGGACGAAAACAGCAAGCGCAACAAGCAGCAGAAGAAGGACGGCAAGAAGAGCTTCAAAGAACAGCTGGAGCCCCTGCGCGACAAGCGTGTCGCCTTCATCTTTGACGAATGCCACCGTTCCCAGTTCGGCGAGAACCATAAGGCCATCAAGGAGTTCTTCCCGCGTGCCCAACTCTTCGGCTTTACGGGAACGCCCATCTTCGACCAAAACGCCGCCCAGCAGAAGATCGAAGACACCCAAGCCAGCATGAAGACGACGGAAGACCTCTTCCAACAGCGCCTTCACACCTACACGATCACCCACGCCATCGAGGACGGCAACGTCCTTCGGTTCCATGTGGACTACTTCAAGCCACAGGGCAAAACCCTGCCCAAGCCTGGAGAACCGCTGGCGAAAAGGGCGGTGATCGAGGCGATCCTCGCCAAGCATGACCAAGCCACCGGTCAGCGTCGTTTCAACGCCCTGCTCGCCACATCGTCAATCAATGACGCCATCGAGTATCACGCACTCTTCAAGACCATGCAGGCTGAAGGGTTGGCAGCCGATCCAACCTTCCAACCGTTAAACATCGCCTGCGTCTTCTCCCCGCCTGCCGAGGGCAATGCCGACGTCAAGCAGATCCAGGAAGACCTGCCGCAGGAGAAGGAAGACAACGCTGTCGAGCCGGAGGAGAAGAAGGAGGCGCTGAAGGCCATCCTCGCCGACTACAACGCCCACTACGGTACCAACCACAAGATCGGGGAATTCGACCTGTATTATCAGGACGTGCAGAAACGCATTAAAGACCAGCAATGGCCGGATGCCGATCTGAAGAAGGCTTACCCCAATCAGCCACACCACAAGATCGACATCACGATTGTCGTCGACATGCTGCTGACTGGCTTTGACTCCAAGTTCCTGAACACCCTCTACGTCGACAAGAACCTGAGGCATCACGGACTGATCCAAGCCTTTTCGCGCACGAACCGCGTGCTAAACGCCACCAAGCCCTATGGCAACATCCTCGATTTCCGCCAGCAACAGGGCGCGGTCGATGCCGCCATCGCGCTGTTTTCAGGCGAGGCCGCCGCCGAGAAAGCCCGTGAAATCTGGCTGGTCGACAGGGCTCCCGTGGTCATCCAGAAACTGGAAAGCGCGGTGCACAAGCTCGACGCTTTCATGAAATCGCAGGGCCTCGACTGCGCCCCGGATGCGGTGCCGAACCTCAAGGGCGACGCGGCCCGTGCGGCGTTCATTGAACACTTCAAAGAGGTCCAGCGCCTCAAGACCCAGCTTGACCAGTACACCGATCTGACCGACGAGAACCGCAGTGACATCGAGGAGGTTCTGCCGCGTGACAACCTGCTTGGCTTCCGGGGTGCCTATCTCGAAACGGCCCAACGCCTACGAGCTCAGCAGGGCAAGGGCCATGATCAGGGCGATGGCACGCCGAGCCAGGACGCCGACCAGCTGGACTTCGAATTCGTCCTCTTCGCCTCGGCCGTCATCGATTATGATTACATCATGGGTCTGATCGCCCGCTATTCCGAGGCGACACCGGGCAAGCAGAAGATGAGCCGTGAGGAACTGATCGGCCTGATCCAGTCCGATGCCAAGTTCATGGACGAGCGTGAGGATATCGCTGCCTATATCAACACGCTTAAGGCGGGTGAGGGCCTGAGCGAGAAGGCCATCCGCGACGGCTATAGCCACTTCAAGACGGAAAAGAACGCGGTGGAACTGGCGGGCATTGCTGGCAAGCACGGGTTGGCGACCGAGGCGCTGCAAGGCTTTGTCGACACCATCTTGCAGCGCATGATATTTGATGGTGAGGCGCTGACCGACCTGATGGAACCCCTTGGCCTGAACTGGAAAGCGCGGCGGGTGAAGGAACTGGACCTGATGGCCGACCTGCTGCCGCTTTTGCTGAAGCGCGCCGGTGGCCGCGATATTTCGGGGTTGAGCGCATATGAGCAGTAAATCAAAGCCCCTGACACCTGAAGATGGCGGCGCTGTGACGGTAACACCTGTGCTTCGCTTTCCCGAGTTTCTCAACGCTGAAGGATGGAAAGAAACCCTCCTTCAGAAGATTGCTCGGCCCGTAAAAGAACGGGCGACGACTGAAGACGCCGAGAACGTTCTGAGCCTGTCGGGGGAGCATGGCCTCGTACTGCAAAGTGACTACTTTGGCAAGAAGATCGCTGGCGACAGCACTGATCGTTATCTGAAGATTCGCAAAGATGACTTTGTCTACAACGACCGGATAACCAAGGCGTCAAGCTTTGGAACGATCAAGCGGCTGTCCAACTATGCTGGTGGGATTGTCTCGCCCATCTACAAATGCTTCCGCTTCCAGCCAAGTGAGAACCCGGTTTTCTGGGAATGTTATTTCGCGTCGGGAAGCCATGATCCAGCGCTGGGCAGGTTAGTAAACGAGGGCGCCCGAGCAGGCCGGTTCAATATCTCGGTAACTCAGTTCTTGTCGACAAACGCGTGGCGCGCAGACGGACCTGAACAACAAAAGATTGCCGACTGTCTGGCCTCGGTGGACGCGCTGATTGCCGCGCAGGGGCGTAAGGTGGAGTCGCTGAGGGCCCACAAGAATGGCCTGATGCAGCAGCTTTTCCCCCAGGAAGGCGAAACCCAACCCCGCCTCCGCTTTCCTGAGTTCGAAGGAGCGGGCGAGTGGGAGGAGAAATCGGTTGGTGACTTTGGTCAGGTAGTTACAGGAAGTACACCTAGCACGTCCGATCCAACCCTCTACGGCGGTGCCATTCCTTTCGTGTCGCCCGCCGACATTTCTGAGCTGCGGTATATTGATGCGACCAAGAAAACGCTGACTGAGGCAGGGTTTCAGAAATCTCGCCCAGTCAGGGCAGGTAGTGTTCTGTTCGTGTGTATCGGTTCCACGATTGGCAAGATCGCCCAGAACGTTCGAGACTGCGTTACGAACCAGCAAATCAATGCGGTCATACCTGACGCAATGCATTCGGATGAGTTTGTCTATTTCGCCTTGTCAAATGCCTCAGACCGCATCGCACTACTTGCCGGAAAGCAGGCTGTCCCGATTATTAACAAGTCTCTGTTCTCTGCAGTGCGGCTGCTAGTTCCAGATCTTGCAGAACAGCAGCGTATCGCGGAGTGCCTTTCCTCCCTCGACGACCTCATCGCCGCCGAAACACGCAAGCTCGACATGCTCGGGACCCACAAGAAAGGCCTGATGCAGCAGCTTTTCCCATCCATTGACGAGTCTCAATCGTGAATCATTCTGAGATTGCCACCGCCCTCCGTGACGCAAGGGAAAAGATCGTCCTGGTCTATGCCTTCAACGCAACCGGCAAGACGCGGCTCTCTGTTGCCTACAAGGATGAGACCAAGGACAATGAAGGCGCGCATTCAGGGGTGTACTACAACGCCTATAGCGAGGATCTGTTCGTCTGGCAGAACGACCCCGAGAACGATGGAACGCCCATTCAGCTGGATGTCCGCAAGTGCAGCCTGAACAAGTTCCACAGCGCGCTGACCGAAGACAACGTGCGCGACAAGCTGAACCGCTTCAAGCCGGGCTATCGCTTTGAGTTTCTTTACTACGACGACCCACAGGATGGCATTAAAGCGGTGTCGTTCTTTCAGGAAGTGCCTGACCCCGGTGACGCCAACATCGTCACAAAAGTCCCCTTCAAGATTTCTCGCGGGGAAGAGCGGATTTTCGTCTGGTGCTTCTTTCTCGCGCTTTTCGAGGTGGATGGATGGGCAGACCAGCAGGCATCCCACTTCTTTATCGATGATCCGGTTTCCAGCCTGGATGATAATAACATCTTCATCACGGCTTCGACTCTGTTCGATCTGATCGAAGACCACTTCCAGAAGCGCAAGATCATCATCACGACGCATCACCTAGGGTTTTTTGCGATACTGGCGGACTGGCTGAAGAAAGGAGAGAAGGCTGACAAGTTCAAGAAGCATGCGAAAATCGGCATTCTAAGCGCGAAAAATGGTGAGCTAGCGTTGGAGAGCCCGAACAACGACGTGTTGCTTTATCACTTGCGCCTTCTGCAACTGCTCGAACAAGCGTGGGCGGCAAATGAGGTAAGGGCATTTCACTTCGCGCTGCTTCGGCAGGTGCTGGAGAACGTGGCGTCCTTCCTGGGGGTTGGCCAGTTTGGTTATGTCCTGACAGAAATAGGCATCAGCGACCCCGAAGACACTGCGCGAGTAATCAACACGCTTTCCCATAAGAAGGTGTATTACTTCGAAAGTGAAATCCTAGAGAAGGACTCACGAGATATATTCGACAAGGTTTTCCTAGGCCTTAAGGGCAAGTACAACTTTGTCCTTCATGCGCCAGCGCCCGCTCTAGCGCCTGTGGACGCCCCAGAGGAGGCACCCGCTCAATGAATGACCAGATCCAAAAGCAGCTGGGCAAGACGCTCTGGAACATTGCAGACACGCTGCGTGGGGCAATGAACGCGGACGACTTCCGTGATTACATGCTGTCCTTCCTGTTTTTGCGCTACCTCTCGGACAACTACGAGGCGGCTGCGAAGCGCGAACTGGGTGGTGATTACCCAAGCGATACCGACGTTGCCGCTTACCGAGCGCGGGTTTCGGCCCTGAGGGCCGAAGCAGCTGAGAAGGCTGCGAAAGCTCAGCAGAGCGCGCTAAGCATCGAAGAAATACCACTGGATGTTGCAGATCCGAGGCAGTCGGACATCGCAACTCCATTGCAGCTCTGGTATCGGTGTAATCCAGACGATGTCGCTGAATTTGAAAAGCAGATGCGCCGCAAGGTGCACTATGTAATCCAGCCACCCTATCTGTGGAACAACATTGCCGACCTTGCTCGTAGACAAAGCGATGAGCTACTGCTGACGCTAGACAGAGGTTTCAAGTATATTGAAACCGAGTCCTTCCAGAGCACGTTCGGTGGTCTGTTTTCCGAGATCAACCTCTACTCGGAAAAGCTGGGCAAGACGCAGGCGGACAAAAACAAGAAGCTGTGTTCGATCATCGCCGAGATCGCCCGCGGGTTGGCCGAGTTCTCGTCCGAGGTGGATTATCTTGGCGATGCCTATGAGTACTTGATCGGACAGTTCGCCGCCGGTTCGGGCAAGAAGGCGGGCGAGTTCTACACCCCGCAGCAGATTTCTGACATCCTGTCGGCGATCGTGACCCTAGACAGCCAGGAACCCGCGACAGGCCAGAAAGATCGTTTGGCGAGCGTTTTGGACTTTGCTTGCGGATCGGGCTCGCTCTTGCTGAACGTTCGCAAGCGGATGGGCGCGCACGGTATTGGCAAAATATTCGGTCAGGAAAGCAACATCACAACCTACAACCTCGCCCGCATGAACATGCTGCTGCATGGGGTGAAGGACACCGAATTTGAAATCTACCACGGCGATACTCTGGCCAATGATTGGGATATCCTGCGCGAGCTGAACCCCGCCAAGAAGCCCTCCTTCGATGCCGTGGTGGCAAACCCGCCGTTCAGTTTCCGCTGGGAGCCGATCGAAGCGATGGGCGACGATGTGCGGTTCAAGAACTACGGTCTTGCGCCCAAGTCGGCCGCTGACTTCGCCTTCCTCTTGCACGGGTTTCACTATCTGAAAGATGAGGGCGTAATGGCCATCATACTCCCTCACGGCGTGCTCTTCCGGGGTGGGGCAGAGGAGCGCATCCGGACGAAGCTGTTGAAGGACGGTCACATCGACACGGTAATCGGCCTGCCAGCGAACCTATTCTACTCGACCGGCATCCCGGTCTGCATTCTCGTCCTGAAGAAGTGCAAAAAGCCGGATGACGTCCTGTTCATCAACGCGGCGGAGCACTTTGCAAAGGGCAAGCGTCAGAACCAGCTGACGGACGAGCACATCGGCAAGATCATTGAAACGTACCAGTTCCGCAAGGAAGAGGAACGCTACTCAAAACGCGTGAGCATGGAGCGCATCGCTGAAGAGGGCTACAACCTCAACATCTCCCGATACATCAGCAACGTCGTTGACGAGGTAGAGATCGATTTGGGCTCTACGCAGAAGGACTTGGTCGACATCGGAAAACAGATCCGAGAGGCAACATCGAGACACAACTCGTTCCTGAAAGAACTCGGCCTATCCCTTTTGCCAGGGTCCGACTGATACTTCGACTATGCATAGCTTCGATATATGTTCCATTTCGCAAATGCGACTGGCATCGAAGTGTTCAAGGCGACCACGGAAAAACATCGCAATGCCAGATGCTTACAACCTATTCACCAAACCGCCGCAGTCATGAGGTCCGGAGAGTATTGGCCCCGAGAGACCGCATCCGTGCCACCATGTGGCCGAGGCGGTGCTCAGCCCCGCTCGCATAACCCGCGAAAACAACAAGAAAATCCGAGTGCGGCCGGATCGGGAGAACGCTTTCGCGAGGGCAAGTGGCGGAGCGGGTGGGATTCGAACCCACGGTACGCTTTCACGCACGGTGGTTTTCAAGACCACTGCCTTCAACCGCTCGGCCACCGCTCCGTCGGGCGGGTAAAGCACGAAACGAGGGGCGAGTTCAATTTCAAATATTCACCTCACGCACCGAACATATGGTGAACGAAGGCTTTCCTTTCCCTCGCCACCCGGCTAGTTTCTCTCCATGAGCATCTGGCAGGAAGACGAGGCGGAGGCATTCGAAGCGGCGGCGAGGCCGCTCTCGCAGCGTGCCATGGCGGCGCGGCCGGCACCCTATCTCGATGCGCTCAATCCCGACCAGCGCGCGGCAGTGGAGGCGCTCGACGGTCCTGTGCTCGTCCTTGCGGGGGCAGGCACGGGCAAGACACGGGCGCTCACGGCGCGAATCGCGCATCTTCTGAACACGGGGCGGGCGCGTCCCAACGAGATTCTTGCGGTGACCTTCACCAACAAGGCTGCGCGCGAGATGAAGGTGCGCATCGGTCAGCTTGTGGGCGGCGTGATCGAGGGAATGCCCTGGCTTGGCACCTTCCATGCGCTGTCGGTCAAGTTGCTCCGTCGGCATGCGGAACTCGCCGGGCTGAAGTCGAATTTCACCATTCTCGATACGGACGATCAGATCCGTCTCCTGAAACAGCTCATCGAGGCGGAGAATATCGACGCCAAGCGTTGGCCGCCGCGTCTTCTGGCGAGCCTCATCGACGGCTGGAAGAACCGCGCCCTTCGGCCCGACAAGGTTCCGGCGTCCGAGGCGAGTGCGTTCAACCACCGTGGCGCCGAGCTTTACGCGATGTATCAGGAACGGCTGAAGACACTGAACGCCTGCGATTTCGGCGACCTTCTCCTGCATGTGGTGGGCATATTCCAGGCGCACCCGGACATCCTGGAGAAGTATCAGCGATGGTTCCGATACGTTCTGGTCGACGAGTATCAGGACACCAATGTCGCGCAGTATCTCTGGCTTCGGTTACTGGCTGGGGGCCACAAGAACATTTGCTGCGTAGGCGACGATGACCAGTCGATCTATGGCTGGCGCGGTGCCGAGGTGGGCAATATCCTGCGTTTCGAGAAGGATTTCCCGGGCGCGAAGGTCGTGCGACTCGAACAGAATTACCGCTCGACGCCGCATATTCTCGGGGCGGCATCTGGAGTGATCTCCACGAACGAGGGCCGGCTAGGCAAGACGCTCTGGACCGAGCTCGACCAGGGCGAGCGGGTGCGGCTCATCGGGCACTGGGACGGGGAGGAAGAAGCGCGCTGGATCGGCGAGGAAATCGAGGCGCTCGAGAAGGGCCCGCGTGGGAAAGATCCATTCTCGCCCGACCAGATCGCCATTCTCGTGCGCGCGTCCTACCAGATGCGCGCGTTCGAAGATCGCTTCCTGACGATCGGGCTGCCCTACAGCGTGATCGGTGGTCCGCGCTTCTACGAACGTGCCGAGATTCGCGATGCAATGGCCTATTTCCGCGTCGCCGTGAGCCCGGATGACGGGTTGGCGCTCGAACGGGTCATCAACAAGCCGAAACGCGGACTGGGTGACAAGGCTGTGCAGGAGGTGACGCGTGTCTCGCGGGAAGGGGGCATGTCCCTGCTCGACGCGGCGCGGAAGCTGGTGGGCGAAGGCGGCCTCACCGCACGCGCGCGCAACTCCCTGGGCAAGGTCGTCGCGGATTTCGATCGCTGGCATGAACTGGTGCTTGCGGGTGAGATTGGCCATGTGGAGATTGCCGAGCAGATCCTCGACGAAAGCGGTTATACCGACATGTGGCGAGCCGACAAATCGCCGGATGCGGCTGGGCGGCTGGAGAACCTCAAGGAGCTGGTGAAGGCGCTTGGCGAATTCGAGAACCTGCAGGGCTTCCTCGAGCATGTGAGCCTCGTGATGGACAACGAGCAGGATGATGGCTCGGAGAAGGTCTCGATCATGACGCTTCACGCGGCAAAGGGGCTCGAATTTCCGTGTGTTTTCCTGCCCGGTTGGGAGGATGGGCTGTTTCCGTCCCAACGCTCCATGGATGAAAGCGGGCTGAAAGGGCTCGAGGAGGAGCGGCGGCTTGCGTATGTGGGCATCACGCGGGCCGAACGGCTTTGCACGATTTCCTTTGCGGCAAACCGAAGGGTTTATAACCAGTGGCAGTCGCAGCTGCCCTCGCGTTTCGTGGACGAACTGCCGAGCGAACACGTGGAAGTTCTGACGCCACCGGGGCTCTATGGCGGCGGGATTGGATCGGGCTCGGCGATCCGGGAGGATGTGCGCGAAGAACTCGGGCTCAAGGCCTCCAGGGCGGATGTCTACAACTCGCCGGGCTGGAAGCGGATGCAGAACCGGTCGGGCAATCGCCCGGTTTCACAGCCGAAGGAAGCGCGCAACATGGTCATCGACGCCGAGGCGGTGTCGGGGTTCGAGGTTGGGGTGCGGGTTTTTCACCAGAAATTCGGCTATGGCGTCGTGGAGGCGATCGAGGGGGACAAGCTCGCGATAGCGTTCGAGAAGGCGGGCAAAAAGAATGTCGTTGCCCGCTTCGTGACAGCGGCAGACGATATCCCGTTCTGATTGCAGGGAAAATTCCGCGCTTTCGAAACTCGGGGGTGGCTTGGCCGAGCTCCGGATGGATGTCGGTTGGGACGACCTCTCAGCAGAATTTCCGGGTCCTCGCGCGATATGGAAACGATATGGAATCCGTATGGTTTCGATATGGCAAGAAGTATGGATTTGGGGCTGCGCCGAGGGTTCGGGCGGTTTGCCGGGGGCAAAGGTTAACGACGAGGGGGCGGGAGGGTCCGCTTCAAACCGATCCGATTGAGAAGGCCCTGAAGGGGAAATTTGGGGCCTGTCCGCGATATGGAAATGGGTTGGTTCTTGGTATGGTTCTAGAGCTTCGCCTTGGTCGAGAAGTTCACCGAGAATACGGTAGCTGGCTGATCAGTCGAAAGGTTTAGCGCATCTTCCTTCTTACATCTTCTGAGAGCAATCGAAGTTTCAAATCTTTACCTTCCATGTGATGCAAAAATATTCTTGTGCCATCATACTTGATTGCAAAAAAATATCTATATGAGGGAGAGTCTTTGAGGTATATATCTACAACTATAATGTTGTCTTCGTTTGTATATGACTTTCCCGAAATCGCGCCTAGGAAACTTCTATTTTTCACCATAAATACATGATGGTCCATAGCAAGATTAGTGACTGCGTATTTGATGTAGTCATCTGATACCATATGCTCCTCGAAACCGGCTGGAGTTCCTAAAATCTCCTTTGAACAATACGAGCCGATATAGCAGTTGAGGGAGTCTGCGTGATGCAGGCTCTTGTCATCTCCCAAGCCAAATACCTCTGGTTCATACTCTTTAAAAAAAGAATGTATCTTAATCTTTATTTCGTACAGCGTCTTCTTTTTGTTTGAGCAGTTTCTGAATACAGCGTAGTATTGGTTCTCGTATATATTTTCATCTTGATTTCTGCACGGTTTGCTTATTATTCTTATACCAGAAAACTCAACATCTTGGGGAGATATAAAGCGTTCGACGAATGGTTTGATCTCTTTCCATGCGAACCATGCTAACAACAGGACGATGATGATCCATGCAAGTTCAGGCTGGTGAAGCATGGCAAGACCCTTCTGCCATGGCCCGGTTGCGTCCTGCCAATTTGAAATATCGTCTGGCGCATAAAAGATGCCAAGCCCAACCAAAAATAGCGAAATGATCGCCCAAAATTTTCTCAAAACCCACATGCCACTATGATGGCTTTAGTCGGAAAAATTGTGAAGTCGATTTCCATTTTTTGTAGAGTTTGCCTCGCGCCATATTGCCTGTTCTGCATAAGGTTGTGGTCACGTATACCTGTGGGCTTTGTGTCGCATAAGTATGACTACGGGGCCTAGCCGAGGCTTCGGACGTCTTGGTTGGGGAAAGGGCTGACGGCAAAGGGCAGGAGCCGGACACTTCGGCCTGATGCACAGGTTGCGATCGCCCTCTCGTGAACCTCGGGGCTTTTCAATTCCGCCGGTGCGTGCGACGAGGGGGCGGACAGGGCCGCGCATTCATTGGCCGCGGCGGACGGATAGCGATGTTGCCTGATTGCCAGCCGGCGTTCCCGGCCCCCGTGACACGATCATGACCCAGGACCGCATGACACTTGCCAGTGCCGGCGGGCTGATGATGATTGCCGCGCTCGGCGCGTCGATCCTGCACGAGTTCTCCGGGCAGGAGGTGCTGGCGCTTTTCGCGGGCGCCTTCGCGGCCATCGGGATCGCGGCCTACTGGCCCGGCATTGCCTGGTCGCGGCGGGCCTTCGTGCTGATCGGCCTTGGGCTGCTTGCCCTCTCTGCGGTGACGCAGGACGATTGGCGCGAAACCGCGGCGCTCGGGCTTCAGAAGGCTGGGTTCATCGCGGGGTTCTTCACCGCCATGACGGCCATGCGCGCGGCCGCGATTGGTTCGCCCGGCATTCTGGAATGCGGGCGGTTCCTTTCGGGCCAGCCGCCGGGGCGGCGCTACCTCGCGCTCACGCTTGGCGGGCATCTCTTCGGACTGGTGCTGATGTATGGCTCGATCGCGCTGCTCGGGGCGCTGGCGACGGAAGCCGCGGAAAAGGAGCCGAACGAGGAAATCCGGCGCCATCGCAAGCGCCGGATGCTGGTGGCGATCCAGCGCGGGTTCATCTCGACCCTGCCGTGGTCGCCGCTGGCTTTTGCCTCCGCGATCACGCTCTCGCTCGTTCCGGGGGCGGATTGGGCGCGGGCGGTGCCCTATTGCCTCGTCAGCGCGCTGCTGCTCGCGGGGATCGGCTGGGCGCTCGACACGCTCTTCAAGCCGAAGCTTTCCGTGCCGATGCCGCGTCAGGCGGCAGAGGGGCAATGGCTGAAGCGGCTGCGTCCGCTTCTGAACCTTCTCGTGGTTCTCGTGCTTCTGGTGGGCGCGGTGCATTACCTCACCGGCGTGCGGATCGTGGGGGTTGTGATGATCGTCGTTCCGGTGGTCGCGCTGATCTGGGTCGCGTTCCAGGCCGGTGCGGGGCCGAGCGCGCTTCATGCCGGGCAGCGGGCGGCGGATTTCGCGCTGCGCGATCTGCCCCGGCAGCGGTCCGAGGTGGTGCTCCTGGTGATGGCGGCCTTCATCGGGACGGTGGGCGGTCATCTGGCCGCGCCCGCGGTCGCCGCGATGGGGCTCGATCTGGGCCGCGTGCCGACGCCGCTCTTGCTTTTGGGTCTGTTCTGGCTCATTCCGCTGACCGGGCAGATCGGCATGAACCCGATCCTTGCGGTTGCGCTCATCGCGCCGCTTCTGCCCGCACCGAGCGAAATGGGGGTGAGCGCCTCGGTGGTTGTGGTGACCATCACCAGCGGCTGGGCGCTGAGCGGGGCGACCTCGCCCTTCACCGCTTCGACGCTGCTGATCGGCTCCTACGGCAAGGTCGATGCGCGGCTCGTGGGGCTGGTCTGGAACGGTGCCTATGCCCTGGTGTGCGGGTCGGTTCTGTCGCTCTGGATCTTGGCGCTGGCGATGTTCACGGGCTGAAGGCTACTCCCGCCCGCGCAGCACATGGGCGGGTTTGGCCGCGAGCGGCCGGAGCGCGAAGAGGAGCCCGGCGAGGAGGCTCGCGAGCGCGCCGCCGATGACGATGCCGAGCGCGGAGGTCCAGGAGAAGGTGAACTCGGCCTCCATGACCTGGGTGGTGACCCACCAGCCGCCGATGGCGCCGGCCGCGATGGCGATGGTTCCGGCTGCCGCGCCCACGAGGGCCGAGCGCAGCGCGAAGCTCGCGAGGATGCGGTTGCGCGTGGCGCCCAGCGTCTTGAGGATCGCGGCCTCGTAGATCCGGCGTCTTTCGCCTGCGGCGGCCGCGCCCACCAGCACGATGACCCCTGTCAGCAGGGTGATGGAGGCCCCCCAGCGGGTGGCGACGCCGATGCCGGAGAGGATCTCGGCGGCGCGCTCGATGGCGTCGCGGGTGCGCACGGCGGTGACGTTGGGATAGGTGCTGCTCAGGTCGCGCAGGTAAGGGCCTTCGGCCTCGCGGTCGGACATGTAGACGGTTGCGATATGGGTGTGCGGTGCGCCGGCGAGGGCGGCCGGGTCCACGATCATCACGAAGTTGATGCCCATGGTGTCGAACTCGACCTCGCGGAAGCTGGCGATTTCGAAGCTGAGGTCGCGGCCCAGCACGTTGACGGTGATCTCGTCGCCGAGGTTCAGGCCCAGTTCGGCGGCCTCCTCGGCGGAGAAGCTCATCTGGGGCGGGCCGTCGTAATCCGCGGGCCACCAGGCGCCTTCGGTGATGCGTGTGCCTGGTGGCGGGGCGCTGGCGTAGGTGAGACCGCGGTCGCCGCGCAGGACCCAGTGGGGCCCTGCGACTTCGGATGCGGGTTGGCCGTTGATCCGGGTGATGACGCCGCGGAGCATGGGGGCGGTCTCGATGTCCTCGACGCCCGCGCGGGCGAGGCTTTCCTCGCGGACGGCATTGAGTTGCGCGGACTGGATGTCGACGAGGAAATAGGCCGGGGCGCGGTCGGGAAGTTCGCTGAGCACGAGGTTGCGCAGGTTGAAGTCGATCTGGCCGATGGAGGCGAGGACCGAGAGGCCGAGGCCCAGCGAGAGGCAGACGGCGACGGTTTCGCTGCCCGGTCCGCCGAGGGCCGCGATGGCCCAGCGCAGCGGCGGGCGGCGGTCGGTCAGTGTCGTGCGTGCGGCGCGGCGTGCGGCAAGGCGGAGGCCGAGGGCCGCGACGGCGAGGATGGCGAGGGCGGCGAGTATGCCGGCGGTGATGGTGAGCGTGAGCTCGGCGTTGCCCGAGAAGGCGGTCGCGATGGACACGAGGATGGCCAGCAGGATCGCGATCACGCCGATGTCGCGGCCGCCGGGCAGGTGGCCCCCGGCGGTGGCGTCCCGGAAGAGGGCGGCGGCGCGCACCTTGCGGGCACGGGCGAGCGGCCAGAGGGTGAAGATGCAGGCGGTCAGCGTGCCGTAGATCGCGGCCTCAACGATGGGGCGGGCATAGATGCGGAACTCGGCCGGAACCGGCAGGCGGGCTTCCACGAGCGGGGCTGCGAGCAGCGGGAGCGCCGTGCCTGCGATGATGCCGATGGCGATGCCCAGGAGGGCGAGGAGGCCGATCTGGAGGAAGTAGACCGCGTAGATCGTGCGCGCCTCGGCGCCCAGTGTCTTGAAGATCGCGATGGTTTCCGTCTTGGCGTCGAGGTGGCTCTTCACGGCCGCCGCGACACCGACCCCGCCCACGGCAAGGCCCGCGAGGCCAAGGAGCACGAGGAAATCCGCCAGGCGGTCCACGAAGCGGGACACGCCGGGCACGCCGCCGCGCCGATCGCGCCATTGCAGGCCGTCATCGGCAAAGAGCTCGCGGGCTTCGTCGCGCAGGGCGGGGAGGTTGGCGTCGGGCGCCAGGCGGAGGCGGTAGGAGCTTTCGAAGAGCGAGCCTTCGGAGAGGAGGCCGGAGGCGGCGAGGTCGCGGCGCAATACGATGACGCGCGGCCCGAGGCTGATGCCCTGGGTGACGCTGTCGGGTTCCTGCAACAGGCGGGCGCTGATGCGGAAGCTCTGCTCGCCGAGGGAGACCGTGTCGCCGATGGCGAGGCCGAGCTGGTCGATGAGGGTGGTGTCCGCGATAAGGCCGGGTGTTCCGTCTTGGGGAGCGAGGGCGGAGGTGATGTCGGGGGCTATGTCGGTGGCGCCTTCGAGGGTGAGGCTGCCGTAGAGCGGGTGGGCGTCATCGACCGCCTTGACCTGGACCAGCGTGCGGGTGGGATCCTCCGTGGGGCCGGAGCCGAGCATGGAGCGGAAATCGACGAGCTCGGAGATGGCTTCGGAATTGACCTCCATCCAGGCGCGTTCCTCGGCGTTGGCGAAGCGGTAGCTGAACTCGATCTCGGCGTCGCCCCCGAGGAGGACTGCGGCGTTGCGGTCGAGGCCCGTCTCGATGGCCATGCGCACGTTGCCCACCGCGGCGATGGCGGCCACCCCGAGGGCGAGGCAGGTGATGAGCACGCGGAAACCGTGGATGCCGCCGCGCAGTTCCCGAAGCGCGAAGCGGGCTGCGAGGCCAGGCGAGGCGCTCATTCGGCGGCCTCGGTTCGGGTTTCGGGGGCGCCTGTCTCGATGCTGCCGTCACGGAGCCGGATGATGCGGTCGCAGCGGGCGGCGAGGTCGTCGGCATGTGTGACGAGGACAAGGGTGGAGCCGTGCTTGTCGCGCAGATCAAAAAGCAACCGGACGATGGCCTCGCCGGTCGTGCCGTCGAGATTGCCGGTGGGCTCGTCCGCAAGCAGGATTTCGGGCTTTCCGACGGTCGCGCGGGCCAGCGCAACGCGCTGTTGTTCGCCGCCCGAGAGCTGGGCCGGGTAGTGCCCGGTGCGATGGGCGAGGCCGACGTCCGCCAGCGCCTCCTCGGCCTTCTTCATGGCGTCCGGCACGCCCGCGAGTTCCAGCGGGGTGGCGACATTCTCCAGCGCGGTCATCATCGGGATGAGATGAAACGACTGGAAGACGACGCCGACGTGATCCCGGCGGAAGCGGGCGAGGGCGTCTTCCCCCAGCCCGGTGAAATCCTGGCCCAGGACGCTGATCGTGCCGCTTGTGGCAGTGTCGAGCCCGCCCAGCAGGAGCAGGAGCGAGGACTTGCCCGAGCCCGATGGTCCGACGAGGCCGACCGACTGGCCCTTTTCAATATCCAGCGAGATCTCGCGCAAGATGTTGACCGGGCCTGCGTTGCCCTGAAGGGTGAGCGACACATCTTTCAGCGAAATCACTGGAGAACTCATATGGGGCGGACCTCTTCTACACGCTCACTCGAGAGATATGGGGCAGGGGCATGGGTGCGCAAGCGCGCTGTCTGGCTCGTGATCATGCTTCTCTGGGCCGCACCGGGCCTGGCGGAGACCCGCATTCTCGCCTTCGGCGATTCGCTGGTCCAGGGCTACGGGCTGCCACAGGAGGAGGGCTTCGCGCCGCAACTGGAGGACTGGCTGGCGGAGAACGGCAAGCCGGATGTGGAGGTCATCAACGCGGGCGTGTCGGGGGATACGTCGGCCGGGGGTCTTGCGCGCATCGACTGGGCGCTGTCGGACGATCCTGACGCGGCAATCGTGCTGATCGGGGCCAATGACATGCTGCGGGGGCTGCCGCTCGGCGAGTTGCGCCGCAATCTCGACGGCATTCTCGAAGCGCTCGAAGCGAACGGATTGCCCGTGCTGCTATCGACGGTGCCCGCGGCCTCTAACTACGGGGCGGATTACCAAACCGAGTTCGCGGAGATCTATGCGGAGCTTGCAGAGGAACGGGAAGCGATCCTACATCCGAACTATTTCGCCGGGATCATGGGAGTGGAAAACCGGGATGAAGCCGTGAAGATGCTGCAAAGCGACGGCATTCATCCGAACGCCGCTGGCGTGCGCGCCAATATCGAGCAAATGGGGCCGTCTGTCCTCGAATTGCTCGACCGGGTCGAAGGCTAGGCGCGCACGGTTCTCGGTTCACTCGATGAACTTCTTCAGGCGCCGGGCCTCGGCATCGGCCCGGCCACGGGTGATCCCGATGTCGCGGAGCAGCCGATCTTCAAGCCGCGCGAGGGACCGGGCTTCGCGATAGCGGCTGTCGAGGGCGAGCAGCCCGGTCATGGTGCGGTCGGCCAGCGCCATCACCGGTTGCAGGCGAAGGGGCGCACGCAAGAGAGATGTAGTTGTCATCTGGTTTCCCATCGTGTTTCGTGGTCTGCGCGTGAAAATCATCACGCCATTTGATGCTACCCCCTTGCTTGGGATCGCTAAAACGAATATTTGTGCGGTATCTCATCAGAGGAATTGATATGCCGAGAAATCTCGACATAACCGCCCTCCGGTCCTTCGTGGCGGTGGCCGATGCGAAGGGCGTGACCAAGGCGGCATCGCAGCTGAACCTGACGCAATCGGCGGTCTCGATGCAACTCAAGCGGCTCGAAGAAAGCTTCGGGCAGGATCTGCTCGACCGGTCGGGGCGGCAGATCGCGTTGACCGTGGCAGGCGATCAGCTTCTCGGTTATGCGCGCAAGATGGTCAGCATGAATGACGAGACCTGGGGGCGGATGACCAATCAGGCCTTTGAGGGCGAAATCAATTTCGGCGTGCCCCATGACGTGATCTATCCCCATGTCCCGCGCATTCTCCAGCGGTTCAATGCGGAGTATCCCAGGATCCGGGTGCAGCTCCATTCGCTTTATACCAGCCGATTGAGGGTGCAGATCGGACGCGGCGAGATGGACCTCATTCTTGCCACCGAGGAGGCGCTCGATCCGGGTGGGGAGACGCTTGCCACGTCACCGCTTGTCTGGTCCGGCGCCCAGGGCGGGCAGGCCTGGCGCCATAGGCCGGTCCGGTTCGCGAGTGTCAGTCACTGTCTGTTCCGCCGTCCGGCGATCGAGGCGCTGGAGCGCGAGGGCATTCCCTGGGAGAACGGCATCGATTCGATTTCCGATATCGCGGTCGAGGCGAGCGTTTCGGCGGATCTGGCGATCTCCGTGCAACTCGAGGCATCGGTGCCGCGCAGCTGCGAGATCATCCGGCATGGCGGCGCGCTGCCGGTGCTGCCGGAGTATCAGGTCAACATGTACGTCTGCGAGGGGCCGCGCGCGGTGATGGCGGAGCGGCTCGCGGCTTTCGTGCGGCAGGCCTACGGCGCTTCGGAGGTCCTGGCGGCGGAGTGATCCTCGCTGGTTTCCGTTCGCTCCTCGTTGTCCTCCACCTTCTTGTTTTTCTCCGCGCTGCGGTTCAGGGGCAGGAGGGGGACCAGTTCGTGGATGCGGTCCGCCGTGGCGGAGCGGGTCTGGCGCCAGATCAGGAAGGCCGTGGCGCCGAGCGCCCCTGCAGCCAGTGGCAGGGGGCCGAGCAGCCAGAGGGCGGCGGCGCAGGCGAAGTAGTAGTTGCGCACGCCCTGGCTGAAGCTGCTCAGCGACCGGTTCAGCAGGGCCGCCAGCGCGGGTGACCAGGTGTCGAACTGCTCTTCCTCGTCGGGCAGGGGGCTCGCGGCCATCGCGGCCAGGAAATAGTTGAGCTGGCGCACGGACCAGATGAAATCGAAGAGCCCACGCAGGAGCGGTGCCAGCAGCAGGAAGGCCCGCCAGCCATGCAGTTCGAGCGCGCCGCCATGCAGCGCGATGCCGCCGCCGGGCATGTCGGAGGCTGAGACGACTGCGCCGCCGATGCCTACGATGACCAGCAGGTTCGCGGAGCCGAAGAAGGTGGCGGAGTGGATCGTCTGGCCGATGATCTGCGCGTCGATCAGCAGGAAGTTGCGGCGCAGGAGCTGGCGCATCCAGGCGGCCCGCACGATCATCATGTCACCCGTCACCGAGGGCCATTTGCTCGCGATGACGCGCAGCGCCGGTTCGAGGCTGAGCCAGCAGGCGAGGAAGACGGCAAGCGCGAGGTAATCGGGTATCGTCAAGAGGTTCGGTCCTTCTCCGGATCGCTCGCGTCAGGCTTGCGCCATGGGCGGGGCCTGATCAAGGGAGAATGCGGGAAGGCCGCTTTCCGCGGGGAATTGACGCGGGCCGCATGGCCGGGGCAGAGGGGCACGTGGAAGGGCGGTCCGGTTCCGGGCCGAAGGGGGACGGGATGCAGGCGGAGAGCGCGATCAGGCTGGGGAGCGGGGCGAACCTCGCTGGTGCCATGTGGATGGTTCTGGCGATGGCCGCCTTCGCGGTCGAGGATGCCTTCATCAAGGGGGCCTCGCGAGCGTTGCCGGTGGGCCAGATCCTCATGCTCTTCGGTCTGGGTGGAGCGGCGGTCTTTGCCCTTGCCGCGCGGCTGGGTGGCGCACCGCTCTTCGTGCGTGCGGTCCTTTCCCGCCCGATGCTCTTGCGGATGCTCTTCGAGGTCACGGGGCGGCTCTTCTATACCCTAGCGATTGCGCTCACGCCCCTTTCGATGACGAGCATCATCCTGCAGGCGACGCCGATTGCCGTGGTCGGCGGGGCGGCTCTGTTGCTCGGCGAGCAAGTGGGCTGGCGGCGCTGGACGGCGATTCTCGTCGGGCTGGCCGGGGTCATGATCATCATTCAACCGGGGACGGGCAGTTTCTCACCGCTTTCGATGCTTGCGGTGATCGGGATGCTGGGCTTTGCCGGGCGAGATCTGGCGAGCCGCGTGGCGCCTGCCTCCCTCGGCACCGCCCTTCTGGGGTTCTACGGGTTTCTCGCCGTCTTCGTGGCCGGGGCGATCTACGCGCTCTGGTCTGGGGAGTCGCTTGTCGTTCCGGATAAAAGTGCTGCGCTCTGCCTGCTCGGGGCGATCCTGGTCGGAGCGGGCGCCTATGCGGGGCTGATGAAGGCGATGCGCACCGGCGAGGTGTCGGCCGTCACGCCCTTCCGCTACACGCGGCTGATCTTCGGCATCGCACTGGGCGTGCTCTTCTTCGGGGAGGGGCTGACGCTTGCGATGTTCCTCGGATCGGGGCTGATCGTGGTCTCGGGGCTCTTCATCCTGCAACGGAGCAAGCAGGCGTCTTCCGCGACCTGAGAGCCGACGCAAAACGCCTCCCGAGGGCCGGGAGGCGTTTGGGTCAACAACGGAGGCCCGTTGTCAGCTCACGTTCGGGCCGCGAAGGATCCGGATCTTCTCGCGGACCTTGCGCCATTGTTCGGCCTCATCGGCGTGACCTGCTTCCTCGCAGCTCTTCGCCTTCTGGGCCGCTTCATATTCTGCACGGTCGCCATGCGCGCTGTAGAGGCGGTTGGCGTAATCGTCGACAGAAGTCATGTTCATCGTTTCTTCCTCCTCTGGGTCGTTATGCGCCTTCGGAAGGGCACGCTACCACATTGGAATGTGTGCTGGCATCCCCCTATGCTGCTAAACCTGTGGTCGGTCGCGTCGGTTTCAACGGGGGGTGTGGCTCGACACTTGCGGAAATTTCGGGGTAGATCATCGCAACGGGAGCATGCGACATGACGGAACAACCGCCAATTCTCTTTCTTCACGGGGCTTTCTCGGGGCCGGAGGTCTGGAACACCTTCGTTGCGCCCTGGTTCGCGCAGCGTGGTCACAAGGTCTCTGTGCCGCGCCTGCCCGGGCCGACCAAGGGGCCGGCGACGCTTCGGGACTATGTCGATGCCGCGATGGCGGCGGCGGAAGATCTGGGCGGACGCCCCGTGGTGGTGGGGCATTCCTTCGGTGGGCTCATCGCGCAGCACTTGGCCGCCCGGCGTCGCGTCTCGGGGGCGGTTCTCGTCTCCTCGCCGGGACCCTGTGGCCTTGCACCCTCGTTCTGGCAGCTTTCGGCCCGCTACCCGGATGTGCTGGCGGCGACGCTGGTGGTCCAGGCGGGGGCGGGCGATCTCCTGGGGATCGACATGATCCGCCGGGCCCTCTTCACGCCCGAGACACCGGATGACTGGATCATGGAATTTATCGGGACGCCTTTGACGCCCGAGAGCCCACGCGCGCTGTTCGACGGTCTGACCTGGGATCTGCCGGCCTGGCCCCTTGCGCGGCTCACGCCGATGTTGGCAGTACTGGGCGATCAGGATGCCTTCGTTCCGGTGACGGATCTCTGGGCACTGGGGCTCACCTATGGCGCGGAAACCGAGCTGATCCGCGGCGTGGCGCACGGGCTGCCGCTCGATCCTTCCTGGAAGAGCCTAGTGTGGCGGATCAATGCCTGGCTCGACGAACGCGCCATCGGCCAGAGACGGGAGCGGGCACTTGCAGGGGTGGCCTGAGGCGGACACTCGCCGGTGCCGGTGCGCAATCTGACGCAATATTTGCCTTGGCAATCGACTTGTGGCACAAGTCGGTCCTCAAAGTGGTATCCTCTTGTTCCTTTTCCGGTTTTTCTTGACGGAATTTGCAGGAGAGCCGATGTGCCGGCCATCAGATGCAGATCGTATCGGATTCGAGAATGGTGCCCTTGGAAGTGTCTATGGAGCACCTGATTGAATCTGATTGAAGATACCGCCTCGCTCGCCGAATTCTGCCAGACCTGTGCCGATGTGCCCTATGTGACGGTGGATACGGAATTTCTCAGGGAGCGGACCTATTACGCCCAGCTCTGCCTCGTTCAGCTTGCCCGTCCCGGCAAGGGGAATGACGGCGCGGTGCTGATAGACACCCTGGCGGATGGCCTTTCGCTGGAGCCGCTCTACGAGCTCTTCCGCAACCGCAACGTCGTCAAGGTCTTTCACGCCGCGCGGCAGGATCTGGAGATCTTTCAGGTCAATGCCGGCGTGATCCCGCAGCCCTTCTTCGATACCCAGGTCGCCGCGATGGTCTGCGGCTACGGCGATCAGGTCGGCTACGAGACCCTGGTGCGTCAGATCGCGGCGGCGAAGATCGACAAGTCGTCCCGGTTCACGGACTGGAGCCGCCGCCCCCTGACGGACGCGCAGAAAACATATGCGCTGGCGGATGTGACCCACCTGCGCAGGATCTACGAGGTGCTTGCGGCGGGACTGAAGAAGAGCGGGCGCGCGGCATGGGTGGAAGAGGAACTGGCGGTTCTGCTCGATCCCGAGACCTATCGCACCGAGCCCGCGGATGCCTGGATGCGGGTGAAGACGCGCTCGAACTCGCCGAAATTCCTTGCGGCCATGAAGGAACTGGCGCGGTTTCGCGAAACCATGGCGCAGGTGCGCAATGTCCCGCGCAACCGGATCTTCAAGGACGATGCGCTGCTCGAACTGGCCGCAGCGCGCCCGGCGACGCTGGAGGATCTGGGAAAATCCCGTCTGCTCCTGCGCGATGCCCGCAAGGGCGACATTGCCGAGGGAATTCTGGCCGCAATCTCTGCGGCAAAGGACCTGACGCCTTCGGAAATTCCGGAACCGCGCGAGGGGAACGGCCGCAAGTCCGGCAGCGAGGCACTGGGGGATCTGCTTCGGGTGCTGCTCAAGGCGCGCTCGGACTCGGAAGGGGTGGCGCAGCGGCTGGTGGCCTCCGCTGCGGATCTCGACCTGATCGCGAATGAGGATCTTCCCGATGTGCCCGCGCTCCATGGCTGGCGCAACGAGGTCTTCGGGCGCGATGCCATGCGGCTGAAGCGCGGCGAGATTGCGCTTTCCGCGAACGGCTCCGAAGTTCGGGTCGTGCCGCTCGCATGAGGTGACGCGGGCAATCGCGCCCGCGCCCCGGAAGTCTCAGGCCGCCTTGCGCGCAAGCACGCGAATGCGGCTGTCCCATTCGCCCCGATCGACGTAGCACCCATGCAGGTGCCGGTAGCCGGTTGCGGGGTTGAACGCCTCGCGGCCGTGAAGCACGCGCCGATTGTCGAAGACCACCATCTCCCCTGAACCGAGCTTGAGGGAAACGGCATAGGCCGGATCCCGCAGCATCCCCATGAAGCCCCGATAGGCGCGGTAGAAGGGCATCATCAGGTCGGGGTCGAGATCGACGATGTCGGCGAGGTGGGCGTTGAAGCAGATCTCCGAGACATTCCCGCGCACATCGAGCGCAATCACGGTCTTGCGCGCCCGGATGTCGGTTTCGGCATCATGGAAGCGGAACGGCACCGAGACGGTCGTAAGCAGATCGAAAGCCTGGGGATCTCGCGCCCGGAGATCCTCGGCCACGGCGACACCGTCGCAGAAGACCGATCCACCGCCTTCGGCCTCGTTGGCGAGACAATGCAGGAACTGGTAGCCGGGTGGCAGCTCCTGGTTCGTCAGGTCCGTATGCAGCGGAAGGGCATCCGACGTGTAGGCGAGGTTGTTCGGGTCGGGTTTGTTCACCACCTCGAAGGTCAGTCCGAAATTCGTCTCGCGCAGGTGGCCGACGCGCCGGGCGACATCCATGCCTGCCTCGGTGCTGTCCGCGAGGCCTTCGACGATGGAAAGCCCGTAGGCCCGGGTCTGGCCCAGCCAGTGGGCAAGGGCGGCGTCCGAGCGCATGACCTCATCGGCCGGTGCGCGCGGAATGCCCTCCGCGCCAAGATCGGCCTTCCAGGCGATGGCAGCGATATCGGCGGGATCGAGACGCGGTTGGCCGGGGCGGTTCGCCTTGATCCAGTCGAGATCGAACCGGCTCGGATGCCCCGCGCCGGGCCAGGTGATCAGCAGCGCGCCCGGATCAAGCTCGGCCCGCTCCGGCGTGATGTCGAGCGGCACGCTCGTGAGATCAAAGGCGCGCTCGCCGGTCTGCGGGTGAAACCCGGAGGGATCGGTGTCGCGCAACCAGATATAGGGAAATTTCCCGACGGTGCTGTCGGGCCAACGGATTTCGAGGCCATCGGCCCCAATGTTCAGAACAGGGTCCATGTTCGTGCTTTCTGGCTGGATTGAGATGTCGGATGCGTCGGGTCAGGCCGACCGAGGCGGTGGCCACCACGCATGGGCCTTCGCATGAGGATGACCCGGACATCTTCCCAGAACGGTGCACATGGCTGCGTCGAACTCTTTCGTGTGGGACGAGGCTAGTGGACCGACGATTGCGCGTCCAATGATTTCATACTGACAAGCTTACCTGGAGAGCAGTCGGCGCATGCCAACAGGCATGCGCCAGATAAAAGCTCCCGTGCGCGCACCTGCGCGCGCAATTCGGGCGGCAAAGGCCGCCCCGCGCTG